>NZ_SULI01000009.1 GCF_005518135.1 Shimia litoralis | reverse complement strand
TCAGCTGGAAGGCCTCAAAGAGAGGCCAGATGTCCAAAAGCGCATCAATGGCCTCGGGGCTTGGATCGACGGGAGTGCCATCCGCATCGCCTACCCCCTCCCAGGCAAGCACGGCCCGCCGCGCCAGGGCCTTGGCAAAGACCAGAGCGCGTTCTTCGTCGGAGGCGTCTTCGAGCACTGTCTCCAATTCCGGATCACTGCGTGTGGCCACCATCAGCGCTGTGGTCAGCGGGCGCAGCTGCAGGCGAACACCGGGAACAAGCTCATGCCAGCGGGGCTCATTGATCAGATCAAGCGTGAGCATCAATAGCTCTCCATGTCATTGATAAGGGTGGTGGTGCACATGCGCCCTAGACTGCTGTCTTGTGCAGCCTGCCAGTCAAAACTGGCTTGAATGCCCTGTGGCCCGGAGATCTCGATCCGTGGGCGCGGCAGATAGACGGCATGTGCAGTTAGGCGCAAGCTCTCGCCGGAGGGCAATGTGTAGGCGAACTCCAACTCGCAGGCCTCGCCATTGATAGCCTGCGTCACCAGTGTCTGATCTGCAAAACGGACCTCAATAGAACCAGTGAGGGCCGCCACCGTGGGATCTGCCCCATCAATGCGCCCGTCCGAGCGGATGGTCTCAATGCGATCGAGATTATTGGCATAAGAAATACTGGCCGAGACGACATTGCCCAAGGGCGCGCCATCGCGCATCACCGCCCCGTTGAAATGCCCAAACCGCTTGAGCGTCAGAGGCGCCGGTGTGCCGGCGACACTTGCGGCGGCCACCGCCTCACCCTGCGCCACAAGCTGCGCCGTGGCGGTCAAAAGCCCCGAGCGCTGCATTTGCCAGTTCAGCTGATCGAGCATTACGCCCGAATACATCGCGTAGCGCGGGATCTCCGGCATGGCCGTCTCGATCGACATGCTGGGCAAGGTCCAGGCGCCGGATTGAAACGCGTGCGTGTAAGGCGCTTCTATGCCCGTGGTCACCGGATCGCCAAAACCGGCCTTGAGCCAAAACCCGAGCGCCTCTGCATCCATGGGCACGACGACATCGCCATCGGCGGTCACCGCGTCCTTGACCGGCGCCAGCGGATCGCGGCCATAACCCAAAAGCTCGGACTCTTGCAGTGGTTGCTCTGCGCCAAGCGAGGTGCTGGCAAAGGGCATCTTTGTAAACCCGCCCGCAGGGGGCGTGCCATAGGTGGTCTCAAACGCAAGCGCCATCTGCGCCCGCGCCCCTTGGGCTCGTGACATATAAGTCTCTCCCGGAATTTTAGGCTTTGAATTTGCTTGACCCGACAGCGCCCCTCACGCCTTGTCAGATCACACAACATGAATGTGAGCACATGACTTCAAAGGCATCAAAAGATCCGTCAGACCCGCGCAAGCGGTCCAGGATCAGCGAAGACCTGGTGATCGAAGGTGATCTTGAAAGCCGGGGCATCGTCGAATTTGGCGGCGTTATTAACGGCAATGTCACCGCAGATACGTTGGTTGTGACGCAAACAGGTCAACTGAATGGCGGCGTGCAGGCAGCGCATGTCGAGATCAAAGGGCAGCTTACGGGCACGGTTCACGCTCAAAACGTCACCATCAACCCCGCCGCGACCGTGGCCGCAGACATTAATTATGATCGCCTGAGTGTCGCAAGCGGCGCTGCGGTCCAAGGCAATTGGAAGTCTGGGGCGCCACGGACACAAACAGGCTAGGGCGAATGCTTTGGCAGCTTTGTAAGCCGCTGAACGCCGTGACGTTTTACGAATACTCTCGCCGCACGCCTAATCCTCAAACAACACATACCTGCATTGGTGGCGCAAACATATTGAAAAATATAGGGATCAATGGCATCGTAGAGCTACGAAAGTTTAATGAGTTTATTGTTACCCCTGAAATAGCGTCCTCTTCCCCTGAGTAGCTTTCTGCATCGAAGCACTGGCAAACCTCTCACTCCCTTACAATCAGTCAGTGCTTCGATGCTTTTTGCGACGGGGTTTGATTTGGCTGAAGCGCCAGACCATCAGTGACCCCTCACACGAGGTCCGACGCTTCACTCCTCCCTCACAGCGCGCATCCTTATCGAACCCTGATTACTCACGCCAGAGGGTCTGATGTCGTGTAAATCAGCGTCAGCAAAATCACGCCGGCCTTGTAACTTGCGGCACCCTCAACCGGTAGATCAACCGGCTGCGGGGCGTCCGCTTCAATCCAGTCACACAGACCACCAAGCGTACGGTCAATGGCAATGGCCTCCCCCACACTGGCGCAGAGCGCATCGAAGGCCCCGTCCCGATTGGCGCCCTGTACAACCGCCTCGATCTCAGCGCGGTGTTGGTAGTGGTAGGCCAGTGGCGAAAGCGTCACCTCGGGCTCTCCGGGATCGCCGTCGCGCAGGATTAAGAGGCCATCTGCCGGCACGCGTTCGGGGAGCACCTCGCCGCGCAGGGCGGTGGCGGACAGTGCCGAGAGCCGCGCATGCAGCGCGGAGAGGATGGTCTCACGGAGTGTCATCCGGTTTTGTCCTCCACCCATTTCCCCACAATCATCCCCGGCACCTTCGCCTGAACCTTCTCCGCATCGCGGTCCAAATCCAACCGCTTGGGCAGTTTGACCTGCGGCACCAAGAGAAAGATCGGCACCGTCGCCCGTCCGCGACCGGTCTTGGAGCGCGACACAACCCCCAGACCGCGATTGTTCAACCGCCCATCTGCCACCAAGAGGCTCGGACCCCGGCGACGATAGACAAAACGCAACCGCATCCCACGTCGTTTCTCCCAGTCTCCCGGACTGAGGGCTTTTCCACGCGTGCCTTTGCCCGCTGCCGGCAACGGGATCGCGAGGTAGAACCCGGCCTTTGATCGGATCAGTGGCCCTGTGTTGTGGGCCCCGATAATCTCGGGTGCCTTGGACCAGACAAGCGACGCAGCATTCAAGCTCGCGCCGGTCTTGGGATATGTTTGGCTGCGGATGGAGTTCGACAACCGTCGTCCCAGTCCGGCACCTGTAATTTGTCCCCGCCAGTCGCTCTTGAGCTTGCTGCCCGCGTCGCGCATGGCAGAGGTGACCGCCTTTTCACCGGCCGATACTTCCGCCGCCATCGCCGCAACAATGTTCGGCGTGATGTCGAGTTTGATCTTCATGAATTTAGAATACCAACATCAAACTCGGCTGGGATCCTCCGAGAAGATCTTCTCCGCTGACCCTTCGAAAGTATATGGCTGCAGACGATCAAGACGTTGTTCCGTTAAGCGAAGGCCGTACTCCGGAGAACTTGCTTTGTCCGTGTAGTCGCGATCAACAAACAAATCATCCGGCTTCAACCAACACGAGGCCGGAATTAGAAACTGGTCTGGTGCTTCACCGTCCCTCAAAAGGTTCAGTGCTAAAACCAGATTTGGCCGCAGCCGAAACACAGCTTTGCGCATAAACACATAGTTGAGGTTTCTTACGGACTTTACCTGGATATCCCAGTACCAACCCGGTTCTTTGCGAACCACCAGATCGATGCCCCTGTCATCGACCTCAGCCGAATACACATCGAACCCCAACAGGACGAGCTGCATTTTGGTGTAATACTCGCAGTATTGACCAATCTGAAGGTGGCTCAAATTACTCCATTGATGCTTCAAAATCCCAACCTGTAAATTGCCGTATGCTTATCAAGCAGAGTAAACGGCTAAGCCGGCCTCAAGTCCACAGTCCATATAAACCGCTCCCGATCCCGAACAGGTTCCCCCTGAATCAAAAACATCTCCTCGCCAATCAGGATCTGCTCATCGGGTCGGGGGTTGGCAATATCTGCCACGCGGATATCGATGCGGGTGGTGTCCGAAAGCAAACGCGCCGCGCCAAACTCGGTGATCTCATCGGGCTGGCGCAGGATGCCACGTGCTCTGGTAAAAAATCCGTTCATATCACGATGCCAGATTTCCACGGAGAGATTGGGATCGGCAAAAAGCGATTTGAGTGCCGTCCCAAACACAGTCTCAGATGCCGGCATCAAAAGCTTCCGTTGAGGCGCACCAGCCCCAAGAGATCCCCTGCCCCACCAGGGACAGCCTGCACCGCCACGCCCATCAGCGTATTGGATGTCGCCGCTGTTGTGGCCTGCTTGTTGGTGTCGTCCCAATAGACTTTCGCGCCCACCGTCCAGGCCTGGCTTGGTGCCTTAACCAATTCAAACACGCCCTCCAGGATAACCTCGACAGGCTCGCCACTGAGCGCATCAGATGTGGCGACGCCAACAATCGCGCCCAGTTTGAGCCCGCCACCGCTTGTGACGTCATAAGGGGCACTCAGGGTGAGCGTGCCACCCGGTTGATGGAAGTTTTTCATGCAAGTTCCTCGCAGTATTTGGAAAATTCATGCCCGCCCGCAAAAAATGCGGCGCCCTCTTCAGGAACGCCGCCTTCTCACAGACACGCTGGTGGGGGTTTTGGCGCGCGCGCCTTAGCTCAGCGCCACGCCGGGATTTTTGAACATGCCGCGCCAATCAATCGCCTTGGCGCCAAAATCAAGCCGGGCACGGATTTCAATGCCGTCAACATCAAAGCCCATGCGGGTTTCCATGGCGACACCCTCCTGACCCTCAAGATAGGCATACTCAATCGTGTCGATCGCCGCGGGATTGGCAAAGAGATACCAAGGCACTGCCCCCGAGGCCGGATCAAGCCGCGGTTCGGACACCACCGTCAGCGCGCGCATCGAGGACGGCACCACATCACCAGACTTTGTGGGCACAATGGTTTGAGCCAGCAATTGCTCGGCATTAAGCTCCAGCGATGTCGGCACGACCAGGAATGACGGCCGGATATTCAGCGTGGTTTTGCCATCAATGCCTTTTTGATGGCTCATGGCGGTGCGGGCCTTGGCAAGCCCGGCCACATCAAGTGCGGCCCCTGTGCCCGCAAGGTTGTTGTGCCCCGCATGAAAGAGCCCCTTGCCATCGGCCATGGCGGCATTGGCAACAATCACATCCCAAACCACATCGCTTTCCAGCGTTGCAGCCGCCGTGCCAAAGAGTGCGGGCACGCGGGTGAAGGCATCAAGATCATCATTGATCAAAACCTGGCGCGTAATGCCAATGACCTTGCCGAAGGTCTCGATGCGGTATGTTTCTTGCGCCTCGCCGATGGTGCCGCGTTTATACTCACCGCTTTCACTGACCTTCTCCAACTGGGGCGCTTCGCCAAGCTGCAAGCGGTGGACGTTTTTAAAATCCGCCACCGACGTGCGCCGGGCAATGGGCGCAAAGGTCCGGGGCGCCACATCATAGGCCGCCCGCAGGGTCTTGTTAGTGACATTGGAGAGGATTTGGGGAAAGTCGGACGTGCTATGCAAGGCCCGCGTGGCAATCTCATCGCGGCTGAGCCCGCGCACCCGCACGCCTTCGGCCTCCAAAAACGCGCGTGCAACTTCAATGAGCGAGAGACCGCGCCAGTCCCTTGCCGCCTCACCAAGCGCAAACCGCCCGGGATCATGGCGATGCAGCAGCGCTTCTTCCACCGCGGCACGGCGTGTTTCCACCGCGTCCTGACCACCCATGCGCAGATGTGAGCGCGTCTCAACCCGCGCATCTCTGTCAGCCGCTGCATCAATAAGCGCCACACGCGCCTCTTCCAATGGTGTGCCACTTGCAACGAGGTCTTCGGCCACCGTGCCTGCCACTCCCAGCTTTTTTGCCACATCCTGAATGCCCGCGATCCGCGCGCGCTCCCCGCGCATCGCCTCGTCAGCAATCTGGCGCATCTCGACGTTGCGCGTCTCGGCAGTATTGGTGGTGCCCTCAGAGGGCGCACCAGGTGTTGGCGACGCCGCAGCCACAGCATTCCGCTGCGCCGGTTCAGGCGCCCCGCTCTGATTTTCGGCCGGCAAAGGCCCTGCCTCTTGCGACAGGGCTGCCCGCTGGCGCACCCCCGTGCCTTCACCGGTTGCATTGGTCTCAGACGGGGCTTGCCCGCCTGCCGCGCCGTGGTCGCGCGCGCCCTCCATGTCTGCATCCGCCTCAGGCGGCCGCGTGTCTGCTTTATCCATACTCTGGTCCTCGTTTTTGGGAATAGGTGGCTGCGCTTTTGCAAAGCGCCTCAACTGGCAGGGTGGCATATCCCCCGAAGGGCTGCGGAACCCCGCGCCGGCATCGGCCCCCACAGGCACCGCCGACAATTCCATGGGCTGCCAATCCACGGCGCGCCAAAGGGGCACCCTGCCCTCTTCTTCACTGATTTCAAATGCGCGCACGCTGTAGCCCACTGAGACATTGCGGATAATGCCGGCCTGCACATCCGCCCAGATCGGCGCCACATCTGCACGCTCGGAAAAGCGCACGCGCGCGCGTCCCACAGGGCCCTCTCCGCCGGTTTCAATCCCGCCAGCTTCAATCCAAGCCCGCTCCACAACACCAATCACATCGCCAAGATCAAAAGCGCCATGGGCATTCAACAGCGGCGCCCCGCCATTCAGACGCGCAAGATCCACATGGCCAGGATCCAGCGACAACACCTCATCATAAGGCTTGCCCGTCCAACCATCCCGCCGGCGCACTGTGGCCCCTGCGGACCAAACCAACTCAACCGAGCGGGTCGCCTCATCAATGCTTTCGGGCACAAAACGCACATCACTGCGCATCTGCAAACCGAGATCACGCGTGTCCGTCTCTCCCTCGCGCGGCCTCTCAATTGGTTTCGTCATCATCTTCCTCGTCCTTCTCACCCCCGTCCTTTTGGGAGCGATCTGTTTCATTGGAATTGGCAGCAGGTGCGGGCATTGCCCCGCGATCCTGACCTGTCTTGGTGGAGCGTCGGGGATCGCTGTCAAAAATCAGCCCCAAGCCATCAATCTCGGCATTGGTCTGGGCAAACTCGGCCAGAACCGCTGAAGGCTCATAGCCCTGGCGCGCAATGGCCTCCTTCAAGGTCATCACCCCGGCCCGCACTGCCAATACATCCGCCTGTATGTCCTTTAAGGGATCGACCGCCTCAAACCGCGGCGCGGTCCATTCCACCCCGATCTCCACATCAGGAGGCAGTTTCCCCGCAGCTTGCGCGGCCAGCACAAAGCGCTCCCAAACCGGCTGACAAAGCCCCGGCACCAAGAGCTGCCATTGCAGCGCCTCCATGCGCCGGCGGAATTCAATCAACCCGGCGCGGATCGAGGAATAATTCACCTGGCTCAGATCGCCGGTCAGCAATTCATAGGTCAGTCCAACCCCTGCGGCGATGGCATGAAGCTGCATGCGCATATATTCGCTATAGCCACCCGCAGCACTTGGGCTGGCAAAGGTCACATCCTGCCCGGGCTCGAGATATTCAATCATGCCCGGCTCAAACCCTTCCACGCGCTGGCCATTTGCCTGCACATGTGCGCGCCCCAGCGTCTGCTCGTCTTCAGCGCCCGTCACAAAGGCCGCAAAACAGGCCTCGATTTTCTTGCGCACCAGTTCCGCCTCGTCATACTCATCGAGATCACGCAGCTTGACGATGACAGGCGCAAACCACGGCACGCCCCGCACCTGACCCGGGCGCAGGCGCTCAAAGACGTGCAGCACATTGCGCGCCTCAACCCGCACCGAGCGCATCGCCCCTCCCGCTTCCCCGGGATGGCGCGGAAAAAGCCAATAGGCCTTGCGCTGACCCAAAGGGCCAAACTCGACCCCTTGCGCGAGATGGGCACCTCCGGGCAACTCTCCTCTCTGAGGACCATTCTGTGCGCCATCAAGATGATCGGCCTCAATCACCTGCAATTGTAGCGGCACCTGCAGACCATCGCTTAGCCGACGGTCCCGCAGGCGCACCAGAACCTCGCCGCTTTCCACCAGACTGCGCACGCAAAGCGCCTGCAGACCGGCAAAATCGGTCAACCCGTCCGCATCACTGCGCGCAGAGAAGGCCAACCACAGCTGATCTGCCTGACGCGCAATTTCTGGATCCGCGCAGCGCGCCCGGGGCATCAGACCTGTACCAATCATATTGCTCACAAGCGCCTCAACTGCCTTGGCAGCGTAAGGGTTGTTGCGCACCAGATCGCGGGACCTGTCACGCAAGCGAGAGAGCGCTGGCGCAATCTCGGCATTGGCACCCGATCCTGCCGCGATCCAGCCCTCGGTCCGCCGCCCCTGTTTGGCGCCCTCATAGGCACGCGCCAGCACATCCAGGGCCTGACGTTGTCGCGCGCGTCGCAGCCCCGCGCCCGGCGCAAGGGTCGCAATGGTCCTGTCCAGCCAATGCATGGAACTCATCCTTTGGAAAAACTCGCAAAGCTGCGACGTGGCTTGGGCCGGCCGTTCTGTGCAGCGATATCGGCCTCGATCAGCCGGATCCGCGCCAGAAGATCCGCAGCAGAGCCATATTGGATCGACTTGCCATCATAGCTCACACGGCTGGTGCCACTGGCATAAGCCCGCCGCAGGGCCGACAATTCTTCTTCGCTCCAGGACATCCCGCCCCCTTACTTCAAAGCCAGGATCCCCGCCGCCGCGCGATCCAGCCATTTTGGGATCGTCCCTCTGCATGGGAAGGCGCGCTCGCGTGCTGCGTCGGCGGCGCAGCTAGGCCCGGGCCACGCTGCAAATCTTCTTCCAGCACGTGCCACTCTTTCTCAGACCAGCGATCCGCCCCCGCAATCCAGGCCGCCGCGCGCGCATAGACCCGACAATCGAGCGCCTCATTGCGCTCCCTGAGCTTTTGCCATTCCAGCTTGGAAAAGCCGCGTTTGGTGCGCGTGCTCACCAATTGCTCACCCACCAACTGTTTGAGCCATTCATCCTCGACCCACTCCGGCAAATGCAGGCTGCCCGGTGGCGGCACGGCGCCTGCCGCACGTTCTTCCTCAGTGGGGCGCTCAAGGCGCAAAAACCGGTAGGTTTCTGATTTAAAGGTCGCCGTGGCCACCGTCCAAAGCCGAGCGCCGCGGCGCAATCGCTTTCCGCCAATTGTGGCATCCACAAAAGTAGGCCCACTCACAGGACTGGCCCGATTGAACCCTTCCACACCTTTGACAGGCACAACCTGCCCAAAGCCCACCTGGCGCGCCCAGGCATAGACGGCGGAGGTTTCATATCCGGTATCAATGGCCAGCTTCATCAGCGGCAATGCTCCGCCACGTCCATGTTCCCAGGTGCGCGAAAGCAAATCAGTGAGCGCCTGCCAGCACGCCGGATCCCCGGGGCCGCCCTCAATCACAATGTGATCCACAAGCCAGCTTTCCAGCCCGCGACCCCAGGCCCAGACATCCACCTCAATGCGGTCCTTCTGCACATCCGCACCGGCGGTCAAAAACAGCGCGCCATCTGGAAGCGCGCGCGATGGCCAATGTTCTCGGCGATCATAAAGCCGCTGCCAGTCCGGCGCCTCGCCGCTTTCCATCCAGGTTTCGCCAAGAGAGGTGTTGACGAAGGTCTTCATCGTGTCATCACCGCCCGCATGTGCCGACAGGAACGCCTTGGCCATGGCCTCAAGCCTGACCCAGGGAGAATAAATCTCATTGAGATGGAACCCCGCTGTGCCGTTAAACGGCGCCTCAGCCTTCCAGTGTCCTTTGGCAATCGCGCCCCATCGGGTCTCATCCTTCCACGGCGCATCGCAATGGGCGCAGTGATAGCGCGCGGTATCCGGGCGGTGGGCGCCAGTTTCACCCTTCTCCCATTTGACCTGTCCCCAGGTTAGGATCTGTTCAGTGCCGCACTCCGGGCACGGCACCCAGAACCGCCGCTGATCGCTTTCCTCAAAGGCCGCCTCAATGCGGCTTGCGCCTTTGTTCGTCGGCGTTGAGACCAGCACGATCTTGCGGTTCCAGAAGGTCACTGTGCGTTTTCTGGCGAGATTAACCGGATCCCCCTCGGCGCCCGCGCTGAACGGATAGCGATCCACCTCATCGCACAGCAACAGCCGGATCGGCCGGCTTGCCAGCCCAGAGGGCGCATTAGCCCCCACGATGGTCAGGTGCCCGCCCGCAAACCGCTTATGCAGGATCTTGTTATTGCCATCGCGCGATTTGGGATTGGAGATCTTATCCTGCAGACAGGCTGTGTCCCGCGCCATCGGCGAGAAGCGGTCCTTCGACCAGGTTTCTGCATCCCGCTCCGTCGGCATCACCACCATAATCGGGGCCGGATCATGGTCGATATGGTAACCGACCATGTTCAAAATCGACTCACTTTTTCCAATTTGACTGCTGGACATGATCACAACGGTTTCCATGCCCGCGTCCGTGATCGCATCCATAATCCCGCGCTGATATTCCGCGCGCGATGTCCGCCATTGGCCGGGCTCGGCACTGGCCTCAGAGCTCAGCCGCCGGTTCTGATCCGCCCAATCGCTGATCGTCATCTCCGGCGGTGGTCTCAGGGCGGCCAGAGCTGTCTCGACCGTCCGCTTCAGGATCGGCGATCCCCGCAGGCTCATCTTTGGTTTCAAAGTCAATGTCCGGCTCCGCGAGATCATCGAGCACCTCGCGCATGGACCGACGGATCAGGTTTCGGGTGTCCCCAACGTTAGGTTGAGCAAAAGCCAAAGGTGCCAGTTGATCCGGCAGCGCCAGGAGCCGTGTTTTCAAAAGGGTCAGAACTGCAATCCAGGCGTCCTCAACATCGCCGGCCGCAATCACGCTGCCGCGCTTTTCCTGCGCCTCCATTTCCGCCAAATCCGCCCGCGCCCGAATGAAGCGCGCGCGCTCGACCGCATAATCGGGTGCTCCGGCCTGTGCCTTTACCGCCTGATCGCGCAGATAGCGCACATAGCCCCGCACCGAACCGATCAGCTCATATTGGCCTCGCGTGGCTTTCGGAATGACACCCTCGCGGCTGAGTTGCTGCACCCGCCGCTCCGAGAGATCCAGGAGTTTTGCAATCACGGTGAGTGGCTGGGTGGATGAGGACATAAACCGTCTCCGCCTGATCGATTAAAGCCATGTTATTGCTGCGATTATACTGGATTACACACCCCAACAGAGCGATTCTGGTTCCAAGGAAACAGCGCAGCGAGAGCGCGCACCCAAGGAGCCAAAAGCATGACCCGCCTGAACCCGCAAACAACACCCCGCCACGAGCTGCGCGCCGAAAAAGCCCGCCGTAACCGCGAGGCTGCCCTCAACGCATTTCTCGGCAAGAAGGCCGAGATCGACGAGATGCTCGCCCGCCTGCAAAGCTTGAGCGACGCGCATTTCAACACCCACCCAGACGAGATCACTTGGGGCGATGTCGGCAGCCTTGAACATCACGCAAGCCTGCTGAAGCGCCTCACCGACAGCGCCTTTGGCGAAGGCGAGCACGCGGAGTGACACTCATGGACACCACCAGCATTCGCATCGCCCTGCGCCGCCTGCCCGATCATTTTGACCGCAGCCGCATCACATCAGTGCTCGACGCCATTGAAACCGCCCTCTTGGATGACGGCGGCGTTCACGCCCGTACCTACGCCGACAGCGTCACAATCACCATTGAGGTGTCCAGCCAGCAGCTTGTCGACGCCGCCGCCTGCCTGACGGAACTCGGCTTGATCTGAGTGTGCCAGCCCGATGACCGGCCCCGCGCCACAGCGGGGCTTGGCCACGTAGGAGGGGCGCGACGGTCGCGACCTCGAAGGCTGAAGGTTTCAAATGACACAGAAAAGCGAAACTACATCATCCCCCGTTCACCGAACTCAAACCAAGCAGCAGATCATGATCGACCTGCTCAGCCGCAAGGGCGGCGCGAGTTTGGCGGAGCTCGCCGAGGCAACACAGTGGCAAACCCACACCGTGCGTGGGGCCCTTTCCGGAGTTCTCAAAAAACGCCTTGGGTTGAAGCTGGTCTCCGAGAAGGTCGAAGGACGTGGGCGAGTTTACATGTTGCCCGAACGCAACGCTCATGCAAGCTGATGTCACAATGAGACTAAACACGAATTAGCAAAATCGTTAGACTGCCAACGAGGCTGTGAGTGGCCTTTTTTCAAAAAGAATTTTCCATTATGGCGCGGGTCAACGTCATGTTGGCCCGCCGTATTTTTGCCGATGACGACATTGCTTTTCAAATAGCCGCCGAAGCACATAAGATCTCAGAAGGCTCACCCCTGTAAAAACCACGCCCATTTTCAGGTTCTGCTCCAATGTCGTATGCAGGCCGAAGGCCGGAAAGATCAGCACTTGCGTCGCGACGGCAATGCCGTAGCCCGCAGCCACATTGGTGATCGCTTCGATAAGGGACATCCAGCGGGATTGATTTGTTGGCTTGGCACTTGCGCCCGAGTTCAACATACCTATTTTCGCTCCCATGCAAGACAGCACAACATTCCACCCCGCGTCCGAGATCATTGACGACATTCGCCAAGACGCTCCCTTTGCCTCAATCGGCAATGGCTGGGTTCTGGTATCCGACCGCGTCATGGGCGGCGTCTCCGATGGCACTATGACCCGTGAACATCTCGCAGGCCGCGATGCCATCCGCATGCGCGGTGGCGTCAGCCTCGAGAACAATGGCGGGTTTCTTCAAATCGCCCTCGATCTCGGAGACGCCGGCAGCGTAGTTGACGCCAGTGCCTGGGACGGCATTCGCCTCGATGTTCTGGGCAATGATCAAACCTACAATCTGCATCTGCGCACCACCGATATCAGGCGTCCCTGGGAATCCTACCGCCAGAGCTTTGACGCACCGCCCACATGGACAACGGTCTTCTTACCGTTTGCTGGCTTTGCACCCCACCGAACGGGCCAACCGCTCAGACCCTCCCGCTTGCGTCGCGTGGGCCTCGTCGCCATCGGACGGGAGTTTGAAGCAGACATCGCCATCGCAGATATTCGCTTTTATACCGCGTCCGATACCTCAGAGCTCTCCACAGACTGACCCGCAGCGATCTCGTCAAAGCTGCGACCGTCACCTTCAAGCACAGCTTTTTGACCCGTGAACTGCTGCCAGCGTTTGACTCGCTCAGTTAGGAAATCGAAGACGGTAGCAGCGAAGCTTCACGAGTGTGTACTGGCAATTTTTTGTTCTCGCGAAGGTATCTGCGAAGAAACATTCCCAACTGCCGCGCGACAATCGCTCCGACAACAGCGCCCAACGCATCTGCCAGAAGATCAGCCCATTCAGCCTGCCGACCGAAGAAAGGTTGAAGCAATTCAATCGCGCCACCGTAAAAAACAACAGCCAATATGACCCAGAACGTCCATCGCGGGCGCAGAAGTGGCAACGGAAAGGCCAGACAGGCAAAAGCCAGAAAATGATGCAATTTATCGGACCCGGGAACGCCACTGCCACCAGCTGGCATCGGCATGAGCGTCAAAACCGCAATCGCGAGCGCCAGCAGAAATGTCATCGCGCTTCCGATAACTAAACGTTTCAGTGTTTTCAAACCTTGCACCACAAATTTCCGCACAAACAAAACGCCATAAGCGTCACGAACCGACTGAGTGTCAATGTCGTGAAGTTTCAGACTTCTGTTTCGGCACTAATCCGCAAGGCTTCGTCGGGTTTCAGAGTATCAAAACTTTGCCCACTGCTCTGCAGCGTCGCCGTTTGACCCGTAAACTGCTGCCAGCGTTTCACAGCCACATCGACATAGGCTGGATTGAGCTCGATCCCATGACACACACGGCCCGTCGTCTCGGCTGCAATGAGTGTGGTTCCAGACCCCATGAACGGCTCGTAGATTGCCTGCCCCGGGCTTGAGTTGTTCAGGATCGGCCGGCGCATGCATTCCACCGGCTTTTGCGTGCCATGCACGGTGTCGGCGTCCTGATCCTTGTTGGCGATTTGCCAGAGCGTCGTCTGCTTGCGATCGCCGGCCCAATGACCCTTGCCGGATTTCTTCACAGCATAGAGGCAGGGTTCGTGCTGCCAGTGATAATCCCCGCGGCTCAGAACCAACCGGTCCTTAGCCCAAATAATCTGGGAACGGATATTGAAGCCGGAGGTTTCAAGGCTCTCTGCAACCGTGGTGGCATGCAGCGCCCCGTGCCAGACATAGGCCACATCACCCGGAAACAAGGCCCAGGCCTCCCGCCAGTCCGCGCGATCGTCATTCAGCACTTTGCCGGTGCGCTTGGTTTTGGCCGCACCCGTATCGTTGCGCCAACCGGGATCGTACTCCACACCGTATGGAGGATCTGTGACCATCAAAAGCGGCGTCACGCCATCGAGCACGCGCTCGACATCCGTGGCCACCGTTGCATCCCCGCAAAGGAGCCGATGCTTGCCGAGCACCCACAGATCGCCAGGCCGGCTGACCGGATCCTCTGGTGTTTCGGGGATCTCATCTTCGCCCTCCTGCGGGCCACTGTCATCTTCCAGGCTCGACATCAGCGCAGTCAGCTCATCTTCGCTGAAGCCCGTCAGGCCAAGATCAAACTCTGCCTCCAGAAGATCCGCGAGTTCGAGATTGAGTAGCCCCTCGTCCCACTCGGCATTCTCGCCGGAGCGGTTATCCATGATCCGGAAGGCCCGTGCCTGCGCCTCGCTCAGCCCCTTGGCCACATGCACCGGCGCCGTGTCCAGACCCAACTGCTGCGCTGCCGCCAGGCGCGTATGGCCGGCCAGCACAACGTGGCCCTCATCCACAACGATCGGCTGTCGCCAGCCGAACTCTTTGATCGAGGCCGCCACCGTGGCAATGGCCTGCTCGTTGCGGCGCGGGTTGCGCGCATAGGGAATGATCTGCCCAAGAGGCAGTTCAACAACATCCATATTCATATCCTTGGAAATCGGGGCAAAACGAAATGCCCCCTGAGGGCCGTTTCGTTTCAGGTGGGGGTGCGAGACCCGCAAACCCCTTGTTTATTTGACGCTGCGCTCAAAACGAAACGAAACGGGTGTTTTTGCATTTGTCACTGGGAAACCCGCGCGCCAAGCCCCCCCATATACGGTTAGCCGCAGGAAGGACCCGTTTAATTTCAATGACTTAAGTGTCTCACCATTTTGGCCGGAGACGGTTTTTTTTGGTTTCCCGATCGCCAAGTGCATCGAAAAATCAAAAGAAATCCGCTTGCTTCTCCCAGCCGCACGACGCTCATCTTATCGCTTTTGTAAGCTCTCATCGGAAGTTTGTCACACCATTTGATGTCTCACCAAAAAATGTCTCAGGCGCTCGAAAGGGATTGACACGGCAGTCGGCAATCTACCGACCAATCGGTATTTTCAATTTTGCAATCCAAGCGGCAAATTCCTCTTCGGACAGCGTGTCTGAAGCCAGGTTCTCCATTACTGAAACACCTTCCAAAGCCTCTGGGTGCAAACCAAATCCGTTCAGCCGTAAAAACGTCGCCGCGGTCACAAAAGCCGTGCGTTTGTTACCATCGACAAAAGCATGGGCTTTCGCAACGCCAAATGCATAGGCAGCAGTGAGCCAATCCAGATCCGTTTCACCATAGGCAAACTTGTTGCGAGGTCGCTCCATTGCCGCTTCCAGCAACGTCAGATCCCGAAGTCCCGCAGCCCCGCCATGCCTAGCAATTTGTCTGTCATGAATGATGAGCACAGCCTGCAACGGCACCCAAATGGGAGTGCTCACGCAAGCGCCTGCAGCATGTCACGGTTTTCATCCATGACGATCTGTGCCGCAGCCAATGCCTCCGCCAATTCGGGATTCTGCGGCGTGATTTTCAAACTGCCATCATCGCCACGTACCAGATAGACTGTATCCCCTTCCCGCGCATCAAGTGCCGCGAGCATTTCAGCGGACAGCGTAACAACCGCTGAGTTGCCAACTTTGCGAATACGGGTTTCAAACATCTCAATCTCCCTGGTGAATACATCCGTATATACATGCAGTTAACTTTGTCGTCAAACACCGGTAGATTGGGCACCGCACCCGGTCAGCACGACGCCAATCATCATGCCGTCCGATCGACAACATATTTCATGGACCTCTGGCGCGGCAACGCTTTGCCATGCAATCGCCAAACAATCACAGCCAGACCATATTCATACCGCCTGTTCGCAGTGGCCCTGCTGATCCCATGTTCCCAACTGATCCCCTTCCACGCTTTGCGATTGGCTCGAGCCCAGAGGATCTGACCGATGTCCTTGTCGACCCACCGTAGCCATAGCATCGCCTCATCAGCCTGCGTGATCATCCGCGGCGATGGCAGCGGCTTTTTCATCCTTGGCTCTTGCTCGACTTGATCGGCGAAGGTGGAAACGTATTCCGGCCAAGCGCTGACGTAACCCTGTGGGCGGACCGGCGGCATGGACCGCATGACGTCTGCCGCGAGGTCCAGCCGGTCGGCTACCATTGCCCGTGTCCATTCATCGGCCATGACGTACCTCCCTCACGGCTGGCAGCTTGCCATAGAGTTTCTCGCCCAGCTGGCGAACCAGTTCGCGTTCGGGCCAAGTCAGCCGATGATCGTCGAGCGAGACTGCCAGCATGCGCTGTTCGTGCCAACCCTCACGCTTGACCTGTTCAGGGTCACGGCGATTGCCGCCGTAGCCCTTGGGAGTGAAGCGCATACCCATCAGGCCAACCCTCCCTGCGTTTCGATCGCCCAGAGCAAGATGGCAATGGCGTCCGCCTCGTTGTCATCTGTGGGACTGAAGCCGCGCTTGCGGGCGGCATCGATCATGGCCTGCTTGTTCGCATTGCCCAGGCCCGTCAAAAATTTCTTGATCGTGCCAACTGGTACGCCTTGGTACGGCACACCGCGCAATTCGCCCCAGCTGGTCAAAACCGCCAGCAGACCTCCAAAAACATGGGCTGCGTCGGTGCCTGCGTGCCGACGCACCTCTTCAAAATAGATTGCTTCGATCGGCCCTGACAGACGGTCGATCTCGGTCAGCCAGTTCGTGAAACGTAGGTAGCGCATGCCGCCGCCATCGTAGCGGCCAGGCTTGAAGCTGACAGTGCCGCTGGTGATGGGGCCATCGAAGCCGCGGATCGCCCAGCCGGTTGTCGTGCCGAGATCGAGGGCAAGGATTGTGCGCGTTGGCTCGGCCGGCATCGGTATTTTCGGGGTTGCGCCAACATCGGCACTGGAGAGAGTCAGGTCAGCCATGGGTGGTCTCCTTTTCTGGTGGGCTGCTCGGGTGGAAGATGACGGCGGTCATGTGCTTGGAGGTGCGGGCCGCCGTCGTCGGATTGAATTGGAAGGCTGGGGGCCTCATGGGTCGAGATCCTTCCGCCAATCGGGGCGTGGGGACCTTTGGGGACTTTCATTTTGAGGTCCCCACCGAGGTCCCCATGTGTAAGCATCTGTTTTTAAATTGATTTGGGGACCTGGGGGACCTTGGGGACCTTTTTCCGGGTCATCCCTATAGTGCGCGTGCGCGCGCATGCGCGTGTGCGAAGGGGCCAAAATAGGTCCCCCAGGTCCCCAAGGTCCCCATTTGTCATTATTTTCAGCATGTTGGTGGTGGGGACCTTTGTTTTCGAGGTCCCCACCTGAGGCCAGAGGTCCCCCAGCCCCAGGTTGAATGGGTGTATTCAAATCGGTTTCAGCCTCACACATCTCGAGTTGCCACCGTGTTGTTTTGTGCAACACACCAGCTTTGCGCACGCGAACCGCGCGTGTTTCCAACCGGTACACCCGATCACGCATCTTCGAAATCGATATCCCGAAGGCGGTTTTTTGTGCTCGCTCCGTCCCGCCACTCATCGGTGGCGCTGGATCACAGAATGCCGCGACATCGAACAAGTCCGCCGCCCCGACCGATGCCGTCCCAAACCGATCCCACCAAGCGGCGATGAAGGCGCTCCAGCCGGCACCCTCGCTGTCGGAGGCAGCCATCATGTCCTCGAGATTGGTTAGGAAACCCGGGATCCCTGCGGTTTCCAAAACGCCCCCGATGACCTGTGCCCAGTTTTCATAGGAGCCGATGGTCTTGCTGCCGCGCGGCTTGCCGGCAGCGATCCAGGCTTGGCAAAGCGTCAGACAGGCGGCCACGATGCGCGCGCGGTTGGCTCGGATCCAGACCATGAGGTCTGGATGACGGAAGCCTTCACGCTGCCAGGGGCGCTCGACGTTGGCATCGAGCCGGATGCGCACGAGGCGGCGCGCCATCTCGTTTGAGAACTCGGGGTTGTTGCCCGTGGCGATCCAGAGACAGCGGATCGGCAGCCGGGTCATCTCGGACTGCCCGAGCACGCGGTCTTCCCAGAAGGGCGCAGTGAGTGCCGCCGCTACTGCAGAACTGTCGAGCTTGGCGCGGAGGTTGTCGATCAGAATGATCGAGGGGATCTGGCGCAGCTTGGCGGTCACGCGCTTGCGCCATTCCTCGTCGTCACGGCCCTCGGTCATGACGCTGGCACCGGTGCCGGTCAGGATCGTGGCCACGGCATCGACCATCAGCGTGGCCCCGGTGCCGGGCGTGGGTTTTTCAATCAGATGCAGCGGCGTGGGCCCGTCGACCATGCCGCGCAGGAAGCCGAGCAACAGAAGTGCCACGACATGGGCACGTTCAGCCTCACCTGTGAAGGGGAAGTCACCGAACAGGTCTTCACAGATCAGTTCGCGTGCCGCAACAATCTCCGCCTCGGTGGGCCGCTTCGGGATATCTGGCACAATGAAGCCCGGTGCCGGGACGTAGAGCAGCCGCGCATCAGGATGATAGCCAGGCGCCGTGATCAGCGTACCGCTCCGCCCGAATACGGGCGTGTTGACGATGCCGGTGAGCACAGGCAGCGCAGGGTCAGGCGTAGCGAGTACGGATTTGACCGTGGCCACTGGCGGCGGCGCTGGCAGCAAATCTCCCTTGGCGTTTTCGCGCACCCACCGGGCCAGTCGCGCCAGCATGTGCCGCAAACGCTCTTCATTGAGGATGGTGGCGACGGGTCGGCCTTCGTCATCGGGCACCACCCAGGTGGGCTGACCGGCGAAGCGGAACACCCAGGGTGTTCGGTTCGAGGCCATGACCACGCTCCAAACCTGCGCCACGGCACGGCCAAGATCACCCTCATCAGCGCGCAGGACGGGGATGTCATTACCGCTGCCTTGGTAGTTCAGCGGCCGGTGCTGGCCAATTTGCAGTACTGCGTCGGCATCGACCTCCTGTTCAGTGGCCGAGATCAACTGGGCAATGGATGATGCCCCCGCCCGCAATAGCATATCGTTGAAGTCCTCGCCCTCCTCGGGGGGTATCGCGATCGCCACATCGCGGCCCTGAGCCCGCAGGCGGCGAGCACTCGCCTCGGCGGCACGCAGACCGGCCCCGGATGCATCGTGATCGGCGAGGATAAGCACGCGCTGAGCCGCCGGCGGCAATTCCACCTGTTCAAGCCCTGAGGTGGAGAGCGTGGCCCAGACCGGCAGGTCTTGGCAGGCCGTCATCACCGCAAGGCCCGTTTCGATGCCTTCGCAGAGTGCGAGGCGACCGTCTTTACCGATCGATGCCAACCTGACCGCGCCGCCTGCAATTCGGCCCAGCATCATCTTGGGCTTGGCAATCGGGGCTTTGCGCACCTCGTTCCCATCCGTAACGAGGTAGGTGCGATGGAGACCGATGACCTCGCCGCTGCGATCCCGCACTTGGCCCAGCAACGCAGCGAAGCCGGTCTTGGTTTCCCAATGGGTCAGATCTGGATGGAACAGGAGATCGCTGTCCGCCGGCAAAGCCAAACCACGCCCTTGCAGGTACTGCGCGGCAGGCGTTTCCCTGATGGGCACAGCGCGCGAAAGAATGTGGGCAATGTCCTGTGCAACATCACGTTTCGGCGCCGGTTTGGATACGGGTGCCTGACGAGAGGGGGCCCCTGGCAAAACGCCTGCTGTATCGGCGGCCTCAACGATCAGATCACGCCCAGTCAGACCTGTCCCTTCTTCGATCGTGCTGATCGGCCCGCCACCTGCATTCCCGTCAAAATCGATCCAGTCGCCGGCATGCGGACCGCGCAGGGCGATGACACAGGAGCCTGTGTTGCGCGGGGCATCGCCTCGGATATTGGCCAGCCGCCATTCATCACCGACACGTTTGCCGTTCGGAAACAGACGCGGCACCCAGGTCTCGGCGGTTTCGCGCAAACGCTGCACGATCAGGTCGAGATCAAAGCGCGGCGCCTCTGTATAGTTTGGGATCACATCGTTGAGATCGATAACCACCGCACTCATTGGAATGCCCCCGGGGGAACAACGCCAGCAAACCAGCTGCGGTCGCTCCGGATTGCGGTGAACGCAAACCCAGGCCCATCATGCGCGTGGTTGGGAACAATCCAGAGGTCCTCGCGCGGATCGTAAAACGCTCCGTGGTTTTCGCCAAAACACCCTTCGAGGTAGCGATTGATGGGAATCTCTCGCAAGGCCTGTTCAAGTCGGCACAATTCTTCGACAGAGGTACCGGTTCGGGTGGCGATGGCTTGCAGACTCGCCTCTTGTTCTGCTGGCGAACGCGGATCGCGTGATGGCTTTTGCATTTGAGACACTCCTTTCATGACAAGATCAGCAGGCCATGTTCGGCCCGGGTGATGGCGGTATAGAGCCAGCGGTTGTAATCCTCGGCGCTGCGACCGAAGCCTTCGTCAAAGACAACCACCGTGCCGAAGGAGGATCCTTGGGCCTTGTGACAGGTGATCGCGTAGCCCCAGCTGCTCTCGATCAGACCACGGCGCGTTGCCCATTCATGGCGGTTACGGTTTGGGTCGAAGAGAACATGGTCATCGTATTCACCGCGCCAGAACTCCTGCTCGCCCGGGATCGCGAGCCCGTCCTCGGTCTGGACTTCGGCACGAAATGCCCGCGGATTGTGCGGATGAGCCCGCACGTCGGTGAGCGTCAGGAACATCCCATTGATTAGGCCGAGATCGTTACGATTGCGCAGGCAGATGATCTTTTCGCCCGCCCCCGTGGGGTAGTCCGTGCCAAAACCGGCGGCTTGCTTCATGGCCATATTGAGACGGCGGCGCGTCGCGTTCTTACCGCAGATGACCTGCCCCCCGTTGAGCAGCTGTCCCGGCATCACGTCGCGTTGTGACATCTTCCAGACATTCTCGTCGAAGGCGCCGAATGGGATGGACTCACCGCGCCGTGTCATGGTGGCCAGCCGCAGGATCGGGCTATCCGCAGCCTGACGATGGATTTCCGTCAGCATGACGTCCGGCTCAGCATCGGTGAAAAAACTTTCCTCACCGACAGGTGGCAACTGCCCGGGATCGCCGAGGACGAGAATGGGCTTGCCAAAGGCCAGTAGGTCCTCGGCCATCTGTCGGCCGACCATCGATACCTCGTCGAGCACCAAGAGATCGGCATCGCGCAGGTCCGATTGCGGATTCAGAACAAATTGCGGCTCATGGATGTGGTCGAGCCGAAGCTTCAGCTGCGCGATTTGCGCTTGAGCAAAGCCACGCTCCGCCGGCGCCATGCGCGGTAGGTCGCGCTCAAGCGCCGCCAGTTCCGCGGTCACACGCTCGATCTCCTCCGGCGTTGCCTCGGACACGCGATAGATCAGGCTATGAATAGTCTGCGCCGGCGTGCCCTTGCGCGTCATCACAAGGACCGCCTTGCCGGTGAAGGCGGCGAAGAGCACGCCGCCAAGACCGCCCGGGGTCATCGGCTCCAGGCCGAGTGCCTGCATGGCCAAGTTCGTGATCGTGGTTTTTCCGGTCCCGGCATACCCAAACACCCGCAGGATCTGCTGCTGATGCCGGCGGTTGAGATACCAGTCCCGAATTGTGGAAATGGCCTTCGCTTGCGCCTCTGACACGGTTATGCTCATCGCTGACCCTCCGACCAGCAGCGCGCACTGAAGGGACAGAAGCGGCAAAGGTAGAAATCGGCATGGGATGCGATCCGCGGCAGCAGATCACCTGCATCGGCCGCGCGCAGAACCTGGACAGCCTTATCCGAGAGCGCCTGTGCCTCAGCGGCGTCAAACGGCACATATTCGTGGTAAAGCTCGCAGGTGTCCTTGTTCAACGCAGTGAACAGCGCGCCATCAAGCGCCATGTAGGCCATGTAAATCTGCATCTGCGCGAAATAAACTGGTTTCGAGACCCGCACGCCCTTTCGGGCAGTGTCGTTCCAGCTTGAGGCTTTGAGCGCCTTGTGCTCCCAAAGCACCGGCCAGGAAATTTCAACGTTGTGGCCGCCAACGATGACCCCGTCGACATGGCCACGGATGCGCCCACCCGCGGTCTCAAAACCAAATTGACCACCACCGCGCTTTTCTGTGCGCAGATCGAACCCAGCCGCCCGCAGCCACCGGATGGCCAAATCCTCAAAGACATGGCCTGCCTCGAAGATGCGTAATGTCTGCCCCGCGAATTCCTTGCCGGGATCAACGGGGGTCTTGGTGAACTCATAGACCAGCCGACGCGCACAGGGTTCACCGATACGGCTGGCGCCAAGATAATCGCGGGGACGTTGGGCATCGCGTTCGGCTACAAGGGCGGCATCGATATGGGCATTGATCCTCGCCCCGAGTGGCACAGGGGCAGTGCTTCTCCGCCCATAGACGAAGCCAGATTTGTGGTTCAGGTCGAGCATCGTCGTATCCTCAAAACGGTATTTGGCCGGCGTCAGACTGGCGCTGCATCGCCCCCTGAAACCCGTCCACGCAGGCCTCGATCAGCCGATCGATGTCCTCGGCCGAGCGGTCGAAGAAGGCCTCCATCAGCCCCATCTCCGTCAGCGCCTCAGCCAGATCGCGCCGCGCCTCGCGGATTGCGCGGATTTCCATGTCGGTCTTGTCAATCATTCCAAAATTCCTCCGGGCAATGGCGCTGCCCACTGTGAGGCAGGACATCGAACAAAATCGGTGATGGGGATTGCGGTCCCATCGCAGTTGGTGGCAGAAGCCGAAGCCCCGGGCTTCCCGGCCGCAGATTGCGCAGGGCATGCGGCGAGCTAGACTTGCCCGGCTCACCCCATGAGCAGCAGGTCGAGTGCTGCGCGTTCCTCCGGCTCGGGCGCTTGTGTCCGCCGCTCCGAGGCCAGCACGATGAAGCGGCTGATCGCGTTTGACGCCATGCATTCGAGATCCTTTCGCGTGAGGCTGGCGATGGGGCGGTCAAGCCGCCCCCGCGCTTCCAACCAACGCCCCATGGCAAAAGCCGCTTCCGTGGTGACATGCGTCTGCCAGTCATCCGGGCTCACGGGTTCAACCAGGCAGGTCCACCAGCGGGTTTGGCTGCTTCAGAAGGTGCCGCAGACTGACCGCTGGATTGAGATGACCCGGTCGACCATGCAGGGGTCGACGCACTGCTGGCAGACTGCGATTGTCCCCAAGCCGGCGCTGCAGATGCTGGTGCCGCAGCTGCAGGGCGTGGACGGTTCGAGGGCTGCGCCGGGACCTGTTCCCCTGCCATGAGCTTTTGCCATTCTGGCGCGGTGGGCAGGATCACATGGTCGAGCTTGTTGGCGTCCTTGTAGGCCGGATTCCGGTTTGGCTCGACCTGGATCTTGGCCACGAAGGTGATGCCATCGAGATCGGCAAGACCCCGCAGCACGCGTTTCGCCTTGGCAGCGTCACTCATGTCTTCCGGGTTCAGCCCAAGCGCGCTGTCGATCATCGCGCGGAATTGGCTTTTCGAGATTTTCCAGCCAACAGACTGGCCCTGCTCGTCAAGCTTGCCGCCCTGCACTGTGAAATTCTGCCAGAATTTGCGCCGGGCAAATGGCCCCTCGGCCACCGTGAACTCCGCATCCACCATCCGCACATCGCTTCCGGGCTGGTTCGAGGGTTTGAGGAGGCCACGATCGACCTCACTCATGCCGTCCACGCCGCCTTTGCGGATGGACATGGTCACCTTGGCGAAGGTGCCGTCAGGGATCAGATCGCCGGATTGCTGCGGCGCCACATCATTCATGTCAAAGGTCATCGGATTATCCTTTCAGGGGTTGATTGATTTTGGAGAGAAGCGCGCCCAGGTCAGGCGGCTCGGTCATGTCGAGGCGTCCAGAGCGGTCCTTGGCGGGCAGGCCCCAGGGATTGCCGGAACGGCAGACAAGGCGGCGCTCCTGGCCCTTGTCCGGATCATGGCGCCATGTAACGCCTCCGTCGGGCGCCTCTTCCCGGCTGAACAGGCTCAGCGTCATCACCTGATCGACGATGCCCGGCAGCTCGCGCGCGGCCTTGCCGCCCTCCATCTGCGGCTGCCAGATGGTACGGTTCATCTCATCGGTCAGCCGCTCGAGGATGCCGACGAAAATCACCGTTTTACCGGGTGCATGCTGCAGATGCTTCAGGAGCCCGATGACTTCTCGGGCCAGCAGCCCATAAGCCCCCCGCGTGTCCGGCTTGCCGGTGCGTTCCGACAGCGCCTCTGGCCGGGTCTTGGCCCAGGCCATCGCCTGACGGGTCAGATCTGTGATGCTGTCGACAAAGACGATGCTTTTGGCATCCAGGCGCGCTGCAAGTTCGGGGTGCTGCGCGCGCAGATGCGCGTAATGCGCCTCGGAAAAATGCTCATCGGGCTGCGCGGCGGGGTTGGCACCTCCAATCATGCAGGCGATATCGACGGCGTCGGCGAAGCGACGGATCGGCAGGCTGTCCCCGCGCCAATTCTGGACGGATTTGAGCCCTGCTTCGAAATCCAGGCAGACGGTCTTTTCTTCAGGCATGGTGGTCAGCAGGGTTGTTTTGCCACCACCGCTGGGACCGAAGATGGCCAGAGTCGTTTTGCCCTGCGCCTCGGCCAGACGCTCATCGGCGGAGAGAATGCGAAGGCTCATGCTGCGTTTCCTTTTATGAGAGAGATCTTCAGTGCTCCCACCTTCACGGTGCGCGCAGGCTCGAAACCGTCACGCCAGGCGCCAGGCAACGCCCCGTACTTGCGTTCTGAGACGGTAAGTTTGGTGTCAATGAACTCAGCTGGATCCTCGCCGCTGTCGGCAATGTTCCGGGCAATCTGCGCCAGCTTTTCCTGGTTCCAGTCGATGCGCTTGGGCAAATCGGCGACCACGGTGTAGTCGCCATCGGCGAGGCGGACCGTGCCGGTATCCTTACCGCAGGCGCGCCGCGCCTCGGCAGCGCGGGTGGCGTAGCGCGCCTCAAGGGCGGTGTTGAACCGGGCAGTCGCGGCTTTCAGTTGTTTGCTCGCGTGATCAAGCTCGCCTTGAAGGGCGGCCAGCAGGTCCACGGGCATCTGCGCCAGCTCGCCAGTGGGCATGTTGAGCATGTCGTCCACGCTCGGGGTGTTTTCGGGATAAGTCATAGGGGCTCCTTTTCGAGGGATGGGTCAGGCAGCTTCCGCCAGCTGCTTCACTGAAGCGGTGGAAACGGTGCCCTTGTGCGGGCGGGCGATGGCGAGATAGGCGAACCGGTCCGGACCGAGGCGTTCCTGGACAAGGTGGAGGCGTCCGAGCTCAGAAAGCCGGTATGCTGCGTTTGCCGTGGCCCGCAGATCCTCAAGCGCAGGTTTGCCGAGTGTCGAGACATTGGGCGTCGTGTCGACCACCAGAAAGCCGCGGTGATAAACGAGGCGCGCGCCGGGCTCGGCCACATCAACCCACGCCATCAGCGTGATTTCAGAGGCAGCCACAGACATCACGACACCCTCGGGGTGCGGATGCAGTTACTCAGCTGCAGTTGCTCTTTCTCATGATTGAGGATGTCTTCCAGCCGATAGACGACGCGCCCCCCGATTTTCATGAAGGCAGGTCCCTTGCCCTCCCACCGCCACCGCTCAAGTGTGCGATGAGACAGCGTCCAACGTCGGGCGAGCTCCTTTTGCGTGAAGCAAATCTTATCGTGCATCGTGGTCTCCAGTTCAGTTCTTGGAGCCAAGATGCAAAATTGATCTGTGGGATGTCGTCAGGATCGATGGGGGATACGAAAGGGGATGATGGATCCCTTAAATTCAACGCCCAAAATGCAAAGAGGGGGATGACCATCCCCCTCTATCCCCCAGCATATCCCCTTCCGATCCCCCACCATGAGGGGCCGAAGATCGAATCATTCGATGTTGAGCCTGTAGTTGCCTCGACGATCAGAGCGAATCAACTCACGCCAGTTATCCTTCGACTTGAAGACATCCGACATCCGCAGGCTTCGCGAGCGCGCTTCTGACAGAATGTTCTTGCCATTCTGCCAAGGCTGCCCAGCTTGAGCCGCTCGATGTAGGGAACGAACGACGGCGGCCTGAATGGGACCAAGCTGAAACCGGTGGCCATTGCAGCGCACCTCAGAATAGTCGCGCGATACGATGAATGTCGGCTCCTCCAGGCGGCCACCTGTAGAGAATCCCTTCATGATTTCATAGCGATCGCGCTCATCACGCCGCATCAAAAGGTCACCGATCACAACATAGACGGCATCGACAGAGCCCCAGAGTGACGCATAGTCGGACTGAACAGACCGGAACTCTCCTATGTGCGCCTCTCCACACCGAAACAGCTGAAAGACATCACGCGCATGCAGGTCCACAACACCGCTGAACGACAAGCGATCTGTCGGGATGCGGAATGGTCGCCCGTCCACGTCCTCTTCGAAATCACCAAACTCCAGCGGCAGTCCAAACACACGTATGGAGAGGCGCACCTCGTCGTTTTCCGCAAGATAGATCAGGTCATCTTCTGCAATCGACCAGCGCTCAAGGATCTCGGAGAGTGCAAAATATGCTTTTTCAATTTCCATCTTTCCTCCGATTCCCCTCGCCAAATGTTCTAAATTTGTTCTACCCCCTTGACGAAGTCGGATCAATCCAATCTTATCCTATCTAATCCACATCCTTCTGGGGATAACATGACCGAACACCACACGCTTGCGGATCGCCTGCAGGCTCGCGCGAACCAGCTAGGGCTCAGCCCCGCGCATGTTGCTGAAATGGCCGGTGTGAACCGGTCCTTTGTCTATGACATACTGCGCGGGCGCTCGACGCGCCCAGGGCTGGACCGTCTCACGGAAGTCTCCCGGGTGCTGAAGGTTGAGCTGGACTGGCTCATTCATGGGATTGGAAGCGTGGAAGGCGCGTCCCCTTTCATCGAAAACCCTGACGACAGCTTCGTCGCCATCGCACATGCTGGCGTCCGACCGTCCATGGGCGGAGGCGCTGTGGTCTTAGATGAGCACGAAGCCCCAGGCCGCGCCTACCACTTCCGGAGGTCCTGGATCAAACAGGGGCTGAAAGCCTCGCCATCCCAGTTGCGAATAATGACCGTCGAAGGCGACAGCATGGAGCCGACATTATTCGATGGCGACACGGTTCTGGTCGACATGACAAGGCGCTCTCCCAATCCTCCCGGCATCTTTGTGCTCGATGACGGCATGGGGCTCGTCGCCAAGCGCCTACAACACGTGCCGAACAGCGACCCGCCGGCAGTGCGTGTCATCTCCGACAACAAGCATTACCCTGAGTATGAACGCACCGCTGATGAGATTAATATCATTGGACGGATTCGCTGGTTTGCGCGGGAGATTTAGGATGATCGAGTTTCGCACTGTCGCTGACGATGAGCCAGCTTTGAACTTCTCGCCACTTTTGCGCGGGGTTCAGAAGACCTTCGCCTACGTCCAGGAACATGGCTCCATCGGGCTAACCCCGTCAAAAGCTTTCAAACGTAATTTCGTGCACTGGGCCGCAGCCGAGTTTGACTGGCCCGGGCATACCGAGGCGGATCTCTTCGCCGTCAACAAGGTTCTGAACGAACATGACTTTATGCCGGTTGGGGATATTCACTTTCTGCTGACCACCCTGAAGATGGGCCGGCACTACAAGGGAGATTTCAAACTGACTAAAGCAGGGTCAGAATTGATCGACCAACCCGGGCGTCTGTTTGGGATTATCACGCCGTTCTACCTCTTTGAGCTCAACCACACAGGATACACACGCTTCAGTGACGAGCCCCTACTTGGCAATTGGGACATGTTCATGAATATTCTGAACGTGGAAGCCGAAGACGGCATCACCGGTGCGGATCTGCGCCGCACGCTCTACGGCGACCCCGATCAAGGCCCGGGCCCGCGCTATGACGACATTCTGGGCAGCTTGTACATCAACATACTACGGCCGCTCTGTTGGGCTGGATTGTTGCATGTGGATCGGGCCAAGGGTTTCCAGAGCACTGAGCGCAGCCTGTTCACAAAGACGCCGCTTTGGAAAGCTGCCCTGAAACTCGAAACGGATGCGATGGTGGGATCCGCAACACGGCACTGAACGGCCATGCGACGCAAACCCGATCCTACACGCAGCATCCCGCACCACCCCCGCAACCCATTGTTTTAACTTGAATACCAGCGCCGCTTGCAGCCCAGATAGGGCAACAACCCGAAAGGCGCTCCAATGCTTAATGATGTCTCAACCCCGGTTTCGGGGCCCAATCCCTTGTGCGCAGACAAGATGTCAGCCCGTGCACGCTTCGAAGAACTCGGTCGCATCCTAGCCGCAGGCGTCCATCGCCTGAACACCGCACAGTCCAGTTCTTTATCTGCCAACACCGGAGACAGTTTCGTGGACTTCTCGCCCCAAACGAGCGGTGGTCGTCGTGCAAAACGTTTGCTGCTAGGAGGAATTGATGAAGCATCACAATAGGATAACACCTGCAAAGCCGGATCTAGATCCAAGGATTGACCAAACCGTTCTGACCCGCCTAACGGCGTTGAGGGCTATGTCCGTCAAGGAGTTGAAAGCCGAATGGGAAACGCTGTTCAATACCGCAGCACCAAACAACAGCCGTAACTTTCTGACATTTCGGATCGCCTATCGCATCCAGGAGCTTACCTATGGCGGCCCAGATCAGACTACGCGGCGAATGCTAAATCTTTTGGCTGACGAGGTCGAAGGTGTCACGCGTCGGAAACACCAGATCGCCGATCCACGCACGCCTGTCATGGGCACCAAGCTGATCCGCGAATGGGGCGGGGTTGAGCACACAGTCACTGTCCTGAAAGACGGTTTTGATTGGCAAGGCCAGAAGTTCAAATCACTTTCGGCCGTGGCCCGCACGATCACTGGCACACGGTGGAATGGCTGGACGTTCTTTGGGCTGCAAAACCACAGGGGACGGACATGACAAACCCAATCCCTCGCAAGTTGAGGTGCGCCATCTACACCCGCAAGTCGACCGAAGAAGGGCTCGAGATGGAGTTCAACACCCTCGACGCCCAGCGAGATGCCTGCGAGTCCTATATCGCCAGTCAAAGGTCTGAGGGCTGGGTCGCCACCCGCGACCGCTATGACGATGGCGGGTTCTCAGGTGGTAACCTTGAACGACCCGGTCTCAAGCAGCTTCTGACGGACATCGAGGATGGGTTGGTCGATGTAGTTGTGGTGTACAAGATCGACCGTCTATCGCGATCGCTGATGGATTTCTCCAAGCTGGTCGACATCTTCGACGGCAACGGCGTGACCTTCGTGTCGGTCACGCAGTCATTCAACACGACAACGTCGATGGGACGGCTGACTCTGAACATCCTGCTCAGTTTTGCCCAGTTTGAACGCGAGGTGATCGGTGAACGCATCCGCGACAAGGTGGCCGCATCGCGCAAACGCGGTATCTGGATGGGGGGCTACGTGCCCCTCGGCTATGATGTGCAGGATCGCAAGTTGGTCGTGAACGAAGCCGAGGCCGCATCGGTCCGGCGCATCTTCGGTCGTTTTGTCGAACTCGGCTCCGCCACGGTTTTGGCACGCGAACTTCGCCGCGACGGCTTCCGCAACAAACAGGGCACCCTGATCGATAAGGGCTATCTTTATCGGTTGCTCAAGAACCGGGTCTACCGAGGAGAGGCAGTCCACAAGGGCACGGCTTATCCCGGCGAGCACGACACCATCATCGACGACGACCTCTGGGATCGGGCGCACTCCATCCTGCAGGAAAGCCCCCGCAAGCGTGCCAACAACAGCCGGTCGCGGACCCCCGCTCTTCTGAAGGGGTTGATCTTCAGCGACACTGGTGCGGCCATGACGCCCACCAGCACCAAGAAGGGGGCGAAGCTCTATCGATACTACGTTTCCATGGATGTGATCCGGAATCGCGAAACCGGCGAGGAGACTGCCCCAACACGGCTTGCGGCTGGTATGGTTGAGGACGCTGTAGTGGCCGAGGTTCGGCGCATTCTGCAGACGCCGGAGGTAGTGTCGCTGGTGATGGCAGCTCCGAAAAAAGAAAAGGGTGCAGCTTCAGAGGCCGACACCATCGCGGCTTTGCATGAGTTCAAGACCCTTTGGTCGCAGCTGTTCCCAGCCGAGCAAGCACGGATCATCCAGCTTCTTGTTCGGCGCGTCACCGTCACGGCAGCAGGGCTTGAGGTGGACATCCGGAAAGAAGGCATCGCCGGCGTCACCCGCGAGATGGTCGCACCACGTAAACTTGAGGCCGCCGAATGACGCATGCCGATGACACAATCCGCGTCTTGATCCCGTTGAAGGTTCGCAAGAAGAACGGTCGACCCAAAATTCTGCCACCCGCCGACTATCTGCCGAGCGAGGACCAGACACAGGACCCGCACATCCTGCGCGCCATTGGCCGCGCGTGGGGGTGGCGGCGGCGAATGGACGCCGGTGAATTCAGCACGATCCAAGAATTGGCCGAAGCCGTCGGTTTGGCCGAACGGCATGTCAGCCGCCAGTTACGGCTGGCATACCTCGCGCCGGAGGTGCTGAAGCGCCTGACCTGCGGGCGCGAGGCGTCATCGGTCAGCCTGTACGATCTGTGCTTTCTCGCCGGGGAGGCTTGGGGGGAACAGTTTGAGCGCGTGTTCGATTGATCGCTGATGCCTCGCCCTCAAAGAAGCATGACCCAGGCCTGTTTTTAGATGGAGCGGACGTTCGTGCAATCTGCAGCTAATGGCTCTTCAAGCCCAATACCGGAAGTGATCAGTGCTGACGCTCGCAGATGCAGCAATGCCAAGTAACTTGATACACCCCCCGCGCCGCAGCAAACAAAGCGGACATTTGTCGCGACCGCAGCAAGTTTTCGAGCGTCTATGCGCGAGTTGCGGACAAACCCGCTGCTCTGGCCGAGTGGCGCGAGCTTTGCGCGGCATAAAAGGCAGCTTCTCTGGCAGGGCAAAGACGGGTTCGAATTGGCCTGGCAGCACCGATTTGATCAATAGAAGCCAATTTCCTGTACATCGACCAAAGCTTGGTGGTCTCTTCCAAAAGCTACAACTGCGATCGAGTTTACCTGAGTTGGGCGCGGTTCAGATCTCAGCATCCGACCAGAGGCTTTGAAGGCCGAAAAGGGTATGCGCACCTCTGTCCAGTCTTGCGTCGCATCGAAACTTCCTTGGTAGTACTGCCAAGGTAAGAGTGTCCCGCTGGTACGCAAATGCACAAAGTACATTTGGTTGTTGCCCCGTGCGACTAGACGTATCCCCTTGGCGTTGTCAGGCAGTTTTTCTTCGAGTTCCGAACGGAATTGTATGAAGCCGCCCCGGTTCTGGGTACTCACGGTTCCGGTTAATCTTGCATATGCGGACCCATTTTCCTGTGAGTAGCTTACTTTGCCGTTTGAGACACCGCCCATGACAGTGTCTGCTAAAAACTCCCAACGGCTTTGAGGATTGTTGTCGAACGTGTCCAACATTGTTTGCTCTCCAACAGAAGCTGTTGCGAACCAACCAACCGAGATGCAAAAGCCTAACGTTGACAACAATTTTTTCATCGTAAGCTTGTCCGATCAATTTCAGTTCCTGCGTTATTGAACGAAAGTGTGCACTGCGCTCTGGTGTTTCAAGAACTCTGACAGAAGAAGGTATTTGTGCTGTCCACTCATCAATGTGGGCTGATCTTCTATTTCGTCTCACATCAGCAAAAGGGTGATCCAAAAATGGCCTGACATCGTAATCTTAATAAAGGAGCTGCAAAATGTTCAGACCACTGTTGATACTGATGTTGATATTGATTGGCTTTCAGGTGAAGGCGCTGGAGCTAGAGGCACCTTTCGACTCCATTGATGGCGGTACGTTGAGATTGTCAGACTGGAGAGGGCAGCCGATACTTGTCGTCAATACAGCCTCAAGATGTTCCTACACCAAACAGTACGGTGGCTTGCAGGACTTGTACGATCTTTACCGCGATAGCGGCCTAGTCGTTCTGGCCGTTCCATCAAACGACTTCCGACAAGAGTTGGCCAGCAATGCAGAGGTCAAGGACTTTTGCGAATTGCGGTACGATATCGACATGCCGATGACAGGCATTTCGGCGGTTATAGGCCCTCAGGCACATCCGTTCTTTGCATCTCTGAAGGCGGACGCTGGATTCGAGCCAGCGTGGAACTTTAACAAAGTTTTAATCGGGCCAGACGGTGAGCTGGTGGCCACTTATAGCTCAAAGGTCAAACCTCAATCATCGCGTTTAAAACGCGATATAGAAAGTCTTTTGAATTGAGCGACGCTGCAAAAAAGCTCACCATCTTTTACGATGGGTCTTGTCCACTTTGCACATCGGAGCTTGGTGTTTACGAACGTGCTGACACTGACAACGCTCTTGTCCTTGTCGACGTGTCATCCGCGTCTTTCTCTGGCGACGAGTTCATCAACCGGTCGGATGCGATGGCAAGGTTGCATGTGCGTTTTGATGATGGGCGTCAAGTCTCAGGTGCTCAGAGCTTTGTCGAAATCTGGCGAGTCCTACCTTCCTGGCGGTGGATGGCAAAAGTAGAAAGCATACCCGGCGCCGTCCCCATGCTGGAAATGCTCTACCGCTTGTTTCTTCGCGCTCGCCCGTGTGTCGTTCGCGGTTTTAAACGGTTTCAAGGGACCTTTGGAAAATCAGATCCGTGTTAACCCGCGGAAATTTCGCACGTTTGAAATGAGATTGGTGATTATGAAAAATATACCTTCCTTTATGATTTTTTTAGTTATTGTGATGGGTGCCGGTATTTCAATCGGGACGCTTACTATTCCGGGTGATTGGTACGCATCATTGAACAAACCGTTTTTCAATCCCCCAAACTGGATATTCGGGCCAGTTTGGAGCGTCTTGTATCTGTTTATTGCCTACGTAGGTTGGCGCGTTTGGCTTTTTGACAGTACTGGATTGTTGGTGCCACTTTGGATTTTGCAGATGGCTTTGAACTTTCTGTGGTCGCCGGTATTTTTTGTTGCCCAAAAACCTGCAATGGCGCTGTTTGTGGTTCTTTGTCTTCTGCTGAGCGTTGCGGCTTTCATACGAGCAGCGTGGCACATTGACCGACAATCCGCTGTGTTATTTTTTCCGTACGCTGCTTGGGTTGGTTTTGCTTCGACCCTGAACGCATCAATCGTATATCTTAACTAGGCAGGGATCGGTCATGCAAAAACATGCATTGGTCATTGGTGCTTCAGGGGGCATTGGGCAGGCGTTGGCATTAGAGCTGGAGGCCAGAGGCGATCAAGTCACGCGTCTTTCTCGGGTGCAGGATTCTCTGGACATAACCGACGAACACAGCGTTTCGGAACAATTGGAAAACCTAGAGACCGTATTCGATTTGATTTTCGTTGCCACTGGCATCCTTTCGGGCACTCGAGGACCAGAAAAATCGCTGCTGTCGTTATCCTCAGACGAGATGGCAAATCTATTCGCGGTAAATGCGATAGGCCCCGCATTGGTGTTGAAACATGTCAAACGTTTGCTGCCGAAAAATAAGCGCTGCGTCTTTGCGGCGCTCTCTGCTCGTGTTGGGTCTATTGGTGATAACCATTTGGGGGGCTGGTACTCGTACCGCGCCTCCAAAGCGGCCCTCAATCAGGTGATCAAGACGTCTTCGATTGAATTCAAGCGGACACATAAGCATTTGATCTGCGTGGCTTTGCACCCCGGTACAGTCGCAACGGAGTTCACGAAAAACTATCCGCAACATCAGGCGGCTCCGTCGCAAAAAGCTGCAAGCCATATGCTGAGTGTCCTCGATAGCCTTACGCCTGAAGACAGTGGTCAGTTCTATGATTGGAAGGGAAAGAGGGTCCCGTGGTGACCGCGTTTTCGAGCACCAAGCCACCGCGCATCATCTTGATACTTGGGGATCAACTTTCCACTGATCTGGCTTCGCTGAGGCACGCAGATCCACAAACAGACATTGTTCTGATTGCAGAGGTGCGAGACGAGGCCACATATGCCCCGCATCACAAAAAGAAAATCGCATTTGTCTTCTCTGCCATCCGCCATTTTGCCAAAGACCTTGAAGCAACAGGTTGGCGTGTTTGGTATGCACACCACATTCAGCGCCTGATGGTCACCGGCAACTTTGCCATGCTTGCCGGTGTCGATCCTTTATGTCGTTTCGTGTGATATGCTTACGGCGATTTGTTGAAAACTGACCAAAAAAGCCTAAAGCGTATCGTGCTTTAAAGTTAGATATGAGAACCCGGGTATTTTTGCCTCGGGCAAAACATCTCAGAGCTATTGGTCAGTAATTTGAGGGGTTTTGGTCATGTCGTCGATTTTTCATCGGCTTTCTGAAAGACCATCAAAGTTATAAAAATGCCGGCAATGACCAAGACATGAAACACGGCAGTTACGCCAAAAACCAAATAACTGCCAAGAGAGAGAGAGAAGATCGCACTCCACATCCATGCAAGCAGTTGCATCACCATGTGCGCGGTGGGCAAGGAAAGGTTTTTGAGAGGGCTTTGTCTTTCGTCCATCACCGCATCCCAGTTTTGCTTAATTGTGTTGTTTCCAGTCATTGCTAATCTCCTTTGTAATTTGGTTACGGTGAAGAGGACAATCTGGATCAATCAAACATCCAATCCTAAAATCAAAAGCGGCCTCAATCCGATTTCACGCGCAATCAACCGATCGCCATCGCGCCCCGAAAAACGCTACTTTGACAGACCATCTGATATCTTTTGCGTATCCGCTGTCGCTGAGGAATGTCGAAGATCTTCTTCACGAGCGGGGTATCGATGTCAGCCATGAAACGATCCGTTTCTGGTTAAAAAAATTTGGCCCATTGTTCGCGTCTGAAATCCGCCGAAAGAGGATCAACCGGATACGGTGCCGCTCGCCTGTAGATGGAATCTTGATGAGGTTTTCGTAAAGATTAACGGTGAAGGACATTGGTCCACATAAGGCGCCTCAGACAGACGCACAGCGAAAGGGTGGTTTGTAATTAGCGCCTGATCACTGATTGCAATGGTTGCTTCGATGATGTGCGCTGCATCGCGGCAAAAGTTCCACTGCAAGCGCGAAGGAATGCTGCAGCAGCGAAGCTGCGAAATCCAATGTCGCCTTCGTCCGCACCCCAGTCGTTCGTTCAGGCCGCAGCGAATGTCGGCTCCTCGATACTCAGGCGTCAATCCGCCAATCGCGCTTGGCATGGCGATCGGGTCCTGTTCCCATCAAGACTTCGCACCAACGCGCACAACCACGCCGCCTTCGGGTGTCTCTGTTCGCATTGATAGCGGTCGAGCCCGCTTCAACTGCGGCGCAACCTATTTTCGGCAAGCAACTGAAAAGAAAATCATTTTTGAATGCGTCTCGATTTGGGTGAAGGGCGGGTGGAAAGAGACGCGGGGCGTTCGGAGACCGATTTCGGGCCAGAGGCCAGTCTCCGAAAGTCGGATAGCTTCGCTAAACCCCTTTGAAACAAAAAGAAAAAAGGCCCACGCTGGGGCCTCGTCTCGGGTTTGCGAATGGTTGGTGGCGGAGCGACAGGGATTCGAACCCTGGAGACGGTCTCCCGCCTACACACTTTCCAGGCGTGCGCCTTCGACCACTCGGCCACCGCTCCGTTAGGCGCCTTCCTACCCTTGGTTCGTGGCCACTTGCAAGAGGTCTTGGCACGAAATCTTCACGAGGAGGCATTTTTCTTTCAGGCGGTCGATTAAGACCTTTGAAGTGGTCAAAGATGTCCAGAATTTCAGGGGGTTTTGCGTGCACCCATTCTACAATTTTTCACATCTAGATACCCGATATCAAATCCCAAAATGGTAAGGGGCTATCGCAGGTGCTTAATCGTCCAAATGCACATAAACTCGTCGGTTTTGACGACCCTTTTTCTCGATCTTTCCGACGCGCACGCGCCCGATTTCACCAGTACGGGCCACATGGGTCCCCCCACATGGTTGCAGGTCAATTTGTGCGGCGCCCGTACCAATGTACACCAATCGAACGTCCCCTTTGCCCATAGGAGGCATGACTGACATGGTCTTGACCAAGCTGGGATTTGCGGCAAGGTCCTGCGCGCTGATCCAGTCTTCTCCAACAACAAGATCTTGCTCGATCAACGCGTTCAATTGTGCATCAAGTGCCGCCTTGTCAGAGGGCGCATCAGGCATATCAAAATCAAGCCGGCCTTTCTCCAGGCTGATGGCACCCCCGCTTACGGGCAAGGGAATAACAACCGAAAGCAAGTGTAACACGGTGTGAACGCGCATATGTCGGTGTCGGCGATCCCAATCCAGATGCTGCATCACGACAAACCCGATGGGTGGCAGACCAGCAGGCTCTGCTGGCACAAGCGCAATGGCATCCCCGTCGGACTTCACGGTGGTGGCAATCTTGAGTGTTTCGCCAGACCACGTCAGATATCCGCTATCGCCGGGTTGCCCCCCGCCTGTGGGATAGAAGATGGTTTTGTCCAAAACAATGCCGCCCTCGGGCGTATGGGCAATCACCGTCGCGGTGTCTTCCCGAATATATGCATCATCGCGAAACTTGAGATACGTCATCTGTCGCCGCCGTCCCCGCCATCGCCGCCTGCATCGCTGTCGCCCCCATCCATATCAGCGACCGACATGGCCATCGGGTCAGTCTCCTGTGACAAAATCTCGGGGACAACCCTGACTTTGTGTTTTGGCTCGTTGGAGGGCTTAGTCTCGGCACGACCACGAGCAAGAGTTTCAGGATTACGGAGCCAAATATCGGTTTGTGCAAACGGAATTTCGATATCTTCTTCTGCGAACCGTCTCGCGATTTCAAAGTTCATATCAGACCGTACAGAGAGCACCCAATTGACATCACGCAGGATGGCTCTGATCTCGAAATCCAATGAGCTGGCACCGAAGCCTTGGAATACCACGTAAGGCGCCGGAGTTGCCAAAACCATAGGGTGAGCGTTGGCGACTTCTAACAGAAGTTTTTCGATACGCCGCGGATCAGTGCCATAGGCCACTCCGACAGGGACAATCACACGCCCTACTGTGTTGCCACGGGTATAGTTGGTCACCTGCCCCGTGACCAAATCCGCGTTGGGTACAATAACATCCGTGCGATCAAAGGTTTCGATCCGTGTGGCGCGCACTGAAATGTCGCGCACATATCCCATTTGACCCGCAACCTCGATCCAGTCCCCTTCGGAGACAGGGCGTTCCACCAATAGAATGATGCCACTGACAAAGTTAGACACGATGGTCTGAAGCCCAAACCCGATGCCCACTGACAAGGCCCCTGCCACAAGCGCAATGGAGCCCAAGTCGATCCCGGCGTTGTTGATTGCAATCATCGCGGCAAGGAAGATCCCGACATATCCGATCCCAGACACAACCGCATTCTGCCCGCCAATATCCAGACGTGTTTTGGGAAGAATGGTCACACGCATGGTTTTTTGCAAAAGCCGCGTAATCCCGTATCCCAATCCGAACACGGCCAGAAATATGACAAAATCTTGTGGGGAGATTGTGGTCTGTCCGATCGACAATCCCCTTGCCAGTTTGGTCCAGATTTCGGTGATGTCTGCGACGCGTGCGCCCCAGATCAACGCCAATATCGGCAAACTGATGGTTGCAAGAACAAGGGCAATCAGCACGGGGATCAACGATTCACTGCTGTCTTTGCGGCCCTGTAAAAGTGCCGCGATATGCGACAGAAACCGCGTCAGCATAAAGACAAAAGCAATCCACTGTACCGACAAAATGGCAGGGAAAATTATGGCTTCGGAAGCGCGCGTGAACCCTGTGATTGCCAAAGCAATGCCCACCACCGCGCATATTTGATAAAAGCGGGTAATGGTCTGAATGACTTGATAACCATAGCTGCGATCGGGGCGCTCTTCTTCACGTTCTTGCGTCAGATACGCACCAAGCAAGGATGCAATTCGCAACATCAACAGGCCCGCAAGGACGATCAACGGAAAAAAGATGATGCCGCGCGCTTCAACCGACCAAATGTCAAAGCGCCCGAGAATTTTGAAAATTTCGTTGGTCGCCAGAACCAAGCCGATTAAGAACGTATCAAAACGCCCCTCTGCACGGCGTGCTTCGGACAAGCGCAAGAAATGATTGGACTGTACGACCTTGGGAAACATCCGCTGCCCAAGCCACACGGTCAGGAGAAAGATCAATGCCGCCTCTGGCACTTTCGAGAGCAACCGATCCCCACGTAAGCCCGCCAAATCCGTCGCATAGATGGCTTCGATCAGCGCATAGACCCCCGCCAACGGCAGTAATATATAGCCAAGTGACACTGCAAATGCCACCAGCCAACGCCCTGCAGACATTTCTGTCTGCTGGACCTGTCGCATCAATCGCTCGGTCCAGAACCGCCCGCGCCATAGCAAAACTGCGGCCAACACCAAATAGAACACCATCTTTGGCAAGTTCTCGACGATTTCATACCGTCTGGCTTGGTACGCCCATGATGTTTTCACCTCGTTTACGACGTGCATAAACGTGTTCGAAAATTCCTGAAATGCCCCTGTCCAATGTAGTGGATTCAGTGGTGACGGACCCTTTTGCATCAAGGCGTCGGTTTGACGCGCGCGCAACACGCCGTCCACGGCATGAATCAGCTCTTCGGCTTCTGCAAAGGCTAATTCGGCTCTCCGTGTCGGGGCCCGAGATTTGGCCAGACGCTCGGTGAGCTCGACGCGCAGTTGCGCAGCATCTTCGGGTTCCCCGTCTTCGGGTACGGGGCCCAGTGCCTTAAGCTGTGCCTCAAGCGTATCTGTGGAAATTTGTTGTTTGGTCCGTGCTTGGTCAAAGGTGCCGCGCCACTGCACAAGATGCGAGCGCAGCGCCTCCATGGCCATATCAGACGCGCGGCCAAATTCGATGGCCTCTTCGGCACGATCCGCCTGTAGCCGCCATTTGTCGTAATCAAGCGTTTCTTGTGCTGCGACCCCGCCAAATCCAGGCAAGGCCATCAACACCACAACGAAAACGATGCGCAGCGCAGCAGAAAGGTGAATCATTACGAGTCCTCAAATACTCCGGGGATGCTCGACGGTCCTTGCGACAACCAGCTTGGCGTCGGCAGGCCTTTTTCTTTCAGGAAATCTGGATTGAACAGTTTAGATTGATACCGCGTTCCATAGTCGCAAAGCACCGTCACAATCGTATGGCCGGGCCCCATTTCACGAGCCATTTTCATCGCACCCGCCACGTTGACCCCCGACGATCCCCCAAGGCACAGGCCTTCTTCGCTGAGCAAATCAAAGACAACCGGCAGCGCTTTTTCGTCGGGCACCTGATACAACATATCTGGTGTAAACCCTTCAAGGTTGGCGGTAATACGACCCTGCCCGATGCCCTCGGTGATGGACCCGCCTTCGGCTTTGGCGGCCCCGTCGCGGTAAATTGTGAACATGCCAGATCCCATTGGATCGGCCAGCGCGACTTTGACATTCTTGGACTGCAACGCCTCGCCTACCCCGGCAAGCGTTCCACCAGACCCAACCGCACAGACAAAGCCGTCAACCTTGCCACCGGTTTGTTCCCAAATCTCTGGACCTGTGGTTTCAATATGCGCCTGACGGTTGGCGATATTGTCAAACTGGTTGGCCCAAATTGCACCATTTGGTTCGGTTTTGGCAAGCTTTTCGGCCAGACGACCCGAATATCGCACGTAATTGTTTGGATTCTTATAAGGGGCAGCAGGAACCAGAACCAATTCCGCACCTGCGAGCCGCAGCATATCTTTCTTTTCTTGGCTCTGGGTTTCCGGCATCACTATAACCGTTTTGAACCCAAGAGAAGCCCCAACCAGCGCAAGACCAATGCCGGTGTTGCCTGCAGTACCTTCGACGATCGTTCCACCTGGCTTTAGATCACCGCGTGCGATTGCATCCCGAATAATAAACAGGGCGGCGCGATCTTTGACAGATTGGCCCGGGTTCATAAATTCGGCTTTGCCGTAAATCTCGCATCCCGTTTCTTCGCTCGCCTTACGCAGTCGGATCAAGGGTGTGTTACCGACCGCTTGGGCCAGATCAGATGCAATTCGCATAGATGCGTTCCTTCTAAATATCTTATCTTAATGTGTAAGGCCGTGGCGGGCGGAACTCAAGCGTCGGCGCGCAACCTGTCGCGATGTCTTGCCAACCATAGGCCCGCCAAAACCAAAGGTGCGTTCACGGCGGACATGTCGTCAATCATCGCCATCAGATCATCGAAACTAAAGAGGTAAGACTGAATGTCTTCTGCTTCAGATGCCAACCCCGCGACGCCTGCCGTGCCATCCGGCAGATCGGCCAGCCCCACATAGATGTCATAATATTCTGTGGAGCACCCCGGCGAGGCATAGCAATGCGCCACATCATGCAGGTCCCGCAACTCAAGCCCTGCTTCTTCCATCGCCTCACGCCGTGCGGTGTGTTCGGGGGTTTCCCCCGCGTCGACCCGCCCGGCAATCGGTTCAAGCTGCCACGGCTTTTGATCATTTCGGGCAAATGGCCCCGGTCTGAATTGCTCGACAAGCAACACGCGATCACGCACCGGATCATAGGGCAACACAATCACCGCATCCGTCGCCAGAAACACCGCGCGACGCACCATGTCGCTGCGACCGCCATCATATCGTTGGAACGTCAAATCATATTCATCGATGGCGAAAAAATTCACATACGGGCGCTGTTTGCCCAAGACCTGAACCGCAGACGCATCCAACCCTGACGGGCTGTGGGCGCGATTATGATGCAGACCATTCACCTTGGCCTGCGCCCGTGCCCGGATCATTGGAAACATTCGCACGACCTGTTGCGCATCAAGGTGGCCGAAATATTCCATGACTTCTTGCGCAGCAAAGCAGCTCATCTCGCCCCAAAGCTCAACCCAATGCTCCAGCGACCATGCGTCCCCTGCCCGCCATAAATCCGGCGCCGGAAAATACACTTGTGCCGCCGCACTCTGGCCATCTACGTCGACCTGAATATCGCGCAACGCATATTCAAATCCGGCCTCATAGTAATTCAGTCGTGCGATGTCATCGTCTGACAATCCGCGCACCAACACCCCTTTTGCAGTGCCCGCGCCAGAAACCAGCGTTGGAAACGGATGATCCACAACGGCCAAGACCTGATGCCCGTCAAGTGTGGCCTCGGCGACCAACAGGTCCTCGGGTGCACGGCCCAAAACGATAGAGAGCAAGGGCACATGCCGCAATGTGCCGTAGAAAAATAGCGATTTCATAGTGTTATCTCCAGCGCCGAAAGGCCGTCTCAGTTGCTAGGCCGGACACTATCCCGCCAATGATCAGCACTGCAATGATCTTTATGTCCAACAAGTACGATCCATAGCCCATCGCAATTTCAAGCACACCGCGCAGGGCCTCCATCGGTTCGGTATATCGATGTCGCAAAGCTTGGCGCAGCATCTCGCGTGACCCAAATCCAAGCAATCCAACAACAACCAGAACAATCACAGAGGTCAGGCCGTTATTGATTGCAACGGCGGTTCCGCCCCCTGCCCTTGGGCCCAGATTGACCCAGCCCACACCAAGCCCGATCGCAGCCGAAACATAAGTAAATGGCCCGAAATATGCCCCCTCGGGCATCAGCGGCTTCACCAATTCGGCCACAATAGCACCGATAATGGCCAGACATATCGCGGCGACAAGACGGTTGGCTGTGGGCATCAGTGAGACCTTGAAATCGTGATTTGTGATACGTCACAGTTTCCGCTGTGAAATGCGGCAGCGCAAGAGGTCAAATAAAAGTTCCACATGCGTTGAAATCTCTCGTCAAATCCAAGCGCTTTGACGTCGGGCCACCGCGCATTGAATCGCTTGTACCAATCGCGCAAGGTTTTGCTGTAGCTTTCACCAAAATCATGGATATGCTCGACCTGAAGGCCAGCGTTCTGGATTTGGGTTTTCAACGCACTTGGACTGGGAAGCATGCCCCCAGGAAAGATGAATTTCTGTATAAAATCAACACCTTTCCTGTATTGTGCAAACCTGTCTTCGTGAACCGTGATAATCTGTAACGTAGCCTTTGCAGTGGGCTTGAGGCACCTGTGAACTGTGTCAAAATATACCGGCCAGTATTTCTCGCCGACGGCTTCGAACATTTCGATACTGACGATGCCGTCATATTGGGTTTCTTCGTCACGATAGTCTTGTAACTTGAAGTTCACAAAATCAGATAACCCATTTCTATCAATGCGTTGCCTTGCAAAGCTCAACTGTTCTTGTGATATGGTCAAGCCGGTCACATTTACCCCGCAAGTGCCTGCGGCGTAGTGTGCAAACCCTCCCCACCCACAGCCGATCTCAAGAATATGATCTCCGCGTTTCACGCCAAGATGCTCAATTATGGATTGGTACTTTGCCAATTGCGCGATCTTAAGGTCATGCTGGTCCGGCGCGAACAACGCCGAGGAATAAGTCATCGTGTCATCAAGCCAAAGAGCGTAAAACGCATTTCCCAAATCATAATGGTAAGAAATATTCTTCTTGGCCTGCCCGACTGTATTTCGATTCATCCAATGCCGCATGCGCTCGTAATACCGCACCAACCCCGCACCGGGGAAACCGTCAAACAGCACATCATTGTCCGCACGCAAGAGATCCATGAAGGCTTGCAAGTCAGGCGTGCTCCAGTCGCCGTCCATATAGGATTCACTGAATCCCAGTTCCCCCTCGCGCATCAAACGTGAAAACGTATCTGGATGGTGAATTTTCAGATGGGCAATCGGCCCCGTGTGTGCGCCCTGTGCACGAAACACCCGACCGTCGGGTAATTCAAAATCCAACTGCCCCCGATTGATTTTAGAGGCCAGTTCGAACACGGCCGCGAAGTACCGAGGCAACCCCTCTTGCGCTTTTGTCGATGTCAGGATCATCCACGTCTCCTCAGCGTGCGATCTGACAAAATGCTAAACTAGAAGTTCTTGTTTCAGCAAGTCTTAGTTGAAATCAATAAAAATACCGTAAAAACAGCCCCTTGAGTGACCATAGGGGGCGACTGTGCGCGTAGATTGCGCGGCCAACCTTCTGATTGTCCACGCAAGATGTGTGATACTCAGCCGCTATAGAACCGCATCAAGTGCGTTAAGAAGTTTGTGAATTTCCTCTTGCGACGTGTAATGCACAAAGCTCAATCGCAAGACTCCTTTGCGTGGATCGATATTTTGCCCTTCCAGCGCCCGCACAGCGTAAAAATCGCCACCGCCCGCCATGATGCCAAGCGGTGCGAGGTCAGCTGCCAACGCTTCTCCTGACTTTTCACAGGCCAATGCCACGGTTGGGGCGCGGGTCTCTGCGGTTGTTGTGCCCAAAAGTCGCACAGAATTGCGGCTGCTGACGTAATCCAAGACGGGCTGTAATAATTTGATTTCATGCGCGCGCATCAGGTCATGTACCGCTTCGCCCGTGGCAGCAGGGGTTGTACCTGTAATTCCGTGATGGCTGGCGAGGGCTTCAATGTAATCGACCATCCCGGCACAGGCCGCAACTTGGGCATGATCGGGACCCGCAGGAGTAAAGCGTTTATACAGGCTGTCCGCATTGAAATAGTGACCTTGATTGGGCAACAGCATTCCCAATGCGCGCCGGATCACCATGCAACCTTGGTGTGGGCCATAGGTTTTATAACTTGAAAACAGATAGATGTCGGCCCCAAGCGCACCAACATCCGGCAACCCGTGCGGGGCATAGCTGACGCCGTCGACACAGACAAATGCCCCCGCAGCATGTGCCAATGCGGTGATTTCGACCACGGGGTTGATTTCACCAACAACGTTTGAGCAATGCGGAAAGCACACCAAACGCACGTCATCATCAAGCAAGTCCGATAGATCACTCGGGTTCAACAGCCCGGTTTCAGGGTCAATTTTCCATTCACGGACCGAAATGCCGCTTTCGGCCAACCGACGCCATGGTCCGGTGTTGGCTTCGTGATCCTGATTGGTCACGATGATCGCATCACCAGGTTTAAGCCACTGCCGAAACGCCTGCGCAAGCACATAGGTATTTTGCGTGGTCGAAGGCCCAAAGCTCAGCTCGTCGGTGTCGACCCCCATAATCGCGGCCAACCTCTGGCGGGCCTCGTCCATTTCAGCCCCGCCAAGGTGGGAGGCTTCATAAGGGGCATAGGGCTGAACCTTGCGCTCCTTATAGAACCGCGTCAGCCGGTCAATGACAGGTTTGCACGTATACGATCCGCCTGCATTTTCGAAAAAGGCCTGCCCTTGCAGCGCAGGTTGCTCAAACGCGGGAAACTGAGCCCGCACAAAGTCAATATTCATGTCCATGAGCACAGCTTTGTCATGAATTTCAGCCGGGTCAAGCACGCTGTGCGCGTTCACGAAAATCAGTCAATGATTTTGGGGCGCATCGGTATCACCGACCGCCCCAAATCAAAATGCACAACGCTAGATATTCAGCCTAGAAGCTCATGCGCGCATCGGCTTGCATCATGGCTTTGGCCATGGCACCAGGAGCGGCAACACCCACACCGTCCATCAAAACAGTTGCGTCAGCACCTTTGGCAGGCAGATAGATCGCGCAGACTTCCACCTTGGCACCAGGTTGCTGCATAATCATGCCCATAAGCTTTTGCGGGCTCATGCCCATTGGCGGTTGCGGAGCGGTCGCAGCTTCTGGCGCGTCTTTCAAAGCGAGATCACCAGCCGGACCACACAGCAGGATGTGCGGCGCAGCACCCTGTTTGGTCGCCTGCATCGTCAGAACCATCGCCATCAACTGGGTCTGCGGGTTTTCTTCGGTCAGGATTGTGACCAAAGATTTTGCATCTTCAGCGAATGCGGCCGGCGCGATCAACGATGCGGCCAGGGCCACAGATTTTAGGAGCATTTTCATGGGTCTACCTTGCAAAATCACATTACTCGCAAGGTGCACCCCGTCATCACGTAAGGATTGCGGAGGAAACATGACTTTAGGATGCACCTTACAATGTGTGTTTTGCCACAAGAGCCAAGGTCGCAGTTTGATCTGGATCAATTAAATTCCATATTTGGAATATTTATTGATCCAACACGGCACGCACCTTGTCAGCGATCCGCTTCAGATCGGCAAAATCCGCCATCACGCCGGGGGGACGCAGCCGCACACCTTCGTGGCGGGGCAAGATATGGAAATGCAGGTGAAACACCTCTTGGCCGCCTTCGGTCTCGTTGAACTGCTGAAGCGTGATGCCTTGCGCATCAAAAGCCGTCATGGCGGCGTGACTCATTTTTTGCACGGTGTTCATGCAAGAGGCCAGTTGATGCGGCGTGGCATCAAGCATGTTTCTGCAAGGAGTTTTGGGAATCACAAGCATATGCCCGTCTGCGCGCGGCATAATATCCATGAACACATATGTGTCGTCATCTTCATAGAGCTTTTCGCTGGGAATTTCGCCGCGCAGGATTTTGGCAAAAATGTTGTCGGTCTCATAGGCCATCGTGCGGATGCTCCGTTTTGATCATATCGTCGGCAGAAGGATGCCCCCCTGCCGACTGTGTTTGTCCGCTGATCAGGCGTTCACGTCAACCACAACGCGGCCCTGCACCTGACCCTTAAGAATATCCGCGCCCAACTGGGGCAAATCAGACAGGGTTGCGGGTTTGACCATCGACTCGAGCTTGTCCATAGGCAGGTCGGTGGCAATGCGCTCCCATGCGCGCAGGCGGTTGTCATAGGGCTGCATAACGGAATCGATCCCCAACAGGTTCACACCACGCAGCAGGAACGGGATCACAGTAGCAGGAAGCCCCGCGCCGCCAGCCAAGCCGACCGCTGCCACCGAGGCCCCATATTTCATCTGGCCCAAGACACGCGCCAACATGTCCCCGCCAACGGCATCGATACAGCCCGCCCAAGTTTCGCCTTCCAGAGGCCGCTTGGTGGTTTCGTTCAGGTCTTCGCGCGGCACAATCTGGGTGGCACCAAGCGACGCAAGATAGGCGCTTGTTTCTGGGCGTCCTGTCACACCTGCAACCTCATACCCCAAGTTCGCCAGAATGGCCGTGGCCACGGACCCAACACCGCCCGCGGCGCCTGTGACCAACACGGGCCCTTGCCCCGGCTTAAGCCCGTGATCCTCAAGCGCCATCACCGCCAGCATTGCCGTGAACCCAGCCGTCCCCACGGCCATGGCTTGGCGTGTATCCAGACCTTTTGGCAAGGGCACCAACCAATCCGCCTTGACGCGGGCCTTTTGCGAATATCCGCCCCAATGGGCCTCTCCAACACGCCATCCGGTCAGGACAACCTTGTCGCCTGGTGCATACCGGTCATCCGAAGACGCCTCGACAGTGCCTGCGAAATCAATGCCGGGGATGTGTGGGTAATGACGAACCAAGCCGCCACCGGGTCCCACGCACAAGCCATCTTTGTAGTTCACCGTAGAATACTCAACAGCGACCGTGACCTCGGCATCCGGCAGATCGTCGAGCGATAATTGCTGAACGGCCGCGCTGGTTTTTCCTGTGTCTGCGTCCTTGTTGACCACCAATGCATCAAACATGTGTATTCTCCTTTAAATCCAAAACTTCTCGCGCACGACGGCTGCGCGGGTACCGTCGGGGGTTTGCACCTCGACTTTTGTGTCATCATCCCAATGGGTCACGCGGATCATTCCGATGGCCACATTTGTGTTGAAATCGGGCGACCATGCAGCGGATGTCACCTTGCCGACCCGTTTGCCATTGGCATAGACAGGCCACACCCGATCACATGGCGGCACCGGGGCGCCTTCGATCGCAAGAGCGCGAATTTGCTGAACCGGACCCTCTTTGGCCACACGCAGCAAGGCATCGCGACCAATACACCCGATGGCCGTATGCGTGTTACAAAACCGCCCCAAGCCGCATTCATGCGGAGTATTGTCGTCTGTCATATCGTTGCCATAGCTCAGCAACCCACCCTCGATCCGTTCGATCAGGTTCGGGCACCCTGCCCGCACATTCAGGTCTTCGCCTGCCTCAAACAGCTTGCGCCACAATGGCATGCCAAGCTCGCTGCCTTCGACATAAAGCTCGAACCCACCCTGTTTTGAATACCCCGAGCGCGCGATCACCAGATCTTTGCCTTGAAACTGGTATACGCCAAACCGGAAAAATTTGATATCGCGGACGCTATCGCCAAACACGCGCGCCAACAGGTCGTCTGCTTTGGGGCCTTGGATCGCCAAAGGTGACACATCAGGTTCGTCGACCAAAACATCCAGGCGCCATCCGTTAACTATACCCTTGATCCAGAACAATAAATCGCTGTCTGCGATGGAAATCCACCACCGATCCTCGGCCAACTTCACTGCTACCGGATCATTCAACATCCCGCCGGTTTCATCCACAATCGGCACATAAAAACACTGGCCTGGCATCATGCCGCGCAAATCACGTGGCGTCAGCATCTGGATCAGGCGCGCGGCATCAGGCCCACGCAGTTCAACTTGGCGTTCACATGATACATCCCACACCTGAACATGGCGTTTCAGATGGTGATAATCCGCCTCAACACTTTCAAACACAGTTGGCAGCAGCATATGATTATAGACTGTATAGCCATTGACCCCTGCAGCCTCGACACCGTCGGAAAACGGTGTGCGTCGCAAACGTCTTGATAGGGAAATCTGAGCCATGTTTAATCCTCCGGCATAAATACCAAATCGGTATCCCCTGTTGTCATCCCCAGCGACGTCACCATGGTATGGATTTGTCCCCGATGATGGGTTTGGTGGTTGAAAAAATGCACGATGCATTGGGAAATCGGACGGCTTACTTCGCGGCCAAGCGACGCCGACATCCAAGAGAGATCACCAGACATCTGATCCTGTGTGAGCGCACTCGCCCACTGCTTAATCCGGCCATCTGTACGAAATCTCTCGGCCCCCCAAACAGCCATTGTCGGCGTTGTTTGCCCACTATCGGCCAGTTGCGCTGTCGGAGCCTCGCCGCCATCAAAACGTGCCATCCAGAGCAAATCCCCCCACAAAAGATGATTTGCCGTTGCCATGATCGACCCGAAAAAGGCCCCGCGGTCTGCGCGTAAATCGGCCTCTGTCAGCTTTTCCAACACGGACTTCATCTGAGAGTTCTGCCACGCATTATATTGCGCCATCATCTGGCAATATTCAGGAGAGATCATCGGGTGTGCTCCGCGCAACTATTTTTGAGAATCATATCTTGAAAGTAAATTGTCAGACATTTAAAATCGGATCAAATCATAAATGTCAGACAAATGAAAATTGATCCAAAAAATCCAGCAAACCTGTCCGCGCAAATTGCAAAATCCATTCGTGACTCCATCATCAATGGCGATCTGATTGTCGATGAACGCCTGCCTTCGGAATCCGAGCTCGCCGACCAATTCGATGTGTCGCGACCAACAGTAAGAGAAGCCCTTAAGCGTCTGGCAGCACAGAATTTAATCAGAACTCAGCGCGGCGCCACTGGCGGTGCATTTGTCCGCCGTCTTCGATACCAAGACGCCTATGCACAACACGTGACGACCTCGACGCTTTTGTTGTCGATGAATGATGTCACCTTTGAGACCGCCTGCGAGGCCCGCTTTACGTTGGAACGGGCGTGTGCGCCCTTGTCGGCCAAGCGACGCTCTGCACAACAGGTGGCCACAATGCGGGCTGAAATCCAGCGTCAGGAACAGGCTGACCTGTCTGACGAACATTTTTGCGACAGTGATGTCGCCTTTCACCGCGCCTTGGTGGATGGAGCTAAAAACCCGGTATTGTCCTATCAGTTGGCGGGTGCCGTCGAGGCGATGCAGCCGTTGATGAATATGATTACGTTCAGCCAAAGGAATCGCGAGATCATTGTTGGCCTTCATACGCGCATTGCGAATTCAATAGAGGCGCATAATGCAGCTTCAATTGACGAAGCCTTGGAAGAACTGGCCTCTTACACGTTGAAATTGGGCAGAGCCGCGCTGGCGGCCCGCGCCAATCGTTCGAAAGACGCGATAGCCTGACGCGCAAATTCGACGCGGTGCTACAGGTCATTCACAATTGTCATGCATCAGGTCGTCCGATTACCCAAGCAAGTTCAATCTTGTTGTCTCGTCAATATTGAAGTGCATTCATAAGCCACTTTAAGATATTGATATATAATGTATTTTATACGTATACGCCCGACCGCATACTATTGAGAGATTGACAACTACCCCTTGCATCCCCCGTGCGGTCGCCATATATTCTTTATGTCTCCTCGGGGACTATGGACATAAATGCGCTCGTAATAAACGGATCGGACCCGGGGGCGGTACCCGGCGACTCCACCAAACATCCTTCATTTGGGGATCATGGGGTCGAAATAGGATCGACGAACGCCTAAAGGGGTTAGCTTTGTCTCGGCTGTCTGCCACCGTTATCGGCGAAAACTGTACAATTGCAAATGACAATCGTGCTCCGGCAATGGCAGTTGCAGCGTAAGCTGTAAATGTCGCCGAAACTAACTCCTTGGGTTTAGCGACCTAAGGCGGGGTTCGTAGGCACCTGGCAACAGAAGCCTACACTTTCACATTCCGCTGTTAATCTTTTGTCCATGTGTGTCTGAGTATGCTGATTTAAGCACTCATCAACATGACAGGATAGTCCATTGGAAAAGAGAGAAATTCTTGAGACATGGTATCAACGCGTCTGGGTTGAAGGCGATCTTGATGCGATTGACGACATGTTTAGACCCGACACACAGGCCGCAGGGTTGATCCCTGAAATGCAGATGGGACCGGACGAGTTTCGCGAGCTTGTCCCGATGTTTCTCACACTTGTAGAGTCCCCTGTTGTAACGTTGGACAAGGTGATGGAAGACGGCGATTGGGTGTCTGCGCTCTATTCAATGCATGTCACCGACTCAAACTCTGGCAAACCGGTCATGGGCGCGGGTCAGCTATTTGTGCGCTTTTCTGGCGACAAGATGGTAGAGACGTATAACAGCTTTGATTTCATGGGGTTCTTTGAGCAAATTGGATTGCTGCCAGAACAATCTCTGGCTCTGTGCCTGACAGGCCAAAAAATCGGCTGACCAAAATGTGAAATTCCTGCTTGCAATGCGTTTAGGGGTGTGGTGCCTGACGGCATGACAGCCAGCCCTTCATATTCCGATCTCTTCCGTGTGTTTGGTCGCATTGGTCTCATGTCTTTTGGGGGACCAGTCGCACAGATCAGCTTGATGCATCGTGCGCTTGTAGAAGAACAGGCATGGCTGGAAGAAAAACAGTTTCTCGGTGCACTGTCGTTCTGCATGCTGCTTCCCGGCCCAGAAGCCATGCAACTGGCGACATTCACCGGATGGAAATTGCGCGGGACGCTTGGCGGGATGATCGCCGGCCTGCTGTTTGTCCTCCCCGGTGCAATTCTGATCACCCTGCTTGCAGGTCTGTACGTGGCATTTGGGCAAATTCCGATTGTGCAATCGGCGTTTCTCGGGGTTAAAGCAGCCGTTGTTGCCGTGGTGTTGCAGGCGATGTTTCGCTTGGCCCCCAAAGTTCTCACACCCCCGCTGAACATCAGCTTTGCGGTTGCAGCCTGTTGCATCTTGTACATGGGGGTGTTGCCGTTCCCTGCCCTAATCCTAGGTGCGGGCGTCGCTGGTTATGTGACGGCCAGACCGCCCGCCGTGTCGACTGCGGTTGCCTCCACACCGATGCCTGCGCATGGTCTCGCTCGAAGGACATTAAAGACGGCTGTTTTTTGGGGGATTCTATGGGCCGCGCCGATTGTTTTGGTTTGGGGTTTAGGCCATGCATTCTTGACCGAAATTGCCGTCTTCTTTTCCAAATTGGCTGTTGTCACCTTTGGCGGGGCCTATGCGGTGCTGGCGTATATGGTGCAAGCCGTCGTCACGGACTTTGAATGGCTCACCACAGCGCAGATGATGGACGCGCTTGGTTTGGCTGAAACGACCCCCGGCCCGCTGATCTTGGTGACACAGTTCGTCGGCCATTTGGCTGGGTACGCACAAGGCGGTGTGGGATTAGCGATTGTTGCGGGGTTGTTGACGCTCTGGTGCACTTTTGTCCCCTGTTTTTTATGGATTTTCGCGGGTGCCCCGTATGTCGATACCCTTTTGGAGAACCCTCGACTATCCGGCGCGCTTAAGGTGATTTCTGCATCTGTTCTTGGCGTGATCGCAAACCTTAGTATTTGGTTTGCGTTGCACGTAATATTTCAGCACGTGGTTTCAACGCGATTTGGTGCAGTTCCAGATCTTGCGAGTTTTGATCCAACGGCGTTTGGTATGGTCTGTATCGGAGTGATCCTGCTTATTCTTTGCAAAATTCCACTTGTAAAAACCTTGGCGCTGACGGCAGGTATTTCGATGATTGCGGGCCTCCTGTAGAGACCGGTGTTTTTTGTGAAAGCCGCCTTTTGTTTCCCGCCGAATCCACTATGCTAAAAATATGAATGACAAAGGGTGAAGGCATGTCCCGTACAATTGACTACGGCAACTTGATGCACCGCGCGATGCGCAGTTTGATCCAAGAAGTATTGAACGATGTAAAGGCAAATGGATTGCCTGGAGAACATCATTTTTTCATCACGTTTGACACCCATCACCCAGATGTAGATATCGCGGATTGGCTGGTTGACCGCTATCCGGGCGAGATGACTGTGGTCATGCAGCATTGGTTCGAAAACCTCGAGGTGACCGACAAAGGTTTTGCCGTCACTCTGAATTTCGGCGATGCACCAGAGCCGCTCTATATCCCATACGATGCGATCAAAACGTTCGTGGATCCCTCTGTCGAATTCGGATTGCGCTTTGAGACGCAGGATGACGACGATGAGGGCGGCGAACCGATTGAGATGACCGTTGATGCCGAGGCTGCGCTGGAGGTTCCCGAAGAGCCACGCAAGGACGCCGACGTCGTGAGTCTTGATAGCTTTCGCAAACCCTAATGGCCTGCGGTGGGCTGATTTGCCGCCGCCAGATCATTGTATTCCATTGTACACAGTATTGAAATTTTCATCAATTTCGATATGACCCGTCCTGACATTGTTACGGAGTCTGACCCATGACCAACACACGCACCGAAACCGACAGCTTTGGCCCTCTAGAGGTCCCAGCCGACAAATATTGGGGCGCTCAAACACAGCGTTCGATCATTAACTTTCCAATTGGGTGGGAAAAACAGCCAATTGCGATCGTGCGTGCGCTTGGCGTTATCAAAAAAGCCTGTGCCCAAGCAAACCTTGAACTTGGAAAGCTAGATGAAAAGCGTGGCAATGCGATCATCCAAGCCGCCGGAGAAGTCTATGAAGGCAAATTTGACGACAACTTTCCTTTAGTTGTCTGGCAGACCGGATCAGGCACGCAATCGAACATGAATTCAAACGAGGTCATTGCGAACCGCGCGATTGAAATTCTTGGTGGCGTGATTGGCTCCAAAGACCCGGTGCACCCCAATGACCATTGCAACATGGGTCAATCGTCAAACGATACATTCCCAACGGCAATGCACATCGCCACAGCGGAAACCGCACATAATGTGCTGCTGCCCGGCTTGGAAAAGCTGCACGCGGCTATGGCGAAAAAGGTCGAAGAATTTGAGGGTATCATCAAAATCGGCCGGACCCACACCCAAGACGCAACGCCGCTGACATTGTCGCAGGAATTCTCGGGCTATACCCATCAGATCGCCATGAGCATCCAACGTGTCAAAGACGCGCTTGGTCGAATTTATGAGCTGGCCCAAGGCGGCACAGCCGTTGGAACCGGCCTGAACACCCCTGTCGGCTGGGGCGAAAAAGTAGCGGGCAATATGGCAGATATCACTGGCCTGCCCTTCATCACAGCCCCAAACAAGTTTGAAGCCCTGGCAGCACATGATGCCATGGTTGAAATGTCGGGTGCCCTGAAAACTGTTGCCTCATCCCTGTTCAAGATCGCAAATGATATTCGTCTGTTGGGCTCTGGTCCACGCTGTGGTCTTGGGGAATTGATCCTGCCAGAAAACGAACCTGGATCATCGATCATGCCGGGAAAAGTGAACCCAACTCAATGCGAAGCCCTGACCCAAGTTTGTGCGCATGTCATGGGGAATGATGCGGCCGTCGGATTCGCCGGATCGCAAGGGCATTTTGAACTGAACGTGTACAAGCCAATGATGGCCTACAACGTGTTGCAATCCATGCAACTCATGGGGGACGCGGCAGTTGCTTTCACCGACAACCTTGTGGTTGGGCTTCAGGCGGATGCGGACCGCATTGAAAAGCTGATGCGTGAATCTCTGATGCTGGTGACCGCCTTGGCACCGGAAATCGGGTATGACAACGCCACCAAGGTGGCCAAAACCGCCCACAAGAACAAAACGACCCTCAAGGAAGAAGCCATCGCGCTTGGGTTTGTGGATGCGGAAACCTTTGACCGTGTCGTGCGCCCAGAAAATATGGTTGGCCCCAAGTAATGGTCGAGCCGGTCAATCTTAACCGGTTCAGAAAACAAAAAGCGCGGGCTGATGAAAAAGCCCGCGCAGACACCAACGCGGTCAAGTTCGGCCTGACCAAAGCGCAAAAGCAGCTGAACGAACAGACGCAGTCAAAAGCAAAAAAAGATTTAGACGGACACGAGACAGAGTCATGAGTGCGCGCCCAGTTAAACGCTCTTTGACACTTAAGGGGCACCGCACGAGCGTGTCTCTTGAAGACGATTTCTGGATCGCATTTCGCCACATAGCGAATGAAAGATCCATCCCAATCAACGTATTAGCAGCAGAAGTTGATGCAAATCGCGATCTGGAAACCGGACTGGCAACCGCCATTCGATTGTATGTTCTGAGATATTACATGGCCCTCAAGGACTCGTCTTGAGGAACCAAGGAGATCGGAAACCTCAGGCTTCGCTTGCCACCAGACGCACCCGCTCGATCATGGCACGCACTCCGTTTGAGCGCTGTGCTGACAGATGTTCATTCAGCCCCAGACGCTCGAGTTCAGCACGTGCATCAATCGCTGTGACGTCGTGAACAGGCACGCCGTTATACAGGCACCTTAGGACGGCAATCAGACCGCGCACAATCATGGCATCGCTATCACCATCAAACGAGAATAGGCCGGCTTCGATACGCGGATGCAGCCAAACTTGGGATGCACAGCCATCGACCTTGGTTGAAGGCACCTTCAGAGCATCATCCAGAGGATCCATCGCCTTGCCCAAATCAATCACGTGGCGATACCGGTCTTCCCAATCTTCAATGAACTCGAAATCTTCGACGATTTCTTCAAATGCCTCAGTGGCCATACCTGTGCCCTTTCCTTTTTTATTCACCTAGGCGGCGATGGCCCAAAGGTCCAGCCCTTGCCTTCAAGCTTTTCAACAGCGCGCCAATAGGCTAATTCAAGAGGAAAGATACAGAAGGTCAGATTGATGAAACACACGCTTGGGGTTCTGCTCGTCGTCACAATGGCACTTGGTGCATGCCAATCACGGTGGAATCCCGTGAACTGGTTTGGTGATAGCGAAGAAATTGCTGTGCCCGAGGGTGAAATCAACCCTCTTATCCCAGAGAAAAGTCAGTTGGTTACCCGCCCAGAGGCCGTCTATGGCGGGCTTCCTGTTTACAAAGTCACCGATGTAAAAATCGAAAAAACCGCTGGGGGTGCCATCATTCGCGTGGCTGGCGTCGCTGCGGTTCAGGGTGTGCACACGGTCAAGCTTCAGCCTCCGTCCGAGGGACAAAACACCAAAGGCGTGCTTGTCTATAACCTGCTTGCGATTCATCCGCGCCCTGCCCCGGGTGTTGGCACAGAACAATCGCGCGAAATTCACGTGGCGCACAGCCTGACTGAACAACAACTTGCGGGCATTAGCACCATCAAGATCGTGGCGGCCAACAATGCCCGCCAAGTCAGACGCTAATCGCTACAGATTGACGATTTTTACCGAGTTGCCCTTGGCGGCCAGCGCGATTTCACCATCGCAAAGCCGCAGGGCATCGGCCCCAAACACTTCTTGACGCCACCCAGTCAGGGCCGGAACGTCACGCTCTCCTGCGGCGATGGCATCAAGATCAGCCGCTGGCGCGATCAACTTTGGTGCCACGCCAGAGCTTTCTGTCTTGGCCTTGAGCAGAACACGCAGAAGATCCGCGAGCGCTGGATTGACCTGAAGCTTTTCGCGCGTGCGATCGGCTTTTGGCATGTCATCGGGTTTGCACGCAAGCCCAGTTGCCACAGCTGCCAGAATACCGTCAGCGATTTCCCCTTTGCGTGCCTCGCGCAACAACAAACGGGATCGGCCAAGATCCTGCATGGTCTTAGGCTTGGTTGATGCCAGTTCGACCAGCGCATCATCTTTGAACACACGATTGCGCGGCACGTTCCGGCTTTGGGCATATCCCTCGCGGAAACGGGCCAATTCGCGCACGATTGCCAAAAACTTGGGCGTCGTCGTCCGAATTTTCACACGTTTCCAGGCATCTTCAGGCTGGATCACATAGGTGCCCGGATGCGTCAGAATACGCAGCTCTTCCTGCACCCAATGCTCGCGATCAGTTTCATCAAGCTTGGCAGCAAGGAATTCGTACACTTTGCGCAAATGCGTGACATCTTCGATGGCATATTTTTGTTGGGCGTCGGTCAAAGGACGGCGTGACCAATCGGTAAAACGGCTTGTTTTATCAATGCCTTGCTTTGCGATCTTACGCACCAGCGTTTCATACCCGGCCTGTTCGCCAAATCCGCAGACCATTGCGGCCACTTGCGTATCAAACAACGGATCAGGAAACACGCCAGCTTCGACAAAGAAAATCTCAAGGTCTTGCCGTGCTGCGTGAAACACTTTGACCACCGATGTATCACGGAACAACTCGTACAGAGGTTCCAGCGATAGATCATCGACCAACGGATCGACCAAAACAGCGTCGTCGCCGTCATGATCAGGAACGGCCATCTGAATCAGGCAGAGTTTTGAATAATATGTACGCTCGCGCAGGAATTCAGTGTCGATCGTGACATAAGGTTTGGTGCGCGCCATTTCGCAAAACTGCGCGAGGTCCTCAGTCGTGGTAAGTGTTTTCATTCGTCGGGTTTCTTCATTCGTTTTTATGGTGCCCTTTCCACAGACTTACGGTGAATTTTGCGGAATTGCAAACAACCCAGGGCACAAGGGCTTCAGAGCATCACAGGCGTGGGGTCACCAGCCGCAAAACGGCGCAGCACTGCGGGGTAAAGCAGGTGTTCTTTGGTCAGTACACGCGCGGCAAGGGTTTCGGGCGTGTCGTCGCTTTGGACCGCGACTTTGGCTTGTCCCAAAATTGGCCCGTCATCAAGTGCAGGCGTCACCAGATGCACGGTACAGCCGTGTTCTGAATCCCCCGCCGCAAGCGCGCGTGCGTGGGTATGGAGCCCTTTGTATTTAGGCAACAGAGACGGGTGAATATTGAGCATACGCCCTTCCCACGGGGCAACGAACCCTTCGGTCAAGACGCGCATAAATCCGGCCAGACACAGGATGTCAGGATCGACTGTATCAAGCTTGGCCTGAAGGGCGGCTTCAAACGCCGCGCGATCCCCGTTGAACGGGCGATGATCCACCACAGCCGTTTCAATACCCAGATCAGCAGCCTTTTTCAGACCACCTGCATTGGCATCATTCGCCAGAACCAAAACGGCACGGGCAGGATGGTCGCCAACCATGTCTTCCAAAAGGCGGACCATATTTGACCCGCCTCCGGAAATAAAAATCGCGACGCGTTTGGTCACAGGAGACGTCCGGTATAACGTACACCAGCGCCCTTGGTAACAGAGCCAATGCGATACACAGATTCACCTTGGGTCTGCAAAAGCGTTTCCAGTGCGTCGACTTCGTCTGGGGACACTGACAAGATCATGCCAAGTCCACAGTTGAATGTCTTGAGCATCTCTGCCTGATCCATTCCGCCGGTTTGGGCCAACCATTGGAACACTGGCAGCAATGGCCACGCATCCAGATCGATATCAGCCCCAAGATCGTCGGGCAGAACCCGCGGCAAGTTTTCTGTCAGGCCACCACCGGTGATATGAGCCAGCGCGTGCACGCCCCCTGCCCGCACAGCGGCCAAGGCTTGTTTGACATACAGACGCGTCGGCGCAAGCAGCGCAGCCCCCAAGGTGTCGTCCCCCCAAGGACATGCATCGTCCCACTTAAGGCCGGACACCTCGACCAGCTTGCGCACAAGGCTGTATCCGTTCGAATGCACACCATTCGATGCAAGCCCCAAAAGAATGTCACCTTCGGCGACGCCAGCGGGCAAATCTGCCCCGCGTTCCATGGCACCCACAGCAAATCCGGCCAAATCGAAATCGCCAGCTTCGTACATGCCGGGCATTTCAGCCGTTTCACCACCAATCAACGCACAGCCAGATTGATAACACCCTGCGGCAATGCCCTCGATGATGCGTGCGGCCTGCTCTGTCTCGAGTTTGCCAGTTGCGAAGTAGTCGAGGAAAAACAGCGGTTCAGCGCCTTGGCAGACAAGGTCATTCACACACATCGCCACAAGATCAATGCCCACGCCATCGACGTTGCCTGTATCAATCGCAATCCGAAGCTTGGTTCCCACGCCATCTGTCGCGGCCACAAGGATCGGATCGACATAGCCAGCATCTTTCAGATCAAACAAGGCCCCAAACCCGCCAAGGCCAGCCATCACACCTGATCGTGCTGTGCGCTTTGCCGCTGGTTTAATTCTGTCTACCAGTGCATTGCCTGCATCAATGTCTACGCCCGCATCTGCATAGGTAATGCCGTTTTTGCCGTCGCTCATAACCGTCTCCATCAAGCTTTGCGCAGGCACTAGCCCAAACCGGCTCAGGAGGCAACGGTCTGCCGTGACGCGGGCTTGGATTGTGGCACCGGATAATTTTGCGATGCACAGGATAAATTTGATGTCGGACGGTACTTGGCGTCGCTGAAAACTTGATGTAGGGATCGGGTATTCCTGGGGGATTAGCTCAATTGGTTAGAGCAGAGCGCTCATAACGCTTTGGCTGGGGGTTCAAGTCCCTCATCCCCTAGGAATTACACAACTCTTTGAAAACATTTCACGTATCACAGCGGTAGATCGCGCTCTTCCAAGGCGCATGCGCGCAGCTTAACACGCAATGACGATATCCGCGCACAGTCCGCCCAAGTCCTCGCTTTCCCCCAATCGCAAGACTCCGCCATGGGCGCGCGCAACATCCGCCGCAATGGATAACCCCAACCCGACGCCTGTCCCTTTGTTTTGGTTGCGTGCCGGATCCAAACGCACAAACGGCTTGAGCGCCTCATCACGGACATCCGCCTGAATGCCCGGTCCATCATCCTCGATCCGAATACGAAGGGATTTGTCCGTGCGCCGCACAGAAACGCGCGCTTTGGTGCCGTATCGCACCGCATTTCCAATCAGGTTTTCTAGGGCCCGCCGCATCCCAACCAAATGCAAGGCCACCTCGTCGTTGCCATCTTGCGGCGCAAGGGTCACATCTTTGCCGCCGCGCGCACTGTCTTGCACGATCTGTGCCACAAAATCATAGGGTTGAACCTTTTCCGGTTCCCCCTCGGCGGCCCCTTTGGCAAAGCTCAGAAACTCATCAAGCAAGCGCTGCATATCTTCGACGTCGCGTTCAAGCGGCGCGCTGTCTTCACTATCCAGCAAAGATAAACCCAGTTTGAGCCGCGTCAACGGCGTGCGCAAATCATGGCTTACCCCAGAAAGCATCATCGTTCGCTGTTCGATCTGGCGCTCAATACGGGCCCGCATGTCCAAAAAGGCGCTTCCGGCTGCACGCACCTCGATGGCACCCCCAGGGGAATACGGCACATGTCGTCCCCGACCAAAGGCCTCGGCTGCCGCCGCAAGACGTGTGATGGGCCGAAGTTGATTTCTCAGATAGAAATAGGCAATCAGCGTCATCAATCCGCCGAAAAACACCATACTGACCAGCAATTGGTGCGGGTTTGATGCTGACAGGCGATACCGATCCAATTCCAGAGCGACCGGACCACGCGTCGTGTCGATATGAACTGTGACCTGACGGCTGTCGGGTAAGTCTACCGAGACAACCTGTGGCACAAAGGTCTTAAGTGTGCGCGACACCACGAAACCGGAAAAATCATACCAGCGAATCTGATCGTCGGGCATCGCGGCATCGGGGAAAGACAATGTATATCCCAACCGGTCCAACAGGTCTCCTTGTGACAGCCCCAGAGTTTCAGGACCAATTTGATCTTCGTAGATGTCGATCAACAACACCATTTCACGAGAAACCGTTTGGGTCATTTGCTCGGTCACGCCCTCAAAATGCCTTTGGATAAAGGCGACGGACACCACAAGCTGAAGCGTGATGACAGGAAGAATAAGGATAAGGGCTGCGCGACCATACAGGCTGCGCGGCATATACCATTTGAGCCATTGAAAGAACATGGGCTAAACAATGCCTTGAGAGTTAGCGGAAGGAAAGCCCATGGACCCCGAAATCCTGCAATTTGACCCCGTCATCGGAGTCCCGGAACAGCTCGAGCCCGGCTTGCGCAGGCTTGTGGCTCCGAATCCGTCACCGATGACCTTTCGCGGCACCAACACGTATCTGTTGGGCACAGGTGGGCTCGCGGTTATCGATCCCGGTCCAGACGATGACGCACATCTCGCGGCGATTCTGGCTGCCGTGGCACCGGATCAATCCATCACCCATATTTTGGTCACCCATGCCCATTTGGACCATTCGCCCCTTGCCGCGCGTTTGTCGCAACAGACTGGGGCCAAGATTTGGGCATTTGGCGATGCCTTTGCCGGACGCAGCGACATCATGATCGAATTGGCCGCGAAAGGGCTTGCGGGCGGCGGAGAAGGAATCGACAGCAGCTTTGTGCCTGATGTCTGTCTTGAGGACCGCCAAGTGATTCATGGCGACGGTTGGGACCTGACAACCATTCGCACACCCGGCCATTTTGGGAACCACATTGCGTTTGGTTGGGGTGATGTGTGCTTTACCGGAGATCACGTCATGGGGTGGGCCAGTTCACTGGTATCGCCCCCCGATGGGGATTTGACAGACTTTATGTCATCATGTGAACGCTTGCGCCAAAAAACATGGCGGGTCTTTCACGCCGGGCACGGCGCGCCGATTACGGCCCCCGCCGAACGGCTTGATTGGCTGGTGCAGCATCGTCTGGGCCGCGAGCGTGAAATTCTTGACACATTAAACAAGGGGCCAGCACGCGCCTATGATATCGCTCGACAAATATACACAGAAACGCCAACGGCCCTCATGGGTGCCGCAACACGGAACGTCTTTGCGCATCTGATTGATTTATTGGGGAAAAACAAAGTGCGCCCTCAAAACGAGCTGGAATCCGAAGCAATTTTCGAGCGCATCTGAAAAAAATGCGAAAAACTAAAAAAATGTGACAAAAGCCTCTGGACGTCCCAAAAAACCACCGCTATATCCTGCCACATATTCCGGCGTAGCTCAGCGGTAGAGCAGTTGACTGTTAATCAATTGGTCGTAGGTTCGATCCCTACCGCCGGAGCCAATCACACCGCAAGGTATTGATTGAAAATAAAAATCCCGCTCCGAGAAATCGGGCGGGATTTTTCTGTTGCCCAAAGCCAATACAGCAGTCGCGGTCTTCACCTGGCAGGCGCCACTATTTGGCTCTGCGTATTGCCATATCAGAACGTGATTACGACCTTTGTAACTCCGAAAACTGATTCACTACCGTCTTGGAAAAAAACAATTGGCTTGGGTGATCCAAATTTTAAAACGGATCGTACACAATGTATGATGATAGAAACGCTGGAACGCTCCCAAGAAACGACCCGCCCGGTTAAGTGCTCGAGCGAGTGGACGCCGTGTGTGAAGAACCGCTTGCCTGAGCTTTCAGAACAAACAGTCTGGATGATCGCGGTACGCGACCGGCAGGATCGCAAAGCGTTTGCCAAGTTGGTTGACTATTTTGCACCTCGGCTCAAAGGATTCATCATGCGTAGTGGCACCTCTACGGCACATGCCGAAGAGATCGTACAAGACGTGTTGCTGACGGCTTGGCGCAAGGCCTCACTGTTTGATCCGCATCGGGCGCAGGTTTCCGCTTGGATATATCAGATCGCCCGCAACAGGCAGATAGATGTCGTCCGAAAGGAGTCGCGCCCCGTGCCCGAAATTCTGATCGAGGTTTCCCCCACAGAGCCGGATGCACCTCAGATATTGGCGATGGACCAAGAAACGGAACAATTGAAACACGCTTTGGCGCGTCTCAATGAAAACCAGCGCGAGATTATAGAAAAAGCATACCTTGGCGAGCTGACCCACCAAGAGATCAGCAGCCAGATCGGCCAGCCACTTGGAACCATCAAATCACGTATCCGGCTGGGGCTGGAACGTTTGAGACACGAGTTGAAGGGACTGCGCTAGATGACGGCAATCACCCACCATATTCCGGATGCCATGCTAGCAGCTTATGCTGCGGGAACTCTTGCACATCCGTTCGCGATGGTTGTGGCCAGCCATGTGTCTCTCTGTGCGGAATGTCGCGGCGCATTAGCCGCCCATGAAGCTGTGGGCGGCATTCTGCTGGACCGCATCGAAACCAAGACCGTCTCAGATCGTTTAAAATCGAATGTGTTGGACATGCTGGATGATCCCTTCACACCAGCACCTGTGTATAAACGGTTTGGTGCGTATCCTGCGCCCGTCATGGAGGCGTTGAAGGGCACGCCACCACGCTGGAAGTCTGTTGGTATGGGCGTGCGCCAGTGTGTTTTATCATCTGGGGATGAGGGCAGCATTCGCTTGCTGTCGATCCCACCGGGACAGGCCATGCCTGATCATGGTCATGGTGGATTGGAGCTCACTTTGGTGCTTCAGGGAAGTTTCAAAGATGAAACAGGCCGTTTCGGCGTCGGCGATATCGAGATCGGCGACGAACATCTGGAACATACACCCGTTGCGAGTGCGGGTGCACCTTGCATATGTCTGGCGGCAACCGACGCACCATTGCGTTTTAACGCGCTTTTACCACGCCTGTTACAGCCGTTTTTCCGAATCTGAAAACCGGCATCCTCACTCGGCATATGCTGAACAGGCGGACGCCTATATTTGACATTTTTTCAGTTATTTAAGTGACATTCTTCATGTAGATATCCGCGTTTGACCAAGGTGATTACTCTCATGGGGATGGCGATCCACATCTGCTCAAAGCGCTAACTGCCGCGATACAGCAGCCAGTCGGGGATGAGCCCAACAATTCTGATACCCCATGAAAACGGTGCGGGAAAATCGGTGCGAAACCTGCGTGACCGCATCGCCTTGAACACACGGTGGGCAGCTGTTTCAGGCGACATCAGCATCGGCATCTTGAAATCGTTCTTTTCGGTCAGACGCGTTTTGATAAAGCCCGGATTGACGATGCGCACCACAACGCCGCTCTCTCTGAGGTCAAACCGCATGGTTTCTGCAAGACTGAGCAGCGCGGCCTTGCTGGCCCCATATCCGACTGCAGCTGGCAGGCCGTGGTATCCTGCTAGAGATCCAACCAGCGTAATATCACCATAGCCCTGCTGGACGAACCTTGGCACGATCTCTCCCAAAACGCGCATCGCCCCAACAAAGTTCACGTCCACCATTTGGAGGGCCGCATCGCTGTCCCACTCTTGGGCCGGCATTGGATCATATGCCCCCGCATTATAAATCACACCGTCAATGTGGCCCAGTTGACGTGCCGCATCGCGCACTGCCTCCAAATCGGTCACATCCAAAGGGACAGCCTGCGCGTTTCTTAGTTCAGAACACAGGCTGGTCAACCGATCCCGATTTCGCGCGGACAAGATCAGGCGGGCACCAGCGTCGTTCAACTCGTGGGCCAATGCGCGCCCCATGCCCTCGCTTGCGCCCACCAACCAGTAGGTTTTGCCCGTCATGTCAATCATTGGATATGTCACCTGCGGATATGCTGNTAGGTTTTGCCCGTCATGTCAATCATTGGATATGTCACCTGCGGATATGCTGTTGGGTATACTGTCTGAAATCAACATTTCTGGCGGCGACGGCTTTTTACGAAACGGCGCACGTTTGAGATACAATTTCAGGGCCTGCCAATAGATCAGCGTCACGACGCGCGCAGCCCCAAATGGGCGTCGAATGGCGGCCCAAATCAGGGATCTGTTGGTCGCCGTCTGTCGCCGCCCCGTCAGCGTCGCCAACACACCTTGATCACCGTTTTCATACGATATCCGAATGTTGACGGCCTCTTGGGTCACATCAAAAACAAACCGGTATTCGCCATCAACCGTTTGAAACGGCGATACATGCATCAGTTTCTCTGCCGTGATCTGCGCCGATTGGGTCATCGGTGCGAACTCCGGAAGCGCACAGAAATAGCAGTGGCGGTGGCCAAAAGTGTTATTCACCTCAGCCACAATCGCACACGGCAACCCATCGCGCGTAGCGATCCAGAAACTCACCGGATTAAAATGCAAACCAAGAAAACTCGGCTGCGTCAGCAGCAAGAGGTCTGCCCCATCGGTAGCAAAGCCACGTTCGCTGAGAACGTTAGCAAACCATTCAAGGCCGTGCCCTGCCCCGCGCGGCCCGCCATGTTTGTGATCCCAGATGGACCATAAATTCCATCGGTTGCGCGACATCAGACGCGGCCCATCATCTCGCAGATCGGTCAGGACATAGTCCACCCCATACCGAAAGGAGTTCTTAAGGCTGCCGCGTCGGGCGTGAAAGGTTTGGGCTTGGATGTGTTGCATCATCATAGAGGTATTACGTGCGGACCACGGGGTCGGATCACCCAACGCTCGACATTTTTCAATCTTTTTCTGATCCAGACGAAACCGACACGCGTATTCGCTTCATAACACAGAATATGAGGATAGCATGTTGGATCAGACCCAAGGCCCGCGAAAGAAGATCGCCATCGTCGGGGGCGGCATTTCCGGCCTGTCGGCTGCTTATTATCTATCTGCGTATCAAGACGTCACCCTATTTGAGTCAGCTCACCGGCTGGGTGGGCACGCGCGAACCGTCATTGCGGGAAAAAACGGCGATCAACCGGTGGATACCGGATTTATCGTTTTCAACTATGTGACTTACCCGTATCTGACACGGCTCTTTCGCGATCTCGATGTGCCCGTCATCAAGGCCGAGATGAGTTTTGGCGCGAGCATCGATGAGGGTCGCCTTGAATATGGGTTGAATTCTCTTAAGGCGATTGTGGCCCAGAAACGCAATCTGTTGCGGCCGCAATATTACAAAATGATTGCCGATATCGTGCGGTTCGGCAAAAGGGCCGAAGCCGCAGCAACAGATGACGACAAAACGATTGGCGAATTGGTCGATGAACTGGGCCTTGGGGATTGGTTTCGCACCAACTACCTGATGCCGATGTGTGGCGCGATATGGTCCACCCCAGTTTCAGATGTCGACGGTTTTCCGGCCAAATCGTTGGTCCAGTTTTTCCGCAATCACGCGCTTTTGGCAGGCAGCGGGCAACATCAATGGTGGACCGTCAAAGGCGGCAGCATTGAATACGTGCGACGCCTCGAGACGGCCTTGATCGCGCGGGGTTGCACGCTGCGCACCGGCGCACAGGTGACGGGCGTCACCCGATCCGCATCGGACGTGACCGTTCATGTCGCCGGTCACGAAGCACAGCGTTTCGACGACGTGATCTTTGCCTGCCATTCGGATCAGGCACTTGGCATTCTGGGCAGTGACGCGACAGACGCCGAACAAAGCGCCCTTGGCGCCATCCGATATCAACCCAACCGCGCAGTTTTACATTGTGACGAAAGCCAGATGCCCAAACGCAAGGCCTGCTGGTCAAGCTGGGCCTACAGATCGCAGGATGGTGATATCGGCGTGACCTATTGGATGAACAAACTGCAAAGCATCCCCGAAGAGGACCCGCTGTTTGTGACGCTCAATCCGTCACGCCCGATCCCCAGTGACAAGATTTATGACGAAGTGTCATTTGCCCACCCGGTGTTTGATAAAGCCGCGCTTGATGCGCAAAAACGCATCCGTGCGATGCAAGGTCAGCATCATACATGGTTTGCCGGAGCATGGAACAGGCACGGTTTTCACGAAGACGGCATAGCCAGCGCCATGCGCATCACCCGCATGATCAACGACCCTGCTCACAAAAAAGGAACATATTTTGCGACTGACAAACAAAGCTCTGAAGACCGAATTTCTGTCGACCTGTGAACGTCTTCGCGAAGGCCAATTGACCCTGCGCACGCCCGAGGGTGAGCAGTATAATTTTGGCAGTTCCGGCCCTCAAGCCGAGATGGTGATCCATGATTGGGCCGCCGTGTCTGCAATGGCTGCTCATGGTCAGGTGGGGCTCGGAGAAACATATGTCCAGGGGATGTGGGACACCCCATCGGTCGAAGGATTGATGTCTCTGGCCATGAAAAACCGCGACCACCTTGGCGCCTATGATCAAGCCAGCAAGTTTAACAAAGCCAAGTTTCGAATGTTCGATACCGTGTTGCGGGCGAATTCACGACGCGGGTCCCGCAAAAACATCCGTGCGCATTATGATGTCGGCAACGAATTTTATGGGCTTTGGCTGGACGAAGGCATGACCTATTCTTCAGGCCTGTTTGATGGAAGCGACGAGGATCTGGCCCAAGCCCAGACGCGCAAGAATGCCCGTGCGCTGTCACGATTGGGCAGCGGAGAGCGTGTGCTTGAAATCGGCTGTGGTTGGGGTGGTTTCGCAGACCACGCCACGTCTGAAGGGCGTGACGTCACCGGTGTGACGATTTCGCGGTCCCAACACAGCTATGCCGAATGCCGTCTGGATGGGCGCGCAGATATTCAGTTGCGCGACTATCGTGATCTGGACGGCCAGTATGACAATATTGTTTCTATCGAGATGATCGAAGCCGTCGGCGAGCGCTACTGGCCCAGCTATTTTGACACGCTCAAACGCAATCTATCCAGCGGCGGACGTGTGTTGTTACAGGCCATCACCGTCAAAGACAGTTTCTTTGAGCGTTACAAGACATCCTCCGACTATATCCGCCAATATGTATTCCCTGGTGGGATGTTGCTTTCGGATCAGATCATTGCAGATCAAGCAAAATTGGCCGGCCTAAAAGTACAGGACAGCTTTGCGTTTGGGCAAGATTACGCGAAAACCTGTCGGATTTGGGCCGAGCGCCTGACAGCCCAAAAACGTAAAATCAACGAGCTGGGCCATGGCGAAGCCTTTTTTCGCAATTGGCAGTATTACCTTGAAATTTGCGCGGCATCTTTCGCGATTGGCCACACCAATGTCGTTCAGGTCGAGCTGGCCCATGCGTAACATCACATTTGTTCTTGCGCTGTGCCTCAGCCCGTTCGCCGCAACCGCCTCTTCGGTCGAGTCAGTCCTTCCTGACGCTCAAACGCGTGGCGAAGCGACGTTTCGATTTCTTGGCCAGCCGATTTATGAAGCGCGATTATTGACCAAAGGTGGCGCGGCGTTTGACTGGAATACGGATTTCGGGCTTGAACTGACCTATTTACGCGCCCTCACGCAATTTGATTTGGTCGAAGGAACGATGCGCGAGATGAACCGCATTGGCGCGCCCTTACCCTCAGAAAGCCAGCTCACAGCTTGCTTTGATGATGTCACCCGCGGCGATACTTATCTGGCTGTCTCAGATGGTCCGAGCAAAATCCATTTCTATCGGAATGGCCAGCGCGCCTGTACTTTGGCGGGGCCGCGGATCACACGAAATTTCATGTCGATCTTTTTGGGTGACAATGCGCGCTCTGCCCGCTTTGCGCGGCGATTGCAGGGGGTGTGATGATCTATCCACGCGTCAGCCTCTATGCGTTGATGCTGGCCGCTGCTGGTATCCCGCTTTACATCCATTTGCCGCGATTTGCGTCCGTAAACCTTGGGATCGGATTGGGGACAATTGGCACAATTTTGCTGGCCATTCGGATGGTTGATCTGGTGCAGGATCCTCTCATCGGATGGGCCATCGATCGCTGGCCGCGTGCGCAAGGCCTGTTTGCAATGTCAGCCGCGGGCGGGCTCGCCATTGGGTTTCCACTGTTGTTCATGCTGCGATCCGGCCCGCACATAATTGCAGAACTGACCGTAATTCTGGTTCTGCTGTTTTCTGCGTACAGTCTTGGGATGATATTGCTGTATGGACGCAGCGCCACATTGGCACGACGACCCGACGCGCGCGAATTGATGACACTCGCAGCGTTCCGAGAAGGTGGCATGCTGGCCGGAGTAGTGATCGCAGCGATAGTCCCTGCCGTGCTTGTCGGTTTGGGTGCGCCCAACCAAGGCTATCCGATGTTTGGTCTAGTTCTGGGCGCTTTGGCCATTTTCACCGCAGTCATCACGCGCCCGATGTGGCGCAAGCCGCCCATCGCAAGTGACGCACTGTCTTCAAAGGGGCTTGCCAGAGCCGGCGCATTCAGGTTGTTACTTTTGGCGCTGGTGAACAGCCTGCCGGTCGCATTGACCTCGACTCTGTTTTTGTTTTTCGTCGAAGACCATCTACAGCTTACGGGCAAAGCGGGCCTACTGCTTGTTCTGTTCTTTCTTTGTGCGGGGGCGAGCATTCCTCTCTGGGTGTGGACAAGCCGACGCATTGGGGCCAAACGTACCCTTCTGTGTGCCATGCCGCTTTCTATACTGGGCTTTGTGGGCGCTGGTTTTCTGGCTTCGGGAAACTTTGTAGGGTTCGCAGCCATCTGCGTCGCATCCGGGGCCGCATTGGGCGCCGATATGGTGGTGCTTCCTGCCATGTTCTCGGTCGCCTTGACCAAAGCCGGACTAAACGCCTCGACCGCGTTTGGCATGTGGTCATTTGCTGGCAAGCTGGGGTTAGCGATTGCCGCCTTCACGGCGCTACCACTGCTCGACCGCGCAGGTTTCGTGCCCGGTCAGCCCAATAGTCCCGAGGCCCTGGCAACGCTTGTTTTGGCGTATGCCGTCCTCCCATGTTTCCTCAAACTTATTGCCTTGGGCCTTGTCCTGACGCTTCCCACACAGGAATGTTCCAGATGAAAATCCTCTCCGTTTTGCTGATCCTCATACTTGTCGCGATCTTCATAAAGTCGATATTTTTTAGCTTTCGCGCCCAATCCGCCCACGACTATGCCGAGACTGGCCCGCTTTTTGTCCTCCAAGAGCACCTCTCGGGCTCCATCCTGTCCGAAGGCGTGATCTATGGCCCAACTGGCAAAGTCACAAATAGCTTTGTCGCCCAGATGACCGGCGCATGGGATGGAAATACGGGTACGCTGACCGAAAAGTTTCGCTATTCCAATGGTGTGGAACAAAATCGTAAATGGTTCCTGACCGCCGGACCAAACAGCACCTTTACCGCAACGGCGGACGATATCGTCGGCGTTGCGCGGGGGGTGATCTCTGGATCAACCGCGAGTCTGAGCTATAAAATTACCCTGCCAAAGGATGCGGGCGGATATACACTGAATGCCACCGATTGGATGTATCTGACCGAAAACGGCGTGATCATGAACAAATCAGAAATGCGAATGTTCGGCATTAAAGTCGCAGAGCTTGTCGCCACCATGCGGCCGGATACAGTTGGCGGGGATCAGGAAAAATGATGGCCCGTTTCCCATATCTTGCGTCAGCGGTTGCGGTGACGGCTCTCCTTTTCGCTGTGAGCCCCCTGCTCACACGTGATTTTGCAGGGTTCAAGCCCGAGCAATTTCCCGTCGTTGTCGATTTCTGGCCAGCCCAGCCCGTAGGTTGGACGTTCGGCATCTGGGGAGTGATTTACGTTTGGCTCGTTTCTAGTTCCGTCTGGGGCGCGATCAAACATCCGCATGATCCAGATTGGGACGCCATGCGCCGCCCGCTTTTGATCAGTCTGGGAATTGGCATGTTTTGGATCGCTGCTGCCAACCTGTCGCCAATCCTGGCCACAGGTATGATTTTCGTGATGGCGGCCTATGCAATTGTTGCGATGCTGCGCGCCGGAGCGCCCTCGCCAATGTGGCAGGTCAATCCGGTTGCGCTTTATGCGGGGTGGCTTACCGCAGCCACGGGTGTTGGGACAAGTGTCATCCTATCCGGGTATGGAATTTTGCAACCACAGCCTGCGGCACTGGCAATGCTCGTTGGCGTGCTGGCGGTCACACTCTTCGTTCAATCGCTCAAACCAACCGCAACGGCCTATCCGATCGCAGTCATATGGGCTCTGGTTGGTGTGATCATAGCCAATATTTCGTCCCAAGGTTGGTACGTTATCGCCCTTTGTGCGATTGGCATTGCCACAATTGGGCTCCGAACCATTTTGTCTCGGCGCTAGGTAAACAGGAACCTCGCCTCGATTTTGGTTCATGCTGGCATGGGTTTCATCCGACATCGGCACGTTGTCCAATTTTTCCGCCAGACACTGGATTCAGGCTTGCACCGTCCTGTCCCCCTGATCCGCCACGAAAGTCAGTAAGCGATCCGTCCGCAACGACGTATGCTGCAAAGTCCGGCGAAATCAATGTTGTTGCCGCTATGCGCAAATCCCGATGCGGTCGTTGCGAAAATCAATGCGCGGTGCGTGAAAAATCTGCACAGAGAGGACGGCGCAGTCTGCATGCACGCATCTTAGATGGCTTTTCCGCGATATACAGCCTGACCCGATGCGCATTTCGCTCATTGGCAAAAACAGGCTTTGGAACAACTACATGCACGTGCCAGGTATCGAGGAAAAGCATTTGGGGTTTCCCAATAGGACCTCAGAAATATTTTGATTGCCGCAGTCGCATATGCCACAACCGCACCACATAAATAAGGGACACCGGAATGAAACTGTTTAATCGCCTGTTTTACAAAAACCGGAAGTTCTATGACGATGACTTCGATTGGAACTCCTACACCGAGGATTCGTACGAACGGCGTCTGCACAATTCGGTGGAAACCGAATATCAAGCCGTCGCAAAAACAGGTGAACTCAGCTTTGATGCACAAACAGGTCACGTCACGTCGAGCACACGCCAAATTCACCCAAATCAGCAGTTGATCTATGAAGCCATTGGTCAACTACAGCCCGCCTCTGTGCACGAGGTCGGATGTGGGGCTGGTGACCATTTGGCAAACGGCATGGCCCTGTTTCAAGATGTCGACTTTACCGGCGGAGACCGTGGGGAAACCCAACTTGAATTGGCCCAACACCGACACCCCGAGCTGAAAAACCGCATCGGGCTGCAAGATATTACGATGCCATTTTCGCACCACTGGCCCAAAGCCGAGTTCGTCTATTCACAGACTGTTTTGATGCATATTCACACCGCCGTCAGCCATTTTATCGGCTTGGCAAATATGGTGCGTATGGCAGAAAAATACGTGTTGTTGATGGAAAACCATCAATGTCACAACTTTCACCAAGATATCGCCAACCTCTGGAACGGAGGGCACTTTGATTGGGACAGTTTGTATGTCTATCGCTTTGACGGCTCAACGGGTGCACGCGCTGTTTTGCTCTCCAAAGAGCCGCTGGACTATCCGCTCCTGACGTCAGACGCGCAAATGCGCGAGGGTCTCAAGTTTTCCGCCCGTCGCATCAAACGCGCCAACGAAGACAGCGCGCGTGGCATTTTCGGGATTCCCAAATAAGGCATCTTGCCTCCGCGCATCCGGTTACAAAAGGTCAGTAAGATGGGCACCCAGATTTCTTCTATTCGAAACTTGGGGCCTGCTTATGAAGAGGCCTGTGAAAAGGCAGGCATCCACACTGCAGAACAGCTTCGGGAATTGGGGGCTGACAAGGCCTATGCCAGATTGCTCGAGGCTGGAAGCAAGCCGCATTTCATCGGGTATTATGTACTTGTTATGGCGCTTCAGGGGCGGCCATGGAACGACTGTAAGGGCAAAGAAAAAGACGCGCTGCGGGTGCGCTTTGACGCCATTAAACACAGCGCGCATGACAAGGGCCGCTCCGAATTGGAAGCGGCCCTTGATAAAATCGGGGTTATCCCGAAACGATAGATCACAAAGAATATGCACCGATCACCAGACCGATGCACATCTGTGATTAGCCAACCAGTTCAAGACCAGAGAAGAAATACGCGATTTCAACAGCGGCTGTTTCTGGTGCGTCTGAACCGTGAACCGAGTTTTCACCCACAGATTCAGCAAATTCAGCACGAATAGTGCCCGCTGCGGCGTCTGCTGGGTTTGTTGCACCCATAACTTCGCGGTTCTTTGCGATGGCGCCTTCGCCTTCCAGAACTTGGGCAACGATTGGCTCTGACGCCATGAATTCACACAGTTCGTCATAGAATGGACGCTCGGCGTGCACAGCGTAAAATTCGCCAGCTTGCGCTTTGGTCAGGTGAATACGCTTTTGTGCGACAATGCGCAGGCCTGCGTCTTCGAATTTGGCATTGATTTTGCCAGTCAGGTTACGGCGGGTTGCATCAGGCTTGATGATCGAAAATGTGCGTTCCAGAGCCATGTGTCTCTCTCCTGTATATGGGGAGTGGCACCCTGCCCGTGTCCCCGCGTTCAAATTGGGCCTCCCGTACCATGGGTTTGCGCCCTTGAAAAGTGGCGATTGATCAGCAGGAACCCGCACGTTTGCGTTCCGGTCATGACTGGCACACGCGTGATGGAAAATTGCGGGTATTTCTCGGGCCAGATTGCGCATCTCACCACACCACACCGCAACTTTCTGCACGGGATTGGTAGCGCAACAAATAGTGCTCATTGACGTTGTTGATTTGATACGTCATGAGCCTTGCATGCTTAAGATATCAGACATCAACTACTCCGTAGAAGGCCGTCCTCTTTTTGAAGAGGCATCTGCCACCATTCCCCCCGGTCACAAGGTTGGCCTGATTGGCCGGAATGGCGCGGGTAAAACGACGCTTTTTCGCCTGATCCGCGGAGAGCTGGCGCTGGAAGGGGGCACGATCACCCTGCCCCAGCGCGCCCGCATCGGCGGCGTCGCCCAAGAAGTGCCCAGCAACGAGGTGTCGTTGATCAACACGGTGCTTGCCGCGGATACGGAACGTGCCGCGTTGATGGCCGAGGCAGAAACAGCCACAGAATCCAACCGCATCGCCGAGATTCAGACCCGTCTGGCCGATATTGATGCCTGGAGCGCCGAAGCGCGCGCCGGATCGATTCTAAAGGGTCTTGGGTTCGATCACAAAGAACAGCTCATGCCGTGTTCGGCATTCTCAGGCGGTTGGCGGATGCGTGTGGCTCTGGCTGCAGTGCTTTTTGCCCAACCTGATTATCTGTTACTGGATGAACCGACCAACTATTTGGATCTGGAAGGCGCGCTGTGGCTGGAAAACTATTTGGTCAAATACCCCCACACCGTGTTGATCATTTCGCACGACCGCGAGCTGTTGAACCGCTCTGTAGGCGCGATCCTGCACTTGGACGAGCGCAAGTTGACCTATTACACAGGCCCGTATGACCAGTTCGCGCGTCAACGTGCAGAACAGCGCGCGGTTCAGGCCGCCGCCGCCAAGAAACAAGCCGCCCACCGCGAGCACCTGCAAGCTTTTGTTGATCGCTTTAAAGCCAAGGCCAGCAAAGCCAAACAGGCCCAGTCTCGCGTGAAAATGCTGGAAAAAATGACGCCTATCACGGCGCCTGAAGATGCTGCGCGGGTGGTATTCACCTTTCCCACGCCCGAAGAACTGTCGCCGCCGATTATTGCGATCGAAGGCGGATCAACCGGGTATGGTGACACCGTTGTGCTCAAGAACCTGAACCTGCGGATTGATCAGGATGATCGCATCGCTTTGCTTGGGAAGAACGGTCAGGGAAAATCCACCTTGGCCAAGCTGTTGTCCGGCCGTCTGGACGCGATGGGCGGCAAGTTCACCACATCCAGCAAACTGCGGATCGGGTTCTTTGCCCAGCATCAGGTTGACGAACTATACGTCGATGAAACCCCCATTCAGCACCTTGTCCGCGAACGCCCCTCCGAGGGTCAGGCCCGCCTGCGGGCGCGTCTGGCAGGGTTCGGACTTGGGGCAGCCCAAGCAGAGACCGAAGTGGGCCGCTTGTCTGGTGGTCAAAAGGCACGGCTGTCGTTGCTGTTGGCCACATTGGATGCGCCACATCTTCTGATCTTGGATGAACCGACAAACCACTTGGACATCGAAAGCCGCGAGGCCTTGGTTGAAGCCCTCACCGCCTATAGTGGCGCGGTCATTCTGGTAAGCCACGATATGCACCTGCTGACATTGGTCGCGGACCGCTTGTGGCTGGTCAAAGACGGCACTGTCGCCCCTTATGAAGAAGATCTTCAGGCCTATCGCACGTTGTTGCTGAGTTCGGACAAACCCGCCAGCAAACCCAAAGCCAAACCAGCGGCCAAAAAGGCGACGCGTGACGACATTCTGGCCTTGCGTGCCGAGGTGCGCAAATGCGAGCAGCGTGTGACCAAGCTGAATGAAATGAGCGACAAACTGGCCAAGAAGCTTGCTGATCCAACCCTTTACGAAGAAGAAAAGATCGGCGAGATGGAAGTTTGGCAGCGCAAATACGCTGAAGTGATGGATGCACAAGACCGCGCAGAGGAATTGTGGCTCAAGGCGCTCGACAAGCTTGAAAAAGCCCAAAAATAGAGCATAGTTTCCTGATGGGTATGGAATGGCATCTTGATGGATAGTGCGGCGCTGATCACAGCCTTTTTCACGTTGTTCGTGATCATTGACCCCATCGGGCTGACCCCGCTGTTTGTGTCGCTGACGCATGACATGACGGGCGCCGAGCGTCGCAGCATAGCCTTACGCGCGTGCGGCGTCGCCTTTGGTCTTTTGGCGCTGTTTGCCTTTTTTGGCGAGGCTGTGCTGGGGTTTATCGGTATTTCCATGCCAGCCTTTCGGATTGCGGGCGGGGCTTTGTTGTTTTTGACGGCGCTGGATATGCTGTTTGAGAGACGCACCAAACGCCGCGAGGATCAGGCAGACGAACGCCCTGATCCTTCGGTGTTTCCTTTGGCCATTCCCCTGATCGCCGGCCCCGGTTCGATCGCAACCGTTATTCTTCTGGCTGGCCAGAATACGGGGATTCAGGGTGCGGCTTTGGTTCTTGGGGTGGCGCTTGCCGTGTTGGGTGTGGTGCTGTTTTTGTTCATGACAAGTGGTCTATTGGCGCGCGCATTGGGAAAAACCGGCATCAACGTGGTCACCAGATTGTTGGGAATGCTATTGGCTGCCTTGGCCATTCAGTTCATTCTGGATGGGCTCAGAGATTTTGGATTTGCTGGATAGCCCTCTTTTGAACACCCCTCAGAGGACCTATATCCTTGACACAAGAGGATTCCGATGAGCAGTTTTGAAAACGGACAATTGACCTATCTTGTGGTGCTATGTGCCGCCGTTTTGTTTTGGTTTGTGACCAATCACCGACAGAGCTTTGGCAAAATTTTGCAGCAAGCCATGGCTTGGGTGTTGATTTTTCTGGGCGTTATCGTTGCGATTGGCATGTGGGGCGATATTCGCGACACCGTACGCCCCACTCAGGCCGTATTTTCCGATGAAGGCCGGATCGAAATTCCAAGAAGCCAAGACGGGCACTATCGCCTCACGCTCACGATCAATGGCAAGCCGATATTGTTTGTCGTCGATACCGGCGCGAGTCAGGTTGTTCTGTCTAAGGCGGACGCCGCGAAGGCAGGTTTGGATTTGGAAAATCTGGTCTATTACGGGCGGGCGTTGACCGCAAATGGCGAAGTCCGCACCGCACCGGTGACGTTGACAGAGGTCAAAATCGGTACCCTCACGGATCGCAATGTGGCCGCACAGGTCAACGGCGGAGAGTTAGATCAATCATTGTTGGGCATGTCATATCTGCAGCGGTTCGAGCAGATTACGATCACAGGACAAAAGCTGATCTTAACCCGCTAGCCTCGTACATCGTACAAACAAGATGAGAAACATCCGTTAGTCGACTGTTTTTTCGGCTTTCTTCTGCCAATTTCCCGTCTCTTCCGACCAATATTGGGCAGCACACCCCGCATCGGTCAGGGTTTTCCACTGAACACGTGCCTGTGCCACGGCGTCCATGTCGTGCCCGTCAAACAGGATGCACACCCGTTCGCTTTGAATAACCTCGTCAGGCTGAACATCCGCGCCATCAATCGTCATGAGACAGGCCGCGCCATTGGCGTTTGTCATATCATGGCACAACAAAATGGGTTGTTCCGCAGCGTGGGCACTGCCCGCAAGACCATGCGGTAAGAACCCCTCGTCACCGCCGACTTGCCAAAGCTTTTGATCCCACCAATCCATACGTTCAGGCGAGCGGCCGCGCACCAGAACACGCCATCCGGCCTCGCGGGCCTTGCCAATCAAAATTGGCAAGGTCACATCCATTGGCTGGCGTGTCAGATGATAAAAATAGGCCGCCCCCATACGTGTTTACTCGGCCTCTTCAAAGTGATCCGCAACCAAACGGTTCAACGCCATCACCCCCCAGCCGGTCGCACCCGCGGGTGCATAGGTTGTCTCGGCCTTCACGCTGGCCACACCTGCGATATCAAGGTGAATCCAAGGCATGTCATCTGGCACAAAACGGTGCAGGAATTCAGCCGCGGTGATCGACCCCGCCGGACGTCCGCCCGTGTTTTTCATATCCGCCACACGCGAGTTGATCATTTTATCATAGGCCTTGCCCAACGGCATGCGCCACGCCCCTTCGCCTTCGGCCTCGGCCGAGCGCAAGAATTGATTGCACAACGCATCATTGTTGGAAAATACACCTGCATTGTCATGGCCCAACCCAATCACGATCGCGCCAGTCAGCGTGGCCAGATCAATCATGCCAGAGGGTTTGAAACGGTCTTGGGCATAATGCATGACATCACACAGCACCAAACGACCTTCGGCATCTGTGTTGATCACTTCGATGGTGTCACCCTTCATAGATGTGACCACATCTCCTGGACGGGTCGCATTGCCGGATGGCATGTTTTCCACCAATCCGACAAGCCCCACAACGTTGGCCTTGGCTTTGCGCAGCGCAAGGGCGCGCATCGTGCCGGCCACGACGCCCGCGCCGCCCATGTCCATGGTCATATCTTCCATGCCAGCCGCTGGTTTCAGCGAAATCCCGCCCGTATCAAAGACAACGCCTTTGCCGACCAACGCCAAGGGGGGCGTGCCTTTGGCGCCGCCGTTCCACTGCATCACCGCGACTTTGGATGGGCTCACCGAGCCATGTCCGACAGACAGCAATGCCCCCATCCCAAGTTTTTCAAGATCGGCCTCTTCAAGCACTTCGACCTCAAGACCCAAGGCGGTCATATCCGAAATACGTTTGGCAAACTCGGTAGTGGTCAAGATATTTGCAGGTTCATTGATCAAATCACGGGTAAAGAACACACCTTGGGCCACCGCCAGCAACGGCGCGGCTTTGGTGCGCACCTCATCGGGTTTGGTGCACATCAGCGCAACAGTGCGTGGATCTTTCGGGGTTTCAGCCGTTTTATGATCGTTAAATCCATAATCACGCAGCGCCGCCCCCATCGAGATTTCAGCCGCCCGGCTGTGATTTCCGGCACAGATGGTCAAATGCGCATCACCGCGGGTCCGCCCCAAGGCCACACCTGCCTTGCGCGCCTCTTCGATGGTACACCGACGGGGCAAAAACACGACATCCACCGCCTGTGCCGCCATTCCGGCAGGATAGGCCAAGGTGATGACATCGCCTGACGCGGCCTTTTCAGCTTTGGCCTCGGCCAATCGAAGCACGGCCCCTTTGGTCAAACGATTCACCCGACGTCCCGCAGGGTCAAGTTTGGCATCCTCGCCCACAAACACGGCAATACGCCCTGTTTGGGTTACCAAAGCATCAAGATCGGTTTCAACAAATGTCACTGTTACGGGCTGGGCCACGGTAGATACTCCCTTTTGTTGGCCAAGACCTAGCGCGCCATGGGCAGCTTGACCAGATAGCAGTTTTCCCGCCTGCGCATTTCCTCTAAAGTCACGCACATAAAAACAATAATCGGGGGATTCTTGAGCGGTGGGAAGATTCGACAGATATATGCTGTCGCAACTTCTGGTGTTGTTCGGCTTTTTTGCGTTGGTTCTTGTCTCGGTATATTGGGTGAACCGTGCCGTCGTTCTGTTTGACCAGCTGATTGCCAACGGCCAGAACGCGATTGTGTTCCTTGAGTTCACCGCGCTGAGTCTGCCGACTGTCATCCGACTTGTTTTGCCAATGTCCACATTTGCCGCCACGGTCTATGTGACAAACCGTTTGAGCAGCGAAAGCGAATTGACCGTGATGCAGGCCACAGGCTTTAGCCCATGGCGATTGGCGCGACCTGTGTTTCTGTTTGGCGTGATCATTGCGGTGATGATGTCCATTCTCACGCATTTTCTCGTGCCATCAAGCACAGCACAACTGAGCCAGCGCCAAAAAGAAGTGACCGAAAACGTCACCGCTCGCTTGCTGACTGAGGGAACCTTTTTGCATCCGGGCAAAGGCATCACCTTTTACATTCGCGAAATCACACCGGGCGGTGTGCTCAAGGATGTGTTTATTTCGGACCGCCGCCAGCGCAACGAGGTTGTGACCTATACCGCTGCCAAGGCCTATCTTGTGAATGATGATGACGGGCCAAAGTTGGTGATGGTCGATGGTATCAGCCAGATTTTATCGACATCTGACAAGCGGCTGTTCACCACAAATTTCTCCGACTTTGCCTATGATATTTCATCCATGATCCATCGCAAGGAAACCGTTTCTCGGGGTTTGCCACACGTCAGCACCTATGAATTGCTGACCCAAACCGACGCGATTGCCCAAGAAATGAACGTCGGTACTGGCTGGGTCGTCGAAGAAGTACATTCCAGATTCACCCAACCATTGACGGGTGCGCTTGCCGCAATTGTGGGTTTTGCGACCCTTTTGCTCGGGGGATACAGCAGGTTTGGCATCTGGAAACAGATTGTGATCGCGTTCGTGTTGTTGATTGTCTTGGAAATGATCCGCAATGCTGTGGCCGATCCTGTACGCAACGACGCCGACCTTTGGCCTTTGATGTATTTGCCGGTCTTGGTGGGATCTGGTCTTGGTGTTCTTTTGCTCAGCTTATCGTCCCATCCCATTCGTTTGCGGCGTCGGGCCACAAGTAGGGCCACGGCATGACAATACATCTCTATTTTGCACGCAAGTTTCTCTGGACCCTGTTGGGAATGTTTGCGGTCTTTTTTGCCCTGCTCGCTTTGGCAGATTTGGTCGAACAACTCCGCAAATTTGATGTCGAAAAAATCGGATTTGACCAAGTTTTGCGCATGACCATGCTCAAATCTCCAGAGACACTCTATCAGATCCTGCCGCTGATCGTTATCTTGGCCACCATCACGCTGTTTCTTGGGTTGGCACGCTCTAGCGAACTTGTGGTTGTACGCGCGACCGGACGCTCGGCGATCGTGTCACTGCTTTCGCCGGTCACCGTGGCCCTATTGTTGGGCACGCTCGCGGTGACGACCTTTAATCCGATTGTGGCCGCAACATCGGCCCAATACGAGGAACTTTCGGAACGGTTTCGCTTTGGTGGGCGGTCTGCCCTTTCGGTGTCGCGCGAAGGTGTGTGGTTGCGTCAAGGTGGAGAAGAGGGTCAAGCCGTCATCCACGCCGCCCGTGCAAGTGCGGATGCAGCCGTATTCTTCGGGGTCACGATCGTGCTTTATGCACCAGATGGTGGACCGATTAAGCGGGTCGAGGCCCAAAGCGCCCGTCTGGTCGAAGGTGCATGGGAATTGCGCCGTGCCAAAGTTTGGCCTTTGGAATTGGGGGTAAATCCCGAGGGCGGCGCACAAGAACATGACATCATCAGGGTCAACAGTACCCTGACCAAGGATCGAATTCGCGACAGCTTTGGCAAACCGGCGGCTATTTCGGTGTGGGATCTTCCTGAGTTTATTGATGATCTCGAAGAGGCCGGGTTTTCCAGTCGCCGCCACGAAGTGTGGTTCCAGATGGAATTGGCCCAGCCAGTCTTTTTGATGGCCATGGTGTTGATCGCGGCCGCATTCACAATGCGCCACACACGATTTGGACGCACGGGCGTCGCCGTTCTGGCCGCGGTCATGACCGGATTTTCGCTCTATTATATTCGAAATTTCGCACAGATTTTGGGGGAAAACGGCCAAATTCCCGTCGCGCTGGCGGCTTGGGCGCCCCCGATTGCAAGTGTTATGTTGGCTCTTGGCCTGTTGTTGCATATGGAAGACGGATGAAACGCGGCATTGGGATTCTCTGTTTTGCTTTGGCTGTTGCGACGTCACAGGTTGCGGCACAAACATCTGAGTCCACTGATGTCATGTTGGTTGCGGATCAGGTGTATGTCGCCGCTGGGGGTATGCTGACCGCTGAAGGGAATGTCGAAGCTCTGCAAGGCGACGTCCGCATCCGCGCCAAAAAGATCGAATATGACGGGAAATCCGGCATTGTGCGGGTCACTGGCCCGATTCATCTGGAACAGGGCGATGTTGTGCGGGTGATCGCAAGCTATGCCGAATTGGATTCAGAATTCCGCAATGCAGTATTGCGCAGTGCCCGCATGGTTCTGGACCAACAGCTACAGATGGCCGCCACCGAAATGACCCGCGTGGGTGCGCGTTATAACGTGTTGAACAAGGCGATTGTCAGCTCGTGCCGCGTATGTGACGACGGCTCACCGCCGCTTTGGCAAATTCGGGCGCGCCGCGTGATACACGATCAGGAAGAACGCCAAATCTATTTCGACCATGCCCAGTTCCGCGTTCTGGATGTTCCGGTGTTTTACTTTCCGCAACTTCGGTTGCCAGATCCGACTCTCAAACGGGCCAGCGGGTTTCTTATTCCCAAGATCACCCGCGACAGCCAACTGGGCCTTGGATTTAAACTGCCCTATTTCTTTACGCTCGGCGATCACAAGGACCTGACGCTGACGCCCTATCTGGCAGAGCACACCTCGACGCTTGAATTCCGGTATCGTCAGGCTTTTCGCAAGGGCCGTATCGAACTGAACGGAGCGATCTCTGACGACAACATCAAATTGGATCAGCCTCGCCATTATGTGTTTGCCGAAGGCCAGTTCGACTTGCCACGCGACTATAAGCTGACCTTTAATATCAAGGCGACGTCGGATCGGTCATATCTGTATGAATACGATTACTCTGACGAAGATCGCCTGAATAGCGATATCACCGTGCGGCGGTCCCGGCGAGACGAAAACACACGGTTTGCGTTGCTGCACTATGAATCCCTGCGCGCCAACGAAGACAACGCCACCCTGCCCTCGTTGGTGGCGGTCGCCGAAACCGAACGCCGGTACTTTCCGACGTCGATTGGTGGCGAACTGCGTATGTCATTTTTGCTTCATGACCATCGGCGGACCTCTCATGTCGACATAGACGGGCCTGATGCAGATACCATCGTTGACGGACGCGACGTGACACGTGCAAACGCCACCTTGTGGTGGCAGCGCAACTGGAGCCTGCTTGCCGGTGTACAGGGTGGGATTACCAGCCAATTGGCGCTTGATGCGTTTAATACCCGCGAAGATCAGGCTCTGAATGGCACTGAAGCTCAAATAACGCCGTCGGTGGCCGCGCACATGCGGTGGCCTTTGACCAAGGTTTCTACCAGCGGCGTTAGCTATGTGCTTGAACCTATGGCCCAAGTAAGCTGGAGCGGTGGCGACACGATGAATGTCGCCAATGACGAAAGCACGCGTGTGGAATTTGACGAAGGCAATCTGTTGGCCCTGTCGCGGTTTCCATCGGGAGACCGTCGCGAGCGCGGATTTGGGGCCGCACTGGGCCTGAACTGGGCCAGATATGATCCGGATGGATGGCAAGCCAACCTGTCGTTTGGTCAGGTGTATCAAGAAACCGTCCATCCCGATTTCACCCCAAGTTCCGGCCTGTCCCAAAGTCCTTCAGATTTGCTTATTGCAGGTCAGATAAAGACCCAAAACGGGTTGTCATTGACCGCGCGCGGATTGTTCGACGGCTATGACACCATCGACAAAGCATCGGCCCATGCGGGATGGAACAACAGCAAGCTGGAAATGGAAGCCAGCTATATTTGGCTGCGTGCGGATCCTGCGGAAAACAGATCAAGCCGCGTTGCGGAATGGACCATTGACGGGCGCTATCGGCTGAGCCGCCACTGGTCGACACTCGCAGACTGGCGTTATGATCTGGCCTCTGGTCAATCAGCAGAAGCCGGAATTGGACTTGAATATCGAAATGAATGCGTGAAAATTGGTCTTTCGGCCTCGCGCAGATTTATTACATCCGGTACGGTACAACCCAGCACGAACCTTGGCTTCACAGTATCATTGCTTGGGTTCTCGGTGCGCGCTGATGACAAAAGCTATAGCCGTACTTGTAATGCAAACGCAGGATAAAATGCCCATGATCTCGCATAAGTTTCTCACACGTTTGGTTGCCTCTGCTGCCTTTGGTCTTGCACTGTCAACGGCTACGGTTGGCCCGACATTCGCCCAAAGCGCCTTTTCTCCTGCGGTCACTGTGAATGATCGGGTGGTGACACATTACGAAATAGAACAGCGCGCCCTGCTCTTGTCCTTGATGAATACACCCGGCGATAAGCGCAAGGTGGCCAAAGAGCAGTTGATCGAGGATCGCCTAAAACAAGAAGCCGCCGAAATCATTGGTATTATGCCAAGTGAAGAAGGTATTCAGGCGGGCTTGGTCGAGTTCTCAAAACGTACCAACCTGAAACCCGAAGACCTGATCAAAGCGCTTGAGGCCGAAGGGGTGTCCGAACAAACCCTGCGCGCGTTTTTGATCGCCGAACTGTCGTGGCGCGGCGTGATCCAATCGCGCTTTGCGGGCCGTGTGCAAATTTCCGAAGCCGAGATCGACCGTGCTATTGCATCAAACAGCGGCGCTGGTGGGATCAATGTTCTGTTGTCTGAAATCGTGATCCCCGTCACGCCACAAACCAACGATCAAGTGCAATCTTTGGCGCTTCAGATCAGCGAAATCCGCTCTCAGACGGAATTCGAAGCCGCTGCGGTGCGCTATTCACAGGCCTCGACCAAAGATCAGGGCGGCAAGATTGACTGGATTTCTATCACCAAGCTACCGGCCCCCTTGCGGCCCATGATCATGGGGCTGGCCCAAAGCGAAGTCACCCCGCCTATTTCGTTGCCAAACTCGGTGGCATTGTTCCAAATGCGTGGCATGCAGGAAACCGGTGGCTCATCGCCGAGCTACTCCGCGATCGACTATGCCGCCTATTACCTTCCGGGCGGGCGCAGCGCCGAAACGCTGCAACTGGCCAAAGAACTGCGCGATCGGGTTGATACCTGTGATGATCTGTATGGCGAAGCCTATGGTCAGTCCAAGGATGTGTTGGACCGTCAGGCCGTCGCTCCGTCCAAGGTACCGCGTGATTATGCGCTCGAGCTTGCCAAACTGGACGAGAACGAGATTTCGACGTCTTTGACCCGACCCACGTCAGCTGGCGGTCAGGCGCTGGTGGTTTTGATGTTGTGTGGCCGTACCGCTGTGACTGGTGAAGAAGTCTCTAGAGAGGACGTCGCGTCTGCCCTGCGCAGTCAGCGGTATGAATCATATTCAAACGGGTATCTTGAGCAGTTGCGCGCCGATGCACTGATCTACGAAAAATGACCTTGGCACCCATCGCCCTCAGCTGCGGCGAACCTGCTGGCATTGGACTTGAGCTTGTTCAAAAAGCGTGGTCGTTGCTCAAAGATGAAATGGCGTTTTTCCTGATTGGCGACCCATCGCATCTTGCCGGTGATGTCCCGACCATCGTGATTTCAGAGGCCTCACAGGCCCCGGCTGCCATGGCACAAGGACTGCCTGTCTTGGCGCAGACATTTCTCGGTGATGCTGTACCAGGTCAACCCGACCCAAAAAATGCAGAGGGCGTCATGCGCGCAATTGCGGTTGGGACGCAATTGGCGATGTCTGGTGCCGCCTCAGCTTTGTGCACTGCGCCAATTCACAAAAAGGCCTTAAAGGACGGATGTAATTTCGCCTTTCCGGGGCATACTGAATACCTTGCGCATTTGGCAGATGTCCAGCGCGTGGTGATGATGTTGGCCAGTGCGCAATTGCGCGTGGTGCCAGCAACAATCCATATCCCACTAAGAGACGTGCCAACAGCCCTGACACCCGCAGTCTTGCGCGAAACCATTGCCATCACCGCCGCAGGCCTGACGACCCAGTTCGGCATTGCCAGCCCCCGCATCGCGGTTGCGGGTCTGAACCCGCATGCTGGCGAAGGTGGGGCCATGGGCCGTGAGGACATGGAAATCATTGCGCCAACCTTGGCCGAGATGCGCACGCAAGGTTATGATGTGGTGGGGCCGTTGCCCGCCGATACCATGTTTCATGCACAGGCGCGCGCAACCTATGATGCCGCTGTTTGCATGTATCATGACCAAGCCCTGATCCCGATCAAGACGCTTGATTTTGACCGTGGCGTCAACGTGACCGTTGGATTGCCGTTTATTCGCACCTCACCCGACCATGGCACTGCGTTTGATATTGCGGGCAAGGGTGTTGCCAACCCGTCAAGTATGGTGGAAGCCTTGCGCATGGCGCATCGCATGGCGCTTGCAAAAACCCAGCCACACCCATGATCCTTTTTGGAAAGCCTGCAAAATGAGTGCAATTGACACCCTGCCCCCCCTGCGCCAAGTGATCGAAGATCACCAGCTGTCTGCACGCAAGGCATTGGGCCAGAATTTTCTTCTTGATCTGAATCTGACGGCCAAGATCGCGCGTCGCGCAGGAGACCTGAGCGCGTGTGACATTCTGGAAATCGGACCGGGTCCGGGTGGCTTGACGCGTGGTTTGCTGGCTGAAGGTGCGCGCAAAGTGCTGGCCATTGAAAAAGACGCCCGCTGTATGCCGGTGTTGGCAGAAATTTCCGAGGCCTACCCGGGACAACTTGAGGTGATCAATGGTGACGCGCTCGAAATTGATCCTCTGGCGCATCTGACCCCTCCCATTCGTGTGGCCGCCAATCTGCCGTATAATGTGGGCACCGAACTTTTGGTGCGATGGTTGACGCCCAAACAATGGCCCCCCTATTGGGAAAGTCTGACGTTGATGTTCCAGCGCGAAGTCGCCGAACGCATCGTCGCCACACCCGGGTCCAAGGCCTATGGGCGGTTGGCAATCTTGGCACAATGGCGCGCGGATGCAAAAATTGTTATGACGCTTCCACCCGAAGCGTTTACGCCGCCGCCAAAAGTGCACAGCGCAGTTGTGCATTTGACGGCGCTCAAGACCCCACGGTTTGAGGCGGACGCATCCGTCCTGAGCCGTGTCGTGGCAACCGCGTTTAACCAACGACGCAAGATGCTGCGGGCGTCTCTCAAGGGTGTTGCCCCAGATATCGAAGATCGTTTGTTGGCCTCGGGCATTCAGCCGACCGAGCGCGCAGAACAAGTCTCAATAGAACAATTCTGCGCCCTTGCGCGTGCTGTCGCCCAGACATAACCGCGTGCCGCAACACCCACAATAATCGGTATCGACACAAAAAAACCCGAACCAGCCGGTTCGGGTTGTGATCGTTTGTGATGTCGTAAAGCTTACTCGGCCGCTTCTGGGTTTTCCGGCTTAGGAGCTGGCTCTGGGGCCACGTCCGCTGGTGCAGTTTCGGCTGCAGGCTTTCTAGGAGCGGGCTTGCGACGTGGCTTACGCGCGGGTTTGGGCTTGGGTTGTGTCTCTGGCGTCTCAACAAGACCGCTGTCGCCATCTGAAACAATATCAACCACATCCGGTTGCGGCGCCTCAGAGAGATCGTTGCCAACAGGCGCAGCCGGGGCGCTTGGCACTTCTGCTGCGGGTCTAGAGTTTGACTCGCGCTCTTGGCGTTCGGCACGTTCTTGACGTTCACGATCCCGTTCTGCCTGACGCTCACGATTCTGGCGCTCTTGCTCTTCTCGACGCGCTTCTTGCTCGCGCATCGCTTCGGACAACAAGCGCATGTAGTGCTCGGCGTGCTGTTGAAAGTTTTCTGTCGCAACGCGGTCATTGGCCAGCTGTGCATCACGCGCAAGCTGGTTGTATTTATCAATGATTTGCTGCGGCGTACCGCGCACCTTTCCTTCAGGACCCGAGCTGTCAAACACCCGATTTACGATATTTCCAGAAGGACGGTTATTGTTGCGGTTATTCTTGTTCCGCGAACGGGATTTGGAAGATCTCATATATCTGCAGTCCAGCCTTGATCCAATAAGGGGTCAGAAAACCCGTTTCACGCCTCTTGCGCTCAAAACTCCGGGTTACGACTTTGGGCTTGGTGTCCAGTGGGAGCCATCAGATGTGCATCACCGTTAGGACATCTTCTGAGTAAAGCGGCTTGCGCCGTCGCACAAGAGGAATTCCTAAAAATATGTATCTATATGCGCGCTTTTTGGCCGCATCTTACGGTTTTCGGCCCATAACCGCGCGATCACGCCCATCCATATCTGGCAAAACCGCCACATCACACAATCCGGCACGTTGAAAAATGTCACGCACAGCTGGCCCCTGACGCCAGCCAATCTCCACAAAAATGCGCCCACCCGAGTTCAAATGCTGCATCGCTCCGTTGGCCAGAATGGGATATGGGTCCAACCCGTCGCCTCCCGGAGATAGCGCCAAATGTGGATCATGATCGTGCACTTCTTGGGACAGCTCGGCCATTTCGGTTTGCGAAATATACGGCGGATTCGACAGTATGAGATCATACGCGCCAGTGATCTCTGAAAACCAGTCTGACTGAAGTATCTCCAAGCGCGACGCGACACCGTGCGTGTGTGCGTTCTGCGTTGCTACCTTAAGGGCCTTGGGGCTAATGTCGCACGCCACACCGGTACAAGCCGGATGTTCGGCCAATACCGTCACCGCTAAAATTCCGCTGCCTGTGCCCAAGTCCAGAATTCTGTCAGGGTTCGGCCCCTCAAGGATCGCCGCAATCAGTGTTTCGGTTTCTGGACGTGGATCAAGGACATCTGGCGTCACCAGAAAATCACGCCCCCAAAACTCTCGCATGCCCAAGATTTTGGATACGGGTTCCCTGGATGCACGTCGCGCTATAAACTCATGAAAAACAACTAACTTTTCCTCAGGTACTTGCATATCGGGTTCAATCGAAATGCGACTTGGCGATATCCCAAGCGCGTGTGCCAGCAAGGCCCGCGCATCTCGTTCTGGTCCAACGATATTGGCATCCCGCAAAAGGCCAATGCCTTCGCGCAGCACATCTCGCAAGATCATCCCTGCATCTCTGCCAATTGCGTGGCTTGGTCATCCGCGGTCAACGCATCAATGATTTCATCCAGATCACCGCCCATGATGGCATCCAGTTTATAAAGCGTCAGATTGATCCGGTGATCGCTCATGCGGCCTTGGGGGAAGTTATATGTCCGGATACGTTCTGATCTATCACCCGAGCCGACTTGGCTCTTGCGATTGGCGGAACGTTCGTCATCAACCCGCTGGCGCTCCATGTCATACAGCCGCGTTTTCAACACTTGCATTGCGATCTCGCGGTTGCGGTGCTGGGATTTCTCCGAGCTGGTCACCACAAGACCACTTGGCAAGTGCGTGATGCGCACAGCCGAATCGGTGGTGTTGACGTGCTGTCCTCCTGCGCCAGAGCTGCGCATCGTATCAATCCGCAAGTCATTGGCATCAATCTGGATATCGACATCTTCGGCTTCGGGTAAAACCGCAACCGTGGCCGCCGAGGTGTGAACGCGCCCACCGCTTTCTGTCGTCGGAACCCGCTGGACACGATGCACACCAGATTCGTACTTCAAACGGGCAAACACGTTTTGCCCTTTGATATGGCCAACCACTTCTTTGACACCGCCAAGTTCGGTGATCTGTTCTTCGATGATCTCGAACTTCCACCCATTGTTTTCAGCATAGCGTTGATACATGCGCAGCAAATCAGCTGCAAACAAGGCCGCCTCGTCCCCCCCCGTTCCCGGACGGATTTCGATCATCGCGGGGCGTGCGTCTGCGGCGTCTTTGGGCAAAAGCGCAAGTTGAAGCGCCTGTTCTGCTGCTGGAATTTGCGCCTTGAGTGCAGGCAATTCTTCTTCGGCCAACTCTTTCATGTCTGGATCAGCCAGCATCAAAGTTGCCTCTTCCATATCCGACAAGAGCTGTCGATAGGCCGAGATTTGCTCGACCACAGGTTTAAGGTCGGCATATTCCTTGGCCAGCGTGGCGATGTCGCCCCCTGCGGACCCCTCAGCCATCTGCGCTTCGAGATACTCAAAGCGTTGGGCGATTTGTTCTAGTCTATCTAATGGAACCATGCGTTTAAGTGGGACAATTGGCGGACTTGGTCAAGGGGCTCGAATGCTGTATATTGCGGGTATGCTTAAATTGAGTGTCGCATTGGTTCTCTTCGCAGCCCCTGCTTTGGCAGATGGCTATATGAATGGTGTGCCGATTGATTGTTATTGCACCGACACCCAAGGCGGCCGTGTAGAGGTCGGCGACATGATATGCCTTCATGTCGATGGGCGTATGTTCATGGCGCAATGCCAAATGTCGCTCAATGTTCCGATGTGGCGGGAAATCTCGCCGGGATGTTTGTCGTCGGGACTAATAGGCGGTCAAAGCATCAACCCAACGATTCACTCGGGCGGCGTTGACACCAAAGTCTTTGCGCCCAAAGCGTGAGCGCGCGTAAATCACCAGATCTTCGCCAGATTGAACCATGGTGGTATAGTCAGGAAACCCCACCATACGAGACCGGCTGACATAGGTGATCATCCCCGATGCCACATCTCCGGCCAGTTTTTGGGTCCGCGGATCAGAAGACACAATGATATCCATCCGGCGCAATCCGTCTTGCCCTGAGGGTACCTGCCGGATCACCCCGTTAGAAAACGATTTATCATCATGACTTGATGGTGCGACATGCCACACAGTGGGATCGCTTGGCGCCAACCGCACATATGCCAAAAATGCCAGACACACAAAGGCCAAAACCCACAATACAATCATCCCAAATCCCTTCTTCACGACAAGTCCTTTGGACATACTCTGCGCCTAAAAAACAGCGATCTCGTGACTTTTCTAAAATTCACCGTCGCATATTGCGCGAAGCTTGGGTCATTACACCTGAAAGGCCGGTCTTTTCCAAGACCAGCCTTAAAGAAATAGAGACATTCCTGCGAACTCTGCGGGTTTTTCGATGAAATCACCCAAAGAATTACGTCTTGCGGCGGGTGGCTCCCCAGAGACTCAGCAATTCTGTGGCCACATGCGCCCCCGCAATGGCCGTGGCACCTGTGGTGTCAAAGGGCGGTGAAACCTCGACGATATCGCCCCCGACCATATTGATGCCAGCCAAATCGCGCAGCATGATCGCCGCCTGTGCAGACGTCAGTCCCCCCCAAACAGGTGTGCCGGTTCCGGGCGCGTAGGCAGGATCAAGCGCATCAATATCAAACGTCAGATATGTCGGATTTGACCCCACAATGGATTTGATTTTGGCCACAACAGCCGCCGGTCCGGTTTCATGCACCTCTCGAGCGTCAATGATATTCACGCCCAAGGTGTCGTCATTCACAGTGCGAATGCCCACCTGCACCGAGGTCGCTGGATCGACCAACCCCATTTTGACGGCTTTATAGAACATGGTGCCGTGATCGATACGATCCATGTCGTCATCGGCCCATGTATCCGTGTGCGCATCAAATTGCAGCAAAGAGATTGGGCCATATTTTTCCGCATAGGCTTTCAGAATGGGAAAGGTGATATAATGATCCCCGCCCAGCGTCACAGTGGCCGTATCCGCGTTCAGAATGGACCGGATGTGATTGGTCAGGGCATCGGGAAAGTCGCTGATTTTTGCATAATCAAACGCAAGATCCCCAAAATCCACGATATCAAACTCGTCCATGACATTGAAATCCCAGCCATAAGGTGGGTCAAACGCTTGCAATGTACTGGCCTCGCGGATTGCGCGCGGCCCAAGCCGCGTGCCGGGCCGGTTGGTGACAGCTTGATCAAATGGCACGCCGGTGACTGCGATATCCACTCCCGATAAATCTTTGGTATAGCGACGTCGCAAAAACGAGGTCGCACCACCAAAGGTGTTTTCGAAACTGCACCCCCGCAAGGTCTCGCGCGTGAATGCGGTGTCCACCGCAGATTTTGCATCTTCTAGAGCCATGTTCCCTCCCGACGGACGTGTGGAAATTTGATCAAATTCTGATTTGATCCCCCCAAAACGTCAAGAGAAAAGGTGCGGGGCGCATACCCCGCACCATCAAGCGCCATCCCTGTTTGCGATCACAGGGGTTGGGTCGTCTCGACAAGCCGCGCAAAAAACGATGCCCCGATCGGCGAGATGTCGTCGTTAAAATTATAGTTCGGGTTGTGTAAGCCAGCGCTTTCGCCCTGCCCCAGAAACAAATATGCCCCCGGACGCGCATCCAGCATATAGGAGAAATCTTCGGCCCCCATTTCCATAGATGCGTCATCCACCACGGCGGACTCGCCAGCAATTTCGCGCGCGACATCTGCTGCAATGGCCAGCTTCTGCGGATCATTCACGGTGGGTGGATACCCTTTTTCATACCGAAGCTTGGCCGTCACATTAAAGGCCGCCGCCTGCCCGTCGGTGATTTCCTGAAGCCGCCGCATAATCATCGCCTGAACCTGTGGATCAAAGGTGCGTACCGTTCCATTCAAATATGCCGTATCGGGAATCACGTTATCGGTGCTGCCCGAATGAATTTGGGTCACAGACACAACCATCTGCTGGCGCGTGTCATGGTTGCGGCTGACAATGGTCTGAATCGCTTGGGCCACTGACACTGCGGCGACAACCGGATCAACCGTGTCTTGAGGGTATGCGCCATGCCCGCCTTGGCCTTGGATATCGATATGAAACTCATCCACTGCGGCCATGATCGGACCCGGCGTAGATGAAAAATGCCCGACCTCGATGCCGGGTGAATTGTGCAAGGCAAAAACCTGATCGATGCCAAAACGCTCCATCATACCTTCTTGGACCATAACACCCGCGCCGCCTCCGGATTCTTCGGCGGGCTGAAAGATCAAGGCCACGCGGCCGGAAAATTTGCGTGTTTCGGCAAGATAACGCGCCGCCCCCAAAAGCATCGTCGTATGGCCGTCATGCCCACAGGCATGCATGGCGCCATCCACAGTGGAGGCATACTCAAGCCCCGTTGTCTCGGGCATTGGCAGCGCATCCATGTCAGCCCGCAACCCGACGGTCGGGCCATCTTGGGGGTGATCGCCTTGGCCATTGATGATCGCAACGACGCCCGACGTGGCAATCCCTTCGTGAATTTCATCGACGCCGAACTCTTTAAGGCGCGCCACCACAAAGGCAGCGGTTTCATGACATGCGAACTCGAGCTCTGGGTGGGCGTGCAAATGACGGCGCCACGTTTTCATCTCTTCGGCATAATCTGCAATGCGGTTTACCACAGGCATGGGGTGGACTCCGGGAAAAGGTTGATTTGATATGCACTCAACACCCTAAAGGAGTGACACGCAATGGCCGAAGATCCGCTTATCCTGAACCCCAACGGCGGGATGCCGCGTTTGTTGGAAATTATGCGCCGCCTGCGCGATCCTGATACGGGCTGTCCGTGGGACGTCGCACAAGACTTCAAAACCATCGCGCCCTATACCATCGAAGAGGCCTATGAGGTGGCAGACGCGATCGAGCGCGAGTCCTGGGGCGAGTTGAAGGGCGAACTTGGGGATTTGCTGTTTCAATCTGTGTTTCACGCGCAGATGGCGCAGGAAAAAGGTTTGTTTTCGTTTGATGACGTCGCCGACACAATGTCGGACAAGATGGTCGCGCGGCATCCGCATGTCTTTGGCGATGAAACCCGTGATAAATCAGCAGAACAGCAAGTCAAAGATTGGGAAACCGTCAAAGCCGCCGAGCGTGCAGGCAAAGCCCAGCAAGGTGCGCTTGAGGGCGTCGCACTTGGCTTGCCGGCGTTATTGCGCGCGGTCAAATTGCAAAAACGCGCGGCGCGTGTGGGCTTTGATTGGCCAGACATCAGCCAAGTGGTCGACAAAATCGTCGAAGAGGCGGGCGAGCTAAGCGAAGCGCGTGACACATTGGGACAGCAAGAGATCGAAGAAGAATTTGGCGATTTGTTGTTTGTGATCGCAAATCTCGCGCGACATTTGAATATCGAACCCGAGTCTGCCCTGCGACAGGCCAACATCAAATTCGAACGCCGGTTTGCGGGGGTCGAGGCCAAACTGGCCGATCTAGGCAAACGTCCAGAGCAGTCATCGCTTGAGGAAATGGATGCCCTGTGGGACGCGGTCAAGGTCGATGAGCGTCAGGCATAATACCTGAACATTTGATTCAGGTATTGACCTGACTAAAAAACTCAGGCATTTAGCCGCCAACAGAAACACAGACAACACGAGAACAATTCTAATGTTTGCACCTCTCAAAACATCCATTTTTGCGTTTGCAGCCGCGGCTGTGGCCGTTCCGGCAATGGCAGACGAAATCAACATCTATTCGTATCGTCAGCCCGAACTGATCAAACCTTTGACAGATGCCTTTACCGAAGAGACCGGCATCAAGGTTAATGTTGCCTATTTGAAAAAGGGCATGATCGAACGCATGGAAGCTGAGGGCAGCCGGTCTCCTGCTGACTTGGTCTTTACAGTTGATATTTCACGGCTTGCCGCAGTTGTGAATGCGGGGTTGACCCAACCTGTCACCAGCGACACCCTGAATGCCAACGTGCCACAAGAATATCGCGACCCCGAAGGTCACTGGTTTGGCCTGACCACTCGTGCACGGATCGTCTATGCGTCCAAAGATCGTGTCGCAGATGGCGAAGTCACGACCTATGAAGACCTAGCCGACCCTAAATGGAAAGGGCGTATTTGTACGCGCTCTGGCACACATGCCTATAACATCGCTTTGACATCGGCTGTGATTGAACACCACGGCGAAGCAAACGCCAAAACTTGGCTTGCGGGTATCAAAGACAATCTGGCGCGCAAACCGCAAGGCAACGATCGCGCACAAGTCAAAGCCATTTGGGCCGGAGAATGTGATATTGCCATCGGCAACACCTATTACATGGGTAAGATGCTTGCAGATGATGAACAAAAAGCATGGGCTGACAGCGTCAACGTCGTGTTCCCGACCTTTGAAAATGCAGGCACACACGTAAACGTGTCGGGTGTTGCCATGGCCAAATCGTCGCCAAACCCCGAAGCGGCCCTAAAGATGATGGAATTCCTGACGTCTCCTGCCGCACAAGAGGTCTATGCCAAAGCCAACTTTGAATATCCGATTGCGCCCAACACAGAGGCCGACCCTCTGGTGCAATCATGGGGTGAATTTACCGCCGACGATGTAAACCTGATGACAGTGGCCGGCAATCGTCCCGCCGCGCTGCGCATCACTGAAGAAGTCGATTTCGACGGCTAAATCTGCAAACAAGAGCAGTCACTGGGGCACCTTCGGGTGCCCCTTTTTTGTGTTTTCACGGTCAGGTCATCGCGTTGCCCCAAGGTCTTGGCAAAATGATACATCCACAGGCCATGTTTTGCTTTCGCACGTGTTGTGCACAGCATTGTGCCTAGACATCCCGGTTGCCTTTGCGCAGTCTGCCACCAACAAAAGGAGTTTCCATGAGCGCGCGTAAGATCATTATTGATACCGACCCCGGACAGGACGATGCGGTCGCGATCCTGTTGGCGCTGGCCAGTCCCGAGGACATCGACGTCCTGGGCATTACCGCGGTTGCTGGAAACGTGCCATTGCCCCTAACACAAAAAAATGCACGTACTATCTGCGAGTTAGCAAATAAAGCTCATGTTGGTGTCTATGCTGGATGCGACCGCCCCTTGGGGCGCGATTTGGTCACGGCCGAACATGTGCATGGCAAAACTGGCCTGAATGGACCTGACCTTGCGGACCCGACGATGCCCCTGCAAGACACGCACGCCGTGGATTACATCATCGACACGTTGCGCGCCCATCCTGCGGGCACAGTCACACTTTGCCCGCTTGGGCCATTGACCAACATTGCGATGGCCTTCGAGAAGGCACCGGACATAATGGAAAAGGTGCAAGAAATTGTACTGATGGGCGGCGCTTATTTTGAAGTGGGCAATATCACGCCCACAGCAGAGTTTAACATCTATGTCGACCCGCAAGCCGCTAGAATCGTGTTTAAATCCGGCGTGCCGATTGTCATGATGCCGCTGGATGTGACACACAAGGCCTTGGTGACAGCCCCCCGAAACGACGCCTTTCGGGCGTTGAATACCCCAGTCGGAATTGCCGTCGCGCAAATGACGGATTTCTTTGAACGCTTTGACAAGGAAAAATACGGCAGCACCGGCGCGCCACTGCATGATCCTTGCGTGACGGCGTATCTTATTGCTCCTGATCTGTTTTCGGGCCGACATGTAAATGTGGAAATTGAAACCCAGTCAGAACTGACGATGGGCATGACGGTTGTGGATTGGTGGCGGGTGACAGATCGTGCGCCGAATGCCACGGTGATTGGCGATGTGAACGCCGATGGGTTCTTTGATCTTTTGACACAACGACTGGGGCGCCTATGAGCACTGCCTTACATCTTGCCAAACCCGAGAACCTTGACCAAATCCTGCGGCTGGTCGAGGCCTTTCACGCCGAAGCCGACATCACGTTGTCGGATGAAGATAGGCGCGCGGGCCTTTTGCCTTTGCTCCAAGGCATCCCACACGGCGCAATCTATTTGATCGGACCCGCGCGGGCCCCCGTGGGCTATGTGGTCATCACCTTTGGATGGTCTGTCGAATTTGGCGGCATGGATGCCTTTGTCGATGAATTGTTTATCCGACCCGCCGTGCGCGGACGTGGCATGGGCTCAGATGTGATGCTGGCCCTGCCCCGCGCCCTGTCCGAGGCCGGCGTGCGCGCGTTTCATCTTGAGGTCGACCGCGACGATGAAAAAGCCCAGCGTCTGTACCAACGCGCGGGGTTCTCCGCACGCGAGCGCTATATGCTCATGACAAGAAAGTTGTGATTTAGAATGACTTCAGCCCTTCGCATCGACTTTGACAACACCTACGCGCGCCTGCCTGCACAGCTCTTTTCCAAGGTGACACCGACACCTGTGCGTGCCCCAGAATTGCTGGCGTTCAATCACGCGCTGGCCAACGACCTTGGGATCACGGGCACAGATGACACTGATCACCTCGCACAGGTGTTTGGTGGGAACCTTGTGCCAGAGGGGGCTGAACCCTTGGCGCAACTTTATGCGGGTCATCAGTTTGGCCATTGGAACCCACAGTTGGGCGATGGTCGGGCGATCTTGTTGGGCGACGTAAAGGGCTTTGACATCCAACTAAAGGGATCCGGCCGCACGCCGTATTCTCGGAATGGCGACGGGCGCGCATGGCTTGGCCCCGTGTTGCGCGAATTTGTTGTCAGCGAAGCCATGCACGCCTTGGGCATTCCGACCACGCGCGCCTTGGCAGCGGTTGCCACGGGCGAGATGGTTCAGCGCGACACCGCATTGCCCGGCGCTGTGCTCACCCGCGTGGCCAGCAGCCACATTCGCGTCGGTACATTTCAAATACTCGCAGCGCGCGGCGATCTTGCGGGGCTCAATGCCCTGTTTGAATATTGTGTAGCGCGTCATTATCCCACCGTCAGCGATCCGACATCGTTTTTACAGGCTGTTGTGGATCGTCAGGCCGCATTGGTGGCGCAGTGGATGTCGGTCGGTTTTATTCACGGTGTCATGAACACAGACAACTGTGCGATTTCCGGCGAAACCATCGACTATGGGCCGTGTGCCTTTATGGACGACTTTCATCCTATGACGGTCTTTTCATCCATCGACCGCAAGGGGCGGTATGCCTTTGCGGCCCAAGCCGACATCATTGTTTGGAACATGGCCCAGCTTGCCACCGCTTTGGTGCCATTGATGCCCGATCGCGACGCGGCAGTCACCACATTCACCCAGATCATCCACGCCATGCCGGCCAAAGTCCAACACCTCTGGAGCCAGGCTCTTGGGCGCAAGTTGGGATTTGCCACAACACACCCCGGTGATGACCAGATCTCGAGCGATTTCCTGACGTTGATGGCAACCCAAGGCGCAGATTTCACAAATACATTTGCCAGTTTGGCCCGCGACGCAGCTCAAGACCAGTTTGTAGATCGAGACAGCTATCAAGACTGGGCGCGCGTCTGGCGTGACCGGCTTGAGCGCGAAACTGATCCTGTCGCGACGATGCGTGCGGCCAATCCAACGATTATTCCACGCAACCACCGGATCGAAGAAATGATACAAGCCGCGGTTCTGGGCGACATGACACCGTTTTCACGGTTGTCCCGGGCATTGGCAGCCCCATTCGAAGATGTCGCCGAATTCCAAGACCTTACACGGCCCCCAACACAAGAAGAACGGGTTCCGTTCACATTTTGCGGCACCTGATTGGAGCGTTGAACAGGAAAAGGCGCGGCTTTTATCTACGCCGGTTGATCAGGATAATGCCGACGGCCACCATCGCCAAGGCCAGCCAAATCTGCACGCCCACGGTTTCGCCCAACAGCCACCATCCAAACAACACGCTAAACACGGGCGACAAAAAGCTGAACGAGGCCACCGAGCTGGCCGGATAGATGGTCATCAACCAGAACCAGAACACATAGGCCATGGCCACAATGCCCACCGCCTGAAACATCAGGCCTGCGAAATGTACCGCTTGCGGGTCTCGCAAAAGCGCCCCAAACAACGGGGCCACAGACATTAAAACCACCGCAGACACAATCAGTTGCCACATCAGTTGTGCTTCGGGTTTGATGCGTGACATCGGTCCAAGCCGCACAACCAGCACAATCGCGGCCCAACTCATGGCGGCCCCCAAAGCGGCCAAATCGCCCAACAAACTGGCATGCCCGCCCTGTCGATCACTGAGCGCCACAACGACCCCGCCCATTGCCAGACATAACCCGATCGTGCGCGAGGTATTCAGATGTTCGCCCGGCAAGACAAAATGCCCTGCCAAAGTAAGCCAAACAGGCATGGAATAGAAAATGACACTGGCGCGCGAGACATCCGTGAGATCAAGAGAGATATACAACAGTATGAATTCAAGGGAAAAAACCAAACCCGACACGATACCCATGACAACATAGGATCGCCCCATGGGCAGCTTGATCCCGCGCCACCACATCCAAGCACCCAGAAAAACCAAGCCAATCACAGACCGAAGCCCTGCGGCAAACACCGGGCCAAACCCGCCATTTGTGACCTTGATCACAACCTGATTAAACGCCAGCAATGTGGCAAACAATATCAGTGATGTCGCCCCAAAGGCATCGATATGTGTTTTGCGTTCCATCAGGCCACAGGCGACGCTTTTGAACCCAAAGTCAAGCACTGGACGACAGTTGGTTTCAGATTAATTGTCTCGTTAAGCAACAATCTTCAACCTGTGACGGCATGGGGCATGGAAACTCTGATTTTGCGGTGGCAAATATGGTTCCAATGACCCAAGAATATCCCATGCGCCACGCCCACCGAATCCGCCTTGCGACCTATAACCTGCAAAAATGTGTTGGCCTTGACATGCGTCGACGTCCGGATCGGTCATTGCAAGTGATCAATAGCCTTGAGGCAGATGTCGTTGTTTTGCAAGAAGCCGACAAAAGACTGGCTCCGCGTCCAACAGCCCTGCCCTTTGACCTGATCGAAACTCATGGTTGGCGCGTTCTCCCGTTTGGACAGGCTGGCGGGTCCTTGGGGTGGCACGGGAATGCCATGTTGGTACGGCCACATATCAACTTGGTCGACAGCCTTAAGATCGACTTGCCCGGCCTTGAACCACGGGGCGCAATTTTGGCAGAGCTGGCAACACCCATCGGCCCCTTGCGGGTGATCGGTGTGCACCTTGGGCTTTTGCGACGGTTTCGCCTGATTCAATTGTCTGCCATCACACGCCTGTTGCGCCAACGCCCCGACATGCCCACCGTCTTGGCCGGTGATTTCAATGAATGGGGTCCAAAGCGCGCATTGGATGCGGCAACGCCCGGATTGGATTTCGTCGATATCCCGCACAGCTTTCCTGCGCCACGCCCAGTCGCCGCATTGGATGCCTTTGCGATAAATGCCCCCTTGAAGGCGCTCGAATATGGTGTGCACAGTGCGCGACCCGCCGCCATTGCGTCGGATCATCTGCCTGCATGGGTAGATTTGACCCTGAAGGGCGCGGATACCTTGTGACAATGACCTTGGGCGTGGTAGCCAAGGCACGGATTTCCCAAGGACACCACAATGCATTTTTTACAAATTACATCTTTTCTGATTGTCCTTGCTGGCGTGTTTGGCGCGATTAACTATCTGTATTTGAAGCTTCCTGCGGCTATCGGCATTTTGATCGTCGCGCTATTGGCCAGCTTTGGATTGCTGGCTGTCGACATGCTTGCCCCCCAACTAGAGATCGCAGATACCGCCCGCGCTCTGGTGGTCAGTGTCGATTTTTCGGACACGTTGCTTGAGGGTATGCTGGGGTTGCTTTTGTTTGCAGGCGCCTTGCACGTCAAGCTGTCGGATTTACGCGCCGAATGGATTCCGGTGGCGTTGATGGCCACCATTGGCGTTGGATTGTCCACCGCCATTGTCGGGTTCGGCTTTAGCTGGATCACTGGCATGCCCTTGATCATTGCGCTGGTGTTTGGGGCACTGATTTCACCGACCGATCCGGTCGCCGTTCTGGGTGTTTTGCGTCAGGCCAATTTGCGCAAATCGCTGGAAACCAAAATTGCCGGAGAGAGCCTGTTTAACGACGGTGTGGGGTATGTGGTGTTTCTGGTTCTGTCGGGCATGGCTTTTGCCAACACCGGTCATGGGGGGGGGCATGGGGCATCTGAACTGGATGATGCGGCGATCCTGTTCATCCAAGAGGCGTTTGGCGGGGCGCTTCTGGGGATTGTGTTGGGCTGGATCACCTTTCGGGTCATGCGCCGCATTGATGATTACTCTCTTGAGGTGCTTTTGACGCTTGGCCTTGCCTTTGGTGGCTATGAGCTGGCGGTGGCTCTCCATGTCTCGGCGCCCATCATGGCGGTCTGTGCCGGTTTGCTGATTGGCGATATTGGCACCACCCATGGAATGAGCGCGCAAACCCGCGAATACGTAGACGCATTCTGGAAACTGATCGACGAAATCCTGAATGCGGTGCTGTTTCTGCTGATTGGGTTCGAAGTCTTCGCCGTGGCCTTTGATATGGCCTATCTCAAGGCGGGTGTGCTGGCGATTGGCCTGTCGCTGGTGGCACGTTTGGCGGCCGTTTCGGTGCCCGTGCTGGCCTTGGAACCATTCCGCAAATTCAGCCGTGGTGTGATTCCAATCATGACATGGGGCGGCCTAAAGGGCGGCATTTCCGTCGCGCTGGCTTTGTCTATCCCGGAAAATGAATGGAAACCGTTGATCCTGACATCGACCTATATCGTGGTGATTTTCTCGATCATTGTCCAAGGCCTGACGGTGGCACCACTGGCCAAAAAAGTGGGGCGTGAGCCTGATATGCTGTAATTTTGGCGGCGAAAACTATCCGCAATTCACGACGCAAAAGGGCGGTGCATCTCCTGCACCGCCCTTACTGTATTAAGCTGCTTTGCCAGAGCTTCCGCGGTTCGGGGCGCGACGGCGACGTTGTCCCCCACCGGGTTTGCCGCCAGCACCTGGGCCACCAGCGCTCTGACCGCCGCCACCGCCACCTTGCGATTTACGGCGTGGGCCGCCCTTGCCGCGTCCACCATTGCCAGGCTTGCGAGGTTTGGTTTTATGGCTTGGATCATCCATGCCCATCCACGGTGTTCCGGACAGCACAGGGATATCCATTTTCATGACTTTTTGGATCGCCTTGAGCTCGTCAACCTCGTCAGGGCTACAGAAGGCAACCGCTGCCCCGTCCATACCGGCACGGGCAGTCCGGCCAATACGGTGGACATAGTTTTCCGGCACGTTTGGCAGATCATAGTTATAGACGTGGCGCACTTCGGGAATATCCAAGCCACGGGCCGCGACGTCTGTTGCGACAAGCACCAGAATTTCACCAGACCGGAAGGCTTTGATGGCGCGTTCACGTTGGCCTTGGCTCTTGTTGCCATGCACGGTACCCGCCTCGTATCCGGCCTTGACCAATGCCTTCATCAGGCGGTCAGAGCCGTGTTTGGTCCGCGAGAACACAATCGCGGCTTCGTCACGATGCTTGGCCAGCAATTCAATCAGCAAGCTGGTTTTTTCGCCCTTGGCAATAAAGTGTACGCCTTGTGTCACCTTATCCGCGGCTTTACCGGGGGGGGACACTTGCACGCGGACTGGATCATTTAGATAGGAGCCGGCAATTTCGGACATCTGCTTCGGCATTGTGGCCGAAAACAGCATGGTTTGGCGTTTTTCAGGCAGCCAATCCGCAATTTTGCGCAGCGCATGGATAAACCCAAGGTCCAGCATCTGATCTGCTTCGTCCAGAACCAAAAAATCGGTGGACGCCAAGTCAAGCGCATTGCGCTCCATCAAATCAATCAGGCGCCCTGGTGTGGCCACCAGAATATCGGTGCCTTTGGCCACGCGGCCGATTTGTGGGTTGATCGACACGCCGCCCACCACAAGACCCACCTTCATCGGGGTTCCGATCAGCAAATCCTTAAGGCTTTGGCAAATCTGGTTGGCCAATTCGCGCGTTGGCGCAAGAATGAGACCGCGCACGGTGCGCGGCGCGGGCTTGCCGCTATAGGATTGCATACGGGCAATCAAAGGCAGGCCAAACGCCAGCGTTTTCCCTGTGCCGGTTTGGGCAAGCCCCATAACATCTTTACCTTCCAAAGCGTGCGGGATCGCACCAGTTTGGATGGGGGTTGGCGTCGAAATGCCGCTTTTTTCCAGTTTTGAGACAAGCGCCTTAGGCAGGCCCATTTCTTGAAACGTTGTCATACATATTCTTTCCGGCATTGTGTGACGACACAAAGCCATTAAGCCCCGAAGCGGGGCAATCTGGTGGTAGGCCCCGAACCTAGCGAACTGCCGTATGCAATTTCACCGTTCAAAACCTTGGCCCCACGCGTGATTTTGGGATCAGTTTAGCGCCTCTGATTGGGTCTGTCGGACCCAGATGTATATCGCTGCTCACGCGGCAGAAGGCGGTTAGAGGTGCAGATGGGGCCTGTTGCCCCACAAGTCAAGTCATAAAGACTGTGGATAGTTCTTGAAAAGAGGTGGTCACAGCCACAACACACCGCTAAAAACCTAGTTCAAGACCAACAGGGACTGTCTTATGACCGACACGATTATCGCCCGCTGCGAGGCCAAAGGCCTGCGTATGACTGAACAACGCCGTACGATTGCGGCCGTGTTACAAGAAAGCGCAGATCACCCTGATGTAGAAGAACTGTATGCGCGGGCCTCGGCGCGCGACTCGGGTATTTCGCTGGCCACAGTATATCGCACGGTCAAACTCTTTGAAGAGGCTGGCATACTAGACAAGCTCGAGTTCGGGGATGGCCGCGCCCGCTACGAAGACGCAGAACGCGAACATCACGATCACCTGATTGATATCAACTCGGGCGAGGTCATCGAATTTGTGGACCCCGATATCGAAGCGCTGCAGGAAAAGATCGCGGAAAAGCTTGGCTATCGTTTGATGGGTCACAAGCTTGAGCTGTACGGCGTTCCAATTCGCAAGCCCGGGGCGTGACCCGAATTATTGGCGGTTATTGCGTGACTGCATCCCGATCCAAATAGACCAAAAATCCAAGGTTGATGCGGTCACCAACCAGTTTTTGAAATCCTGTCACGCCATAGTCTGACCGGTTGACGCCCCCCTCAATGCGCAACACCAATTTGGAATTGTCCAATGGCGCATCAGCCTCGCGCATGAATTTCGCCTCAAGCACAATTGGACGGGTTTGTCCGCGCAAGGTCAAATCCCCCAAAATGCGCGCGCCAGTGTCGCTCCGTGACACGGTATGGCTGATAAATTCTGCATAGGGGTACGCACCGGTATGCAACAAATCCGGTGATCGCATCGCCATCGTCGCAAAAGCACCGCCTGCGCGCGCAAATTCCGTTGCAATTCGAACGCGAACTTCTGATGCGCTGACATTGGCCAAATCTACGGTGACATCGGCTTCTGAAATTGGAAAGTGGCCTTTGGTGGCCAAGCCTCCCAAATCATAAAAAAACGCCACATTTGAACGTTTGACATCCAACATATACGCATAAGGCTCGGCGCACGCGGATCCAACCGCCCCCAACAAGGCAACGCCAAACGCCAAAACTTTTGATACATGCGCAATTTCCATCAAACGACACTAGCACATGGCTTGCCACACCCACAGACACAATCACTTGAAACATTTGTGTTTTTTTCGTTGGGTCCGTTCAAGCTGGCTTTAGATCATGATTTTGAACGCTCTTTTCAATCAGATCGGTTTCCAGCACAGTGACATTAGTAACACGCCAGTGTCTTTCACAGACCGCAAAGGGTCACGTCGCGCTATGCTTGCCATTCTCATTCCGGCCGCCGGGCTGTCTCGACGCATGAACGGTGCTGACAAACTGCTTGAGTTGGTACATGGGCGGCCCATCTTATGTGATGTGGCCAAGCGGGCCTTGTCGACGGGATGTCAGGTCATCATCGCCCTGCCCGCAACCAACATCGCGCGCCATGATGCGCTGGGCGGTCTGGCGCAAAACCCCAACCTCACACTTGTCCATGTCCAAGACCCGGCATTGGGTATGTCACATAGCTTGCGCACTTTGGTTCAGGCCTGTGCCCCATCCATCACGGCGGCCATGATCCTTCCCGCAGACATGCCGCTTTTGAGCGAAGATGACTTGGCCAAAATGCTGGCTGCATGGCACACCGCACCAGAGATGATCCACCGCGCCACTTCAGATGACGGAGACCACGGTCACCCTGTGATTTTTCCACGTTCAATGTTCCAAGACTTATGCGGACTGCAAGGCGATCGGGGGGCGCGATCGGTGCTCAAGGCACACGCGTCTGCCATCACCTATGTCAGCTTGCCCGACAATCACGCGATATTGGACTTGGATACGCCAGAGGACTGGGCCGACTGGCGGTCACGCCACGTCTGAGACATCATCGCGATGGCGTGTTCTGCCTGAACCATACAGCGTGCCGGACCATATGTTTGACCGCGTAACCTATTCAATACATCTTGGCTTTGCGTCTCTGGGGTGTCGCGCTGATCTTGCGCCCCCACGGGCAGATCAAAGGTCTGTTTATGGGCCTGAAAAGTCTCGCACCAAAGCCCATTTGCCTGAATGAGTTCGTGCCGATCCAAAATAATCAAGACGAACTGACGGGGTGTTTTGCGCGTATTGCGCGTGACATGGGGCAATCCAACGAGATCTTTTGCGGTAATCAGCGCCTCGCAAACCCCCGAAATATCCAAGAGCGCATCAGTGCGCACCAATAGCCGAAAACAGCTTGAGACCGACAATTTTGCATCCGGCATCCCAGCCCCAAATGCGCCTTGCGCAATGTCGATGACATCCTCGGCGGTATCTTGGGCATCATCACAAAGAGTTTGTGCCCCGATCCATCGTATGGATTGAAAGCCATTGTCACGTGTCAGAACCATATCACCTTGGGAAAGGTCGCAAATGCAACGCTCGCCTTGCACTGTCTTGATACGGGTATCAGGCGCAAAACAGGAATACGCCTGTTCAGACGGGTCTTGTCCGGATGGTGCCAAAGCTGATGCCCGCGTAACATCCGAGAAGGTCTCGTAAACCTGAGCGATGGAAGACGCCGTGTCAGTTTTTTGGGAAAGCCGTTTATGAGTGACAACATGCATAAGAAAACCAAAACAAAATCTTAAGAACCCCAGAGAATATTTCTGGGCTTACACGACTATGTCTTGGGACTTGGGCGGAAATCGGGCACAGCAGTGCAACAAGTTCGGCATTTTCAGGTCAAAACAGGTGCATACCCGTTTGCCAGACATCAACACGCATTGCTTAATTTGCCGCGCGCAGCTTGATCACATCCATCACCCCAAGCCAAAAGCTCTGATCCGCAGACTCGGCGGACTGTAGTCTGGTTTGCGCCTGACTAAGCGCATCCTGACCATGCACCCGCATCATATCACCTGCGGTACGCACCTCTTGAACAGGACACCCGTCGGGGCGCACATCCCAGACGCTGCCGGTGGACGACGCTGTCGTGCGCGCAGCAACCCCACAGCGTTCGGAAGGCTGCCACCCCAGACGTACGACCCCCAGAATATCTCCCAATAGCTCTGGGGCGTCCGCAAAATACGAATGGCCCAAGGAATCTGCTTCGACCAAGGAGGCATCAACAGTATCAAGCCCCGCCAGTTGCAAAGGCGTGCCATTGGCATCCCCTGCCCGTGCGGCCCCATTCACACGTCGCGATATCTGAAGCGCCAGATCGTGTTTGGAAGCATAAAGCGTTACACCATCGGTATGTGCGCGAATGCCCTCAAATCGTGCGGCCAACTCGGCCCGATCCACATCCGGTGCGGCCAGAACCAATTGCCCCAACGTGCGGTCCGGATATTTGAGAAAAAATGTCTCAAGGGCTTCAAGCGCATACCGGTTGCCCATGGAGTGGGCCACAACATGCAATTTACCCGACCCGCGCGTGGCCATTTCAAAAAATGTTTCCATTGCTGGGCGGGACGCGACCACATTGTTGGCATCGCTGAGATATCCATACAACGAGCTCTTTGAGGGCCAGCTGTAATACATCGACGTGCCAGGGAATTCGAGATCATACGACAACTGTGCTGCACGCAAGGCACCGTCGTGAAAGGACACGTTATACCCATGAATAAACAACAGACGATCCTCTGCGTCACAACACCCTTGGGCAAAGACGTCTTTGGTCATGGTCTGCATTTCGGCCAGAACAACATGTTGGGTCGGATCAAGTTGCTCGGTAAAGAACCATCCTGTGGGTCGTTCGATCAATCCCGCCAGATGGTTGGGCGGAATGGTGACTGTGAGCGTCCCCACAGACAGCGCACCAATTTCGGTGCCAAAGGCCAGAGCGGGATCGGCTTGGCCCGTCGGTTGCCGGTTGGTGCCATACCAAACTTGGACGGCTGTCGGTTCCTGAAGATCGCGCATGCCCGCGATACGGCCATCACTGGCATCCGTGTCTTGGACCTTTTCAATGTGTCGGCGCATCTTGCGGACTTCGGCCATCAACGCAGGATTTTGCGCCCTGATCATGGGTTCAAGCGCGTCCAGCCGCACCAATAACGCAGGGTTCTCGGCACCAAGGCGTTTTTCAACGGCATTATAGGCCAGCAAGGCGTGTTCAAGCGCTGCGGCGTCATCCCCAAGCGCCGTATACGCCAAGGTCATGATGTCCAGAACGTCCGCCGCACGTGGGTCCGCGGGTTCAAAGCCAAACTTGAGGCGTTTGATATACGCCAGCGCCCGGTCAGGATCGCCTGCTGCCAACGCCGTTCGGGCAAAATCCAGACGCATATCCGGATCGTCCGCGCGTGCCAAAACCTGATCTGCGATATCAAGTGCGTCGCTGGGGGACGCACTGCGCAAGGTTTCAAACTCTGCGTAAAGGGTCAGCGTCTCTAAATCGGGGACATCCTGTGCCGGTGCCGGACCCGCCCCAAGAACACCAAGACAGACCAACCCAGACACCAGAAATTTGCGCACGCTCTTGTTCCCGTTTCTTAGAAAACCACATTTGGTGGCTTAAGGGTAGCATAGCATATACACGGATCAAACAGTTTCCCTTGTTCGATCAAGGTGTTGTCGGTACCGTCTTGTTCAACTTGATTTTAAGACAGGGGCACCCATGCGCCGACTTGCTCAACCATTTCTCGCCATTCCCGTTCTGGGCATTATGTTTGGCCTTTTTGCGCGCGCCGCGGATGCCCAAGAACCCCCTGCCCCCGACATGGCAGAAGAGTTTTTTGGCACCACCCAAGTGGTGTTTGATACGCTGGCCGCCAGTTCCTCTCGGGCGGCGGAAAACCTTGCCACGCTGATTGCCTATATTCCCAGCTTTCCATCCGAAATCGGGCATTTTTTCGTGCGCCTGCACGCGACTGGCTTCAACAGCTGGAGCCTGCTGTTTCAGTCGTTGTTTTACTTGGGCATCGGGGTGTTGGCAGAATTGGTGTTTCGCACAGTCCAGTCACGCATCAAGCTGACCAAAGAGAGCGATGGCCATATCGGGATCGGGCGGCGCTTTGGCTGGTTTGGGGCCAACATGGTGGGTCTGTCGATCTTTGCCTGCCTTGGGGGTTGGCCGCTTTTGATGGCCACCCAACAAGATCCGGTCGCCCAAACCGTGGTGATCACCTATCTCACGGCAATTCTCGCTGTGCGCGTGTTTACCATTTGCAGCCGGATGGTGCTGGCCCCATTTTATCCCGAGATGCGTATCGTGCATCTGGATGATGCCGCCGCCCGTCGTTTGTATTGGTGGGTGACGGGCATTGCCGCCTTTGCAGGGTTTTCATTTGTCACCGCAAGCCTGTTTCATTCCGGCGCGATGGAACCCAAGGCGGTGTTGATCTTTGTGTTGGCCAGCCGGAGTGCGCTTGCGCTTTGGGTGATGTTGGCTTTCTTTGCCAACCGCCCGACGATTGCACAAATTCTGCGATATGGCTCTGAAGGGCGCGAACGCGGCAAGGGCTGGTCGTCATTTGCCGGGGTGTGGCACCTCATGGCGTCCATCTATGTGACACTGTCGTGGTTTGCGACCTCGATCCTATTGTTGTTGGGCCGTATGGAGGCCAACAAACTGGCCATCTTTAGCTTTATGACGGTCATGCTGGCCATTGCAGTGTGTCTGATGCTGGATGATTGGGCCACCCGTGTGGATCGACGCAATGATGAACAAGCCCAATTCCCGACCATCCCGAGCTTTGCCCAGTTTTTTGCCCGCATGGGGCGCGCTGCGGTCGTGATTGTAACGTTGCTGTTGCTGCTCCGTATCTGGAGCGGCCCATGGCATGGACTGGTCGCGGCGCGCACCGTTGGGGGGCTTGTGCCCGCATTGACGCAACTTTTGATTACCACATTCATTGCGTATATCCTGTGGCAACTGGTTTTGATTGGCACCGAACGTGTGCTGTGCCGCGCGGCCCCACGCGCAGGCGAAAGCGAAACCGCTCGCCAAACACGGATCGCCACGCTTTTGCCGTTGATGCGCAACAGCATGCTGGCGGGGATCGCCATTATCGCAGGCATGATTGGGTTGTCAGCGATCGGCGTCGATGTTGTGCCATTATTTGCTGGCGCGGGCGTGATTGGGCTTGCGGTCGGCATGGGCAGCCAAGCTTTGGTCAAAGATATCGTATCGGGCTTGTTTTTCCTATTGGATGACGCCTTTCGCGTTGGCGATTATGTCGACACAGGCGTGGCCATGGGCACCATTGAACGGGCAGGCATTCGATCCCTGCAAATCCGCCACCATCTTGGGGCGTTGCATACGGTGCCTTTTGGCGAGATCCAGACCATCGCCAACCATTCGCGCGATTGGGTGATTTTCAAAATGGACTTCCGCGTGCCCTTTGACACAGACACTCATGCGCTGCGCAAGAAATTCAAGGCGCTGGGCCAGACGCTTTTGACGGATGAAACCTTTGGACATTTGTTTGTCGAGCCTCTCAAATCTTCGGGTGTGGTGATGATGGACGACAGTGCCATGATCGTACGGGCATCGTTCAAATCCCGCCCCGGAGAACAGTTTCAACTGCGCCGCGTGGTATACGAGGCCGTGCGCAAGATGTTCAAAGAAGAAGGCATTGACGTGGCCGTGCGCGAAGTGCGCGTGCGATCCAGCGACGGCTCTGCGGCGGGTGCCGGTGCCCAAGCCGCCGTTGAAGAAGCCGCACAAGCGGCGCTGAACACGTCAAAGCCCAGATAGTACGGCGCGCGACCTCATATGGGGCCGCGCGCCATGCCCCCAGCGTCGGGATTACCGGTTGAGGGCCTTCAAGATAGGTGTGTCGCGCGCATAGATATCTTCGCGAAACTGCACGGCCCCATCCTCGAGCCAAGCGGTCCAATAGGTCAGCAATACCGGCACTGGCGCAGGCAAAGTGACCCGCGTGGTCTGTTTACTGGCGAGAATATCTTGCATTTTGGCTTCGTTCCAACTTGTGTCGGCTTCCATCAACAGGCTGGCGAACTCGAACGGATATTCGATGCGCACGCATCCAGAACTTAGGTTGCGCTCGTTGCGCTGAAACAGATCACGATTGTTGGTGTCATGCAGATATACGGCATATTTGTTGGGAAACATGAATTTGACCAAGCCAAGCGCATTCGTCGGACCCGGTTGCTGTACCAATGTCACACCTGGATTATCAGCCGACCAGTTCACCTGTGACGGCGACACAAGTTTGCCATCTGCCCCCCGCACAACATAGTTGTTACGCTCAAGATACTTTGGGTCTTTGCGAATAACCGCAAGCTTGTCTTTGACAAAAATGGAATGCGGCACGGTCCACGTTGGGTTGAACTCCATGTACTGGATTGCATCCCGGAACACGGGTGTCTTGCGATACTGTGATCCCGTCACCGATCGGGTGATCCATGTGCTGCCGTCTTCTTTCACCAGATATGTGCGCCCGCCTGCAATATTGACCAGCACATAATCCCCATCCAAATCTCGCATCAACCAGCGTGCGCGCTCAAGGCTCAACCGGATTTGATCGACACGTTCTTGAGCCGTGCGGTTGAGAGCCTGATAAGATTTCGGCCCAATGACACCATCTGCCTCAAGCCCGTGGCGCGCCTGAAAAGCCTTTACATCGCGCACAAGGCCCGTGTCATACACCCAAGCCGGATCTTCACCGCTTTCCGGTGCATTTGGCAAAATCTGCCCTTCATTCAATGCATGTTCCGCAGCAAGCCGATACCGCAAGGCGACAACAACTTCGGAAATCATGCCGGGCTTGAGAACCTCGCGGTCAACGACATGTGGCCAACCGCCGTTTGCGGCGACCTCACGGTACGCCGCCAAGGCAGTGACAAGTTGATCATATTGCGGCTGATCAATCAGAATACGCCCCATGAGTGCTGAGAACCCGTCGCCCGCCAAATAGCTGTTCAACACCCCAGCAGGGTCTTGTTTGAGAACCGGACGCTCAAAATTCCAATCATCGTCCAGCTTGGCAGGGTCGACTTTGCCAAAAATGGAATAGGTCAACAGCTTGGCGGCCGCATCCGAGGCGACCACTTCGAAGGCCGCAATATCGGCAGCATTGCCCGTGCGCTGGGCTGTGGCTTGAAGGTCTGTCAAAATATCCAGATGGAAGTCACTTGGCAGAAACCCATGAGACACCCCGCGATGAATCTCTTGGACCAAATCTTGTCCTGCTGCTGTTCCAAACCACGCGGCCTGATATGCGCGTTGCTGATAAAAACGCGGCACAAACACATCCGCATCCAAAGACACGCTTGATCCCGAAGTATCACCCTCTGCAAAAGCCTGAATCTGCGCCTGAATTTGCTGTTCAACAGGTCCGGCCCAACTTGCCGACGATATTGTCATCACCAGCGCAATGACACCACTGGCGACCGTTGATCGTAAATTCATGTGTCATCCTATCCCAAGGTTTGCAAAATCTGCCTCACGTCACCCCAACCTGCCCGATTTGGAGTGTGGTTAAAACCGTTCACCGACGGAAAGATATAGCAACGTTTCATTCAGGTGGTTGTGCGACACATCAATCGCGAAATTGACCGGCAACGTCTTGGAAACTCCGATCCGAAGCCCCACACCGCCGGCGATCCCATAGTCATCCAAATCCCCGAAAGACGCACCAACAGCCCCTGCCCCGGCGAATGCTACCAGTCCAAAGCGCTTGCTCATCTGACGGCGATATTCCACCTGAAGCGAGGCAAGCCGCCCATCAAGAAACTTGGTCGGGTTAAATCCCCGCATGGAATCCGTTCCGCCAATCGAACAGAGATCATAAAACGGCGCAGTCTCGGATGTGGCGCAGCCAACGGCCTGAAAGGCCAGCACACTGTCTTCGCCCAACGCGTGGTAGCTGTTGGCAACCGCTGTGTATACGTCATACGTGCCAATCAAGTCCGTTGAGGGTTCGTTCCCCAACGCGGTGACGTATAGGCGACGTCCAGACCGCGGATAAATGTCACTGTCTCGAGTGTCAAATTCTGCACTGACCCCATAGCTCAAGGTTTCCACGCCCCCAAGAAGCGAATAGTTCGGCGGGGTGGCGCCAAAGGACGACGCCCCTGAACTCAACTCTGTAGAGAGATACCGCCCCATCAGCCCCAACGATAAGTTAGGAGCAACCTGACGTGTCACATACACACGCCCCAAGGTTCCGGTTTGAGAAATCGGAATTTTAAGTGAATTGAAAATCAGATCATAGTTCAAGTCAGCATCGGCAAATGTGCCACCAAAATTCCAGCGATCTGCATCTAGCGACAAATTTACAGTGAGTCCAAAGGCCTCACTGCCATTGCTCGACTTAAGCCCACCAACCCCAAGCACCGAGGTTCCCGAGTCGGGGTCTGCTTGAAACAGATATCCCAAACCCAAGGCCAGGCCAGTTTCAATCAATGGGTTGGAAAACGGAATAGGCGCGGCAATAAACGAGCCACGGCGAAATCCGATATCCTCATTTTCTGCGGCCTGTTTCACTGGTATTGTCGACCGTGCCACAAGGCTCTGGTCGGCATGCGCCATATCGCCAAACGGTAGACACCAAGACGCACTGGCCAGACAAGCCACGCCAACCATAGACCGGACTCTAGAATGAGAAGTCATGCGTATTCCTGCTCAGGTTCGCGCTATTTTTACACACTTACCCACCGGCTCCAAGACATGTGGTCCACAAACGGCGGGGCGCTATTCGAACGATCCGCGCCGTCCGACACGAAGAGACGATCCATAATAACAGAAAAAGCCTCCCGAAGGAGGCTTTTCTCGGAGCCTGGATACTTGCAAAAGCAAGTGGTACCCAAGGCCGGACTCGAACCGGCACGCCCGTTAAGGCGGGGGATTTTGAATCCCCTGCGTCTACCATTCCGCCACTTGGGCTCCGTTCGTGTGGTCTACCCAAGGCGACGACCGTCGTCCAGCCTGAAATTACAGATTTTTGAAAATTTTCAGACACTGCACACTCTGCACGATTTCCGCCTGAGCGACCTGCCGCGACGACAACGCCACACCAGCCCTGTACGGGCCCCGTACGGGCGATAATTCGCATGAACACCGAACCAGACACATTATTCACTTGATATTTTGCCCAGTTTCCCGTCCCAAGTCCCCAATAGGACAAAAAGATTTTGAGGACCCAGAACAATGCTCAAACGGCTGTACGACTGGACCATGCATTTGGCTGATCACCCCAAAGCTCTTTGGGCGTTGGCATTTGTCAGCTTTATCGAAAGCTCTGTGTTCCCGATCCCACCAGATGTTCTGATGATTCCAATGATCCTTGCGCGCCCGTCACGCGCGTGGCTGATCGCGCTGGTCGCGTTGGTGGCCTCGGTTCTGGGCGGATTGTTGGGCTATGCGATCGGTGCCTTTGCGTTTGAACAACTTGGCCAGCCAATTTTGGAAAGCCTTGGCAAGGGGGATGCCGTGGCCGAATTCAACACCAAGTTTAACGACTTTGGGTTCTGGGCGGTCCTAGGTGCAGGCATTACGCCGTTCCCCTTCAAGGTCATCACCATCATGTCTGGATGGACAGGCATGCCCTTGGGCGTGTTCCTCGCGACCTCGTTACTGGCAAGGGGCTTGCGCTTTTTCATTGTCGCTGGTCTTTTGCGGACATTCGGCGAGCCGGTACGGGATTTTATCGAAAACCGGCTTGGGCTTGTCGCAACCGTTTTCCTTGTGCTGCTGTTTGGCGGCTTTGTTTTGGTGAGATATCTATGACCCGACTTCAATCACGCCTCATGATTTTGGTGCTGACCGGATTTTCCATCGCATCTATTTTGGGCGCTTGGGGGTTTCAGTATATCGGGGGGATGGCCCCCTGCGAGCTGTGTTTTTATCAACGATATCCGCATTGGGCCGCCGCCGCGTTTGGCGCGTTGGCCTATGCGCTTGGCACAAAGCTTTGGTATTATCTTGCCGCGCTGTCGCTGTTGGTCACGTCGGCCGTCGGGTTTTACCATTCCGGTATCGAGCGCAAATGGTGGCTTGGGCCGGAATCCTGCACAAGCCGCGGTGCGCTTGATCCAAACAGTTTGCTATCTATGGATGGCCCTGCCCCCGCATTGTGCGATGAAATCCCGTGGCAAATGTTTGGGGTCACAATGGCCAATCTGAACGCAATTGGGTCCTTGGCCATCGCTGTTGCATGGATTTGGCTTGCCCGCCAAGCGGTCGCGAAACGTCCGGCCGCCTAAAACCTCAGGCGGCCTTGCGCGTTGCCAGCAGCAAGTTGGTTTCGCTGATGCTGACACCGTCAAACTTGCGAATACGTCCAAGCACCGCGTCCAGATGTTCAAGCGTGTCTGTGCCCAACTCTACAATCAGATCCCATCGGCCGTTGGTGCTATGAATGGTGCGCACTTCGGGCAAACCGTTTAACTGGCGGGTGATGCGCTCTGTGCCGCGCCCTTCAATCCCGATCATCATCAGACCCCGCACGGCGTCGCGGTGTGCATCTCCTTTAAGGACAACAGTAAACCCGACGATATCACCGCTATCGCGAAGGCGCTCGATCCGCCCCCGCACGGTTGTCCGCGACACCCCAAGCAGGATTGCAAGATCAGACAGAGATGCACGCGCGTTGTGGCGCAAGGCAGATATCAATTTATTGTCTAGATGATCCATTTCGGACAAAACAACCTTCTAAAGGTACAAATTACCTCCGTATTGAACAAATTGTCCGGTATAAATCAACACAAATCGAAACCATCCTTGATCCACTGAAACACAGCGGACAACATCATGCCCCCAAAAACCTGTATACTCATCGGCGCTCCGGTCGACTCTGGCAAACGTCGGCGTGGCTGTCTCATGGGGCCCGATTCCTATCGCACAGCTGGCCTGCGCGAAACTCTGGTGGATTTGGGGCATGACGTTGTGGATCAGGGGAACTTGGCCCCGCGTCCCTTCAAAGACGATCATCCGGATCACCCCTTGTTTGCCCTAAACGAGACCATTGCATGGACGCAGTCGCTTGCTGACGCCGCTGAAACCGCGATGTCCGAAGGCGTGCCCATTTTTCTGGGTGGCGACCACGCACTGTCGGCTGGCACCGTGTCCGGTGTTGCGGCCCACGCTGCCAAACAAGGTAGTCCGCAATTTGTGCTTTGGCTGGATGCCCACAGCGATTTTCACACCCCCCTCAGCAGCGACTCTGGCAATTTGCATGGCACCCCAGTGGCCTATTTTTCAGGGGCTGACGGGTTTGACGGGTTTCCAGAGGTCGCGCACCCCGTTCTCCAAACCAATATCTGTATTATCGGGCTTCGATCCGTAGACGAAGCCGAACGCAAGGCCCTTGAGGCCAGCGACATCCATCGGCACGACATGCGTGAAATTGACGAAAGCGGCATTGCCAAACCGCTCGCGGCCTTTCTCAAGCGCGTGCAACAGGCCAACGGTCAATTGCATGTGTCCTTGGACGTCGACTTTCTGGACCCCGATGTCGCGCCTGCCGTAGGCACCACGGTTCCGGGCGGCGCAACTGTCCGCGAGGCGCATCTTGTGATGGAAATGCTGCACGACTCTGGCTTGGTCACATCCATGGATTTGGTCGAATTGAACCCGTTTCTTGATGACCGTGGCCGCACGGCCAAAGTGATGGTTGATTTGGCCGCCAGCGCCTTTGGCCGCCGGATATTTGATCGCCGCACGCGCAGCTATTGACCCGTCGCGCAGAAATGCGCGGCCCACCGTTGACGCATTCGGGCGCATGCCCTTCTGTCCTATTCTCTTCGAAAGACCCCAAAGATGACCACACCTTCTGCAAAAGCTCTTGTTCCATTTGTCAGCGTCGACAACATGATGCGCCTTATTCACCATATTGGTATTCAGGATATGTTGCGTGATTTGGCCAGCTATATCGAGGCAGATTTCAAACGATGGGAGCTGTTTGACAAAACACCCCGTGTGGCGTCGCATTCAGACGTCGGAGTCATCGAATTGATGCCAACCTCGGATGGCGAGGCCTATGGGTTCAAATATGTAAACGGCCACCCGAAAAACACCTCGGAAGGGCTTCAGACAGTGACCGCGTTTGGCCTGTTGGCGGATGTCTATACGGGCTATCCGGTTTTGCTGACCGAAATGACGATTTTGACAGCCCTGCGCACTGCAGCCACATCAGCAATGGCTGCCAAGTATCTGGCACCAAAAGGGTCTTCGACCATGGCAATGATCGGAAACGGGGCACAATCCGAATTCCAATCCTTGGCAATGCAAGCCATTTGCGGGATCGACACCATTCGATTGTACGACAAAGATCCCGCTGCAACCGACAAATGCGCCGCCAATCTGGCGCACACGGGTCTGACCGTCGTCAAATGCGCCACCCCCGAAGAGGCCATTGAAGGGGCGCATATTCTGACGACCTGCACTGCAGACAAGCAAAACGCCACCATTCTGACCGACAATATGGTGGGGGCTGGCGTGCACATCAACGCGATTGGGGGCGACTGCCCAGGAAAGACCGAATTGGCGAGCGGAATTCTGACCCGATCCGACATTTTTGTCGAGTACCCCCCGCAGACCCGCGTCGAAGGTGAAATCCAACAAATGAGCCCGGACCATCCCGTGACCGAACTTTGGGAGGTGATTACCGGGGCTGCCCAAGGCCGCAGCGGTTCGCGGCAAATCACCCTGTTTGACAGCGTCGGCTTTGCAATCGAAGATTTTTCTGCACTGCGGTATGTGCGCGACAAAATCAAGGACACGCCATTCCACTATGATCTTGATCTATTGGCAGATCCTGATGATCCGCGCGATGTGTTTGGCATGCTGATGCGCGCCGATCAAAGCTAAGACGGGCGTCTAGGCGTCCAACTCGGCGTCCCAATACAGAAAATCCATCCAGCTTTCATGCAGATAGTTGGGCGGAAATCGTCGCCCCATATTGCGCAGTTCCTCTGATGCAGGCTGGCGCGGCGGTTTGCGCAGCGACAACCCGCAATTTCGCAATGATTTTGACCCCTTGCGCAGATTGCACGGGGAACAGGCCGCGACCACATTTTCCCAACTGGTGACGCCGCCCGCCGCGCGTGGCACCACGTGATCAAAGGTCAGGTCGCCGCGTGCCCCACAGTACTGACAGCAAAATTCATCCCTCAAGAATAAATTAAAGCGCGTGAAGGCCACGCGCTTTTGAGGGGTCACATAATCTTTGAGAACAACCACACTAGGTATTTTGATATGGGTCGATGGGCTTCGGACCACCTGATCATATTCAGCCACAATATCGACCCTGTCCATATATGCCGCCTTGATCGCGTCCTGCCATGGCCACAACGACAAGGGATAATATGACAGCGGCCGGTAATCCGCATTCAGCACAAGCGCCGGATGTTTTTTCAACCCTGCCGGATCTCTGACAAATTCCGTTCTAAAGTCGCCGTCCATAATCGAGTCGTCCCTTTGCCCGTCTGCCTGTCATCCAAGCATCGAGGCGAGACACCCCGCCCCAGCTCTGAATCTACTATATATCGTGGCAACCATCTGGCAACCCTCATGATATATGTGAGTTAGGGGCAATATTATGCAATTCTGTGACACGAGAATGACAGCTGCACAGAATTATTCACACGTGATCTCGGCGCGTTTGGTATCGTCGATTTGAGGGTGTGTTCGGCGGATTTGGTCCGCCAAACACGGGTTGGTCAAAATCACAGACCCAGTTTGTCGCGCATAAATGCCAATGCGACGGACAATCCGTCCGGCGCAATCCCGTGGCCTGTGCCCTTCATGATGTGGGCATAGACATCGGTAAAGCCTGCGGATTGCAGCGCTTGTGCAGCTTCGGGCAACGATTGTGGCGGGACAACATCATCGGCATCCCCATGCACCAACAGGATCGGGGGCTTGCTGACGGCTTCGTCTTGCAACAGATCAGGCGACAGCAAACGGCCGGAAAAGGCAACGATTCCAGCAATTTCGTCCTCGCGGCGTGGGATCACATGCAACGCCATCATCGTGCCTTGGCTAAAGCCAAAGACCACAACCTGTTCTGGCAACAGGTCCTCGTCTACCATCACCGCATCAAGAAATGCGTTCACGTCGTCTACGGCGGCCTGCATGCCGCGCGCGCTTTCTTCTTCGGAGGATCCATCGATCCACGGGATTGGAAACCATTGGTATCCCATCGGGGATCCAGCGCAGTTTTCCGGCGCATCCGGTGCCAAAAACAATGTATCTGGCAGATGATCCGACAATGGATCCGCCAGCCCCAGCAAATCAGCACCGTTGGCGCCATACCCATGCAGGAAAATCACCGCAGACCGGGTCTCGCCCGATTTGGGTTCTTTTCGTTGAGTTGTCAAAACACGTGTCATCGGATTCCTTCTCTGTCCTTTGCCACATGGTAGTAAGCCCACAAGAGCCGCGCCGCAACCGATCGCCACGGAGCCCAGTCTTGGGCCATGTCCCGTAGCGCCCGATCCGTTGGGCGCGTCGCAAGGCCAAACAGCATGCGCGCGCTTTCCTGAAGCGCCAAATCGCCGGACGCGAACACATCCGCACGCCCCAAAGAAAACATCGCATAGATTTCCGCAGTCCAGACGCCGATGCCGCTGACTTCGGTCAGGGTGGCGATCACCTGATCTGTCGGGGCCTCGCGCAGGTCGGCATAATTGATCCGCGCCGCAGCCAAGGCGCGGGCATATCGAATTTTCTGCCGGCTCAAACCAACAGCGCGCAAATCTTCGTCTGTAGCCCACATAATTTTACGGGGTCCCGTCAGTTTTGCAGCCTTTAGACGCCCCCAGATCGCATTGGCCGAGGCCACGCTGACTTGCTGGCTGACAATTGCGCTTAAGAGTTGCGCAAAGCCATCAGGTTTAAGGCGCAGGGGCAACGGGCCTGTTTGCGCCAAGGCCTGTGCAAAATGCGGGTCTTTTTGGGCGAGAAATGTGGCCCCTTCGGCCACGCATTCCGGCGTCTGAATGATCCGACCTATGCTCATAACACTTCCATTTTCCAACACATTTTCGACAAGCCGCGACGTTCCTTGCGCGCCCTCTGGACGTTCACAGGTTAAGAAGGTAACGCTTTGCGCATGACACATACCATAGATGACACCCGCGCCAAACGCACCGTGATTGTCCTTGTGCTTGCACAGGCCTTTTTGGGGGCTCAAATGCCGATGATTTTCACCATCGGTGGGTTGGCGGGGCAATCTTTGGCCTCGAATGTGTGTTTTGCGACCCTGCCGATTTCGTTGATCGTGGTGGGTTCGATGTTGGCGGCAACGCCTGTGTCACACATCATGCAGAAATACGGGCGGCGCGTCGGATTTTTCATCGGCGCAGCAGGTGGCGCCATCGGTGCAGCCATCGGCGCGTATGGACTGTATCAAAACTCGTTCCCGCTGTTTCTATTGGGAAGCTTTTTCACCGGTATCTATATGAGCGCGCAGGGTTTTTATCGATTTGCTGCGGCTGACACCGCCTCTGACAGTTTTCGCCCAAAGGCGATTTCTTACGTCATGGCAGGCGGCTTGGCCTCGGCAGTTATCGGGCCGCAATTGGTCAAGGTGACATCACAATCCATGGTGATCCCATTTTTGGGCACATATCTGGCGGTGATCGCGATCAACGTCATCGGATCGGCATTGTTTTTGTTTATCAATATTCCAACACCCGAAGCCCCCGACGAAAACGCCCCCAAGGGCCGCAGTCGCTGGGAATTGATCACCACACCGCGGATTGCGGTCGCCGTGATCTGTGCGATGGTGTCTTATGCGTTGATGAATTTGGTGATGACATCCACACCGTTGGCCGTGGTCGGCTGTGGGTTCGACGAAGGCATCGCCGCGGATGTTGTGACCGCACACGTTCTGGCAATGTATATCCCATCGTTTTTCACTGGCCACCTGATTGCCCGCTTTGGCACCGAAAAAATCGTGGCAACGGGTCTTGTGATCTTGGCAGGTGCCGGTGCCATCGCGCTACAAGGCGTAGAGCTCGAGAACTTTTTTGCCGCCTTAGTCCTGTTGGGGATTGGTTGGAACTTTGGCTTTATTGGTGCCACGACAATGTTGGCGGGCGCACACGAACCAAGCGAACGTGGCCGCATGCAGGGCCTGAACGATCTGTTGGTCTTTGGTGGTGTCACCATGGCGTCCCTGGCGTCGGGTGGGTTGATGAACTGTTCCGGTGGGGATGCGCAAACCGGATGGGCCTCGGTCAATCTGGCGATGGCCCCATTCTTGATGTTGGCAGGTGGTGCGCTGATCTGGTTGCTCTTGCGCCCGCAAGAAGACTAGGCCCAATCGACCACACCTAAAACCTGAAAAGACGGGCTGACGGCAGGGCCGGCTTACCAGCGGCCCGTCATCGCCAACCACATCAGGCCGGCCTTGCGGCTGAATTCGCTCATGCCCAATGCGCCGTCGATCACGCGCTCCGGGTCTTTGGCGACCTGTGACAACAAGGTCTCTGCCTGCCATCCCACCAAAAGCGCCTGCCCCGCAGCCTTGGAAATTTTTGCGCGGGCGCTTCTTGCAGACCTCAGACGCGCCAAGGCTCCCTCGGCCAAGAACCCAACCGCCTCTGGTCGCCCATCCACCAGCGGCACGCGTTTGCGCGCCACAAGTTCGGGGATCGCGTTTAACCAGTTTGCAATGCCCACGGCATAGGCAAAATCACGCACCACGGCTTCGTCAGCATCCCCAAGCAAACGGCTGGCGACTACGGTCAAATGCCCAGACGTCCGGTCGATGTACTGTGCAAAATGCGCGGCATCTTCGAACGGGTCCTTGTAGATATCCCAGCGGCGCGCGGCGACCAAGTCATCCAACAACTCGACGTCGCGCGGACCCAAACAGGCTGCCAAGGGCGATGTGACCTCGTGACGACGCATGGCCGCGCCCTTGCCGATCTCTTCTAACGCATCACGCCACCATTGCAGGCGCATTTCAGCGATCATCGGTTCTTCGGTCACCCAAGGTGCACGCGCGACCTCAAGGTTAAATGCATACAGGGGAAACAACCGATCTCGTGCAGCGGGCTTGGCCGCCATTACGGCTTGAAACCGATCAGGATCGCCGCGAAACACCAATTCGGCACAGGCCTGAAGGTCTTGGGTCAACGCATCATCAGTCATGGCCAAGCAGTCCTTTAAGAAGTGTCACCGTTTCAGGGGCGTCCACGATGCCAAGGTGGCCCACACCGTCGATCACATGATACTGGCCCTTGGATGTCACGTCAGACATCACAGGTTCATACCGATCGGCAAAAAAGCTTTCGTCATCACGTCCTGCCAACAAGGTAAAATCAGGCAGCGCCGCCACGTCCTCTAGATACGCGCGCCGTGGGGCAAAGGATGTGTTCAACCGCCATGAATACATCAAGGTGGCCTCGTGGCCGTGGGGGCCTTGGAGAATGTGATCAGGCATCGCAAATTGAATAACAGGCAAGTGGTCGAACATCTTGAGACCAAACGCGTTTAACATCGACAGGCCAATGATCCGGCGGGTCATCACCCGCGCCCATCCGCCAGAGTTTTTGCGCGTGGTGGGGGCATCATATTTCAAAAAGGGCGCCATTAGAATGGCTTGGTCGATCATGTCGCGATGGGCTCCGCCAGCAAAGCGCACCACCAATCCCCCGCCTGAACTATGCCCCCCCAAGATCACCGTTTGATCCGGTTTTTGCAGGGCCAAAATCACATCGGCAAGATCGTCTTCCAACTGCCCCGTATAGGCGATATCGCCGCGCGGCTCGGGCCCGTTCCAGTGCCCCCGCAAGTTCACCGCCACGATGTCGGCCCTGCCCTCAAGCTGTGTTGCCAGATGGCGAAATTGGCCGCCGTGCCAAGCAGAGCCATGCACAAGCACCAACAAGGGCGCATCCGCACGTTTGGCAGGCACATGCCATGCGCTTAAGGTTGCGCCGTCCCGCGCAGGAACGGACACCAATACCATCTCGGCCCCTGCCCCGACATCTGTGACGCCGGAAAAATCCATCGCAGAATTGCCCACATGCGCCACGGGTCGATCCGACAGGATCAATCCCGCAGCAATGGCGCCCGTAATTCCGACAGAGGTTGCGGCAAACCCAAGAATGCGTCCAAGCATCTGGCGTCCCTATTCCGCGCCAGCTGCGTCGCGGGTCAGCTTCCAGTTGACGGCATCCAACAGGGCCTCGAATGACGCGTCCACTATGTTGGCCGATACGCCCACCGTGGCCCACCGGCGGCCATGTTCGTCTTCGCTGTCGATGATCACACGCGTGACCGCCTCTATGCCGCCATTTGTGATACGCACCTTAAAATCCACCAGCCGGACGCCGTCGATCTTGGCCTGATATGGCCCCAAATCATGTTTCAACGCCTGCCAAAGCGCGTTCACCGGACCGGCATCGCGCATATCTTCGGCATTTTCGTTTTTGTAATATCCGGTGGTTTTGGTGCCATCCCCCATTTGAACGGTGACAACCGCCTCGGATTCCACAACAAGCTGGCCGCGTGCATTGCGTCGGCGTTCGGAAATCACCCGATACCGCTCGACATCAAAGAAGCTCTCTCGCAGGCCCAGCTCTTCGCGCGCCAACAACTCAAAGCTGGCCTGCGCAGAATCATAGCTATAGCCAAGCGACTCGCGCTCTTTGATCCGGTTCAATATCCGCCCCAAGGCAGGATCGCCCTTTTCAACGCTAAGCCCCGCATCGGCCAGACGCTTGCGCAGATTGGATTGTCCGGCCTGATTGGACATCGGGATCACGCGCTCATTGCCCACAATGGCCGGATCAATGTGCTCATAGGTTGATGGATCTTTCAAAATCGCACTGGCATGCAACCCTGCCTTATGCGCAAAGGCCGAGGCCCCCACATAGGGCGCTTGGCGCATAGGCACGCGGTTCAGAATGTCATCCAGCAACCGGCTTGCACGGGTAAGTTCCACAAGAGCGGTGTGGCTCACGCCGATCTCATAGGTGCTCGCATAAGGTTCCTTGAGCAACAGCGTCGGGATCAACGTCGTCAGGTTGGCATTGCCGCACCGTTCGCCCAGACCATTCAACGTGCCCTGAACCTGACGCGCGCCTGCATCGATTGCGGCCAGCGAATTGGCCACCGCATTTTCGGTGTCATTATGGGTGTGAATACCCAGATGATCGCCGGGGATGCCCGCATCAATCACCGCTTTGGTGATCGCATAAATCTCGGCTGGCAAAGCCCCGCCATTGGTGTCGCACAACACGATCCAGCGCGCGCCGTTGTCATAGGCGGCCTTGATTGCCTCAAGCGCATAGGTGGGGTTTGACTTATAGCCATCAAAGAAATGTTCGGCATCAAACAACGCCTCGCGCCCCTGTGCCACCATATAGGCCATGGTGCGGGCGATATTGTCCGTGTTTTCCGCAAGCGTGATGCCCAAGGCGGTACTGACATGAAAATCATGGGTTTTCCCGACCAGACAGACCGCAGGCGTGCCCGCATTCATCACAGCCGCCAACACATCATCATTTTCGGCAGAAACTCCCGCGCGTTTGGTCATGCCAAAGGCGGTAAAGGTCGCTTTCATCTGCGGGCGCAGCTCGAAAAATTCGCTATCGGTCGGGTTGGCACCGGGCCAGCCGCCTTCGATGTAATCCACGCCCAACATATCCAGCGTCTCGGCGATCTGCTGCTTTTCGCTGGTGGCAAATTGCACGCCTTGAGTTTGCTGACCGTCGCGCAAGGTGGTGTCATAGATGTATAAACGTTCTTTGGTCATGTCAGGCCCTCCAGCTTGGCGGCATCAAAGCCCGCCGCAGGGACCAGTTCGACCCCATCCTTACTCATCCGCACTTCAACGCCAGCCGCAATCAAGGCCGACTTGATCCGGTCCACTTCAGAAAAATCTTTGGTGTCCATGGCAACGGCACGGGCAGTAGCAAGCAGCTCTTCATACCCAGTCAGATCAACACTAGATTTACGGGACAGCCACTCCGTCTCCGTTTCCTGTAAAAACCCGAGCAAGTTCGCCGAACGCTTCAAGGCATGCGCCAAGACAACTCGTACAGTCTCCCTTTCTTCGTTGGTCAAAGCCGGATCTGATAGGTCATCTTTCAATGTGTCAGCCAGCACGCTTAACGAAGTCAAGGCCCGAGAAGTATTCAAATCTTGTGCCAACGAGCCAATCACATCAGCCTCATCGTCAGCCTCCAAATCAAGTGAAATATCCCCGACGATGCTATAGAGATAGTCCAGCTTTTTCTCCGCCTCTTCTGCCTTCTTGGCCGTCCAATCCATGGGCTTGCGATAATGCGTGGACAGGAACACAAAGCGGATCACTTCGCCCGGGACACCTTGATCCAGCAAATCACGCACCGTGAAAAAATCGCCCAGTGATTTGGACATTTTCTTGCCTTCGACCTGCAGCATCTCGTTATGCAGCCAATAGTTGGCAAAATGACCTTCGGGATGGGCACAGCAGCTTTGCGCGATCTCGTTTTCATGATGCGGGAACATCAGATCATTGCCGCCGCCGTGAATATCAAACGACGCGCCCAGCAATTCATAAGACATCGCCGAACATTCAATATGCCACCCCGGACGTCCACGCCCCCATGGACTGTCCCAACCGGGCAACTCATCCGTGGACGGCTTCCACAGAACAAAATCCATCGGGTTGCGTTTATACGGCGCGACCTCGACACGGGCGCCCGCGATCATATCATCCACAGACCGCCCCGACAGCGCGCCGTATTTTTTATAGCTTTCAACCGAAAACAGCACATGACCCTCGGCGGCATAGGCATGGCCTTTGTCGATCAAGTCTTGGCACATCGCCACCATTTGCGGGATATATTGCGTGGCGCGTGGCATATCATTGGGTTCCATCGCCCCCAACGCCCCCATATCCTTAAGGTACCAATCAATGGTTTCCTCGGTGCGCTCTTGCACCAACTCTTCGATGGTACCTGCCGCACCTGCCTCTTTGCGGGCCAAGGCCGTGGCGTTGATTTTGTCATCCACATCGGTGAAATTGCGCACATAGGTGACGTGATCCGCGCCATACACATGGCGCAACAGGCGATACAGCACATCAAACACCACCACGGGGCGCGCGTTGCCAATATGGGCGCGGTCATAGACCGTCGGACCACAGACATACATCCGTACGTTGTTGGGGTCGATCGGCTCAAAAACCTCTTTTTTGCGGGTCTTTGTGTTGTGCAATTTGATCGTCGTCATGTCTTGTCCTCAGGCACAGATGCGCTGCGGCGGGCATAACAACTTCAGATCATGTTTGAAATAGAAGAACGGCCCGCCAAGATGTCTTAGCAGGGAATGCAGCAAATAATGATGATGCGTACGGTGTTCATGCGGGCGACCATAAGAAGGGCCGCCCGTCTTGGCAAGCCTCTAATCGTAGGCGATGACTTCGAACTCGATGCCATCGGGCCCGTCAAAATAAAACCGCTCTCCGGGTTCATAGTTGGCGTGATTATGCGGCGTATATCCGGCGGCTTTGACGTTGGCTTCTGCGTTGGCAAGCGACGGCACCACCACGCCAATATGGTTCAACCCGCCAACGCGGACATAGGTATTGCCCAAAGGCTCCAACGGTTTGGTCGGTGCATAGAGCGCAAGATAGCTGTCGGCGTCCCCGACATGGACAGTAAATCCCTGATCTTTGGCCTCGCCCTGCCAACGGATATGCCAGCCAAACAGATCACACAGGATTGCCGCGCTGGCTTTTGGGTCGGGCACGGTCACGTTTACATGTTCAAGATGCATGTCATTTCCTTTTGCTTGAATCATCCTTAAGGCCATCGTAATTGTTCAAGTTAACTTGAGGTCAAACGGTTTTATGGTATGAATTCAAAAAATATTTCCAAAGGCGGTCTGACAATCGGCGACATCGCCTCGCGAACTGGTCTCGCGCCTTCGGCCATCAGGTTTTACGAGGACAAGGGGCTTTTGACGCCGTTTCGAAATGCGGGCGGTCAGCGCCGCTATGATCGTGCCGACATCCGGCGTTTGTCGTTTGTGATGATCACCCAAGGTCTGGGGTTTTCCATCGCCGACATTCAGGCGGCTCTGGCCACCCTTCCCGAGGGGCGCACCCCCACCAAACGCGACTGGCAACGGCTGTCGAGCGCGTTTCGCCGCGACCTTGATACGCGCATCACGCAGATGCAGTCTCTCCGGGATCGGCTTGATGGATGTATCGGCTGTGGGTGTCTATCGCTCAAGGCCTGTAAACTCTACAACCCCCAAGATCGCGCACGCACCAAAGGTCAGGGGCCACGATATTTACTTGGTGATTCTGCGTCCGAGATTACGCCGCCCTGATCGGACATGGTCAAAGCCTGATAGCATTCGGCATCCCCCCCGCCATCCCCATGGCCCCACCCACGTTGAAACGGAATAGCATTCGGAATTTTTGCCGTTGCCCGAATTCCATTTGACGCAAGCGGCCGTTTTTGGCTCTTTGATCCGGAAATTGAGACAGGACCATACAATGCATCTTTCTGATCGGATCACTCACATCACTGGCGGCGGCTCTGACGGATGGGATGTATTTTACAAAGCCCGTCGCATGATTGAAGACGGCATCCCTGTTGTGGAACTGACCATCGGCGAACACGACATTCGTACCGACGCCAGCATTCTTGAGGCGATGGATGTCTCTGCGATGGGTGGACACACCGGATACGCCATGGTTCCCGGCATTTTGCCGCTGCGCAAAGCAGTGGCCGAACGCATTGAGAAAACAACTGGTGTTCCAACCACTTATGAGAATGTCCTCATCACACCAGGTGGGCAAGCGGCGCTCTTTGCGGCCCATACAGCCGTCTGTGATCATGGCGACAAGGCCATTTATCTTGATCCATATTATGCCACTTATCCGGGGTTGATCCGGGGCGTGGGTGCCATCCCTGTCCCCGTGCAAACGCGCGCAGAAGACGCCTTTCAACCCCGCGCAGAGGACATTGCCGCACACGCGCAAGGGGCGACTTCGCTCCTGATCAACACGCCAAATAATCCCACTGGAACGGTCTATAGCCGCGAAACCCTCGACGGCATTGCTGACGTTTGTAAGCAAAACGATCTGTGGCTGATTTCTGACGAGGTCTATGACTCGCAAGTTTGGCAAGGGGCGCATATTTCACCGCGCGCACTGCCCGACATGGCCGAACGCACGCTTGTGATCGGCTCCATGTCCAAGTCACATGCGATGACCGGATCTCGCGTCGGTTGGATTGTTGGCCCCAAAGACGCCATCGACCACCTGATCAATCTTGCAACCCATACGACCTATGGCGTGGCGGGCTTTATTCAGGATGCGGCGCATTTTGCCTTGGCTCAGGGTCCTGAGCTGGAAGAACAGGTGTCGGCCCCCTTCCGGCGCAGGCGCGTTTTGGCGCAAGAGATTCTGGCGGGGCAAAACACCGTCGGGCTTATTCCGGCGCAGGGCGCGATGTATCTGATGCTGGATTTGCGCGCGACCCGCCTGAGCGGCGAAGAGTTCGCGCTCAAACTCCTAGACGCCCATCACATCGCCGTCATGCCCGGAGAAAGCTTTGGCGCCGCCGCAGCGGGCCATGTCCGCGTTGCCATGACCATTGATGATGACCGGTTTGCACACGCACTGAAAACACTTTGTGCCTTCGCAGACGGGCTCGTGAACGCGGCAAAATAGGTCAGAAGTTCAAAAACGACCCAACGTCGCAAATGAACAAGACGGTGCCGTATTTGTGATTCACCCTACCTCTAGTTTGAGGAGGATACATGCAAGGCACGCGATCAAAGATTCAGTTGGTGACAATCACCATCGGAGCCGAGCGCGGGCGTGCGGCACGAGGCCGACCTTGAATGGCTTGATCTCACATTATCAAGCTATTTCAATATTATAGGTCTCAATCATGATCCAAGAATCTTCCCGCCGTTCCGGCGGCCGTGCCGCGCGTCGCGCGGCTCGCACATCCCCGCTGGCCCAAGACATCCGCCCCATACGACCCGGTATGTCCGGCGGCACACTTAAGCCTCTGTCCGACGCGGATGTTCTGAAAATTCACGGCGCCGCTCTGGATGCGTTGGAAAACATCGGCTTGGCAGATGCCCCGCCCAGCGGGGTCGCCTATCTGACCGCTGCGGGCTGTATCCAGGGCGACGACGGGCGCTTGCGATTTCCCCGCGCGGTTGTCGAAGACGCTTTGGCCATGGCCAACAGATCGATTACACTCTGCAGTCGCGACGGGAACACCGACCTAGAGCTGTCGGGGCATAGGGTTCATTTCGGCACCGCAGGCGCTGCCGTGCATATGGTGGATGTCCACGGCAAAGACTATCGCGACAGCACGGTACAGGATTTGCATGATGCCGCCCGTATTTGCGACAAACTGGATAATATCCACTTTGTTCAGCGCCCGATGGTGTGCCGCGACATTCCCGACAATCGTGAAATGGATCTGAACAGCATCTATGCCTGTACCAGTGGGACAACCAAACACGTCGGCGTGTCCTTTTCCGAACCGGATTTTGTCGCGCCTGCCATCGAAATGCTCCACATGATTGCAGGTGGCGAGGACAAATGGCGCGAACGTCCCTTTGTCAGCAACTCGAACTGCTTTGTCGTGCCACCGATGAAGTTCGCCACCGAATCTTGTGAGGTGATGGAACAATGCATCTTGCATGGCATGCCCGTGCTGCTGTTGTCTGCTGGCATGGCAGGTGCCACGGCACCGTCAACAATTGCCGGCGCGATTGTTCAGGCTGTTGCCGAATGTCTGGCAGGTTTGGTGTATGTGAATGCCATCAAACCCGGTGCACCAGCCATCATGGGCACATGGCCTTTTGGGCTGGATTTGCGCACCGGTGCCATGACGGGTGGATCCGGCGAACAAGCCCTGCTCACCGCAGGATGTGCCCAAATGCACAAGTTTTACGGGCTGCCAGGCGGCGCAGCAGCAGGAATTTCAGATTCCAAACTGCCGGATATGCAAGCCGGATGGGAGCAAATGTGCTCGAATGTGATGGCGGGATTGTCTGGTCTGAACATGGTATATGAATCCGCCGGCATGCACGCGTCATTGTTGGGATTTTGCCATGAATCCCTGATCCTTGGCGATGATCTTATCGGGCAAGCGATGCGCTGTGTCCGCGGCATCGAGGTGAATGACGAAACGCTGGCTCTGGATCAGATTCGGGACGTATGCATTGACGGCCCAGGTCATTATTGAAGTGGTCCGGCAAATTCGGACAGCGTGCTAAGATGTATCCAACCCGATTGAATGGATACAAG
>NZ_SULI01000084.1 GCF_005518135.1 Shimia litoralis | reverse complement strand
GCTGCATCCATCATACGGATCGCGGGTCGCAATATTGTTCCCATGACTACCAGAAAATCCTGCGCCAGAACGGCTTCAAAGTATCGATGAGCGGTAAGGGTAATTGTTACGACAACGCCGCCGTCGAGACGTTCTTCAAGACCATCAAAGCTGAACTGATCTGGCGGCATCCTTGGGAGACCCGTCGGAAGGCTGAAATGGCGATCTTCGAATACATAAACGGGTTCTACAATCCACGCCGCCGTCACTCAGCACTGGGCTGGAAAAGCCCTGTCGCCTTCGAACGAAAGGTGGCTTAAACGAGCACTTGGGGCGGCACTAAAACGCGACAGGTCCA
>NZ_SULI01000083.1 GCF_005518135.1 Shimia litoralis | reverse complement strand
TGAAGACCGGTGACCAGATCACCGATACGCTCACCGTTTCCACCGTGGACGGCACGACCAAGCAGATTCAGATCACGATTCACGGGACGAATGACGCGCCGGTTCTGAGTGCGGCAACGGCCTCGGCAACCGAGGACGGTCAGTCCGTGACGGGACAAGTGTCGGGCACGGATGTGGATAGCGGTGACACGCTGGCCTATTCACTCGGACAAGCCGCACCCGCGGGTTTCACGTTCAATGCCGACGGCTCCTGGAGCTTTGATCCGACGGATGCGGCCTATCAACACCTCGCCGCTGGCGCGACGCAGCAGGTGACAGTGCCGGTGACGGTCACCGACAGCACAGGTGCAACGGACACCGAGA
>NZ_SULI01000082.1 GCF_005518135.1 Shimia litoralis | reverse complement strand
ACGGTGTTGGTGTAATGCCCATGCATCCCCTGGTTCTTCCAGATGCATTTGACGGGCATGCCCATGCCACCTGTGTTGGGTGTGGTGGCCGAGCTTTGCAGAACGCCATCAACATATAAATCCATGGTGATCTCGGCGCCCACGGCAATGCGGATGTCAAACCAGTAGGTGAGCGCGGTGGCTGCCAGAAAGCTTGAGTTGCCCATGACATAGCTGTCACCATAAACGGCCGCGTGATATTTTTCCGTGTCCCGATCCGTGCGGATGCGGGCGATCTGCGTGTGGTTGGCATCATAAAGCTCAAGCAGCACGCCCGATGAGGAGATCAAATGGGCGGAGTTCGCCGGCGCGCGATAGCGAAAGCTGAGCCAGACATCGCCCGT
>NZ_SULI01000081.1 GCF_005518135.1 Shimia litoralis | reverse complement strand
GCTCTCCTTCGACCAGATCGCCCAGTTCTGCAAGATGCACCCGCTGGAAATCAAGGCGATCGCCGATGGCGAATCGCACCAGGGCATCAAGGGACTCGATCCGGTCCAGACCGGCCAGCTTTCGCGCGAGGAAATCTCGAAGGCGGAAGCCGACCCGAACCACAAGCTGAAGCTCGCAGACCCCAAGGTTCGCGTTCCGGAAGCAAAGCGCAAGGGACCGCGTTACACGCCGGTGTCCAAGCGCCAGGATCGTCCGAACGCCATCTACTGGCTGGTGCGCAACCACCCGGAACTGAAGGATGCGCAGGTTTCGCGCCTCGTCGGCACGACGAAGTCGACGATCGAGCAGATCCGCAACCGTACCCACTGGAACTCGGCCAATCTGACGCCGATGGATCCGGTGAC
>NZ_SULI01000080.1 GCF_005518135.1 Shimia litoralis | reverse complement strand
GGCCGTAGCCGCCGAAGGTTACGTCTGCAGCAGCAACACCAGCGGTTGCAACAAGAGCAGTCGTAGCGAAGAGAACTTTTTTCATAGTTTTTCCCTCGGATTATCAATTCATTTGCCCAGACCGGAGAATCCTGAATGGGTATGCATTAGTCTTTCGCTTTTTTGGGGGGCAGTTGGCAAGCATCCGGCGTGAGCAGATTGTGAATGTCGTTAAGAATGGTGCAGGGATGTCACAGTCCCCTCACTCAAGCGCCAAAGACATCAATAGAGAAACCCTATGCTGGCGCGAGTTTCCGCCAACATGATGTGGCTTTTCATAAAATCGCGGGATCAAACCAGAGATCACTCAACAAAAGAAAAGGGCAGGTCTTTCGACCTGCCCTCTATTAGGTACGTATCGTTCAGGAATTAGAAC
>NZ_SULI01000008.1 GCF_005518135.1 Shimia litoralis | reverse complement strand
CTTGTATCCATTCAATCGGGTTGGATACATCTTAGCACGCTGTCCGAATTTGCCGGACCACTTCATTCATCGCCCATCGGAGGTAAATTTGTGTCGTAGATTCATCTACATGGCCTAGTTGCGGTTTGATAATTGTATTGAGCGCAGTAACACCAACTTCATGGATCACATCGTCATGCAACTTGCGATCTATGTTGTTGTGGAAGAAATCCAAAAGCGTGAAGCAGGCCCATACGTGTCTACCGCTGTGCGGCGAAAAACCATCGAAGGGCCGTTCATACTCCCAGGCTCTTTGGATTGTTCGATTTGTTTGAGCTGTTCCGTAGTACTCTGATAAAAACAATTCAGAAGGATCTGGTGTTTTGGGATTGTTGTCCCGATAGGCCCTTAGCGCCTTCAATCGGCGAAATTTCTTGTATAAAATCAACTCCTTGTAAAGAGATATCGGGACATCAATGAGGCGGGGTTTGTTGCCTTTTGTGCCGTGCACAAGAAATATCTTTACCCAACCACCGAAGATACGAGCATTTTCTTCATCAGGCAGATCGTCAATTTGGAAGGAAGTAGCCTCAGATATTCGGCATCCAGTATGGATGATGAAACGAATAAGCAGATGCTTGCTATAAGTGTGGCGAGTCTTGATTGCAGAAAGCCATCGTTCCAACTCATCCTCAGTAGGCAAGCGCAGCTCAATAGGATTCATCCGACGCCTGTCTGCACGACGTTCACTCTTTTGAATCACACTCTGGGAATTCTCCCCAGTGCGAATGGTCCGTGCAGTCTCAACAATTGGAAACACGAATGAGTTGCGCAGCCCTTTAGAAACAGCCCAAGTCATCAACTGGCAAACATAATCAACACGTTTTTCAAAAGTACGAGGAGCGAGCGGATGTCCATCTTCACTCCATTGGCCACTTTCCATCTGATCACGATACAGGAGAACATGATCGTCATAACTGGCACTTTTCCAGTCGATTTCTTCAACCTCGCACCAGGTAAGGAAATTGGTTAACGCCCGACCAATGGCCTCAATGCTGGATCTTGCCAAAAAACGACGCTTTCGTACCGAACCATTTTGATTATGGCGCCCTGTCGCACGCTCACGCAGATACCAATTGGCCTCCCGTAGATAATTGTTTTCATGGCTAAAAATGATTGGGACGTGCGCAACAGATTTAAACCCCGCACTGATCAGTTTCCCCTCATCAGGATAGTACATGTGTGCCATTCTCCCCCCCTTCAAAATCTGAATTCGAGAGCGACTGGTGCGCCTGAAGCAGAAATTTGGGGAGGGTCGATAGCTCAACCATTAAGGTCCACCACTGAAAATCAGGGCCTCTAAATGGTGCGACAAAAATTTCGTCGCTTCGAGCCAATTCATAATCAAGCGCCAATCCGCTCTGTAGCATTAGAATCTTCCTCCTCACTTCCGACGGAGCTGATAGTTGCTCCCCTGGCAATCGTGCCTCAGAATGAAGAAAGGTTCAAATGCTATTGTTTTTAAAGGATAAAAGTCATTTTTGAAAAATAGAAAATTGAATTAGGTGAAGTTTATTTTTGTTAAGGATAGATCGATAACGGATGACGTAAGTGTCTATAACTAAGGAGCAAAGAGTACTTCTCTTGAATGCGTAAAAGAAACCATTTCAAGAATAGCGCCTGCGGCAGCAAAAAAAGGGTAGCGTCCGCATTTTCACCCGAATCAACTACTTTTAGAGTTGGCTGGCTCAAACACGTAAAGCGGTTTTGACGGCAGTAACTAGCTCGCCTATTTGACAACGCACTAATAGAGAATCGAAATTAACTTCGATCTACGGAGTTTGCCAAATATGGTATTCGACTCAGAAAAATTTCGCAAAACTGCAATTGTCATTTCGCTATGCCTCTATTTCTCAAAATGGAGGCATTAGGTCCGTAAACTAAATCCATAAACAGGAATTTATTGGAAAAAAGCAGATAGAAAAAATGCCGTAGCTGCACAAAGATACAGTGCTGCTACGGCATATCAATAAACGGGGGCGCAGTATTAGCCCGTCCGGAAGCCAAATAGTTGACCCTCTGTCGTCATACTAAGAGCAGCCTGACGTGGAACCGCAGGTGTTGCATTTCATACATGTGCCATTGCGAACCAACGTATAGTTGCCACAATCACCGCAGGGATCGCCTTCGTACCCTTGCATTTTGGCTTTGCTGCGCAAATCCATGCCAACCGCGCCTGACGCAACCGCTGTCGTGGTCGATACGGTTGCGCTGACATGGCCAGAGCCAGCCGTGGTTTCCGGCACCAGAGTTTGCAAGACGGCCACTGAATCGACGGCCCCGTCCAGAGCGATGCCACCTGCTTGACCGCCGTTGAGAACAATAAGCTCTTGGGGCAAACGCTTGCGCAGATATCCGGTCGACGAAATTTGCTTGAGAACCTCAAGCGACTTCGACGCAGCTGTCTCGCTCATTTCCTGAATGTTGCTGACGCCTTCTTCTTCGCCTCGACCAAGATCATCAAAGGACGCGCCCTCGGGTTTGACATGCGCCAAATCCGTGCGATCCAAATAGGACACCGCCAGCTCGCGGAAGATATAGTCAAGAATTGAGGTCGCATTTTTGATGCTGTCGTTGCCTTGCACCATGCCAGCCGGTTCAAATTTCGTGAACGTGAACGCGTCGACGAATTCTTCCAGAGGCACACCATACTGAAGCCCAACCGACACCGCGATGGCAAAGTTGTTCATCATGGCCCGGAAACCCGCCCCTTCTTTGTGCATATCAATAAAGATTTCACCCAGATTGCCGTCTTGGTATTCGCCGGTCCGCAAATACACCTTGTGACCACCCACAACCGCCTTTTGGGTATAGCCCTTGCGGCGCTCTGGCATCTTTTCGCGATGGGATTTGACGATCTCTTTGACAATCACCTTTTCGATGATCTTTTCGGCCAGAACTTCGGCTTTTTGCTGCGGTGTTCCGCTTTCAAGCGTTTCTGCGGCCTCGTCATCGTCTTCGACCAGCGCTGCGGCCAGCGGTTGGGACAGCTTGGACCCGTCACGATACAACGCATTTGCCTTGGTGCCCAAGGACCAGCTTAGTTCATACGCGTTCTGACAGTCTTCGATTGTGGCGTCATTTGGCATGTTGATGGTTTTGGAAATCGCACCGGAAATGAACGACTGCGCAGCGGCCATCATTTTGATGTGACTGTCGACAGACAGATACCGCTTGCCGATCTTGCCGCATGGGTTGGCGCAATCGAAAATCGAATAATGCTCTTCTTTGAGGAACGGCGCGCCCTCAAGCGTCATTGTTCCGCACACATGGTTGTTGGCCGCATCAATGTCTTTGCGGGTAAACCCAAGATGGGTCAGCAAATCAAAGCTGGGATCGTTCAGTTTTTCGGTCGGGATGCCCAGCACATTTGTGCAAAATGCCTCGCCCAAAGTCCACTGATTGAGCACAAACCGGATATCAAAGGCGCTTCCAAGGGCGGCCTCGATTTTGTCCAGCTCGTTTTGGCCAAATCCGTGCCCGATCAACGACGTGTGGTTGATCGCAGGTGCGTTGCCAATAGAGCCATGCCCAACAGCGTAAGACACGATTTCTTCGATTTGCGCCGAAGAATACCCTTGTTTCTCAAGAGCCGCAGGCACCGAGCGGTTGATGATTTTAAAGTATCCGCCGCCAGCCAGCTTTTTGAACTTTACCAGCGCAAAATCAGGCTCGATCCCGGTGGTATCACAATCCATGACCAACCCGATTGTGCCCGTGGGCGCAATGACAGACACCTGAGCGTTGCGATACCCGTGCTGTTGTCCCAGCTTGAGCGCCTCGTCCCAGCTGGTTTTTGCCAAGGCCACCAGACGTGCATCAGGACAATTTGCATGGTCCAGCGCCACAGGTTTGACATCAAGCGTCTCATAGCCGTCTGCCTTGCCGTGCGCCGCATTGAGGTGGTTGCGGATCACCCGCAGCATATGCGCGCTGTTGCGGGCATAGCCGTCAAAGGCCCCCAGCTCGCCAGCCATTTCTGCGGACGTCGCATAAGACACGCCGGTCATGATGGCGGTCAAAGCGCCGGTCAGCGCACGACCTTCGTCACTGTCATAGCTGTGGCCCATGTTCATGAGCAAACCACCAATGTTGGCATAGCCAAGACCCAAGGTGCGGAAGTCATAAGAGCGTTGCGCAATTTCCTTGGACGGGAATTGCGCCATCATCACCGAGATTTCCAATGTCACGGTCCACAAGCGTGTGGCATGCATGTAATCTTCGGCCTGAAATTCGCCATCCTTCAGGAAGGTCAACAAATTCATGGATGCCAGATTACAGGCTGTGTCATCCAAAAACATATATTCAGAACAAGGGTTTGAACCGCGAATTTCACCGTCTTCTGGGCACGTGTGCCACGCATTGACGGTATCGTGGAACTGGATGCCTGGATCGGCACATGCCCAAGCGGCGTGTCCGACATCTTCCCACAGATCGCGGGCTTTGATGGTCTTGGCCACGGACCCGTCTGTACGGCGGATCAATTCCCAATCCGCATCATCTTTGACAGCCTTCAAAAAGGCATCGGTCACGCGGATCGAGTTATTAGAGTTTTGACCTGACACAGACGCATAGGCCTCGGAATCCCAATCGGTGTCATATGTCGGGAATTCGATCGTGGAATATCCCTGCTTGGCATAATCCAACACGCGCTTCACATAAGTTTCTGGGATCGCGACTTTTTTGGCTTCGCGGATCGCTGATTTCAGACCCTCGTTGACCTTGGGGTCATAGGCATCAGCCTCGGCCCCGTCCCATGCGCGGATCGCCGCAAAAATGCCATTCAACTTGGCTTCGTGCATCTTAGAGCCAGCCACAATCGACGCGACTTTTTGCTCTTCTTTGACTTTCCAGTTGATGAATTCTTCGACATCGGGGTGATCGGCATCGACAATCACCATCTTGGCAGCACGCCGTGTGGTGCCACCCGATTTGATCGCACCCGCAGCGCGGTCACCAATTTTCAAGAACCCCATAAGGCCCGAAGACTTGCCGCCCCCCGACAGGGATTCCCCGTCAGCCCGCAGCGAGCTAAAGTTTGTGCCCGTCCCAGAGCCATATTTAAACAGACGTGCCTCGCGGACCCAAAGATCCATGATGCCGCCGTCGCCAACCAAATCATCGCTGACCGATTGGATGAAACAGGCGTGTGGCTGTGGATGCTCATAGCTGGATTTAGACTTGGTCAACTTTTGCGACTTATAGTCGACATAATAGTGACCCTGCGCAGGACCATCGATACCATATGCCCAGTGCAGACCCGTGTTAAACCATTGAGGAGAGTTTGGTGCTGCGCGTTGCGTGGCCAACATATAGCGCATTTCGTCGAAATATGCCTTGGCATCTGCTTCAGACGTGAAATATCCGCCCTTCCAGCCCCAGTATGTCCATGCACCCGCAAGGCGGTCAAAGACCTGTTTCGCGCTGGTTTCCCCGCCTAACACGACGTCTCCGTCGGGGACCGACCGCCAAAGGAACTCGGGAACCCCTTTTTCCTTCACACGCTTCAGCTTGGAGGGCACGCCGGCCTTTCGGAAATACTTCTGAGCAATCACATCACTGGCGACTTGGCTCCAGCGAGACGGCACTTCTACATTGTCGAGACGAAACACGATCGTACCATCCGGATTGCGGATTTCCGATTCAGTGGTAATGAAATCCAAATCCGCATATGCGTCTTGGCCATTCTTTGTAAATTTTCTCTCAATTTGCATCGTCTTGCTGCCTCTGTCTCAGCCTCTATCCACACCCACGTGTCATTGCACGTGGCACCTGCTTGCGCGGAGACATCAATCAGGGACGCACAGCATCGGTCGACAAAGCAGCGCCTTGTCGCAACATCACTCGAGATACCCTCGGATGTACTTAGATTTGCTTGTTCCCCGCTCGACACGCGTCGGCACTATATGTTGTGTCGATCCCCGTCTGCTCACACAATCTGAAGCATATACCCCTAAACGGTCAACGACTTTATTTGCCTCATAACCATTTTTTCACGCTTGACCTATATCTCGGAAATGACACCGCGCGGGGCGTTCCCGATTCCTCCACAGGGACAAATTTGTGGATAACTGCGTGGACAAAATGAACCCCCTGAAAGAAGCTCTTATAAACAAAGAATTTTACGACAACGCCGAATTGGCCCGAGCCTAGAGAAGGTATTCTTTTGCAGGGCTGGCATATCGGCAAATGGCGAGACGCGGCCTGTCACACAGGCGACACATATTTCTGAAAGTGATTGGTTAGGTGTATGCCTAAATCGCATCTCCGTGCAGCGTCGGCAAGATTGCCAACGTGCACGAGAATGCAAATTTAGTATATTGGTCGGGACGGTAAGATTCGAACTTACGACCCCCTGTACCCAAAACAGGTGCGCTACCAGGCTGCGCTACGCCCCGGACCGAGGGAGGGTTTAGCCCGATTAATCAGCCCTCACAAGGCCAAATAGCATAGTTTTTCAAAATCATTGGATGACGGAGCTGACTTCCGGTCGAAATCCCCATCGCTTTGGCCATTCCGCCCTTAATTTCAAGGACATAACGCACTGGTACTGTGCTTGAAATTGGTGTGCGATCCAATGGAATTGCATTGTGATGCACGTGCACAATGGTGCCAGAGTCATCAATAAACAGCATATCGAGGGGAATCAGTGTGTTCTCCATCCAGAACGAAACCGGCGCCGACTCTTCAAAAACAAAAAGCATGCCTGCGCTGGCAGACATGCTTTGACGATTCATCAATCCCTGGGCTCTTTCTTGGACGTCGTCCGCCACTTCAACGTGGAAACGGGCTTGGCCAAACGTGCCGCGAATCTGAACTGATGACTCGCTACATTCGGCAATCGCCGATGTAGCGCTTAGGCTGCTCAGGATCATAAGAGCAGAAAAAATGCGTTTCAATTGGTGTCCTTGTCCACCGCGCTTTCCCAGGCGGCTACTTCTGTTGCCATCCGCCCCCGTTTACCATCAACCACGCGCAGCGCCAACGCTTCACCGGGCTGCAAATCGGAAAGACCCGAGCGGCGCAAAACCTCGATGTGAACAAAAATATCTTCGGAGCGCGAAAAGACATTCGCAAACCCGAACCCCTTGCCCTTGTCGAACCATTTTACCCGCGCAGGCTCGAGCGGCATGGAAGACAACTCTTCGATATCAAAATCTTCAAAATCCGCAAGTGCAGCTGTGCCAAGGCTTGTGGGCGCATCAATATGATACACTTCAATCGCCTGCACGCCCCGTTCGGTATGCTGAATTGCCAAATCAATACGTGCTGTATCTGCAACAGAACTTTGACCAAAGTTGCGCAATACATTTGCATGCAACAAAATATCCGGCCCTCCGGCGTCAGACACCACAAAGCCGAATCCCTTTACTGGATCGAACCATTTCACTTCACCAGTGATTCGAACCGTCTCTTTTTCGTTTTCGCTCAACACGTTACCCTTACGTAAACATAATCCCCATGATTTTGAGATTGTGCGACATAATGGTGGTTGCAGCAAGAGAAACGATACAGCTTTCAACGACTTGCATTTTGCGTGACGTGAATGTCACGGGTTCAAACGTTGAATTTCCCATTGGTTTTCGGGATGATCTCTTCGCCATGCGAACCGATCGTGCAGACGAAATGCCCCATCCGCCCAAAACTCTATTTCCGTGGGCACAATCCGAAACCCGCCCCAAAATGGCGGGCGTGTCGGCGCCGTGCCGTGACGCGTGGATATTTTGGCGACTTCAGCCATCAGGGTGGCGCGCGATGCCAGCGGGGCAGATTGGCGCGAGGCCCACGCCCCCAAACGGCTCTTGAGCGAGCGCGAGGCATAATAGTCATCGGCCTTCTGACCTTCTTCACGGGTTACGTGTCCGCGCACCCTGATCTGCCGCCGCATCGACTTCCAATGCATCACAAATGCAGCTTTTCCCGCAGTTTCAATCTCTTGGGCTTTGGCGCTCGTGTAATTTGTATAAAAGACAAAGGCCTCGTCTTCGATTTCCTTAAGCAGAACCATCCGTGCATTTGGCATGCCGTTTGCATCGACAGTGGACAGCGCAATCGCATTGGGATCGTTCACTTCTTGTGTTTCGGCCTCGGCCAACCACTGGCGTGCGATGTCAAAAGGGCTGTCGCCTGCGAATATTCCTGTTCGGTCTACCATATTTGATCCTTTGTTCTCAGGTCGCGCCTGCACTTGATGCAGCGAGAGGTATCGCCTAAACGTCCTTTTAACGAATTGGGACGGAGAAGACGAAATGTCAAACAATCTGATGGCAGGCAAGCGCGGCCTTATTATGGGCCTAGCCAACGACAAGTCGATTGCCTGGGGCATCGCCAAGGCCTGTGCGGATGCCGGCGCCGAGATGGCATTCACCTATATGGGGGATGCATTCAAGAAACGTGTGATGCCATTGGCGGATCAACTCGGTGTGACGGAATTGTTTGACTGCGACGTCTCTGATCCCGCATCCATCGACGCAACCTTTGCCGAGATCGAAGCCAAATGGGGCAAGATTGACTTTTTGGTGCACGCCATTGGGTTTTCGGACAAATCCGAATTGCGTGGGCGTTATGTCGACACAAGCCGCGACAACTTTTTGATGACGATGGATATCTCGGTCTATTCCTTTACCGCTGTTGCCAACCGCGCAGAAAAGATCATGAACGAAGGCGGCTCTATGCTGACGCTGACCTATTACGGTGCCGAACAGGTCATGCCGCATTACAATGTCATGGGCGTCGCCAAGGCCGCGCTCGAAGCATCCGTCAAATATCTGGCCGAGGATTTGGGCAAAGACGGCATCCGCGTCAACGCGATTTCGGCAGGCCCGATCAAGACACTGGCCGCCAGCGGAATCGGCGATTTCCGCTATATTCTGAAATGGAACGAATTGAACTCTCCTCTGCGTCGCAACGTGACCATTGATGATGTGGGCAATTCCGCCCTGTATCTGTTGTCGGATCTGGGCAGCGGCGTCACCGGTGAAAACCTGCACGTTGATGCGGGATACCATGTCGTTGGTATGAAAGCCGTGGACGCACCGGACATCGACGCCGTCACCGGCCGAAAATAGACCACGCAAACGCAGGCGCATCACACTCTTTCAGGGGGGATGCGCCTTGACGATCACCACCATACACCTTGGCCCCGACGTCTGGTTCACGAGCTTGCCGACAGACTGTCACCACACCGGCCACCTACACTGACTTAAGCGGGGAACACAAAATGACCGAACGTCTGCCACATGAAAAAGGGTTTCACATCAGCTGGGACCAAATCCATCGCGACAGTCGTGCTTTGGCGTGGCGCCTTGATGGGCATGGCCCTGATGACGGTGCATGGCGGGCCATCGTGGCCATCACGCGTGGCGGCATGGCGCCTGCGATGATCATCGCGCGTGAACTGGATGTGCGTACGGTCGATACCATCAGCGTCAAATCCTATAACCATCAGGAACAAACCAATGCGGTTGTGCTTAAGGCGCCCGATGTGGACATGATGGGGGATGGCACCGGAATTCTGGTCATTGATGATCTTGTGGATTCCGGCAAGACGCTGCAACTGGTGCGTGATTTGTACCCCAACGCCCATTTCGCCACAGTCTATGCAAAACCCAAGGGCCGTCCGATGGTCGACACCTTTATCACTGAAGTCTCACAAGATACCTGGATTTTCTTCCCGTGGGATATGGCGCTGCAATACGTCGAACCGTATCGCGGCACAGACTGAGCCGGTTCCAGCATCTAATCTTGGGCAATCAATGGATTGCTCCTTTTCAGAGCGACCTCTAGGGTCGCTCTTGTTGTTTTATGCAAGGGGATTGCCATGTCCATGCCACGTACCGCGACCACATTTACGCCTCCGGTTATGGAAGCCCGACGCTGGCTTGACGGTGTGACGTTTACAGACGCCCTGCCCCTCATCAATGTCAGTCAGGCCGCCCCAGTTGATCCGCCACCGGAAGCATTGCGCGCGCACATTGCCGACATCGCCATGAATGTGCCAGACGCGCATCTGTACGGGCCGGTCTTGGGCCTTGCAGATTTGCGCCACGAGGTCGCAGACCAGTTTTCCAAGGCCTACGGCGGGGCAATTTCGGACGCACAGGTGGCCATCACGTCCGGCTGTAATCAGGCCTTTTGCGCAGCGATCATGTCGTTGGCAGGCGAAGGGGACGAAATCATTCTGCCGACGCCTTGGTATTTCAATCACAAGATGTGGCTGGATATGCAGGGCGTGCGCACAGTCCCCTTAAGCACAGGCGATGACCTGTTGCCCGACCCTGAACACGCCGCCACATTGATTGGGGAGCGCACACGCGCAATTGTGTTGGTGACCCCCAACAATCCTGGCGGTGTGGAATATCCTGACCATCTGGTTCAGGCATTTTTTGATCTGGCACGCGCACGCGGGATTGCGTTGATTATCGACGAGACCTATCGCGATTTCGACAGCCGTACAGACGCGCCGCATGCGTTGTTTGCAGATCCGGATTGGTCAGATACGCTGATTCAGTTGTATTCGTTTTCCAAGGCCTACCGTCTGACGGGCCACCGCGTCGGGGCCATGATCGCCAGTGCGCCACGTTTGGCCGAGGCTGAAAAGTTTCTGGATACCGTGACTATCTGCCCAAACCAACTGGCGCAACATGCGGCGCTTTGGGGAATGCAAAATCTTGGGGATTGGCTGGCGGGAGAACGCGCCGAAATTCTGGATCGGCGCGCGGCAATCTCTGATCACTTTGGCTTGGTAAAAGACCAAGGGTGGTCTTTGATGGGGGTTGGGGCCTATTTTGCCTATGTACAGCATCCGTTTGACATTCCGTCAGATGCCTTGGCCAAAGAGCTTGTCCAACAGGCCCATGTTCTGACCTTGCCGGGCACCATGTTCATGCCTGAAAATGATCCTGCGGGCCAACGACAGATGCGCATTGCCTTTGCCAATGTGGATCGGCGTGAAATTCAGACGTTGTTTGAACGGCTCGCGCGGGTGACCCTCTGACCCTACCCTCCGATGCGCGCGTCCGCGTGCCTGAAAACCTTGCCCAATGGGTGGGTTTCTGGCGCGAGACAGCACAGCACCCCCCGTGGGGTCTTGCCCCCCTTGGCCGCGCGTCGTAGACATCGCAAGCAAGTTTGAAGTCCGCGAAGGCAGGGAAATAGAATGTCCAAAGGAAGCACGTCAAAAACACTGGTCTGGATCCTGATGGCCATGCTGATATTCGGTCTCGGCGGATTTGGGATTACCAACCTGTCTGGCACGGTGCGCACGGTCGGTTCGGTCGGTGACAAAGAGATCGATATCACCGCCTATGCGCGCGCTCTGCAACAAGAACAACGCGCCCAACAAGCCCAAGTGGGCCGCCCGATTTCCTTTCCCGAGATGCAGGCCAATGGCCTTGATCGTGCTGTGCTGGGCCAGATGGTGACATCGCGTGCCATGGATGCCGAGACAACGCGGATGGGTATTTCGATCGGCGATGAAAACCTGCGCAAAGAATTGCTGCAAATTCAGGCGTTTCAGTCGCCTGATGGATCGTTTGATCGCGCGGCCTATCGGTTTGCCATGCAGCAAGCGGGCCTGAGCGAGGCTGACTTCGAAGACACCATTCGCGAAGACACTGTACGCACGCTGTTGCAAGCATCGGTGATTTCCGGCGTGACCCTACCGTCTGCATTTGCTGACACGGTTTTGAATTACCTCGGCGAAACACGCAATTTCACGTGGACGCGCTTGCAAGACGCCAATCTGGCCTATCCGGTGGCCACACCAACCGAAGCCGACCTCAAGGGCTATTACGACGCCAATATCGCAGAGTTTTCTCTGCCGGCGGCGCGTCAACTGACGTATGTTTGGCTGTCGCCCGATATGTTGATCGACACTTTGGAAATCGACGAAGAGTCGTTGAAAGCCCTCTATGAGGATCGCGATCTTCAGTATAACCGCCCCGAGCATCGCCTTGTCGAACGTCTGGCCTTTGCAGATACCGCAACGGCCGAGGCCGCCAAGGCCCGTTTGGACAGCGGCGACGTGACCTTTGAAATTCTGGTTCTGGAGCGCGGACTTGCGCTTGCGGATGTGGACCTTGGTGATGTGTCGCAAGCAGAACTTGGTCAAGCCGGCGATACTGTATTTTCAGCGCAAAGTGGGATGATTGTCGGACCTCTGGACACGGATTTGGGCCCTGCCCTGTTCCGGGTCAACGGCATCCTGCCAGAACAGATTACATCCTATGAAGACGCCAAAGGTGTCCTGCGCGAAGAACTGGCCGCAGACCGTGCCCGTCGCGTCATTGATACCCAGATCGGCGATATTGACGATTTGCTGGCCGCCGGTGCGACCTTGGAAGAAATCGCCGCGGAAACCGACATGGAACTTGGCACGGTTGACTGGCACGCAGGAAGCACCGCCGCAATCGCTGGGTATGAAACCTTTCAGACCGTCGCTGCTGTGGTCGCCGACACCGATTTCCCACAGGTTGGAACATTGGACGATGGTGGCATTTTCGCAGTGCGCCTAGAAGCTGAAATCGCGTCTCGCCCAGCCCCGTTTGAAGACGTGCGCGCCGATGTGGCGGACAAATGGACGGCGGCGCAAACCGTCGCCCGTCTGCAAGAGATGGCCGATACGCTGGTGCCGCAACTGTCCGGCGATGTCGACTTTACGGTATTTGGTCTTGTGGCCAATGAGGAAACCGACATGGTGCGGACCGGTTTTGTACCCGAAGCCCCACAGGGCTTTATGGCGCAGATTTTTGAGATGGCCCAAGGCGATGTCGACGTGATTGCCGATGACACATCCGTCTGGGTGGTAAAGCTTGATGCCATCGGAACCCCCGATCTTGAGAGCGAAGAGGCCAAAGGTCTGCACGCGGCCATTTCCCAGCAAAACTCGTCCGGTCTGGCGCAGGACATCTTTGATGCCTATGCCCGTGAAATTCAAAAACTCTATCCTGTGACCCTGAACCAACAGGCGCTGAACGCTGTTCATGCGCAGATGCAGTAACAGGCACGAAAGGCGCTCATTTTGGCTCTGACACCTTCCTTTGAGGCGTTTGCCGAGGCCTATCAAGCCGGGCAAAATCAGATCGTTTACACGCGGCTTGCTGCGGATTTGGACACACCTGTGTCGTTGATGCTTAAGCTGACAGGCGCGCAAAAAGACGCCTTTATGCTTGAATCCGTCACCGGCGGAGAAGTCCGCGGGCGGTATTCCATCATCGGAATGAAACCCGATTTGATCTGGCAATGTCACGGCACGCAATCGCGGATCAACCGCGAGGCGCGCTTTGATGCGGATGCGTTCCAACCCCAAGATCTTGATCCCATGAGCGCCCTGCGTGCCCTGATTGAAGAATGCAAAATTGATCTGCCAGATGATTTGCCTCAGGCCGCAGCCGGTCTGTTTGGCTATCTTGGCTATGACATGATCCGTCTGGTGGAACACCTGCCTAACATCAACCCTGATCCGTTGGGTTTGCCAGATGCTTGCATGCTGCGCCCGTCGGTGGTGGCGGTGCTGGATGGCGTCAAAGGCGAGGTCACTGTGGTGTCCCCCGCTTGGGTCAGCGAAGGCCAAAGTGCCAAGGCGGCCTATGCCCAAGCCGCAGAACGTGTGATGGATGCCGTACGGGATCTTGAGCGTGCCATGCCGCAAGCCGCACGTGATTTGGGCGATGCCCACGAGGTCGGCGCGCCCGTGTCGAACTTTACCAAAGACGGCTATATGGCTGCGGTCGACAAGGCCAAGGACTATATTCGCGCTGGTGACATTTTTCAGGTGGTGCCCGCGCAACGCTGGACACAGGATTTTCCGTTGCCGCCGTTTACATTGTATCGGTCCTTGCGGCGCACAAATCCGTCACCGTTTATGTTCTACTTCAACTTTGGCGGATTTCAAGTCGTCGGGGCCAGCCCCGAAATTCTGGTGCGCGTCTTTGGGGATGAAATCACCATTCGTCCCATTGCTGGCACGCGCCCGCGCGGGGCCACCCCCGAAGAGGACAAAGCGCTCGAGGAAGATTTACTGGCCGACAAAAAAGAACTGGCCGAGCACCTTATGTTGCTGGATCTGGGGCGCAACGACACCGGACGTGTCTCCAAGATTGGCACCGTGCGCCCAACCGAAAAGTTCATCATCGAACGCTATAGCCATGTGATGCACATCGTATCGAATGTGGTTGGGGAACTGGCCGAAGACCAAGACGCCCTAAGCGCCTTTTTTGCAGGCATGCCCGCAGGCACCGTATCTGGCGCGCCCAAAGTTCGCGCAATGGAGATCATCGACGAGCTCGAGCCGGAAAAACGCGGTGTCTATGGCGGGGGTGTCGGGTACTTTAGCGCAGGTGGCGACATGGATATGTGTATCGCGTTGCGCACCGCAATCGTCAAAGATCAAAAGCTGTATATTCAGGCAGGCGGCGGTGTTGTGTATGACAGCGATCCCGAAGCCGAATACATGGAAACGGTGCACAAATCCAATGCGATACGCCGCGCAGCAGCGGATGCTGCCCGTTTTCTAGGCGACGGCAACACCTAACGAATCTTACGTGATAAGCGCGGCAGCCGGTACTCTCTGGCGCGCGCCTTCCGGAGTGCGGTGCGCAAACGGCGCGGTGTTTGCAGGCGTCACTGCGCGCGCATTGTGTGCCAACACACTCGGAACCGCTGCCAAACTCAAAGCATGGCCGCGAAGTCCGTCATTTATTATGAGTTTAGGCAGTCGCACGCGGCCGGTGTCCCGGCAACGTGCGGCTGATATCAGAACGCTAAGGGTTCTTGGCCCGCAGAACAGCGGAAACAGGCGCCAACGCCACAGATCCGGCACGGTCCTGAAGCCCCCACACCAACAAGGTTGCGATCGTGTCTTCTTTCAGGCGGCCAACCATAATCACGCCCCCCTCTTGGGCTGCCTTGAACGCAGCTTGATCCAAAAAGCGACGCATCACAGATCCGTTTTGGCCCTTGCCGTCAAAGTCACGAAAGATGGTGGCCGCAGGGACGCCTTCTCGGCTGGCCAGCTTTTGCGCTGTGCTCAGACCCTTTGGAAACATAACAAGCCCATGGCCGGAACCACGCAACACTTGAGTGACCTGATCGGAGATGGGTTTTGCCCCCTGAAGCCCGTCCTCGTCCCCCTCCATGACACCCACAGCCTGAGGCAACACTGCCAAATGCGCCTCGAGCGCCACTTCGACATCTGCCGGTGCCGCTGCGGAGGGCAAGTTCACCATCGCCAATACTTCGTAGCCAAGATCACGATAGGCCGCCGCGCGGGTGGCAACCTGAGGGGCCAGTGTGTTCACCGCAATGCTGACTGGGTAAGGGAACTCTTTCAATGTATCGAGCGCGAGAGGGCCAGCGCCGTCATCAAGCAAGACAATGGCCATCAAGGGACGCCCGTCATCATTGCCGAAAGGTTCAGAGTTTAGGTCAAACGGCGTTGCGGGTGGTGCAGACGCGGCAGTGGCATCCCCCCCAACCGACGGCAGTCGGCTCGACTCGTGCTGCGGGAATTTTTCCTTGAGATCGCCTGCAGGTTTGAGCGCAGAAGTCTCTTCTTCGCTGGCGCTCATGGCACCTGCCTCGGCGTCTGGGGTCAAATCCTGATCATCGGCTTGTTCTGTGGGTGTGATCGGCGTGACAAAGGCCCCGCCAACGGGGGCTTGAGGTGCCTCGGGCTGTGCTGGATTGGTGGTGATCGATGTATCTTCGTCCGCAATCAGCGCGGCCTCATCCGTGTTCGGGGCGGTGGGCGCCGTGACCGAGGTTTGCGGATCAACCGGGCTATCGCCTTCGACTGCGACACCCGCGCCAGAATCCGAACTCTCGGGGGCTGTCATGGTCGCCATCGGCGTTTGCGTATTTGGCTGTGGGGCCGAATCCGTATCGGCCAAAGGTGCCTGATCTTCTTCGACAGGTGCCGAAGCCTCGGGGCTGGTGCTGTCGTTGCGCGCGGCATCTGCCTCTGATTTGGTTCCGACTTTGCCGGAATCCTGTGCATCTGATCCGGTGGTTGTGTCCACCGCTTCTGTTTGCGGAACAACGGTCGCTGGTAGCGGCGCAAGCAATGACGCAAGACCCACGACCAATACAACGGCGCAGATCCCCCAAAATAGTCCCGACAGTAAACCTCGCAACATGTGCCATGCCTCCTTTTGGATTCCCAAGGCCGGTTTCGGCCCAGAATACCAGATTACCGGGCTGATACTGCTTAAGCCCCCCTTGACCCTTTGCGTCAAGCCTGAGCATGTATACCGCGACCATGGCGTGGGTCTCCACCCCGTTTCTGAATATTGGACAAAGAACTGCGAAATGCTGCTCCTGATCGATAATTATGACAGTTTCACCTATAATCTCGTGCATTATCTTGGTGAGTTGGGCACAGATGTGTCCGTACATCGAAATGACTCGCTAACGGTTCAGGATGCGATGGGCATGAATCCTGCCGGCATTCTGTTGTCACCGGGCCCCTGTGATCCTGACCAGGCTGGAATTTGTCTTGCGTTGACGCAAGCCGCAGCGGAAACAAAAATCCCGTTGCTGGGTGTCTGCCTTGGGCATCAGACGATTGGACAGGTGTTTGGCGGCAACGTCGTGCGTTGTCACGAAATCGTTCACGGCAAAATGGGCAGCATGCGTCACCAAGGCAAAGGTCTGTTTGCTGGCCTGCCCTCGCCGTTTGCCGCCACGCGCTATCACTCGCTTGTGGTCGAACGCGACACACTGCCCGACTGTCTTGAAATCACCGCAGAATTGGAAGACGGCACAATTATGGGCCTGCAGCACAAAGAGCTGCCTATTCACGGCGTTCAATTCCACCCGGAATCAATCGCGTCGGAGCATGGCCACGCTTTGCTCAAGAATTTCACAGATATGATGAAGGTGTCCGCATGAGTGATGCTCTCAAGCCGTTGATCGGGGCCGCCGCAGATCGCCCACTGAGCCGAAGCGAAGCAGAACAGGCGTTTCAAATCTTGTTTGATGGGGCTGCCACCCCAAGCCAGATTGGCGGATTGTTGATGGCGCTGCGCACACGCGGGGAAACTGTGGATGAATACGCCGCAGCTGCTGCTGTGATGCGCGCCTGTTGCCATCCGGTTTCAGCCCCCAAGGGTGCGATGGATATCGTCGGCACCGGCGGTGACGGCAAAGGCACACTTAACATTTCCACCGCGACCGCTTTTGTTGTGGCCGGGGCGGGTGTGCCCGTTGCCAAGCACGGCAATCGCAATCTCAGCTCCAAGTCCGGCGCGGCGGATGCACTGGGTCAGATGGGCATCAACGTGATGGTTGGCCCAGATGTCGTGGAACACGCGCTTAATGCATGCGGTATCGCCTTTATGATGGCCCCCATGCATCATCCGGCGATTGCGCATGTCATGCCCACCCGTCAAGAGCTGGGCACGCGCACAATCTTTAACATTTTGGGGCCGCTGACCAACCCTGCGGGCGTCAAACGTCAACTGACAGGTGCCTTTAGCCGCGATTTGATTCGCCCTATGGCCGAAACACTGGGTCAATTGGGCAGCGAACGCGCATGGCTTGTGCATGGCAGCGATGGCACGGATGAATTGACCATCACTGGCCAAAGCTGGGTTGCCGCGCTTGAAGCCGACGGCAGTGTGGTCGATGTAGAATTGCACCCAGAAGACGCCGGATTGCCCGTGCACCCGTTCGAAGACATTCTTGGTGGCACGCCAGAAGAAAACGGCGTGGCCTTTCGGGCCTTGCTGAATGGGGCACAAAATGCGTATCGCGATGCCGTGCTGTTGAATGCGGCCGCTGCGCTTGTCGTGGCAGATGCCGCAAGCGATCTGCGCGTCGGTGTAGACATGGCACGCGCGTCCATTGATTCCGGGGCAGCCCTGGCCAAGGTCCAAATGCTGGCAAAATTGACATCTCAGGCCCCCTCGTAATGCAAGATATATCTGACCTTAAGGGGTGGGATACGTTACCTTTTTTCCAAGATGCGTGGCCAAACATCGCGGCATCTCTGGCCAAAGAGACGCGTGAGATTTTGCCCCCAGAGGATCAGATATTCACCGCTCTGCGCCTGACACCACCCAAAGACGTGCGGGTGGTGATCTTGGGACAGGACCCCTACCCGACCCCGGGACACGCCCATGGTCTTGCCTTTTCTGTGGATCCATCCGTGCGCCCGCTGCCGCGTTCTCTGACCAATATATTCAAAGAAATGCAGAGCGATTTGGGTCAATGCCCGCCGACCGGCGATCTGAGGTTCTGGGCACGCCAAGGCGTCTTGTTGATCAATACCGTCTTGACCGTGCCTACTGGCGAGGCAAACGGCCACAAAGGCTTGGGCTGGCAAAACCTGTGCCATCAGGTGCTGACACGGGTTTCTGAACACCCAACAGCCTTTGTTCTTTGGGGAAAACAGGCACAAGCCCTTGCACCTCATATATCTGCCCCTAAAAATGGCGATGACCACTTGCGGATCGAATCTGCGCATCCTTCTCCGTTGTCTGCCAGACGCGGGTTCTTTGGATCGCGTCCGTTCTCGCGCATCAACAGCTGGCTTGCCGACCGCGGCGAGCCCCAAATAAATTGGACAAACGCATGACCACCACCGTGCTGGACAAGATCAAAGCTTACAAGCTCGAAGAAGTGGCCGCGGATAAAGCCGCCAAACCTTTTGAGGATGTCGAAGCCGAAGCCAAAGACGCCGACCCCACGCGTGGATTTGCCGATGCTCTTAAACTGGCAAGCCGCAGCGGATATGGATTGATCGCTGAAATCAAAAAGGCATCGCCGTCCAAAGGGCTGATCCGTCCCGACTTTAATCCTCCGGCATTGGCAAAGGCCTATGAAGACGGTGGCGCGACGTGCTTGTCTGTCTTGACCGACACACCCAGCTTTCAGGGTTCCAAGGATTTCCTGCGCGAAGCGCGTGCCGCCTGTGATCTGCCCGCGCTGCGCAAAGATTTTATGTATGATCCCTATCAGGTGGTCGAGGCCCGCGCGTTGGGCGCGGATTGTATCCTGATCATCATGGCCAGCGTCAGTGATGCGCAAGCGCAGGAACTTGAATCTGTCGCCATGGAGTGGGGAATGGACGTTCTGATCGAGGTACACGACGCCGCCGAGCTTGAGCGTGCAGCCCTGCTCAAGTCCGAATTGATCGGTATCAACAATCGCAATCTGAAAACCTTTGAAACCACGCTGGACACCACGCGCACCCTGTCCAAACAGGTGCCCGCGGATCGGTTGATCGTGTCAGAAAGCGGATTGAATTCACCCGAAGATCTGGCCGATATGGCGCGATACGGTGCGCGAATTTTCCTGATTGGCGAGAGCCTGATGCGGCAAGATGATGTGGCCGTTGCCACACGCACCCTGTTGGCAAACCCCTTGCAAGCCGGAGGCGGGTTCTGATGTCTCACGCGGCTTCGGGCCTGACGCATTTTGACGGCAAGGGCGATGCCCACATGGTGGATGTCTCTGACAAGCCCGTCACATCACGCGTCGCTGTGGCCCAAGGATGGGTCCGGATGGCCCCGCAAACCCACGACATTATTGCCCAAGGCCGCGCCAAAAAGGGCGACGTGCTTGGCGTGGCGCGGCTTGCTGGCATCATGGGGGCAAAACACTGCGCAACGTTGATCCCGCTGTGTCATCCCCTGCCGATCACCAAGGTGTCGGTTGATTTGACACCGGACGCGACCCTTCCGGGCGTCCGCATCGAAGCCACGGTCAAGACCACCGGCCAGACAGGTGTCGAGATGGAAGCCCTGACAGCCGTGAACATCGCCGCCTTGACGGTCTATGATATGTCCAAGGCCGTCGATAAAGACATGGAGATCGGCGGTATCCGCGTTGTTCTGAAAGATGGTGGAAAATCAGGGAGATACGAGGCGAAATGATCTCGGTATCCGACGCACTTGCACAGCTATTTGATCTGGCAGCACCCCTAGAGGTCGAAACCGTTCCATTGTCGAGCGCCAGTGGGCGTGTGCTGGCCCAGACCGTTCACGCCAATCGGGACCAGCCGCCATTTGCTGCCTCAGCGATGGATGGCTATGCCGTGCGGGCGCAGGACGTGACACCGACATCACAGCTTGCCGTGATTGGCGAGTCTGCAGCCGGTCACGGGTTTTCAGGCACCGTCCAGCCCGGACAAGCCGTGCGCATTTTCACCGGAGCCCCGGTTCCGCAAGGCGCGACACGTGTGGTAATCCAAGAGGAAGTGACACGGTCTGACGACACAATCACCTTGTCGGATACACTAGACAGCGGCATGCATATTCGCTCCGCAGGTGCTGACTTTGCGCTCGGCGATGCGTTCACCGCGCCGCGCCGCTTGTCGCCCTCTGATATTGCATTGCTGGCGGCGATGAACATCGCCACGGTGCCCGTGATCCGCAAGCCACGTGTGGCCATTCTGTCAACCGGAGACGAGCTGGTGATGCCTGGTGAAACCCCTGGTCCGGATCAGATCATCGCGTCCAACAGCTTTGGATTACAGGCGATGCTGCGCAATCTGGGGGCCGAACCGCGCCTTTTGCCCATCGCGCGCGACACCAAGGCCTCGCTCGAGATGGCATTTTCCTTGGCGGACGACGCAGATTTGGTGCTGACCATTGGCGGTGCCTCTGTTGGCGATCATGATCTTGTGGGAGAAGTGGCCGGTGACCTTGGCCTTGATCGAAAATTCTACAAGATCGCGATGCGCCCCGGAAAACCACTGATGGCAGGACGTATGAAAAACGGCGCCATGATGATCGGGCTACCGGGGAATCCCGTGTCTGCCATGGTGTGCGGACAGGTTTTTGTGGCCCCCGTCATTGATGCCATGTTGGGGCTGGGCTGTATGCCTGCACAGCGCCAAAGTGCCCCGCTTGCCGCCCCTATTGCGGCCAATGGACCACGCGAACATTACATGCGCGCCCATATAAAAGATGGTCAGATCACGATATTTGATCGTCAGGACAGCTCTTTGCTGACGGTTTTGTCCTCTGCCAATGCGCTGGCCATTCGCCCGCCGAATGATCCCGCACACCCTGCCGGCACGATGCTGGAATATCTGCCGATCTAAAACATCAGCCCCTGTATCGCCACCGAACGATGGCGCGACAAGTTGCCTGAATGTTCCAACATTATTGACACAAAACAAGAACAGGCCTAGAACAAACAGTAATATGTTCGCGGAGGGCCTGAAATGCTGACGAAAAAACAACTGGATCTGCTCGAGTTCATTCACACACGTGTACAGCGTGATGGCGTTCCACCAAGTTTTGACGAAATGAAAGATGCGCTGGATCTGCGGTCGAAATCCGGGATTCACCGTTTGATCACCGCCTTGGAAGAACGCGGATTTATCCGCCGTCTGGCCCACCGTGCCCGTGCTATCGAGGTTGTCAAACTGCCCGAATCTATGGGCGGGGCCCCAAGCGCCCCAACCGGTCATTTTCAGCCGCGTGTGATTGATGGCCCACACCCATCTCCGTCACAACCTGCCAATGTCACCATGGAGGATGTGCAGATGCACGCCCGCGAGCTTCCTGTCATGGGCAAGATCGCGGCAGGGGTCCCCATCGAAGCCATCAGTCATGTCGATCACCATGTGGCAGTGCCCGGTCAGATGTTGCGCTCGGGCGGCAGCCATTATGCCCTTGAAGTCAAAGGGGATTCGATGATCGAGGCGGGTATTAATGATGGTGATGTGGTCATTATCCGTGAAACGCCCACTGCCGATAGTGGCGATATCGTTGTGGCCTTGGTAGAAGACCAAGAGGCCACGTTGAAACGCTTTTTCCATAACGGCAGCTCGATTGCGCTCGAGGCGGCCAACCCGGCCTATGAAACCCGCGTGTATCCCGAAGACAAGGTCAAGGTTCAGGGCTGTCTTGTGGGTTTGATCCGTACTTATTGATCTGGGTTTGGCGATCACGGGTGTGACGTACATCAGGATCGTTCCACAATCGCCGGCCACTGACCTCGCGTGCCGAGGTCACCCTAAGGTGACCATTGATTACAATGAATGCAATCGCACCCGTGGCCGCAAGCGTCTTTGGATTGAGGATTTCACAGGGATAATCTTGCGAGAGCGTGTGGGACATCACGAGAATTTCGGATGACTTGCAGCCAGTAAAAGCGTCAATGTTGCGCTTGCCCTGCACAATCCTCAGAGATTTCCCCGCCAGATCGATGGTCTCGGGCCAAAGCAAGGCCGCCTTGGCTTGCGAGGTTGGCGTGCCATCATTTTCCAACCAGTTGCGCACAACAAACCCACCCCCTTTGGGTTTGCTAATCGCGCGGCCGTTTTCGGTCATCACCCCGACAACCCGCCCCGTATCGGCCACAAGTACCAGCGGGCGCTCTTGCGTCCCCCAATACCAAATCGCCCCAAGGACAGGCAGCACCCCGATCCAACGCGCCCTGCCCTGCCATAATATCATCCAGATTGCCCCAAGAGCCAGAAGCGGCAGCACCCCCCAAGACGGGCTGGGCACAAAGCCGCGCGCACCGTCCAGTGCCGCCACAGCTTGTGCCACATTCAAAATCCAGTCGAGTCCAAGCCCCCATGCCCCATAAACCCACTTTGGCAAGCCCAAACGGCGACAGGCAGGCGGCAATCACCGCGCACGGCACCACGATCAATCCCATCACGGGCACTGACACAACATTGGCCAGCAAACCATAGTGCGACACGGTATTGAAATGGGCCGCCGCCACAGGTGCCGTTGCCGCGCCCGCCACCAACGACGACAAGGCGACGGTCGCAACGGGGCGCACCCATGCGGGGCCAAATGTGATCTGCCAATCGCGCAGCGCCGCAAACACCACGATCAACGCGGTTGTCGCTGCAAATGACATCTGAAACCCCGGTCCCAATAGGGATTCTGGCCGCAGAACCAAGACAAGCGTTGCGGCCAAGGCGACGGCGCGCAAACTGAGCACCCTGCGATCCAGCATCACCGCCACCAATCCCACCGCCGCCATGATAAAGGCACGTTCGGTTGCAACATTGCCACCGGACAACGCCAGATATCCCACCGCGGCCATCAACGCGACGCCTGCTGCGATTTTCTTGCTGGGAATACGTAGAACAAACGCGGGGATCAGAGCAAAGATCGATCGGATCACCAGAAACACAAACGCCACCAACAACCCCATATGCAGGCCCGATATGGCCAGCAAATGCGCCATGTTCGACACGCGCAGCGCATCCAGCGCATCTTGCGACATCCCGCTGCGATCACCGGTGGTGACGGCGGCGGCAAATCCCCCGACATCCCCCGAAAGCCGTGATTGAATACGGCACGAAATACTCTGTCGCATCCGATACACATGCGCACCTGTGGCGGGCGCAATCCGAAGCACAGGTGCCCGCGTATAGCCAATCGCGCCAAGCCCCTGAAACCATGCGTGCCGTTGAAAATCAAAGCCACCCGGCTCCACTGGACCAGGCGGCGGAGACAGAAAGGCCGTCATCATCACGCGTGATCCGGCGTCGAACCGTGTAATGGGCTGCACCCCATGCAACGAGACGCGCAAATGGCGCGGGGTATTTTGGGCCGCCATCCGATCCAAACGCAGATCGTCCAGCGTCAGTCGTACGGCATCACTGGCAGACCGGTCGACGGCGACAACGCGACCCTCAACGGCGCCGTAATATCGCCAGTCAAGAACAGGCGCAGCCACCAGATGCGCGCGCCCCATCCCAAGGCAAAACCCGATTGCGATCCATATAGCGGCCCAAAAAACCGGGGCGGCCTCCTGTCGTAGCCTGCGCAGCCCCCAAAATGCGGAGCCCCCCAACAGGACCGCGACCCCACCCGTCGACAAACCCGGTTCCACAGGCATAGAGAAGTACACCCCAATGCCTACGCCAAGCCACACAGGCACCCAACAAAACAGATGCCCCCGTTGGGCCAGTAAGGCCGATCCGATCCGAGCCGCAACGCGCAAGCCTTGTCCTCTCTTAGGCAGGTCGCTAGACAGGCCTCAACGCTAGTCCCCCCTCGGTTACTAAAAGGTTAATCCGCTCATGACAGGCCAGGTCGTCACCCGTTTCGCCCCTTCCCCCACCGGTTACCTCCACATTGGCGGCGCCCGCACGGCGCTGTTCAACTGGCTTTATGCCCGTGGGCGTGGCGGAAAATTCCTGTTGCGCATTGAAGACACAGATCGCGAGCGCTCAACTCCAGAAGCCACCGCAGCAATTTTGCAAGGCTTGGATTGGCTGGGACTGGACCACGACGGCGATGTCATCAGCCAGTTTGAAGGCGCCAAGCGACATGCCGAGGTTGCGCATGAATTGCTGGACGCCGGAAAGGCCTATAAGTGTTTCGCCACGCAGGACGAAATCGCCGCATTCCGCGACGAAGCCCGCGCCAATGGAACGTCTACAATGTACCGCAGCCCGTGGCGCGACGCCGACGCGTCCACACATCCTGAAGCGCCATATGTGGTGCGGATCAAAGCCCCACTGGACGGCGTCACAGTCATTCGAGATCAAGTTCAGGGGGATGTCACCATCCGCAATGACCAGCTTGATGATATGGTGTTGCTGCGCTCTGATGGGACGCCGGTCTATATGTTGGCCGTCGTGGTGGATGATCACGACATGGGCGTGACGCACGTGATCCGCGGTGATGACCATCTGAACAATGCGGCCCGCCAAATGATGATCTATACTGCAATGGGATGGGACGTGCCGGTCTGGGCGCATATTCCTTTGATCCACGGCGCTGACGGTAAAAAGCTGTCGAAACGGCACGGGGCACTTGGGGCGCAGGAATATCAAGCGATGGGATATCCGGCCGCTGGCATGCGCAACTATCTCGCGCGTTTGGGCTGGAGCCACGGCGATGACGAGTTTTTTGACGATGCCCAAGCCAAAGAATGGTTTGATTTCGGGGGAATCGGCAAAAGCCCCGCACGATTTGACACCAAAAAGCTGGAAAACCTGTGTGGTCAACATTTCGCAGTCATGGACGATGCTGCACTGCTGCAAGAACTTCAGGCATTTTTGCAGTCTATCGGCGAGCCGGCCCTGACTGAGGCCAAAATAAATGATCTCGCAAGTGCGGTTTACTGTCTCAAGGACAAAGCCAAGATTTTCCCGTCTTTCCTTGAAAAAGCTCAATTTATTCTGGCAGATCGCCCAATTGTGCCCGATGACAAGGCGCTCAAGAACCTCGACATGGTATCCCGTGGTATACTGAAAGAATTGACGCCGCATCTGCAAAATGCTAGCTGGTCCCGAGACGGATTAGAGGCGGTCACGAACTCTTTTGCAGAAGACAAAGAGATCAAGTTCGGCAAAATGGCCGGCCCTTTGCGGGCTGCGCTCGCAGGACGCACAGCGACCCCTAGTGTATTCGACATGATGCTGGTTTTGGGCCGCGATGAAACCATCGCACGCCTGACCGACGCAGCAGAATTCAATGCGCAGGCCGAAGGCGGATAATCCGCCTTTAACCTTGTGCTGGAACACAACGCCCAAGCGGTCCGCGCTATGGGCACGAGAGGAAGGGAACAAGAATGTCTGACACGAACAAAACGGCGACTCTGACCATTGATGGCCAGTCGCACGAGCTGCCGATATTTTCGCCAACACTGGGCCCGGATGTGATCGACATCCGCAAGCTGTATGCTCAGGCTGGCGTGTTCACTTATGATCCTGGTTTTACATCCACTGCATCTTGCGACTCGACCATCACCTTTATCGATGGCGGCAAAGGTGAATTGTTGCACCGCGGGTATCCGATTGATCAATTGGCTGGCAAATCCCACTATCTCGAAGTCTGCTTCCTGCTTTTGTACGGCAACTTGCCCACCGCAAAAGAACTTGAAGATTTTGAGACCCGCATCACGCGCCACACAATGGTGCACGAGCAAATGCATAACTTCTTCCGCGGTTTCCGTCGCGATGCGCATCCAATGGCGACCATGGTCGGCGTTGTGGGGGCAATGTCGGCGTTCTATGCAGACAGTGCAGACGTCAACGACCCTTGGCAGCGCGAAGTCGCGTGCATTCGTTTGATCGCCAAGCTGCCAACAATTGCTGCGATGGCTTATAAGTATTCAATCGGGCAACCGTTTGTGTATCCACGCAACGATCTGGATTATGCGGCAAACTTCTTGCACATGTGTTTCTCGGTGCCTGCCGAAGAATACAATGTTGATCCAATTCTGGCCCGCGCCATGGACCGGATCTTTACATTGCATGCGGATCACGAACAAAACGCGTCCACATCGACTGTACGTCTTGCGTCTTCATCTGGTGCCAACCCGTTTGCGTGCATCGCGGCCGGTATTGCGTGTCTTTGGGGCCCTGCCCACGGCGGCGCAAACCAAGCATGTCTGGAAATGTTGCGTGAAATCGGAACCGTTGACCGGATTCCGGAATTCATTGCACGTGCCAAGGATAAGGACGATCCGTTCCGCCTGATGGGTTTTGGTCACCGTGTTTATAAAAACACCGATCCACGCGCCAAGGTTCTAAAGCAATCAGCCGACGAAGTTCTGGAACTTCTGGGTGTCGATGACAATCCACTGCTGCAGGTTGCCAAGGAACTTGAGCACACAGCATTGAATGACCCGTATTTCATCGACAAGAAGCTGTTCCCGAACGTTGACTTCTATTCGGGTATCATTCTCGAAGCGATGGGCTTCCCGACCTCTATGTTCACACCGATCTTTGCGCTCTCGCGTACAGTTGGCTGGATTTCGCAGTGGAAAGAAATGATCGGCGATCCGCAAAACAAAATCGGTCGTCCACGTCAGCTTTACCTTGGTGAAACTGAACGCAACTATGAAGACATCGAAAACCGCTAAGGTCGATCACCCGCCCTTAAGCCTCATTGTAACGCGCCCCAGAGATTCTGCGGGCGCGTTAACTATTTATTAGGACATTTTCAGAAACGGTCAGTCTCTAATGGTTTGAATTGTTTCGGAAAACACCACAATTATTTGAAAAGTTTGACTTTTTGCCAATTGTGGCAAAAACTTGGCACAATTGTGTTCAGGAGATTTTGGGATGTTAGTTGCAGGGGCTGTTCTTTCGACAGTGCTTCTTGGGTGGGTGCTGTTCGAAATTTTCGACGATGACGATGATGATTCAAACGACAGTGATGATCAGACAACGCAAGAAGATGATCGCGCGATTATTGGGACCAACGGTGCCGAACTGCTTGAGGGCGGCGACGGCAATGACACCATCGCTGGCAAGGGCGGTGACGATACCATCGACGGCGAAAAGGGCAATGACCTGCTCCGCGCGGGCGATGGCGATGATCAAGGCACAGGGGGCAATGGCGCAGACACGATCCTTGGGGGCGCCGGAGATGACGCCTTTAAGGGCGGCGCAGGCGATGATCTGATGCGTGGCGAAGAAGGTGATGACACCCTCTCTGGCAATCAAGGCAACGACATCATCAAAGGCAACACTGGTCGTGATGCGCTGGACGGGAATGATGGCAACGACACGCTTGACGGCGGCGATCAGCGCGATGTTCTGGACGGCGGTTGGGGCGATGACACACTCCAAGGCGGGGGTGGTGATGACCACCTGACCGGCGCGGGCGGTGCGGACCTTGTTCAAGGGGATGTGGGCGATGACCTGTTGTTTGGCGGCCGCGGCGCTGACACTCTGGAAGGCGGCGCTGGCGACGACACGCTCTATGGGGCTGACTTTTTGAACCGCGAGGTCACTCTGGATGATCTGAGCACCCTGCAAGACAACGGCAACGACCTGAGCGGCATCAGTGATTTGGAAATAAAACTTGATGACGATACCAGCGGCATGGATGTGCTGGTGGGCGGCGACGGGGATGATTTGCTGAACATCGGCATGAATGACACCGCGACAGGTGGGAGCGGCGATGATGATTTCGCGCTGCACTCCGAACATTTCGATGGCACAAACCAAGCTGTCATCACAGATCTTGAAACAGGTGCCAATGCAGAAGAAATCGTTATCTTTTACGATGCATCCGTGACGACGCCTACCGTGACCACCGTGCAAAACGGCAGCCATACCACAATCGCCCTAAATGGATTTGATGCGGTCATCGTTGAGAACACGATCGCCGCGGATGTGCTTGCGGCGATCTCTCTTGTGGCGCGACCTTAGCGGCCTTCGTATTTTGCGGGGCGTTTGTCCAGAAAGGCCACGACACCCTCTTGGAAGTCGCGGGTCTTTCCGCAACGTCCCTGCAATTTGGCCTCCTGCGCCATCTGACCGTCCCAATCCTTGTTCCAGCTATCGCGGATGGCGTGTTTGATATGCTGATAGGCTTGGGTCGGTCCGTCGGCCAGATGTGCCGCACGCGCCTTCCAGGTTTCTTCGAACACATCATCTGCTACAGCTTCCCAGATCAGCCCCCATTCGTCGGCTTGACGCGCGCTGATCTTGTCTGCGAACAACGCCGCCCCCATGGCTTTGGCCATCCCCATAGTGCGGGGCATGACATAGGTGCCGCCTGCATCGGGAATGAGACCAATCTTTGAAAAGGCTTGCATGAAATAGGCCGAGTCTTTCGCAATCACGACATCCGCCGCCAACGCAAGGTTCGCCCCTGCCCCGGCTGCTGGCCCGTTCACCGCACAGATCGTTGGAATTTTGCATTCGGATATCGCGCGGATCATCGGGGTGTATTCATCCCGCAAACCGCGCTCCAAATCCATTGTCGCGGCCGATCCCCCATCGCCAAGGTCTTGTCCCGAACAAAACGCTGCTCCGGCACCTGTGATCACCAAGACACGCGCATTTGCAGCGGCTTCTGGCACAGCATAGGCGATCTCGGCGCGCATTTGCTGTGTCAGCGCATTGTATTTCTCAGGGCGGTTCAACGTCAGAACCGCAGTTCGATTGGTGATCTCAAGCGTAATCGTTTGATAGTCCATGGCGCCCTCATGCATATGTCCGCCAAACATAGCGGGTCTTGTCGTGTGGAAAATAGTGAAACCGAACGTCAGTCTTCGAGAATTTTGGACAAGCGTGCCTTCTCGTCGTCTGACAATCCGGACTCGGCAGGGCTTGTCGACACACTTCGGCGGCGCAGGTACATAATTGCGGTCATCAAAGCAATCAACAGCATCATCGGACCGGCCGCCCAAAGCAACATATTGGACCCGCCCGTTTGCGGACGCAGCAACACATATTCCCCATAGCGGTCGACAATAAAGGCCATCGCTTGACTGTCGCTGTCACCCGCCACGAGACGTTCACGCACAAGCAACCGAAGATCACGCGCCAAATCGGCATTTGACTCATCAATGCTTTCGTTTCGACACACAAGACATCTCAGGTCCTTTGACAGCTCGCGCGCGCGCTGTTCAAGCACGGGATCGTCAAGCACCTCATCCGGCTGCACCGCCCAAACAGGCGATGCGACCAGCAGAACAATCAACAGCAAACGCTTCATTCTGCTGGCACTCCTTTTGCGGATGTCTTGCGGGCCCCTGCCGCCACACGATAGCGACGGTCAGACAAGCTAAAGATCCCGCCAAGCGCCATGAGCAAGGTGCCCATCCAGATCCAGTTGGTCAGAGGCTTGATATAGGTCCGCATCGTATAGCCCCCGTCATTCTGGGCCTCGCCGACAACCACATACACATCCCGCAAGAACCGGTAATCAATCGCAGCCTCGGTGGTGGGCATGGATTTCACCGGATACACACGTTTTTCAGGATTAAGCGTGGCAACCACCGCGCCTCCCTCGCTGAGGGTCACATCCCCCATTGTCGAGACATAGTTCGGCCCCTGAACCTCGCGCACATCGTTCAAAGTCAGCTCGTAGGCGCCGACCGTAAACGGTTGGCCGATATACGCCACACGGATGTCTTCTTGTTCCCATGCCGTCAATCCAGCGATCCCAAAGATGGTCACGCCAAACCCCGCATGCGCCAACGCCTTGCCCCAGTCAGCCCGCGGCAGACGGCCCAAACGTGCCAAACGCCGTCCAACGGCGCCGCGCCCGGTGCGAGTCATCAGATCAACCAAAGCCCCAAACACCAGCCACGCGCCAAGGAACAAACCGACAGGGCCCAAGAGGCTCCGGCCTGTTTGCAACGACCACGCCAATCCGGCCAATGCCAGCGCAAACACAAACGCGGGCACCAGCGGTCTCATCGCCCGCCTGATATTGGCCCGTTTCCACGGCAACATAGCCCCAACAGGCATAACGATGCCCAACAGAACCATGAACGGCGTAAAGGCCATATTAAAGAACGGCGGTCCCACACTCAGTTTACGGGTAAAGAAAATTTCGGACACCAACGGCCAGATCGTGCCAATGAACACCACGAAACAGGCAACAGCCAACAGAATATTGTTAACCACCAGCATGCTTTCACGGCTGACCATACCAAACACGCCTTTGGCCTCCATGGAACTGGCCCGCGCCGTGAACAGCGTCAAAGCACCGCCCATAAACACTGCCAGAATGGCCAAAATGAACACACCACGTTCCGGGTCATTTGCAAAAGCATGTACAGATGTGATGACACCCGAACGCACAATAAATGTCCCGATCAACGAGAACCCAAAGGCCAAGATGGCCAATAGGATGGTCCAGCTTTTCAGGGCCTCGCGTTTTTCAACGACCACAGCCGAGTGCAGCAGGGCTGCCGCCAGCAACCATGGCATAAACGATGCGTTTTCTACCGGATCCCAGAACCAAAATCCGCCCCAACCCAGTTCATAATAGGCCCACCATGACCCCAGAGCGATACCAATGGTCAGGAAGATCCACGCCGCCAATGTCCACGGGCGCACCCAGCGCCCCCATGCGGCATCCACACGCCCTTCGATCAAGGCAGCAACGGCAAATGAGAACGCCATCGATAGGCCTACATAGCCCAGATAGAGAAACGGAGGGTGGAACGCCAAACCCGGGTCTTGCAACAACGGGTTCAGGCCTTCGCCATCAAAAGGCGGCACGCCCAAACGCAAAAACGGGTTAGATGTAAATAGAATAAAGCCGAAAAACGCCAGCCCGATTGCAGCCTGTACGGCCAGCGCGCGCGCCCTAAGCGTTGGCGGCAGGTTTCCACCAAACCAAGACAACATGGCCCCAAACAGCGTCAAAATCAGCAGCCACAACAGCATAGAGCCCTCGTGGTTTCCCCAAACGCCGCTGACTTTATATAGCATCGGTTTTAGAGAGTGCGAATTCAACGCCACCAATCGCACCGAGAAATCGGACACGACAAAGGCATAGGTCAACGCGCAGAACGAGAACAGCGTCAGGAGAAATTGGATTCTTGCAGCCGGCTCGGCGACGGCTATCCAGCCAGGCCAGCGTTTGTGGGCACCAATCAGCGGAACAACCGCCTGCACCAATGCGGTGAAAGCAGCGAGAATAAGGGCAAAGTGGCCAAGCTCGATAATCATGCCTGACATATATGCCGCCAAAGCCGCGGGGCCAATGACTTTCGTCACCTTCGATCGATCACAATGTCGCGCCCTGCCCTAGATTTGTTTCTTCCAATCTGCGAGCGCCGGATTTTCGTCGCTCTGTACCGCAACCGCTCCTCGTCGCGGGGCATCCGGAACCCGCCTGTGCTCAAGCCCCTCAAGCTGATCTACCACCCAAGGCACACGTGCCATTGACGCAGCAATAGATTTTTGAAAATCCTGTCCTTTGGCCTGATGGCGGGCCCCAAAATAGAAACTGACAACGACGCCCAGCAACCACCAAAGCGGCTCTGGCACCAGCGCAATCCCGACCATCCTTTCCGAAAACCAAACCGGATCCACCATGGCCGCCCAAAACATTCCCAAACACGCCATCGCCATCAATGGACGCGGCAACCGGTTTACACCATCCATGGCCCGGTCGAACCATCCCCTCTGTTCCGGATAAAACTCCTCTACAAAAGATTGCATCGCCGCGATCTGAAGCTGCTGACCACGCTGCGCCCCGGATTCGGCATTTTCGCGAAACACCTCTGCAGTATCTTTCACAAGATTACGTCCGTTGCCAAAAATCACCCCAAGGATTTTTTCAATCACACCCATAGTGACACCCTTTGTTGAAATTCCGCGTCGCTGAGGTGATAGCGGCGAGAAATGAATGTCTCGGCCCGCGTGATCCAGCCCCCTTTGCCGCCATCCTGCCGCCGCGCATATTTCCGGCTTTTGGGGCGCTTGTCAGCCAAGCGGAAATAGTAATTCCGCCGCGATATCCCGTATGCGTCTGCCAAATGATCCGGTGCAAGCTTGGCCATTTTTTTTGCCGCACCAATGGTTTGCGCACCAATGACGCCGTCCACCTGAACCGGAACCCCCATTTCGCCCAAAAGGCGTTGCAGGATTTTCACCGCCTGCGCCCCCGCATTCACATACATATCAAACACGCTGGCACGCAGACAGTCCGGTAGCATTCCGATCCGGGGGCGCTCGTAATAGTGCTTCAGGAAAATCTCTTGGGCTTGCGCAACACTCAGCTGACGCACGTCGTTGACATCGACATCCCCGTCGCCATCAATATCCATCCCCAGCCGACGCAAGGTATGTATCGTGACACCAAATTTTGTCGCCCCGCCCGGATCGTCGGGATCGTCAACAAATCCACCTTCTCGTTGGACAATCTCTCTTGCGATATCTTGCACATCTTTCATGACATCCTCGTCCATTGCTCTGCCAATCAAGGTGCCCGCAACAGGTTAACACCGGTTCAGGCCAGCGTGCGCTGCCAGTGGTCCCAAGACACAAAAATGGCCCGCACAAAACTGTACGGGCCAAAATGATCTTGGATTTTCTGATGACTTGAGGGCCGCGAAACCTCTTACGATCCCGCGTCAGGCTCCTGATAGACGCCTTGTTCTTTCAGCGCATCCACCACTTCTTTTGGCATGTAGGTTTCGTCATGTTTTGCAAGAATTTCAGAGGCTTCAAAGACGCCGTTCACGTAACTTCCAGTGCCGATCATCCCCTGATTTTCTTCAAACAGGTCAGGCAAGACCCCTTTGAATGTCACCGGAATAGATGCGCCGCCATCTGTCACGTTAAAGCGCACGGTTTCCCCTTCGCCACGCACAAGCGTGCCCTCTTCCACCAGTCCACCAATCCGAAAGACTTCACTTGGTCTTGGCGGTTCATCCGCAACTTGGCTTGGCGAGCGGAAAAAGTTAATGCCATCCTGCATCGCATATCCGATCAAGCCCGTAGAGATCGCCAGCGCGACAAACGCAATCAGGATCACTTGAATACGGCGTCTTTTCTTAAGGTTTTTCATCTTCTTTCCCTTCGATCCCCGGCTTAAGGAAATACAGGCGCCAACATCAGGCCTGTCGTTTCATCTTCACCTAACATCAGGTTGGCATTTTGCAACGCCTGCCCGCTGGAACCCTTGGTCAAATTGTCCAGAGCCGCCACGACGATGGCACGCCCTTCGATCCGGTCGGCCACAACGCCGATATGACAAAAGTTCGAGGCCCGAATGTGTTTGGTGCTTGGGGTTTGCCCGAACGGCAACACCTCTACAAATGGCTCGTCTTTGTATGTCTCAACAAGCGTATCATACACCTGTTTTGCGTCCCCATGAACATACCCTGTACCCAGAATGCCGCGATTGGCTGGCACAAGATGCGGCGTAAATTGAATACGTACGGGACGCCCGGCCAACTTGCTGAATTCCTGATCGAATTCCCCAAGGTGACGGTGTGTTCCGCCCACCGCATAGGCATGATATCCTTCGCTCAGTTCGGCATGCAAAAGGTTTTCCTTGAGCGACCGACCTGCGCCGGACACTGCACATTTCAGGTCAAGAATGATTTGATCAAAGTCAATCACGCCTGCTTTGATCAGCGGCGACAGAATATATTGCCCCGTCGCAGCATTACATCCGGTTCCAGCAACCAAACGCGCGGTTTTGATGTCGTCGCGGTAAAACTCGGTCAGCCCGTATACAGCCTCGGCCTGACAGTCGAGCGCATCGTGCGCACCGCCATACCATTTGACGTATTCTTCGGGATCGCGCAGACGGAAATCAGCCGACAAATCAACGACTTTAACATCTTTCGGCAGGTCTTTGATCACCCGTTGGCTTGTCGCATGCGGCAAGGCACAAAAACACAAATCCACGGCTGAGAAGTCAATCGCCTCGATTTTGCACAATGCGGGCAAATCAAGATGTCGCAAGTGTGGGAACACGTCAGACATGTCCATACCTGCTTTTCGATCCGCTGACAGTGCGACGATTTCCATGGTTGGATGCGTGGCAATCAGACGGACAAGCTCTGCGCCCGTATAGCCGCTCGCTCCGAGAATTGCGATTTTATGGGTCATAGGGACCTCTTTCTGTACTGCCTGCACCCTGCGATCCGGATCGCTGGCATCTGGGCAAATGATTTACGCACGATTTAAGGCGTTCTTTGATAAATTGCGAGAGGCGCATGTGTCACGCCGATTGAAATTCGATCTTTCGTCGCAAAAACTGGGTCGCACGGTCAGAAACCCGCTTGGGATCACCCGTGGTCAAAAACATGTTCTCGGTCCCAGTGCCAAGCATCTTGGGGTGGCGTTCGAGATAGTCCGCAAGGGACTCGGCCACCAAGTTGGCCTGTGAATACACGCTCACGTCTTGGCCCAGAGCCTCCTGAAAGGTCGTGGCCATCAGCGGGTAATGGGTGCACCCCAAGATCGCCGCCTGCGGGTCTGGCATTTTGCGCTTGAGCGCATCCACATGCGAGCGCACCAAGGCTTCGGCCAGAATCAAATCTCCGTCTTCGATGGCGTCTACCACCCCACCACAGGCTTGGGCTTCGACATCCACGCCGATCGCGCGAAACGCCAATTCGCGTTGAAACGCCCGGCTTGCAACTGTGGCTGGCGTGGCAAACAACGCCACGTGTTTGACTTCGACCTCGCGCGGTGGGGAATTATCCCCCCATTGGCGTTCGGTCAGCGCCTCGATCAGAGGCACAAACACCCCCAAAACGCGTTTTTCTGGCGGTATCCAGCTTTCTTGCATCCGCCGCAACGCCGCCGCAGACGCGGTATTACAGGCCAGAATGACCAAATCACAGCCAGCATCCCACAGGCGTTCCACCGCAGCGGTCGTCAGATTGTACACATCATCAGAATCTCGCACGCCATAGGGCGCATGCGCATTATCCCCAAAGTACACAAACGGGACATCTGGCGACCGTTTGCTGACTGCGTCCAGAACCGTCAGGCCCCCTAATCCGCTGTCAAAAATACCTACTGCCATGTGTTTTCCTGCCTTGGCCATTCAGGCCCGATATTTCTCTTCGAATTCAAAGCCATACTCTGTTAGTGGCATCGGCTTTGGGGACAAAGCATAAGTTTGCGCGCGCAGGAAGTCCATGAGACCTTTTGCATCGTGGGAAAACGACTGAATCGCCGTCGGATCCACCGGAGCCCCGATGGCCACGCGCACAGGCGTATCGACGCGTTTTCTGAACTCTTTCATCAAAAGCCCCATACGCAAGGTTGTGTGCAGATGGCTTGCAATCTGAAACAGACGGCTTGTCTGCCCGTCAAAAAAAATGGGCACCACGGTTGCGCCCGACTTCATCACCAGACGCGCGGTGAACTTGCGCCATGCGGGGTCAAGCGGCTGTCCAAACGGGGTGGCCGCAGTCGACACTGTACCCCCAGGAAAAATGCCGATGGCGCCGCCCTGCTGCAAACAGGCATGCGCCGTCTTGCGCGTGCGCAAATTCAGCTCCAAGGCCCGTCGGGTGTTGTCAAAACTGATTGGCAGGATATGCGCGTTGATATCTTGCGCACCGTGAAACACCCGATGCGCCATGATGTGAAATTCGCCACGCCGTTGCGCTAGAATATGCCCCAGCATCAACCCGTCCAGAATACCATAGGGATGGTTGGCCACGACGATCAAAGGGCCATCGCGGGGTATTTTCATTAGGCTTCCGGCCATAACGTCGAGCCGCAAACCATATCTATCCACTATGGTTTCCCAAAAGCTTTTGCCGTGGGCGATATCCGCATCATACCCTTGTGCACGTTTTATCAACCCGACCCGTCCGGTGGCGTTTTCCATCATCCGGATGACGGCACGGCCGCCTTTGGTTGTTGCAGATTGCGCATAACTGATGTCACGCGCTGCGTGGCCAGCGGATGTCATCGAGCCGTATCCTTTCATCCCTCGGGGCGCAAAACGCGCCCCGTCGGATCAAAGCCTATGGCACTGATGCAACAGCAAGATGACCAAGGCCTGCCTTACTCTGCAGCCCGCGGAATCGAAGGTGCGCCATTTAACGCCGCCAACAGTTCTTCACGCCGTTTGGCCGCCTTAGCCTCGTTGGCCATTTTGACGGGACCAAAGCCACGAATTTGAAGCGGCAGTTCCGCCAGAGCAACCGCCGCTTCATGCGAGGCATCCCCTTGCTTGCCCAGAATGTCGGCCATGTCGCGCTCGTATTGCTTGATCAACGCACGTTCCATTTTGCGTTCGTCTGTATATCCAAACACATCAAACGGCGTCCCGCGCAGACGTTTAAGGCCCGCCAGCACTTTGAACCCGCGCAACATCCGGTGCCCAAATTCCTTTTTCACAGGGCGGCCATTTGGACCTTCTTTGCTCAGAACAGGCGGGGCCAGATGATACGTCATCTCAAAATCGCCCTCGAATACGGCCTCTGCCTTGGCACGTGTTTCCAGATGCAGCCGCGCCACCTCGTATTCATCCTTATAGGACAACAGCTTGTGGTAGCCGAGCGCAACCGCCTCTTTCAGACGCTCGTCAGACACGCTGTCCACCAGTTTGCGATACCGCTTGGCCAATCCTTTGCCTTGATATTTCACAAGATGCTCGGCACGAAATGCAATTTTGGCCTCAAGCGACTTGGGCATATCCAACACCTTTGGCGTCATCATGCCCGCAACCTGATCGGGGTACAACGCTGCCCATCGCCCGATTTCAAAGGCCAGCAAATTGCGCTCAACCGCAGCCCCATTCAGGGTGATCGCCTCGACCAGTGCTTCGTGACTGACCGGCACCATGCCTTGTTGCCACGCCGCGCCGAAAATCATCATGTTCGAATAAATCGAATCCCCCAGCACAATGCGCGCAAGTTCCGAGGCATCGAACATCACCAGCCCATCGCGGATGCGCGCCTCAAGCGCAAGCTGTAACCGGCTGGTCGGCAGCTTGAATTCAGTGTCGCGGGTGAAATCTCCGGTGATGATCTCGTGGCTATTGACCACAGCCCCCGTGCGCCCTTGCGACGTCAGACCAAGCGTCTTGGCGCCTGCACTGACAACCAGATCCCCACCAATCAGCGCATCACATTCGCCCGTCGCCACACGAATGGCGCTAATGTCTTCGGGCGTTTCTGCCAAACGGCAATGGATATGAACTGCGCCGCCTTTTTGGGCCAACCCCGCCATTTCCATCATGCCAGCCGCTTTGCCATCAATCTGCGCCGCCTGAGCAAGCACAGCCCCGATGGTGACAACACCCGTCCCCCCAACACCGGTAATCACGACGTTATGCGTGCCCTCAATGGGGGCCAGTGTTGGCATCGGCATGTCGGGCAAATCCAAATCAGCCGTGGCTTCTTTGCGAATTTTCGCGCCCTGTACCGTCACAAAGGACGGGCAGAACCCGTTCACACAACTAAAGTCTTTATTACAGGACGATTGGTTGATCGCGCGCTTGCGGCCGAGTTCGGTTTCGACCGGTTCGATGGACACACAGTTTGATTGAACCCCGCAATCGCCACATCCTTCACAGATGTCGGTATTGATAAAGACCCGCTTGTCCGGATCAGGGAACTGGCCGCGCTTGCGGCGACGACGCTTTTCTGCGGCGCAGGTCTGCACATACACAATGGCCGACACACCTTTGATATCCCGCATCTTTTCCTGAACAGAGTTCAACTCTGCGCGCTCATGAAAATCAATATCTGACGGGAACATGTCCTTGGTGACATCTTCCTTGTCATCATACACAACTGCCAGATTTTGCACGCCCATGGCCTGCAATTCGCGGACAATTTTGGGTGCATCAAGATTTCCATCATTGGCCTGACCACCGGTCATCGCAACAGCGTCGTTATACAGGATTTTATAGGTGATATTGGTTCCGGCGGCCAACGCCGCGCGAATGGCTTGGACACCCGAGTGGTTATAGGTGCCATCTCCGAGATTTTGGAACACATGATCCGTTTTCGAAAATGGTGCCTCGCCAATCCAGTTGGCCCCTTCGCCCCCCATGTGGGTGAAACCAGTTGTCTCGCGATCCATCCATTGCACCATATAATGGCACCCAATACCGGCATAGGCGCGACTGCCGTCTGGTACTTTGGTCGACGAATTATGCGGACAGCCAGAACAGAAATACGGAATACGCGCGGCAATATCTTCGGCGTTATCAGCCTTTTGCGCATCTTCCAGCTTTTGCAGCCCCGCTTTGATAGACTCGGTGCCGCGCCCCTCCTCGATCAAAATCGCGCCCAGCTTTTGGGCAATCATAATCGGGTTCAGGGCATCGCGTGTTTGAAACAGCTCTTCGCCGTGCATGGATCCGGCGCCGCCACCTTTGTGCCAGCCATAGACCCGACGCCCGCGCCGATCGTCGAAGATTGCCTCTTTGATTTGCACCTCGATCAGCTTGCGTTTTTCCTCGACCACAACAATCAGATCAAGACCATCGGCCCATTCGGAAAAGCCGCGCATATCCAGCGGGAAGGTCTGCCCCACCTTATAGGTCGTCAAGCCCAACCGTTCTGCGTCGTCTTCATCAAGCCCCAACAATGACAACGCATGCACCAAATCAAGCCAGTTCTTGCCAGCCGCGACAAACCCGATCTTGGCACTGGGTTTGCCCCACATGCGCTTGTCCATCTTATTGGCATGGGAAAAGGCTTCGGCGGCGAACCGTTTATAATCAATCATCCGCGCCTCTTGGGCATGCGGTGTATCCACCAGACGGATGTTCAACCCGTCCTCTGGCATCTCGAAATCGGGGGTGACAAATGACAACCGGTGCGGGTCGCCATTCACAACCGATGTCGCCTCGATGGTGTCTTTCATGGTCTTCAGGCCCACCCAGACACCCGCAAACCGCGACAGGGCCAGACCATACAGGCCGTAATCCATCACTTCTTGCACACCTGCGGGGCTCACAATTGGCATATAGGCATCGACAAGCGCCCATTCGGACTGGTGCAGCACGGTTGAGCTCTCGCCCGTGTGGTCATCGCCCATTGCCATCAGCACACCACCATGCGCTGCGGTGCCAGCCATGTTGGCGTGACGCATCACGTCCCCGGTGCGGTCCACACCTGGACCTTTGCCATACCAAAGCCCGAAAACCCCGTCGAATTTTCCTTGACCGCGAAGCTCGGCTTGTTGTGCACCCCAAAGCTGGGTCGCCGCCAGATCTTCGTTCAAGCCGGACTGAAACAGAATATCAGCCGCCTTAAGCTCTCTCTCTGCGCGCATCATCTGGCTGTCGACATTGCCCAAAGGTGATCCACGATAGCCGGTCACATAGCCTGCGGTATTCAAGCCGGCTTTGGTGTCTCGGGCTTTTTGCATCAACATCAAACGCACCAGCGCCTGTGTCCCATTCAAAAGAACGGTTTCTTTGTCCAGGTCCAGCCGGTCGTTTAGCGAAACTTTCTGGATACTCATCGCGCGTCTCCCCTCGCAGATTTTCTCTATAAACAATATAGCAGGATATTAGGTCATAAATTATGACCTAACAAGATTTATTTTCCGCCGATCGTCGACAAACACCCGCTAGCAGGTTTCGTTTTCGCGCTGTTTCAATTACACACGATCTAGGGAAGCGAAAGTTGCGGATATGGATTGGGATAAGCTTAGAATATTTCACGCAGTCGCGGATGCAGGAAGCCTGACACATGCAGGCGATACCCTTCATTTGTCGCAATCTGCGGTGTCACGCCAGGTGCGCGCCCTAGAGGAAAGCCTGAACACCACGCTTTTCCACCGTCATGCACGCGGCCTGATTCTGACCGAACAAGGTGAGCTACTCTTTGACGCCACCAGCGCCATGATCAAACGCCTTGATGCGGCGGCTGCACGCATACGCGACAGCGAAGAAGAAGTGTTCGGCGAATTACGGGTCACAACCACCACTGGCTTTGGCACGCTTTGGCTGGCTCCGCGTCTTCCCAAGCTGTATGAAAAATATCCCGATCTGAACATCGACCTGATGCTCGAGGAAAAGGTTCTCGATTTGCCCATGCGCGAGGCAGATGTCGCCATTCGGATGAAGGAGCCCTCTCAGGCTGACCTTATCCGCAAACGCCTGATGTCTGTGCACATGCGGCTGTACGCAACGCCAGAATATCTGGAGCGCAAAGGGACGCCACAATCCGCCGCAGACCTTAGTCAGCATCGCCTTATTTGTCAGAACATGACCTCGGCCCAAGTCGGCGCTGGCGCAAGTTTGGTCCAATCTTTGCTGGCAAATGACATTCAGTCGGTCTTGTATGTGAATAATTATTTCGGGGTGCTTCAGGCCGTTTTGCATGATCTGGGCGTGGGCGTATTACCAGACTATGTCACACAGGATTTCCCCAATTTGGTGCGCATCCTTCCGGATCTCGAGTCAGGGGATATCCCAGTATTTCTGGCTTATCCCGAGGAACTTCGCCAATCCAAGCGAATTTCTGCGTTCCGCGACTTTGTGCAAGAAGAAATCATTTCACACCGCAAGCAGTTGAGACAACAGGGTAAACTCTGAGATATGCGTCAGGCGCATACCGGAAATGCCGCAACTGCGGCATTGTTTCCCTTGATCGATTCAAAACTGATGCCTAATTGAACTCATGAAGATGACAAACGCACATTTGCTAGTCACCTTCATACCTCCCTGTTGGACTTCGGCCGAGCTTCGTGCTCGGCCTTTTTTTTGTTCAACGACGACTGGGACGTGAAGTTTGCCCTAAATTCACGCGTTATAAGAACTTTCGCCTCGCAAAAATGGACTCGACTGCTAAAGTAGTCGCGATAAATATTTTCCCGAGGATCCGATGTATCGATTTATGATTTTGTGGGCCTGCGCGGCATTTCTGTCGCTCGCGTCTGCTTTTCCCGCAACGGCCCAAATGCCGTTACCCAGCACCGGCGGCGCGCCCGCTGCCGAGGCACCAACCATTTCCCCCGAAGACATGACGCCAGAGGCCATCAATGCAGCCGTAGCGCGTATGTCCGATGACCAAGTGCGCAGTCTGTTGCTTGACCGTCTGGACGCCGCTGCGGAAACTGCCGCAGCAGCATCGACAAACGACATGACATTCTTTGAAAAGATGTCTCGACTTTGGACGGCCTTCACAACCCCGTTGATGGACGCGCTTTCCAAACTTCCTGCTCTTATTCCCGGTGTATCCACAGCGATTTCAAATTTTGTTGAAAGCTATGGCGGTGCCAGCGGCGTAATGACGTTGTTTGGTCTGATTGCCTTGGTTCTGGCCATCGGCTTTGCCGTAGAAACCGCGGTTCGGGCCTATATGAACCGTGCAAAAGAACTGACCGTCGCCACCGGCGACGACAGCCTGCGCGGCGCTGTTGGCTTTTTGCTGCGTCGGTTCATGCGCGAAATTTTCGGCCTGATCGTGTTTTATGTCGTCATCCGCATCGTGGGTCGCAGCATTCTGTCTCAGGAACAGCTTGCTTTTGCAGGCCCGTTTGTCACCTATCTGATCTGGATGCCCCGCCTGACTGCAGCCGCGACACGCTTTATGATGGCGCCACAACGCGCTGACTTGCGGTTGGTCAATGTGAATGACCGCTGGGCGCGTTTCCTACAACGTCACATTGTCGGCCTGATCTTTTTGGGCGGCCTGACCATCTGGGCGGTGTCCTTTACCACCAAGAACGGCGTTCCTGGCCCTGAGACCCGTCTCGGGTTCTGGCTGGACACCCTTGTCTATGTGTACATCGTCGCGATTGCCCTCATCGCTCGGGATGGGTTGCGTGACATGATGCGTGGCACGGATCCTGACACAACCGATTTTGATGAAGTCGCTGCAAATGCCTATCCTTACTTTGCAATGGGCGTTGCAATGGCCACTTGGGCTTTGGTCAGCATATTGATCGGACTTGGTCAGGTCACTCAGCTCTTGCACGGTGCGCATTATGTCACCATGTTCCTGCTGCTGGCAGCACCCGTTGTTGACACCGCCATTCGCGGACTTGTGCGCCACCTTGTCCCACCAATGGCTGGCGAAGGCCCCGCTGCAGAAGCCGCGTATATATCGACCAAGCGCAGCCTTGTGCGCATCGGCCGGGTTGTTGCTGTGGGCATCATCATGATTTTGATCGCCAACGCGTGGGATCTCAGCATTCTGCAACTGCTTCAGAATGGCGCTGGTATCGCGGACAATGTCTTTAGCTTCGTGATGACGCTGGTTGTGGGTTATGTGGTCTATGAGGGCACATCGCTCTGGATCAACAGCCGTCTGGCTGCAGAACAGACTGCCTTGGGCATGAGCCAAGAAGACGCCGACGCAGAAATGGGCGGCGCAAGCGGCTCTCGTCTGTCGACAGTTCTTCCGCTGGCGCTTTTGTCTGCCAAAGCCACAATCATTGTGATCTTTGGCCTGTTGGCTGTGGGCAATCTGGGCATCGACATCACGCCGCTCTTGGCGGGCGCTGGTATCGCAGGTTTGGCCATCGGCTTTGGTGCGCAACAGCTTGTGACAGACATTGTGTCGGGCGTGTTCTTCCTTGTGGATGACGCTTTCCGTGTCGGCGAATATGTCGAGATCGGTGGCACAATGGGTGCGGTTGAAAAGATTTCAATCCGCTCGATGCAGCTTCGCCATCACCGAGGAGCCGTGCACACGGTGCCTTATGGTCAAATCCCTCAGCTCACCAACTATAGCCGTGACTGGGTGATCATGAAGCTCAAGTTCACAGTACCTTTCGACACCAATCCCAACCAGATCAAAAAGATCTTCAAAAAGATTGGTCAGGAAATGTTGGAAGACCCGCTGTTCAAAGACGACTTCCTACAGCCTTTCAAATCGCAAGGTGTGTTTGATATCGACGATGTCGGCATGGTGATCCGTGGTAAGTTCATGGCGAAACCAGGCAAGCAATTCATGATCCGCAAAGAAATCTATAACAAGATCAAAGCGGCGTTTGCCGAAGCGGATATCGATTTTGCCCGTCGCGAAGTACGCGTCGCCATTCCAGGCATGGAAGCCGAGCATTACGACGACATGTCTCGCGAAGAAAGCTTGACCGTTGCGGCGGCTGGGGCTGCTGTGGCGTCACAAGACCAAGGTCCGGCTGCGGCCCCCGCAAAGGGCCCCGATTGATACGTCAGGTCTCGTATACACACTGCGGCTTTAGCAAGGTCGCGTGACACACAACGGCGGGGTGAACACCTCGCCGTTCCTTTTTGCACCACTTGAATGATGAATCGTACTGTGCGCAAGCGCCCCCTTCCCCCTTACGACGGTTTAGATTAAGAGACGCCCAACAGCAGCCTTGGGGAATCTTATGACCATTCAGGAACCGGCCATTACCGAAGAACTGATCGCATCGCACGGGCTTAGCCCAGACGAGTATGAACGCATTCTCGAGATTATCGGCCGCGAACCGACATTCACCGAACTTGGCATCTTTTCGGCCATGTGGAATGAACACTGCTCTTATAAATCATCCAAGAAATGGCTGCGCACTCTGCCCACCGAAGGCCCTCAGGTCATCTGTGGCCCCGGTGAAAACGCAGGCATCGTTGATATTGGCGATGGTCAATGTGTGGTCTTCAAGATGGAAAGCCACAACCACCCGTCTTATATCGAACCTTACCAAGGCGCCGCCACCGGCGTCGGTGGCATTCTGCGCGATGTGTTCACCATGGGCGCCCGCCCGATTGCTGCGATGAACTCGCTGTCGTTTGGCGAAACCTCTCACCCAAAGACCCGCCAGTTGGTCAACGGTGTGGTCGAAGGTGTCGGCGGCTATGGCAACTGTTTTGGCGTTCCGACTGTGGGCGGCGAAGTGCGGTTTCATCCGGCCTATAACGGCAACTGTCTGGTCAACGCCTTTGCCGCAGGTATCGCGCAAACCGACAGCATTTTCTATTCTGCAGCGTCGGGCATCGGCATGCCGGTTGTGTATCTTGGCGCCAAAACCGGCCGTGATGGTGTTGGCGGCGCGACAATGGCGTCGGCTGAATTCGATGACACAATTGAAGAAAAACGCCCGACCGTCCAAGTTGGCGACCCCTTCACCGAAAAACGTTTGATGGAAGCCACGCTAGAGCTGATGCAAACAGGTGCGGTGATTTCGATCCAAGACATGGGGGCTGCGGGTCTGACCTGTTCTGCTGTGGAAATGGGCGACAAAGGCGGCCTTGGCGTCAAGCTGAACCTCGAAGATGTGCCCCAACGCGAAGACAACATGACCGCCTATGAAATGATGCTGTCAGAGTCGCAAGAGCGGATGCTGATGGTTCTGAAACCAGAACTGGAAGCCGAAGCGCGCGCCGTGTTCGAAAAATGGGACCTCGATTTCGCCATCGTCGGTGAAACCATTGCCGAAGACCGCTTCTTGATCCTGCACAATGGTGAAGTCAAAGCCGACCTGCCTCTGGCAACCTTGTCAGGGTCGGCCCCCGAGTATGACCGCCCATGGGTGGAAACTCCTGCCGCCGAGCCGCTGACGGATGAAGATGTCCCGACAATTGATCCAATCGACGGGCTCAAGGCGCTGATTTCAAGCCCGAACTATGCAGCTAAACAATGGGTCTATGAACAATATGACACCATGGTGATGGCCGATAGCGCACGCACGCCGGGCCAAGGCTCTGGTATCATCCGTGTGCACGGCACCGACAAAATGCTGGCATTTACATCCGATGTGACACCACGCTACGTCAAAGCCAACCCATTTGAGGGCGGCAAACAAGCCGTCGCAGAAGCCTATCGTAACCTGATCGCCGTGGGCGCCACACCTTTGGCAACCACCGACAATATGAACTTTGGCAATCCTGAAAAACCCGAGATCATGGGCCAATTTGTGTTTGCCATCAAAGGCATCGGCGAAGCCGTGGCCGCGCTGGATATGCCCATCGTGTCCGGCAACGTGTCCTTGTATAACGAAACCGACGGCACAGGTATCCTGCCCACCCCGACAATCGGAGCCGTGGGTTTGATCGCGGCAGGCGAAGAGCCCATCGTTGGCGAAGCCCGCGATGGCCATGTGGCCTTGTTGATTGGCGATACCCTAGGCCATTTGGGGCAGTCGGCGTTGTTGGCCGAAGTGTTCAACCGTGAAGACGGCGACGCACCTGCGGTTGATCTGGCCGCGGAAAAACGCCATGGCGACTTCATCCGCGACAACCGTGATTTTATCAAAGCGTGCACCGACTTGTCGGATGGCGGTTTGGCGCTTGCTGCCTTTGAAATGGCCGAAGCGGCTGGCGTTGGCGTGACCTTGGATGCAGCAGACACCCCAACCCTGTTTGGCGAAGATCAAGCACGGTATCTGGTGGCATGCAACTTTGACCAAGCCGAGGCGCTGATGATCGCCGCCGGACAAGCCAAAATCACGATCGAAACCGTGGGTAAGTTTTCCGGTGACACCGTCTATATCGGCGGCTCCGAAGCCCCGCTGGCCGAGCTGTCCGACATCTTCCGGAGCAGTTTTGCCGCCGCCATCGCTTAACGACGGCACCCCGAGTTCAAAGCGGCGCGGACCAATTGGGGCGCGCCGTTTTCTATTTGTCGGTCACGCATCGGCTTGAAGCGCAGGCCAAGCATGACTAGATTTAGATCAAAGACCACCAACAAGGATTCCCCTGTTTATGCCGATGCAAGCTCACGAAATCGAAGAATTGCTGAGAGAGACCTTTCCTGACGCAGAGATTCAAGTCGCAGGTCAAGACGGTGTACATATGTCTGCCATGGTCATCGACGAAAGCTTTCGCGGCAAGAACCGCGTACAACAACAACGTGCGGTTTATGCCGCGCTCAAAGGAAAGATGGACGGGGCCAACGGCGACTTGCATGCGCTTGCCCTCACCACAAAAGTTCCAGAATGAACATAGCCCTGTTGAGCATTGGCATCTTGATCCTGTTGGTGGTTGCCGCCGCAGGAATGGGGTCTTATCTCACGGGGCAACCGCATCTTACACGTTCTCGGCGGCGCATACCCAAGACACATTGCAAATACGCCGCGAAAAACCCACATACCGGCACCGCAGACCACAGACCTGTTCAGGGTCTCTGACATCGGCGATAGCCAACACCACGGACAAAGGACTTTACCATGACCGACGCCAAATCTCGCATCGACGAAACCGTCAAAGCCAATGATGTTGTGCTCTTTATGAAGGGCACCAAAGAAATGCCGCAATGCGGATTTTCTTCTCGGGTGGCCGGTGTGCTGAACTATATGGGCATCGACTATGCCGATGTGAATGTCCTGTCAGACGACGAGATCCGCCAAGGCATCAAAGATTATTCTGACTGGCCCACCATCCCACAGCTGTACATCAAGGGTGAATTTGTCGGCGGATGTGACATCATCACCGAAATGACTTTGTCGGGCGAACTGGACACCATGTTCGAAGACAACGGCGTTGCGTATGACAAAGACGCTGCGAATAAAATTCGCGAAGCAAACGCTTAAGGTCTTTCGATGACCATGCAAGCCGCGAGAATCTGGTACGCGCCGGGTTCTCGCACCGTTTCTCTTGATTTTCTGTACAAACGCCTCACAGGGTTGCTTGGCTGTACGGTGGCACATACCGAATGGGTTCTGGGCGAAACACGCATTCCCCAGCTGCATGTGACCGCCCCGGTGTCGATGCTGATTCAAATCGCAAACCACGATGACGTCGCCGCAGAAGCCATTGAATTTGCATCATTTATTGAAAGCAATTCAGGCCCATCCAGCGCCAGTGCAAAAATGCGCACATGCACAAGACGCCTTGAGATCGGCGCGCCCGATGACGCAGGCACTTCCTCAAAAGACGGCACGGTCGTAATCGGCCCCACAGCTCTTGACCCTGCAGACCCTGCCACCCATCGCATCTTGGTCGGATTGACCAGCGGGCTTGATGGCGTGTTCGAAGACAACGTCAACGGGCGCTTGATCGTAACGCCGCGCAAACCCAAAGGACTGTTGGCGCGGCTGTTGCGGCGGTAATTACCCCGCCGCTTTTTCTTCGACCTCTGCGGCCAGAGATTCCGCACGTGCGGCCAGTTCCGCAAGCGTATCGGTGACCTCGCGGGGGATCACAGCCACTTGCACCTGTTCCGGACCTGCCGCCTGAAGCGCGTCAACCTCGGCCTGTTTGGCCGCAAGCTGTGCCTCGGTCTCGCGCAGGCGATCTTCAAGACCTGCCGTTTTGTCCGCCAACATCAACCCCGCCATCAACAGCATCCGTGCTTCGGGGATGCGACCGATCTGAGCCGCCAGAACTTGGGCTTCGTCGTCGAGCATTTTCGCAGCAGACTGCAAGAAATGCTGTTCACCTTCTTGGCAGGCGACTTCAAAAACGCGGCCACCGATATGGATTTCTACTTCGGCCATCAGTCTTCTCCCTCGGATGTATCGGCGTCTTGGGGTTGTGGCTCCAGCAGCGGATGCAATGTGCCAATCAACAAATTCATCTCGGCCAAATCCGCCTCACGCTCGGCTGTGACATTCTGCAATTCAACTTCCAAAGATCGGTTGATTGCGTCTGCGTCGACGCTCTTGTCATCAACAGATTGCCGAAGCACGGCGATGGTCTGGCGCATCTGGCGCCCAGTTCGACGCAAGCGACGCAGGCGGAACGCCATCTCAAGAATTTCTTCCCGATTTGCATCCAAATCCACACCTGTCGGCTCTGCCGGGGTTTGATTGGCGGCGTCTTCTGCCTCTTGCGCGGCTTTCTGTGCGGCTTCGATGGCCACACCGGTCTCAATCTTGGCCGCTGCCGCATCTGCTTTGGCCTCTTCGGCTTCGGACTGTGCGGCCTTAACCTCGTTTTGGGCTGCCTCAAGGGCTGCAGTGGCTGTGCCAAGCGCCTCTTCGGACTGTGTGGCGCTCACTTTGGCCGCCGCAAGATCTTCCTCAAGAGCATCTTGGCGTGTGTGTAACGCTTTGATTTGCTCTTCCAGTTGCGCCGTCAGCAGCTTTTCAGCCTCAAGCGTTTTCTGAGCGGCCTCGCGCTCGGCATCCACCTCTACCTTGTCGACCGTGTCCGTCGGTGGGGCCTGTGTCGGCGCATCTAGCGCCTCAAGCCCGCGCCCGATCCGATCCATCGCCGCGCTAATCCGGCTTTCCAACTCGCTGATATTACTCATGGCCTCATCCCTTCTGTGCGGGGTCGTAACGTATTCCCTGCTCCTGCCCATTTCATCGGCAATTCGCAAGGCGAATCGGCAATTCCGCAGGTTTGGTTGATTTTACCCAATGGAATTACAAAATGCGCCCCCTTTGACATCAAGCACTTGGCTGCGACGCTTGATCTTCACCTCAAGACTGGTATTGAGCACAAAACCAGAGCGCCAAGTCAAAGGAAACGACCTCGTGGATATCGCTGCACTTCGTGAAAAGAACCCCGACCACTGGATGAAAGCTGCTGCCATCCGTGCCCTCACCTTGGACGCGGTAGCTGCTGCCAATTCTGGCCACTCTGGCATGCCAATGGGCATGGCCGATGTGGCGACCGTACTTTATGAAAAGCATCTAAAATTTGATGCGGCCCATCCGCAATGGCCTGACCGCGACCGGTTTATCCTGTCTGCCGGCCACGGCTCTATGTTGATCTACTCGCTGTTGCACCTTGTCGGCGACGCTCAGGTCACGCTGGATCAGGTTAAAAACTTCCGCCAGATGGGTGCTTTGACCGCGGGCCACCCTGAAAACTTCTTGTTGGACGCTGTTGAAACCACGACAGGTCCCTTGGGCCAAGGGATCGCCAACGCGGTTGGCTTTGCGATGGCCGAAGAAATGCAGCGCGCGCAATACGGCAAAAAGGTTGTGGATCACCACACCTATGTCATTGCGGGCGACGGCTGTCTGATGGAAGGCATCAGCCAAGAAGCCATCGGCCTTGCGGGACGTCACCAGTTGGGCAAACTGGTCGTCTTCTGGGACAACAACAACATCACCATCGATGGCACCGTAGATTTGTCGGACCGCACCAATCAAGTGCAGCGCTTTAAGGCGTCCGGCTGGCACGTGCAGGAAATTGACGGCCACGACCCCGAGGCCATCGACGCAGCCATCACCGCCGCCAAGAAAACCAAAAAACCTTCGATGATCGCCTGCAAAACCCACATCGCGCTGGGTCACGCGGCACAGGATACATCCAAAGGTCACGGCGCGCTGACCGATGCGGATCAGATGAAAGCCGCCAAGGCGCAATACGGCTGGACCACAGGTCCGTTCGAAGTACCCGCCGACATCAAAGCCCAATGGGAAGCCATCGGCGCGCGCGGCGCGACTGATCGCACCGCATGGGAAGAACGCTTTGCTGGCTTGTCCCAACAAAAACAGGACCGCTTCAACCGCGCCTATGCGCTTGATGCCCCCAAACGCCTGTCCGCCACGATCAAAGCCCTGAAAAAACAGGTCTCGGAAGACCAACCAAAGGTGGCGACTCGTAAATCGTCAGAAATGGCGCTTGAGGTCATCAACCCGATCATGCCGGAAACTGTTGGTGGATCGGCGGATTTGACCGGATCGAACAACACCAAAACTGGTGATCTGGGCATGTTTGATACGGATAACCGCAAAGGGCGCTATGTCTATTGGGGTATTCGCGAACACGGTATGGCGGCTGCGATGAACGGCATGGCCCTGCATGGTGGTGTGCGCCCCTACTCAGGCACGTTCTTTTGCTTTACCGATTATGCGCGCCCATCCATGCGCCTTGCGGCCTTGATGAAAATCCCAACCGTGTTTGTAATGACCCATGACAGCATCGGCGTCGGCGAAGATGGTCCAACCCACCAACCGGTCGAGCATCTGGCCATTTGCCGCGCGACACCAAACACCTATGTGTTCCGCCCTGCTGATACTGTGGAAACAGCCGAAGCTTGGGAAATCGCTTTGACGTCCAAGGACACGCCATCTGTGATGGCTCTGACACGTCAGAACCTGCCAACCGTTCGGACAGAGCACAAGCTGGCAAACCTGACGGCCAAAGGCGCTTATGTGCTGGCCGAAGCCGAAGGCAAACGTCAGGTGATCCTGATGGCGACAGGATCCGAGGTGGAAACCGCATTGGCGGCGCGCGATCTGCTGCAAGCCCAAGGGATTGGCACACGCGTGGTATCCATGCCCTGCATGGAGCTGTTCGCTGAACAAGACGAAGCGTATCGCCGCAAGGTTCTGCCGGCTGGTGCCGTACGCGTCGGTATCGAAGCCGCCGTGCGCCAAGGCTGGGATCAATGGTTGCTGGGCGAACGTGCCAAGCCCGGAAAATCCGATTTTGTCGGCATGGATCGGTTTGGGGCATCAGCCCCAGCGGGTGAGCTGTTTGCCAAGTTCGGCATCACAGCACAGCATGTCGCAGACAAGGCCCAAGCCTTGCTCGGGTAATCCCCGAATAGTAAGAACTTTCTAACAAGGGCGTCCTCGTGGCGCCCTTTTTCTTGCCGGAGATATTGATGAAACACATTATAAAACAGGTCATTTTGGCGACTGCCATGATTGGTATGGCAACGGTTTCAACTGCCGCCTCAAGCAAAAACCTCTATCCCCCCGAAGACTGGGTTTTCACCGTCGCCTTTCAGCGGTTCCCCTACGAGATCACCTGTCACGAGGTCAACAACCGCGGCAAGGTCGTCAAAAAAGGATCGGGCGGCAACGTGACCTATACGGTGACCGGATTCAAAGCCGCCGACCGCCTGATCTGTACTGTTCCAAACGGACGGAAATTCACCCTGAACATGAAATTTATGTTCGGTGTCGGACGCACCAAACGCGTCATGGGCGGTGAATATTTCGAAGGCGAAATCAAGCGTCTTGATCTTAAAGTCAAATATCAACGCAGCGGCGGTCAAAACACGTATAAGTCACATGTCACAATCCGGTCGATCAAGGGCAAGGAACGCGTCATCTACGCGGCCGATGACATGCTCTTTGCCATTTTTCCAGAGCTGGCCAACCAACCCAAGAAACGCTGGAAACCTTGATCTAAGGGCCTAATGCGCTGCGTCGCTTGACTTCTTTTTGCCAAAGATCGCGCCCACGATCGGCGCGATCACTTTGGTCACCACAGGAATCAACACAAAGCCAAGCGCCAAGCCAAACACGCCATCCATCGCGGCCTTGGACGTCCATTCGACGAACCCCGTCCAACCTGCAGGCACGGCATGACCCGCCGCATAGGCCAGATCATGAATGTGGTGGCCAAGCCAGCCAAAGCCCAATTCTTCCATGCCATGGATCACAATGGATCCTCCGACCCACAGCATCGCCGCGGTCCCCACAGTGGTCAGCAGCGACATGAAATAAGGCATCCCACGCACAAGCCAGCGCCCCAAGGTGCGCGTCACCGAAAGCCGCCCATTGGCATACATCAGCAACCCAAGATCATCCATTTTGACAATCAGAGCCACCGAACCATAGACCGCCACGGTGATCCCGATCCCTGCCACGGCCAACGTCGCGGCCTCCATCCAAAAATTGCTTTCTGGAATGCCGGACAGAATGATGGTCATGATTTCTGCAGATAAAATAAAGTCGGTTTTGATGGCCCCTGCGGCTTTCTTTTCCTCGAGATGCGCAGGATCGCCTTTTTCGTCTTCGGCAAAGACGTGGTGCGTGTCATGTGGCACCAACAAGTGATAGATTTTCTCGGCCCCCTCAAAACACAGGTACGCCCCGCCCAACATCAAAAGTGGCGCAATCAGCCATGGGGCAAAATTTGCCAATAACAATGCGGCCGGCAACAGGATCAACAGCTTGTTTTTAATCGATCCTTTGGCGATTTTCCAAATAATTGGTAACTCGCGCTTGGCCTCGAATCCGTGCACATATTTGGGTGTAACCGCTGCGTCGTCAATCACCGCCCCTGCGGCCTTGGCCCCTGCCTTGGCAGCTTGGGCCGCGATATCATCCACCGAAGCGGCAGCAACTTTTGCAATGCCCGCCACATCATCCAGCAAAGCCAAAAGACCGCTCATTGCCATTCTCCACTTCAATGCTTTGCACGCAGCCTACGTGCTCTCTTGCTCAGAGCAACAGAGATATCTTTGCGCCGGACCTTAAGCAAGCCCATGCGACGCGCTCTTGAGGCGTCAGCGACCGGCCGACCGGACGCACCCCATATCCATAGGTCACAATTTGAACAGGAACGCGCTTTTACGCAAAGAGCAAGTTAAGGCAAAAACTCGGCCTACGCCTTGCCCAGGCGATCCTTGAGCGCGTCATTCACCATGGGTGTCACGAACTTGGACACATCCCCATCAAGGCGGGCGATTTCTTTCACCAACTTGGATGCAATCGCCTGATGTTGAAGATCTGCCATCAGGAACACGGTTTCGACACTGTCATCCAGCGCGCGATTCATGCCAACCATTTGATATTCATATTCAAAATCTGTCACAGCCCGCAATCCGCGCACGATGATCTGCGCGCCAACATCATGGGCGCAATCAATCAACAGGTTTTCAAACGGATGTGCCACAATTTCTGTGCCGGTTTCTTTGGAGAGCTTGGCACATTCTGCCTCGATCATCGCGACGCGCTCTTCCAGTGTGAAAAGCGGCCCCTTGTCCCGATTGATGGCAACGCCAATCACAAGTTTGTCCACCAGCAAAGATGCACGGCGGATGATATCAATATGACCAATCGTAATTGGATCAAAAGTTCCTGGGTACAAGCCAATGCGCATGAGACACTCCGTAAAACAATAACGTGTGCGCACGCAACATTATTGCGCCTTGAAATGCAAGCGCCGGAATGTCTCACCCGTAGTCCTACGGGTGAGACATAGGGTCAGTGACCCATAATCATGCCTTCGAGGGCTTGTTTTTCCATCGCCAGTTCGCTCAGGCGTGCCTTGACAGCGTCGCCAAGCGTAATCAACCCCACCATGGTATCGCCATCCATCACCGGCATGTGGCGAAACCGTCCTTCGGTCATCTTTTCCAGAACCTGCACGGCGTCGTCGCTCTGCGTGCAGGTCACGAGGGTTGTTGTCATGTAATCATCGACCTTGTCCGACATGCACGACGCGCCCCGCGCGCCAAGTTCGCGGACGATGTCACGCTCTGACAAAATACCTTCGAGACTGGTGCCCGTCGAGGACACAACCACGGTCCCGATCCGCTTCTCAGCGAGGATCTTTGCTGCATCAGATACCGAGGTCCCGGGTTTCACCGTCACGACACCTTGATCCCCTTTTGACTTAAGAATCTGATGTACCAGCATATTAAAAACCTCCATAAGAATATTGCTTAAGTCAAAGCGTCGTCGCAATAATCGGTATTGTCAAGCGCCAGCTTCCAACCGCGACACCTCTTCGCGGATACCTTGGCACAGGGCCTCTGAAAAGCGATTAAGACGCTCAAGACGGCGGTCATCTGCATGCCGGATCAGATAAAATGATCGCGTCAGGCTGATCTGATCTTCAAGAACCTTATCGATCCCTTGGCTGGATGGAATGGCAAAATCATGCACGATTCCGATCCCATACCCCAAACGCACCCAATTGAATTGTACCGATGCAGAGTTCGAAGCAAGGCGCACTTTGTGCACACCGGTTTCGTTCAAATAGTCCAGCTCCTTGTCGAAAATCATGTCTGGAATGTACCCAACAACCACATGTTGATCGAGATCTTCAAGACACTGCACTGGCGCAGCCGCCTGTAAATAGGACCGAGCTGCAGCAAGGTGCAATTTATAATCAGTGATCTTCTGAACGGTGAGCTTGCCGGCACTTGGCGGGCTCACGGCCACCACCAGATCGGCCTCGCGTTTGGACAGGTTCACCACACGCGGCAGCGCCACAATCTGGATCTCCAGATCAGGGTTTTCTTGCGAAATGCGCGCACAGACCTGTGGCAGCAAATAGTTGGCAGCCCCATCAGGCGCCCCGATGCGAATTTGCCCAGAAAGGCTGCTTGATTCACCGCCCATATCTTCGGTGGCTTGCTGCAACGACTGTTCGATACGCACAGCGTGCACCAGCAACCTCTGCCCGGCATCCGTCAATGCATATCCCGACGGAGATTTCACAAAGAGCGGCGAGTCAAAGGCCTCTTCGAGCCGCGCCACGCGGCGCCCGACTGTTGCCGGATCAATATGCAATCGCCGTCCCGCCGCAGAGAGACTTTCTTCTCTGGCGACCGATAGAAATATTCTCAGATCGTCCCATTGTGGGTCCATCTGGCACCCCCCTGCATTTTTGCAAAGCTATTTTGAAAACTTGCACCTTTTACAACTATTTTTGCAAGTCTATTCTCTGGTGGAAATTTGGAGGATTCTCTTATGCAAGAACTGACCCACTATATCGACGGCGCGCACGTCAATGGCACGTCCGGCCGTTTTTCTGACGTTTTCAACCCTGCCACTGGCGAAGTTCAGGCAAAATGCCCACTGGCCAGCAAAGAAGAGATGGAACACGCTGTGGCTGTTGCCGCCGCTGCACAGCCTGCTTGGGAAAAAGTAAACCCACAGCGCCGCGCCCGTGTGATGATGAAATTCGTCGACCTGCTGAACCGCGACATGGACAAGCTGGCCGAGGCCCTGTCACGCGAGCACGGCAAAACTTTCCCCGACGCGAAAGGCGACGTTCAGCGTGGTCTGGAAGTTGTGGAATATTGCATCGGTGCGCCGCAATTGCTCAAAGGTGAATTCACCGACAGCGCCGGCCCCGGCATCGACATGTATTCCATGCGTCAGGCGCTGGGTGTGACTGCGGGTATTACCCCGTTCAACTTCCCTGCGATGATCCCGATGTGGATGTTTGCGCCTGCCATCGCCTGCGGCAACGCATTTATCCTGAAACCCTCCGAGCGTGATCCATCCGTGCCGCTGATGCTGGCCGAACTGCTGGAAGAAGCAGGCCTGCCAAAAGGCATCATTCAGGTTGTGAACGGTGACAAAGAAGCGGTCGACGCGATCCTGTATAACGACACAATTCAGTCGGTTGGCTTTGTCGGCTCGACCCCAATCGCCGAATACATCTATGGCACCGGGTGCGCCCAAGGTAAGCGCGTTCAGTGCTTTGGTGGCGCCAAGAACCACATGATCATCATGCCTGATGCGGATCTGGACCAAGCAGCCGACGCGCTGATCGGTGCCGGATACGGTGCGGCTGGCGAACGCTGCATGGCAATTTCTGTGGCTGTTCCTGTTGGCAAAGAAACCGCTGATCGCCTGATCGAAAAGCTGATCCCACGTGTAGAAACCCTGAAGGTGGGTCCATACACAGCGGGAGACGACGTCGATTACGGCCCCGTTGTGACCGCTGCTGCCAAAGCCAACATCGAACGTCTGGTTCAGACTGGTGTTGATCAAGGTGCGGATCTGGTTGTGGATGGCCGTAACTTTAGCCTGCAAGGCTATGAGGATGGTTTCTTTGTCGGCCCAAGCCTGTTCGACAACGTCACCACAGACATGGATATCTACAAACAGGAAATCTTTGGCCCGGTTCTGTCGACTGTGCGTGCAGAAACATACGAAGAGGCGCTGTCCTATGCGATGGACCACGAGTATGGCAACGGCACTGCAATCTATACCCGCGATGGTGACACTGCGCGTGACTTTGCCAACCGGATCAACATCGGCATGATCGGCATCAACGTGCCAATCCCTGTACCGCTGGCCTATCACACCTTTGGTGGCTGGAAGAAATCGGCGTTTGGGGATCTGAACCAGCACGGTCCGGATGCGTTCAAATTCTATACACGCACCAAGACCATTACATCGCGCTGGCCATCAGGCATCCGCGAAGGCGGCGAGTTCAACTTTAAGCCGATGGATTGATCTCGTCCAAAGAATGTGGTTTCACAAGGGGCGGCTTTTGCCGCCCCTTTCTTATTCCACGCTCAGGACAGCTAAATGGCGCTCAGTTTTCAGATTCTTAAATCCCTTGATTTGGTCTATGTGAAATACATTGGATTTGTTGAACTTGATGCAAGCCTGAAAACCTTTGCCGAATATGCTGCCCACCCTGATTGCCGGCCCGGCCAAAAACAGCTCATTGACTTGGCACAGGTGACCGATCTCGAGCGCGACTTTACCAAAATCATGAAACATCAGGCGCAAAAGGCCGATGTCTTTACGGCAGGCACGGCCCAAACCGTCGTGGTGTATTACGCCCCTACGGAAATCGCGCAGCTCATGGCGCAAATCGCGGCACGATCGTGGGAAGATGTCGAAGGCATTATTTGCGTTATTCTCGAAGACGAAGCCCAAGCACTTGCGGTCTTAGGGCTGGCGCACAATAGCATTTCCGAGATGTTGCACGTGCACGCCTAGGCACATTCTGCGCACACAAAAAAGGCGCCCGAAGCATACAAAGCTGATCCGAGCGCCTGAATTATCAGCAAAAATAATGTGTTACCATGCCAGAGTTTTGGTATTTGGGTCGAACAACCAGCTTTCGATCAGCTCGAAATCCCCCATCTGCACACCGTCGATATAATCCGCTTTGGTCAGCCCTGCCGCCTTGGAGCACGCCCCGCACATGATGACCGTGCCGCCATCCGCCATAAAGGCCGTGAGCATATCCTGAACGGATGTCCCCTTTTCCGCCATCAACCCGTGGATATGGCTTGGGCGTTTTTTGTCCGCCAGATACACCGCACGCACGTTCATCCAGATCGCCGCGTCATAGCCATTTTTTTGGGCCTTTTGGTGCGCAAACATAATTGCTTTGCTTGCAGCCCATGTGTCATCGGTGGTCAAGCTTACAAACAAGCGCGGTTTTACCTCTTCGGCTGCTGCCACAATGGGTGTCACCACAAGCGCCAAGGCCAAGACCGCATACTTCAAAATTGCCCGCATATTATTCTCCATAAAGTTTGCGCGTTTCGGTGCAATTATATTCCAACAATGGAATTCTATTCAATCGAAAGCCTCCCGTGCGGGAAGGTTAAGTTGACGCAGGCGATCCTCGGATAACTTGAACTTATGCGCATTTCCTGCTGAACTTGGCACATTCAGAAGGGCGGCGTGCTATGTCATTGAAAGAACCAGATTTTACCATCGGCATCGAAGAAGAATACCTGCTTGTCGACAAAGACAGTCTTGATCTTGCCCCTGCCCCTGATGCTTTGATGACGGCATGCAAGGCCGAGCTGGAAGGTCAGGTCAGTCCCGAGTTTCTGAATTGCCAGATCGAAATCGGCACCACGGTTTGCCAAAACATCGGTGAGGCGCGCGAAGATCTCAAGAGATTGCGCAGCACGGTGGCGCGTGTTGCGAACCAGTTCAATCTTGCGCCAATCGCCGCCTCTTGCCATCCATTTTCAGATTGGCGCCGCCAGCATCATACGGACAAAGACCGGTACAATAATCTGCGCGATGATCTGGCGGGCGTGGTCAGACGTATGGTGATCTGCGGGATGCATGTCCATGTTGGATTGGCCTCAGGCGATCAACGTATCGACCTGATGAACCAGCTCAAGTATTTCTTGCCACATCTTCTCGCGCTCAGTTGTTCTTCGCCATTTTGGCAAGGTGATGATACTGGCCTAAGTTGCTATAGATTAACGGTTTTTGACAACCTGCCGCGCACGGGGCTGCCTCCCAAACTGGATGGCTGGGGGCAATTTGAACGCTCGGTAGATGCTATGACCGAGATCGGCGTGATCGAAGACGCCAGCAAAATATGGTGGGATTTGCGGCCCTCTTCGCGGTTTCCAACCCTTGAAAGCCGGATTTGCGACGTGTCGCCGCGCTTGGAAACCACGTTAACGCTTGCAGCATTAACCCAAGCCCTGACGCGCATGCTTTGGCGGTTGGCGACCAAGAATCAGCGCTGGCGCATATATGATAACTTTTTGATCGCTGAAAATCGCTGGCGCGCTCAACGCTATGGTTTGGGCGAAGGGTTGATTGATTTTGGCAAACGCGAAATCGTGCCATTTTCCGATCTTGTCGAAGAGATGATCGCACTTGTGCAAGAGGATGCCCAAGCCCTGTCATCACTGGCAGAGGTCGAAAACACCCGCAATATTCTGGCACGTGGCAACAGCGCGGATCAGCAAAGAGGCGTGTACCGCGATGCCCTTCAGGCCGACTATAGCCATGATCAGGCGCTACGCGCTGTCGTGCAGCATTTGGTCGATGAATTTCATGCAGATTTGTAATTTTGCTAAATCATTTTGCAAATTTGCCCGCTGACATAGTCTTGCAAGAATTGTACAATTTAACGACTGTTCAATTGCGCGTTTTGGGAGGAACCACATGGACTTCGCACTGACCGAAGAACAAACCCTTATCTTTGATATGGCCAAAAGCTTTGGCGAAGAGCACATCGCCCCATTTGCCCAGCAATGGGAACGGGAAGGCACAATTCCAAAGGATTTGTGGCCCAAATTGGCGGAGCTCGGGTTTGGCGGCTTGTATGTGTCTGAAGAATACGGCGGCTCTGGCCTGTCGCGTCTCGATGCAACCTTGGTGTTCGAAGCCCTTGCGATGTCCTGCCCTGCGGTTGGCTCGTTCTTGTCTATCCACAATATGTGTGGCGGCATGATCGACAAATTCGGCAGCGAAGACACCAAACAAAAGTGGCTGCCTGACCTGTGCACCATGGACAAAATCTTTTCGTACTGCCTGACCGAGCCGGGCTCGGGGTCTGATGCCTCGGCTCTGCGCACGCGCGCCGAACGCACAAACGACGGCTATACGTTGAACGGCACCAAAGCGTTTATTTCCGGCGGCGGATATTCCGACGCCTATGTCACCATGGTCCGCACAGGCGACGATGGCCCCAAAGGGATCTCAACCGTTGTTGTCGAGGCTGGCACCGATGGCCTGAGCTATGGCGGGCTGGAAGACAAAATGGGTTGGAAGGCGCAACCGACGGCCCAAGTCCAGTTTGATGACTGTACCGTGCCTGCCGACAACCTGATCGGTGAAGAAAGCAAAGGCTTTGTCTATGCGATGGCCGGTTTGGACGGGGGCCGCCTGAATATCTCCGCCGGTGCATTGGGCGGGGCGCAAAATGCGCTTGACCTGACCATTGCATATATGGCCGAGCGCAAGGCATTCGGAAAATCCATCAACCAGTTCCAAGCTCTGCAGTTCCGTTTGGCAGAATATGAAACCAGACTTCAGGCGTCGCGGACGTTCCTGCGCCAAGCGGCGTGGAAACTTGACAACAAGGCGCCCGATGCGTCCAAATTCTGCGCCATGGCCAAGCTGATGGTCACCGATGTGGCGTTTGACGTTGCCAATGGATGTCTTCAGCTGCATGGCGGATACGGGTATCTGGCGGATTATGGCATCGAAAAAATCGTGCGGGATCTGCGCGTGCATCAAATTCTTGAAGGCACAAACGAGATCATGCGCTTGATCGTGGCGCGTGCGCTTTTGGCTGAACACGCCTGATTTGGGGCCAAATATGGATGACATTTCCATCCGCAAGGTCGGCAAGACCGGCCGCATCACTCTCACGCGTCCCAAGGCGCTGAATGCGATGAGCTATGCCATGTGCATCGCCATCGAGGATGCGTTGGACGCGTGGGCCATTGACGATGATGTCAAAATGATTGTGATCGACGCAGAGGGCCAGAAGGCCTTTTGCGCCGGTGGCGACATTGCCGAACTGTACAACACCGGAATCGCCAAAAATTACGATTATGGACGTAAGTTCTGGGCCGACGAGTACAGAATGAACGCCAAAATGTTCGAAATAGACAAGCCGGTCGCAAGCTTTATGCAGGGATATACCCTTGGCGGCGGCGTTGGTGTGGGATGTCATGCCTCGCATCGTATCGTCGGAAAGACCAGCCGCATTGCCATGCCCGAAGTCGGAATCGGTCTGATCCCAGATGTCGGCGGCACCTATCTTTTGGCGCATGCGCCTGGACGTCTGGGCGAATACCTTGGGCTGACGGCGGCACATATGTCGGCGGCAGACGCCATTTTGGCGGGCTTTGCAGATTACTATATCGAAGAAGAGCAGTGGCCAGCGCTGATTGCGCAGCTTGAGGAAACCGGGGATTGGACCTGTATTGACGATCTGTGTACCAAGCAAGATGCGCCCCAAAGCCACCTTGTAGGCAAGATGGGTCAGATCAACGCAGAATTTGCAGGGGAAACCCTGCGGGACGTGGTGAACGCCCTGCGCGCAGACACATCTGACTTTGCGTCGGAAACTCTGGACCTGATGGCAAAAAATTCGCCGCTGGCGATGGGCTGTGCGCTGGAAATCATCCACCGTGTGCGCAATTGCACCGACATTCGCATGCCTCTCAAACAGGAATACCGTTTCACCTATCGGGCAATGGAGCACGGAGATTTCCTTGAGGGCATTCGCGCCAAAATCATCGACAAAGATCACACCCCAAAATGGCAACACGACCTAACCGGGGTTCCCGATGTGGCCGTGTCCAGCATGTTGATGCCGCTTGGGGATAATAAACTGACTTTTGAAAAGGGAGAGTAGTCCATGAAAATCGGATTTATCGGATTGGGCAATATGGGTGGTCCAATGGCGGCCAATCTGGCCAAAGCTGGACACGATGTGGTGGGCTTTGATATGGCCAACGTCGCCATTGATGGCGTGACCCTCGCCGACAGCGGTGCCGCCGCTGCTTCGGGTGCGGACGTCGTGATCACCATGTTGCCAAACGGACAAATCTTGCGCGCTGTAGCCGCCGAGATCATTCCCGCGATGGCACAAGGGGCCGCCTTGGTGGATTGCTCGACCGTGGATGTCGACAGTGCGCGTGCCGTGGCCGAAGACGCCGCAACTGCGGGGCTTCTTTCGGTAGATGCCCCTGTATCGGGCGGCGTTGGCGGTGCCGAAGGTGGTACGTTGACCTTTATGGCCGGCGGCAGCGCCGACGCCTTTGCAAAAGCCGCGCCTTTGTTTGACATCATGGGCCAAAAAGCCGTGCATTGCGGGGATGCAGGCGCGGGCCAATCTGCCAAAATCTGTAACAACATGATTTTGGGTGTCACCATGATCGCCACCTGCGAAGCCTTTGCTCTTGCAGACAAACTTGGCCTTGATCGTCAGAAAATGTTTGATGTCGTAAGCACATCATCAGGCTATAGCTGGACAATGAATGCCTATTGCCCCGCACCAGGTGTTGGCCCCCAGAGCCCGTCTGACAATGACTACAAGCCCGGCTTTGCGTCTGAATTGATGCTCAAAGATTTGCGGTTGTCACAACAGGCTGCCGGATCAGTAAACGCCGATACGCCAATGGGTGAAATGGCACGCGACCTGTATACACAGTTTGTGGAAAACGAAGACGGCCTGGGCATGGACTTTAGCGCCATGTTACCACGTTTTGAGAAGCGCGACCGGTCCTAAAAGCCAAGATATGTGCGGTCCCAACATCCACGAGGATCGGGGCCGCACACGGATTTACAACTTCGCGTCGCGCGCTTATTCAGCCGCGACCTTTTTTGTACCGCCCAACATCTGACTTAGATAATGTCCGGTGTGGCTTCGGGGTTCTTTGGCGACCTTTTCGGGGGTGCCGACGGCAACAATCTCACCGCCACCGTCGCCGCCTTCGGGACCGATATCAATGATCCAGTCGGCGGTCTTCACAACATCCAGATTGTGTTCAATCACGATCACGGTGTTGCCTCCCTCGACCAATTCATGCAGGACTTCCAACAACTTACGCACATCTTCAAAATGAAGACCCGTGGTGGGCTCATCCAGAATATACAACGTACGTCCCGTCGATCGCTTGGACAATTCCTTGGACAGCTTCACGCGTTGGGCCTCGCCGCCTGACAGGGTGGTGGCCTGTTGACCCACCTTGACATAGCCAAGCCCCACACGCGCCAATGCATCCATTTTGTCGCGAATACTGGGCACCGCCTTGAAGAAATCTTGGGCGTCTTCGACGGTCATATCCAAGACATCCGCAATCGACTTGCCTTTGAATTTGATCTCTAGCGTTTCACGATTGTAGCGCGCGCCCTGACAGGTCTCGCATGTGACATACACGTCGGGCAAGAAGTGCATTTCGATCTTGATAACCCCGTCGCCCTGACACGCCTCACAGCGTCCCCCCTTGACGTTAAAGCTAAAGCGGCCCGGCTTGTACCCACGTGCCTTGGCTTCAGGAAGACCTGCAAACCAATCGCGGATCGGGGTGAATGCCCCCGTATAGGTCGCAGGGTTGGACCGCGGCGTACGGCCGATCGCGCGCTGATCGATATCGATCACCTTGTCCAAATGCTCTAGCCCTTTGATGGTTTCGCAGGGCGCAGGGGTCTGGCGCGCCCCATTCAGACGCATAGACGCCGTTTTGAACAAGGTTTCGATCGTCAACGTCGACTTGCCGCCACCTGAAACCCCTGTCACGCAGACAAACTTGCCCAGAGGGAAATGCGCCGTGACCTTTTTCAGGTTGTTGCCTGTGGCTTTGACCACGCTCAGCTTTTTGCCATTGCCTTTGCGCCGCTCGGACGGCACCGGGATCTCGCGTGCACCAGACAGATACTGCCCGGTCATCGACGCAGGATCAGCGGAAATCTCTTCGGGTTTGCCTTGCGAGACAACCTGCCCGCCATGTACGCCTGCCCCAGGACCGATATCAAAAACGTAATCGGCCTCTCGAATGGCTTCTTCATCATGTTCAACAACGATGACAGTGTTGCCTTGGTCGCGCAGGTTCTTAAGCGTGCCCAAAAGGCGGTCATTGTCGCGCTGATGCAGGCCGATAGAGGGTTCGTCCAACACATAGAGAACCCCCGTCAAACCAGAGCCAATTTGGCTGGCCAGACGGATGCGTTGGCTTTCTCCACCGCTCAATGTACCACTTGAACGTGACAGCGTAAGATACTCTAATCCAACATTATTTAGAAATCCAAGGCGTTCTCTGATTTCCTTAACAATGGCGCGGGCAATCTCTTGCTTTTGCTTGGTCAGGTGATTTGGAACATCTTCAATCCACGCCAGTGCCTCGCGGATAGACATCTGAACGACGTGCCCGACATGCAGACCCGCAATCTTGACCGCCAGCGCCTCTTCGCGCAGACGAAACCCCTCGCAAACCCCGCAGGACCGATTGTTTTGATAGCGCTCGAATTCTTCGCGAATCCAGTTGGAGTCTGTTTCGCGATAGCGCCGTTCCATATTAGGAATGACGCCTTCAAACACGCGCGTCACCTGATACACACGCCCGCCTTCATCATACCGGAATGGGATTTCTTCATCCCCCGATCCATATAAAAACACCTGCTGCACATGTTTGGGCAACGTTTTCCAAGGTGTGTTTTTGTCAAACTCATAGTGTTTTGCGATGGCTTCGATGGTCTGCAGAAAATACGGGGACTTACCTTTGCGCCACGGGGCCAGTGCCCCATCATAGACCTTGAGCGTGGTATCAGGCACCACGAGACGTTCATCAAAAAACAGCTCAACGCCAAGGCCGTCACATTCAGGGCAAGCGCCAAACGGCGCGTTAAAGGAAAACAGCCGTGGTTCGATTTCAGGAATGGTAAATCCGCTGACCGGACAGGCAAACTTTTCAGAAAATGTGATGCGCTCGGGGTCACCTTCTTTTGGGGCCGTTTCCAGAATGGCGATTCCATCTGCAAGATCCAGCGCGGTGCGTAGAGAATCCGCCAGCCGCACCTCGAGCCCTTCTCGGATCACCAAGCGATCCACCACGACATCAATGTCATGGCGGAATTTCTTATCAAGTGTGGGGGGGTCATCCAGCTCGTAAAACGCGCCATCGACCTTGACGCGTTGAAAGCCTTGTTTGCGTAACTCGAGGAATTCCTTGCGATATTCCCCTTTGCGATCCCGCACGATAGGGGCGAGCAAATACCCCCTCATACCCTCTTCAAAGCTCATGATACGGTCGACCATATCCTGAACTTGCTGGGCTTCGATCGGTTGGCCAGTCGCCGGGCTGTACGGGGTGCCGACGCGCGCAAACAACAAGCGCATATAGTCGTAAATCTCGGTAACGGTGCCGACCGTCGAACGCGGGTTTTTTGACGTGGTTTTTTGTTCAATCGAAATCGCCGGAGACAGCCCGCTGATGTGATCCACATCGGGTTTTTCCATCATATCCAGAAACTGACGCGCATAGGCCGACAAGGACTCTACATAGCGACGCTGGCCTTCCGCATAGATCGTGTCAAAGGCCAAAGATGATTTTCCGGAACCAGACAGCCCGGTAATCACCACCAATTGGTCACGCGGAATATCAACGTCAATATTCTTGAGATTGTGCTCGCGGGCACCGCGTACTTCGATATTTTTGAGTTCAGCCATTCTAGCCCCCAGGTTCCTGCCCAAGAAATAGATAAATCGAACGCATTATCCAAGCGAAATGTGTGAACAAAGTAGGAACAATAGACACTCTCGATGAATAGTTATTGAATTCCAATTATGGAATGTTAAGTTGGTGCAACCCGAACACTGACAATACCAAGGACGTTCTGATGCAGTTTTGGAAACACCTTCGTTCGCATAAACTTGGACCTGAGGATGCCGTCAACGCACTGCGCGAGGGCACTGCGATTCTGATTGATGTGCGCGAACAAGCCGAGGTTTCCAGCACAGGGCATGCCACAGGTGCAATTCATATCCCATTGTTTCGCCTGCAAGATATGGCCACTCCGGGACATCCTGACTGTCATCCATCGTTGGACCAGACGGCCACGATTTTCCTGTATTGTGCCTCTGGCGGGCGGTCGTATTCCGCCGCACGACTGCTTCGAAAGCTTGGGTATGAGGATGTGCATAATATCGGCGGCATAGGGCATTGGATCCGCGCCGGAGGCCAAATCGAGGCCCCTTGACGGCACCTAGGTTTTGCGCGCCAAGGCCCATGCACAAATCGGAAACGCCGGGTCATTGGACAAATCGTCTGTCTCCGGGTGGTATTCTGGGGGCCATGACGGTTCAAGATTGCGCAGGGCAGCCGCGCGATTGCCCCATTCCTCGGTCCGAATCTCGGTATCTTTGAAGCCGACCTCTATCAAGAAGTTCCGAAGCCCCCGCGCCGACCACCGCGAACAATCCACCGGCGCGCCGTGCAGTGGCACGAAAAACGGCACCGCAATCCAGAAATACCCGCCTTTGCGCAACATATCATAGACGTTCAGCGCCGCCATATAGGGCCGATCCAGATGCTCCCAGACTTGATTGGCCAAAATCAGATCATATTGGCGCGCCCTGCCCCGCGGATTTAGAAACGGCCCCGCGCAGATATCAAACTTGGGGAAATGATAAGATTTGTATTTTTTGACTGGCAAGGTCTTGCCCCATTTGCCAGAGATTTCGCAAATCGACATGTTTTCAAGATCAAGCGCGCGCAGCCATTGGCGGCTGGTCTTATTCATCACGATTCTATTCAAGCTTGCCATACGGTGCGATCACATATGGATCGCACGCCCAAAGGCATCCAGCACGCTTTCATGCATCATTTCCGACAGGGTTGGATGTGGAAATACGGTCTGCATCAGCTCGGCCTCGGTGGTTTCAAGCGTGCGCCCGACGACATACCCCTGAATCATCTCTGTGACCTCTGCCCCCACCATATGAGCCCCCAAGAGCTCTCCGGTTTTGGCATCAAACACAGTTTTCACCATGCCCTCGGGTTCGCCAAGAGCAATGGCTTTGCCGTTACCAATAAACGGGAAGCGCCCGACTTTGATATCGTATCCGGCGTCTTTGGCCTTGGCTTCGGTATACCCGACACTTGCCACTTGTGGATGGCAATAGGTGCAGCCTGCGATGCTCTCTGGCTTCACCGGATGCGGATCTTGGCCAGCGATCAATTCGGCCACCATCACGCCTTCATGGCTGGCTTTGTGGGCAAGCCAGGGTGCGCCGGCGATGTCGCCGATGGCGTACACGCCCTTGGCGTCTGTCCGGCAATATGCGTCCGTCACCACATGGGTACGATCCACCTTGACGCCAGCGGCCTCAAGTCCAAGGTTTTCAACATTTCCGACAATTCCAACCGCTGAAATCACGGTATCAAAGTCGAAGGTCTGGACCTTGCCAGCGGCTTCAATATGCGCCGTCACCTTGCCTTTGCCACGATCCAGCTTTTGAACCGACGCATTTTCCATGATCGTCATGCCTTGTTTGACAAATTGCTTTTTGGCAAAGGCGCTGATCTCGGCGTCTTCGACAGGCAACACCCGATCCATCACCTCGACAACGGTCGTGTCAGCCCCCAATGTATTGTAAAAGCTGGCAAATTCTATGCCGATTGCGCCCGACCCGATCACCAGTAATTTTTTAGGCATACGTGGCGGAGTCAGCGCGTGCTTATAGGTCCACACCAGATCACCGTCTGCCTCGAGCCCAGGAAGTTCGCGTGCACGCGCCCCCGTGGCCACAACAATATGCGGTGCCGTGAGCGATTGCGGACCTTTTTCGGTGGACACCTTGACCATCCCGGCGCCAGCCAGCGTGGCCTCGCCCATGACCACAGTCACCTTGTTCTTTTTCATCAGGTGACCGATGCCAGAGTTCAGCTGTTTTGCGACCCCACGGGATCGTTTAACAACCGCCTCAAGATCAAAGTCGATGCTTTGGGCCTTGAGCCCAAATTCCGAAGCCCTATGCATCAAATGAAACACTTCAGAGGACCGCAGCAACGCTTTGGTCGGGATGCATCCCCAATTCAGACAGATGCCACCCATATGTTCGCGTTCAACAATCGCGACCTTCAGACCAAGTTGCGCCCCACGTATCGCGGCCACATATCCACCCGGTCCTGCGCCGATCACAATCATGTCGAATGTGCTGCTGGTCATAAGCCCCTCCTCGTTTTTGATTTAACAAGAAGCCTAGATCAGTTTTTCAGTCACTTCAACGAAACCTGTCGACTTGGCACCAGATGATATGTGCCGTCAGGCCGCCCTAGCTGGCAGCCTGAAGTTCTTGAACCGTCGCCCCATATCCACCTGTGCTCAGGTATGCACGTTCTGGGCCGGTGTACGGCCGTGACAATGCGTCATTCCGATACGGGAATCGGCCGAACTTGCGGATCACTTCGCGATGCGCTTTGGCATGTAACATGTTGGAATTCCCGGTTTCGGGCATTCTTTCCAACATCATGCGCACACATCGTTCCTGATCACACAGATTTTCGGAATGCATCAAAGGCAGATAGAAAAACTGCCGTTCGGGCTCCGAAATCTTAAGATCCCATTTGTTGTGAATTGCTGACTTGGCCGCCGCAAGAGCCGCGCGATCAGACGAAAACGCCTTGGGATCACCGCGAAACATGTTGCGCGGAAATTGATCCGTCAGGATGATAAACGCAAGTGCACCGCGGGGGTATGTCACCCATTTTGTCAGGTACTCTTGTTTCGCGCTTTTCCATGTCTCCAGAAATTTGTCGCGGATCTGCTGATCAAGTTCATCTGACACGGCGTACCACCCCGAAGGGCCCACCTCGTCTAGCCAGAACGTAAGAATTTCTTCGGGCCCTGCCATTGCCCCATCTCCTTGCTGACGCCACCCACCACGGTGACATAAAAATGTTACACAGAGTTTAGGTAAAAATCACAGTAACAAATTGCGTCATCAACGACATATTATGCGGCATTCTCTGCTTCTTCCTCTTCCAGAGCCGTTTCAATCGCGATTTCTTGCGCCACTTCAACCACAACCGGGGATGACCCCGGTGTCAGCGCGGCAAAGCTTCCTGTGTCTTCGACGGCGATCGCGGCACGTCGTGTTGTCCGGTATCCAGCATAGGCTGCCATCGGAATCAAAAGCCCGGCAATCATCAGGAAAAATCCGGGTCCGCCCAACGCCGTCATCATCCACCCTGTGATAATCGGACCGGCAATAGCCCCCATCCCATTGATAAAGATAAGCCCGCCGGACGCCGCCGCCATGTCTTCGAGTTCGAGAAAGTCGTTGGTATGGGCGATCAACAGGGAATACAGCGGGTTTGACGTGCCGCCAATGATCATCGCGACGCCCAACAAGACGAAATAATTTTCACCGAACATCATACCAATCACAGCACCGACGCCCCCCGCAAGGGCCACGCCCATAATGAGAACGCGACGATCCATCCGGTCCGACAACCAGCCAAGCGGATATTGAAACAAGGTCGCCCCGACATAGAATGACGCCACAAAGATCGACAATTTGGTCAGACTCAGGCCGATTTGAGCGCCATACACCGCCGACATACCAAATTGCGCGGAAAAGACCCCGCCCAACAGGAACATGCCAACAGCCCCCAATGGCGAGTATCCAACCAACTCCTTAAGGCTCATGGGTTTGGTGGATTCAAACGCAGGTGTCGGTGAAATTGACAGCAAAATAGGGGCGAAAGAGATCGACACCAAAACAGATGGAATGACGAACAGCACAAATCCCGACGGATCGGCCGCTAGCAAAAGCGCCTGTGCGGCAATGATCCCAATCATTTGCACGATCATATACAAAGACAGAGCCTGACCACGGGTTTCGTTGGTAGCGGCGTTGTTCATCCAGCTTTCCGCGGTCACATACACGCCCGAAAAACAGAACCCGATCACAATCCGGCCTGCGACCCAAACCCACGGGTTTGCGAATGTGGGATACAAAATCAAAACAGCAGAAATAAACGATGCAAGGGCGGCAAAGACGCGGACGTGCCCCACACGTCGGATCATATCTGGTGCCATGCGCGAGCCACCTAGAAAGCCGACGAAATAGGCCGACATCACGATCGACATCTCAAACGTAGAAAACCCTTCGATTTCCCCACGCACACCCAGCAATGTCCCCTGAAGGCCGTTGCCGACCATCAAAAGCATCATACCCAACAAAAGCGCCCATGCGCTGGAAAGAAACTGGAACACCCGCGACTCCTATTCGTCTAAGCGTTCTTTCTTGCACGAATTTGCCACAGCCATATGTATTGTCTGCGACCTGCTTGGCGCATTTGCGCCATCAATTTACATCTAGGGTATCAGCAAAGAGGCATCGCCATAAGAAAAAAAGCGATATTCCTTGGATACGGCATGTTGGTAAATCTCGCGAATACGATCTGCACCGACAAAGGCTGACACCAACATCATCAAGGTGGATTTGGGCAGGTGAAAGTTAGTGATCAACGCATCCGCCACATGAAATGTGAACCCGGGATAGATGAAAATGTCGGTTCCCCCCTGCCACGGCTGTATCTGTCCGCTGCGCGCTGCGGTTTCAATCAGACGCAGCGCCGTGGTGCCAACCGGAATCACACGTCCCCCGTTGGCTTTGGTGTCCTGAATATCGCGCGCGGCCTCGGGGCTGACGCGGCCCCATTCGGAATGCATTTTGTGATCCAGCACGTTGTCGACTTTCACCGGTAAAAACGTCCCTGCCCCGACGTGCAGCGTCACAAAGGTGAATGTCACCCCCATCTGCGCAAGCGTATCCAACAAAGCCTGATCAAAGTGCAACGACGCTGTGGGGGCCGCGACAGCGCCCGAATGTTCGGCCCAGACGGTTTGATAATCGGTTTTATCCTGTTCATCTGCGGCGCGTTTGGCGGCAATATAGGGCGGCAAAGGCATCGCACCAGCAGCAGCCAACGCCCCGTCAAAATCCTCGCCGCGCAGATCAAACTGTAACACCGCCTGCCCTGCATCCTTGTGCAACAAGGTGGCCTTGAAGTTGTCGGCAAAGACAATCTCTTCGCCTTCACGAACTTTCTTGAGCGGCTTGAGAAGCGCGCTCCATTGACCATCTGCGCGCGGTTCCAACAAGGTCACTTCGATCTTGGCGCTGGTTGGACCTTCTGGGCCGACCCGATGACGTGCCCCGGTCAGGCGCGCCGGAATAACCTTGGTGTCATTGAGCACAAGCCGATCTCCGGGGCGCAACCATTCGGGCATATCCCCCACGGTGGCATCAACGGTCTGTGGGCCATTGGACACCAGCAAACGGGCTGAGGTGCGCGGAACAGCCGGACGTGTCGCAATCAGGTGGTCCGGAAGATCAAAGTCAAAGTCAGACAGCTGCATCGGTTTCATTTTTCCAATTTGGGGGCCGGGCGGCGGAAAATCTCTCGGAAAAAGCCCGGCGTCAAGGCAGACAATGGGTTCACTGACACCTTCATGTCGTCGATAGGGCCTGAAAGGTTGTAGTTAAACGCAATAAGTCCTTCGCCTTTGCGCGCAGCAATCGGCTGTCCCACCAAATTCACCATATAGATTGGTGAAATCGCGCCCTGCATATCCAGCATCGAGTTGGCAAAATTGTAATACCCATCCATCGACAATCCCATTGCGGGTCCCACGGCACTGCCTTGGGCCAGAATGATCTGCGAGGGCGTCAACCGAAACCGAGACGCCACATCGGTGAACAGAATTCCCGGCCCGCTGAGCTGTTCAATCAGGCCCACAATGCTGATGGCATTCAAAAGCTCTGCGATGGCAGGCGCTTCTTTGATCTTGATATTCTTGATCTCAAACGCTCCGTCGTATTCTCCGGCCTTGGCCGTGGGGTCCAGCCGGAAATCAAGCGTTCCACGCGAAGCCGACGGCACCACGCCAAGCGCGGTCAGGACCAGATCGGCGCGATCAGATTGCGCACGCACAGCAGTGCGTCCCGACTGCGGCAAAAGCTGGCCTCGGACAGGGGCCGAGCCGTTCAGCAAAGCCGTAAAGCGCCCCTTAAGGCCGCCTGTATTCACAAAATCACCCTTAAAGCCGCGCAACGAGATCGTGTCAGTGACCTGAACACGGTCCAAGGTCACGGATGCGGGTCCGATTCCGCTGTCGCTTGGGTTTCCATTGCTGCCGCCAACCTGCGGGGGCATGCGACGCATATCCAGCGACCCGTTGTGGACGATGACTTCGGGGGCCACGCCTGCGCCGCGGCCACGCAATTCACCGGTGCCTGTCAACCAGTCAGAGACGCTTAGGCTGTTCATCACCAATCGCCCCAATCCGCCATCTGGGGCCAGTTCAATCCGACCATCCGCCTTTAGGCCCGGCGCCTTGATCGAAAACCCGTCAATCACGGGGGCCTCTGCAAGGGTCAGATCCAACGTGCCGCTGGCTGCGGTCTTGGCAGGTTTTTCCCATGCCAAAGGTGGAAACGACAAGCCGACACCTGTGAAATCAGTGGTGATCGCCATTTTGGGCGCCGTGCCTTTGACGAAATCAATCACAAAGCTGCCACGACCCAGTCCCGTCACCGTGCCTTTGGGGAGACCCACATTGAATTCCGTGAGGGTTCGCGCGCTCAGCTCGGCCCATCCAGTCAACGTGCTGGTGCCGTCATTCTTGCGGCCAATGGGCAAAGACCATGCGGCCTCGACAGGCAAATCCCCCACAAAGCCCGGCCCGCCAAGTTCGACACGCTCATCGGTGGCATGCACAGTCAGATCGCCTGAAATGACCTTGTCCTTTAGGAAATGCGTGCTTTTGGCATCGCTGACGGTTCCCGAGATGTCGAATTTGACATCCTCGGGTAAAATTTTGTCCTTGAGCACCAAATTCAGAAATCCGGTGGCTTTGACCCAGCCACTGCCGACATCCACGGGTAAATTGGCCTTGGTCATGATCTCGAGTGGTTTGCGATTCAGCAGCGACAACACCGCTTTGACCGGGGCTTGGCCGACGATGCGCACAATCGCCGGTGATTTTTTGATCCGCGTATCGGTTACGGTAAAGCCAGTGTTCTGGATTTGAACCTCGCCGCCTTCTTGGGCACGAATGACGCCGCGTTCTGCCCCGACGATGAACTGATTGCGGATCAAGGTCGCATATCCCGCCCCCCCTTTGATGGGGGGCATCGTTTTCATGAACCGCAAATCCAGATCTTTGAACTGGAAATCCGCATAGACATCCGGCGGTGCATCGACCCGCGAGCGCACCGCCAGATTGATATCGCTCAGTTGAACACTGTGGATGTTGTCGACGATCCACTTGCGAAGCTTGGTCTTCACACGATCCGGCCAAATTCCGATCAACCGATCAGGTTCAACCGAGTTCATATGACCATCCAGGGAATACACCCAATTCTCGCCATCGGTGGCCAGTTCGCCATTCAACAACAAACGGTGCCCATCCTGACGCAGCACCAATTGCCCCAACGACACCTCGAACGGGTTCAGCCGCAACCGGAAGTCGATAAAAGAGTCATCCAGCGCAATCGGCACGTCGGCCAAATTTTTCGGGTTCAATTCAAGTTTGCTCAGGTTCATCTGAACCAGCATTTCTTCGGGGCGCCCCTCGACAAGCTTGGCCAGAACGGCCTTGCCCACAGCTTCGGCCTTGAGAAGCTTGGAGTTCAACGCAAAGTCTTCCAACGCCAATGTCAACGTTGCAGGATCATAAGACAGAAAAGTGTGGGCAGACTCGATCGGGATCGGACGTACATTTTCGTTGGGCTGAAGGACCCCTTCGCCGATTTCAAGCGACACATGCGTCGGACCAAGGCGGCCGGTCACATCCGTCGACATCCGCAACGATCCGGAAATCGGGGCCTTAAACACATTCAACCAAGTGACGGCAGGCGACTGGGACGCGATATCGCCAGAAGGCAAGCTTTCAAACGACATCCCAAACCGCGATTCCTCGGACCCGTAAGAGGTTTCAAACGACACATCGACCGTTGATGCATACGAACGCTGGCCCAATACCGAAAACTGCGCGTGCAGACGCACAAAATCGCCTTCGCGTTCCATGCGTGCCAAACCACCATCCACAGTCCATCCACGCCCTGCCCGCACATCTTCGTAACGCAAGGCCAGCGCATCCATCGACAGCCGATCCAACTCGGCAAACGCAGGACGATCAAGAATGTCCTCGACAATGCGCCCGACATCTTGAATTTGTGCCGTCCGGTTGATCGGGTTGACCGCCTGACCGCCCTCGCCCAACGCCAGATCAAACGATCCGTCTTGCAAGCGGCGCATATTCAAAAACAATCCCGAGACAACAATTTCGCGCGGTGCGATACGACCCTGTATCAGATTGGAAACCGATAGCGTGGTGTGGACTTCTTCCAGATCGATGCGGCTTGACGACCCCACTTCGGAGACTTCGACGTCGCGCACATAGATGCGCGGATTCCAGTTATCCTCGACAACAATGGACACCTCACCCAAAGCCAGATCAAATTTCTGGATGCGTTGGTTAACGGTCTGCTCAATCCGGCTCACGACCCATTGCGGTAAATCCACCGGCCGCCCCAGCAAAGCAAACAAGCCCACCGCGCCAACGATCGCCAGCAACGCGAGGCTCTGAAGCGCCCAAATGCCAAACAGACGGCGTCGCCGTCCGGTCACCGGCGCTTGAGAAGAGATATCTGGTGTTTCGGTCAGCGGTTTGCCCTGCCATTATGTGTTTTCTATTGCTCGCCACGCTCGACTATATACGGTACGCGCACCTGACCCAAGGAGACTCTCGATGGTTGACGTTGCCGACATGGCCCTGGACTTCACGCTGCCCGCAACGGGCGACACATCTGTCACGCTTTCTGCGTTGCAACCCAAGGCAATCGTGCTGTTCTTTTATCCACGGGACAATACGGCAGGATGCACAAAAGAAGCCATCGGTTTCACCGAAAACCTTGCCGCGTTCGACGCCGCCGGCGCACATGTGTTCGGGATTTCCAAAGATAACATGGCCTCTCACGAGCGGTTTCTTGCCAAAAAAGAGCTGGGCATGCCGCTTTTGTCGGATGCTGACAGCGAGGTCTGCGAAGCCTATGGCGTTTGGAAAGAGAAAAAGATGTACGGCAAGACCTTTATGGGAATCGAGCGCTCGACGTTCCTGATTGATGGCACAGGTCGCATCGCGAATGTCTGGCGCAAGGTTAAAGTCGACGGCCATGTCCAAGACGTGCTCGACGCAGTAAAGGCGCTGGGATGACCCAAACGCTTTCACAAATGGCTGTCGAGGTTCTGACAACGGCAGACGGGCGCGCGAAAACCGCGCTGTCTCACAAATACGCCGCCGCATGGTTTGCCGCGCGCAAGGCTGGGTCCGAGATCGAAATCGGCACGGCGACACCGCCAATCATGCCCTCACGTCCTGACAAACCAGAGCTGTTATCGCCCCGCGATGTGCCCCGCCGCCGCCCGGGTAGCCCGCAAGGGCGCATTGCCCTGTTGCACGCGGTGGCCCATATCGAATTGAACGCAGTTGATTTGCATTGGGATATCATTGCCCGATTTGCAGACACCCCGATGCCCGTCGGATTTTACGACGACTGGGTCAAGGCAGCCGACGAAGAATCCAAACATTTCAATCTGGTATGCGACTGTCTTGAGAACCTAGACAGCCATTACGGCGCCTTGCCTGCCCACGCCGGAATGTGGCGCGCCGCCGAGGACACCGCCACAGATTTTCTGGGGCGTTTGGCCGTTGTTCCCATGGTGCTTGAGGCACGCGGCCTCGACGTGACCCCCGGCATGATCACCGTTTTCCAAAAGGCGGGCGAAACCGAAACCGTGTCAGCGCTGGAAACCATCTATGCCGAAGAAGTCGGCCACGTGGCCTATGGGTCAAAATGGTTCAACTTTTTGTGCGGCCGTCACAATCTGGACCCCAAAGATGTCTTTCATAAGCTGGTCCGCAAGTATTTCCACAGTACGCTGAAACCTCCTTTTAACGAGGAAAAGCGCGCAGAAGCAGGATTACCGCCGGATTTCTATTGGCCTCTGACCGAACAAGGGTCCGTCACAGAGCCATAACATCGGCAAGAGCTTGCCGGTTTGGCCTGCGGCAATCAGAAGCTGCATGAAAACGCTTAAAAAACTTGCCCCTTCGGTAACGTCTGGTTAAGAGATTTCGCGTCGGTGCCGAAATAAAAGAGCACCACGCGCAAGGGGTAAGGAAGAGGACGCACGACGTGAGAACACGGTTCGCTATTAGACTACACGCGTTTTTGGAACGATTTTTTCCAGAGCGCCGTCTTTTTCTGCGATCTGATACCGATACGCGTTTTATCCGCTTGCGCCCGTCTACACAGCTTATCGCCTTTGTGGGCAGCACCGTCATCGTAGCATGGACCATTGTCGCCACGGCCATTTTGTTGATGGACTCCATTGGATCGGGCAATTTTCGCGAACAGGCCCGCCGCGATCAGCAAACCTATGAACTGCGTTTGAATGATCTGTCCGACGAACGTGACGCGCGCACCGAAGAAGCACTTGCGGCACAAACGCGCTTTAACTCTGCGCTGGACCAGATTTCGCTGATGCAATCCGAACTTTTGGCCTCAGAGACGCGGCGGCGTGAACTTGAGACGGGGATCGAAGTGATCCAGTCGACGTTGCGCCGGACCATGAAAGAACGCGAACTGGCCCGCACCGAAGTTGACGGACTGCGCAATGTATCCACAGATACCGCCAGCGCCCAAGGTGACGCGTCGCCATTGGGCAATGAAATGGTTGGCGTGCTCTCAGACGCCCTTCAAGAAACAGCGGCTCAACGCGACGAAGTCATTGCAAGCGCCAAGCTCGCGCTGCGCAGCGCCGAAGACATGCAGCTTGAAATGGCGTTGATGGAAGAAAAGAACGATCAGATTTTCCGCCAGCTCGAAGATGCCATGACGGTCTCTGTTGCCCCGCTGGACAAAATGTTCAAAGCGGCTGGCATGAACACCGACACTTTGCTGGAAGAAGTCCGCCGCGGCTATCAAGGTCAAGGTGGCCCAATGATGCCGCTGTCGTTTTCGACCAAGGGCGGCGAATTGACCAAAGAAACCGTGCGCGCCAACCGTCTGCTGGATCAGATGGACCGGCTCAACATGTATCGGATCGCGGCAGAAACCGCGCCATTTGCCAATCCTCTCAAGAGCGCCTTTCGCTATACCAGCGGCTTTGGCATGCGTTGGGGACGGATGCACAAGGGCACCGATTTTGCCGCGCGCCACGGCACGCCGATCTATGCCACAGCCGAAGGTGTGGTTGTTCACGCCGATTGGCTTTCGGGATATGGACGGCTTATCAAAATCAAACATGAATTCGGAATCGAAACACGGTATGCGCACTTGGCGAAAATCCGCGTAAAAGTCGGCCAAAGGGTCTCGCGCGGCGATCGTATAGGTGATATGGGCAACTCTGGACGGTCCACTGGCACGCATTTGCACTATGAGGTGCGCGTAAACGGTCGGGCCGTAAACCCGATGACATTTATCAAGGCAGGAAGAGATGTTTTCTAAGAGTAAAATCAACGAACCCGCACAAAAAGCCGCCGAGCCGGCCAGATCTCCGGCCCCTGCTGCTGCGCCTGCGGCCCCTGCGGCACCAAAGTCTGGCGAGTTCAAATCATCGCCCCCTAAGGCAAAGCCACCGGCATCCGTGCTGTCATCGGACTTGCACGTGACCGGGAACATGAAAACCACGGGCGACATTCAGGTCGAAGGCATCGTGGAAGGCGACATTCGCGCGCATCTGTTGACCATTGGCGAAACCGCCACCATCAAAGGTGAAGTGATTGCTGATGATGTTGTGGTCAATGGCCGTATCGTGGGTCGTGTCCGTGGCCTTAAGGTGCGTCTGACATCCACCGCGCGCGTCGAAGGTGACATCATTCACAAGACCATCGCCATCGAGAGCGGTGCGCATTTCGAAGGTTCGGTCCAGCGTCAAGACGACCCGCTGACCAAAAAAGCCGCAGCCCCTGCTCCAGCCAAGAAGCCCGCAGCAGGCGCTTAAGCTATTAGATATTTTCTATGTAAAGAGCGCTCTGACCGGAGCGCTCTTTTTCGTTTCTTCTGACAGATCGCCAGACGCTTTGGTCGAATCCGCGATTTCAGGCGCCGCTAGTCCCCCGCGTCACCGTCATCAAAGCTATCCGAAACCATGGTCATTCCCAAAACGGTCGCACTCGCGTCGGTGTAATCTGCTTTTTGGCCAGCCTTGCGTTTGCGGCGCGCACCATTTGCCGCCCAAAAGACGACAGCGCCAACAACGGTTAATCCCCCACCTATGACCAAGGCAGCAATGGCGTCTTCCGTCATACCTTTGGCCGATATTGTCTCCAGCCCGGCCCCCAAGATGACAAAGCCGACCAACAGAAACCCAAGCGATATTACAAGTCCAATAAGAAATCTCATCACAACTCTCCTCCTGCCCCAATAATAGCAGAGCCGTGAATGTCTCGCCTTGAGCGACCGCAAGTCGCTCCAAAGTGCCTAGTCGCCCAACATCCAGATGCCTGTGGGCCAAAACGCATGAAACGCAAAGGCAAACATCACATCATGCGGCAAGTCCGCACCAGCGGCATCGCGCACTCGAATGGTGCCGACATCCTTGCCTTGGCCAATCTCTGCGGTGTCCAGCGCAGAGGCCTGACCCGAGGTCCAGGAAATTTCTATCCCATCCTCCTTGATCCCCTCCAAGGTTCTGAGCCGGTCGAGTGGCCACGCCTTGTTGCCAACGCGCACAACCCGCGCCAATGGGTCAATATCGTGCGGGGGAAACTCGCCGCTATACAAAAAGGGTTTATATGCGCTGTCGTATCCTTCGTATGGATTGCGGCCATACGGGCGGTTGTGAGGCGGTTGCGCCATCACCAATCCATCCGGGTTGCGGTGTCGAAAGCTGTCCCAATCTTCCATCCATGACACCACAGGGCGCAATTCTGTCCCCGTTAACATGCCGACAACCGCCGTCCCGATGGCTTGCTGCCACCAGCTTTGGGTCTCGCGATCATACATGATCATGTCAGAGTTTCGTAATTTGCCGCTGACACCGAATGTCAAAACGCGATCTGCCACGCGCCGATCAAAGGTCAGCGCCGAGTTGCACAAAGGACAGAAGGTCACCGCGATCGGGGTGGCGCCAATGGTGTCGTTCACAATTTCATGCCACGTCAGATACCGCAGCGGATAGGCGCGCGCGCTCTCTCCGGGCATCTCGACAGCAATCACCGGCTCGCGCCCCCCGATCCTAGTCTCTTGCGAGACCAACACGAACTGGGGATCACTTAGGGCTGGTATGCCATCTTTGGGCGGGCCGCCTGACAGGATTTCCACCCAATTGTCGATTGTCGTGGTGCCAAAATCGGTCTCGGGCCATTCATGCTTCCAAAAATCTGGATTGGCCAAAGCCATGGCAGGACAGAGCATCAGGATGGCGACAAGTTTGCGGATCGACACGGGTTTTCCCCCTATTGCGACACCTCCTGAGGGTGCACAATAATAAGGGGGGCTGCATAGCCCCCCTCACGATGGTTTGAAAACCTGTGTCCTTGCGCGTACCGCGCAGGCCATCACACCTAGTCAGTGACGGTGACTTTTGTCATCACATCAGGTTTGCCAGTGACGGACCCGCTTTGGCCTTGGCCGCGCTTGATCGTATCAACGACATCCATTCCGTCAGTGACACGTCCAACAACCGTGTATTGCCCGTTCAGGAAATGCCCTTGGTTGAACATGATAAAGAACTGGCTGTTTGCTGAATCGGGATTCTGGCTGCGGGCCATGCCAACGACACCGCGATCAAACGGCACATCGGAGAATTCGGCAGGAAGATCAGAGAGATCAGATCCGCCCATGCCCGCACGGCGCATATCGCCGCCCATTTTTCCGAATTGAACATCGCCGGTTTGCGCCATAAAGCCTTCGATCACGCGGTGAAACACCACGCCATCATATTTGCCGTCTGCAGCAAGCGCCTTGATTTGCGCCACGTGTTTTGGGGCCACATCGTCAAGCAGATCAATGGTGACAACGCCGTTTGCGCCTTCGCCTTCGATCTCGATTTGCAAACCAGATGCCAAGGCAGGGCTGGCGAGCAAGCTTAGGGCAAAAATGGCGTTACGCATCAACATCAGCAGCCACCTTTACAGACACCATACGGTCTGGATACATGGGCGGCTCGCCTTTGACGATGGCATCCACATGATCCATGCCCGACACAACACGGCCATACACGGTGTATTGCCCGTTCAGGAAATGGTTGTCTTTAAAGTTGATAAAGAACTGGGAATTGGCGCTGTCCGGGCTTTGCGAACGGGCCGCACCCAAGGTGCCGCGATCGTGTGGCAGCTTGGAAAATTCGGCTTTGAGGTTTGGCAGGTCTGATCCACCCGTGCCAGCGGCGCGGATATCAAAGTCTTTTTCCATGTTGCCATTGGCCACATCGCCTGTTTGCGCCATGAACCCGTCAATCACACGGTGAAACGCCACGTTGTCATACTGACCAGAGCGCGCCAGCTCTTTCATGCGCGCACTGTGGCCGGGGGCCACGTCAGGCATCAATTCAATGACAACGGTGCCATTGCTGAGTTCCATCAGGATCGTGTTTTCGGGGTCTTTGATATCAGCCATTGGGCTCTCCTGTCATTTGCTTGGGGATTAGTTAATCACCACAGGCGCAATTGCCAAGACACCGCATTGACCCATGCGCGGTTTCCTATAGAGAACAACACACATATTTACCGATGGAGTTGTCATTCATGGCTTGGAAAACGCTGGACGAAATGGACCTGGCAGGTAAGCGCGTATTGGTGCGCGTGGATATCAACGTTCCGATTGTCGAAGGTGTCGTGACCGATGCGACCCGCATAGAACGCATCGTCCCATCCGTGCGCGATATTCTCGCGGCTGGCGGTAAACCTATCCTGTTGGCCCATTTTGGACGCCCAGGTGGCGAGCACCGCGAAAACCTGTCGCTCAAGCAATTGGTTCCCACACTCGAAACCGCATTCGGCACCAAGGTCCTGTTTGCCACCGATTGCGTCGGCCCCGCCGCTGAGCTTGCTGCAGAATCGCTGTTGCAAGGGCAGGTTTTGTTGCTGGAAAACACCCGCTTCCACGCTGGGGAAACCAAGAATGATCCAGACCTGAGTGCACGCATGGCGCGCCTTGGCGATCTCTATTGCAACGACGCCTTTTCTGCCGCCCACCGCGCCCACAGCTCGACCGAGGGTCTGGCGCGTTTGCTGCCCGCCTGCGCCGGTCGCCTGATGCAGGCCGAACTGAGCGCGCTTGAAGCCGCTTTGGGTGCCCCGAAACGTCCGGTCACAGCAGTTGTCGGCGGCGCAAAAGTTTCGACCAAGCTGGAACTGCTGGGCAACCTTGTCGACAAGGTGGACAACCTGATTATCGGCGGCGGTATGGCCAACACTTTCCTTGTCGCCCAAGGCAAACCTGTTGGCGTGTCGCTTGCTGAACGGATCATGAAAGATACGGCAGCCGAGATCTTGGAAAAAGCCACCGCAACAGGCTGCAACATCATGTTGCCCGTTGATATCGTTGTCGCCAAGAAGTTCGCGTCGCACGCCGAGCACGACATTGTGTCCGCAGATGACTGTCCAGAAGACGGCATGATTCTGGATGCCGGTCCCAAAAGTGTCGCCGCCATCAATGACGTCCTTGCCAGCAGTGAAACGTTGATCTGGAACGGACCTTTGGGCGCGTTTGAACTTGAACCCTTTGATGCAGCCACCAATGCCGCCGCCCTAAAAGCTGCGGCCCTGACGCGCTCTGGTCAGTTGGTGTCGGTTGCCGGTGGCGGTGATACGGTTGCTGCGCTCAATGCATCGGGTGCAGCAGGCGACTTTACCTATATCTCGACCGCAGGTGGCGCGTTCCTTGAATGGATGGAGGGCAAAGAATTGCCCGGTGTTGCGGCGCTGGATCAATAGACCCTGCAATTATCTTCTGGTGGCGGTAGAAATCTCGCCATCAGAAGCAGAAATTGTCAGGTCGCGCACCGTTAGCGCGACCATGATTGCAACGCGCGTCCTGCTGAACTAGAAGCGGGGCCAGAAAACCAACAGCCACAAACACACATTTTTTTGGGCGGAAATCAGATATGTCGAATAAATCTCAAGCAGAACAAGTCACCTCGGGTCAGGGCTTTATTGCCGCTCTGGATCAAAGCGGTGGGTCCACGCCCAAAGCTCTGGGCCTGTATGGCGTCAAGGAAGATGCCTATGGCTCCGAAGCCGAAATGTTTGATCTGATTCACGCCATGCGCGCCCGCATTGCCAAAGCCCCTGCGTTCACAGGTGATCGTGTGGTTGGCGCCATCCTGTTTGAAATGACCATGGACCGCGACGTCGATGGCAAACCCACCGCCACATATTTGTGGGAAGACCGCGGTGTTGTCCCATTTCTCAAGGTCGACAAAGGTTTGGCCGACGAAGCGAACGGCGTCCAAGTGATGAAGCCGATGCCGGATTTGGATGCCTTGCTGGAACGCGCGGTCAAAGCAGGTATCTTTGGCACCAAAATGCGCTCTGTGATCAATGCTGCAAAGCCAGATGGGATTGCCGATGTTGTTGCCCAGCAATTCGAAGTTGGCAAACAAATCCTTGGACATGGATTGATGCCGATCATCGAACCAGAGGTGACAATTTCCATCGCTGACAAAGCCGCTGCCGAAGACATTCTGGCGACGGAAATCACCAAGCAACTTGATGCGCTGAGCGAAGATCAACAAGTGATGCTCAAGCTGACATTGCCCGAAACATCCAACCATTACAAAACGTTGGTAGATCACCCGCGCGTGATGCGTGTTGTGGCATTGTCAGGCGGGTACTCGCGCGACGAAGCCAATACGCGCCTGTCCCACAACTCGGGCATCATCGCGAGCTTTTCTCGCGCGCTGACCGAAGGGTTGTCAGCCCAACAAGACGACGATGCCTTTAACGAGACGATCGCAGGCACCATCGACAGCATCTACAAGGCGTCTGTGGCAGGCTAATCTGCCCGTTGCGCATCTTTTTTGAACAATAATTCACACCCGTCGATGTATTTCGGCGGGTGTTTTACGTGCAATAACCGCTTGCTGTGTCCTTGCCGCAGTATTCTTGAACAAACCCCCTGCTTGCGGATTATGTCACGCGCCTCGCCTTCTGTCCCAGCGCTGGCCCTGCTGGCTGTCTCTGCACACGGTCCCATTTGATCAACGCACTCCGGTGATCGGCAGAGCATTGACCCCAATTGGCTTGGGCAGGTTACTCTACCAACTCAAAGTCTCCGGGCCTCCAGGTTTTGTCGAACCATGGCTCGAGAGGGCCATAAAGGCGCATCATGACATTAAAGCTTTTGCCGGGCATGGTTTGCGCCCAGTTGTTTTCCCAACCTTCCGGTGCTTTCGGGCCAACATAGACGGTATAGCTTCCGTCCTCGTTGGGTTTGATGCCTTCCCGGTTCGAGTCGATGCCGCCCGATTTCTGATCGGTTTCAAGAATGGACCGCGTCTGTCCGCTGTAAAGCATAAAGGACCAGAAGTTTTTGGCCGGAACCGGGGCCGGAAGCGTCACTTTGTAGGTTTTGGACCCATCCAGATACACCCCATTCTTATCCCGTGCTGTCATTGCATAGACCGATCCTGATCCAACCGGTGGCGACGTCATCGCAGGCGTAATGCCCGTTGCCATATAGAAAAAATAGGTTCGGTCATCCAGAATGCGGGCGCCATCCTCTAGGAACTGATAGCTTTGGCGCTGGAACGGTGAATTCCATTGGCGATCCTCATAAAAATACACGCCTTTGTCCCGCGAGGCATAGGTGATGGCCCGCGCGGTTGCGTTTGCGATGGCGGCAGCCTCGACCATGATCCCCTGCATGCGGGCATCAGGTTCAAATGGGGCGCCTTTTTTCAACCCGATCGACGCAAATGTGCCAAGGATTTCCGGTGCAAACGCCCCTTTCGGATTGTTGTCCAAGGCCACGTGAATCTCTTCAAAGAAGTCTTCGTTGTTGGCGTGGACAGTGTTGTATGTCTTGCCCGACACGTGGACGAACGTTTCAGCCGGAGGATTGTGCGCTTGGCTAAGTGGGTACACATTCAAACCTGCCTTGATCTCTGCAACCGGACCTGTGGTTTCACCTTCAGGCCCTGGTGATCTTCTGAGAAGAAGCCAATGTTCGTAGGTCTTAGTGCGCAACACGAAAAAGCCGTCGGGCACGGGCGTATCATCGTCATTGTGCATCAAGAGGTACTTGCCGCCCTTGCCCTTGTCCGCACCCAAGGCGCCGATGTCAGCGACATAGTCAAAGGCCGCATCATCAATGAGACCAAGCAGACCGGGCGGCACGTCAATGACAATTGGGCCTTGGGAAATGTCCACATTGGCCCCGATATAAATTGTCGTTGTATTGGGCGTAAGCCAAATGGATCGCGCATCCATCAGGTTCTCGGTAATGACGATGTCATTGGGCATTGCCCCGATATCTTCATAGCCTTGGAACATGCCGCGCAACGACGCGATTTTCATCCCGTCCAGAAATGCCGTGGTCGCGCGGATCAGGTCGAGGTTGTCGAACACCTTGTCGACCGTATCCGGCGACGGCATGCCATCAAAGAAGTCGAGTGTCCCGAGTGTTTTGGTTTCGACGACATCAGGGGTTATCACATTTTGGGGCACATCCGCCGCAAAGTCCTGAGCCGCCGCACTACCGGAATATGTTGTCAAAACCAGCGCTGTGCCTGCAAGAAGCTGTATGAGTGTCATGGTTCAAGTCCTATCTTGCGCAAGTCTCAATCAATTTTCTCAAGATCAGGCAGAACCCAGCCACTTTGCAGCCATCCCTCTTCTGGCCCATACAGGCGGAACAACAAAAAGTAGTCTTCGGTTGTCGGGATCCAGTTTGCTGCCTTTCCTTCGGGCGGTGTTGGGCCAAAGTAGATGTCATAAGACCCGTCGTCATTGATATGCATGGACTCTGCATCACGGGAAGACAGACCGACCCGTTCGACATCGCGAATGAACCCTTTGGTTTCCATCGAATAAACAATCACTGACCAGAAATCCTTGGCCGGAGTATCCTTGGGAACGTTCAGCTTGTAGGACGCGTTGAAATCCAGCGCGTCGCCGTCGCTGTCGTTCAACCCAGTCAGATAGAATGTGCCGCCGCCAAGATACTTTGGCAGGTAGGTGATCCAGAAATAGCTGCCGCCTGCCCGATCATCGAGCAGCACCTCTTGTGCGGTCTCATACGGAAATCCGGCCTCGGCCTGTCCGGGGGCAAAATCCCACACCAACCACTGAGATTTCAGGGTGCCGCTGTCATCTGCCCACAAGGGAACCGTGGACTTGCCCGGCGAAACAAAGAAATCCTGCATCGCCGCATAAGCCAAAACCAGCCCGTCATCCATTGCCGCCATCTGTCGGTCGGTGGGAGCAAAGGGCTTGCCCTTTTCGATGCCGAGGCTCTTGAGCATGGACACCATGACCTTGTCCTGAGGCCGGATCGGGTTGCCCTGAATATAGTCGTTCATATCCTCAAAAAAGGTGTGATTGTAATACGGAAGGGAATCGTACGGCACTTGAGACGCCTCGTGGTAGGTCGTCGGTGGGGGATTGTCGGCGTCAGAAAGATAGTACACCTTGATCTGCTGGGCATACTCGGCCGCATCCGCATCCGTTGCACCGTTGTACAGCCGAGGCCGGAATGAAAACCCGTACTGATACGTGCTGGTTTCGTAAACAAGGTATCCTTCCGCCTCCAAATCCTCCTTGGATTTCTCCCCTTCATACCCCGGTGGCAATAACAGGTACTTTCCACCTTTTCCTTTGTCAGCGCCAGCCGGCCCCACGTCTTCGATCGGCACATCCCATGCATCCACAATGGTGCCAAAATAGCTGACGTTGTCGGTTGCCGCAGGCACCTCGACAATAAGTGGGCCCGGCTCCGAGGTCATGGACCCCCACGCGTAAGCGGTCACATCGTTCGGGGTCAAAAAGCCGTGTTTTGAATCGAACGGCTGTTTGAGATAGACCACATCGTTGATCTCTCCTCCCAAATCGCGGCGTGTTGCCTTGATGAAATCAACCATTCCCACCGCGGGCATTCCCCAGATGGCGGTCTGGGTCGCGCGCTGAACCATGATTTGATATTCGATATCTTTGACCTCTGCAGAGCGGGCCAAAATGTTCCCTGTGTCGTTGAACGTCTGGGCCACCGTCATTGGGGCCATGACCGAAAGCGCGGCAACCAATGCCAACCTTGAGGGGAGATTGCGAAATTTGGGTTTTGTTACTTGCGCTTGTGATAGTGTCATGTGCCGCTCCGGAATTAGAAAATGTCTACTTAACCAGTTGCGAACCAACACAAAACTCGGGTTTCGGCTTTGCACTATGAAGGGAATTCGAACTGAAACTGACCAGATACTTGGCACGAACCATGCCACAAGGGTGATTGTCAGAAATATCATTTCACGACACACTGAAAAAAAGGAGCGCGCGTTGATGTCCAATTCACCTGCCATGATCACCGCCAAAGCATTGGGGGCGATGCCTGCATTTGCGATGGCAGAGATGGGTAAAAAAAGACACTTGGCCTGTTATCTCAGGTGGGATTAGCAGAACAATTCATTGAAGATCGACATGGTTACATCACCGAACACGCGCTTTGTGAATTTGTCCACGGCATCAGCCGAGCATTGGGCGAAGACAGGCTTGGCCTGTTGTTTTCCCCGTATCTGACTGTCGCGGACTATGGGGCGTGGGGGCGGTATGTCCTGTCTGCTCCGGATCTGGAAACGGCTCTGTTGCGGGCGCAACGGGAAATGGGGCTACACTCCAACACAGACCGCGTTGAATTCAAATGCCGCGGCAACATCGTCACTTACACCTATAAATTTGGTCACAAGCATCATGTCAGCTATCCCGACATGGCCTATAGCGCCGTAGCCGCAATGATGAGCATCCCGAGGGCCTATCTGGGACAGGGATGGTCACCGACAAAGATCGAATTCGACTTTCCTTCGGAACGGGGCAGTGCCCATGCGCAAGAGATATTCGGCTGCCCGGTGCTCTTCAATCGTGCGCAACTACGTTTGGTGTTACCCAGCTCTGATCTTGGTGCCCGACGATCCAAACTCGGTCCGAAAATGTTGACCACCCGTGGCGATATCGTTCGCGAGCGTTCGGGACCCCCAATTACACTGCTGCATTCTATTCGTGCCGTTGTCGACATGCAGGTTGCAGATCGCAATGTCTCTCTTGAACGGCTGGCTCAGGCGATGGATATCGGCCCACGCAGTGTCCAACGCCAACTTGCCATCTATGGAACGAATTTCCGCGAGGTGCTGAAAGCAGCTCGCATGGACCGCGCCTGTGAATTGCTAAAGCTGAAAGGCAGCACTGTTGCCGAAGTAGCAGATACTCTGGGATATAGAGAGCCAGGAAACTTTACCCGCGCGTTCACGCAGTATTTTGGGGCCTCACCGACAAGGTATTCTCAATAATTTCGTACGTTTACCCAGAAAAAGTTGCCCGAAGTTACAATCCTTGGATGTCTAATATTTACAGCACCGTTCTTGGGTCTTGCGAGAACTTGTGAAGGGCGGCAGCTGCACGACAAGAGAGATACCCGTACCAATATTGCTGCGGCGCGCCGCAGCTCTCTCGCGTAACTTTGTGGCAAGTGTGTCTGGTCCCGAACGCTATGGCCAGACACTGTAACACCACAAAATTATGAGGTTTTTCGCCCTTTTTCACCCTTTTGGGATTCACACAGCGAATCAGGTGTGACATAGTGGCTTTAGCTCCAACAAGAGAGCGAGGCGAGGCAGATATGACGACATCCAGACAAAGACCGGCCTTTGGTGCGTTCCTGTTTTTCGGGATTGCATTCGCGTTGTCATCATATTTCACCTTTGCCGCCGTACAGGGTGACTATGGCATTTTCCGCCGTATCGAAGTCAACGCCGAGCGCGCGCAGTTGCGCCAAGAGCTTGAGGCCCTGCAGCAAGACGTGGCCCGTATGGAAAACCTGACCCAGCGCCTGTCGGATGATTTTCTTGATCTTGACCTGTTGGATCAACAAGCCCGCGATGTGCTTGGCCTGATCCGCGCGGATGAGATCGTCATTCGCTAACCCCCCTTGTGACATCCTGATATTTTTGATCCGCAGGTTTCGGAATATTTACGCTCGCCTGTGGCCGAGAGATCGGCTAGGTTTTGTTTAACGCTAAACTATTCATCCACAGGGAGGCTTGGAATGGCTGCGAGAAAACCTGCCAGCAAGGCCAAAAAGACCAAAACATCCGGCGAGGAATTGCTTAAGTTCTATCGCGAAATGTTGTTGATCCGGCGGTTCGAGGAAAAAGCCGGACAATTGTATGGCATGGGGTTGATAGGGGGCTTTTGCCATCTCTACATCGGCCAAGAAGCCGTCGTTGTTGGGCTCGAGGCCGCCGCCGAAGACGGCGACAAACGCATCACCTCTTATCGTGATCACGGACATATGCTGGCCTGTGGCATGGACCCCAACGGGGTGATGGCCGAATTGACCGGACGCGAAGGCGGCTACTCCAAAGGTAAGGGGGGGTCGATGCATATGTTCAGCAAAGAGGCGCATTTCTATGGCGGGCATGGCATTGTCGGCGCTCAGGTGCCGCTGGGGGCGGGTTTGGCCTTTTCTGACAAATACAAAGACAATGGCCGTGTGACATTTGCCTATTTTGGGGATGGGGCCGCCAACCAAGGTCAGGTGTACGAGACCTTTAACATGGCCGCGCTTTGGGATTTGCCGGTGATTTTTGTCATTGAAAACAATCAGTACGCCATGGGAACCGCCCAGAAACGATCAACCTCCACGCCTGACATTCACACACGCGGAGAAGCATTTGGTATTCCCGGCGAAGCCGTAGATGGCATGGATGTTCTCGCCGTCAAAGATGCCAGCGAACGCGCCGTCGCGCATTGCCGCGCGGGCAAAGGCCCGTATATCCTCGAGGTCAAGACCTATCGCTATCGGGGGCATTCGATGTCGGACCCCGCCAAGTATCGCACCCGCGAAGAGGTTCAAAAGATGCGCGAAGAACGCGACGCGATCGACCATGTGCGCCACTTGTTGCTGGACGGAAAACACGCCAACGAAGACGACCTTAAGGCCATCGACAAAGAGATTAAGGCTGTGGTCAATGCCTCGGCTGAATTCGCCAAAGAAAGCCCCTTGCCCGCAGTCGAAGAGCTGTGGACAGATATTTACGCCTGAGACAGACAGAGGAGTTAGGAAAGATGGCTATTGAAATTTTGATGCCCGCCCTGTCGCCGACGATGGAAGAAGGCACATTGGCAAAATGGATGGTGAAAGCAGGGGATACGGTATCTTCTGGTGACATCATTGCCGAAATTGAAACCGACAAGGCCACGATGGAGTTCGAGGCCGTTGATGACGGCGTCATCGGCCATATTCTTGTGGCAGAAGGCACAGAACATGTGGCTGTGAACACCGCCATCGCGACCTTGCTTGAGGATGGCGAAGAAGCTGGTGCCGAACCACAATCAAACGCGCCTGTTGCGCAACAGATCGCAACCGCACCCGAGACACCTATTGCCCCCGTGGCCACCCCAGCAACGCCGGTATCAATCGTTGTCGAACCGGATTGGCCAGAGGGCACGCCGCTAAAGCAACAAACGGTCCGCGAAGCCTTGCGCGACGCGATGGCTGAAGAAATGCGTGCAGATGATGACGTCTTTTTGATGGGCGAAGAGGTCGCAGAATACCAAGGGGCCTATAAGATCAGCCAAGGCATGTTGGATGAATTTGGCAGCAAGCGTGTGATTGACACCCCGATCACCGAACACGGGTTTGCAGGAATTGCTGTTGGGGCCGCGTTTGGTGGTCTGAAACCCATCGTCGAATTCATGACGTTTAACTTTGCCATGCAAGCCATTGACCACATTATCAATTCAGCGGCCAAAACACTGTATATGTCGGGTGGGCAAATGGGCGCACAGATGGTGTTTCGCGGTCCAAACGGGGCCGCTGCGCGTGTGGGTGCACAGCATTCACAAGACTATGCCGCATGGTATGCCCAAATTCCCGGTCTCAAGGTTGTGATGCCCTATAGTGCGTCGGACGCCAAGGGGTTGCTTAAATCGGCCATTCGAGACCCAAACCCGGTCATCTTCCTAGAGAACGAAATCCTGTACGGCCGCACGTTTGACGTGCCAGAGTTGGATGATTTCACGGTGCCATTTGGCAAGGCACGCGTCTGGCGCGAGGGGGACGACGTCACAATCGTGAGCTTTGGCATCGGCATGCAATATGCGCTGGAAGCCGCCGAGCAACTGGCACAAGACGGCATTCAAGCCGACGTCATCGACCTGCGCACGCTTCGGCCGATCGACTATGACACGGTGCTGGCATCCGTCATGAAAACCAACCGATGTGTGACCGTAGAAGAAGGGTGGCCTGTCGGTTCCATTGGCAATCACCTGTCGGCCACCATCATGGAACGGGCGTTTGATTATCTAGACGCGCCGGTGATCAACTGTACCGGCAAAGACGTCCCAATGCCGTATGCTGCCAACCTTGAAAAACTGGCCTTGGTCACCACAGACGACGTCATCGCCGCTGTGAAACAAGTCACTTATCGCTAAGGAGGCGCATGCAATGGCTATTGAAATTCTCATGCCCGCCCTGTCGCCCACAATGGAAGAGGGCACATTGGCAAAATGGATGGTGAAAGCAGGGGATACGGTATCTTCTGGTGACATCATCGCCGAAATTGAAACCGACAAGGCCACGATGGAATTCGAGGCCGTCGACGAAGGTGTGATTGGCACGATCTTGGTGGCCGAGGGCACCGAAGGCGTCAAGGTGAACGCCCCAATCGCAGTTCTTCTAGAAGAAGGCGAAGACGCGGATGCGGTGCCCGCCACCACAGCTCCGGCACCCCAAAGCGCGACACCCGAAACACCCCAAGTCACATCTCCGTCGACGTCTACAGCCCCTTCTGTTGCGCCTGTCGCAGCAAGCGGTTCACGGATTTTTGCGTCACCTCTGGCCAAACGCATCGCCGCTGATCGGGGGCTGGACCTGTCCCAGATCTCTGGATCGGGCCCGCGTGGGCGCATTGTTAAGGCGGACGTGGAAAACGCCCAAGCGACAGGGACGGGAACACCCCCTGCCCCAAGTGCATCGCAAACGCCCACACCGCCGCCGAGTACCCCGCAATCGGCCCCGCAAATGGCGATGGGCCCCGATGCGCAAACCGTGGCGCGGATGTATGAAGATCGAGACTATGTCGAAGTGCCGCTGGACGGGATGCGCAAAACCATCGCCGCACGCCTGACCGAAGCCAAGCAATCAATTCCGCATTTTTATCTGCGGCGTGACATCCGGCTTGATGCATTGTTGGCATTCCGCAGTGATCTAAACGCACAACTCGCCAGCCGTAAGATCAAACTGTCAGTGAATGATTTTATCATCAAGGCCTGTGCGCTGGCGCTTCAGTCGGTTCCGGATGCCAATGCGGTTTGGGCCAAAGACCGCATTTTGCGGCTTGTGCCATCAGATGTTGCCGTGGCTGTGGCCATTGACGGAGGGCTGTTCACGCCCGTCCTCAAGGACGCACATACAAAGTCGTTGTCCGCACTCTCGGCCGAAATGAAAGACCTTGCAGGCCGCGCGCGTGATCGCAAGCTTGCACCGCACGAATATCAGGGCGGCAGCTTTGCGATTTCCAATCTTGGTATGTTTGGGATCGACAACTTTGATGCGGTCATCAACCCACCCCACGGGGCCATTCTGGCGGTTGGGGCTGGCGTGAAAAAGCCGGTTGTCGGGTCTGATGGGACGCTCGAAGCAGCGACCGTGATGTCTGTGACCCTATCCGTAGATCACCGCGTGATTGACGGTGCACTGGGTGCACAGTTGCTGCAAGCAATTGTCGAAAACCTTGAGAATCCGCTGACGATGTTGGTCTAACAACCAAACAAAAAGCCCTGCAACACGCTGCAGGGCTTTTTGTCTATCTTGATGGTCGCGATTAATGGTTCAGGATTTGATCCATTTGAACCGCGGGTTGATCGCAGCCTGCTTCTCCAACGATCTTGGCAGGCACACCAGCCACAGTGGAACAGGGCGGCACTTCTTCCAGCACGACCGACCCTGCCGCAATACGGCTGCAATGGCCGACGCGGATGTTACCTAACACTTTGGCACCGGCGCCGATCAACACACCATCGCCAATTTTGGGATGACGGTCTTCTTCTTCTTTTCCGGTCCCGCCAAGCGTCACTGAGTGCAGCATCGACACATTGTCGCCCACCACCGCAGTTTCCCCGATCACAATGGAATGCGCGTGGTCAATCATGATGCCCTTGCCAATACGTGCACCCGGATGAATGTCGATCCCGAAAATTTCGGATGTACGCATCTGAATGAAATAGGACAAATCCAACCGCCCTTGTTTCCAAAGCCAATGCCCAATGCGATATGCCTGCATCGCCTGATAGCCTTTGAAATACAGAATTGGCTGTAACAATCGGTGACACGCAGGGTCGCGATCCTGCACCGCCATCAAATCAGCGCGCGCCGCCTCAGCAAGCGACGGGTCAGATGCGAATGCCTCGTCTGCAATATCACGCAGAATAACCATCGACATCTCGTTAGAAGACAGCTTGGCAGCAAACCGATAGGACAAGGCCCGCTCCAACGTTTTGTGATGCAGCACACAGGCATGCACCAACCCACCCATCATGGGTTCATCACGAACCGCCTGCTCTGCTTCAGCAGAGATTCTCTGCCAAACAGGATCAATTTCGGTAATTTTTGCGCGCGTTTCAGCCATAGCAGTCTATCCTCTGTTGACCTTAGACTACACCAGATAGGCATTCTGCTGCAAATTCAAAGCTGTGAAAGGAAGATCACCAACGTGAATGTGAACGACAGACTCTATTTTCAATCGCTTATTCAACAACATCTGGCCACGTTGGAAGAAGAAAACCGGCTGGGCCACGATGGGCAAGCCATCGTGACACTTGACCAGCAATCCGTCGGCCGACTGAGCCGCATGGACGCGCTTCAGTCTCAGGCAATGGCCAAAGCACAACAATCCCGACGAGACGCCTCAATCTCGGCGTTGCACAAAGCGCTTGAGCGCCTCAGCGCGGGTGAATTTGGATATTGCGACACCTGCGGAGATGACATTGCAAGAAAACGACTGGAATTTGATCCGTCGGTCAGGCTTTGTATTAGCTGCGCATCCGGGTGATCTGGCGCCTGTCTCGCCATGTAAGAAGCTCGTTCAGAACCATGGCCACGCATCTGCAATAGGTGCTGTCCGAAAAATCGGGTTCCACTGCCAATGGCCGTTTCGAGGCCGCTAGCATGAGCGATCCGTCCCCCCAAGACTGGTGAGACCGACCGAACCGCTTGAAATACCGATGTGCGAAATCCGCATTTTGGATCAGACACCGACATAGCGCGCGACGCTGCTCGTTAGGTACCGACAGCAGCGCGCGCGCAGCCGTCACAATATCTCCATGCATGACACGGCGCATGGGGCTATGCCGCAATGTTAAGTGTGGCAAACAAACCCGGCCCAAAGCTGGCCGACATCTGCGCCACCTGAACTTGAAATGAGCCGCTCAGATTGTCTTGGGCCTGATGTGCAGCAGAATAGGTCCAATATGGCTGCACAGCAGTGACCTCTCGTTTCACAGTGCCATTTTGGATCACCCGTACCAGATATTTTTCGGATTCTTCATTCAGCGGAACATCCGGAGTGTCCCAACTGTCGCCATCACGCCGCGTTCTACGCACCCACGAAATTGCCGTACCTTCGGCCGAGGGCGTCGCAGATAGATGACAAGGCGTATAGGGCCGTAGTCCGACACCGGGGAATGCCTCTTGCCTGTGCACATATGACGGATCATCATACCCGCGCGCGGCCGGACCTATGCGGAAATGACGTGCTGTGTTGCGGGTCGAGCTGGCCAGATCGATCTGTTTCATGCTGGATTCCATCAAGACCACCACAGACCCCTCGGGCCAGACTGCTGGCATCAAGCCATCGGTCCCGAGTTGCCCCCGCAAGCGACGGGTCAACCACCACGTATCCGGTCCAACCAATTGCGCATCCTGAAACTGGAACAGCTCCCAATTCTCTGCACTTCCATCGCCGATGGCGACAAGGTTCCCACCAGCAAGCACCGCGTCTTGGCTGATGCTCTCGAACGCGCCTGACACAAGCTTGACTTGTAGGGCATCTCCTAAGTCCCACCGACCGGCTTGTGCCGCGACCATTTGCGTCTGCGTATGACCAAGTGTGGCGCGGGCTGTCACCACCTGATTAAGCCGATACCCGGAATCGTCGTACGCATCATATACTGCCACACTACCAGGCCAGGGTTTTGCCGAAATTGCCAGATGTGGTGCATGAGGTATTTCGTCCCCCGTCAACAACGGCAGATCCATAAACTGAGGCAAAACCGGTACAGGTGGCACGAAGGGCTTTAGCGACACAAGGTCGTCATCATATCCTGCAGGTTCATAGACTGTAGGTTCAATACGGACCGCCTCGAGCATTTGATGTGGACCCTGCTCCACACGATCCACGCGATACAGCCCACGCCCCCCCTGTTCCGGCAATGAAACAGTATCCCCTGCTCCGATCCCGCAATTTGATGGCGGCAAGGCCAGGCGCACACCTTCGCGTGCCAATCTTGCTTCTGCCAGCCAACGTTCAGCAACCTGTCTGCCTTCAACACGCGTGATAGACAATGGAAGTTGACTTGTGGCAACGGCATGCGTGGCCTCATCCGGCAAGATGGCTTCTTCGCTAAGGGTTTGAAAGTCACCATCAGCTTGAACAAACTGAACCCGCACGCGCCCAGCCGTTTCAGCGTCTGCACCACGTGTCTTTTCAATATCGCCTTCAAGTTCAGCAGAGATCGCCAGCGTCTCGAGCGCCAATTCTCTGACATTCGATCCATCTCGCATCGCGAAGCCAAGCGTGCCATCCCGTTCAATCGCATCAAACCCATGTTGTAACATCAATGGCTGCAAACTGGCCCGCGCATCGCTGATATCATCAACAGCATAGCCGCGTACAACCCCGTGCAACCCAGAGACATCATACGACAACACCCCCGCACGCGCGCAGATTTCCGCCACCACCGATGCAAGGCTGCGCGCACCACTTCTCCCGTTGATCCAATGCCCCCGCGCATAGTTCTCCCCGTCACTCCAAAGTCCGCGATTGTTTGGAAAATGCGGATATGGTCGTGCATCCCAAGCCCAGACAAATGCCCGCGCCATATCGACCATCGGCGCACCATACTGAACCGAGATAGGATTGTGCGCGTCTTGCGCCCAATACGATGTCATCGCCCGAATATATTGCTGTTGGATGGCATCATCCCTGCGCCCATCCGAATACCGAGGCAGCGCACTTTCAGACGATTTTGTGTCGAGAAACTTGTTGGGCTGATTGGTCCCCTTGTTTACCGCCGCACAGCCAAGTTCCGTAAACCACACCGGTTTAGACTCGGGAACCCACGCAGTGGCCTCTTGTTGCCTCGTGCCGTTGATGCGGTTGTGGTGCGCATGGCGCCACCAGCCCGCAATGTCTTTATAGCGAAACAACCAATCTTCACCATGTGCGCCGTCTTGAATAGGTGTTCGGATTTGAGCCTCTCGTGCCTCTTGGGAATGGTAATACCAATCATACCCTTCGCCGCCTGCGACGTTGCCCCGCAAGTAGTCGATGTCGTAAATGCTGCGTTGGTGTGCATCCGCGTGATCTGCGCCATCACGCCAGTCGGACAGGGGCATATAGTTATCAATCCCGACGAAATCTATGTTTTCGTCAGCCCACAAAGGGTCAAGATGAAAATAGACATCTCCTGTTCCATCCTGAGGGTGATAGCCAAAATACTCGGACCAGTCTGCCGCATAGCCAATTTTTGTATCAGGACCAAGAATCGCGCGCACCTGCACAAGCAAATCCCGCAGCGCCTCAACAGCAATAAACTGCCCACCTGATCCGCGAATTTGTGTCAGGCCTCGCATTTCAGACCCGATACAAAATGCCGACACGCCCCCCGCAGCTTTGCACAAGGCCGCATAATGCAGGATAAACCGACGATACCGCCATTCTGCAGGGCCCGAATACTGAACCGTTTCGCCAGAAATATTGAAATCTGACGCATCCGCCGTCCCAAAGAATGCCTCGACTTCGCTCTCGGCTTGCGGCGTTCCGTCCGAAGTGCCGGATTGCGTTGGCGCCTTGGACGTTGTGATACGACCACGCCACGGCAACACGGGCTGATCCCCCGCTTCACTCCATGGATCGGCAAGACCATTTTCAGACAATTGATCCATCAAAACAAAAGGATAGAACATCACCTCTTTGCCCGCGGCCGCCATGCTCTGAATACTTTGAACCACCGATAAATCGGTCGGGGTTCCACCGTAAATCGGACGATCAGCAACGCGTGCAATTTCTTGTGCCCCACTGCGCGTCATGCCCGCCACCGACCATGGCATATTGACGCCCTCAGTATCTGAACGCTCGACCTTGGGCTGAATTGTACACGTACCGCATCGCAAATCATTGCCAAACCAGCTGACAACCAAAGACACCGCGTCACACGCTGGCAATTCATCATCCATCGCGGTAAGCGACGCGCGAAAATCTGTCTCGCCAGAGGGTGTATTTTCGTTCGCGCTCCAGTTTTGGCCAGGCCCGTTCGAGTAATGCACCGGCGTGGTGGCCAATGCGTATTCTCCCGTACCAGGCATCAACGCCACGGCCCGCACCGCATGCGCAATTTCTCCTTCGGAGGCCGCCAGGTCCTTCGGGGCTGGTCGCACAACTTCGAATGAGAATTGGGGGATGCGGTTGCCAAACTGGGCAAGCTGGACGTTCTCCATGACGACATATGCGGTTCCACGATAGGCTGGTACGCTTCCGGTACCCTCGACCGCCTCAATAAGCGGATCAGGCAGTTGCTCCCGCTCACCTTTGTAGACCCGCATATTTAGGTCACGCGCGGATATCTCAACACCATCGGCCCAAATCCGCCCGACACGTGAAATTTCACCTTCACAAAGCGCAATCGCCAGTGACACCGAATAGCTGTGTTCGCGCACCTGCGGTTGTGGCGCGGCCCCCTTACCGCCGCCGGACGTGGCAACCGTCTCGGTGAATTGCGTGGCCCAGATCACCTGTCCACCCAAACGCATGCGCCCATAAAGTTGCGGTACCGCACTGCCTTCTGCGGCTCCCGTGATGCGGAACCGATCCACGCGACCACTGTCGACCACTTCCGACCCCTGCCCCATAATGGCCTGATCGACAGATCGCCCCAGCGTCGCGCCCACCAAGCGCCCAATCGCAACCGAAGAGACCCCAGCAAGTGTCCCGCCAAGTGAACCACCAATGGCTGCCCCAGCAGCCGACAATAAGAGCGTCGCCATTAGATTTTCTCCTTTGGGAATTCAAATCGTGCCGCAATTCTGCGACGCCACGGATAACTCAGAGGGCTTTCAGTGACCGAATGCCCCGAGTATGCGTGGATAAAGCTGGCATGCGGACCAACTTGTGCCGTGATCCCAAGATGTTTGGCGATGCCGCCGTCTCTCATGCGAAACAGCAAAACATCACCGGCTGCTTCGGCATGCACATCTTTGGGCACCAACCATCGTTCAGCTGCGCGCCACAGGACCTCGTCTTGTTGCGGCTCTGACCAGTCCATACTGTATGCGGGGACAGGTTCAGGTTCAGCACCCAGCAGCTCTCGCCAGACCCCCCGTATCAAACCCAAACAATCACATCCGGCCCCCAGACAGGCACTTTGGTGCAAATATGGCGTACCAATCCAATGGCGCGCGATATCAACCACAGCACAGGTCATCGTAAGCTTCCACCCGAATTTTCACCGGCTTGGCGTGGATAAGACATCATCCAATCTTCGCCCGGAATATCGGGAAATCCTTGGAAATTCAGAATGTTGTTAAACTTGAAGCGGCAAGTTGTATGGCGCTTATCACATCCTGCCTCAAGCAGAACCTGATCGTCGGACGTGATGCTGGCGCGTATCGGTTCCCACAGTTCAATGATCCGTATCTCGCCTTCAATCCGATCTTGTTTGATGGTTTGTTTCAATCCTTTGGCGTCTCCGCTTTGCACCGTCAAACGCCCGCGTTCAAACCACCCTGGGGCAAAACCTGACAAATTTCTCCATCGAAAAATGCGATTTTCAGACACGTCGTCAACGGGTCTCAGATCAGAATACCCTGTAGACGTCAGATCAAAGCCACAGCAACTGTCGCCCAAAACGGCGGTACATGGCTTTTGAAAAACACGCCCCAGGGGACGGTTCAGCGCCTCGGTCAATCCGCGAAGCTCTGCATGAAAGGCACCACCTGCGCGACGCAGCTCGCCAATTGTTCCGCGAAACATCAAAGTCCGCTCTGAAACATCGGACCAATTCACCAACCAACAAAACACTTGGGCCTGATCAAAACGCCCGGCCTCTATATCAGCATCGCTCACACTGGCATCACTGAGCGCCCCCATCGCTTCTGTATTGTCGACCGACAGACCCGTCGACTGTTCCAATGCAGTAGATGTCAAACCCGTCTGCGCTTTAAACACGTGGCCCTCAAAGGACAGGTCAAGATCATGATCGGTAAATCCAAATTTGCACCCATCCGTGCGCTCAATGCCCCAACAACGGGCAACTGTGGTCAAGCCACTCTTCAGATGCGCTTCTAGCGCGGCTTGAACGCCCATCAGACTCTGACCTCCACCACCGGCACATTTGGGACATCCCCGGCTTGAAAGCTGGCGACACTTGTCAGAATACGATCTGTGTCAAACCGCACAGGAACGTCAAATTCGAAACCTGCCGTGATTTGCCGCCCGGCATCCGGAGCATGCGCAAACACAATAAGTCCGCGCGCGGTATCTACGTCGAAATGAACACCTTCTTGCATTTCATCGCCCTCAACCCCCACGCGCACACTTCCCAAAACTGGCTTGGAAATCGGACGCTCATACCGTTGTTCACCGGACAAATACATTTTCTGAAGAGAAAACCGCGTCGTTACCCCATCACCAAGCGCAACGACTTGGTCACGATACCCCACCTCGGACGACGCCTTACAGGTTTTGTAGTCTGACCAATCCTTCCACCGAAACCCAAACAGCTGACCGCGACGAGCCTCGAAAAATGCAATGAGTGTCTCGATATCATCCAGTGACCGCATGCCAACCCCGGCATCGTATCGACGCCGCGAGTGCGCCCATGCGGTGTTGCGCTCTTCATATCCATTGGCCAATGTCACGACATCTGTGTGCCGTTCCGGTCCTCCGACCGATCCAAAACTAAGACTGGCTGGAAAGCGTACCTCGTGAAATGCCATGCGACATCTCCTTTGTGTTTATCGGTTGCGTTGACCACGTCCAATTGCGCGCCCCATTTGCGCGGCAATCTGACCTTGAGATCTGCGGAAGCTCGCCGCATCAGGCGTTGAAATATTCATGACGATGTTCACAGGGCCGCCACCAGATGCACGCACGCCAAGCTTGCCGTCTGCGCCACGGCCAAGCGGCATAATGGCCTCGGGGCCTGCCTCCCCCATAAGCCCTGTGCCACCCCGCATCGGGAATATGGTCGGCCCCGAAACAACCCCACCGTTCGCAAACGGCATGACACGTCCCTGCGCAAAGCTTCCGCCCTTTTCGAATGGCATAATTCCTTGCACCAAGGTTCCGATCCCGTTCGCGATCACGCCGCCTACCTGATCCGTCACCGGTTTAAGAGCCGCATTATAAGCCGTATTCATCAAAGATCGGGCAACATCTTCAAGCGCATCCGACAGCTTCTGCCCGTCGAAGACCACACCATCAAAAGCCCTGCGCAAGCCCCTGCTCAGGCCTTTCTCTAGCGTTTTGACATCCTGCCCCGTTGCGCTCAAAGACTGACGCACGCTACGCAATTCGGTATCAAAATTCGCCGCTACACTGGTTGTTTGACCCAGCGTCACCTCAAGCGCGTCAACCTGAGCTTCAAACTCGGCAATGCCGTCACCTTCAGCCATGTTCTATTCCTTCCTCTTATCCGGAAATGCCGCAAGAAGGTCTTCAAACCCTTCCCGGGACAGCGCGCCAGACGACGCGCCTTGCCCAAGCATCACACGCAGTTCCGCAGGGGTCAGAGCCCAGAACTCTTGCGGCTTTAGCCGAAGCCCCTGCAAGCCGGCACGCATCAGCTCTGGCCAGTCAAATGTGCTCATGTGGCCACGTCCGGAACCGAAAATGCCCGCGCCAACAACTGTGCTGCCACCCGCGCGGCCTGCATGGCCCCCCCCGTGATTTCAACAGTCAAAATATCCTCTGGAGTCCCCTGCCAACCGCCACCGCGCAATCCGGCCACAATCAACGCCAAGACATCGCGCGTGCAATAGCCCCCGCTTTCAAACCGTTGAACCAAGTCGACCAATGATCCGCTGGCCAACCCGGCCTCAAGTTCGGCCAAGCTGCCAAGTGTCAACTTGAGCACATGAGATTTGCCATCCATCTCAAGGCTCACTTCACCTGCCCATGGATTGGCCATGCTCATAGCGCCACAAATGTCAGAGCACCTGCCGATGCCATCGAAAGCTCGTAAGTGGCTTCGCCGTTGTGCGTGCCCGCATATTCAAGAGCAGAAACCTGGAACGCGCCTTCGACCACACCAAAATCGGGAATAATCACCTGAAATGCGGGTGTCTCCCCATCAAAAAATATCTGACGAGCCCGTTCATCCGTATTCGCATCTTTGAACACACCTGATCCTGAAATCGATGCGGATTTGACCCCAGCACCAGACAAAAGTTCCCGCCAGCCGCCTTGGCTTTCCAAACTTGTGACATCCACCGTTTCCGCATTAAAGCTGACGCGCGTCGCCCGCAGGCCCGCGATGGCTTCGAACTGGCCATCCCCCGTCAAATCCACCTTAATCAAAAGATCTTTTCCGTTTTGAGCACCCATAGTAATCACTCCGATTGTTAAACGTTGTCTTCCACGCGCGCGCGAAATCTCATGTCAATACGTCGCTGGTTGGCACTGCCTGCCCGCTTGGCAGCAGCACGATCAAATTTGAGAAACACCAAGCGACCGCGTTGCAAGCCTAGGTCGGCGTCGTGCAAACGATCGCTGATCGCCCCAGCCAATATTTTGGCGGTTGCAAACCCGCTTTGGTTCGTGATCACCGAAATCGTCAATCGATGTTCGGCACCCGTGCCCGTTTGATCGGACCGATCCAAAACCGTTTCCGCCCCTAAACTGACATAGGTTTCTGGCACGGATCCGCTTGGAATTGCGTCATATATGGCGGTTCCCACAAGCGCAGAGATGTCCGGATCAGAACTCAGTCGTAGAAAAACAGCTTCCTGAAGGGCCGCAGAGATCGCATAGCTCATACTGACACCTCCTCGCGGGCAAAACAGGTCAGATACCGTCCGCTCGGCTCGTGCTCGGCAACAGCCTGAATGGAAAACACCCGCAAGCCCTCACGAAATCGCATGCCAGGTTCCGGTCGAGAGGGTGTGCCACGCGCAGCCCCCCGCACAACAATCCGATACCCGACAGATGCCAAGGACACGTCCCCGCCATCCCGCGTGCGGCCGGTACGTGCAGACATTTGCGCCCAAACAACACCCTGCGGTTCCCAGCTTTGGACAAAACCGCCGGCACTGTCTGGCATCCGTTCTGGTGCCTCCAGCACCAATTTTCGCGAGAGATGCACACGTTTCATGACGACACCCCCATGCGCACAGGGCGATACCGCTCGATCAGACTTGTTACACCAAAGGGCATACAGCCGCCGCTGAGCGCGGTTTCGTCGCGATATTCGTAATAATGCGCCCCAAGCAACAACACAGCCTGCTGCAAATCTGCAGGAATATCACTCCAGTTTGCGCCAAACCCACAGACCATTCGAATACCAACCTGCCCGTGCTTAGGAATGCGGGGCAGATCTCCGGCCACAGGGCGCAACTGGGGGCGCTGCTGATCAGGTATCAACCGATAGGCACTTGGTGCGACGACAACCTCTTCTCCTAAACGATCCGCAAGCGTCACGCTTTGAATTTCGACGACTGGCCCGATCGGCAATGATTGCCCTTGCGGTGTACGCCACATCATCAAGGACCAATAAAACGTTCTTGTTATCAGCACCTTGCCAGTGCGCGCCTCAATCGCAGCCATGGCCGCCCGCAAAAAGCTCTCCAAAACGCCGTCCTGCAGGGTGTCATCGGAAAACCCGCTTCCCAACCTCAGGTGAGCCTTGAATTCTGCGACCGGTAGCGCCTCGGATGGCACAGAGGTCTCTTCGACTAACATCATGGAAAAACTCCGATAAATACGGCCCTCCGCAGGGACGGGCGTACACCATTTGCGCCACTCGAACGGAGGGGACAGCCAGACAACGCAAAAAAAACAGGTGTACGCCCGACAGAGATGATCCAAATCATCTCTGTCATCCCGATCGATTTAGGCGACCGAGAATTTCAGCAATTTGATCGCAGCAAAATCGCTGACATCCCCACCAATGCGTTTCGTAGCATAGAAAAGCACGTGCGGTTTCGCGCTAAAGGGGTCGCGCAGAACGCGCAGATCGGGACGCTCGGCCACAGTATACCCTGCACCAAAGTCACCAAAGGCAATCGCCGCCGCATCTGATGCAATATCAGGCATATCTTCTGCAATCAGCACGGGATATCCGAGCAAACGCGCTGGCTCTCCTGCCCCAAGACCATCCGACCACAAAAACCGGCCATCCGCATCTTTGAGTTTTCGCACGGTCCCAGCCGTTTTCGAATTCATCACAAAGGTCCCGTTGGCACGATACTCGGCGCCCAACGCATAGACCAAGTCAACGATGGCATCGGCACCATCAAAGCCACCATCAAGACCAGAGGGCACATACCCTAGCGTGCCCCAAGACCAAACATCATTGTCGACAAAAGTATGGCTTAGAAACCCTTTCGGCTTATCAACGCCATCACCATTCACAAACGCTGCGGCCTCGGCGCGAGAAAACTTGTCGGCAATACGACCTGCAAGCCATCCCTCAATATCAAATGCACTGTCATCCAGCAGGCGCTGCGATGCCTTGGGCAACGCCGACAACTCGTGCAACGGAATCGTGATGCGCTCGATTTGGGGTGTCCCGGTTTCCCCAGTTGCGGTGGTTTCATCTGCCCAACCTGCGCCTGCCTCTGTTGAATCAATCAACACGTCGAACGAAGCAGCCTCGACGTTGACCACATTGGCCACCGCCCGGATTGAAGCAGTTGTGTTCAATACCGATTTGACAGAGTCCGCTGTTTGCGGATCTACCAGATACCCACCGTCAGAATTGACAGCAGTCGACATCGACTTGCCGTCCAATTCAAGTCCTCGCAATCCGTCATCTTCGCCTGAGCGCAAATAGGCGTTAAACGCCTTTTGATGCGGTGCTTCAAAATCTGATGTACCAGCAAGCGCAGGGCGCGCTGCAAACGTCTGTGTTTTTCGATCAAGCATAATCAGTCGCTCTTCCTGTTTGGTCATTCTAGAATTAAGATTTTCCTTGAAGTCTCTGAAGTCGTTTACAAAACCCGTCATTGCCGACTTCACTTCGGCCGCAGGAGACACAGCTTCTCCGGCCCGAGCCCTTGTCTCGGTCTTACCCATCCATTTGTCCTCAAAGTGTGAGTTGCTACTAAGGCTTATCCGCGCCCTAGCTCTTGACGGGCACCCTCAAAGGCCGCCGCCATTTCCCGCCAGATATCTGCATTTGGGTCGTCCCCTTTTGCAGATACCCGCGCACTGGGCAGCATTGGAAACGTCACAAGCGACACCTCCCAAAGCTCCAGTTCCTGCAAGAGCCGCTGGCCCTTGTCATCCTTTTTGGCCCGTACCGTTCGATATCCAATCGACAGACCATCAATTGCGCCCGCTCCGATCAACGCCGCTGCCTCGCGGCCCTTTTCGACATCTTGCAAAAGACGCCCCTTGACCCAAAGCCCCAGGCCATCTTCGCGCACCTCGTCCCAAATTCCGATGGGCTGCGCCGGATCATGTTGCCACAACATCTTAACCGCCCGCCCCGCGCCTGACAGGGCGCGCAATGACTTTTGGTATGCGCCCTGCTGCACGACATCACCGCCTTGATCTTTGGCATCAAACAAACTGGCATAGCCTTCAATCACAGCGCCGTCTTGTAACCTCAGGCCATCTCCGATGCGCGCAAACTTGCGTTCCAATTCGGTTTCATGTTCCATAATTCACCCTTCTCGCCGCTCAAGGCGCCGCATTCAAAAGCCCCTGAAACGCTTGTGCCAAGATCACACCGACCACACCATAGACGGTCAACCAAAGACGTTTTTCCATGCGTTCCATTATTTCTTCTGTTTTGTCCAAACGGCGGTTCAAACTATCAATATGTAGTTTCGCCACCCTCTCGTGCGCCTCAAGTCGCAGTGCCGGCGCACAGTCAAACTGTTCAAATCCATAGCGTTTTTCAGCCATCCGCAGCACCATGTGCACCGTCAGCCGTCGGGCCATCCGAGCGTGCGGGCAACCCCAGCAATCTTCGTTTTTCGGCCTCACTCAAAAATTCGGCGGACTGGACGCGCGCCCATTGTGCATCCCGCTCCGCAGCCAACGCGGGCACCTGATCCAAATCAGGCTTCAACACAACATCATCGCCACTCAACTCAGACAACCACGTCCCCACCGCCGCCGCGACACGCGTCGCCAGCGGCAACACCGTCAAACGGTAAAACGCGCGATTGGCTTCCTGATAATTCGCATAAGTCGCATCCCCCTGAATCCCCAGAAGCATCGGCGGCACCCCAAAGGCCAATGCGATTTCACGCGCGGCGGCCTCTTTGGTTTTCTGAAACTCCATGTCACTTGGTGAAAAACCCATGGGTTTCCAATCCAGCCCGCCCTCAAGCAACATTGGCCGCCCCGCATTCCGCGCCCCTTGATGCTGCGACTCCATTTCAGTGACCAGCCGGTCATATTGGTCGCTCGACAACGATCCGCTTCCATCTGCGCCGCGATATACAATCGCACCGGACGGGCGCGCGGCGTTGTCCAACAATGCTTTGGACCATCTTGATGCAGAGTTGTGCACATCCACCGCCATCGCGGCCGCTTGCATCGGAGAAAATCCGTAATGGTCATCCTGCGGATGAAAATTTCGCACATGGCAAATCGCAGCGCCCTTGCCCAAATCAAACCGATGTTTGCGCCCATTCACGGTGTATTCATAGCCAATGGGCCACCCGTCAGTGCCCGGAATGACACTCATGCGATCTGACCGCAAAACATGTAACTCGAGTGGCACACCTGTCTCTGCCGCCACAGCCTCAACATAACCATTTCCCGAAAGCAGCAACTGCCCGTACAAAGATTCAAAGAGCTCCGCTCTGCCTTGCGCTGGATTTGGAGATGTCAAAAGGCTCAGCAACGGGTGAGTTTCAAACCGCTGCTCCCCATCCTGAAGCACCAATGGCAACGCAGCAGCACTTTCGGCAATCAATTTGACCGACCGATATCCAACGGGATTTCCGGTGAACCCGGTTTTCGTCAATGACACTGTATCACGCGGGCTCCAGGCGACACGCCCTGCACTATGATACGCAACCACTGGACCTGCTGCACTGGCCTTTTGCTCGGGTGCTGATGCTGTGCCGCGCCGAAAGAAATCAAATACCATAATCTGCCGCTCCTCGTGGTTTCTGTCCGTTCGACCTTTGCCCGTCTGGACAAGACCCGTTATCCAACAACTTTGTTAATTCCCGATCATGCCACCGTGCGGTGGGCCGCTCAGGTGAATGAAATCACAACCCGCGCACTTGCGGGCGACGCCAGTTTTGAGATGGCTCAATCACCAGCTCGTGAATGGCCCACACCAACGCATCAACCCGATCAGGGCTACCTTTGCCTTGGAAGCCCTGCAATGACATCTGGCACATCTGATCTTCCAGCGCGCCCAGATCTCCCACGTGGAACACACGCCCCTGTTCATACAGCGCGGCAACAGGCTCGGCCCTGACGACCTTGCCACGGGCGGCATGCACTGCTTTGTACGGCACATTGGGATCGACCTGTCGGATCACTTCGGCCACAAGATCGCCGCCTTGATTGACCTCAGCCACAAGCCGATCTGCGTTCCAGCTATCCATCGCGGCGACCGCGACATGGGCCCAAGCTGTGGGGCTTGCGGCACGAATAGTGGCATCTTCCAGCACATAGACTTGCCAATCCCCGATATCGCCAGTCATCTTGACGCCAACAACAAGAATGCCGCATTCGTCTGACCCCGCATGCCCTGTCACGGGCGGATCAACCGCCACGACAATGCGATCAAGCTCTGGCGTGTTTTGTTTACGCTGCCGCTCCAGCATGGCCGTCGTCCACAACGCACCCTCAACATCGTCCAACAACACGCCCTCAAGCTCTTGGCGCCCCAGACGCGTCCCGGCATATTTTTGCTGCACTTCACGCAAGAAACTCTCTGCCAGAAACGCTTTGTTCACCTCAGTCGCGGCGTGCGTCACCACAGTAGATGCACGCGCCAGCAATTCCTTTAGAACCCCAACATTGCGCGGGGTTGTTGTGACACACACCTGAGGATTGTCGCCAAGCCGCAAACCAAATTGCAACATGTCCCAGGCATCCGCGCCTTTCTTCCATTTAGCCAACTCATCCACCCAGGCCGCATCAAATTGCGGTCCGCGTAACCCTTCCGGATCGTGGGCAGAAAACAGCTGAGCCACAGCCCCGTTCGGCCAGACAAGCCGTTTGCGCCCTGCCTCATAGCGCGGCATGCGATCAGGCGGCGAACAAGCCAAAATCCCACTATCGCCGAACACCATGACTTCGCGCACCTGTTCGATCGTTTCTCCAACCAAAGCCACGCGCCGTGCATTCCCGACATCTAACGGCCCATCACCTTCGACCATCATACGCACCCACTCGGATCCGGCGCGGGTCTTACCTGCCCCGCGTCCTCCAAGGATCACCCATGCTTTCCAATCGCCGTCAGGCGGCAGTTGGTGATCGAACGCCCAAAAATCAAACAGATAAGGGAGAGCCAAAAGCTCTCCCTCGTCCAGAGAATTTAGAAACTCGTCACGAACCGCTTGCGGCGCGCAAGCGAGCCAAACGGCGCCCGATCGAAGATCGGGCTGTTTCGAGTTCAAGTTTGTAAGAGTGCGCGACGCCCTCTTGCTGTTTGCGGCGGTCCTCAAAGCGGTTCTCCGTGTCTATCGCCATCCGGATCGTGTGACGCAACTCGGCAAGAACTTTGCCTGTGTCGGCGCTCACTTTGACATCGCCATGCCTCAGCTTGTCACTTAGCGCTGACAACGCATCGGTGACCCCAAGAAGAAGACCCCTGACATGGGCAACTTCTCGGTCCAGCGGAGACTCGCCCGTCGGCGGATTAAAAATACTCATTTTTGCTCGTTGCCTCTCATGGGTGGTGGCCCCTCCACACGAGTGATAAAAAGCGACCCAGCTTGATGCAGGCCGCCTCTTGTCATCCAGCACGGGATCACCTTAGGGCGACAATTTCACAATGAGATTAAAGCGCCGCACGGTCGGCCATCGGCAACTTTGCCATGACACTCAGACATACACAGCAAAAAAGGCGACACATTGTGCCGCCTTCTGGTATCGCTGATTGATCCAAGGATCATACCTTATTGCTTGGCGCGCTCCGCTTCGATCTTACGCCATTTCACGACATTCCGATTGTGCTCGGCCAGCGTCGCTGCAAACGCGTGCCCTCCCGTACCATCAGCCACAAAGAATACATACTCGGTATCTTCAGGGTGAACCGCGGCCTCAAGACTGGCCTTGCCTGGGTTGGCAATCGGTGTTGGAGGAAGGCCCGGAATGACATAGGTGTTCCAAGGCGTTTCCCGACGCAGTTCGCTTTGACGCAACCCGCGGCCAAGCACACCTTCTCCCTTGGTCACGCCATAGATGACCGTCGGGTCGGTCTGAAGCTTCATGCCCTTTTCAAGCCGGTTGGTGAACACACTGGCCACCATGCGACGTTCTTCGGGAACACCCGTCTCTTTTTCAATAATCGACGCAAGAATCAACAATTCTTCAGGAGACGAAAGCGGCGTGTTCTCGGATCGCCCTTCCCAAGCGGCTGCGATCAAAACAGACTGAATGTCCTGCATTCTCTGGATGACATCCGCACGGGTGTCGCCAACGCGCACCTCATAGCTATCAGGCGCCAGGCTGCCTTCGGCGGGCACCTCGACATCGCCTTTCAAAAGGTCGATTTTGCTCAGGGCATCCACGACCTGCCAGCTGGTCACACCTTCAGCCACAGAAATCCGATAGCGCGTATCACCTTGTTGGCGCATCTCGCGATAGATTGCCGGCGCTTCACCCTCAGCAGGGTTGAAAGACGCGACCTCTGCAAAACGATTGGTCTGCGGATCCAGTTCACGCACCTGAACCCCTTGGCGGGTCACGCCAATACGATACACGATTTCAGTACCACAGGTGCTTGCGCCGCCTTTGGTCACGATATCGGCAATTTGCTCCATCGAAGCCCCGGCAGGCACCAAAAAGGATCCAGCCTTAAGCTTATCACTCTTGTCCGTGTAATCTGCGCCAATGCGATACAGGGGGGCACTGCGAATGGCCCCCATGCCTTCCAATGACTGCGACACGCGGTTCATATTTGATCCGCGTTCGACCTTAAGACACACAGGCGCTGCAAGTGGCCCCTCAGCAGTGTATTGCGATTTGCCCCAAAGAATCACTGCGCCCAACATAAACACAGCCACGATCAACATCGTGATCGCGTTCGAAGCAATATGGCGCCACATCAGCCAACCTTTCCGAACAGAACCGAGGCGTTCGTGCCACCAAACCCAAACGAGTTTGACAATGCCACATTAATTTCGCGCTCGACTTTGGCGTTCGGGGCCAGATCAACGGCTGTGTCCACAGCCGGTGTGTCCAGATTGATCGTCGGAGGCGCAACTTGATCTCGGATGGCCAAGATCGAGAAAATCGCCTCGATAGCCCCAGCAGCACCCAACAAGTGCCCCGTCATCGATTTTGTTGACGACATGGTCACCTTGCCAGCAGCATCGCCCATCATCCGCTCAACCGCGCCAAGCTCGATGGTGTCTGCCATCGTCGATGTACCGTGTGCATTGATATAATCAATGTCTTTTGGCTCTAGTCCAGCTTTCTTGAGGGCTGCCCGCATGGACCGCTCCCCACCTTCGCCACTCTCGGATGGTGCGGTGATGTGATACGCATCGCCAGACAATCCATATCCCAGAACTTCGGCGTAAATTTTTGCACCACGGGCTTTGGCGTGTTCATATTCTTCCAGAACCACAATGCCTGCACCCTCGCCCATCACAAACCCGTCGCGATCGGTGTCATACGGACGGCTTGCTGATTTTGGATCATCGGCGCGGGACGTCGACAAAGCCTTACAGGCGTTAAACCCAGCGATGCCGATTTCACAAATTGCGGCCTCGGCGCCACCAGCGACCATCACATCCGCATCGTCGCTCGCGATCAAACGCGCCGCATCACCAATGGCATGCGCGCCGGTTGAACACGCGGTCACAACCGCATGGTTCGGGCCTTTGAAACCGTACTTGATGCTGACCTGACCGGAAATCAAGTTGATCAAAGCACCTGGAATAAAGAAAGGCGACACGCGGCGCGGGCCTTTTTCAGCCAACAACAATGTGGTTTGCTCAATCGATTGCAGCCCGCCAATGCCAGAGCCGATCATCACCCCTGTGCGTTCCAAATCGTCCTGCGCTTCTGGCGTCCATCCAGAATCTTCCACCGCCTGCTGCGCAGCCGCCACGCCGTACAGGATGAAATCATCCACTTTACGGCGTTCTTTGGGGGCCATCCAGTCATCAGGATTGAAGGTGCCGTCTGTGCCGTCTCCATATGGAACTTCACACGCGTATTTGGTGGCAACCCGCTCCGGGTCAAATCGCGTAATCGGGCCAGCGCCAGATTGGCCATCCAGAATCCGTGTCCAGCTTTCTTCGACTCCGCTTGCTAGCGGGGTTACCATTCCAAGCCCTGTTACGACCACTCGACGCATATTGCTGCCCTTTCTTCATGTTCTTGTCCGCTCATACCCCGCCTTGGCATATGGGGGCAAGTCCATGACGATCAATCAGTCAGCTTCCGCGCAGATCAAAGGGTGCCCGAAACCCGATTTCGGGCACCTATTTCTGGTGAGATCACCAAACTTACAAGAAACTCGCCACTGTTTCTGGCTCAGGTTGGGCCAACTTCAGCACCTCACCAAGGTCGACATCTTTCGAGAACAACGCCCGCCCAACAATTGCACCGCTAATGTTGGCAACATACTTGAGACGCGAAACGTCATCTGCCGTGCGGACGGTTCCCCGCGCAATGACAGGATGGCGAGTATGGGCTGCCAGATTTGAAATCACCCCCAACTGCGCATCCTGATCTTCGATATCGGCGTCGATGTCGGTCACAATCACGCCCGCAAGCGGGACGTTGTCATATGCTTTCACATAATCTTCTGGTGCCCATGCGCCCGGGTTGCGCCAACCATCTGTCATGACCTGCCCCTGATAGATATCAACGGCCAATACGATCTGGTCGGGATACCGCTGCGCCAACTCCATCACCAGCTCGTGGTCCAAAGCGGCAAGGGTTCCAATGACGACGCGGCCCACACCGGCTTCAATCCAGTGTTCAACGCGATCTCTTGTTCGAAACCCGCCGCCCAATTGCACCGACAAAGGCGCCGTTCGAATAATCTCTTCGATCAGCGTATCGTTATTGCCATCTCCGGCAACCGCATCCAGATCGGTGATGTGAAGCCAACTGGCCCCAGCCGCAGCAAAGTCTTTTGCGGTCTTGACGACATCCACATGCCAAATGACAGGTTCCTCAAGTCGTCCACGTGTCAAAGACACACATTTTCCGTCTTTCAACTCAATTGTTGGATATACAATCATCGTTATCTCCCAGACAAGACAGGGCCAAAAGTGGTCCCACTTGGGTCAGAAACGTAACAGCAGATGGTCATGCCAAAGTACGCGCGATCACGACCTGATGCCCGTCGAAACCGACCCAGCCAAGCATAACACACAAAAAAAGAGCCCCTGCGATGCCGCAGAGGCTCTCTCATTCACCCAAAAGGATGCGTACTTAAGAAGCTTCAGTGATGAATTTCACTGCGTCGCCAAAAGTCTGGATGGTTTCGGCTGCGTCATCAGGGATTTCGATGCCGAACTCTTCTTCGAAGGCCATAACCAGTTCTACAGTGTCCAGGCTGTCTGCGCCCAGATCGTCGATGAACGAAGCGTTTTCAGTCACTTTGTCTTCTTCAACACCCAGGTGCTCTACAACGATCTTTTTTACGCGGTCTGCGACGTCGCTCATGTCAATTCCTCATCTCGTCAGGGGCCATCGGCCCTGTGATCATAACCTGTCGGGAAAGACAGGTCTCTAGTTGTGCCCCTTAGGGCGGCTATCGCACCGGTTCCCCGGCATCCCCAAGCGCACCCAAAAGGAACCCTCGGTAATCCTCGCCGCCTATACCACATCGAAATGCCAAGGCAAACGCTTTCGCAATATGGCCTCTACAGCCACAAAAACAACCCCCACCCGCAATTGAACGCGGGCGCATGGGTTACAACATTGCCATGCCACCGTTCACATGAAGCGTTGTGCCAGTGACATAGCCAGCTTCCGGGCTTGCCAAATAGAGCACAGCAGCAGCAATTTCTTCTGGGTTGCCCATGCGGTTGGCGGGAATCTGCACATTGATCTTGGATTTTTGATCATCGGTCAGCTTGTCCGTCATCGCGGTGGCAATGAATCCGGGCGCAACAGCATTTGCCGTGATTCCCCGACTCGCCACCTCATAGGCAATCGACTTGGTCATCCCGACCATACCCGCTTTGGACGCCGCATAGTTGGCCTGACCCGGGTTACCCGTTGCGCCCACAATCGAACTGATGTTGATGATCCGGCCCCAACGCGCCTTCATCATTGGGCGCATCACACCGCGACACAATCGCATGGTCGACGTGAGATTGACATCCAACACGCTTTGCCATTCGTCATCCGACATCCGCATGAAAATCTGGTCGCGCGTAATTCCAGCGTTATTCACCAAAATATCAACCGCGCCCATCGCTTCAATCGCCTGCTTGGGCAGCGCATCAACTGCGGCACCATCGCTTAGGTTACACGGCAACACATGCGCGCGTTCACCAAGCTCTGACGCCAAAGATTCCAAAGGCTCAACGCGCGTACCCGACAGACCGACAGTGGCCCCCGCAGCATGCAATACTTTGGCGATTTCGCCACCGATACCACCCGAAGCGCCAGTTACCAGCGCAGTTTTTCCCGTTAAATCAAACATGTCTACTCCTTAGCTCAGGCTCTCGGCCGCAGCTTTTACGTCATCTGGGGTCCCAACCGCCTTACAGGCAATTGCGCGATCAATACGGCGGATCATACCGGACAGAGCTTTGCCCGCGCCAATTTCCCAAGCCTCGGTCACACCATTTTCGGACATCCAGCTCACCGATTCGCGCCAGCGCACCGATCCGGTGACCTGATCCACAAGCAGCGCACGTATCGCATCCGGATCGCTAACCGGCTCTGCAATCACATTGGCCAAAACCGGCACAGCAGGCGCAAGCAACGCCACATCAGCAAGAGCCTCGGCCATCGCTTCGGCGGCAGGCTGCATCAAAGCACAATGAAACGGGGCACTGACTGGCAACAATACGGCGCGCTTGGCCCCTTTTGCCTTTGCCAGTTCAACCGCGCGTTCAACCGCCCCCTTATGGCCAGAGACAACAACCTGTCCGGGGTCGTTATCATTTGCCGCCTGACATATCTCGCCGTCTGCCGCCTCTGCTGCAACTTCCCGGGCTGTCGCAAAATCCAACCCCAACAAAGCCGCCATGGCCCCCATGCCCACAGGCACCGCCGCCTGCATGGCCAAACCACGTATCCGCAACAAGCGCGCAGTATCCGCAACGCTCAGCGACCCAGCCGCTGCCAAAGCAGAATATTCACCCAACGAATGTCCCGCGACAAAAGATGCCGCAGACATGCTTACGCCTTCTGATTCCAGCGCACGCATCGCTGCCAATGATGTCGCCATCAAGGCAGGTTGTGCGTTTTGCGTCAGAGTCAGTTGATCCTGCTCGCCATCCCAAATAAGACCACTCAGCTTTTCTCCAAGCGCCTCGTCAACTTCGTCAAATACAGCCTTAGCCGCCGGATACGCGTCTGCAAGGGCCTTGCCCATTCCGATGGTCTGCGCCCCTTGGCCTGGAAATACGAATGCTCTGCTCATGGGGTCCTCCTTCTTTTTACATTTACGTTGGGATACCTTGCTGTGCGCGCCCGTGCAACGCCCTTGCGCATTCTTGCACGGCACCTGTGCGATAGAACCATTTGCGACCTCCCCCTTTCCGCCTATTCTGACACAACCTGTTCACTGGAGATTGCAGATGCCCCTTCAAAATTCACCAAGCCAATACGGCAGCGTGACCAAAGCGTTTCACTGGCTAACGGCGCTGCTTATTCTGACCGCCCTCCCCTTGGGATTAGTGGCTGAAAATGCGCCCTACGCAGATGGCGACCAACTCGCGCACAAAGCATGGCTGTTCAGCTTGCACAAAACAGTTGGTGTTGCGGCCTTTCTGACGGCCCTGTTGCGCATTTTCTGGGCCATGACCCAAGTGCGGCCCGGTTTGCTAAACGCCGAAGACAAGCTCGAGGCACTTGGCGCGCACACAGTGCACTGGCTTTTGTATGGCTCCATGCTTTTGGTTCCGTTGACGGGTTGGGTCCATCACGCCGCGACCACAGGATTTGCGCCAATATTATGGCCTTTTGGCCAGACATTGCCGTTTGTGCCAAAGAACGAACATTTGGCTGATTTGACGGGATCGCTCCACTTTCTCTTTATGCTGGTGCTAGCAGGATCCATTTTGGCGCATGTCGCCGGAGCACTAAAGCATTTCGTCATTGATCGTGACCAAACCCTTCAACGCATGATGCCCGGACGAAACTCTGCGCCGCGTGCACACCCCGACACACCATCCCGCGCGCCACTGGCTCTGGCACTGGTGATTTGGGCCGCCACGCTCGTGGCTGGTACATTCACCGGCGTATTTACCCCCAAACATAGCCATGACGCCGAGCCCGCGCCGGTTCTCACCCAAGCCCCTACCGACTGGGTCGTCGACACAGGATCGCTTGAAATTTCAGTGAACCAGTTTGGCTCGGACGTCGTTGGCACGTTTCAAGATTGGACAGCCGCCATCATATTTGATGAAACGGCCACCGGACCAATATATGGCCACACAGACGTGACAATTTCGATTCCATCTTTGACGTTGGGGTCGGTCACCGACCAAGCACTGGGCGCAGATTTCTTGCGCGCTTCCGAATATCCGACCGCAAATTTCTCTGCTGATATTTCTGCCGCAGACACCGGATATATCGCCGACGGCACCCTTACCGTTCGCGGCGTTTCAGTGCCCGTCAAGATGCCGTTTGACCTAAGCGTGGAAGGCAATAGCGCCACAATGCAGGGGCAAACCACTCTGGACCGGCGCGCATTTTCTGTTGGTGACACTGTGGCCGACGAAAAATCTCTTGGGTACAGCGTGCAGGTGGCAGTCACATTGGTTGCCACGCGCGCCGCAGCCCAAGACTAAACCCAGAACTCGTATAAAAATAGGGACCGCCGGTTTGCGCCGACGGTCCCTATAACATCAATAAGGCTGTGGTCTTACTCAGCTTTCATAGCTTCGATCGACAACATCACCTGAACTTCATCACTTACATAGGGCGCGAATTTTTCAACGCCATAATCACTGCGCATCAGTGTGGTTGTGGCACTAAAGCCAGCCCATTCTTTGCCCGCCATCGGATGTGTCCCTGTTTGGTTCATCACCGCATCCAAGACCACAGACTTGGTCATTCCGTTCAACGACAGATCACCCGTAATTTTCGCGGTAGTCTCGCCGGTGACTTCGATGCTGGTGGACGTGAATGTCACCATGTCTGCATCAGTTGCGCCAAAAAAGTCTGGGGACATAAAGTGCCCAAAGCGCTCTTCCCAACCCGTAATCATCGACATGACTGGCATCGAGACACTTACAGAAGACTTTGCGGGATTTTCTTGATCAAACATGATCTCTCCGTCAAATCCAGAGAACATGCCGTAGGTGGTAGAATATCCAAGGTGCTCGTAAGAAAATACGACTTGGCTATGGCTTGGGTCCAAGACATATTTTTCTGCATCTGCTGCAGCCATGGACGCTGCGGCAATAAGGCTTGCGGCAATCAAAGAAGTCTTCATCGGGGATATCTCCATTCGCGATACGTTTATCATATCGCAAATGTGAGGGTTTTGGCGGCGAATTCAACTCACAAGTATTCAACAACTCTTGTGAATGTACGCACCATTAAGCAGGGAAAAGCGATTGGCTGCGCAAATGGGCGATGGCATCCAAACGTGAATGCGGACCATCCAAGGGCAATTCGACAACAATTTTACCAGCTTCGTTGAGCATCACCAATTCGGTATCACTCACATCCACACGCGCAATGTTCTCGTAATTGATGGTTTGTACAACGTGGCGATTGCCCCGCGATTTGATTTCAACAACATGCACCTGACGGTGACGCGCATCAAAGTGCAACTCGCACTGGGGTTTCTCAGTGGCAATCTGGGTCATGCCGACCCCTGCCGTCACCATCATGATGGATAGAAACATTTTGGTGAGCAACACGGATGGCGCAAGCTCAAGACCCGGAACAAGCCAAAGCCCGGCCCCAGCCCAGATAAACGCAAAGCCGAACAAAACCGACGCGGCACGGATTGGCATAGAGTGCCCTTTTGGCAAACCATGTGCATGACGGTTTGAAGTAACTGCCATTGTATGCGCTGCGACCGTCATGACCTTCGTCTCCCAAGTCTTTTAACCATGTTCCCACCTTTGACCTAGAATCTGTCGAGAATGGGGCAACAGTTGGGAAAAATTGCTGACACCATGATTTTCAATTGACCCGAGCGCCTGTAAATCAGACCTTGCAAGACGGGGCATTTCCGCTATACAGCGCCTTCCTTTCGCAAAGACTTGAACCGCGCAGTCTCTCGTGGGTGGGGCGCGAAAGGATCATCGCCCTGCTCTTTGAAATGCGCCTGTAATTGAATGGAGTGCACATGCCCCTATACGAGCATGTTTTCATCTCGCGCCAGGACTTGTCCAACACGCAAGCCGAAGGCCTCATCGAACATTTTGGCACAGTCCTCGCGGACAATGGCGGTAACGTCGTAGAAAGCGAATACTGGGGCGTCAAAACGATGGCCTATAAGATCAACAAAAACCGCAAGGGCCACTATGCCTTCCTGAAGACTGATGCACCTGCACCAGCCGTACAGGAAATGGAGCGCCTGATGCGTTTGCATGATGACGTGATGCGCGTTCTGACCATCAAGGTCGACGAGCACAAAGAAGGCCCTTCGGTCCAAATGCAAAAACGTGACGACCGTGGCGACCGCCGCGAGCGCCGCTGATCTCTGCTTGAAGAAAGGACACTAAGTCATGGCTGCAAAACCATTTTTCCGCCGTCGTAAAGTCTGCCCCTTCTCGGGCGACAACGCACCTGCGATTGACTATAAAGACACGAAGTTGCTGCAACGCTACATCTCTGAGCGTGGCAAAATTGTACCTTCGCGTATCACTGCCGTTTCGGCCAAGAAGCAACGCGAATTGTCGCGCGCCATCAAACGCGCTCGTTTCCTCGCTCTGCTTCCATACGCTGTGAAGTAAGGAGATCCTGATATGCAAGTTATCCTTCTTGAACGTGTGGCCAAGCTTGGTCAAATGGGCGATGTTGTCGACGTCAAAGCCGGCTACGCTCGTAACTTCCTGCTGCCGCAAGGCAAAGCTCTGACCGCATCGGCTGCCAACGTGGCATCGTTCGAAGCGCAAAAAGCACAGCTCGAAGCACGCAACCTCGAAACCAAAGCAGAAGCTGAAGCACTGGCTGAAAAGCTGGATGGCCAACAGTTCATCGTGATTCGTTCCGCATCTGATGCGGGTTCGCTTTACGGGTCTGTGACACCTCGCGATGCGGCTGATGTCGCAACCGCAGAAGGTTTCTCGGTAGACAAGAAACAAGTTTCTTTGATCGCTCCGATCAAAGACTTGGGTCTGCACGCCGTTGCCGTCAAACTGCACCCAGAGGTTTCTGTTGAAATCCTTATGAACGTTGCACGTTCCGAGGAAGAAGCAGAGCTTCAAGCATCTGGTAAATCCATCCAGGAGCTGGCTGCAGAAGCAGAAGCAGAAGCAGAATTCGAAATCGCTGAGTTGTTTGAAGACATCGGTGCTGCGGCATCTGATGACGACGAACTCGCACCAGCGGCCGAAGAAGCCCCTGCAGAGGAAGAGCCTCAAGCCTAAGCTTGCTGAGCACTTTTTACGAAATTGGAAACCGGCACTCAATAGAGTGCCGGTTTTCTTTTGTCTGTCATGCCGATATGTTGGCCGAGAAATTTCGCACTCACTTGGCCCCGATTTTGGCGCCCACCCTGTATTAGGCTCGTTTATGTCCGACATCCCACCAAACACCCTTCACCCGATGGCTCCGCATCACATCCCAAGCTTTATGCCGGATGCCGCCGGGCATGATCCTATGACATTCTGGATGGGGATGTTCATGGTGGTGGCAATCTTGGGGCTGGGCACGCTGTACTTCCGGCTGCATTCTCTGCCTGAACAGATGGCGCATGGCGTCAGTGGCACCCAACTTCAACTGGTTTCAATTCTTGCCTTGATTGCTTTGTTTACACACAACAACATCTTCTGGGTTTTGGCTTTGCTCTTGGCAGCGGTGAAATTGCCCGACTATCTGACTCCGCTCGAAAGCATCGCCAACTCGCTGAAAAAATCAGCCGCTGAGAACACTGGCGACACCCCAAAAGAGGATGGCGCAGATGTTTGAGTTTCTTTTCTGTTCCATGGTCACCATCCTGCCGGATTATCTGTATCGTCACTTTAAACAAGGTAAACGCTGGGGCCGCGAGCTGACGCTGTTCACTATGTGGTTTGAACTGCGCTGGGGCATTACATCTTGCTTCATGCTAACCGTCAGCCTGATCACGGTGATCTTTTATTATCACCCGTCGACCACACATGTGGCGTCGAACTTTCGCACGGTGACGATCTTGTCCGAGGGCGGCGGGCGTGTCGAAGAGATTTTCGTGGAGAACGGCCAACACGTTAACTCTGGCGTTCCACTGTTTCGTCTAGATGGCGCCAGCCAAAAGGCTGCGGCCGTCACCGCACGGACCCGGATCGTCGAGGTCGACGCTGCGGCGCTGGTCGCTGGTGCTGACCTCGAAGCCGCAGAAGCCAATGTGCGCCACGCAGAGGCCGCCTTTGCCCAAACACAGGACGAGCTCGAGCGTAAACAAACTCTGTTCGACCGAAATTCCTCTGCCGTCTCTGCGCGGGACGTAGAGACATTGCAAAACAGACTGGCCGAGCGCGAAGCCGACATTGAAGCCGCGGTCGCAAATAAAGAAGCGGTTCAAAACCGCATCGAGGTCTTGCTCCCGGCGCAGAAAGACAGTGCCGAGGCCGCGCTGGATCAGGCAGAAACCGAGCTGGCAAAAATGACAGTCTATGCGGGTGTCGATGGCACGATCGAACAATTCACCCTGCGCGTCGGTGACTATGTCAATCCCATCCTACGTCCAGCAGGTATCCTCGTACCCTCTGACGCCGGGCGTAACCGGTTCCAAGCTGGCTTTGGTCAAATCTCCTCGCAAGTCTTGCACCCGGGGATGTTGGCAGAGATGACCTGTATGTCTGCACCGATGACAATCATTCCTATGGTCATCACAGAAATTCAGGATGTGATCGCGGCAGGGCAAATGCGGCCATCTGATCGGCTGATAGATTTCCAAAACAGCGGCCCTCCCGGTACGCTGACGGTCTTTATGGAACCGCTCTATGCAGGGCAAACAAGCCACCTGCCCCCCGGCAGCAATTGCATCGCCAATGCGTATACCAACAACCATGAAAAGCTTGCCGATCCAGAGCTTGGGTTTGGCAGCCGCATCGCACTGCATACGATCGATACCGTAGGGCTCGCGCATGCCATGATCCTGCGCATTCAGTCGCTATTGCTGCCTATTCAAACCTTGGTTCTAACAGGCCACTAGGTGTCAAAATCCCCAACAAAAAAGGGGCCGCAGATCTACATCTGCGGCCCCTTTTCTTTGCGCAAGACGCGCTAGTCTTCTGAGCTCATCATTTTCCAAATAATCCCACCAAGGGCCGCGCCAACAAGCGGGGCCACCCAGAACAGCCAAAGCTGAGATAGGGCGGGACCATCGGCGAACAACGCCACGCCCGTGGAGCGCGCCGGATTGACCGACGTATTGGTGACCGGAATCGAGATCAAGTGGATCAACGTAAGACCCAAGCCGATGGCAATGGGGCCAAATCCTGCGGGTGCACCAGAAGAAGTCGCGCCCAAGATAATTATCAAGAAGAACGCGGTGAGAACGACTTCGATCACCAGTGCCGACATCATCGAATACCCTTCGGGCGACGCGGCCCCGTATCCATTGGTGGCAAAGCCTCCGACGCCTTCAAAACCGGACTGTCCCGACACAATCACATACAACACCAATGCGGCTATAATCGCCCCAGACACCTGTGCAACCCAATACGGCAAGAGGTTTTTGGTTTCAAACTTCCCCGCTACCATCAACCCCAACGACACCGCAGGATTAAAATGCCCGCCTGAAATATGCCCCACGGCATAGGCCATCGTCAGGACCGTCAGGCCAAATGCAAGGCTCACACCCAACCATCCGATTCCGACATCAGCAACTCCTGCTGCCAAAACAGCGCTGCCGCAGCCGCCAAAGACCAGCCAGAAGGTGCCGAAAAATTCGGCCATTAGTTTATTCTTCATCTGTTCGCTCCCATGAACTTCGCACTCAACACATACCAGTATTGGCGCTCTGTCGCTAAGGTTTCAGAGATAGATTTGAAATTCACGGGGAAAAGGTCAGATCGCTGCGCATCTGCGCTCTATTCCCTAAGACGATCCTAGACGCGACATTGGCGTCAATCCGGAACTCCTAAATACAAAAAACCCGAAGCCATCTCTGGCTTCGGGTCAGAAAACTCTGAATATTCCGGGTGGAATTATTCTTCGTCAAGTGCCTCGATGGCTTTTTCCAGATCGTCTTTGCTGACTTCTTTGTCCGCAACTGTCGCCAGTTCAAAGACATAGTCGACAACTTTGTCTTCAAAAATCGGCGCACGCATTTGCTGCTGCATCTGTGCATTTTGCTGAACGAACTCAAAGAACTGACGTTCTTGGCCAGGGTACTGGCGTGCTTGGTTCATAATTGCTTGGGACATTTCCGCATCGGTCACTTCGACCTCGGCTTTTTGACCTAGCTCAGCCAGCAACAACCCAAGACGCACGCGGCGCTCTGCCAAAGAGGTGTGCTCTTCGGTTGGCTCGATTGTGTCGTGGTTATGATCTTGCACATCAGGGTTTTCATCGTGCCACAGTTGGTGCGCGATTTGACCTGCTTCTGCTTCGACCAACGAAGGAGGAAGATCAAACGAGACCAGCTTGTCCAATTGATCAAGCAATGCGCGTTTCATAACAGCGCGGGCTGCCCCACCGTATTCGGCTTCCAGACGCTCAGAGATTTGACCTTTGAGACCATCAAGATCTTCGGCGCCAAATTTGGTCGCCAGTTCGTCATTGATCTCGGCCGCAACAGGCTCTTTGACTTCTTTGATTGTGCAGGTGAACACGGCTTCTTTGCCTGCCAGATGCTCAGCTTGGTACTCTTCTGGGAATGTGACGGTACAGTCTTTGACTTCTTCGACCTTCACGCCAACCAGCTGCTCTTCGAAACCGGGAATGAATTGGTTTGAGCCCAGCACCAGAGGGAAGTCCTCGGCAGAGCCGCCTTCAAACGCTTCGCCATCCACAACACCGACAAAATCCATAACGACTTGATCGCCGTCTTTCGCTTTGGACCCTTTGCGACGTGCTTTGAAGTCTTGTGCTGTTTCAGCAAGATTACCCAAAGCTTCTTCGACTTCGGCGTCGTCAGCTTTGACAACCAATTTCTCAAGGCTGATTGATTTCAGATCAACTTCGGGAATCACGGGCAGAGCTTCGTAAGAAATCTCGACGTTCACATCGTCGCCTTCTTTCCACTCTTCGCCGTTTTGCATTTCGACTTTTGGCTGCATCGCAGGCTTGTCGCCGCTGTCTTCAAAATGCTTGTTCATGGCACCATCGATGACTTCTTGCATCGATTCACCAAGCAAACGCTGGCCAAATTGCTTTTTCAGCAACGCCATAGGCACTTTGCCTTTGCGGAAGCCTTTCATTTCGACTTCTGGCTGAGCTTCAACCAGTTTATCGTTCACTTTCGCGTCCAGCTCTGCGGCTGTTACGGTGATCGAATAGCCGCGTTTCAGACCTTCGTTCAGTGTCTCGGTGACCTGCATCTCGGTTCCCCATAGGTTACGGCGCGCGGAATGCGCGCGCGGGCAAAATTTGAGACCTTCTATTGGTCCCGGCCCGACTGTGCAAGGGGCTTTGCGCGGGTTTTCAACATGCAGCCAAGTCTTTCGATCATTCTTGCCAGAGACCTTCAAAGATTGTCCGGTTTTGCAGCCGACGAAAGACCCAACGGACACCGATCATAGCAGAATACATGTCCTGATACTGGATCGCGCCACCACCATCATATTCGTATTTCCGAAGGCCGATGAACATGTCCACGTTATGGCGTGACAAATGCTGAAGCACCCCGATCCCATAAGACCGCGCATGCGACCCCGACACAACGGTGTCATGAGAGTCATACACATCAAACGAGATCGCAGTATCGCCGCTGTTGAACCAGTTTCCGCGAAATCCGACTTTAGAGAATACATAAGATCCCCCGCCATCGCGACTGCCCGAGGCAAAGGTGATATTGGCCCCGGTTGGCGCATGCAGCACACTAAACGAGCCCGCAATCTGCGGCGCGGTTCCGGTGGGCACATCTGCAATCGACACACCAGCACTGCCGGCAAGTACGAAATTGCCAAGCTGATTGCGATAAAACATTCCTGCATCCGACAGCGCATCATTCAGCGTGACATTGCGGTCAATCGATTCAGTACCAACCGACGCCGCGAACTTTAGTTTGCCGATCCGCGAAAAGTTGATTTCAGGGCTGTCATACCGCAAACGCTGAGATCGCCCGCCATCAAAGGTCGGATACGCATCTTTGATCCGAACCGAAGACAAGCTTCCTGCTTGGTTGCGAAAGAAAAATCCGCCCGCCACATCCGAAATGCCCACCGAACTGGCCAAGGTCGTCCCGGAGAGATCGGACTCGGTCACCCCGTCAGAGCCCATGCTCCCCTGCCCCAGCGAAATGCTCCCGAATTTTTCGGTATCCCAGATCGCTTCGAACTTGCGTACGGACTGACCTTTCCATTCAATAAACTGTGGCGTGTAGAGTTGGCTGACCCCGGCGGAGGTTCGAATACCCAACGAAATCTCGCCATTGATCCGAAACGTATTGGCATTCACCGAATGTTCATACCAAAACCCGAGCCGCCCACCGGAGTTGGCGTTATCGACGATTTCGGTCGTGGTGACCTGCCCATCATCGACAGACAGAATCGTTGGGTTGATATGCCCGTAAAACCGGAAGCTATGTGGTTTTGACTGATCTTGCGCCCACGCTGGCGACCCAAGCACCAAACTGGCACACGCTATTGCGGCACCGTGTTTGATCTTGTTTGCCAGCATGTGATCGCCTCTATCCTACTGCACGCCCATCGTGTCTCAACGATGCCCGAAGTGCCGCGCATCTGGCAACAGTTTTTGGGTGTGATCGAGTCCGGTTGTCAGAACCAATTCTGCATTCTTACTATCGGTTCCGCGTCTTAAAATTTCCAGCGCGCACCAATCATATACGAATAGACATCCTGATAATCTGTCGCGCTGGTGTCGCCATAATCATATTTGCGCATCCCGAAATAGGCTTCGACCTTTTGCGCATCAAACTTTTGCACAACACCGAACCCAACCGTTGTCGAGCGATCCCCAACCGAAACTTTTTCTTCGGCTTCAAAAATATCCAGCGACATTGCTGTGGTGCCCGGCGCAAACCAGTTTCGGATAATCCCAACTTTGGCGTAATAATTATTACGATCACCGTTTTCTGAGCCCGTCGCAAGAGTCAGGTTCATCCCACTAGGTTGGTGCAACATACTAAAGGACCCAGCACGTAGATTCACGTCAGATCCGTTTTGATCCACGACACCATATCCGACGCGCCCGTCAACTTTGAAATCACCTAGGGTGCGCTTATAGGTCAGCGCAAGATCGTAATAATCATCATCAACGCCCGCCTTAAGGATTTCACGTCCAAACGATCCTGATACTTGAAAGCCGCCACCAAATACGGGTGTATCATACCGAATACGCCCCTTGCGCGCGCCGTCAAACGATCGTGACGCGCTTCCCACCGTAATACCTGACAGGGCGCCAGCCGAGGTGCGGAACTGATACCCTGCAGCGGCATCACCAACGGATTCATAGGTCACCAACGAGGTGCCCGACAAATCAGCCTGTACCACGCCATCAACGGCTGTACTGCCCTGCCCTACCGAAATCGTACCCCATTGATCCATCTCCCAGCTTAGGTCGATTTTACGAATGTCGGTGCGCTTCCAATCCCACGCATCAGGCGTATTGGTTTGGCTCACTTTGGTCGAAGACCGCAGCCCCAGCGCTGTTTCGAAGTTAAAGCGCAAAGTCGACTGTTTTTGACGTGACTCCACCCAATACCCGATGCGGCTTGGCGAGTGCCCGTTATCCACCAGTTCGGCGTTTGTACCAACGCCGTCATTGACGCTTGCGACACCAAGATTGATGTGCCCATAGACCCATGACTTTGTTTCTGCTGAAACCAGTGTCGCCGGCCCCACGAGAGCCGTTGCAAGAAACGAGGCTGTCACAATACGCGTGATGTTCATATCGATATCCGTGTGTTCAAAATGGAATGGCAACAAGTTGGGGCCATTTTGCGTCGGTATGAGCTTCTCAGCCTTGAGCGCAATCAATTTAGGCCGGGGCTTTTCATACAAATCCCATTTTTACCGCGCAGTGTTGCATATTGCCCATGGGGCATCAGCAGATATGGGCAAACCCGACTGCCGCAACACGTTTGTTGCATTGGTGACACAATGCTTGTTTCCAGACCCAATCACGACTGGGGCTCTGTGGAAACCATACCCCAAAAGGAAAACCCGCCTCAAGAACAGCCCTGAATACGAACACCAAATCACTGCTGTCCCGGATAACATCCAGGCGTAGTTTAGATAGGCTTAGGCTTTGCTGTGATATACCTCTGGCATGACATTTTTCTGGACGCCCTGTTTCTCTGACTCTCGAACACAGCTTACGCATTTATTTTTGTGATCTCTCGTGATACGCTTTCGGCAAAACAACGCACTAAAGTGCGAACATCAGAGGCAGGGTGAGCAGTAAATCAGTCGCCCGTATCAATTAAAGAGGCAAGCAAGAGACATCTCTTGCGGGTTTAACTATGGCTGTTGGCGAAGCAGGCAGCATCACGACCAATTCTCCGACGGAGAATGCTCCGATCACGGTCAACTTGGCCGAAGCATTGACCAATCCCGTTTTTGCATTGAGCGCGACAAACAACGGTGGCAACCAATTTGTGTTGCGCATCATTGATGAAACGTTGGACGGCAATGGCGACACGACCTCTTTCACCTTTATTATCGAAGAATGGGAATATCACGACGGCGCGCATCCAGCGACCGAGACCATCAACTGGCTCGCTGTCGAAGAAGGTGTGCACACACTTCCCGATGGACGCATCATTGAGGCAGGAACCAGTTCGGTTTCCAGCAGCGGCCAAAATACAGGTGGCAGCGCAACGTTTAACGGCGGTTTTACCGATCCCCCCGTCGTGTTGACCTCGGTGATGTCGGAAAATGACACAACCGCCGTCGACAGTGACCCAAGCAACATCACATCATCCGGTTTTGACCTCACCCTACAAGAAGAAGAGGCCCAAGACGGCGTTCACTCTGCCGAAACAATCGGCTGGATTGCCATTCAGGCCGGTGGCGACAGCACCTCTGGCACAGCACAATCCGTTGGCGGCGTTGATGAAAACGTCGATGTGCTTGGGCTTGGCGATACGTTCACCAACAGCGTTGTGTTAGCCGAGACCCAGACAATCAATGGGGGTGACACCGCAACCGTTGTCATCAACAGCCAATCCAACAGCAATGTTGGCGTGTTTGTCGAAGAAGAGCAATCTGCCAATACCGAGATGGGGCACGTCAACGAGGACGTCGGGATTGTCGCGTTCGAGGATGGCCTTATCCCCTGCTTCACGGCGGGAACAGAAATTTCAACACCCAACGGGCCAATCTGTGTAGAGCACCTGAAGGTTGGAGATCTGGTGCAAACAGTTGACAATGGACCGCAGGAAATTCGCTGGATCGGCCGCCGTCGTTTGAACAAGCAAGACCTAGAGCAAGAGCCAAATCTGTTACCCATTCGCATTGTCGCCCAATCTTTGGGACATCAATTGCCCACGCGGGATCTTGTCGTATCCCGACAACACAGAATGTTTGTGACCTCCAAAGTTGCCGAACGCATGTTTGGCGCAAACGAAGTCCTGATTGCGGCCATCCGGTTGACCGCGCTTCCCGGGATTTTCATCGACACCCAAGCGCAAGAGGTCGAGTACATCCATCTTCTGTTCGACGAGCATGAGCTTCTCTATGCCGAAGGGGCAAAAACCGAGAGCCTGTATCTTGGCTGCGAGGCCGCAAAGGCCCTCACCCCTGACGCCTTCAAAGAAGTCACCACACTTTTTCCAGAGCTTAGATTACAGACCTCTTACAAGAGAACCGCACGCTACATTCCAGACAGGCACCGTCAAAAGCGACTTATATCGCGTCATCTGAAAAACAAAAAATCTGCCCTGATGTAAGTTGGCTTGCTTAAGCCTCGTGCGAAATTCCGAGCGTCCCGCCTGAAAAACAAATTGGTGCCACACGCAACCGCGACAACAAGAGCTGGACCTGTCCCGCTTTAATGCCGCCCCAAGTGCTCGTTTAGGCCAATTTTCGTTAGAAAGCGGCCAGACTTTTCCGCCCCGGTGCTGAATGGCGACCCGCGATCCGAATGGTGGATGCAGCCTTTGGGCGGCGTCCGGAGGGCTGTGGCCATGTTCAGCACCGGGTCTCGCCAAGTCGCGTTATTCGGTTGCTCATGGCTCAACCAATGACGCGCCGAGACTGCAGATCAAGGATGATAGCCAAGTAAAACCAGCCTTCTCGCGTCCGGACATGGCTGACGTCGCCTGCCCATTTCTGGTTGGGCGCAGCGGCCGTAAAGTTGCGATCCAGCAGGTTTGAAGCGATGTTGAATTTATGATCGCTCTCTGTGGTGACCTTGTGTTTGCGCGTTCTGATCACAGATATGCCGTTCTGGCGCATCAAACGTCCAACACGGCGATGCCCAACTTTTAGACCGATCTCCCTCAACTCTTCAGTCATGCGCCGTGATCCATTTGTTCAGCGTCGACATTCCGACGCCCAGATCGTCAGCCACCTGTTTACGCGTAAGCTCGCTGGTCAGTGCGATCCGCACCGCATCAGCTCGAAATTCATCCCTCCGTTTCAGTCCCATAGTTCATCTCCTTGGTTGCAATAAGTGCAATCAAAGGAGCGGCATCAAACCGCGACAGGTCCAGTGGTTTCGCCTCCGTATTCGTAGAGAGCATCACGTGATCCCCGGAAGACCTGCTCAAAGTTGCGGGTTATATGGCCTGCAATGGAAAACAACGGATTCTGTTCCAAATTTGTTGTTGCGCTAGGAGCATCAGTATTATCCGAAAAAGGGTCATTTTTGGCATAATTTCAAAGGAGATCAGCGCCGGAGCGAGATAAGATGAACCGACACAATACATAGTCGGAGTTCCAAGTTCGAGTGCCCAGCGATTTCCCCCATATTCAGGGTCCTGTTGCTGTCATAACTACCAGTAGGCAACGTCGCTTTCGCCAACAAGGCCACCGCTAAGCCGGGGTCGTATTTCACATATTGTTGCGGGCTGAGGTCGGGAGCACAGCAAAGGCCAAATACAAACCCAAGCATGACATCACCAAGCCCGGAATCATCGCTGGTCAGCGCCCCCAGGTCGGTTGAACATATCCCGACACATTTCCGTAACCCAGGATCGGAAGCACGCCTGCCTGATGCCCGTTGATGTCGAAGACTCGCGAGTATTGCGTCATCGCAAGGTTGGTCTCGATTTCAGCACCTTAAACAACAAATCCGTCACTAGGCGTGTTGTTGCCGCGCATTGCAAACACAAACTGTGAAACAGATTGCGAGCCTTCGGGAACGAGTTGTTAAGCACGTGGACCATCTCGCTGCGCGAACGCATCAAACGAAAAAGTCAGGCTAAGGAACAGCTGACTCACCAGCGTGAGTGAGAGGCTTTTATCAGATTGAATCTTTCTCATGTATTCGTCGAACTCCCTGTGCCGAATTGAGACCACTCTTGTGGGTAAAGGCGGGTTTGGTTGATTTTCGACCCTTGCGTCACGGCCTTGGCATTGCACAAGAAACCTATTCAACGGTTACAACTACGCTTTCGATTGATCCGGTAGATGCAAACGGCGCGGACTCTTCGTATGCCAGCGATACCGTGGCACCAAGATCAGAACCAATGTCCATCGTTTCAGTCGTTGAGAAGGCACCCGGAACCACCTTGTCAATGTCACCCCTTGCGACGTCCACACCGTTCACGCTGAGTGTTGCAGCGCCTCCGACAATCCGCTTGTCCTTAAGTGGCTGCTGCTGATACTCAAAAACGATTGTATGAGTGCCTTCGGGCAAGCGCTCGGTGCCTGCCAAGCGATAGCGTTTCAAGCCAAAGAAGTTGTACTCATAGACCGGCAGGCCATCGTCCAGATACAATGTGTAGCCAGCGGAACTCCCCCCACTCGCGATAATCACACTCGTCGCGCCGCCTACTGGCACAGTGATCTCAGCAGTGATCTGGTGCGAGCGCAAATATACCGGCGGGGATGCGCCTTCAGGTATACGGCTGGTTCCCGATTTGTATTCAAAGCGGGTCTGGCCCTTTGCCAAGGACGGCTGCTCGGGGTCGTTGGCGCGTTCAATAAATCGATCATCAAGCGGGAAAACACTGTACTTTGCGGCCTCTTCTTCAAAAAGAGCCTGAAGTTCGGCCAGCTTTTCGGGATTTTCATCCGAAATGTCGTTGGCTTGGCTGAAGTCCTTTTCGATATTGTAAAGTGTCCAGTCTTTATCATCAAAACCGATTGAACCGGTCAGAATCCATGGTGCGCCATGAAATGACGAAGCAACCCAGCCATCATGGTAGATGGCGCGGTGTCCTCCGGTTTCAAAATACTGCGTTGTACGGGTCCCGGGCGCTTCGGCATCATCAAAGCTGTATGCCATGCTTGCCCCTGCCATTGGAACCTGAGTTGTGCCGTTGACCTCTTCCGGTTCCTTGATCCCGGCAGCCTCCAAAATTGTCGGGGCGACATCTATGACATGATGAAACTGATCCCGGATTTCGCCTTTTGCCGCAATCCCTGCAGGCCAAGAGATGACCGCTCCATTGCGAGTACCGCCAAAATGCGATGGCACGCGTTTCATCCACTGAAAGGGCGCAGCACCTGCCCAAGCCCAGCCAACAGGATAGTGATTATCATAGCCCGGTTGACCGATCTTATCTATCAGCGGTAGCTGATTTTCAACAGAGTCGGGCAATCCGTTCAGTGTCATTGTATTGTTCATCGTTCCGGTGATGGTTCCTTCGGCACTGGGACCATTGTCACCCGCGATCAGGATAATCAGCGTATTGTCCGCATCTGGCATTGCCTTGATGGCGTTCAGCAATCGACCAATCTCGTGGTCGGTTTGTGCCACGAAACCCGCGAACACTTCCTGATGCCGAGAATACACCTTCTGAGCATTGGCATCGAGGCCATCCCACGCTTCGATTTCAGAAGGTCTGAGTGTCAGGTCTGTATTCGCGGGAATGACGCCCAAGGATTTCTGTCGCGCCAATGTTTCTTCGCGAACTTTGTCCCACCCCTGATCAAATTGACCTGCGAATTTATCGGCCCACTCTGGTCCGACATGCAACGGTGCATGCACAGCCCCCGGTGCAAAATACATAAAGTACGGTCTATCTGGTGCGATGGATTGCTGCTGGTTTACCCAGCCGATGGCTTCATCAACGAGGTCGACGGTCAGGTGGTATCCTTCGTCCGGTCGTTTTGAAGGTTCCACCGGCACTGTGTTACGGAACAGCCGCGGTTCCCATTGGCTGGTCTCGCCGCCATGAAAGCCGTACCAATATTCGAAACCGAGACCGTTTGGCCAACGCTCAAACGGACCAATCGGTGTCGTTTCCCAGGCGGGCGTATTGTGCCACTTTCCGAAGGCCGAGGTGGAGTAACCATTTCCTTTGAGGATTTCGGCGATACTTGCTGTTTCTCGTGGCCAGATGCTGTTGTACCCAGGATACCCGGAGGCAAGTTCAGTGATCGAACCAAAGCCCGTCTGATGGTGGTTGCGACCGGTCAGCAAGGCCGCGCGCGTCGGAGAGCACACTGCCGTGGTGTGCATCCGAGTAAAGCGCAGGCCGACGTCTGCCAACGCATCCAACGCGGGCGTCGGGACCGGCCCTCCGAAAGTGCCTGGCTGGCCAAAACCGAGATCGTCAATCAAGATCAAGACGATGTTTGGCGCGGTTTCAGGAGCAGATAATGGTTGCGGATAATCCTGTTGTGAACCTTCGAACGTGCGTTCAATAACGCCTTCAAATGGAGCCTGCGGAATCGGCAATACGGAACCGTCCATGGGAGGGTTAACGCCCTGCGCACTTACCATTCCGCACATTATCGCGGAGGTCAGCCCCGCCACCAGCAATCTAGCAATCATTTATCTGCTCCAGTAAAATTAACAACGCCAACGTGTGCCATGCGAGAGTCGGGAATGATCCTCGCGATTTGAGGGCCATTATAGAGTTGTCGACGCATGAGAAGTGTCCAAATGAAACTATTGTTAGAATTAGCCGAACTCATCTTTTCTTCGCCGTCCGGCCATAGTCGAGGGAAAGCTGAGTGTACCGATTTGAGAAATCTGGAAGCGTATGTCCTTTTGGAGTAGTTAAGACCTAACAAGGATAGATCCGATCGAAATAGCGAGTGATCTTGGTACAGATGACAAAATCAAAGAAGACCCTTGACCATGAAGCAGACCCTCTCGATCGTATCGGGTGGTTGTCACAATGTTCGGGGGCTCTTCGGGCCTGGTTCGTCGATAACGGGCGTTGGCTGGAAGTTCCTGCCGGTGCATCGTTGTTTCATGACGGTGATGACACAGATGGCATGTACGGCATCGGTGTCGGAGCAGTGGACCTCGAATTTGCACCGGAAGGTATGGAGAGCCTGGTGACGTTCCGCATGCCACCGGGCGGATGGTTAGGACATGGATCGTTGTTGCCGGACATGCCGCGCCCGTTCAATCTGGTGGCCGCTGTGGACAGTGAAATCTACTATGTCCCGTCCAAGGCCTTGCGAAGATTTGTCAAGGAGAACCCAGAGTTTTGGCCGGAGTTCTACTCTCTTACAATTCAACAAATCCTAGCATTAATGACGTTTGTCGGAGAGCTCCAGTCGCTTCCACCCGAAGCGCGTTTGGCCCGCCAATTGTTGAGACTGTCCAGTATTGGCACAGCTATCGAGGTGCGTCAAAACGATCTAACCGCCACCTTAGGGATATCAAAGTCCAGTGTGAGAAGAGCACTGACGTCTTTGGTAGACTCTGGAGCAATATTGACCCGGTACAATCGGATAGACGTTGTTGACCGGAGACGACTAGAGATTGCGTCACTGCAAAAAAACTAGCGTACGACGCAGAGACCTGTTTTCGAGGTTATCCTAGCCTAGAGATTGACTCGTTTTCTGAAGTGAAGTGTCACAGCCCTAGCCAGAATTCGCCACGATCTTATCCAATGATCGAAAACCGCCGTTCGCTCGCATCACAGCATCGGTCAAGGTGGGCCCAAAGCCACCTTGCGGCAGCACACCTGCAGCGAAATTGCGTGTGACCTCAGGTGATCAATGACTGGTGTCTGCCTAGTGCAGACATGGTCAGCTGGTAACTAGGGCGGAAAGCGGAAGTTTACTGCAGCCGCGAAGAAATCCGCGCCAACCAGGTAAAAGCGGCCGTTCAAGCCCTTACAGACCGCAGCCCACATGCTTCTTTGCGCACCAAGGTCGGTTATGTGCAGCAAACCGCCAATAAAATTGGAACTTCAAGCACATCCATTCCCTCGATCACAGGATCGCTAGCTGTTTTGCAAATCGGCGAGTAATAGTCATTATGTTGCATTTGACGTTTTTCGGAATAGAGATATTTGCAAACTTCGCGCCACCATAAAAACCCCTTTAAAACAAAGGCGAATTAGGTTTCAAAGATCATCCTTACGGGCCGAATATCCCAAATACACGCCATTAACTTGGAAAAGCGACGCCAAGTTCAGTTTCATCTTCCAAGAATGGGAATACATCATAAATTTCAGCATTATAGATGAATTCTGTGGTTTGAAATGTCGCCTCGAACTTGGAAGTGATTTCACTCGACATACATTAAGATGCGACCAACAAAATTGTGGCTCGCGGCCCAAAGGCGCCGTTGGTCAGATGTCCAAGCGCTGCGTTGCAGATTCCCCGAAACAGCCGTTCGACACATCGTGCAGCATCTTTGTTGGCCAGAGGGCCGCACTGCGGACCAAGCTGCCGTTCAGTAAATTGTCATCAAGGTCCGCTTTGCGGCTTGAACGCCAAGGACCGTTGCAAGCGCCGAGATTGCCGGGCGGACCACAAGAAAACCCCTATACGACACCTCCATTATGGGCAGCACACCTGGGATACTTGCCAATCGGGCAGCCCATGTCCAACCCGGCGCCAACCGCCAGACTTCAACAAAGGCTTTTGCCCCGGAAAGAAGTTCCCCGTCCGGTTTGCGAACATGAAACCGGCTCATGGCGTCTTCGACCCCAAGGTCGGACTTCAGGTCGGCACCTTCCATCGAAACATCGACCAGTTGCAGTTTGCTCCTGCCAATCCTGGACGCATAGTGATTGATCTCGGCGGTGCAAAGAGGGCAGGAGCCATCATAGTAGATGCTGGGCACAGCATCTCCCGTGCTGCCCTGAGCTGTTATAGGCCTCACAACGACGTGTTCTTTTGTTTTCTGCATTTTGCTCTCATTTCATCATCGAGAAACTGAATTGAACGCGTGGCCTGTTGCAAGGATCAACGGGCTTCATAAGCTGCAAGAGCCCGCTGCCGCCCTTCGGCAAGTCCAACGATCGGGGTCGGGTGAGGATCATCCGGCGACAGCCCCCACGCACGCGGGCAGGCGTCGAAAAACGCCAAAGCCTCTGGACCGGGGTCCGGCGCGCGTTCGGCGACAAATCTTTGAATGTACGTCTGCTCGGCGTCGAATTTCTGGGCCTGTGTTTCCGGGTTGAAAATGCGGAAATAGGGCGCGGCATCCGGGCCGCTCCCCGCAACCCATTGCCATCCCATCGCATTCGCCGCGGGGTCCCAGTCAATCAGGCATTCTTCGAACCACTTCTGTCCAATACGCCAATGCTTGAGCATGTGTTTGGTGAGATAGGATCCAACAATCATGCGGCCGCGATTGTGCATGTGGCCGGTGACGTACATCTCCCGCATGGCTGCATCGACGAGGGGAACACCCGTCCGCCCCTGTTTCCATCGCAGAACTTTTTCGTCCTCATGGTCCGACCAGGGGAAGGCGTCCCATTCCGATCTCCAGTTCTTGTGAGTGATCTCGGGGGTGTGAAAGGCCAGATGATATGCAAATTCGCGCCATACCAGTTCTTTCAGGAAATGCTCTGCCCCTCTTTGACCTTCCAGATGCGCACGCAGTCCAGCATGCCAGACCGTACGCGGGCCGATCTCACCCCAGGCCAAATTTTCAGACAGGCGGGAGGTTGCGTTTTGCGCCGGGTAGTCGCGACGCTCCTTGTAGGCACCGATTGACCCGCTCAGGAAGTTGGCAAGGCGTGCATGGGCTGCGGATTCGCCAACGTTTGCATGTCGGGCCAAGACCTTTGCCCCCCGATCCATACTCTTGTCGAGCGCCCAGCCCGAAAGTCGATCAGAGTCCGGCCACTTCTGGGGCGCCATAAGGCGTAGTGGCGCGGGGTCAGGCGGCGCGACATCCAGGTCTTTTACGGCACGCCACATCGGGCTGTAGACCTTGAAGAATCCGCCCTGCTTGGTCGTCACGGCCCAGGGTTCGAACAAAAGGTGGCCGGGCCAGCTTTCGGCTCCAATCCCCGCTTCTTTCAGGCTTGATTTGACCTTGGTGTCACGCATAATCGCGTCAGGATCATAGGCCCGCGTCCACCAGATGTCCCCCGCACCGGTTTCCTGTGCCAGGGCAAGCAGTTCGTCTGCGACGGTTCCGCGACGCAAGATCAGCCTTGATCCAACCGCCTTTAGCCGATCGTTAAAGTGCTCAATCGCTTGGGCCAGGCGCCATTTGGGGGCCGCTCCGAAAGTTTCTGTAACCTCATCCAGAACAACCACTGGAATGATCGGGCGCCCGCTTCTGCTGGCTTCACAAAGCGCCTTGTGATCGGCAAGCCTGAAGTCCTTTCGAAACCAGATGATGATGGGTTTTGGTTCGGTCATATCTACGCGCTTTCTTGATTGTCTTTAAATACGAAGGCCGCCCGCAGATGGTTCAAAAACACTCTTGTTCGAGCTTGTTTTTGATCTTGATCGGGGTTTGGGTCGTAACAATTGAAATTAAGCGAACCCGTAAGTCACTCGGGGTTCAGCCATAAGGGGTATAGGTCCGTGCGGAAAAGCGAGTTGCCATTCAAAACCTGTCCGGTGAGTTGTCGGCCGTTTTCGTGGATTGGGAAATGGCCTCGATCATGGAGCGACGTACGGTATTGTTCTGAGCGCTGTCGCAGGTCGCGCAAGGTGAGGTCGGGATGACGCGCCGCGCACTTGTCATAGGGGCCTCGGGTGGGATTGGCACGGCGCTTTCCGCGGCTCTCGCAACATATGGTTCCGAGGTGACGCGGCTGTCGCGCGCAGGCGACGGATTGGATCTAACTGATCCCACCAGCGTCGAGAGGGCCATGAGCGTGTTGCGAGGACCTTTCGACACGGTCTTGATTGCCAGCGGAATTCTGGCCCCCGAGGGCGCACGCCCCGAGAAGTCGCTTGCAGAGATTGAGGCAGAAAACTTAGCGCGCGTCTTGGCGGTGAATGCCATTGGCCCTGCGTTGGTTTTGAAACACCTGCCTCGGCTTTTGCCGCAAGACGCACAATGCGTGGTGGGAGTTCTCACTGCCCGTGTCGGGTCGATCGGTGATAACCACCTTGGGGGGTGGTACAGCTACCGCGCGTCCAAGGCTGCAGCCAATCAGATCGTGCGCACGGCGGCTATCGAGATCTCGAGAAAGCGCAAACAGGCCATTGTAGTGTCTTTGCATCCGGGCACCGTAGAGACGCCCTTCTCCAAGGCTTACTCTGGGCATGCAAAAGTGACGCCAAACGAGGCGGCCGCAAACCTTGTTGCGGTTCTTGATCAGCTGACTCCAGCCGACAACGGTGGCTTTTTCGATTGGGCGGGGAAACCCGTCCCATGGTGAAGCCGCGTCTCATCCTGGTGCTTGGTGATCAACTCAGCACTGACATCTCTTCGCTGCGAATGGCTGATAAAGAACGTGACGTGGTTATCATGGCCGAAGTCATGACCGAGGCCACGTACGTCCCGCATCATCCCAAGAAAATCGCGCTGGTTCTGGCCGCGATGCGCAGATTTGCGATGGCCCTGAGAGAAGACGGCTGGACAGTCGCCTATAGCAGGCTCGACGATGAGGCCAACACAGGCTCAATTCCCGGAGAGCTTGTCCGCCGTGCTTCGGAGTTTGCTGTCGAGGAAGTTATCGCCACGACGCCCGGAGAATGGCGGCTGATCGCCGCGCTGAACGATCTGCCACTCGTCATGCGCCAGCTACCCGATGACCGCTTTGTCACTTCGCCCAAGGATTTCGCCGACTGGGCAAAAGGCCGCAAGCACCTTCGAATGGAGTGGTTCTATCGGGATGTCCGCCGCAAGACAGGATTGCTGATGGACGGAAACGCACCAGCCGGTGGCAAATGGAACTATGACAACCAGAACCGCAAGCCTGCACCAGAAGACGCCCGCCCTCCTAAACCGCCTGGTTTTCCACCCGATGCTGTTGTTGCCGAGGTGCTTGACCTCGTCAAGGATCGTTTCGCAGGGAATTTCGGGCAATTGCACCCCTTCGAGTTCGCGACGGATCGGGAACAGGCACTTGAGGTTCTGGACCACTTCATATCCCATACTCTTCCGTCATTTGGTGACTATCAGGACGCCATGGTCATGGGCGACCCGTGGCTTTGGCATGCGGTCATCTCGCCATATCTCAACCTTGGTCTTTTGCTTCCAATGGAAGTTTGCCTGCGGGCCGAGGCGGCCTGGCGTGCAGGTAAGGCACCTCTGAATGCGGCCGAAGGATTCATCAGGCAGATAATTGGATGGCGCGAATATGTGCGGGGCATCTACTTTTTCGAAGGCCCGGACTACACGTCCCGAAATATGCTCGACCACAGTCGTCCGCTCCCTGCTTTCTTCTGGGGGGGCGAAACACACATGCACTGTGTTGACGAGGTTGTGGGGCAGACCCGGGAACACGGCTACGCGCACCACATCCAAAGACTGATGGTTATTGGCAATTTTGCCCTGCTTGCCGGCCTTGATCCCGGGGAGGTGCACGAATGGTATCTTTCCGTATATGTCGATGCGTTCGAATGGGTCGAAGCGCCCAACACTATTGGGATGAGCCAGTATGCAGACGACGGGTTGGTCGCATCCAAGCCGTATGTTTCATCGGGCAACTACATTTCCAAGATGTCCGACTATTGTACGGGCTGCCAGTATGACGTTAGGACCAAGACGGGCGCGCGGGCTTGCCCTTTCAATCTTCTCTACTGGCACTTCATCGAACGCCATCGGGACCGATTTCTAAACAATCCGAGGATGGCCGTTATTTATCGGAGTTGGGACAAGCGCGACGTAGGCCAACGAAAAAAAATAGTTGATGACGCGACGGATTGGCTGGCTCGGTTGGACACGGGTGAGATTGTATAAGCACCTGTCGCTCGACGAACTGGTTGCGGAGTGCTTTCTGCATCGCAGCCAAAATCGGTCTGGTAAGCCACGCCGCGGCGAAATCAAGCATCGGTCAGCTGCAGCTTAGGGTCGGCTTTTCCGGGACCAATGTCTGTATTCGGTGCTTCGCTGCTCTTTGTGCAAGATGCAGCATCGGTCATTATGGGCTCGTTCCGGCCATTCGCCGCGCGCTCGATCAATGACGGCTTCGGGGTTGGCACCGGCCATTGGCCAGCTGAGGCCACACGCAATTTTGCTGCAGATATGCTGCCGCGCCGCCGCAAGGCGGCTTTGAGCCCAAACTTCCAGATTGCTATATCGCAGCTAAAGTCAGCTTTTGGTGTCCGTCGTCGCCATCCAAACGCCCTCCCCATCTAGGATATGTATGGGAGAGCGTCATTGGTCGGGCTTTGGCAGGCCATGGCCTTCGCCAGCTGTTTTCGGAGAAACCAATTTTCGATCATAGGTTTCGGGACTACAGTCAAAAGATACATTGGATTGGCGACAAGCGCGGGCTGTTTTGGTGCTATGAACGCGGTATTGACGTGAACCATGAAACTATCCGATTTTGGTGGAACAGATTTGGTCCGTTGTTTGCATCTGAAATCCGTCGAAAACGGATCGACCGGATGCGGTGTTACTCGAACTGGCGATGGCATCTTGATGAGGTTTTTGTAAAGATTAACGGCGAACGGCATTACCTATGGCGGGCCGTTGATCACGAAGGTGAGGTGCTAGAAAGTTTCGTCACTAAGCGCCGGGATAAGGTCGCAGCCTTTAAATTTATGAAGAAAGCGATGAAGCGGTATGGACAACCGGAAGTCATCGTGACCGACAAATTGCGTTCCTATGGTGCCGCAATGAAAGTTTTCGGGAATGCGGTCAGGCTAGAAACTGGCCGTTGGAAGAATAACCGTGCTGAGAATTCCCATCTACCTTTCCGAAGGCGAGAGAGGGGCATGCACCGCTTTCGCCGGATGCGAAGTTTCCAGAAATTCGTCTCCGTCCACGCGTCCATTTTCAATCACTTTAATCAGGACCGCAGCCTTTCGAAAAGATGCCATTTCAAGCTGAACCGCACAGCTGCTCTCGCTGAGTGGCGTGGTCTTTGCGCGGCATTAAGGACAGTCATGTTGGCCTTGTAGAAGCTGGTTAGAATTTGTCTGACACCACCATTTTCCGAACCTCCCCCACGTGTCGTTACGTGAATTTTCGAAACAGCCGTGTCTGATCGAACATTTTCTCCAACTCTTCAGCCCGATCTTTTGTGTCACCCCAGCACAGGTTTTGAACTGTTGAAATCATCGTCTCAACCAAAAGGAGCGTGGAAGCGGCGGAATCCCAGGCAGAGGGAACCACAATCCTGCTGCTAAAGCTGATGTCCGCCAAACGATGAATTGGCGAGCGCCACTGGTCTGTAAACAGGATCAGTTTTGCGCCCTTTTTGTGGGCCATCTCGGCCAGCTTTAGAGTGTTGTTTTCATATCGTCGCATGTCAAAGATGACAAAGACGTCACCTTCTTTGACATCCAAAAGATAATGCGGCCAAGCGTTCGATGTGGATTGAATGTGAACCACTTCTGGTCGGATGACCTGCATATGGAGGAACAGGTATTCGGCAAGAGTGTGCGTGATCCGCCCACCCACAATGTACATTCGGCTCTTGGGCGCGGCGACCATGCTGCACGCCAGATCAAACAATTCTGGGTCGATATGTCCCAAAGTGTGGCGGATATTGTCGATCACCGCATCAGTGAAACGGTTCAGCATATGCTCTGAAGGAACGCCCTCGGCCCAGGCATCGTGCTTGGCGATCGGGTCTTTGGCTTTTGCTTTTAACTCTTCGCGCAACTCGGCTTGGAATTCGGAGTATCCTTTGTAGCCCAGCTTCTGAACCATTCTGGCGACGGTAGGCGCTGAGACATTTGCGTCTTTTGCCAGCGCGGTCAGGGGGCCCAGACCAGATGCAGGGTAGTTTTCCAATATTGAATGGGCCAACTGGCGTTCCGCGCGGGTCAGATCATCCAGTTTCTGTTGAATGCGATCAGAAATAGTTTGCTCTGAGTTCGACATGAAAGGCTCCATTCTGATCTATAATTTTACAAACCTAAAAGCTCTGAAATAAATAATACAGAATTTTGTTGACAGAATCTACCTCGCGACAGAAGTTTACGTCTCGAGGGGGTGCGATGATCGACAGCAATCGAGAAATTTCAGATGAGTATACTCAAACGATAAACCCCGTTGGGTTGTCGTCGGTTCTATTGGTGTGCGAACATGCATCGTCGTTTATTCCGGCAGAGTTTAACAGCCTGGGTTTGCAGGATGAGCTTTGCAAAAGCCATGTGGCTTGGGATCCCGGCGCTTTGGCAGTGGCTCAACGTCTTGCTGACAACTTGGATGCGTCTTTGGTTGCCAGTGGTGTTTCGCGATTGGTTTATGATTGTAACCGCCCGCCAACTGCGCCGGATGCGATGCCAGCCCGCAGCGAAATTATTGATATTCCCGGCAATTTGGGGCTAAGCTTCGCGGAGCGAAACCATAGAGTTCAAGCTTACTACGAGCCGTTTCAGCGTGCCTTGAAAAGCAAAATAGCGAAGACAGCAAACCCGGTCATCGTAACAATTCATAGTTTTACGCCTGTGTATCATGGTCAGCAACGTGCCGTCGAAATTGGCGTGTTGCATGACACGGATACTCGTCTGGCGGACGCAATGCTGGCGTTGGCGGCCGATCACACGCAGGCAAACGTTCGGCGCAATCAGCCCTATGGGCCCGAGCATGGCGTGACCCATACGTTGATTGAGCATGCAATACCAGACGACCATTTCAATGTGATGCTTGAGATCCGAAATGATCTCATTCGGACAGACGCCGAGCAGATCCGGATGGCGGATATGCTTGCCGGATGGATTGTCGCTGCGTTTGCTTCGCTAAATGCACAAGGTTCCGTTGAATGCGTGGTTTGATGCACGGATACATAGGGGCCGTTGATGCCGTAAACCTTCGGATCGGACGGATCGCGATGTATGGCATCTTTGTCCTGATGGGTATTTTGCTTTGGTCCTCGATCAGCAAAACCTTTTTCCTGCCATCCTTGTGGACACTGGAAATGGCCCAGTTCGTGATGGTTGCGTACTACATTCTGGGCGGTCCCTATTCGATCCAGATGGGGACAAATGTGCGGATGGATTTGCTTTATGGCGAATGGAGCACCCGCAAAAAGGCCTGGTTTGATCTGGTCACGGTTCTTCTGTTGATCTTTTACCTGTGTGTTTTGCTGTATGGCGGGATTAGCTCGACCGCCTATTCGCTGGGATATTGGGGATCAGAGCCGACATCTTTTCTAGCTGGCATTTTGATCGGGACTGAAGAAGTCGGGCGTCTAGAGCGTTCGCCGACCGCGTGGCGACCTTATATTTGGCCGATCAAGGCTCTGATGATTGTCGGCATGTTTCTAATGATCTTGCAGTGTTTTTCAGAGTTTTTAAAAGACGTCTTGCGTCTGAAGGGTGAAGACATCTGATGTCCTATGAAATGATCGCCACTCTGATGTTTTCGTCCATGATGCTGATGCTTTTAACGGGGCAGCGCGTGTTTGGTGCGATCGGCTTTGTTGCCGTTGTCGCCGCTTTGGTGTTGTGGGGGGACAAAGGCGGATATGATCTTGGGTTTTCGGCCGCAATGAAGCTAATGAAATGGTACCCGTTGCTAACGCTGCCTATGTTTATTTTCATGGGCTATGTGCTGTCTGAAAGCAAAATTGCTGATGATCTGTACAAGATGTTCCATGTCTGGATGGGAGGGCTGCGTGGTGGGCTTGCGATCGGCACCATCGGATTGATGGTTCTGATTTCGGCGATGAATGGTCTTAGTGTGGCGGGAATGGCCATTGGGTCAACTATTGCGCTGCCTGAACTGTTAAAGCGCGGGTACGACAAACGAATGGTGACGGGTGTTATTCAAGCCGGATCCAGTCTGGGCATTCTTGTGCCGCCTTCGGTGGTCTTGGTGCTTTATGCGATGATCGCGCGTCAACCGGTTGGCCAACTCTGGTTGGCTGGTGTGTTGCCGGGATTAATGATGGCGGGGTTGTTCATTCTCTACATCGTCGTCCGCTGCCGCGTGAACCCAGATCTTGGGCCGGTCTTGTCCAAAGAAGAACGCGACATTCCACGGGCTGAAAAGCTTCGGCTGTTGCGAGCGGGCCTTTTGCCGATCATCATTTTCGCAACCATGATGATCCCGTTTGTAAACGGCTGGACGTCACTTGTTGAAAGCTCGGCTATCGGGGCATTGGCGGCCTTTGTAGCCGCAGTCGTCAAGCGACGCATGACCCGGGAAGTCTTTGAGAATTCCGTCCGCAAAACGCTTGGCATCACTTGTATGTTCATGTGGATCATTCTGGCTGCACTGGCATTTGGGGCTGTGTTCGATGGCTTAGGTGCGGTGAAAGCCATCGAAAACCTGTTTACCGAACGGTTGAACCTGAGCCCTTGGATGATCCTTATCCTCATGCAGCTCAGCTTTATTTTGATGGGCACGTTTCTGGATGACACCGCGATGTTGGTGATTGTCGCGCCTCTATATGTCCCACTGGTCGGAGAGCTAGGCTTTGATTTGATTTGGTATGGTGTGCTCTACACGATCACAACGCAGATCGCCTATATGACTCCGCCCTTCGGTTACAATCTGTTCCTGATGAGAGCCATGGCGCCGCCGGAAATTACTCTGCGCGATATTTACGCCTCGATCACACCATTTGTGATGGTGATGGTGCTGGCGCTTGTCCTGGTCATGGTGTTCCCGGGCATTGCCACGTGGCTCCCTGATTACGTTTACAACAAACCCTAAAAGAACCGCAGGAAAATGCGGCAGTATTAACAACAACGGAGAGAGAAATGACTACTAGACGTAAGTTTATTCAAGGTGCCGCAGCCGCAGCCCCAGCTGCCGCGCTCGCAGCCCCAGCGTTGGCCCAAAGCACAATCAAGTGGCGCATGCAGACCTATGCAGGTGCGGCACTGGCAGAGCACGTGATCGTGCCTGCCGTTGAAATGTTCAACAAGATCGCTGGTGATCGCATGCAGATCGAACTGTTCTTTGCCGATCAGCTTGTGCCTACGGGCGAGCTGTTTCAGGCGATGCAGCGTGGCACAATTGATGCTGTTCAATCAGATGATGACTCAATGGCGTCGCCAACTGAAGTCACCGTGTTTGGCGGATACTTCCCTTTTGCATCGCGTTACTCACTGGATGTGCCGGTACTGTTCAACCAATACGGCCTGAACGAAATCTGGGATGAGGAATACTCAAAAGTTGGTGTAAAGCACATCAGTGCCGGGTCTTGGGATCCTTGCCACTTTGCCACCAAAGACCCGATCCGCAGCCTTGCCGATCTTAAAGGCAAACGCGTCTTTACCTTCCCCACAGCGGGTCGTTTCCTAAGCCAGTTTGGTGTGATTCCGGTAAACCTGCCTTGGGAAGACATTGAAGTCGCCATGCAAACCGGAGAACTGGATGGCATTGCCTGGTCAGGTATTACCGAAGATTACACCGTCGGCTGGGCTGACGTAACGAACTACTTCCTGACCAACAACATTTCGGGTGCATGGGCTGGGTCGTTTTATGCCAACATGGATCGTTGGAACGAACTGCCAGAAGACCTGCAAACACTGTTCCGTGTGTGCTGTGACCAGTCGCACTACTATCGTCAGTGGTGGTATTGGGGTGGAGAAGCGGATCTGCGTGTGAATGGTCCCAAGATGGAACTGACATCTATTCCTGACGACGAATGGGCCACAGTTGAGGCCAAGGCGTTTGAATTCTGGGAAGAGATCGCGGCTGAATCGGAAGTAAAACGCCGTGTGGTCGACATTATCAAGAAGTATAATGCCGATATGGTTAAGGCTGGCCGACCTTACCGTTACGGCTAAATCCTGCGGGGGCAGATTTTCTCTGCCCCCGCACACATCTTTTGCAAGTGGACATGACATGCCTGGCACCCTGAGTTTTGATGACCTTAAATCCCGCGTCTCAGAAGGAGCGATTGATACCGTTTTGGTCTGCTTTGTGGATATGCAAGGCCGCTTGATGGGCAAACGTTTCCACGCAGCCAACTTCGTTGAGACGTCTTATAATGAGACGCATTGCTGCAACTACTTGCTTGCCACCGATTTGGAAATGGCAACGCCAGATGGCTATGCTTCAACCAGTTGGCAATCCGGCTATGGCGATTACGTGATGAAGCCAGATCTTGGAACAATCCGCCCTATTCCATGGCTTGATGGGACGGTCATGGTGCTTTGCGATATTCTGGATCACCACACACATGAACCTATTTCCCATTCGCCCCGTGCCATTTTGAAAAAGCAAATCGAACGTCTTGAGGCATTGGGGTTTGAGGCAAAAATGGCGACCGAACTGGAGTTTTTCCTGTTCGAAAAGAGCTTTGACGAGATCCGCAAAGAGGGCTTTCGAAATCTGGAACCCATCAGTGGGTACAACGAAGATTATCACATTTTTCAAACCACCAAAGAAGAGAACGTGATGCGGCCGATCCGCAACCATCTCTTTGCAGCGGGTTTGCCCATTGAGAACACCAAAGGCGAGGCCGAGTCAGGCCAAGAAGAGCTGAACATCCGGTATGATAGCGCCCTAAATTGCGCCGATCACCACTCGATTGCCAAACATGCCATCAAAGAAATCGCATGGCAGAACGGCCACGCAGCGACATTTCTGCCTAAATGGCATCAGGATCGCGTGGGGTCTTCTTCGCATGTGCATCAATCCCTTTGGAAAGACGGACAGCCCGTATTTTATGATCCATCCGAAAAGCTGTGCCAATCCAAACTGATGCGCCACTATATGGCGGGATTGATCGCCTTTTCGCCAGATTACACATATTTTCTTGCCCCTTATGTCAACAGCTACAAGCGCTTTTCCAAAGGGACCTTTGCCCCGACCAAGACCGTGTGGTCCGTAGACAATCGCACCGCAGGGTTCCGTCTGTGTGGCGATGGCACCAAAGGGGTACGCGTCGAATGCCGCATTGGTGGGTCAGACCTCAATCCGTATTTGGCACAAGCGGCCATGCTCGCCGCAGGCATCAAGGGAATTGAAGACGAAATGGAACTGTCCCCTCCGACCACCGGGGACGTCTACGAAGACGCCAAGGCACAGGATATTCCACAGACCCTGCGACGCGCGACAGAAACACTCCGCAATTCAGCTTTCTTGCGCGACGTAATGGGCGACGATGTTGTCGATCACTACACGCGTGCTGCAGAATGGGAACAAGAAGAATTTGACCGTGTGGTGACCGATTGGGAAATCGCACGTGGCTTTGAAAGGGCCTAGTCCATGACAATCAGATGTATCTCACCAATTGATGGTTCCGTTTACGCAGAACGAGAGACCCTCACCCTTGCTCAGGCGCAAGATGCGGTGGAAAAAGCCCAACTGGCGCAGGCTGAATGGGCAGCGCGACCGCTGCAAGAGCGGATCGAACTGGTACAGGCAAGCGTTGCGCGTGTTGGTGAACTGAACGACGAAATCGTGCCTGAGATCGCTTGGCAGATGGGGCGCCCGGTTCGCTATGGTGGTGAGTTTGGTGGCTTCAATGAACGCGCCAGCTACATGGCCGAAATCGCGCAGGATGCTCTTGCTCCTATTGAGATCGAGGACAGTGATGCATTTCGTCGAGTGATAAAGCGTGTTCCGCATGGTTTGATCCTAGTGGTCGCCCCATGGAATTATCCCTATATGACGGCGATCAACACAGTGGCTCCGGCCTTGATCTCGGGCAATGCAGTTATGTTGAAACATGCGTCACAGACCCCCGTGGTCGGTGAGCGAATGGCCGCAGCGTTCCACGCCGCCGGTGTTCCCAAGGATGTTTTCCAGAACGTATTCCTTGATCATCAAACCACTTCGGATTTGATTGCGGCCCGATCCTTTGGATTTGTGAATTTCACAGGATCGGTGGGTGGCGGCAAGGCCATGGAAGCGGCTGCAAGTGGCACGTTCACTGGGCTTGGTCTTGAACTTGGTGGCAAAGATCCGGGCTATGTCATGGAAGATGCCAATCTGGATGCGGCGGTCGACACGCTGATTGACGGTGCAATGTTCAACTCAGGTCAATGCTGTTGCGGGATTGAACGAATTTATGTGCATGAAACCCTGTTTGATGCCTTTGTTGAGAAGGCCGTTTCAATCGTAAATGGCTATAAGCTTGGCAATCCGCTGGATATGGAAACGACCTTGGGGCCAATGGCGCATGTCAGGTTTGCCGACGAGGTGCGCTCGCAAGTGCAAGAGGCGGTAGCCGCGGGTGCCATCGCTCACATCAAACCATCGGATTTCCCACAAGACAGCGGCGCCTATCTGATGCCCCAGATTTTGACCAACGTGTCCCACAATATGCGCGTGATGCGCGAAGAAAGCTTTGGTCCTGTGGTTGGCATCATGTCGGTCAAAAGTGATGCGGAGGCTATTCGCCTTATGAACGATAGTGATTTTGGCCTGACCGCCTCCCTTTGGACGCAAGACCCCACGCGCGCCGAAACTATTGCGGATCAAATCGATACTGGTACCGTCTTTATGAACAGGGCAGACTACCTTGATCCTGCTTTGTGCTGGACCGGATGTAAAAACACTGGGCGCGGAGGTGGGCTGTCAGTCATTGGCTATCACAACCTTACCCGTCCCAAATCCTACCACCTAAAAAAGGCCTGATCTTATGTCACTTACTGCAAATTGGTCCTACCCTACTTCTGTTCGTTTCGGGGCCGGACGCATCTCTGAAATTGCTGATGCTTGTGCTGCTGCCGGTATCAAAAAACCGTTGCTGGTGACGGATCGTGGTCTGGCCAATATGGATATCACAACCCGCACCTTGGATTTGCTGGAAAACGCGGGGCTTGGCCGCGCGATCTTTGCTGATGTTGATCCCAACCCAAACGAAAAGAACGCAGCTGCCGGTGTTCGCGCCTTCAATGAAGGTGGTCACGATGGCGTTGTGGCATTTGGCGGAGGGTCAGGTCTTGATCTGGGAAAACTGGTGGCCTTTCTTGCGGGGCAAACCCGCCCGCTGTGGGATTTCGAAGATATCGGAGATTGGTGGACGCGCGCCGACGCGGATGCGATTGCTCCAATCGTGGCTGTTCCAACGACTGCTGGCACAGGGTCTGAGGTGGGGCGTGCCTCGGTCATTACAAATTCTGAGACCGAAGAAAAGAAGATCATTTTTCACCCCAAATTCCTGCCATCCGTCGTGATCTGTGACCCAGAACTGACTGTTGGGATGCCCGGATTTATCACGGCTGGCACCGGGCTTGATGCATTTGCCCATTGCGTTGAGGCCTTTAGCTCTCCGCACTACCATCCGATGTCACAGGGTATGGCACTCGAAGGAATGCGTCTGGTCAAAGAATACCTTCCACGGGCTTATGCTGATGGAACGGATCTGGAGGCACGGGCACATATGATGTCTGCCGCCGCCATGGGCGCAACCGCGTTCCAAAAAGGTTTAGGCGCAATCCACGCGTTGTCCCATCCGATTGGTGCGATCTATCACACCCATCACGGGACAACGAACGCGGTTTGCATGCCCGCAGTATTGCAATTTAATAGACCTGCGATCGAAGACCTGTTTAGCCAAGCGGCAAACTATCTGGGCATTCAAGATGGGTTTGACGGTTTTTGCGACTACGTCGATCATTTGAATGCATCACTGAACATTCCAAAATCCTTGACAGAACTCGGCGTCTCATCCCCAGATATTGATCGGATCGTTCGGGGCGCGTTGATTGACCCCAGCACCGGTGGCAACCCAATCGAGATGACCGAAGAGAACACGCGCAAGTTATTGCTGCAAATCGTCTAACGTGATGGCAAAGGAGCCCTCCAACAATTTATGAATCCAGACAGTTTGAACCTGACCATTGTCACAAAACGTGCACTGTTCCCGGTTAAGCCCTGTCTCAGAAACGGGAAAAAATTTGCGTCGAGCGCGTTCGTCAGTCCGCTTAACGCAGCTCTTTTGTCAGAGTTCTTAATGCTCTGAAAATTTGACTAATGAGCACAACACTATCAGGCTGACCGCTTACTCAACTAAATTGGTCTTCAACAGGGACACGAACAATGAAAAAACATTCTATAGCACTCTCGGCTTCAGTAACCTTTGCACTACTGGCCGGCGGCTCTGCGGCACATGCGGACACGCTCCGGCTTTTGACTTGGGGTGGATATGCCCCCGAAGATGTGGTGGCCAAATTCGAAGCTGAAACAGGCCACACAGTGGAAGTCACCAAATCCAACAACGAAGAAATGATCGCCAAGTTGCGTGCAACTGGTGGTGGCGGTTTCGATCTGGCACAACCAAGCCAAGACCGGATTGCAGGCCCTCAGGAAGAATTTGGCATTTACAAGCCGATGGACATGTCGAAAATTGACGCCGCTCTGTTCATTCCGTCCATGATGGAAGCGACAAAAGGCAACACGACGGTTGGTGGTGATGTTTATGGCGTTCCACACGTCTGGGGCACCAGCGGGTTGGTTGTCGACACGGCAATGGCCCCAATGGTGAAAGATTATACAGACCTGTGTAGCGCAGATGTCGCGGGCAAAGTATCTTATCGCCTCAAGCGACCTACTTTGATCGGTTTTGCATTCTCAATGGGACTGGACCCGTTTGCAGCCTATGGTGATGAGGCAGCTTATGCAGATGTCATGTCACAGGTCGAAGCCAAACTGATTGAATGCAAACCAGGCGTTAAAACGTACTGGGGCGGCGGTGACGAATTGATGGGCTTGTTGCGGTCAGGCGAAGTTGTGGCATCCATGGCTTGGGATACAGGTGGATGGAAGCTGAATGCTGATAAGCCCGATATCACCTTTGTTGCACCCGCTTCTGGTGCCTTGGGTTGGGTTGACACATTTGTCCTGCCCGCAAAAGGCAAAGCAGATGATGCAGCCTATGCTTGGATCAACTTTGTGATGCAGCCCGAAGTCGCGGCAATGATCACAGCAGCAGCAGGCAACTTCACAGCGTCACAAGGCGCCGATGAATTTGCAGCAGCTGACCTGAAAGCCAAGTACCAAAACAGCTTTCCACAGGCAGCGATCGACAACATCAAATGGTACCCACCTGTGCCTGCCGGTCTTGAGGCAATCGAAGGTGGCGTTCTGGATCGCGTAAAAGCGGCTAAGTAAGTCAAAGCAAATATGGGCATCCACTTTCTAGGTGGGTGCCCTTCTCAAATTAAGAAGTCGACCATGACACCTGATCTTGAATGCACACATCTGACGAAACGGTTTGGGGATACGGCTGCGGTAGACAGCGTTTCCTTTTCAGTACCACCCGGGTCTTTCTTTTCCATCCTAGGGCCATCAGGTTGTGGCAAAACGACCATTATGCGGATGATCGCTGGCTTTCTCGAGCCCTCTGAAGGCGATATTCAAATCAAAGGAAAGTCGGTTCTAAGCGTCGCACCGAACAAGCGTCCGGTGAACATGGTTTTCCAGCATCTTGCGCTTTTTCCGATGATGAACATTGCCGACAATATCGGCTATGGGTTGCGCCGTGCAGGTCTGCCGAAAACCGAAATAGACCAAAAGGTTGGCGAGGCGCTGGAACGCATTGGCCTTCCCGGAATTGGCCTGCGCAAGGTTGACGAGCTTTCTGGTGGACAGAAACAACGTGTTGCGATCGCGCGCTGTATGGTGCTCGAACCTGATGTGCTCTTGTTAGATGAACCCCTTGGTGCGCTTGATCTTAAGCTGCGCGAACATATGAAAATTGAACTCAAATCCCTTCAATCAGCGTTTGATACGACCTTTGTCTATATCACGCATGACCAATCCGAAGCACTTGTGATGTCCGACAATATTGCGGTCATGAACAACGGGCGGTTTGAGCAAATGGGGTCAGCACGCGAGCTGTACTATCGCCCCGACACTGCATTTGTCGCCGGGTTTGTCGGCGATACGAACCGGTGGCGTGGACGTATTTCTAAAAAGGACGGACAGAACATAGAGTTGCAAACCGAGAGTGGCATGATGCTGCGCGGCGCCACTCACGGGCGCCCATTGGCATTGGGTGAACAAGCGGACATGTTTGTACGCCCCGAAGCTATTCGGATTGCCCATTCAAAAGATGATCTGGCAGTTTTTGACAACCAAATTTCCGGTCAGGTCACATCTTTGCTGTTCAATGGTGCCGCAAGTCGCGTTCTTGTCCGCGGGGAGGGGCTCCAAGACGAGATCGAAGTTAATCTTCCTCAGTCTGGCGAATTTGCTTCTTTGAACAAAGGGTCTGACGTTCATATTGGCTGGTCAAGCGATCAAGGCAATTGTTTCGCGGCTGGAACAGTTTAAATGCGCACGGAATCAAAACTTGGATTGGCTTTGTTACTAACGCCCCTGCTTTTGTGGCTGGCACTTTTGATATTCATCCCCCAGGTCGATGTCTTTCTGGTGTCGCTCCGTGAACGGATTGGCGTTGGGCAATACCAAACCAGTCTGGCCAACTACCTGACATTTTTCAACGAACCGCTGTATCTTTGGACGTTTCTCCGTACTGCGATGATGTCCATTGTTGCGACACTCATTACGCTTTTGATCGCCTTTCCTGTGTCCTACTACATCGCCAAGATGATCAAGGGACGGATGCAATCTGCCTTGTTTCTCTTATGTCTCGTGCCCTTCTGGGTGTCCGAACTTGTCCGGACATTTGGCTGGATGATCCTGCTTCGAGAAACCGGTGTCTTTTCGAACATATTGCAGTTTGTCGGGCTGGCGAGCGGTCCCGTTGAGATGCTCTACAACGATGGGGCCATTATGGTGGGACTTGTCTATACATCCATGCTGTTCATGGTCGTGCCATTGGTAACGACGTTGGAGAGCTTGCCGGATGAGGTTGTCGAAGCAGGATATGACCTTGGCGGAAATGGGCTCAGTGTGCTGAGAGAGATCATTGTTCCGCATGCGATGCCGGGGATCGTCTCGGGATGCATTGTGGTATTTATGCTGAGCCTAGGCAATTATCTGACACCGACAATGCTGGGCGGAAAGGAAAGCCTTTGGTTTACCGAATTGATCTACTCACAGTTCATTGTCCGCTTTAATTGGGAGCTTGGTGCTGCCTTTGGCTTTTTATTGCTGATGCTTTCCTCTGTTATCGTCTGGGGCATGTTAAAACTGACCGGGCAATCTTTAGAAAAGACCATGGGGTGATGGGAGACATGAATTGATACCGTCAATCCCGCAACCGCGATTGCTGACCTTCGCGTATGGCACGTATGTGGCCTTGTTCTTTGTATTTTTGGCCCTGCCTTTGGTGGTTGTAGCCGTTTTTGCATTCAACGACGGTCAATTTCCTTCTCTCCCATGGGAGGGTTTTACCTGGAACTGGTTCTTTGGAGTAGAACGGCCAATGATAGGTGTGTTTCACGAACGCTCTATCTTGCGTGCGATTGGCACCTCAGTTTTTGTCGCATTCCTTGTGTCTGCCTTGTCGGTCTGTGTCGGTCTCTCGAATGCATTTCTCTTCAATCGATACAACTTTCGGGGGCAAAGCCTTCTATACGTCCTGATGTTGTTGCCGCTTGTTATTCCGGGAATTGTATTGGGGATTTCCATTCTAGTATTCTCAAGCCGCGTGGCCAACGAAGTATGGGACGCTTACCAAATCGACTTAGAAATATTGCGGCCCGGTCTTTGGCTCGTGGTGCTCGGACAGTTTTCCTTTATCACGACTATTGCAACGCTGGTCGTGGGAGCCCGCCTACAGAAGTTTGACAGAACTCTGGAGGAGGCGGCGCTCAATCTGGGTGCAAGTCAGCTTACTGCGATACGAACGGTCACTTTACCCTTTCTTCGCCCGGCATTGATCGGGGCTTTTGTCGTGGCATTTCTGATGAGCTTTGAAAATTTTAACACGACCCTGATGTTAGTTGGATCAGATGCCCCACTGACAATCGCGATGTTTGATCGGTTGAAGGAAGGATCAACCCCATTGCTAAATGCGGTTTCATTGTTGCTGATGATCGGCTCGTCGCTTCTGGCTCTGATCATGATCGCATTTCAAGACAAGTCTAAGCGATAGCGTTTTCAGAGGAAAAACGGGGCTAGATGCTGGCGGATGCCAGACAGATCAACAAAACGGTGGCATTGCCAAGTTGTTTATCGCGTTTGATTTGGCTATCGCCCTCTGATGAATACTCCAACCGATATGTCGCGCCTAAAGGGCTTCCGTTATCCTCGAGAGGTCATTGCTTACGCGGTCTGGGCGTACCACCGGTTAGCCCTGAGCACGGCTGAAGTTGAAGACCTGTTGGCTGCGCGGGGTGTGATTGTCAGCCGGGAAACGGTCCGGCTCTGAGTCAATCGTTTTGGTCGACACTTTTCAGATTGCATCCGTCGGGATCGACCGCGACCGAACGACAAGTGGCATATGGACGAAGTCGTGATCACGATCCGTGGCAAGAAGCACTGGCTTTGGCGCGCGATCGACTGAAGTGGTCCTGCTTTTTAGGACAGGTTTGCGGCTTGGCTAAGATGCATCTGGTTTATGT
>NZ_SULI01000079.1 GCF_005518135.1 Shimia litoralis | reverse complement strand
GTCGCCTTCGAACGAAAGGTGGCTTAAACGAGCACTTGGGGCGGCACTAAAACGCGACAGGTCCACTAAAGCGTTTTAGGCGTGGCGAGTTGAGTGAAGCAGCACTACTTGAGATAATGAAACTGCCGCAATAGCCGCTAAACCAACTCTACAGCATTCGCCAACTGTTCTGCGTTTACGTCAATGTAGCGTTGTGTTGTAGCAATGCTGCTGTGTCCAGCAAGTTCTGCAAGCACACGCACTCCAACGCCTTTGCTTGCCAAGCGTGTAATAAACGTGCGTCTGCCGCTGTGTGATGTTGCGTGTTTAAGGCTACACTGTTGGAAGATGTGTATGAGCAGTTGGCACATTGTGTTGGCGCTAAAGAAACTGAAGTGGTCCGGCAAATTCGGACAGCGTGCTAAGATGTATCCAACCCGATTGAATGGATAC
>NZ_SULI01000078.1 GCF_005518135.1 Shimia litoralis | reverse complement strand
CCCTCGCAGGATAACTGTGTCCCGCGCCTACACGCGTTTATGCAGTACGAAACTTTGCGACAGAACCCGTTCACCTGCCCGAACCCTTAATCACTAAATTGCCGATCTCGTGCGAAGGACGGGTCGGGCGCATTGCCCTAACCCGCCCGGCCTTTTACGCAGAGCCTTCGTTTGTCAAAGACATAATGGCATCCGTCGCTCCATCACTATATGCGATGCACTGCCAAGGTGCGGCATCAGGACCAACGCCAACTTTGACAAAAGTCCCCGCTTCAGAGAACTCGGAAGACAAAAGACGGACTTCACTGTTGCCGGTTGTCTGAGCAACTGCCGCTAAACAAGCTTTATCCGCAGGTGTAACCGTTGACATCGCCGAGCCTGTATCTTCTACACATGCTGACAAAAAAGTGCCAACGATCACACAAGAAGCCAGTTTAAGTGCTGTGTTTGAAGTGGTCCTGCTTTTTAGGACAGGTTTG
>NZ_SULI01000077.1 GCF_005518135.1 Shimia litoralis | reverse complement strand
TAGGTTTGCGTGTCGCCGTGATCGACATCGGTGGCCGACATCTGGCCAGAAACCGCGCTGCCATCTTCCGTCGCAGACGCCGTCGCCGCACTCAGAACCGGCGCGTCGTTCGTGCCACGGACCTCGATGTCTATGTCATGCGACGTGCCGTCGATGGAATGGACGCGGTAGATGGCGTGTTCAACCTCACCGGCCGCCAGTTGCTGAAGGTGTGGGTTGTCGTTGTCGACAGTATACATCCAGCTTCCATTTGCACTGATGCGCAACTGACCGCCAAATGGGTCGGAGACGGCTGTCTCACCCCCCGGACCGTATCGAAAATGATCCTCTCCCGCATCGGGATCGACGATGCTTAACAGGCCCGTTGCCGTCAGCTCATGGGTTTGCTGGCCACCTCCTCCATAGGTCAAGACATGCTCATCTTCTTTGACAAATCCCGTCATGGCATCCGTAATCACAGCCGCATCCGGGGTGGCCCCTAGTGTCATCGTGGCGGTCTG
>NZ_SULI01000076.1 GCF_005518135.1 Shimia litoralis | reverse complement strand
CGATTGCACAGGTTGTTCATGATCGACAGCCAGAATTTGGCCCCCTCGTTGGCCGCGATCCACAGGCCCAGAACCTCGCGTTCACCCTCCGCAGTGACCCCCAGGGCCACGTAGACGGCCTTGTTTTTAACCTGGCGACTTTCAGCGTCGCGGATTTTGACCCTGAGAGCGTCGAGAAAAACGATAGGATAAACTGGTTCCAAAGCACGGTTTTGCCAATCTGAAACCTCCTCCAGAACCGCATCGGTGACGCGACTGACCAGGTCGGCGGAAACCTTCAGGCCATAAACCTCTTCAAGGTGGGCGCGGATATCGCGGGTCGACAAACCCGCAGCATAAAGCCCGATGATCTTGTCATCCATCCCGTCGATCCGGGTTTGGCCCTTCTGGATCAGCTCAGGTTCGAAACTGCCTTCGCGGTCACGTGGGATATCAATCGGCACCGCGCCGTCGTTGCCCTTCAACACTTTGCGCGTCGCCCCATTGCGCCGGTTGGCCTGCTGGCTGGCAGGCTCACCAT
>NZ_SULI01000075.1 GCF_005518135.1 Shimia litoralis | reverse complement strand
GATCGCCGTCGTCGATGGCCTTAAGGGCTTCCCTGATGCCATCAACGCAGCCTTCCCCGATACGACTGTGCAAACCTGCATCGTGCACCTTGTGCGCCACTCCCTGAACTTCTGCGGCTGGAAAGATCGCAAGGCCGTGGCCAAAGACCTGCGTCGGGTTTATCAGGCGGTGGACGACGAGGAAGCCGCCAAAGCCTTGGATGATTTCGAAGCTGAATGGGGCGCAAAATACCCCTCAATCGCGCCAAGCTGGCGGCGCGCATGGCAAGAGGTCATCCCGTTCTTTGCCTTCCCGCCCGCAGTGCGCAAAATCATCTACACCACCAACGCCATAGAAAGTCTAAACCGGGTGATCCGGAAAACCACGAAAACACGTGGCAGCTTTCCAACCGACGATGCCGCAACCAAGCTGATCTATTTAGCAATCCGAAAATTCGAGAACACCGGACGATGTGTCAGGGAATGGGTGGCTGCCCGAAACCAGTTCGCTATTCTCTACCCTGAACGGTTCAACCGATGACCTGTTTCAACCGCATGGGCTAAGCCTCATACACAGAGTTTCGGATACTCCCC
>NZ_SULI01000074.1 GCF_005518135.1 Shimia litoralis | reverse complement strand
ACCCGCGATCCGTATGATGGATGCAGCCTTTGGGCGGCTGCCGGAACGCGATGGCCATATTCAACGCCCGGATCGCCAAGTCGCGTTTCATCCGATTGCTCACGGCCCAGCCGATAACACGCCTTGAATGCAGATCGAGGATCACGGCCAGATACAGCCAGCCTTCGCGGGTCCAGACATAGCTGATATCCCCCGCCCACTTTTGATTTGGCAGGTCAGCTGAGAAGTTTCGATCCAGCAAGTTCGGCGCGATATTGAACTTGTGGTCACTGTCTGTCGTGACCTTGTGTTTGCGTGTTCTGACAACAGATATCCCGTTCTGGCGCATCAACCTGCCAACACGACGGTGGCCCACGTTCAAACCGATCTCCTTCAACTCTTCGGTCATTCGTGGGCGGCCATAGCTCCCCAAACTAAGCCGCGACTGCTCTTTGATATGAGCCAGCGTGACCAGATCAGATCGCTGCCTACGACTGGCTGGGCGACTGCGGAATGCGCGTAACCCGCGTGCGCTGACACCGACGACCTCGCACAACCGGGCGGCTGGAAAGCTGCCCCTGTGTTCTTCGACAAACCTAAATCTC
>NZ_SULI01000073.1 GCF_005518135.1 Shimia litoralis | reverse complement strand
TCGGGATACCATTGGGCCGTGCCGTCCTGTGCGCTCAGGATCCGCGAGACCCGCACGGCCCAGGGCTTGAGATAGGGGTTGAGGCCCAGATAGACCTGTCGCAGCACCAGAGAGCAGATACCGCGATAGCTGGGCACATCTGCGCCGGCGCGGGATGTGAGGTAGTCATTCGCCCCCTGATCGGGCGCGCCCATGAGCACATCGATATCCCCGACAATGCCGCCCTCGCGCTGTTCCCCGCCAAAGAGCGCGGGTTTGTTGATGCGAATGCGCCCGCCTGCGGCGCCAGTGTTGAGGCTGGGCAAATTGGCCGCATCGCGGATCTCGCAGTTTTGCGCGGCAAATGCGGTTGTGGCGGGTTCCACCTGCCATGTGGTGCGATCAAGCACAGGATCATAGGCAATGCCGCGCAGCGCCACGGTGACGGCATAGCCATCTAGGGCAAGATGCAGATCGTAAGATGCGCCAAGCCGCACGCCGGGCATGGCACCCGAGAATGTGAGCGCGGCTGTGCTGCCCGTCTCGCCGGCGGGCACCGCACTGGCCTCCGCAACTGTACCGTAGGACTGCAGGGCTTGCACCTCGCCGCCTTG
>NZ_SULI01000072.1 GCF_005518135.1 Shimia litoralis | reverse complement strand
GATCCAAGCCCCGAGGCCATTGATGCGCTTTTGGACATCTGGCCTCTCTTTGAGGCCTTCCAGCTGACCTATGTGTCCAAAGGCATGTTGCTGGAACAGGAAAAAAACGGCTCTGCGCCCTTGCCGGATGGGTCTTCGGCGGGGGCGGAGACTATTGCGCCGCCTGCCAGCCCTGCGCGGGCCGCACGCAAATCTGCAAAGACTGCCCGGAACGGCTAAACGCGCCGCTGACTTATGAGGGGTGGCAGATCTGGGATCTGGTCGGCCGGCTGGGCGGACAACTGCGCATGATGCCCGGGGCCGTGATTGGCTGGGATATGACGGCGGCTCTGGAATTAGGCAAAGCGCTTGGTATCTCGCCGCTGATCACAGCCGAACTTCTGCCCACCATTGAGGCGGTCATGGTCACCAAACTCAACGAACAGATGGATCACACCAATGGCTGAGAAACGCGTCTCCGTCCGCCTTGCGGCTGTGGGCGGTCGACAAGTCCGCACCGAACTCGAGGGCGTGGGCAAGGCCGGCGAGCGCGGCTTTGGAACGCTGAGCCGCGAGATGGAGGCTGCCAATAAGCGCATGGCGGCGTTTTCGCGCCGTGTGAAGGTGGCGGCTGCTGCCGCCGT
>NZ_SULI01000071.1 GCF_005518135.1 Shimia litoralis | reverse complement strand
TTTTTCCACGTACGCGGGAAATCGTGGTTTGAGCGCCCCGCGCAGTTCATCAACAATATTCAAGGTAGGGGTTGGGATTTATCTTGCCTCTGCCTTGGTCTTCTGTGTCGATCTATTCGGTGAAATCTCTGGCTTCTACTTGTTCGAGGTCAGTTGGCTGGTTCACGAACTGATTGAGCTGGCAACCATGTTTGGATTTGTCATTGGAGCCTTTCTACTATGGCGCAGCAATCGCCAATTAGACCTGCGAAACCAGGAAGTCGAAAGACACCTGCAAGCGGCCCAGGGAGAGTTTTTTGCAATGCTGAATCTTCAGTTCGACCGATGGGGGTTAAGTAATGCCGAACGTGACGTAGCGATGCTAACCGTAAAGGGATTGTCTGTTGCTGAAATTGCCGAACTTCGCAAAACGAGTCAGGGCACAATTAAGTCTCAGAATAATGCCATTTATCGCAAGGCAGACGTTAAGTCGCGCACGCAATTGGTTGGCGCATTGATAGACGAGTTGTTGATTGTCGAGTGACCGCAGAAAGGTTGTTAACTAGTGGGTTTAAAAAATGCCACTCATGGAATCTTCTTTTATCGTGACAAAGAAAAATCAAGTACACACCCGCAATCTAGATCGCCACGA
>NZ_SULI01000070.1 GCF_005518135.1 Shimia litoralis | reverse complement strand
GGTTCTGTCGCAAAGTTTTCGCGGTTGGTTGGATTGGCTCGCGCGTGGTAGGTACGGGCTTTTGAGTTTGAAAGCGAGCGCCCAACCATGACGATTGATTTCAAAGGGAACCATTTCCCGAAGAGCGTGATCCTTTACGCTGTGTTTTTCTATGTCCGCTACGGTGTCTCGTATCGGGATCTTGAGGAGATCATGGCCGAACGCGGCGTTGAAATCGATCATGCCACGCTGAACCGCTGGGTGGTGAAATTCTCACCTCTGATCGCTGCAAGTGCGCAGGTCAGAAAGAAGCCGACAGCCGTCTCTTGGCGGATGGACGAGACATACATCAAGGTTCGCGGCAAGTGGACCTATCTGTATCGTGCTGTAGATCGGGACGGGCAAACCCTTGATTTTATGCTGTCAGAGCGTCGCGATACCGCTGCCGCACGAAGGTTCTTCAAGCGTGCCGTTGGCACCAACGGTGCCCCAGACCGAATTGTCATCGACAAGAGCGGCGCCAATTTGGCTGGTCTGCAAAGTCTAAACGTTATCCTAAAATTCATGGGAGCTGGTCGGATCATCGGTGTCGTTCAATCCAAATATCTCAACAATATCGTCGAGCAGGATCATCGCTTCATCAAGCGGATTACGCGGCCAATGCTCGGCTTCAAAGCGTTCCATTCTGCGGCAGCTACGTTAGCCGGGATCGAAGCCGCGCATATGATCCGCAAGGGGCAGCTAGGCCAAATAAGGCTCTCACCCTTCAAGCAGTTCGCCGCCCTCGCAGGATAACTGTGTCCCGCGCCTACACGCGTTTATGCAGTACGAAACTTTGCGACAGAACC
>NZ_SULI01000007.1 GCF_005518135.1 Shimia litoralis | reverse complement strand
CATAGTTCATCTCCTTTGTTGCAGTAAATGCTATCAAAGGAGCGGCATCAAACCGTGACAGGTCCAGTGATATCCCCATCCATCGAAAACAAACCTTCGGTCGCGATCAGCACGCGGCCAAATTTTTCTCGGTCTTGGGTCAAAATTCGGTCAAGGTCATCAAGATCGCCATGCGCATACGTCCGCACTGTGAATTTGCCCGCTTTGGTGCCCATCATGATCGAATTATGGGCCAACTCGTCGACAACGACCAAGTCTTTGGATCCGACGACATGTCCAATCAGTGTGACGTTGGTCAAATATCCGGAAATGATGGACAAAGCACCGGTGGTTCCGACGAAATCGGCCAAATCGTCTTCTAGGGCGCGGTGGGCACAGCGTTCCCCGCCGACGAGGCGCGAGGCACCGACACCCGTGCCGTGCCGATCAATGGCGGCTTTTGCAGCGGCGGTTGTGTCAGGATGGTGCATCAACCCCAAATAGTCATAGTGAGACATCGAGAGATACCCGGCATCCCAGGTTGCACTTGCATCCTCTAAGGCATCGGTGGGCACAAAATACGGGTGCCCCTTTTCAATCAGAGCTTTACCGCTAAGCCGAAAACGACGCTCTGCGAAGGTTGAAAAGCTAGAGTTTTTAATAGTCATTTTGGTCTCCGGGTGAAATTTCACCCTAAAAATCAATGATACTAAAACGGATGGAAAAGATACATCCTTTTAAAATGAATTGGCTACGAGAAGGAAACGCAGCCAGAACGCTAGGTGACTTTCTTATAGACAAAACACCGGCCCTCAATTGCGCCGGGAGGTGTCGGAAGTTCAACCAACTTGTCAAAATACATCCGGTCGCTGGAAATCATCAGGCCGTTTGTGCCCAGCAAAGGTTCAATCAGCGGCGATACTTTTCTTGCGAACTGATCGTTTTTCTCCAGATTGTGCCCGCCAAGGTCAGCGTGGATCAGGCTCGCGGTCGGACCAAAGCGCACCAATGCTTGAGGTAGCGTTTCCATAACATCCCCCAGCAACACCATATCATCGTCTGGTGTCGACGCTGGATTAGACGCGATGGCGCGCTCGAACACAAAAATATCGCGTTCAGGCATGTTTTCGCACATGTGGTGATAGGTGCGCCCGTTGCCAAGGCCCAACTCGAACACTGGTCCGGTCATCCCCTTGGTTTCGGCGATGGCATAGTCAAGGCTCGCACGTTGCGAAACCATGCGATTGATAAAGATGTCCAGACGACTCATGCGGAACTCCGGTTTCACAATGGCTTTGTGTTTTGCAACGTCCTAGACCAGAAACGCGGGTAATGACAGTCCTGTGATGGAAATTGGGGGGCTGATCGCAAAATGATCGTGTCGCGCGCCCTCATGTCTCTTGCTTGAAATATATAAATAATGTTTCAATCACAAAGGTCAGAAAACTAACACAGACTCGATGTTAAGAATCGGGCACAGAATCTGACTACAGGGCCCCGCGAGGGGAGAGGGAGATGGCGTGACGACATTATTAACGGTTGAGGGGCTCACCATCGGCTTTGGCAATGCTGCGCCAGTCGTGGACAACGTAAGCTTTTCTGTCGAAGCTGGAAAGACGCTCGCTCTTGTTGGGGAAAGTGGATCAGGTAAGACCCTGAGTTGCCGCGCGGCACTGCGTATTTTGCCTGCAGCAGCGCAAATCCGATCGGGCTCTGTGACGTTACACGGCGCAAATGGACCTGTTAATCTGCTTGATCTCAGCGAGCGTCGCATGTGCGACATTCGTGGAAATCAGGTGTCGATGATTTTTCAGGAACCGATGCGGTCTCTGTCTCCGCTACACCGGATCGGGAATCAAGTGATTGAAGTGTTGCGCTTGCATGGCGCGGCAAAGGGGCAGGGTGCTCGCAGACAGGTTCTCGAGACGTTTGAGCGGGTCGGCTTTACTGACCCCGAGCGCATTTATGAATCTTATCCATTCGAGTTGTCTGGCGGAATGCGTCAGCGGGCGATGATCGCGATGGCGATTGTCGGGAAACCCGATTTGTTGATTGCAGATGAACCGACAACGGCGCTTGATGTGACAACACAAGCCCAAGTTCTTGGCTTGATCAAAGACATTCAAAAAGACACCGGGATGGCGGTGGTGTTGGTCACCCATGATCTGGGTGTTGTGGCCAACATGGCCGATAGTGTGACGGTGATGAACCGTGGGCGCGTGATGGAGTCCGGTCCAGCGCCTTTGGTGTTGGGCGATCCTCAGCACGGATACACCAAGGATTTGTTTGCCGCGGCTCCCAAAATTGCCGAGACGGCCACGGAAACAGTTCTGGATCACACGCCGGACTATATCCTCGAAATGAAAAATGTGTCCAAGACCTATGTCCTAAAGGGGTCCGCGCCTTGGGTGCCCAAAACGGTGGTGCGTGCCGTTCGGGGGATCGAATTTGGTGTTGAGCGTGGGAAAACACTTGCTGTGGTCGGGGAAAGCGGGTCAGGCAAAACGACCTGTGCGCGTATGGCGTTGGGCGCGGAACTTCCGGACGAGGGCGGGTCGATTGTATTTCGCCCCGATCTTGGTGGAGATGCTGTCGAGCTTCAGGATCTGGATCGGGCCGGGCGTTTGTCATTCCAACGCAAGGCACAGATGGTCTTTCAGGATCCGTATTCGACCCTGAATCCGCGGATGCGGGTCAAAGAAGCCTTGACCGAACCCATGGAAATTCATGGTTTGGGCAGTTGGGAAGAACGCACCGATCGTGCGGTCGAAATGCTCAATTGGGTAGGGCTTAGCCCAAATATGCTTACGCGGTATCCACATGCGTTCTCGGGGGGGCAGCGCCAAAGGCTGTCGATCGCGCGGGCGTTGATGCTTGGTCCAACATTTCTTGTTTGTGACGAACCGACCTCGGCATTGGATGTTTCGGTACAGGAACAGGTCTTGCAGCTGCTTGAGGAAATTCGGGATCGTCTGAATTTGTCGTACCTGTTTATCAGCCATGATTTGGCGGTTGTTGCGCGGATCGCGGATGAAGTCGCGGTCATGCGCGATGGTCTCGTGGTCGAGCAAGGCCCCCCTGAAACCCTGTTTTACGATCCTAAACATCCTTACACCAAGGCGCTTTTGGCGGCTCAACCAGAGCCGGATATCGAGCGCCCCATAAATCTAAAAATTGTTGCCCAAGGCGCTGGCGAGCCAACGACATGGCCAGATGCTTTCCGTTTTGACGGATTGCAGGCGCCGCCATTGATTCAGATGGGCCCCGGACACAAGGTACGTTGTCATGTTTAAGCGTTTGTTGGTCACTTTTTCGGCGATTGCTGTGGCAACAGCAAGTTGGGCCGATTTGTCAGAAAGCCAGTTTTGGCAAGGTGAAGTCGACGCAGGAGATTTGCCACCTGTGATGGAGCGGGTTCCAAGTGCGCCTTTGGTTGTGGATTTGCAGGGGAAGGGCCGCGAGCTGGGTCAGCAAGGCGGCACGCTTCATACGTTGATCACCCGAACCAAAGACGTGCGCCAGATGGTGGTTTACGGGTACGCGCGCCTGATGGGATATAATGACAGCTATGAGATTCAGGCGGATATCCTAGAGTCGATGGACATCGAGGACGGGCGCAAATTCACACTGAATTTGCGCAAAGGGCACAAATGGTCTGATGGGCATCCGTTCACGTCTGAAGATTTCCGGTACTGGTGGGAAGATGTGGCCAATAACCCTGAGCTCTCGCCTGCTGGCCCGCTCGAGTTCTTGCGTGTTGACGGCGAGTTGCCTACGGTCAGTTTCCCGGATGAAACTACGGTTATTTACGAGTGGGCGAACCCAAACCCCCAGTTTTTGCAAGAACTGGCCGAGGCCCGACCACCGTTCATCTATCGGCCTGCCCATTTTCTTAAGCCAATGCACGTGAAGTATTCCGAGGCAGCTGATCTCGAAGAAATGATCGCGGCCAAACGTGTACGCAGTTGGGCGGCGCTGCATAACAAGTCCGACAATATGTACAAGTTCGACAACCCGGATTTGCCGACGTTGCAGCCTTGGATGTTGGCGACAAAAGGCGGCAAGAGCCGGTTCTTGTTTGTGCGTAACCCGTATTACCACCGCGTTGATACCGCCGGCACGCAGTTGCCGTATATCGATGTGGTCGAAATGAATGTGGTCAGTGGTGGTCTTGTGGCAGCCAAAGCCAATGCTGGCGAAGTCGATCTTCAGGCCCGTGGCCTTGATTTCAAAGACATTGCGATCTTGAAAAAGGGCGAGAAAACTGGCGGCTATCACACGCTGTTGTGGGGGCAGGGTACGGCGTCGCAGATCGCGATTTATCTGAACCTGAACTTTAATGATGACGCGTGGCGCGGTGTGATGCGTGATGTTCGCTTCCGCCGTGCGTTGTCGATGGGCATTGATCGTAAGATCATCAACAAAACGCTGTATTTCGGCTTGGGCAACGAGGGTGGCATGACGATGTTGCCCCAAAGCCCGTTCTATAAAGAGGAAAACCTTAAGGCGTGGGCAAACTATGATGCGGATGCTGCGAATGCGCTTTTGGATGAGATGGGCTTGACCGAGCGTGACGAAGACGGGGTGCGATTGTTGCCGGATGGCCGTCCAGCATGGGTGGTGATTGAAACCGCAGGAGAACGTCAGGAAGTTGAAAACGCGCTGCAAATTATCGTAGATAATTGGGCCGCACTTGGCATCAAATTGATCATGCGCCCACTAGAGCGTGATATCTTGCGCAATCGGGTTTACTCGGGCGAGTCCATGGCGGCCGTATGGTTCGGTTGGGACAATGGGCTTGCGCAGCCGTACACGTCTCCCGACTTTGTTGCGCCACAACGTCAAGAATTCTTTGCTTGGCCGATGTGGGGGCAATACCATCAAACGAGCGGTGCTGCAGGCGAAGCCCCTGACATGCCAGAGGCCATTCGATTGGTTGAGCTGGCCGATCTGTGGCGCCATGCGTCTACAGACGAAGATCGATCCAAAATTTGGCAGGAAATGGTCGATATCCACGCCCAGCAGGTTTATGGCATCGGGCTTTTGTCCGGCGCACGCCAACCGGTCGTGGTCAGTGACAAGCTGATGAATGTCCCTGAAAAGGCAATCTGGGCTTGGTCTCCGGGGGCGCATTTCGGCGTTCACCGTCCTGATGAATTCTGGTTTGCGAACTAAGGGGCGCGATGAATGGCCATTTTACGCTTTGCGATTTTTAGGCTCCTGACCATGTTGGCCACCTTGTTGGTGGTTTCGGTCATGATCTTCGTGATCATCAACTTACCTCCTGGTGATTTCCTATCAAATCAGATCAATGAATTGCGCGCGACCGGCCAAAGCAGTGGCGTCGCCAAAGCAGAGTTTCTGCGCAAGGAATATGCGCTGGATCGCGCTCTTTGGGAGCAATATATGATCTGGGCCGGATTTATGCCGGGTCCGCATGGATTTGCGGGAATGCTGCAAGGCGAATTTGGATGGTCTTTTGAATTCGACCGTCCGGTTGCGGATATTGTTGGCGGGGCGCTGTGGTTGACGGTCTTGGTCAATTTGGCGGCGGTTCTTTTTGTGTACGCTGTGGCTTTGCCTTTGGGGGTGATCGCGGCGGCGCGCTCAAAAACATGGATCGACTATACCTCTGCGTTTGTCGGCTATCTGGGGTTGGCCACGCCAAACTTCTTGTTGGCCTTGATCTTGTTTTACTATGGCAACAGATATCTGAATCTGCCGATTGGCGGGCTTATGGCCCCCGAATTTGAAGGCCAACCGATGAGCTTTGAAAAGATGAAGTCGGTTCTGATCCACCTGATCATTCCGACATTTGTGATCGGGACATCTGGTGCGGCTGCGATGATGCAGCGATTGCGCGCCAATTTGCTGGACGAATTGAGTAAACCCTATGTTGAAACTGCGCGTGCCAAAGGCATGAGCGAAAGCCGGATGTTGGTCAAATATCCGCTACGGGTGGCATTTAACCCATTTGTAGCGGACATCGGCACGTTGCTTCCGGCGATGGTGTCGGGGTCGGTTTTGGTGTCGGTTGTGTTGGGGCTGCAAACCATCGGTCCTGTATTGTTGACGTCGCTTAAATCACAGGATCAGTTTCTGTCCGCGTTTGTTTTGATGTTTGTGGCGCTGCTGACGTTGATCGGTACGTTGATTTCAGACCTATTGCTGGCGCTGCTTGATCCGCGCATCCGTTTCGGAGGACGTGGCGCATGACACAACTACCTGATGGCCGTTATATCGATGACGCCCCATACGAGCGTGACATAGGTGCCGAGGCTCGGCACGCAGATTTGGATGTGCCCAATTGGGTGTTGGTCTGGCGCAGGTTTAAGCGTCACAAGCTTGGGCTTGTTTCCGGCTTGTTTCTGCTGATTTCCTATTTGTTGCTGCCCGTGGCGGGAACGATTGCGCCGTATACCGCGAACGAGCGGCATGCGGATCATCTGTATGCACCACCCCAAGGCATACACCTGTTTCACGATGGCAAGTTCATCGGGCCATATGTGTTTCCAATTACCTCCGAGGTCGATCTGGAGGACTATAGCTGGAAATATGTGGCGGACCTCGACAGCCCCGCAAAGCTCAGCTTTTTCTGTGAGGGATCGTATTACAAATTGGCAGGGTTGTTCAAAACCAACCGCCATCTGTTCTGCGCCCCCGAAGGCGCCACGGTGTTTCTGTTTGGTGCTGATCGCTTGGGGCGCGATGTGTTTTCCCGCATCCTCTATGGCGCGCAGCTTTCGCTGACGGTGGGATTGGTCGGAATCACGGTGTCATTTGTAATTGGGATCGTGTTGGGCAGTATTGCCGGCTATTTTGGCGGGTTTCTGGATTGGGTGATCAATCGCGTGATCGAGATTTTGCGTTCCCTGCCAGAGCTGCCACTTTGGTTGGCGTTGTCTGCGGCGGTGCCCTCGCACTGGGGGCCTGTGTCCGTCTTCTTTATCATCTCGATTATTCTGGGCATTCTGGATTGGCCGGGGTTGGCGCGTGCTGTGCGATCAAAATTCCTGTCTCTGAGGGAAGAGGAATTTGTGCGTGCCGCCGAAATGATGGGGGCCAAGCCCGCGCGGGTGATCCGTCGACATCTTTTGCCCAACTTCTTAAGTCACCTGATTGCCAGTGCGACACTGTCCATTCCTGCGATGATTTTGGGCGAGACCGCGCTGTCGTTCTTGGGTCTTGGGCTGCGTGCGCCTGCGGTCAGTTGGGGGGTCATGCTGAATGACGCGCAGAACCTGGCGTCCATCGAAATCTATCCCTGGACGGCGATACCCATGCTGCCGATTGTCATCGTGGTACTGGCGTTTAACTTTTTCGGCGATGGGCTTCGCGACTCGCTTGATCCTTACGAAACCTGAGACCTCGTTTCAGAAGTTGATAAAGGCGCGCCTGATATGTCAGGCGCGCCTTTTCTGTGTGATAGGGGCAAAGCCTTAGCGTTCGTCGCCGCCACCGCCTTCATCAAGCTCTTCTTCTACGATGGCCGCTTGAACGGCGCCTGCGACAGCTTCTTTCTGTTTGGGGGACAGGTTTTCAGAATCTTCGTCGGCCAATCGCACGGTGACTTCACGGTGCGCGAACTTGATGCCTTCGCGTTCGAACAGTGCCCGAATTTCCTCAAACACCTTCTTACGAACCAACCACTGATCCCCCGGTTTGGTCATGAATTTGACCCGAATGATCATCGCCGAATCCTGCATCTGAATGACGCCTTGGGATTTCAGCGGCTGGATAAAGTTGTCGCCAATCACGGGATCATCCAGCAATTCGATACCAAGATTTTTGATAAGTTTGCGGACTTTCTCAACATCCGTGTCATAGGTCACGCGCAGCGGTAGCTTCATGATAACCCAGTCGCGTGAATAGTTTGTCAGAAACTGAATTTCACCAAATGGGATGGTGTGAAGCGGGCCAAGGTGATGGCGCAGTTGGAAAGAGCGCACGGAGATTTTTTCCACCGTCCCTTTGACCGATCCAATGTCGATGTATTCACCTTTGCGAAAGGCATCATCAAACAAAAAGAACGCCCCAGAGAAAATATCGCGCACCAGAGATTGTGCACCAAATCCGATTGCCAAACCGACAACACCCGCACCGGCGAACAGTGGGCTTACGTTTACGCCAAACTCCATCAGGACGATCAGGATGATCGTGACGACGATGACCAGCAGGATAAAGTTCCGGAACAACGGAAGCAATGTCGCAAGCCTGCTTGCTCCGTTAGCTCCGCCTTCGTCGCCAAGCTCTGCTTCGGCTTCTTCCATGACACCCATTTCGTCGCGAATTTTGGTGTCGATCCAGATACGGAAAACGTGAAATACGATGTAGCCGATGAACATAATGATCACGATGTCCACAAGGCGCTCAGCCATGGCACCTTCGGTCATCAACCGCTCACCGCCCCACACACGCAGGCAGGCGATCAGACCTGCAACGAGCGCGAGAATACCCGAGATACGTCGGGCCAGTTCCTCGAACGTGTTCATTTTGCGTGAATCGATGTCTTCGACAATACTCTCGAGCTGGCTCACGTCTTCGGCGCTCATCTCGTCGCCGGCTTCAATGGCTTCGGCTGCGGCCAGTGCCGCCTCGTTCATTTCGCGGATAGTGCGCGCACGATCAAAGTACTTCTCGATCGCATAATTTATTGTGGCATACACAACGATGATTGACGTGAAGATGATATAGGCACCCGCGATGAACGGGATTGTCATTTCCTCCTCGAACACCAACGTCGAACTGAGCTTGGCAAGGCCGAAAAGCACATACACAATCAGAACAGGGGCCCATAACTGCGAAGCCAACCGTGTCGCAAAAGACACCTCTTCTGGGGGACGTCGGTTCAAAATTGCAGTTGAGATCGCCCGTTTGTTGAAGAAGATCATCGCAATGTTGAGGGCCGCAAACAGGGTGCTCAGCGCCAAAACCATCATCGCATAGACATCATAATTCAGGCCAAGCTCTGATAGCCAGATGCCGAAAAACATGGTGCAGATATCAAAGGTGGCAAGAAGGAATAGCCAATGATGCAGCCGTTTGGCATCTGGTGTGGTGAAGGCCGGCACACGATATTGCTCGAGGTAGGGCGATAATATCATGCGCCAAATCAGCGAGACGATGCGCACCAACCCATAGGCGGCCGTCACGGAGAATGCCGTGAACTCGATGGCAGTGTCATTTGTGGCCTCAAAAAGCGTGGACCCAATGAGCACCGCGACAAGGATCGAGACGCCGATCCCAATGATTCCGGCTATGAAACGAATGACGAGAAACGGCAATTTTTGGGAATACCCTTTTGGGTTTTCCTTGATCAATGGCACGACAAAGTTGCGTGCGAGGCGTTTCCCATAGATTTCACGTTCGACAACGATACCGATTGCCAGCAAAAACAGAGTCCATAGCGCGGTTTTGACAAAAGCAAAAATTTCGCCAGATGGGCTTGATGCGCGCAGAATAAACTCGACTTCGTTCAATGCCGCAGGCAAGGCTTCCAATCTTTGACGCAAAACTTGGCGAAAACTTCCTATTTTCGTCTGCATCTTCATCAGGGCTGACATGTGATGCGCGTCATCGTCGGCATTCTCTGGGGCAGGGGGCGAAGCATCTGATGTGCCGACCACATTTCCTGCCGTATCCAAGACGATTACGCTGACCCCACTGTCGGCGGCCTGGCGCATAACTTCGGCAAACCCTTCGGTCGTTTCCGCAGAGGACCCTGAGCTGAGTGCGCTGGTGGGCAGTTGCGCGTGTGCCGACGGTGCCAAGGCGATGGCGATCAACAAGGGAAATACAGTAGTGAGCAGACGAATGATCATAAAGAAAGCGCTTTCGAGCGATTGGGATTAGAACAGGTTTACTGCAACATCTGGTGCGGGGCAAACTGGCAATCGCAAGCGCTCAACAGAGCGGCATGACTTGGGACCCTAGAATTGCAACATGTGGGCGAATCCCTATGGAATTTTCTGTGCGGGGGGTGACATTTCCAACCAAAGGCGGTAGCGCAGAGGGGTGTGAATTTTGCACAGGTTTGAGCAGAGTTTGATACTGAATCTGCTACTCGGGATAGTTGCTGTTTTGCGCTCGGCTTTTCGGGGAAATGCCTGACCGGGTGCAACAATTTGAAAGCACTATTGGGGCTGAAGGGAAAACAGGTGTCTGAGTTTATCACCGCGAAAGGTCTGGGTTTGACACCATCTCCACGTGTGTTGTTTTACAGCCATGATACCTTTGGCTTGGGGCATCTGCGCAGATCACGTGCGCTTGCCAGCGCCATCTGTGGTGCAAACGATCAAATATCTGCGATTATTCTGACTGGATCGCCCGTGGCGGGCCGGTTTACCTTTCCTGACCGCGTTGACCATATTCGATTGCCGGGTGTGACGAAGAACCCAGACGGGTCGTATGCGTCGGAAACGCTGGGTTTGGATATTGACGAAACCACCGCGCTGCGCGCCGGGCTTATCAAATCTGCGGCCGAGCACTTTAACCCCGATATTCTTGTCGTCGACAAAGAACCGACCGGATTTCGCGGCGAACTGTTGCCCGCGTTAGATTGGCTTAAATCCAAACGTAAGGCCCATTTGGTATTAGGCTTGCGGGATGTCTTGGACGAACCTGATGTTCTGGCGGCTGAATGGGATCGCAAAGGTGCTCTTGAGGCTGCAGAAACTTACTACGACGAGATTTGGGTATATGGCTTGGAATCCATATATAACCCGACGTCGGGCTTGGACATGTCAGCGTCAATGCGCGACCGTATGAAATACACCGGGTATTTGCGCCGTGAAAACCTCGACGATGGCGTGGCGCCAGAAGATCCATATATCTTGATTACGCCTGGCGGCGGTGGTGACGGCGAGAGCATGGTCAACCTCGTGCTCTCGGCCTATGAACAGGACCCCAACCTGTCTCCGAATGCGGTGCTTGTGTACGGGCCGTTTCTGTCGGGCGCTGATCGGGCCGCATTCGAAGCCCGCGTCGAGGCGCTGCAAGGGCGCGTGCAGGCGGTTGGTTTTGACAGCCGGATCGAGAACTTGATTGCCGGCGCACATGGCATTGTTTCCATGGGCGGGTACAATACATTTTGTGAAGTTCTGTCGTTTGACAAACGCGCGGTTATCGTCCCGCGTACAAAGCCGCGTCTGGAACAGTATATTCGCGCCAGCCGTGCCGAAGAACTGGGTCTGGTACGCGTCTTGGATGAATATCGTGATGGCCTGACAGTGTCGTCTATGATCGAAGCGATCCGTGGATTGCCGGATCAGAAAAAACCCTCGAGTGTTGTTGTGGACGGGTTGTTGGATGGTCTGGATTTTGTGTCCGCGCGCGCGCTTGGCATGCTGGGATTGAATGACGAGGTAGACGTTGCATGACGGCCCAACGACCCAAGCTTGCGGTGGTGGTCAAGGGATGGCCCCGCCTGTCAGAGACGTTTATCGCCCAAGAATTGGTCGCGCTCGAGCAGATGGGACACCCGCTCGAGATTTGGTCACTGCGTTTTCCAACCGATAAAAAACGTCATCCATTACACGATCGGTTGCAGGCGCCGGTCAAATATCTGCCCGAATATCTGCACCAAGAGCCGCTGCGCGTTGGCAAGGCTGTCATCAAAGGCATGTTTCGCAAGAGCTTTTGGCGTGCTGGGTCTGTCTGGTTCAAAGACTTGCGGCGCGACCTGACGCGCAACCGTGTGCGTCGGTTTGGCCAAGCCTGCGTCTTGGCGGCCGAGATGCCGTTGGATACTGCGGCGCTGTATGCGCATTTCATGCATACTCCTGCATCGGTGACCCGCTATGCCGCGATACTGCGAGACATGAAGTGGGGCGTGTCTGCACATGCCAAAGATATTTGGACCTCTCCCGATTGGGAAAAACGCGAAAAGCTTCAGGCGACCACCCATGGCGCAGAGTTCCTTGCGACCTGCACTGCGTTTGGGGCAGAGCACCTAAAGGGGTTGGCGGATGATCCCGCCCGTGTGGCGCTTATTTATCATGGCCTGGATTTGGCTCGTTTCCCCGCTCCTCCTGAACTGCGCAAAACCGACGCAAGCCGAGTGCGGTTTCTGTCTGTGGGGCGATTGGTCGAGAAGAAGGGGTTTGATAACCTGATCGAGGCCTTGGCCCTGTTGCCCAAGTCATTGGATTGGCATTGGGAACACATTGGCGGTGGTGGACTGGGCGATGCGTTTGTGGCGCGTGCCAAAGTTTTGAACATCCATGACCGGATCACGTGGCGCGGGGCGTGTGATCAACCCGAAGTGATCAGCGCAATGCGGGACTCCGATGTTTTTGTGCTGCCAAGCCGTATCGCGCGCGATGGTGACCGTGACGGGCTGCCCAATGTCTTGATGGAAGCGGCGTCGCAAAAGCTGTGTATTTTGTCCACGCCGGTCTCTGCCATTCCAGAATTCATCGAAACGGGCACGCATGGCATCTTGTCAGATGACGCGCCGACCGCTTTGGCGGAGGCCATGACAGAGCTGGCAGCCCATCCAGAGCAACGCCTTGCCTTGGCAGATGCGGCATACGAACGCCTGACACAGCATTTCTTGATGGCGCCAGGGATCAAGATGCTTGACGAGCGTTTACGTGCAATGACGTCAGGGTAATACATGCGTGCCATTGCCTTTTACGCCCCAATGAAGCCGCCGACACATTCGGTTCCATCTGGTGATCGTGAAATGGCCCGCGGTGTGATCAAAGCGCTGTCCGACCCTGCGCGCGCAGTCAGCGTCGACCTCGCTTCGGAGTTCCGCTGCTATGACGGCAAGGGCGATGCGTCATTTCAGCGTCAATTGTTTGCGCAAGCCGAGATAGAGGCCGCGCGATTGGTGGCGCAGGGGGGCTGGGCTGCATGGGTGACCTATCACAGTTATTATAAGGCACCGGACCTGTTGGGCCCTGCTGTGTCAAAGGTGCTTGGAATCCCGTATGTGCAGATCGAAGCCACCCGTGCGGCCAAGCGATTTGGTGGGGCTTGGGATGTGTTTGCACATGCCGCGGATGCGTCCTGCGATATGGCCGACGCCATCTTTTATCTGACCCAGCAAGATGGCGAAGGCCTTTGGCCATACGAGAAGCCGGATCAGGTGCTCAAGCAATTGCATCCCTTTTTGCATTCCGAACACCTGCCGGACTGCCGAAGCAGCAATGCCCCCGTCATTTTGACGACGGCCATGATGCGACACGGAGACAAGCTAGCGTCGTATCAAATTATTGCGCAGGCACTGCGGATGTTAGGCGACACCGACTGGCAGTTTGAAATCGCGGGGGATGGCCCCGCCCGATCAGAGATCGAAGCACTGTTCGCATCCTTCGGCGATCGGGTCCGGTTTTTGGGGCAATTGGACCGCAAAGCTTTGCAGGCTGCGTATGCCAAGGCAGCAGTGTTTTTGTGGCCCGGCGTCAACGAAGCGTTTGGCATGGTCTATCTCGAGGCGCAGGCGGCGGGCGTTCCTGTGGTTGCGCAGGATCGCCCTGGCGTGCGAGATGTGCTGCCTCGGGGAACATGTATTCCCCAAGATGATATTGCCGCCCTGGCTGTTGAAATAGGTAAGCTCTTGGGGGAGCCTGCGTATCATTCCATGCGGTCCAATCAGGCCCGAGCACTGATCTCTGACAAACATTTGTTGGGGGCCGCACGAGACACGATCTGGTCCGTTCTGGGACCTTTGACAGGAGAGACATCATGATCCGATTTGCCATGCTGCGCCACGGACATACCGATTGGAACCGCGCCGGGCGCATTCAGGGCCGCACGGATATCGCGCTGGATGAGCAAGCCCGCAGTGATCTCAAGGGGTTTGCCCTGCCCACGGCATGGCAAGGTGCTGATCTTTACGCCAGCCCGTTGTCGCGTGCGCGTGAGACCGCAGGAATCGTGTCAGGGCGCGCCCCCAAAACAGTGGACGCCTTGATCGAAATGGACTGGGGTGATTGGGAAGGTCTTAAGGGTGTGGACCTTAAGGCGGATCCAAATTCAGGCTTTCGTGACATCGAGCATTGGGGATGGGCGTATCAACCGCCTAACGGAGAAAGCCCGAGTGATGTTTGGGACCGTCTGGCGCCGTGGTTGTTTAGCTTGAAACGGGACAGCATTGCCGTGTGTCATATCGGCACCATGCGCATGGTCTTGGCCAAAGCTTATGGTTGGGATTTCTTGGGGCCAGCACCATTTGCGATCAAGCGTAATCGCATGTTCGTCGTTGACATTGAAGGGACGGATATTCGCGTCTCCGATCCCGATATTGTGCGTTTGGACAAGATAGACACATGAACGTTTTGATTGTGGTGACCCATCTGTTGGGGACAGGGCATCTTTCCCGCGCCTTGACGCTTGGACGGGCATTTGCGCAGGCCGGCCATACGGTTTCGGTGCTGTCAGGCGGTATGCCTGCGCCTCATATGGATCAAACCGGGGTCACTGTTCTGCAGATGCCGCCTTTGTGTTCGGATGGCACAAACTTCACAACGCTCTTGGATGACGCGGGCAATGTCGCGGATCACGCCTATTTATCGCGCCGGAAACTTGCCGGAGTTCAGGCATTACATGACGTCGCGCCGGATGTTTTAATCACCGAGTTATTTCCCTTTGGTCGCAGATCGCTGTCCGCCGAGTTTACCGCCATTTTGGATGCTGCGCAGGCGTTGCCCAACCGCCCCGTTGTGCTGTGTTCGGTGCGTGACATTCTCGCGCCGCCTTCAAAGCCGTCTAAGGCAGAAAAAGCCCGCGAGATTTTGTTGCGATATTTTGATGGTGTGTTGGTGCATTCCGATCCGATGATTACCCAGTTGGCCAAGAGTTGGCCCATTGATGATGATCTGTCAGAACTGTTGAAATACACTGGGTATGTTGCACCGGCAGCCGCCGCGCCGCATCCAGACGGGGTTGGCCAGGGTGAGGTGCTGGTGAGCGCAGGCGGCGGATCGGTTGGGCAATCCTTGTTCGAAGCCGCCATAGATGCAGCAAAACAAAGCGAATTACCGTGGCGCCTGCTGGTGGGAGGCAAAGACGCCTCTGAACGGATCGCGGCTTTGCGTCAGCGTGCGGGATCATTGGACATCACAATTGAACCTGTTCGACCGGATTTTCGACAGATGCTTGCAGGAGCCGCTGCGTCTGTCAGCATGTGCGGATATAACACCGCGCTGGATTTGCTCCAGAGCGGAGTACCCGCCGTGTTGGTGCCTTTTGATGACGGCGGAGAGGTCGAACAAACTTTGCGGTCCCAATCATTGGCAGAGCAATCCGCAATGTCTGTCGTCATGGCCCAGGATTTGACGGCGCACAGTTTGCTAAGGTCTTTGAACGAGGTCGTTGCCCAAGGCCCGAGACATAACTTGAATGTGGATTTTGACGGTGCTGTGCAAACGGTGCGCATAGCCCAAGATATGTGCGAGGACAGAGCGTGAAAATTGACTGGAGCCCGTTGCGATCTGAATTGGCGCTTTGGCGAGCCCAAAATCTGATACTGCCGGTTTGGTGGCGTGATGATGACGCGACGTCCCCGTCGCAAGAGTTAGATCAATTGGTGGCGCTGTCTTGTGATTGTGACGTACCCGTGCATTTGGCGGTGATCCCCAAGACTGCAACGTCAGCATTGGCCAGCTATGTCGAAGACACATCCGCGTTGATCCCAGTGGTGCATGGCTTTGCACACAAGAACCACAACCCGCAAGATATGAAAAAGTCAGAATTTGGAGCCGCGCGGGATGTGGAAGACGCCAAGCGTGACATACAAACCGGTTTTGACACGTTGGACCAATTGTTTGGAAAACGTCTTGCACCCATGTTCGTGCCCCCGTGGAATCGTATGTCACCAGAGATGTTCCCGTTGCTGGCAGAGATCGGGTATGCGTCGGTGTCGGTGTTTTCCCCGCGAGACCGTGTCGAAGCCTGTGAAGGGCTTACGCAGATCAACACGCATCTTGATCCAATTTTTTGGCGCAAGACACGCGGCCTGATTCCCGCGCCGCTTCTGGTTGAAAAAATGGTGGGTCTTTTGCATGATCGCCGGACCGGCCTTACCGATAATTCTGAACCCCTGGGATATTTGACGCACCACCTTGTGCACACGCCGGATATCTGGGAATTCTCCCGCCAGTTCCTGTTGGAGCTTCGCGAGGGGCCGATCACATTATATCGGCACGAAACACGACACACCAAAAAGGACATTTGATGAGCCGCTTAGACAGTATGATGCGCCGTTTGGCCGCCCAACGGGATGGGTTGGAATGGGGCCTGAAAGAGGTCCACGGCCTTGATGGGGATGTGGTCGATATGGGGCTTGGCAATGGCCGGACATATGATCATCTGCGCGAAGTCGCATCAGGACGCCGTATTTGGGTGATTGATCGTATCTTGCAATGCCATCCGTCCTGTATTCCACCCGAGCAGGACTTTCTTCAGGGCGAAGCTGAAGAAATGCTTAAGAAACTCGCTGCAAGTGGGGCCAAGATCATCATGGCACATTATGATTTCGGGTTTGGCGAAAAAGAAAAAGACGTGGCCGAAGCCGCACGTCTCAGCCCGATGATTGCCGACATCATGGCACCTGGTGGGGTGTTGGTTTCAGGTCAGCCGCTGGTTGGGTTTTCCCAAGTGCGCGGTCCGGAAACGGTGTCTCCGGACCGGTATTGTTTTTACCGGACCTAAGCTTACTCGGCCGCCGGAAGCTTGAGTTCGGCGGCTTCGGCGCGTGACAGCTGCTCACCCTGCTTGCGTTGCAGCAGAATGTCGCGCGCTTTGGCATACATGTCGTCTTGCCAGAAAATCATGCATCCGTTGCAGCCTTTGCCACAGCAGCCCTCTGTGCCAGCGCGGTTGGTTTTGAACCGGCGGGTGTTGGTATCTGCTTCGATCGCCTCGACCAGCGCATCGCGGCGGCGTTTATAGGCTGTTTCGCCGACCGTGTCCTTGATTTCCATGGCTTGCGCCGTTTTGTCGAGCTGTAGTCGCTTCCACTGCTCTTCGGTCAGTGCACGTTCTTTTCGCAATACGGTATAGGGTGGGAAATTGCTGCGAAGGTCGTCGATATTTTCATGCTCAAACAGCGAAAACGGCAGGCGGATGATGGTTTTTGTTGACCCGTGCACAACCTCTTTGTGCTCGCCTGTGGCTGCGACCTCGTAATCATAGCCGCGCAACAGGATGGTATTGCGCGCAATCGGAGATACGATTTCGATCACATCGCCAGGCTCGAGCTTGTTTTTGACTTCGACATAGAACGCGTCGTCTTTGACGTCGGTTACATAGCCGGCGTATTCCCACTGGGCCAAGGCTTGGGTTTGCTCATAGCCATGTGCGAGATTGGTCAAGCGACCTTTGTGGAATGCAAGCGTATAGCCGCGGTTTCCAACGGTCTCGAGTTCGGCCATGTAGTTGCTGGCATCCCAATTGTCCGGATCTTCGTAATAGTCATCGATCGCCATGCGATACGCCCGCGCTACAACCGCAGCGTAATACTCGGACTTGCCGCGCCCCTCGACCTTGAGGGAATCAACGCCAATGCGCAGATAGTCGTCCAATTTGGGCATCAGACAGAGGTCTTTTGAGTTCAGGATATAGCTGCCGCGCTCGTCTTCCTGGATAGGCAGGAACTCTCCGGGGCGCACGCCTTCTTCCAATAGGAATTCGAACATGTCGAGATTGTCTTCGTCGATGTTGAGTTCCTGAATGGTGCCATCTTTCAGGCGCAGGTGGAATTTGTAATTCCAACGACATGAGTTGGCGCAATTGCCTTGGTTGGCACCGCGTTCGGCCATAAAGTTCGACAACAGGCAGCGCCCCGAATAGGTCATGCACATCGCGCCATGGATAAAGGCCTCGATTTTGATGTCGGGGCACATTTCGCGAATTTCTTCCATCTCCGGAAAAGACACTTCGCGGGCCATCACGACCAGTTCGGCACCTTGCTGTTCCCAGAATTGCACCGAAAGCCAAGACGCCACGTTTGCCTGTGTGCTGATGTGCAAAGGAAGCTCTGGCGCGCGTGTGCGCACATATTGAAACACCCCAGGGTCCGCAATGATCAACCCATCGGGTTTCACCGTGCGCACTGTGTCGATGTATTCATCAAGTTTGGGGATGTCTTTGTTATGTGAAAACAAGTTCAGCGTAAGATAGGCGCGACGTCCGTGTGCGTGACAAAAATTCACGCCCTCAATGACGTCATCGAGGGAAAACTCGGACTTGGTCCGAAGCGACATATCCGGCGTTCCCAGATATACGGCATCGGCACCATACAGGATGGCCATTTTTAGTTTACGTAGATTACCCGCAGGCATCAGCAGTTCGGATCGGTGTTGTGTCATTTCTCGCGCCTTCCATTCCGGAAGGCTGCTCCATACATCAAAATGATGCATACGCAAAGACACTGGATGAATTTGCCCCGCACGAGGCCATTCTGTCCGCCCGCAACGGGCAGGGTGGTCTGGACAGCCAAGCGGCCCAGACCGAAAAGTTTAGAGGCTTGCGTCGAGCGCAGCAATCACGGCATCGCCCATTTCTGTGGTTGACGCAGGTGTGCCACCGTCGGCTTGCATCAGATCCGCAGTGCGCACGCCGCTTGCCAGAACGCTTTCGACGGCTGCTTCAAGGCGATCGGCTTCTGCGCCCTGATCAAATGAATACCGCAGCGCCATGGCAAAGCTCAGAATACAGGCGCAAGGGTTGGCTTTGCCTTGGCCGGAAATATCTGGTGCAGAGCCGTGCACGGGTTCGTACATGGCTTTGGGCCGGCCGTTTTCCATCGGGGCGCCCAAGGATGCAGACGGCAACATGCCAAGCGATCCGGTCAGCATTGCGGCGCAATCAGACAGAAGGTCGCCGAACAGGTTGTCGGTCAAGATCACATCAAATTGTTTTGGAGCGCGCACCAACTGCATGGCGCCGTTGTCGGCATACATGTGGCTCAGCTCAATGTCGCTATAGTCTGCTGCGTGCACTTCGGTGACCACATCGCGCCAGAGAATGCCTGATTCCATGACGTTTGCTTTTTCCATCGAACACAGCTTGCCGCCACGTTTGCGGGCCAATTCAAAGGCTGCACGGGCAACGCGGTCAATTTCGCTCTCGGTATAGCGTTGTGTGTTGATCCCCACGCGCTCATTGTTCTCGGTAAAGATGCCGCGCGGTTCGCCAAAGTAAGACCCCGAGGTCAGTTCGCGCACGATCATGATGTCCAGACCGGCCACGATATCTTTTTTCAAAGACGAAAAATCGGCCAGCGCGTCAAAACACTGGGCTGGGCGCAGGTTGGCAAACAGGTCCATTTCTTTGCGCAGGCGCAACAGGCCGCGCTCGGGTTTGACCGAAAAATCAAGATCGTCATACGCAGGGCCGCCCACAGCCCCCAGCAGAACGGCGTCGACCTCTTGGGCTTTGGCCATTGTGTCATCGTGCAATGGCACACCATGCGCATCATATGCAGCCCCGCCCACAAGATCTTCGCTCACGTCAAAATTCAGGCCACGCTTATCGCCGTACCAAGCGATAATGCGTTGAACTTCGGTCATGACTTCGGGGCCGATGCCGTCACCGGCAAGAATGAGAAGCGAAGGATTGCTCATGGGTTTGTGTCCTTGATGAATATGCTTGCCGATGCCCTAGCGGGAAGGGGCGCAAAGATCAAGAAACGAAGGGCCGCAGACCCTGTTCCAAAAGCGCCCAGATGCGGGAAATACGCGGGGTATGGCGCATCGCCTGATGCGCAGTCAGCCAAACCGGCAAGGCGGGAATCGGCAAGTCTGTTAGGACGGGGAGCACTAGGGGGTCTTTATCTGCCGTTGCGCGCTGACAAAACCCGATGCCACATCCGGCCCTGACCAGTTGCCAATAGGCGCTCTGATTGTCGCAGCGAACCTTGAACCAGTCACGTGTTGCGGGCCACCCTGCATCCCGCATTGCACGGATGATGACGTCACTGCGATCATATCCCACCAGATCATGTTGCAAAAGGTCATCGGGGGTGCGCGGCGTTCCTGCGCGATCCAGATAAGATTTGGCGGCATACATCCCAAGCGGAATATCCCCAAGGTGGTGCGTAATCATATCAAGTTGTTGCGGGCGATACATGCGCACCGCGATATCGGCACGCCGAAACAACAGGTTTTCGGTTTCGTCAGAAGGATCAAGGTCAAGGGTGATCGCGGGCTCGGCCTTGCGAATATCAGACAAGATTTCGGGCATGACATGATGGGCCATGAAAACGCTGGTGGTGATGCGCACTTCGCCGTCCAGTTTTTTCTGCGCTCCGGCTGCTGTCATCGACAAGTCTTGCATGGCACGTTGCATGTTCCGAGCGGCAGGCAGCATGGCCTGCCCAAGGTCGGTCAGAGAAAAACCACGTGCGTGGCGATGAAAAAGCTCGACCTCCAACTCGGCCTCAAGTGTTTTGATATGGCGGCCCAAGGTTGGTTGGCTGGTGCCAAGGCGATGCGCCGCCTGTGACAAAGACCCTGTTTCGGCCACGGCGAGGAATGATTGAAGCAAAGTCCAGTTGGTGATGGTCGGCATATCCATTCAGTAATGAATACCATGTCTTCACATTTTGGCAATTTATAATTGATTATGAATGTTTATCTGTGATGTGAACTTCAATAACAGGAGACCCACATGACACAGTCTGTTCTTATTCTTGGCGCATCGGGACGTTTTGGGCGCAACGTTTCAGAGGCATTCCAACGCGCGGATTGGCATGTCCGTGAATTTGACCGTCAAAAGGATGATCTTTTGACAGCCGCCAAAGGTGTTGATGTCATCGTGGTGGGCTGGAATCCCGCCTATCCGGATTGGGCCGCGCAGCTGCCTGCGCTACATGACAGCGTGATCAAGGTGGCGCGAGACACGGGTGCAACGGTTGTGGTGCCAGGAAATGTATATGTCTATGGGCCTGACCAATCTCCGGTCTGGAGCGCATCGACCCCGCATTTGGCCCGAAATCCACTTGGACTGATCCGCATCGATATGGAGCGCGCGTATCGCGAAAGCGGTGTACGGACGATCTTGCTCCGCGCTGGTGATTTCATCGATACGCAAGCGTCAGGAAATTGGTTCGATATGATTATGACGCGCAAGATTGCCAGTGGCATACTCCGCTATCCGGGACGGACCGATGTGCCGCATGCATGGGCGTTTTTGCCCGATATGGCGCGTGCTGTGGTACAGCTGTCAGAAATGCGTCAGGGCCTGAATAACTTTGAAGAGGTTGCGTTCCCCGGATACACGTTGACGGGTCATGACATGTATCAGGCAATCAAAGACGTGGTCGACCGTCCTGTGGTGTGCAAGCCAGTCAATTGGTGGATGTTTCAAATTTTGGCACCGTTTTGGAAAATGGCGCGGTGTTTGCTGGAGATGCGATACCTTTGGGATACTCCGCATGAACTGAGCGGGGAGCGCTTCAACGTGTTGCTGCCAGATTTCGTGCCCACTCCGCTGCCCACCGCTTTGGTGCAGTCTTTGCCCAAGGATGTCGCTGGCGAGAACGCCTAATACTTGAGGTCAACCCAGACGAGCCGGTGTCGGCTGGCTGTTTGGATGGTGGCCAGCGACAGGGCAGCGTGTGTGTGTTGGCTGGGCCAAACAACACCGCTTGCCACCACGCGCAACGATCTTGCGGGCAGCACATAGTCCACACGCATATCGCCCGGAACGGGGTCGGTCCAATCCACGGTGTCTGTGCCATGCGCTTGTGTCTGTCGCATTGGGTCTTGTAACATCGGGTGGGTCAACAATGTGCGAATGGCGTGGTGTCGCCCTTGGCCCTTTGTTGAGTCAAGGTTTGCATTCCCCAAAATTACAAATGGTGTGTTGATCGGTCGGCCGATTTCTTGATCCATAAATTTGGCCCAAAACGTAATCTCGTCGGCATTGCGAAGCCCGTTTCGATCTTCGGGGCCGTCAAACACCGGGGGAGTCGCATCAAACGTCAACATGGATATCGGACCATGCGGAGTGTGGATCGGAACCACCCAATGTCCGGTGGATGACAGACGCTGCACGGCGTGCACTTCTTTTGATGGAAACGGCGCATTATTCACATAAGGCATTTGGGCGTTCGGAAGGTCTCTCCACAAGAGATCAGAGAAATCCTGAACAGAATGCTCATCAATTGGCCACCTCGACAGGATGGCCATGCCGCCCTGTCCCGAAAACCTTCCATATCCTTGGGCGTCCCTTGGTTCGCCTGTGATCCCGTTTCCATCCAGATCAAACGGTGTCATCAGACCCGCGTTGGGTCTGTGCGCGAACACATAAGAAAAGTGGTGCCCAGCGTTTGAAATCGCATCGCGAAGGGCCAGAAGCCCGAGCCGATCCATGTCCCAGTCGACGCCTTGAATGGCAATGATGTCTGGGGCGGTTTGGGCAATAATCGTGGCCACGGCATCGACCTGTGGGACGTTGCGGGAAATATCGCGCAGCATCAGGCCGGGCCCCTTGCGGGACAGCTCTGTATCGAAGGTTGCGACGCGGAGTGTGTCAGCCCAAGCGGGCCAAACCATAAAGATAAGGAGGCTGAGCGCTAAGACTAGGCGGCTTGCATCGCTTGCGACGCGGCATAGGCCCGACGACGGTTTTCGTCGATCATTTCTGCGACGCGCCCCATGGCCATGCCACGCATGATCAGGCTTGCGGGTATGAACGCCCATGCGCTTATCGTCCAGATCAGTGTCATCGGGTCATCCAGATAAATCGGATCCACCAGATCAGACATCATTTGAATAATTGCTGGGATCAAGAATGGCATCAAAAACCCTAACGCGATGTTAAGGCGTCCGTCACGTTGCAATCGGGGAAGCACATCGCCGCCTGCTGTCGGATCAAACAGAGGTAGGTTGATCCAGACGTTAAAGGCGCCGTTTCGGGCAGGCCACCCAAGAATGCGGACGTAAAAGAAAAATACCGCCAAGGTCATAAGTGACACAAGATACGACATGCCTGATGCGACCCGCACCGACATCACCAGTTCAGGCGTGGCGTTGTCCGGCAACATGATGACCATCAAACGCACCGGGGAATACGGAAAATCAATCGCGTCTCCGACCACAATGCCCAGTGTCGACAAAAAGCTGGTCAGCGCGTTTGGTTCGTACTGGCCGCGTCCAATGACAGACAGGATAAAGACAGTCAGAAAAATTGCGAGAAATCGTAGCCGGTTGAAAGGTGGGGCATATCGAAACTCGACAATGCTGGGGTACGTCGAGAAATATTCGATAAACACCAAACATGCAGCAAACAGTGAAAACAGGATCACAATATGGATCGCGTCTGTGCTGACATTTGGCAGCACCAATGCCGGAGTTGCCATCAGCAAAGCCCTCAATATCGCGCGAGTCACTGCACTCGTCAGTTTTCCGAACACTACCCAATTCCCTTCAACTTGGAGCGTCGCGATACGATGCCGCGATCTTTTTTCCAACTTGATCCCACCTGCTCTGGTGGGGTGCCTCATTCTTGCCTTAATCCTGCCTTGTTTGCGGCAAGGCCACAAGGTTTTGTTTGGCCAGCTCTGCAAAACGCCGTGAATGCCGGGGGAACTGGTGCGGGAATGCATCAAAATTTGCTGAGAAAAAGTGTTCTTTGCCAGCGGTCTACAAGATATTGGGGGCAATGGGCGTCAAGCTACTAGGGGCGTGTTGCTGTAGGGCGTGCCGACACACAGGACGGGACCACAAGAAAAACGGGCCACCCAAATAGGGCAGCCCGCACAGTTCAAGTTATGTGTTCGGCGTCAAACCCAAGGGCGTGCTGCGCCGGCTTTGGCTTCGAAAGCATCAATAGAGGCTTCTTTGGCCATCGTCAGGCCGATGTCATCCAGACCTTCGAGCAGGCAATGCTTCTTGAACGCATCGACTTCAAAGGAAATCACCTGACCGTCCGAGGTCGTGATCTCTTGGCTTTCAAGATCCACAGTCATGCGGGCGTTTTCGCCGCGTTCTGCGTCTTCCATCAGGATGTCGACCTGCTCTTGTGGCAGGACGATTGGCAGAATGCCGTTCTTGAAGCAGTTGTTAAAGAAGATGTCGGCAAACGATGTCGACACAACACATTTGATGCCAAAGTCAGCGATGGCCCAAGGTGCGTGCTCGCGGGACGAACCACAGCCAAAGTTGTCTCCCGCGACAAGAATTTCTGCCTTGCGGTACTGTGGCTTGTTCAGCACGAAATCTGCGATCTCGTTGCCTTGGCGGTCATACCGCATTTCATCAAACAAGTTCACGCCAAAGCCAGTGCGCTGAATGGACTTCAGGAACACTTTGGGGATGATCATGTCAGTGTCGATGTTCACCAGCGGCATTGGGGCCGCTACACCTTGGAGTTTTTGAAACTTTTCCATTTTGTAGGGTCCTTAGATCAAGTCACGGATGTCAGTGAGTTTGCCAGTCAGCGCAGCAGCCGCGGCCATGGCAGGGGACACAAGGTGCGTACGCCCCTTATAGCCCTGACGACCTTCAAAGTTGCGGTTCGACGTTGCAGCGCAACGCTCGCCTTCGGACAACTGATCGGGGTTCATCGCCAAACACATGGAACATCCTGCCAGACGCCATTCGAAGCCGGCCTCTTTAAAGATATCGGCCAGACCTTCTTCTTCGGCTTGGGCACGAACAAGGCCCGATCCGGGAACGATCATCGCACGCATACCGTCTTTGATTTTCTTGCCTTTGACCACTTCGGCCACAGCGCGGAAATCTTCGATACGACCGTTTGTGCACGATCCAATGAATACGGTATCGATTTCGATGTCTGTCAGTTTTTGACCGGGTGTCAGGCCCATATATTCGATGGAACGGCGGGCGGCTTCGACCTTACCACCTTCGAAATCTTCGGGGCTTGGTACGACGCCGGTGATTGGCAGAACATCCTCGGGTGAGGTGCCCCAAGTCACAACGGGCTGGATGTCTTCGCCTTTCAGAGTGACAACTTTGTCGAAATGCGCGCCTTCGTCAGTAAAGAGCGTCTTCCAATAGTCCAGAGCCTGCTCGAATTGGCCAGCCTTTGGCGCATGCGGGCGACCCTTGACGTATTCAAAGGTTGTTTCATCCGGTGCGATCAAGCCAGCGCGGGCGCCGCCTTCGATGGCCATGTTGCAGACAGTCATACGACCTTCCATCGACAGATCGCGGATCGCTTCACCGCAATATTCGATGACATAGCCAGTACCGCCACCGGTGCCAGTTTCACCGATTACGGCCAAGGTGATGTCTTTGGCGGTCACACCTGGCATCAGTTTGCCGGTGATTTCGACCTTCATGTTTTTGGATTTTTTCTGGATCAGCGTTTGCGTTGCCAGAACGTGCTCGACCTCGGATGTGCCGATGCCGTGGGCCAACGCACCAAACGCGCCGTGGGTGGCTGTGTGGCTGTCGCCGCACACAACGGTCATACCTGGAAGGGTCCAGCCTTGCTCGGGGCCAACGATGTGCACGATGCCCTGACGGACATCAGTCACAGGATAATAGTGCACGCCAAATTCTTTGGCATTGGTGTCCAGCGCCTGCACCTGAATGCGGCTTTCTTCTGTCATCTGCGCTGGGTCTTCACGACCCGCAGTTGTCGGCACGTTGTGATCTGGCACAGCGATGGTTTTCTCTGGTGCGCGCACCTTGCGGCCTGCCATGCGCAGACCTTCAAACGCCTGCGGCGAGGTCACTTCGTGGACCAGGTGGCGGTCGATATAGAGCAAGGTTGTGCCGTCTTCGGCTTCGTGGGCGACGTGGGCATCCCAGATTTTGTCATAGAGCGTTTTGGGGGACATGGGTCCTCTCCGATCTGTTTTGAATTGGCGAATAGGCTGCAAAACGGGCGCGCGGTTCAGCGCACCGGACGCTTATAGAGCGGCGATGACGGATTTGGACTGACCAAAAAAGCGCCAAGGCAAAAATGCGCGATCAGCAATGTCATAGATACGTTTCATGCGCTTGCCATACACGGCGAATCGACTTCCATCAAGCTCCGTTGACTAAAGTCTGGCAAAGAACACGATACTCATGCCCAGCCCAATCACGATAATCACAGCTCTGATGATGGATTTCGGCAACCTTTTGGCCAGTCTTGCGCCTGCAAACCCGCCTGCAATGGCCGCGCCGCCCATAAGAATGGCATGATACCAAACCACCACGCCTGCGATCACAAATGTGGTGACTGAAACTGCCGAGATCACAAAGGACAAAGCGTTCTTAAGTCCATTCATTTGGTTCATGTCGTGCATGCTCCAGAGCGCAAACAACGCCAACAGAACAATCCCCAACCCGCCATTGAAGTACCCGCCATAGATCGAAACCCCAAGAAGCCCGAGCGTGCCATAAGGGGTGGCCGTGAATTGTGCACGCCGCATCCAAGATTGTATTTGAGATTGGAACGCAAAGGCAGCAGTTGCCGCGAGCAGGAGAAATGGCACCAGCACCGAGAACACGTCGTTTGATGATACCAGCAACAGTAGACCGCCAATCAGCCCGCCGAACAAGGATACTGCGCTGGCTCGGATCAATTTCGCACGCGGTAGGTCCGATATTTCCTTCTTAAAGCCCATGGCAGCGGACAAATATCCGGGAAACACCGCGACCGCACTCGTTGCGTTTGCGGCCACGGGGGGGATCCCGATAAAGACTAATGCTGGAAAAGTTAAAAACGTGCCGCCGCCGGCAAGCGCATTCACCACGCCAGCCCCAAATCCGGCTGTTAAAATCAAAAGAATTTCAATCATTCCCGAGTGGTAGGCGGGATCAAACGCATGTGCAAGGTTATTGCCCAGCAGCCATCCCACGTGCATGATGGATATATGGCAGATGAAAAAACCGCAGACCAAGTAACGGAAACCAGTTTGGAACAGGTGGCCGAAGCTGCGGCCGCGCTTGATGATGCTGACGTCCAAGAGATCGCGTTGGGGGTGTGGGGGCAGGTTGTCTATTTCCTAGAGGGCTTGGTGCGGCCGTGGAATGCTTATCAAGTCGCCATTGCATTGGGGTTACTGGCACTGGCACTTTTGCTCGCGCGCGTTGTGAAACCCAAGTTGTACGAGTGGATGCGCGAGCGGGAAGATTGGCCCAAATGGCGATATCGTTATTTGGTCACGCTGCACCGTCGGCTGGCGCTCGTGTTTTTTGTTGGATTGTTGTGGGTAACCGTTTGGATCATGCGCGAAGCCACATGGCCGAGCCGATCCTATTTGTTGGCGATCCTGTCCAATCTTGCGACGGCCTGGCTTATTGTGGTGGTCGTGGTGCGCGTCGTCCAGAATGCGTTCTTGAGAGCGGTTCTGCGATATGGCGCGTGGATTTGGGTGACGGTTTCCATCTTAGGGCTGTCAGAAGAAGCCATGCAGTTGATGGATCATGTGGCCATAGATTTGGGGGACACCCGAATTTCAATGTGGATCGTGGCGCAGGCTGTGTTGCTCATTGGGATGACCATTGCGGTGGTCCGGTTTCTCTCGCGACAATCTGCGGCGACGATCCGCAGCAACCAAGACATTTCTCCGTCGATGCAGGTGCTGTTTGTCAAATTCTTGCAAGTCGTCCTGTATGGGGTCGGGTTCGTTGTGGGGATGCGCATTCTGGGGTTTGACCTGCGTGGGTTGGCCTTTATGTCGGGCTTTATCGGGGTCGGGCTTGGCTTTGGTTTACAAAAGGTCGTTTCCAACCTTGTGTCGGGAATTATCATTTTGTTGGATAAATCTATCAAGCCGGGTGATGTCATTTCGCTGGGCGAGACGTTTGGCTGGATCAACTCACTGGGGGCCCGATATGTGTCCGTGGTCACGCGTGACGGCAAAGAATTCCTGATCCCGAACGAAGATTTGATTACAGGTCAGGTGGTGAACTGGTCGCATTCCAACGCGTTTGTCCGGTTGGATATCTATTTTGGCACCGCCTATGGCGACGACCCTCATAAAGTGCGCGAGATTGCAATTGCGGCGGCGACAAGCGTTCCTCGGGTGCTTGAACATCCCAAGACGCCTGTGTGCCACATCGTGGGGTTCGGGGACTCGTCTGTGGATTATATCCTAAGGTTTTGGATACAGGACCCGACCGGTGGACTGACTAACATCCGTGGAAACGTGTATCTAGCGTTGTGGGATGCATTTAAGTCCCACAATATCAACCTGCCATTTCCGCAACGCGAGGTCCGTATGTTGCCTGAGGACGGTGTGCCTGATCACGGTCAGGTGTTGCGAAACGACTCGGATTAGATGAAGTGCGCTCCACACGCACGCAGGTAGACTGATCCGTCGCATTTTGTGCGCTACACCGGTTTGTCAGGCGGGGTGCGGTGCCAAAACGGCGCCATGGTATGAAAAATACCGTGGTTTCCAAAGAAAAACACCGAAAAGACTTGTGACCAAATTCAGAATGCGCGAAAGGCAACGCTGCGTTGTTGCTGTGGCTTGATCACAACATCCTTTCTGGGTGTTATTGAGAAATTGCCTCTTCGATGCTATCTTAAGTGTATGTCCGGCGTCGGGGCTTTGCGGCGCGTTACAAGGAGGGCAGGTCTCTGTCTCTGAATACTGACGTGGCACAGGCTGCTGCAGGTGATCCCGAAGGCACCGGGACACAGAATGGCGTGACAAGTGAGCAATTGCTTGCACAGATTTTGGCATCTCTAGAAGACGACAAAGCTGAGGATATCGTACAGATTGATCTGCGCGGTAAGTCTGCGATTGGCGATTATATGGTGATCTGTTCGGGTCGCTCGACACGTCAGGTTGCAGCGCTGGCTGAAAAGCTGGTCGAACGTCTCAAGCAAAACTGCGATCGGTTGTCAAAAATCGAGGGCAAAGATACCGGCGATTGGGTTCTGATTGATACCGGAGATGTGATTGTACACGTCTTCCGTCCCGAAGTTCGGGAATTCTATCAGCTGGAAAAAATGTGGATGGCAGGCAGCCCCGAGTAAGGGGTGCTTGCAGCACGTAAAAAGTAGGTCGTCATCATGCCTTTACGCGTTCATATCTGCGCGGTGGGTCGGCTTCGCGCTGGGCCAGAGCGCATGTTGTTGGATGACTATCTGACGCGGTTTGACCGTTCGGGACGCGCGCTTGGGCTTGGTCCCGTGAAACTTCACGAAGTCGAAGACAAGAAAAATGGCGGTATGTCCACCGAGGCGACATTGCTGTCGGGGGTGATCCCCAAGGGTGCAGTTGTGTGCGCGCTTGATGAGCGGGGCAAGGTCATGGCGTCGCCCGAGTTCGCACATATGGTAGCGGGCTGGCGCGACGAAGGCAGAAGCGATCTTGCGTTCGTCATTGGAGGGGCTGACGGCATTGACCCAAGCTTGCGCGCGCGCGCCGATGCCAAGCTTTCGTTTGGGAAAATGGTTTGGCCACATATGCTTGCCCGCGTGATGCTCAGCGAACAATTGTACCGTGCAGCCTCAATTCTGGCGGGTGCCCCGTATCATCGTGTGTGACGATCCATCAAACCGCCAATGTTGCGGTTTGCTATCCGGCGCCAAATCCGTCTGATGTGTCCATAAGAACGGTTCTTGATTGCGAAGCGAATTCACGCCGCCATAGCACAAACAGCGTTGTCAATGTCGCGAGGACCAGTGCGTAGGGGCCAAACAGCCACGCAGCTGCGGCGAGACTAAAGTAAACCGACCGCATACCCCGGTTAAAGCTGCGCGCAGCGGTGATGTTGATTTCCGCAGCCTTTGCCGCGCGTGGACCCGCGTGCGGGTCGTTGCTGTCATTGGGGACCGCTGACATCACCACCGAGCAATAGCCAAACAGGCGATGTGCCCAGACGAATTTTAGAAATGCGTTCGACACAAACAGCAGCATTGTCAGCAATTTGATTTCAAGAACAAACGGGTCTGCGCGAACCATTGTAAGTTCGCTGGCGACGCCCGCGAGCTGATCGGTATTTCCGATAAGAGCCAGGCCGCCACCAATCGCAATCATCGTTGCAGAAGCAAAAAACGCTGTTCCTTGGCGCAGGTTTGACAATATTTGTGCGTCAAACACGCGCGGGTTTCGGTCAACAAAATGGACCAGCCACGCGCGTCTATATTTGATCATCAGCGTCGAGACCGAAGGATGTTTCGCCGGAGGGTTTTCAATGACATAGCCGATGCTACCCCAGCAAAAAAACAAAATTACGGCCGCAATAAAATCAGTCGTTGAGAACAGGGATAGTCGGTCAATCCAGAGCATACCCAAGTGTAATGCGGAAAGAAGGGACTTGCTAGATCAATAAATTGGTTATAATTATTTACCAATAATAGCTCGGAGATCGCCATGGATATGCCCTCGCCAGATCAAACGGTACTTGCCAAAAAGGCTCACATCGTCGCCCGCTTGCGGGCTGTGTTGCCTTTGGATGCGGTGATCGAAGACGAAATAGAGACGCGCGCGTACGAATGCGACGCGCTGACGGCGTACCGGTGTCCTCCGCTCGCTGCCGTGTTGCCGTCATCGACGGCAGAGGTCGCGGCTGTTCTGAAAATCTGTCACGAGGAAAATGTGCCTGTGGTCCCCAGAGGCGCAGGGACATCTTTGGCTGGAGGGGCACTTCCAACGGCGGACTCGGTCATACTGGGCGTGGCGCGCATGAATGACGTGCTGGAAACCGATTACGAGAACCGGCTTGTAAGGGTGCAAACCGGCCGCACGAACCTAAGTGTGTCAGGTGCAGTTGAGGAAAATGACTTCTTCTATGCGCCTGACCCCTCAAGCCAGTTGGCATGTGCGATTGCTGGCAACATTGCGATGAATTCCGGCGGGGCGCATTGCCTGAAATACGGTGTGACAACCAATAACCTGCTGGGTGTCACCATGGTGATGATGGATGGCGAGATTGTCGAAATCGGTGGTGGCCATCTTGATGCTGGCGGGCTTGATCTGTTGGGGGTGATTTGTGGATCAGAAGGGCAGTTAGGTGTTGTTACCGAAGCAACCCTGCGGATTTTGCGCAAACCCGAAGGTGCGCGGCCGGTTTTGATTGGATTTGATGATAACCAAGTCGCAGGCACCTGTGTGAGCGACATCATCAAAGCGGGTATTTTACCTGTGGCCATCGAGTTTATGGACAGGCCTTGTATTCGCGCCACCGAAGCTTTTGCTGGTGCAGGATATCCTGATTGCGAAGCCTTGCTGATTATCGAAGTCGAAGGCAGCGAACAGGAAATTGAGGTCCAGCTTGATCGTATCGTCGCGATTGCACGTCGTCATAATCCTGTGGAAATCAGGGAAAGCGGATCAGCCGAAGAAAGTGCCAAAATCTGGCTTGGGCGCAAATCTGCTTTTGGCGCAATGGGGCAAATCAACGACTATATGTGCTTGGATGGCACCATTCCGGTGTCGCAACTGCCATATGTGCTGCGCCGTATTTCCGAGATGTCCAAAGAATACGGTTTGGATGTCGGAAATGTGTTTCATGCGGGCGATGGCAACATGCACCCCCTGATCTTGTTTGATGCCAATAAACCCGGTGATCTGGAGTTGTGCGAAGACTTTGGCGCCGACATCTTGCGGCTTTGTGTCGAGGTGGGGGGGTGTCTCACGGGCGAGCACGGCGTTGGAATTGAAAAACGCGATCTGATGCTGGATCAATATGCGCCGGAGGATCTTGAGATCCAGATGGCGGTCAAAGACGTGTTTGACCCAAAGTGGTTGCTGAACCCTGCCAAAGTATTCCCGCTGGCCGCAAGCCATGCGCGGCGCAGTGTGTCGCACTAGGGTAAACCAATGGCTGTGACTGTGCGCAGAGCGTTGTTGTCGCCCTCAGAGAATTCGGAATGATGAAGATGTTGAAACCAGAAAACGAAGCGGCCTTGGCTGAGATGATCGCAACCGGCACGGGACCCTTGCGTATCGTCGGTGGAGGGACACGTGACATTGGTGCCTTGGTTCAGGGGGATGTGTTGTCCATGGCCGAGGTGTCGGGCATTACGCTCTATGAACCGGGTGCTCTGACGCTTGTTGCAAGAGCAGGTACGCCCGTGGCGGACATCGAAGCCGCGTTGGCGTCTGAAGGACAGCGGTTGGCGTTCGAGCCGATGGATCACCGCGGATTGCTTGGCACACAAGGGACACCCACAATTGGGGGTATCGTGGCCGCAAATGTGTCCGGACCGCGCAGGATTCAGGTCGGGGCGTGTCGAGATTCCTTGCTTGGTGTCCGGTTTGTGGACGGTATTGGCCGCGTTCTCAAGAATGGCGGGCGCGTGATGAAAAATGTCACGGGGTATGATTTGGTCAAGCTCATGGCCGGATCATGGGGCACGCTCGGGGTTCTGAGTGAGGTTTCTCTTAAGGTACAAGCGATGCCGGAAACCGAGGCGACTTTGGTATGTGAGGGCAAGACAGAGCAAGATGGCGTTGCCGCACTTTGCGCTGCTCTGGGCACACCGTTTGATGTTGCAGGAGCTGCACATCTTGATGCGGCTGCAACGGGTGGCATGTCACGCACACAAGTGCGGCTCGAGGGGCTTGAAGCCTCTGTTGCCTATCGCATGGATCGTTTGCGCCAAGGGCTGTTGGCAGGTTTTGATGTGGTCCAAGGGGCGCAAAGTGCGTTGCTTTGGGACGAGGTGCGCAATGTCACCCCGTTTGCGGACCAAACAGGCGCGGTTTGGCGGATTTCTAGCAAACCAACCGATGGGCCGCTGATCACCGCGGCACTCAAAGCCTCAGGGCTGGCGCATCGGGCGATCTATGATTGGGGGGGCGGTCTTGTGTGGGTCTTGGTGACACAGGATGACACAGCAGGTGCCGCGCCTATTCGACAGCAGGTCGCCAAGTTTGGCGGGCATGCCACGCTTGTCCGCGCCAGTCAGGTACAGCGTGCACAGCTTGATGTGTTCCAGAAAGAGCCGACACCAATCGCAGCGATTACCACATCGTTGCGTGCACAATTTGACTCTCACGGGCGTCTTAATCCGGGGTTGATGGGGGAATAATCATGCAGACGATGTTTACAGATGCGCAACTGAAAGATCCGGGAATTCAGCGGGCCAATGAAATCCTAAGGTCCTGCGTACACTGCGGATTTTGTACCGCGACTTGCCCGACATATCAGGTGCTTGGCGATGAACTCGACAGCCCGCGTGGGCGTATCTATCAGATCAAGGATATGCTGGAAAACGAACGGGTTCCGGATGCGAAAACGGTTAAGCACATCGATCGCTGCCTGAGCTGCCTTGCCTGCATGAGTACCTGCCCGTCCGGGGTGCATTACATGCATCTGGTGGATCATGCGCGGGACTATATTGAACAAAACTATACGCGATCCTTTTCCGACCGAGCCTTGCGGTGGCTTTTGGCGCGCATATTGCCGTATCCGAAACGGTTTCGTTTGGCATTGCTTGGGGCAAAGATTGGTCGCCCGTTTGCGTTTTTGATGCCGGATGCACGCCTTAAGGCGATGCTGGAGATGGCACCCAAACATATCCCACCAGTCAGTCGAAATGATGACCCTCAAAGCTTTGAACCACAGGTTGAACCGCGCAAGATGCGGGTGGCCTTGATGACCGGTTGCGCGCAAAAGGCGCTGAACACGGACATCAATGATGCAACCATTCGATTATTGACCCGCTTGGGCTGCGAGGTTGTGGTCGCCAAAGGTGCTGGATGCTGTGGGGCCTTAACGCACCACATGGGCAAAACCGACGAAAGCCACGCAATCGCGGCCAAGAACATTGAGGCATGGTGTGCCGAAATAGATACCAAAGGCCTGGATGCGATTGTCATCAATACCTCTGGTTGTGGCACCACCGTCAAAGATTACGGGTATATGTTCCGAAACGGGCCGCTGGCCGAGGATGCCGCGCGGGTCAGTGCGATTGCCAAAGATGTTTCCGAAGTCCTTGTGGATTTGGATATGCCGGAAAGCACACCGAGAGAAACGGTTGTGGCCTATCACGCGGCATGTTCGCTTCAGCATGGCCAACAGATCAAAACCTTTCCCAAGGATTTGCTGAGAAAGGCGGGGTTTCGCATCGTTGAGCCCGCGGATAGCCATCTGTGCTGTGGCTCTGCGGGAACGTACAATCTGATGCAGCCAGAAATTTCTGGGCAACTGAAACAGCGCAAAGTGCGGACTTTGGAGGCAAAAAATCCGGACATTATTGCGGCGGGTAATATTGGATGCATGATGCAAATTGGGTCGGGGACCGACGTGCCAATCGTGCACACGGTTGAATTGCTGGACTGGGCCACCGGTGGCCCCAAACCACCTGCATTGAGCATGCCCAAGTCGCGATCTGCCGAGGTGCCGATCCTGAGATAGAAGGAGAAGGCTCCCGCCACGTGCAAGGTATCTAAAGATATCCCGCGCCGTGTTGGGCCAAGCCGGACGCCAAAGCGCCCGGCTGTTTCACGATCCTGCCCAAATTTTGCCTTGTGTCACAAATAGGATGGTCCTCGATAAGGTAAGGACCTCTGATGTTTCGCAACTTGATGTATTTGTTGGCCGGTGTGGTGTGCGCGCTTTTGGTGTCTGAGCCTCTGAGTGCACAGCAAAGTGCACTGCAGCGCTTGGATACCGCGGATGACAGTCGGGGGTGGGACGCAGTTGGCCGTCTCAATATCGGAACGTCGGGGTTTTGCACGGGGGCGCTGATTGCGCCAGATCTTGTGTTAACAGCGGCGCATTGCCTTTTCGACAAGACGAGCAAAACCCGTGTAGCGCCCTCGGACATTGAATTTAGAGCGGGATGGCGCAACGGACGTGCATCGGCATATCGCACAATTCGTAGAGCTATTGTTCACCCAGACTACAACTATCGCAGCCGCAATGGGGCGCAGCGCATTGCGAATGATGTCGCGCTGCTAGAGCTTCATCATCCGATCCGGAACACCACTGTGGTTCCATTCGCCACACAGTCGCAACTGCAGTCTGGGGATGCCGTCGGCGTCGTTTCTTATGCGCAAGACCGCGCAGAGGCACCATCACTGCAAGAGCTTTGCAAGGTGTTGGGGGTGCAAGAGGGTGTCTATGTGATGTCATGTGATGTGAATTTTGGCAGCAGCGGGGCCCCGGTATTTACGTTTCGCAATGGCGGCGTAGCAGTTGTTTCGGTGGTATCGGCCATGGCAAACATGGACGGGCGGCCCGTCGCGCTCGGCATGCAGCTGGAGAAACCTTTGGATGACTTGCGTCATGCGATCTCCGCTCCGCGGATTCTGACATCCGATATGCGTCTTGGCAAAGGCGGCGGACGCGTTGGGGCCGGTGCAAAGTTCGTAAAACCCTGATGTCGTCTTTTGGGTGTTGACCCACGTGTTCGTGAAGACCTTGACACCCGAAAAATCATCACCATCTCGAGTGTGCAGGGCGCCGAATGTCGGGCTCTGTGTCGTGCCTTGCCCATTGGGAAGGCGTTTCTATTTGTTGTCGCTCATGATGGAGGATAACCCATGCGCAGCTTTGATTTTGCACCCCTATACCGTTCTTCGGTAGGATTTGACCAACTTGCAAACGTGATGGATCGCGTTTTGTCCAGCGAAGGTGGTCAAGCCAGCTACCCCCCATATAATATTGAAAAAACCGCCGACGATGCCTATCGTATTTCCATTGCCGTTGCTGGATTTTCGGCGGAGGATCTTAGCATCGAAGTGCGTGAAAACGCGCTTGTTGTGACCGCGCGGAAAGCCGATGAGGTCGAGGAAAAGGTCTTTTTGCATCGCGGTATTGCAACACGCGCCTTTGAACGTCGGTTCCATTTGGCAGACCATGTCCGCGTGACCCATGCCAGCCATGTTGATGGCATGCTGCACGTTGATCTTCAGCGTGAAATCCCAGAAGCTCTCAAGCCTCGGCGCATCGAAATTGCGCGGGCTGGTGAAGTCGACAAAGATGTCGTTGATGCCAAAGCAGTGAACTAGGATTTACGATCATAACCCAAGACGCCGATGCCCTGACCCAAAAGGTCGGGGCATTTTGCATTTGAGGATATCAACGCGCCATTAAGTATTATGCTCCAATATATCGCTTGTCCTTAGGCGAACGGCTCGGACAGAGATTAGTATGGGATGGAGCGCCAGATGGACCAAGAGGCAAAGCGGTTGATACAGGAGAACTTTTCAAAAAGGTTTGCGTGTAAAAGCCAGATATCGGCACGGTTTTACGATCATCTTTTCGAGCTGATGCCGGACGCCAAAAATCTGTTCACAAATGACGCGGTGGTCCAGAAAGAGATGTTTGCGACGATGCTGGCAACAGTTGTCCGCAGTCTTGATAAGCCCGAGTTGTTCAAATCCGTGGGGCAAAAAATGGCAGAGAGTCATGCGCGTTATGGCGTCGATACGCGTGGCTATGGCCTAGCCTCCACAGCCTTGGAAAATGCGCTTTGCGATGTGGTCGGGGACGATATCTCACCAGAAGAACTCGCAGCATGGAAAGGAGCCATCGACCGATTGACCAGTCTGATGGCTCCTCCCAAATCCGAAGATACTTAGACGGACATGCAGATGTATTTCATCTCGAGGTAATCCTCGATGCCGTGATGGCTGCCTTCGCGGCCCAGACCCGATTGTTTCACGCCGCCAAAGGGGGCGACCTCTGTCGAGATGATGCCAGTGTTGACGCCAACGATTCCGTATTCCAGCGCTTCTGCGACCTTGTATACACGGCTCAGGTCCTTGGCGTAAAAATACGATGCCAATCCAAAAATCGTGTCATTGGCCATAGCGATCACGTCGTCTTCGTCTTCAAATTTGAAGAGTGGGGCGAGTGGACCAAAGGTTTCATCTTTGGCAAAGGCCATGTCCGGCGTGGCACCCGTCACAATGGTGGGCTCAAAGAAGGTGCCGCCAAGAGTAGACGCTGCGCCGCCCAGGATAACTTCGCCGCCTTTGGAGGTGGCATCCGCAATATGCTCTTCGACCTTTTCTACGGCTTCCTGATTAATGAGGGGGCCAAACATGATGCCATCGGCAAGCCCGTCGCCAACGGGCATTTTTTCGACGGCGCTCTTAAGTTTTTCGGCAAAAGCCTCATAGACGCCAGATTGGACATAGATGCGGTTTGCACACACACAGGTTTGGCCGTTGTTGCGGAATTTGCACAAAATGGCGCCTTCTACTGCGGCATCCAGATCAGCGTCATCAAACACAATGAACGGCGCGTTTCCGCCAAGCTCCATCGAGCACTTCATGACGCTGTCCGCAGCTTGACGCAGCAGGATGCGGCCAACTTCGGTTGAACCGGTGAACGTAAGTTTGCGCACAGCGTCATTTTCGCAAAACTCTTTGCCGATCTCGCTGGCACGGGAGGACGGAACAATGTTCAATACGCCCGCAGGGATGCCAGCGCGGTCGGCAAGAACACCAAGAACAATGGCCGACAATGGCGTTTCCGCAGCAGGTCGTGCCACAAAAGCACACCCGGCGGCCAGAGCTGGTCCTGCCTTGCGGGTGATCATTGCATTGGGAAAGTTCCACGGTGTGATCGACGCGGCAACACCAATGGGTTGCTTGATGACCGTAATTCTCTTGTCGCGTTGGTGGCCGGGGATGGTTTCGCCATAAATGCGTTTGGCTTCTTCGGCGAAAAATTCGACAAACGATGCACCATAGGCAATCTCACCTTTGGATTCAGCCAAGGGCTTGCCCATTTCGGCCGTCAGAATTGTGGCCAGATCGTCTTGATGCGCCATCATGAGATCGTACCATTTGCGCAATACTGCGGCGCGTTCTTTTCCTGTCCATTTTGCCCATTCTTTCTGGGCAGTATTGGCTTGTGCAATGGCCCCGGCGACTTGCGCCCGGCTTACGTCCGCGACTTTTGCAACGATGTCACCGCGTGCAGGGTTGGTCACATCAAATGTGCCCTCGCCGTCGACCCATTGCCCACCGATGTATGCACGTGTTTCAAGCAGTGTCGGATCTTTGAGAAGCGACTTTAGGTCGGTGATAGCGTCAAGCATTGTGGCCTCCTGATGATAGCAGTTTTAGAACGACAAACATGTGCAAAGACGTTTGTCCAGACATCATCATAGGTCCAGATTATTTTTTTGATCAAATTATTTCTGGATGCCTGAAAGATTTGACAGGCATCCAGATATGAGGCGGTTGGCCCTTAGCTGCTCGCGGCTTCCAACTTGTCTTGGGTTTTTGTGTCAAAATCGCTGGCGTCGTGGCGTTCACGCAACTGGGTTTCCAGCTCGCCAAATGCACGATTAACCATTCGGCCACGGCTCACTGCCGGGCGCGCGTCAATAACTTTGGCCCAACGTTGAAGGTGCTTGTAGCTCTCTACGTCCAAAAATTCTGCGGCGCTGTACAAACGTCCAAGCACCAACTGGCCATACCATGCCCAGATTGCCATATCTGCGATGGTGTACTCTTCGCCCGAAATATACGTATTCTCGGCCAACTGACGGTCCAGAACATCAAGCTGTCGTTTGGTTTCCATGGCAAACCGATCAATGGGGTATTCCCATTTTTCTGGTGCATAGGAATAGAAGTGGCCAAAGCCGCCGCCCAGATACGGCGCGCTTCCCATCTGCCAAAATAGCCAAGACAACATTTCGGGACGTTTGGCAGGGTCCGAGGGAAGGAATGCGTCAAATTTTTCGGCCAGATGAAGCAGAATCGCGCCCGACTCAAAAATACGCGTCGGCGGCGTGGTGGAATGGTCCATCAGGGCCGGGATTTTTGAGTTTGGATTAACGGACACAAACCCGCTGCTGAACTGGTCACCTTCGCCAATATTGATAAGCCACGCGTCATATTCGGCCCCAGAATGCCCCGCGGCGAGGAGCTCTTCGAGCATGACCGTGACCTTCACGCCATTTGGTGTCGCAAGAGAATAGAGTTGAAACGGGTGATCGCCAACCGCGAGATCTTTGTCATGCGTGGCCCCGGCAATGGGACGGTTGATGCTGGCGAATTCGCCGCCGTTTCCTTGGTTCCAAGTCCAGACCTTTGGAGGAGTGTATGTATCAGTCATGAGCGCGCCCTGTGTTTTGCATTTAAAATAACCTAGGTGCTTTTGGGGATAATTGCAGCGGGTGACGTCAAAAAGATGGTCAACAAAATGTGTTGCGGGATGTGTGTAGTGGGCCAGCACGGAAAAAGTGGGTGGAAACATCACGTGCCAAAGTGAGAAAAACCCCCGCAGCGAGGCTACGGGGGTTGTTCATTCTTTGTGTCCAAGCTGGAGTAGAAGGGCTCTTAGAGCATTCCTTCGCGCTGGAGCTTCTTACGCGCCAATTTACGGGCACGGCGGATCGCTTCAGCTTTCTCGCGCGCTTTTTTCTCAGACGGCTTTTCGAAATGTTGCTTAAGCTTCATTTCACGAAAAACGCCTTCACGCTGTAGCTTTTTCTTCAGGGCACGAAGCGCCTGATCGACATTGTTGTCACGAACACTAACCTGCATGTGGTTTTCACCACCTTTCTAGTTTGAAGTTGCAAGGATTTGCAGGAGTCCGCCGTATAGCAAAGCCCGGTTTGTTTGTCTAGTATGTGACCCAACAGTGGAGAGTCGCATGCACAATATCCCCGAACGTGATTTGAAATCCCAATTGCTAGACGCCGCATTGGGCCACGTGGCCTTTGATGGGTGGTCTGCGGCGACATTTGACGCCGCAGTCGCCGATTGTGAATTGGATGCCGCGTTGGCCAATTTGATTTGCCCTCGGGGCGCGTTGGACTTAGCCGTCGCATACCACAAACGTGGTGATCAGCTGATGCAGGCGAAATTGCACGACGCTGAGCTATCCGAAATGCGGTTTCGCGATCGAATCGCGGCTGCAGTGCGGTTCCGGCTAGAGGTGTCTGATGACAAAGAGGCCGTGCGACGCGGATCGACGTTGTTTGCATTGCCGCAACATGCCGCTTTGGGAGCGCAGTTGATTTGGGATACATGCGATGCCATCTGGACGGCGCTTGGGGATACTTCAGAGGATGTGAATTGGTATACCAAACGGGCGACGCTGTCAGGCGTATATGGCACAACGGTGTTATATTGGCTTGGGGATGACAGTGACGGTCACGAGGCCACGTGGGCCTTTTTGGATCGCAGAATTGACAATGTCATGCAGTTTGAAAAGGCCAAGGCCCAGTTCAAGGCCAGTCCGATGAGCAAAGCTCTTGCAGGGCCTTTGTCGGTGCTGGGGCGTTTGCGCGCGCCAAAACCCAAAATGGATATGCCTGGACACACAACCAAAGGGTAAGAGATATGATATCCTGCGCGTTACGATGATCGCGCAGGACGGTTTTCGTCTTAGGCCACTTTCAGAACGATTTTGCCGATATGCCCACTGGCCTCCATACGAGTATGGGCTGAGGCAACGTTTTCAAGCGAAAACTCGCTATCCATGACGGGTGCAATCTGTCCTGCATCCAACAACGGCCAGACCTTTTCGCGCAGCTCGGTGGCGATGCGCGCTTTGGCAAGGTCGCTTTGCGGGCGCAATGTCGATCCGGTGACCAGCAAGCGGCGCGCCATGATTTGGGCAAAGTTAAGCTCGACTTTTGGCCCAGACAGGAACGCGATTTGAACCAGCCGCCCATCGTTGGCGAGCGTTTTTACATTGCGGGGAATATAGTCGCCACCAACCATATCCAAAATAAGATTCGCACCGCCTTCTGCACGGACAACATCCACAAAATCTTCTTCTCGATAATTGATGGCGCGCTCTGCCCCCAAAGCAAGGCAAGCTGCGCATTTCTCGGCAGATCCTGCGGTTGTGAACACGCGTGCCCCAAATGCATTGGCCAGTTGAATGGCTGTTGTGCCGATGCCGCTTGATCCCCCGTGCACCAAGAACCGCTCGCCAGCTTTCAGCCCACCACGCATGAACACATTGCTCCAGACCGTGAAAAAAGTTTCTGGCAGACAAGCGGCTTCCTTCAGGCCCAATCCGGATGGGATGGGCAGGCAATGTGCCGCGGGTGTCAGGACGTACTCGGCATACCCTCCGCCGGGCAACAGCGCACACACGTGATCCCCTTCGACCCAGTCATGAACGTCGGGGCCGACAGCGACGATTTCACCAGAGGCTTCTAGCCCCGGTAGATCGCTGGCAGTGGGCGGGGGGGCATATGCGCCTGCGCGCTGCAGCGCGTCGGGGCGGTTTACGCCTGCATATGCGACCTTGATAACAACCTCGCCGGGGCCGGGTTGTGGAATAGGGCGGTGTGTCAGTTGCAAGACTTCGGGTCCGCCGGGCTGGGTGATTTCCATTGCGCGCATCGCTTGCGTCATCTGCTGTTCCTCTTGTGAATACTCTTTGTGTCTCTTGTTGCCGCTAGCGGTCCTTGATGTGATCATACCGTTGGCGCGCGACTTGTTCATTGCGCTCGGACTTCTGGTGATCGGACAGGGATTGTTCGACATAGTCCAAGTGTCGGGTCACCGCGCGTCTGGCGGCGTCGGGGTCGCGGGCCTGAAGGGCGGAATTGATGACACGGTGTTGTTCTAGAAGATCGCTGCGTGTGGTGCGTTGCTTGAACATCACCGAGCGATTGTAGAATACCCCCTCGCGCAACAATTGATACATCGAGCGCATCATATGAAGCATGATGACGTTATGGCTGGCTTCGATGATGGCAAGGTGGAACTCGGCATCAAGCTGGGCCTCGTCGGACGGGTTGCGTTTAGAATGAGCCGCTTCCATCTTTTCGAACACGGTTTTGATGACCTTGAGGTCGGTGTCAGATGCATAGCGCGCAGCGCGTTCGGCGGCGAGCCCTTCCATGTCGCGGCGAAACGAGATGTAATCAAAAACGGCCTCGTCATGAGCAGCAAAAAGTCGAACCAGAGACTCTGAAAAGGCGCTTCCTAATACGTCAGCAACGAAAATGCCGGCACCGGCGCGCGAAGCAAGCAAACCTCGATCTTGAAGATCGGCGATAGCTTCGCGAAGGGATGGGCGTGACACGCCAAGGCGTTCAGAAAGCTCCCGTTCTGACGGGAGCCGCTCTCCGGGACGCAAAATGCCACGTAAAATCAGTAACTCGATTTGGCGCACAACGGATGTAGAGAGCTTCTCGGTCTGAACTTTTTGAAATGGCATTGGGACCTCGTGTCAGATTGGTCAAATGATATGACCATGTCGTGGCCGCAGGGGCAAGTCATAGCGATCACGAATTATGTTACAATGGGTCAGTGTTATTGACTTATTGCGTCGCGTTCGTAGGTTTGCAGTATTCACTAGGCGAGGGGAGACGCAGGATGGCACTACAACAGATGTTCGCAGGGCGCACAGAGCGCATGAAAGCGTCAGAAATTCGAGAGCTTCTTAAATTGCTTGATCAGCCGGGGATCACATCCTTTGCAGGTGGAATCCCTGACCCTGACTTGTTTCCAGCCGATGCATTTACCGATGCGTTTGCCCAAGCCTTATCGCCCAAGACACAATCGGTGGCGTTGCAATATTCCGTCAGTGAGGGCTATCTGCCGCTGCGCAAATGGATTGCGGGGCAAATGGCCAAAATCGATGTGCCGTGTGATCCGGAGAATATTCTGATCACATCTGGATCGCAGCAGGCCCTGGATTATTTGGGTAAGCTGTTTCTTTCCCCCCAGGACACGGCGCTGGTCGGGTGGCCAACCTATATGGGAGCCTTGGGCGCGTTTAATCCATACGAACCAGTCTATGGACAGCTAAGTGTAAACGGAAACCGGTCTGCCGAAGATCATGCCGCACAAGCCAAGGCGGATGGTGGGCGTGTGAAGTTTGCCTATTTGTCTGCAGACTTTGCCAACCCGACGGGCGAAACCGTCGATCAACGTGGTCGCGAGAGTGTTCTGGAGTTGGCCGAGGCATTGGATTGTGCTGTCATTGAAGATGCGGCGTATCAGGCCTTGCGCTATGATGGCGATCCTGTGCCGTCAATTCTGGCGCTTGAACTTGCGCGCAAGGGGGACCTCGAAGCCTGCAGAACGATTTACTGCGGCAGCTTTTCCAAGACGCTTTCACCCGGACTGCGGGTCGGTTGGGTTGTCGCCGCCAAACCAGTGATTTCCCAACTTGTGCTGATGAAGCAAGCTGCAGATTTGCACTCTGCCACGATCAATCAGATGGCAATCTGCACTGTTGCAGAGAGTATTTTTGACAGCCACGTGCAAACAGTGCGCAACGTGTATTCCGAGCGCCGCGATTGTATGCTTGCGGCGCTGGAGATGCATATGCCCGAGGGCGTGAGTTGGACAAAGCCGCAAGGTGGTATGTTCGTCTGGCTTACCTTGCCCGCACATATGGATGGCGCAGAGCTGCTTGATGTGGCTTTGGACACCGAGAAAGTCGCGTTTGTGCCAGGCAAAGCCTTTTTCGCAGACGGGTCTGTGGCCAACTCGCTAAGGCTGAGCTTCTCTTGTGCAAGTCCCGAGATGATTCAGGACGGAATTCGCCGGCTGGGTCGGGTGATCCGCGCCACTATGTGATGCAACAAGGCGGGCACCAAAGGGTGCCCGCACGTTTATCGGATATGGCGTTATTCGGCTGGGACGGCCGCATTTGCGCTGGGCTTGCCGAAGTGTTGACGGTTCAACCGGAGCACCAGCGCAATCATCGCGAATTGGAACAAGAGCGCGATTGCGGTGATGGACCAATACGCGATGTCAAATTTCTCAATCACACCTGCGCCGACCAACCCTTTGTTGACGAAGAACTGGATCATCACGGAAAGGGCCACGCCCGGGCATACCAGCGCATAGGATCCGGGTGATGTTTTGGTTCCAAAGACGAAGTCCGAGAAATATCCCTGACGGCGCATGACCAGCGTGCCCAGCAGCAAAAAGATCAGTTGGATCGACAAGAAACGGGCCAACATCATCATTGTTTCCGCCTTGGCGCCGTGGACTTCGAATGTGGCATGAAGGCCGTGGTCCTGACGCAGGAACATAATGCCCAAGACGGTCATAATTGGCACGATGACCATCAGGGTCGGTCCCGCTTCTTTTGCGGTGCCGTGATGCAGCATCGAGTTAAAGGCCGTCACAATCGCAACCAGCGCATAGATCACTGCGGCGGTACCTACGAATGTCGAGAGCACCAGAGAAATGCCAACGGTCGTTGTGTTCTGGCTCATCGCAGCGGGGGCCGAGAACCCAACCGCCACCATCGACAAGGCAAAGGCAGGCAACAGCTGCGCGAACGAATTGTTGGCGGTTACATCGAAAATGCCGCCTTGGGACAAGATGCGCCCAAGAAAATCACCGATGATTTTGAACGCCAACCAAGCAATCAGCGCGAATGCAATCATCGCCAAGGGAAAGAGATATTCGATAATACTCCAAAGCCCAGGAACATAGATCAAGCCGACAATGAACATCGCGTTCACCGACATGGCCAAAGCAAGCGGCATCGCCATCAATGTCGATTCCGCGTTTGAATTTTTTAGGGCGTCATAGCCGTTAGACTGCTTGAAGGCTTTGTAAGATGACAGGTTCCAGAACAAGTATTTCAAATTCAGAAAAGCCATGACCGCGATGCCGAGCACAGCCACGGCAATGGCAGCTTGCATTGCGAAGCCGCCGGTTTGGAATGCGGTCGAGATGTCTTCGAATGTGGGGACGGGCTTGCCTTGGTGCGGAACCCAAAACATCAGATACATGAAAAACGTCACCGCCAGACCACCCGCGCCCAAGGACGCAAGGAAGTAAAGCGGAGAGTAGGTGTCGGCGGGTCTCTTTATTTGAGTGGTCATGGGACTCTCCAATAAGTATTCCAAAGTTGGCATATGATCGCATTCTAAAAATGGAATATATATGCGACATCCAGCCGCAGACATTGCGCGCCGCTGATAACCAAGCTTTAACCATGTTGCGGTCAGATGGGCGAATGAGAGGTTTGGTCGTCATTTGCGCGCTTGGTCTGATCGGCTGTAACACACCAAGTATGCATTTTTCCGGAATTGATCCGGTGCGTGTTCGTGTGTTGGAGAGCACGTTTGATTTGCGCCGACGTGATGCCCAAGTACAGATCATCCGTGTGAGCCGAGAATATGCGCCCCGCCTAAGTCAGCAGTTGGGGCGCCGTGCCGAAATTGCCGTGGAACGGCAGTATGGTTGCCCCGTATCGCGTATTCGAGGTGACGCGTCGATGATGGTGGCATATCTTAAATGCGGAAAGCCGGATGATCTGGCGCGAATAGGGAATGGTCCCTAACTTGGCATTTTATCACCAGTTTGCACGGCTCAGTCTAGGCGCTTGCTCATAAACAGAGATGTCGTATTCGCCTCATAGTCGCCAAAGGCGTCACAGACTTCAAATCCATGTGCCTTGTAAAGCGCCACGGCTGACTTCAGTTTGTCACCGGTTTCCAGCTTCACACTTGTGAGGCCTTGGGCGCGCGCATCTTGTTGTATAGCGCTCATCAGGCGATGTGCGACACCCAACCCGCGTGCATCTGGGTCCACGAACATCGATTTAATTTCACCGTATGCGCCTTTGTTGGCGAGGGCGACGCATCCAATGGTCTGACCATCCCGGGATGCCAGAAAAAAGTGGATGGAGGGCACACAAAGCTCGTCCACTTCTAGGTAATGGTTTTCCTCAGGATCAAACAGGTCCTGCATCAGGGCATGGCTGGCGCTGAGCAAGGCGGTGGCTTGTGGGCTTTTGGGATCGCCGCGTTTGACTTGGACTTGTTGCATAAGTGACCTGTACTCTGTTCTGATGCTTGTGTGGCAGGGCGTTGCCCGTTAGTCCATAGGACGAAACAAGAGGGCTGCAGGATGACGCATAAGCTATTTATATGTGAGACCTGTTTGGGCACGGATGGTCAAAAATCAGGCGCTGATATTGCCGACGCGGTTGCTCGGCTTTTGGACGATCGTGGGGGGTGCCACGATGTGGATGTGATCAAAACACCCTGCTTGAATATCTGTGATGAGCCGGTGTCGCTTGCGCTGCGAGCCAAAGGCAAAATGGCCTATTTGTTTTCGGGAATCGAACGCGAGGATGTTCACGATATCGCCGCTCTGGTTGATTTATATGTTCAGGCCAAAGGGGGCGTGATTGAAGACGCGCGTCCGGCAGGTCGGTTACGCTTTTGCCTGAAAGGTCGCATTCCCGCGGAATAAGCGTGGTGAGCTTCCCCAAGGAACTGCAAGAATTCCAAGGGGAAGAGCCGAGTGTGATCTAGTCTTCGCCGCGAGACATAAAATAGCCCGCGAAGTATCCCATCATGGTCCATCCAATCAGAGCTGTTGCTAGGCTTGCTGTGGCAAACTCGGCGGACAATTCAGGTGGAGCAATGCCAAAGTACGTGTCGAGATGTGGCGCACCAATGACATGCGGCACGAGAACCAGAACCAAGCCGAGAAACTGCAGTGGCATGGATCGTGCAAAGGCAATCACAGAGAGGCCGACAAGCGTGGCAATGATTGTGCCTGTCCACCACATCTGGCGTGGCGCGAGTTCTGCCGCAACAGTACCAGGAAGCTCTGGTGGGAGGCCCATTGCAGGGGCCAGTTGAACGGCGATGAAACCGCAGATACCCCAGATCAGACCCGCTTGCGCATTGATCTGAGTGCCCGCGCGTTCACGCGCAAAACCCATCGCAGCAACGGTCAAAAGTGCATAGCCGGTATAGGTGACGATGTTAAACGCAACGGTCATCGCGTGACGCGCCCAATCAGTCCCGAGAGCAGGAGCCCCCTTGTCAGATTGGGTCATGCCATCGACCAAAAAGTGTATGCGCTCACCACCTTCGTAAAGTTCGCCCTCGAGCAAAAGTGGAATCACAAACATAAACTGAAGAAGGGCCGCGAACGACCCTGCAATCAGGCCAGCGAACACGGCGCTGGACAACAAATTTTTTGTCATTTTGTTAGCGAATGCTTAGTGGCAAGGAAATGCCATAGCGTGACGCTGATCGTGCGCTGCATCGTGCAGAACGGTGGCTTGTGCCATGCCCGAAACGGTCAACAGTGCGACGCCTACGGTGAGGGCCAAAACGAAAGCTGCTGTGTTTGTACGTGCGGCTGCGAAGGTAGCTGTTTTAGTCGACATATTGTCTTCTCCTGTTCCCGTCACCCCGACGGGTGGGTTAATATTTCATTCGCATGGCCGGTCTCCTGGCTTGTGGGTCACCGCGGTGCATTCCCTTCCCAGAGGATATCCTCCAGTGGCATTGAACGCGCGCTCTCCACATACAGTCGCGGGGGCGGCTGTGGCTGCAAACCAATCTGGTTCTTCCACATTCCCGAACATCCATAGAAAGAACTTGGCCCATGGACACCATACAAAACCTGTTTGGACGGGATTAGGGGGTAAGGTCAAGGCTGTTTCCGACACCCCAGAGACAAGATGCGCCCTTTGGGCAATATGTCAGTGACATGGTGTGTCATTATGTGGGCTCAATATCTTGTGGATAAGTCTACGGATCAGAGCACATCCTGTGTTTTTTCGTTGACATGGGCGCAATCGCCTTTGCAGGGTTAAGATCAAGGGGAATCAGGGGGTGCGCGGATATTGCGCTTTTCTAAGCTAAGACTGACCGGCTTCAAAAGCTTTGTGGATCCAACCGATTTGATCATTGCGGATGGTCTGACGGGGGTTGTTGGTCCGAATGGCTGTGGCAAGTCTAATCTCTTGGAGGCTCTGCGTTGGGTCATGGGGGAAAATCGCCCGACCGCCATGCGCGGCGGGGGCATGGAAGACGTGATCTTTGCCGGTGCGGCGACACGACCAGCGCGTAACTTTTCCGAAGTCTCTCTTCATATTGATAATAGCGAACGCCTTGCTCCGGCTGGGTTTAATGACGACGACTCTCTCGAGATCGTGCGCCGTATCACACGCGATGTGGGAAGCGCCTATAAGGTGAACACCAAGGATGTGCGCGCGCGTGATGTGCAAATGCTGTTTGCGGATGCTTCGACTGGTGCGCATTCTCCGGCTTTGGTGCGGCAGGGACAGATCGCAGAACTTATCAACGCAAAACCGAAGGCAAGACGGCGGATACTGGAAGAGGCCGCAGGCATCTCGGGGCTGTACCAACGCCGCCACGAAGCAGAGCTCAAACTTAAGGGCGCAGAGACCAATCTTTCGCGCGTAGATGATGTTGTCGAACAATTGGCGAGCCAATTGGCGCAACTGGCAAAGCAAGCCCGACAGGCGGCGCGGTATCGTGCAATTGGCGAAGAATTGCGCCAATCCGAAGGGATGTTGCTGTATCGCAGGTGGCGCGAGGCAGACGACGCACGCGCCGCTGCGCAGGAAGAGTTGCGGACACGGACAACACAGGCCGGACAGGCTGAAATCTTGGCGCGAACCGCAGCGAAAGAACGCGTGAAACGCGATGATGCTTTGCCGCCGCTGCGCGAGGAAGAAGCCATTGCAGCCGCCGTTTTGCAACGATTGCAGGTGCAACGCGACACCCTGAACGATCAAGAGGCGCATGCACGGCAAATCATTGAGACCCTGGAAAAGCGTATCGATCAGTTGGTCAAGGATATGGAGCGCGAGGCAGGGTTGAACCGCGATGCCGAAGATACGATCGCACGCCTCGAGTGGGAGGCCAAAGAACTGGCCAAGGCTGGCGAAGGGCATGCTGAACGTCTTGAGGCGGCCGCAGCCGATGCCCGCCATGCAGCAAGCGTATTGCAAGAGCGCGAAAGCGATTTGTCACAGCTCACCGAGGATGTCGCCCGTCTGGCGGCCCGCCATCAATCGGCACATCGTTTGCTGCAAGATAGCCGTAAGACACAAGAAAAGAGCGAGTCAGAAGCTGGGCGCGCGCGTGCGGCCGTCGATGCGTCGAAAGCCGCACTGACCAAGGCCGCGCAAGATTTTGAAAGCTCCAAAGTTGCCGAGGCGCACGCGGTGACGTCGGCGCAACAGGCAGAAGAGACCTTGGCGCAAGCCGAGATTGATCGCGCCGAAACGCAGGCCCGCGAGGCAGACGCACGTGGGGAGCGCTCGGAAGCAGAAGGCGAGTTAAACGCCCTGCGGGCTGAAGTGACCGCCCTTGCCAAGCTTGTCGAACGCGACACAGCAGAAGGGGGCCAAATTCTGGACCGCCTTCAGGTGCAGCAAGGCTTTGAAAAGGCACTTGGGGCGGCGATGGCAGACGATTTACGTGCGCCAGAGGTAGACGAGGACGGGCCCTCGGGATGGCATGTTCTGCCGCCATATGCACAGACTCAGGCCTTGCCAGATGGCGTGACATCTTTGGTGGCGCATGTTTCGGTGCCCGAGGTGCTTGAACGTCGGATGAGCCAGATTGGTCTGGTCGCCACAGAAGATGCCATGGGTCTTCAACCTTTGCTAAAGCCGGGGCAGCGTCTTGTGTCTCTGGAGGGGGATTTGTGGCGTTGGGACGGGTATCGCGCATGGGCCGAGGATGCCCCCAGCGCGGCGGCTTTGCGGTTGCAACAGTTGAACCGGCTTGAAGAACTCAAGCAGCAGATGGCACGGGCCACCGCGCGCGCGGATGGGGCAGTGCAGGCGCATGAAACCCTTCAGGCACGTCTGCGTGACTTGTCTGAAGTGGACAAGGCCGCGAGATTGGCGCGTCGCGATGCGGACCGCGCCGTCGCTGATGCAAATCGGGCCCTAAGCCGCGCCGAGGCTGATCGGAATCTGGCTCAAGGGCGTCTTGAATCTTTGGGGCTTGCCGTCACCCGCCACGAAGAAGAGGCGATGTCGGCCCGTGCGCAAGTGTCCGAGGCCGAGCGCGCGGTTGCGGATCTTGGTGATCTGGATGCGGCGCGTTCTGGCGTTGAGGATGTGAAAATGTCGGTTGAGGCTGCGCGCATCACGATGATGTCGCGCCGCTCTGGGCATGATGAGTTGCGTCGAGAAGGCGAGGCGCGTGTGCGTCGATCACAAGAGGTCACCAAGGAAGTGAGCGGCTGGCGGCATCGTCTTGAAACCGCGGAGAAGCGGATTGGCGAGCTGAACGAACGCAAAACCACGTCCGAAGCAGAACTGAAGGAGGCCGGGTCAGCGCCTGACGAAATCGCGGCCAAACGCGAAGAACTGACGGACGCTATCGGTGACGCCCAAGCCCGCCGCGGTGCTGCATCGGATTCTCTGGCGGTGGCGGAAACCGCATTGCGTGACGCAGAAAATGCAGAACGTGACGCCGAGCGTCTGGCGAGCGAGGCACGAGAAGCCCGCGCTCGATCCGAGGCACGCTCGGATGCGGCACGCGAAACCGTGTCCTATGCGGCAGAACGCATCCTGGAAGAGCAGGATCTCACGCCTGCAGCATTGCTGGAAAGCCTTAAGGTCGAGCCAGACAATATGCCGGACAGTCACGCGATCGAGGCGGATGTGAACCGATTAAAGCGCCAGCGAGATTCGTTAGGCGCTGTGAACCTGAGAGCGGAAGAAGATGCCAAAGATGTTCAGGAAGAGCATGATGCCCTGATCGCCGAGAAAGCCGATCTTGAAGAGGCGATCAAAGCACTGCGCAGCGGCATATCGAGTCTGAATCGCGAGGGACGCGAGCGCCTTTTGACGGCATTCGAACAAGTGAACAGCAATTTTACACTGTTGTTCAAGCACCTGTTTGGGGGCGGTGAGGCCAATCTTGTCTTGGTCGAAAGCGATGACCCGCTCGAGGCAGGATTGGAAATCATGTGCCAACCTCCGGGCAAAAAACTGTCGACGTTGTCTCTCTTGTCGGGTGGGGAACAAACACTGACAGCCATGGCGTTAATTTTCGCAGTGTTCTTGGCCAACCCCGCTCCGATTTGTGTGCTTGACGAGGTCGATGCCCCGCTGGACGATGCCAATGTCACGCGGTTCTGTGATCTTCTGGATGAAATGTGCCGCCAGACAGACACGCGGTTTTTGATCATCACGCACCATGCGGTGACCATGGCGCGCATGGACCGGCTGTTCGGCGTCACAATGGCCGAGCAGGGCGTGTCGCAACTTGTGTCTGTCGATCTGAAAGCCGCGGAAACAATGGTCGCCTAACGTCGAATTATCTCGGGGCAGAAATCAGATACGGGCCGGCACTGTGCCGACCCGTATTGGGTTGTGGGGATCGTGCTGCGCGCTCAGAGCGAGGCAAACCCTTTGTCCAGCGCCGTCAGGATCAATCCCGCGTCTTCTTGCGACAGAACCAAAGGCGGCGAAAGAATGATATTTGGTCCGGATACCCGCACCATCGCGCCAGCTTCATACGTGGCCTCTTGGATTTTCCCGCCAATGTCGGCACCGATTGGGGCCTTGGTTGCGCGGTCGCTGACCATCTCAATCGCAGTCATCAGGCCGTGACCACCGCGGACGTCTCCAATGATGTCGTATTTTTCCATCAGGGCCAGACATCCTTGGTACAGCTGCGTGCCGCGCTCGGCCGCATTGTCGATCACGTTCAGGCGTTTTGTCTCAGCAAGACATGCCAAGGCGGCTGCTGCACCAACAGGGTGCCCCGAATACGTGTACCCATGACCAATTTTGGCGGCGGGGTTGTCTTCGAAAACCTCGACCATCTTGTCGCCCAACATCAGGGCACCAAAAGGAAAATACCCATTCGTAATCGCCTTGGCGGTGCACATCATATCAGGTTTGATGCCCCAGAGCCGTGCACCAGACCAAGCACCTGTCCGTCCATACGCGGTGATGACTTCGTCGGTGATCAAGAGAATGCCGTGCCGATCGCAAACGTCGCGCACCATCGGGGCAAATGACTTATGCGGTGGAATAACACCACCAGCCCCCAGAATTGGCTCCATGATCATGGCCGCAATTGTATTTGCGCCTTGGAATGCGATTTCGTCTTCAAGCGCGGCAACGCAGAGGTGCGCCAGCTTTTCAGGGTCTGTTTCATTGAACGGGTTGCGATAGGTGTATGGTGCCGGGATATGATAGCACCCAGGCAGCAGCGGTTCATAAGCTGTGCGGAAATTTGCGTTTCCGTTCACGCTGGCGCCGCCCATGTGGGTGCCGTGATAGCCCTTTTTCAGACTCAGAAACTTTACCCGCCCCGCGTCCCCGCGAAGTTTGTGGTATTGTCTTGCAAGCCGAAGCGCGGTTTCCACAGAATCCGATCCACCCGACGTGAAAAAGGCGCGGCTTAATCCGTCGGGCGCAAAAAACTTCTCTAGTTCAAACGAAAGCTCAATGGCTGCATCATTCGTCGATCCGCGAAACGTCGAATAATAAGGCATTTTTTCCAGCTGATCCGAGATCGCCTGTTTGACCACGTCACAGGAGTATCCGAGATTGACGTTCCACAAGCCGCCAACAGCATCGACCACAGAGTGCCCGTCGATATCTTGGATGCGCACACCACTTGATCCGGTGATAATCTTGGGAGGATTGTCGCGGCTATCCTTTGGGGAGGTCATCGGGTGCCACATCAGGCGCCCGTTATTTTCCTTCAAAAAGTTTGAATCTTTCATTGCGCTTTTCCCATGGGTTAAGTTTCTGCAAGGGTCTTGGACCAGCACGCTTCGATAGGGTTGGGAATGCTTCCCCCCCAATTGTGGCTGATTTGTCGACTGGCGAGGATAAGTTGATGTTTGATGGTCCGTTCCGCGTCAGCGTTGAAACGCGTTGCCACGCTGGCTACGGATACGGCACCTGCGATGGTGCCGCTTTGGTCAAACAGAGGGGCGGACAAGCCGTAAATGTCTTCTTCAATGCTGCCCTTTGAATGCGAGAATCCGGTTTCTTTGACACGCTGTATCGCCGCGTCCAATCCTTGCTCTGTTGTTTGGGTTTTTGCCGTGAAACGCTCGAGGTTTTGCTTGGCTGTTTGCGTCAGGATGTCGGGGCCATAAGCCAACGTACAGATACCAGACGCTGTCGCGTGCAGAGGTAAAGTTTTCAGATCAACGATGGCGCGCGTGCTGTGTTTGGGCGATTCGACAGCAACAAGAGAGTACAGCGTTGTTCCTGACAATACAGAGACATGTGCCGTTTCCCCGGTGGCATCCGCCAGTTGCTCGACTGACGCTTTTGCAGCGGATTTGCGGGGCACCGTGCGTTCCCGGATCTGCGCCAACGGCAAAACTGCGGGACCCATCCGGTATTTTTTTGTGAGAGGATTTTTTTCAATAAATCCTACGATTTCAAGGGATTGAAGGTGCCGGTATGTTGTCGCTTTGTCGCGACTTGTCAGCTTACAGAATTGTGACAGCCCAATCTCGGGGTGCTGTTCCGAAAAGAACGACAGCAGTTCAAGGGTTTTGGTTGCAGAAGTCATTTTCCCTCTCGTTCCTTTCAATATGAAAAAAGGTTTGACGGATTTTAATTAACAGTGCAAGTTAAAAAGTGAAACACAGGTTCATTATATGAACCGATACAGGGAGAAGGCAATGTTCAAATTTGCAAAACTAGTGACAGCGGCTGCGCTCGCATCGACAGCGATGGCGGGTATGGCGCTTGCGGAATACCCCGAGAAGCCAGTCGAGTTCGTGGTTCCGTGGCCTCCTGGCGATCTGGAGGATGTGTTGACACGCATGATCGCCGAGGACTTTCAGGCCGCATATGGTGTTCCAACAGCGGTTGTGAACAAACCAGGCGGCGGCGGGCCATTCCCCGGTGCAGTAGAGGTGGCAAACGCCCCGGCTGACGGGTATACAATCGGATCGTTCATCATCGCGGTGCCTGTTGTTGGCCCAATGATCGGTATTCCTGATTTGAACCCCGACCCCTTCGAACCCTTGGGCAACTTTTTGACATATCCGTTTGTGATCGCTGCGGGCGGCAATGCGCCGTATGATGACGTGGCGGGGCTGGCAGCGTATGCAAAAGAAAATGATGTTGTGCTTGGCCACTTTGGTGCGCCGCTGGTGCCCACACAGGTCACTATGGGGTTGGCTGTTGAAATGGGCTTCTCATTCGCTGCTGATGCCGCTTTTGATGCACTGGACTGCAATACGTTGGCGTCTGGTGATGTGGACGTCATCAACACCACGCTTCAGCTGATCTTGCCTTGCTTGGATGATGTCAAGGTTCTGGCATCTATCGGATCTGACCGTATTCCACTGACCCCTGATGCGCCGACGGTTGCAGAATTGGCGCCTGACATGGATGTGGCGCTTTGGAATGGTCTGTTTGTGCACAAAGACACACCTCAGGACGTGCGTGAAAAGATCATCGCAGTGGCCAAGACCACCATGCAATCCGAACGCGCGCAAAAGCTGGCTGCGGAAACAGGGGCTGCTGTCTATTGGCAAGACGCCGAGGCTGTTCAGGCTCAAATTCAGAAAGATATTTCGACTCTGGATCACATCGGTAAGGTTCTTGGCAACTAAAACTGTCAAACCTCACATTGCGCGCGGCCTGAGGTCGCGCGCCTTTCACCCCACCACCGAGGTGTCACATGTCGCGCATTAAAACCTTGCAGGCACTGTTCAAGCGGTATCGCCGTCCGGGGGATATTGTTTTCGCTTGGATCGCATTGGCTGTTGCCGTGTTTCTGCTGTCTCAAATATTTGCCCAAACGGCATATAAACCCAATGGAAAACTGTTTGCGCAACCTCGATTTTGGCCTGCGGTGTCTTTGATTGGTATGACAGGGTTTGCAGCGTTTCATTTGTTGGGCTCGATGTTGTCAGAGCGCATTGAAGGGCGGTGGACCGAGGTTTGGCTCTGGGTGTGTTCTTTTGAATTTGCGTTTTGGTTTGTGGCCTATGCGGCGATCGTGCCTTGGGCAGGATATCTACCGTCAACGATCGTTTTCGCGCTGTTGTTGACGATCCGCGCCGGATATCGAAGCCGAATTATTTTGATCTCTGCCACCGCGAGTGCAATCGGAATTGTTTTGCTTTTCAAAGCGTTTTTGCAGGTCAAGTTACCTGCGGGCCAAGTGTACGAGGTGCTGCCGGATGGCTTGCGGCAACTCATGCTGACCTATTTTTGATCGGAGCGACGGATGGAAGATCTAATTGCAGGTGCTGAAATGCTCGCCCGCTGGGATGTGGTCGTTGCGCTATTGGTGGGCTCAATCGGAGGGGTGATTATTGGGGCGATCCCCGGTGTTGGACCCGCCGTGGCCATCGCCATCTTGTTGCCCGCCACGTTTTCGCTGGACCCGATTGTCGGGTTGACGATGTTGCTGGGGATCTACGGGTCTTCAATGTACGGGGGGGCGATTCCGGCGGTGTTGATTAATACCCCGGGGACTGCCGTCAATGCGTTGACGTCTTATGACGGGTATCCGATGACCCAGAATGGCGAGGCGCATCGCGCGGTATCTCTGGCCTATAGCGCGTCGTTCTGGGGCGGGATATTCGGCATTCTGTGTTTGATCTTATTGTCGCCAGTGCTGGCTTGGATCGCGCCGATGTTTGGCAGTCGCGAGATTTTTCTTGCGGCGTTGCTGGGGATAATTCTGGTAATTATTGCCCATCGGGGACAGATCTTTGCCGCCGGGATGTTGGCGATGTTCGGGATATTTTTGCAAACTATTGGACTGGACGCCGTCACATATACACAGCGCTATACCTTTGGTCTGACGTTTCTAAGTTCCGGTATCAATCTGATCGTGGTTGTCTTAGGGCTGTTTGCGCTTAGTCAGGCATTCTTTTTGCTGACGACGCCAGATTCCAGCCCCGAGGCTAAACCCGTGACAGGGCGAATGATGGCGGGATTTCGTGAATTGTTGAAGCATAAACGTGTGGCCACCGTGGCCTCGGGTTTTGGCGTGATCCTTGGGATGATTCCGGGAACGGGTGAATTCACAGCTCAGTTCATGAGCTATACCTATGCGCAAAAAACGTCAAAAAACCCTGATGACTTTGGCAAAGGATCGCCAGAAGGCTTGATTGCGTCTGAAGCTGCCAACAATGCGGTTCCGGCGGCCGCCATGATCCCATTGCTGGCTTTGGGCATTCCAGGAGAAGCCCTGACGGCGATGATGTTGTCGGTGTTCTATGTGCATAATGTGATCCCCGGCCCGCAGTTGTTTCAGAACAATATCGACCTTGTGTACGGGCTCTATATTGCGCTCATCCTTCTGAATGTGATCGTGATGATCTTTCTGCTGTTTTCGACAAATTTGCTGACCAAGATCATACGTGTTCCGACCCGTTTTCTGGGTGTGCTCATTCTGATTCTGTCTTTTGTGGGCGTATATTCACTTCGAAACTCGTTGACCGACTGTATGATCGCAGCAGGATTTGGGGTGCTTGGTCTTGTTCTCAAGCGGCTGAACTTGCCCATCGTTCCCATCATTTTGGGGATGGTCCTTGGCGGCATTATGGAAGTTAAGCTGCGTTCTGCGCTGCCTCGACTCAAGACGCCGCTTGATATGATTGACCGCCCGATTGCGGCCATCCTCTTTGCATTGATCGTAATGGTTGTCGTTCTGCATATCCGAACGCTGATCAAGGAATATCGGGCGCATCTGCCCGAAGAAGACCACGATCTTCATGACTCTCAAACTCGGTAGGTTCTATGGATCAGAGCAAAATTGACGCGCTCAGAGCGCGCGAAATTCCCACGCAGACACATCTTATCGATGGCAAACATTTGCCTGCGTCGGATGGGGCCACAATGGATGTGGTGTCACCGATTGATGGCACGCTTTTGACGCAGGTTGTCAAAGGCACGGCCCAAGATATGACCGCAGCGATTGCTGCCGCACGTATGGCCTTCGAAGATCAACGCTGGGCAGGGCAACCGCCCCAAGCGCGTAAGAAAGTGCTCTTGCGCTGGGCCGAGTTGATCGAAGACAACGCGTTGGAACTGGCGGTTCTCGGGGTGCGTGACAACGGAACCGAAATTGCGATGGCGCTCAAGGCTGAACCAGGTTCGGCCGCCGGAACAATCAGGTATTACGCCGAAGCGTTGGACAAAGTGTATGGCGAAATCGCCCCCACGTCTGGTGACGTTCTGGGTCTTGTTCACAAGGAACCCGTTGGGGTCGTGGGCGCAATTATTCCTTGGAATTTCCCGTTGATGATTGGCGCGTGGAAAATCGGACCCGCGCTTGCAATGGGGAATTCGGTTGTTGTGAAACCGCCGGAAACCGCGTCGCTTTCGTTGATCCGCATGGCGGAACTTGGACTTGAAGCGGGCCTGCCGGCAGGTGTGTTGAACGTCGTGACGGGCGAGGGGGCCGTGGTCGGACAGGCCATGGGGCTTTCGATGGACGTTGACGCGCTGGTCTTTACGGGCTCTGGCGGGACAGGGCGTCGGCTGTTGGAATATGCGGCACAGTCTAACCTCAAGCGCGTATATCTAGAGCTTGGCGGGAAATCTCCAAATATGGTTTTTGCGGATGCACCCGATTTGGACGAGGCCGCCAAAGTGGCCGCGCATGGCATTTTCCGCAACTCGGGTCAGGTCTGTGTCGCGGGATCGCGGCTCTTGGTCGAGGACACAATACACGATGACTTTGTACGGGCGGTGGTGAAGGCTGCCGAGGCGATGCGCGTGGGCGACCCACTGGAGACGACAACCCAGATCGGCGCAATCAATTCCGAACCACAGCTCCGGCAAAACCTCTCTTTTGTTGAAACAGCCAAGAACGAAGGCGGGCAGGTTGAAACCGGCGGGACACAGATTTTGACCGAGACTGGCGGCTATTATATGGCGCCCACCGTGGTGACTGGCGTCAGACCTGATGCCACACTAGCGCAAAAAGAGGTCTTTGGGCCTGTGCTCGGTGTGACCCCGTTTTCGAGTGATGACGAAGCCGTCAGAATCGCCAATTCCACGGTGTATGGATTGGCTGGTGGGGTTTGGACATCCAATCTGTCACGCGCACACCGGATGATCCGACAGGTGCGCACCGGGGTGATGCACGTCAACACTTATGGCGGCGCTGATGGTACCGTACCGTTGGGGGGCGTCGGACAATCCGGCAATGGCCACGACAAATCCATGCACGCTTTGGACAAGTATGTGGATCTCAAAACCGCATGGATCAAACTATAACGCCGCCTTCCAGAGGAGAAATTCAGATGTCAGAGAAATCAATCCTCGTTGTTGGAACTTATGATACCAAAGACGATGAACTGGCCTTTTTGGCCGACGTGATCCGCGATCAGGGCGGTCAGGTTAAAACGATGGATGTCTCTGTTTTGGGGGACCCGTCAAACCCGACGGATTATTCCAAGCACGATGTGGCCCAAGCAGGCGCAAGCACGATCCAAGCCGCGATTGACTCGGGGGATGAAAATCATGCGATGCAAATTATGGCACACGGCGCGAGCCTCTTGGCTGCGCGGCTATTTTCCGAAGGCCAATTTGATGGTGTGATTGTTCTGGGCGGAACCATGGGGACCGATCTGGCGCTGGATGTCTGCGCTGCTTTGCCTTTGGGTGTGCCAAAATACATCGTTTCGACGGTGTCGTTTTCGCCCTTGATTCCGGCAGAACGCTTGGCTGCGGACACGCAGATGATCCTTTGGGCTGGCGGATTGTATGGCTTGAATTCCGTCTGCAAAGCGTCCCTAAGCCAAGCCGCTGGAGCTGTGCTGGGGGCCGCGCGCGCCGTGGTGGCGCCGGATCGCAGCAAACCCCTGATTGGCATGACCTCATTGGGCAAGTCAGCCTTGAAATACATGGTACAGCTCAAACCGGCCTTGGAGGATCGCGGGTTCGAAGTGGCCGTGTTTCACGCCACGGGTATGGGGGGCCGCGCTTTTGAGAGCCTCGCAGCCCAAGGGGCGTTTGCCTGTGTCTTTGATTTCTGTACGCAAGAACTGGGCAACCATATTCATGGCTCGAATATATCAGCAGGCCAAAGCCGGCTGACGGGCGCAGGTTTGGCAGGCACACCACAGTTGGTCGCGCCGGGATGTTATGATCTGGTTGATATCGTGGGGTGGCAACCGGTGCCGGAAAAATGGGCCAACCACCCGAAACACGCTCATAACCGATTGTTGACGTCCATCGTGATGAGTGGTGCCGAGCGCGAAGAGATTGCGCACGCACATGCGCGGCAATTGTCGACCGCAACGGGCCCCACAGCCGTATTGCTGCCGCGCGACGGCCTTGGCGAATGGGACCGCGAAGGCGCTGACTTGCATGATCGCGATGGTCTCGAGGTGTTCTTGGCGGCGCTTCGGGCCAGTCTGCCAGACGCGGTTCAGGTGTATGATGTCGATGCACATATCAATGACCTGAGGTTCGCAGAGCAGGCGTTGGACATTTTTGATCAGTGGTGTGCCGAAGGATTGGTTCAACAGGGCCAAGATTGATGCTCACTGCTTCGTGACAGCAGCGACAAGCGATTTGCCATAGTGTCTGTTGTAAGGAGATCGCTATGTGGAAACTGATTTGTGCGACATTGTTTTTGGCAGACCCGGTGCTGGCGCAAGACTGGCGCCTGAGGGAAAGCGATGTGCTGTTTGATGCCGAAGGTTTGCAGCAAGCGCTTTCGGGACAGAAGATCGAGTATTACGACGGCGGGACATCGGTATTCGGCTCGGACGGAACCTATTCCTATACCTATGGCGGCGGTGGGCTTTGGGAAGGGCACTATGAAGTCGGCGACGCAGGGCTGGTCTGTGTGACCTTTGTCACCGGAACGTTGCGATGTGATCGATTTGTCCGGAATGACGGGCGTTTGGTGCTTTTAACCGAAAAGGGCGAGCGGTTTCCCGTACGCCCCTAACGCGCATATTTCGATACCGCGCGGCTTTGAGCCAGCGCATGCGACTTACAGCTTGTTCATCAGTTGAGCTGTCGGCCATGCATCGGCCGGAAGGCCAAGGCGAATTTGCTCTTTTTGAACGGCTGCACGTGTCTTGGCCCCAAGAATTCCATCAACTTTGCCGACGTCATGACCATGCGCCTTAAGTTTCTTCTGAAGGGATTTCATTTGGTTGCCGTTAAATGCAGGGTCCGGATTTCCGGCCACGTATGATTTTGCCCCCTCCAGACGGGTGGCAAAGTAGGCCGCTGTAGTTACGTACACAAAGCTCTTGTTCCATTCAAAATAGACGCGGAAATTTGGATACGCCAAAAAGGCCGGACCTTTACGTCCTTGCGGCAATAGCAGGGATGCTTGCAGATTTGGGAGCTTCCCCTGACGAGGTTTGACGCCCATGCGTGCCCATTCAGACGCTTTCATAGAATGGTTCAATCCCGATTTTGACCAATCAAGATTCTTGGGTACGGATACTTCCTGAAGCCACGGCTCTCCCGCGCGCCACCCAAGTTGTTTCAACATGTTGCCGCCCGACATCAGGGCATCCTGTGGGGACGTTTTCAGGCGGACCTTGCCGTCGCCATCACCATCCACGCCATTTTCAAGGATGTCTTTTGGCAACATTTGTACCATGCCGATTTCGCCAGCCCATGCGCCCGTGGTTTTTGTCGGGCTGAAATCACCGTTTTCATACAGTTCCAGTGCGGCAAAAACCTGTGGACGAAAGAGTTCGGGGCGGCGGCAGTCATGCGAGAGCGTGACCAGCGAGTTGAGCGTATTAAAATCGCCTTGGAATGCGCCGTAATCGGTCTCAAAGGCCCAAAACGCGAGAAGCACGCCACGTGATACGCCATAGTTGCGTTCGATCCGGTCAAACGTACTGCTGTAGGTCTTCGCTTTTGACTTCCCGACATCAATGCGGTTTTTGCTGATCAAACGTCGAGAGAAATCGATAAACGGCATTTGGAACACACCCTGAGAGCGGTCAGCCTTAAGGGTTTTGGGATCTTTTTTCACATTGGCAAAGAACGCATTCACGGTTGATTTCGAATGACCGTTTGCGATGGCTTCTCTCTTGAGGCCTTTGACGAATCCGTTAAAGGACCCTCCGCACTGTGTGGCAGCGGTCGCTGTATGTGCGCTCAGAACCAGAGCGGCGAGAAGTGGAATTAGACGCATAGAAACCTCGAAATCAATATGTTCAAAACGTTAGCAGGTCCCGCGCGGGGCACAAGCCATTCTAAAATGGACTCAGAAGGACGGCAAATATCACAAGTACGGCCCAAGCACGCCACAGCGAAGCACTGGCCGCATCAATGTCGTCCGGCCCAAGGTCTTTGCGCCCCATCGGGTTCACAAACGGAAAATCCTGTAGCTTGCCATCATAAGATCGCGGGCCAGCAATCGCGATATTCAGCGCACGTGCCATTGCGGATTCCGGCCAGCCTGCATTTGGCGACCGATGCAATTTCGCGTCTTGTTTGATGTCGCGCCAATGTCTGACGCCATGGTGGGTCGCAGCGATCAGAAACGCGGTGAGCCGCGCAGGGATCCAGTTCAAAAGGTCATCCAGACGTGCGGCGGCCCAACCGAAATCCACGTGCCGTTCGGTGCGATATCCGATCATGCTGTCTGCGGTGTTCACAACCTTATAGATCAACAGCCCTGGCAATCCGCCCACTAAGAACCAAAATGCGGGCGCAATCACGCCATCTGACAGGTTCTCCGCTGCGGACTCGATGGCCGACCGCGAGACGTCGCTTTTGTTCATATGGGCGGTGTCACGGCTGACGATCTGGGCCACGGCACGGCGTCCATCCCCCAGCGAAATACGCAAGCCGTCCCCAACCGCCTGAACGTGCGACACCAGCGAGCGCTGGGCCAACAGAATGGCGACAATCAAGATTTCGGGAAGCCAGCCAAAGAACGCGATGATGTTCCCAAGAAGCCCCATGGCGACCACCAGACCCAAGATAACCAACAGGCCTTTGAGCTTGCGCATATCGCCAAGATTGAAACGTGTGTCTGCCTCTGCAATCAGACGGCCCATTAACACAGATGGATGTGGCACCCGCGTCCAGAGCCACCGTGGCTCGCCAATGAGAGCATCAAGAATGAGGGCAAAAAGCAAAATCAGGGCAGTGTTCATAGCGCAGCCTCGAGTTGTGACCATTGATCAGATGCAGGAAGTCCAAGACGCAAATATGTTTTGGAGTATGGAAAGACGCGTGACCAGATATGTGCTTTGGCGAGCTTGGATTGCCAGGCGGTGGCGTCATCGACTTCGTACAGGCGAAACAGAGACGTACCGCCCGCCAAGGCCGCACCATGAGACAGCATCAAATCGTCAAGGCGTGTTGCATCTGTTGCAAGGCGCGTCCGGGTATCAGAGGCCCATGTCGTATCACCCAAGGCTTTGGCGCCGATGTGTAATGCCGGGCCTGATGTGGCCCAAGGCCCGCACAGGTCGGTCAGACGCTGGATGGTGTCGGGCAACGCAATCGCAAACCCCAAACGCACTCCGGCTAGTCCCCAAAATTTGCCAAAGCTTTTCAAAACAATACGGCCGGGTTGTGTCGTTTCGCGTATCAAGCTGGCGTCCGGTGTGACGTCACAAAAGCTTTCGTCGATGACCGTAAGCGGGGCGCAGGCTTCGTCTTGCGACCAGAGTCGTCCCGTTGGATTGTTGGGGTGCACCAGAACGCGCGCATCAGCTTTATCGCAGGCATGGGGCGTTTGGGCCAAGCGCCAGCCCTGACCAACAAACGCAGCGGCATGTTCGTTGTAGGTCGGAGTGGGAATATCCACGCATCCGGCAGGGGCCAAGGCTGGAATTCGCGCAATCAACGCCGACGCGCCCGGAGCGGCCAAGATAGCGGCGTCTTGCGGCACTTTCCAAAAGCTGCGCGCGGCTGTCAAAAGGTCGTCTTGGGCTGATTGATCGGGCAGCATGGTCCAAGCATACCCTGGAAATTGGGTCACCGGATAGGGGTGCGGGTTGATCCCTGTCGACAGATCAATCCAGCCTGCTCGCGTTCCGCCCCATCGTGCGATGGCTGCATCCAACCCACCACCGTGGTCTCTTGTCTTGTGGCTCTGCATGGGCGACTCCGAACTGTGTTGGGCTTGTTCAAGCGGAAAACCGCGTGTTTGGCAAGATTGGGTTCGATGTTAGCGCCCTGTTAAGCAATCATTAACCAATTGTTAGGAGTTTTAGAGATCGCCACGTTCCGTCCGAGCCAGCGGGTTTGTGCGGAAATTCATCAGGGGAAACACATGCGCGTTCTGATTGTCGAGACAGACCCGGACTTGGGCCGAATCTGGCAACGGTATATTCAGCGCCAAGGTGCCCAAGTTGATCGGGTAGACGGACAATCCAGCGCGATCCGCGCCCTGTGTATGCGGCCCTATGATATTTTGGTTGTGAATCTGGTCTTGGAAGAAGGGGGCGCGCTGGCCATTGCGGACTTTGCCAGTTACCGGCGACCTGACGCACGTGTGATCTTTGTCACCAACACCTCGTTCTTTTCCGATGGATCGATTTTCAATCACAGTGCAAATGCATGTGCGTTTGTGCAAACAGGCACGCCGCCAGAAGATTTGGCGGCGATGGTGGCACATTACGGTATGCCTGACGATGTGCCGGGTGAGGTGAAAACCTCGTAAGAAATTTCAACCCCATCCGCAGATTTTGGCGACGTGTTCTAACCTCTGTGATGCGGCGCCCAATGGTCTAGATCGGGATTGATCGGAATAATCCTGTACGGGTTAATCGTGTCATGGCTGAAATGATAATGGCGGACAATATGGGCAAAGTTCACAGTCTGCGCGCCCCCTGAATGTTGGAACAGATCACGGGTATACGCCCATAGGTTGGGGTAATCGATCAAGCGTTTGCGATTACATTTAAAGTGCAGGTGATACACAGGATCAAATCGGATGAGGGTTGTGAATAGACGCCAGTCGGCTTCGGTCAGACGTGCACCCATGAGATAGCGCGTATGCGATAGACGTTCTTCGAGCCAATCCAACGTATCAAAAAGTGGACCAATCGCAGTGTCATAGGCGGCTTGACTGGTCGCAAACCCGCACTTGTAGACGCCATTGTTGAAGGTGTCATAGATGCGCATATTCACGTCTTCGATGGCGTTGCGATCGTTTTCGGGCCAATAGTCCGTGGTGTTGCCTGTCACCGCGTCAAAGGCACTGTTGAACATGCGGATGATTTCGGCGCTTTCATTTGAGACAATCGTGTTACGCTCTTTGTCCCAAAGAATAGGGACCGTCACGCGCCCCGAATAGGCGGGGTCGGCCCGCGTATATATCTGGTGGGCAAATTCCTTTTGATAAAGGGTATCCCCCGTGGCCCCGTCTGTATCGGTTTGAAAGGTCCAGCCATCCCCAAGCATTTCGGGATGTACGGCCGAGATGCTGATGTGAGGTTCGAGACCTTTCAAGGACCGAAAGATCAGCGTGCGATGCGCCCACGGGCAGGCATAAGACACATACAGATGATATCGGCCACTTTGTGCCTGAAACCCGTCTCCCCCTGATGGTCCGGCTGATCCGTCGGGCGTGATCCAGTTGCGAAATTGTGATGCTGCGCGCACAAATTTTCCGCCGTTGTTTTTGGTATCATACCAAGCGTCGGTCCAAGTTCCGTCCACCAAGAGCCCCATCGCGTATCTCCTTTTCGCTTGCTTGTAACATAGCTCAGAGCAGGTGCGCTTTAAACGCAACACAGCGCAAGTCACTTGCGCGCACACGCACATATATCGGGATGTCATGAAAACATGGCTTGACCAGAATCGGATGGTCGCCAACCCTACGGTTAGGAATGGAGGCGCTTGTGACCACATATTTGCCAAAAGACGTCCAGGCTGGACTGGACAACGCCCGCAAGAAAAGCTTGAAAAAAGCGAGCAAGATGCGTGTCGAAGCAAATGGCCGTAGTTTTCGCGTTCTCAAGTTTCGCGAAGACGGCTTTACCTTGGATGTAGAGGATGCCCCGCATTTGCGTGGGCTGGTTGACCTGTTTGATGGCGGCCGCCACATCTACCAATGTCTGATCGTGGCATCTGAAGAAGATGGTGATCTTATGCATTATGATTTCAAACGATCTACAGCGGCTGCGGATCGTGCTCCGCTTGATTTTTATCGTGGCGAAAATGCCCCGATTGCGCTGTTGTCGGATCAAACCTGAAAGCATGATGCCCCGCGATCGCGGGGCATCATGTTAGATCACTGAAGGTCGGAAAACGCATCCTTTAGACGCTCTGCAGCTTGTTCGACCAAGGCGCGGGGGGTTGCGATGTTGAAACGCAAGAATGTGTCGCCGCCTTGACCAAAGGTATAACCGTGGTTTGGGGCGATCCGTGCCGTGTTTTGGACGCGCTCCAACACTTCGGATTCAGCCATGCCGGTGCCTGCAAAGTCGACCCAGCTTAGATAGGTCGCCTCTAGCGGCATGGATTTTACCCCGGGAATACGATTGAGCGCGTCATCCAGAATTTTCCGGTTTCCATCTAGGTATTGAACCAGACCATCCACCCATTTGGCCCCCTCTGGGCTATAGGCGGCTTCGGCCATATAAAGTCCAAAAGAGTTTGGCGACAATCCGAGTGCCGCCATGCGAGCTGCGAAACGTGCGCGCAATGCATCATCGGGGATGATGACGTTTCCAGAATGGCTGCCTGCGATATTAAAGGTCTTGGTGGTGGCGGTCATCATCACCAGCCGGTCCAGAATGCTGTCGTCGACCAAGGGCATCGCGATATGCGTGTTGCCGGGATACACAAGGTCATGGTGAATTTCGTCGGACACGAGAATAAGATCATGCCGTTTGGCGAAATCGGCGACATCCTGAAGCTCTTGGCGTGTCCAGACGCGACCGCCCGGGTTGTGGGGTGAGCACAGAATGACCATTTTTTCGTTGCCGGTCATCATGGCGTCATAGGCGTCGAAATCCATCTCGTATCGCCCAGCCACATTGGCCAGCGGACATTCAACCACCTCACGGCCAGCGGCTTGGATCACCCGCGCAAAGGCATGATATACGGGTGTAAACAGCACGATGCCGTCACCGGGTTGGGTGTATGCATCGACGCAGATCGCGGTACCATTTACCAAACCGTGGGTGGTGAAAATATGGCTGGGGTCGACCGCCCAGTTATGGCGTTCCTGCATCCACCAGCATATTGCAGCGCGATAACCTGTCTCGTCACCATAATACCCATAGATGCCGTGATCGGTCATACCCTTGAGCGCGTCGGTGACACAGGCGGGCGGGCGGAAATCCATATCCGCCACCCACATGGCCAAACCGTCGTCGGCAGGTACACCATAGAGTTTCTCCATCATGTCCCATTTTACGGAATGCGTGCCAAAGCGGTTGATGATTTCGTCAAAACTCATGGTATGTCTTCCTGTTGTCTTTGTCGCGCAGACGCTAGCGAAATGCGCGCGCGTTGCAAGGGGCGTTGCACTGAATGGCGGCTTGTCCTAGATGAAGGCCATGCTTATGCCCATTCTCATACACCCCGACCCGCGTCTCAAAAAGGTCTGCACTGCCGTCCCTGATCTGAGCGATGATTTACGTGCTTTGGCCAAGAATATGCTTGCAACCATGTATGATGCCCCCGGCGTTGGACTGGCTGCGCCTCAAGTTGGCGTTCTCGAGCGATTGATCGTGCTGGATTGTATCAAAGATGGTGACCCCGAGCCGATGGTGATGTTCAATCCGGAAGTCTTGTCGTCTTCGGAGGATCTGAACACCTACGAAGAAGGTTGTCTGTCGATCCCAGAGCAATTTGCCGAAGTGACGCGCCCCGCTGAGGTGCGTGTGGGCTGGTTGGATGAAAACGGGACACCGCAGGAAAAAGATTTCGACGGATTGTGGGCAACCTGTGTGCAGCATGAAATTGACCATCTGAATGGCAAGCTGTTCATTGACTATCTTGGCCCGATGAAGCGTCAGATGATGACCCGAAAATCCCAAAAGATGAAACGAGAGCGCGCGCGCAGCGCATGATTTCAAATCAACTGCTCGGTGTGTATGCCCCGCACCACAGGAGGTCACCATGACAGTTCGCAAGTGTATTCCGTGGCCTGACAAGCGGCTTCGCACATCCTCGGCCAAGGTCGACGAGATCACTGACGAGGTGCGTCAGGTCTGGCAAGATTTGATAGACACAATGGAGGCCATGCCCGGAGTAGGGATGGGTGCCAATCAGATCGGTGTGATGCTGCGGCTTGTTGTTGTCGATGCCAGCGAAGAACGCGGCAAAGCGGTTCGTATGGCGAACCCTGAAATATTGCACCGCTCCATCGAGCCGCGCCAGCACGAAGAGGCAAGCCCGAATTTGCCCGGCGTATCGGCGGTGATATCAAGACCGCGTGCGCTCACGGTGAAATATATGGATGAAACCGGCGCAGAGGCGCAAAAAGACTTTGTCGGATTATGGGCGACCAGCGTTCAGCACCAAATCGACCATATCAATGGCAAAATGTATTTTGATCATCTCAGCCGCACCAAACGCGAAATGCTGATCAAAAAGGCGAGGAAGTTGCAATGAAGCTGGTCTTTATGGGAACGCCCGCGTTTTCGGTCCCCGTTCTTGATGCCTTGGTACAGGCCGGTCACGAGATTGCAGCTGTTTATTGCCAGCCTCCGCGTCCTGCAGGGCGTGGTAAAAAGGACCGACCGACGCCAGTGCATGCCCGCGCCCTCGAGCTGGGGTTAGATGTGCGTCACCCCGTGTCTCTCAAGGGGGCACAAGAACAGGCCGAGTTCGATGCGCTGGGCGCAGATATTGCTGTTGTGGTGGCGTATGGGTTGATCTTGCCGCAGGCCATTCTTGATGCCCCGACGCGTGGTTGTTTGAATATTCACGCGAGCCTATTGCCACGGTGGCGCGGCGCGGCCCCCATTCATCGGGCTATCATGGCCGGAGACGCCAAAACGGGCATCTGCATCATGCAAATGGAAGCGGGACTGGACACAGGTCCGGTTCTGCTGTGTGAAGACACCGACATTGCGCCAACCGAAACCACAGACGCATTGCATGATCGGCTGTCGGTGATGGGGGCGCAGGCGATTGTCACGGCGCTTGGGCAACTGGATGCGCTTGTCGCGGTGTCTCAGCCTGACGCAGGCGTGACCTATGCGCATAAAATCGATAAATCCGAGGCGCGTATCGATTGGACTGCGTCTGCGGTCGAGGTCGATCGGCAAATTCGTGGTTTGTCCGCATTTCCGGGCGCATGGTGTGAAATCAATGGTCAGCGGGTCAAAATTTTAGCGTCGCGTATTGCGCAAAGCGCGGGTCCCGCGGGAATGGTGCTGGATGATACGTTGACTGTGGGCTGTGCCGAGGGCGCCGTGCAATTGTTGCGCTTGCAAAAAGCTGGCAAGGGAGCGCAGGATGCAGAGGTCTTCTTGCGAGGCTTCCCAGTGGCACAAGGCACGCAAATCGCGCTCTAGCCTGTTATCAACGAGGGTTCCATGTTCTTTACGTTTTTTGGCACGGTCATCATTGCAGGCATCATTGGGTATGCGTCCGAAAAATCAGGGTTCACGCGCAATGGGTATGTGCCATCAATCATCATTTGCGTGGGGGGGGCATTCTTGTTTTTTATGGTCAGCCGTATGTTCAATATTGGCTTTGGCAGCCCCGGAATGAATGCGATCTTGTCATCGGTCGGGGCGCTGGTGATTGTGCCCACACACTATCGAAAATAACCCGAAAATCGTCTGTGATGTTATGATTTGAACGGGGCCATACCCGCACGTGCCAGTTCATCCGCACGTTCATTTTCTGGATGCCCCGCGTGGCCCTTGACCCATTTCCACGTCACATCGTGGCGCGCCTGAGCCGCATCAAGCCGTTGCCACAGCTCGACATTTTTCACGGGCTTCTTGTTGGATGTCTTCCAGCCATTGCGTTTCCAGCCGTGGATCCAGCCGGTTACGCCATTTTTCACATAGGCGCTGTCGGTCACAACAGTCACTTTGCTGGGTTTGTCCAGTGTTTCCAGCGCCATAATGGCGGCGAGCATTTCCATTTTGTTGTTGGTGGTGTCGGCCGATCCCCCGCAAAGATCGCGTTCCTTAAGCAGGGTGCCGTCTTGTTTGGCATGCATCAACACCCCCCAGCCACCTGGGCCTGGATTGCCGGAACACGCGCCATCTGTATATGCAATAATCTCAACCATGGGAGGTCACGGTTATCCAATCTGCCATGGTGCCGTCCAGCCCTTTTGTGCGTCCGGTCTGAATATTTATCACTGTAAGACCCGCCGTCTGCAAAAGGCCCAGCAATTCATCCTGAGAATAGTATGTATAAAACCGTCCCAAGGCATCGCGCGCTTCGCCATCGCCCAGCTTGAGGCCGATGTGGAAAACGCCATTTGGTTTGAGAGCATACGCACATGCCGCGAGATATCTGGGCATGTCTGCACGCGGCGCGTGCAAGAGCGAAAAATTCGCCCAAATGGCATCATACGTGGCGTGTTCCACCAAATCGTCAAAGGTGGCTTGTCTGGCGCAGACACCATCATGGGCGTTTGCCAATGTCACCATCTCGGCCGATGCATCCGTGGCCGTCACGATCATTCCAGCCTGTGCCATTGTTGCGGCACAATGCCCGGGGCCACAGCCCAAATCCAGCACATGCGCCTTGGTCGGAAGGCGCTCGATAAACGCCATAAGCTGGGTGTTTCGCGCCTCGCTTTCGGTCAGTGCTGCGTATTCATGCGCCTGTGCGTCATAAACCTTAAGGGTTTCTCGGTCACTCATGCGCGCTCCGCCGCCAAGCGGGCTGCAAGTGCCACGAAGATTGCGGCAAAGCTTCGGTTGAGCCAACGCATGACCTGCTTGCTTTCCAACAGGAACGTGCGCGCGTGCGAGGCAAATAGGCCATACAGGACGAAGACGCCAAAGGTCATTGCCATAAATACGGCGCCCAACTGGGCCATCTCAAGTGTGGCTGTGTCTGGCGTGCCGGACAAAAACGGGGGCAACAACGCCAAAAAGAACACGGACAATTTCGGGTTCAAAATGTTTATCAATGCCCCACGGCGCGCGATGTGCATGCCGGTTTGTGGCGTGACATCCCCTGTGACGGCAAGGGCACCGCTCTCGCGGATCATTTTCCACGCCAGATATAATAAATAGGCAACGCCCGCGAACTTTAGTGTCTGAAACAACAGCGCAGAGGCGTGCAATACCGCAGCAAGCCCAAGGGTAGCGGCCGATAGATGGGGGACAATCCCGACAGTACAACCCAGAGCAGCCCAAATCGCAGCGCGCTTGCCGTGACCCAACCCCATCGCCAAGGTGTAAATCACGCCTGTTCCCGGTGCGATGACCACAACAAATGCAGTAATGAGAAACTGGAGTGACATGTTGTCGATTTCCTTAAGTGGTTTCGCGCAACACGCGGGGCACTTTGAAGCTGACGCGCTCGACAGCCGTTTCAACTTGTTCGAGGGTCACATCGTAACGTGCGCGAAAGGCCTCAATGACTTCGTCCACCAATACCTCGGGGGCAGAGGCCCCAGCGGTAATTCCAATGGATTTGATGCCATCAAGAGCGCGCCAGTCTATGTCTTGGGCTCTTTGGACCAACTGGGAATAGGCACAGCCATTGTTGGCGCCGACCTCGACCAAACGTCGGGAATTTGATGAGTTCGGCGCGCCCACCACGAGAATGGCGTCTACTTTTGGGGCAATAGCTTTGACGGCTTCTTGGCGATTTGTCGTGGCGTAACAAATATCCTCTTTGTGGGGGCCGACAATCGCAGGAAAGCGCAACTTGAGCGCGGCAACAATGCCGATCGTGTCATCAACCGACAGCGTTGTCTGCGTCACAAACGCCAATTTTGTGGGGTCGCGTACCTCGATCTGCGCGACATCTGCTTCGGTTTCCACCAACAAAACTTCGCCTTCAGGCAATTGCCCCATGGTGCCCACCGTTTCCGGATGGCCCGCGTGGCCAATCATGATGATCTGTAACCCTGCCTCAGAGTGGCGTTCGGCTTCGATGTGCACCTTGGACACCAGAGGGCAGGTGGCATCCACATAGATCATTTCGCGGCGTTCGGCTTCGGCTGGAACAACCTTGGCGACACCATGCGCGGAAAAGATGACCGGGCGATCGTTGGGGCAATCCGAAAGCTCCTCGACAAAGACCGCACCCTTGTCTCGCAATCCGTCAACGACGAATTTGTTGTGAACAATCTCATGGCGCACGTATACCGGCGCGCCCCACTTCTCGAGAGCCATTTCAACGATCTTGATCGCGCGATCGACGCCGGCACAAAAACCGCGCGGGGCCGCAAGGTAGATGGATAATGGAGTGCGTGTCATATGGTGTCCTCTGGTCTTGGCTAACAGGTAAGGGTTTGCGCCATTCACGTCCATAGAAGCATCGCGTATTTGTGAATATGCTTCTTGCTACTAGAAGGTTGTATGGACTGTTGCCAGAGTCTTGAAAAAGGAAGATGTCGTGGGAATTGTAACGAAATATACCCAATGCGGTTGGGCGGCTATCCTTGTGTGCGTGGGGGTAACGCAAGCCAGTGCCGAGGCCGGAGTCGGTTTCTTGCCTTATCAAAATCCGGTGAGCGTTCAGAATGGTCAGGTGTTGTATGATCAAAATTGCGCCAGTTGCCATGGCGCAGAGCTCGAGGGGGAACCTGATTGGCGCGCTCCAAAGGAAAATGGACGCATGCCCGCACCGCCGCATGATGCATCGGGTCATACGTGGCATCATCCAGATTCGGTGCTGTTCAAAATCACAAAATTTGGCACGGCAAAAGTGGTGGGACAGGGATATCAAAGCGATATGCCCGGCTTCTCGGATGCTTTAACTGATCAGGAAATTCTGGACGTCTTGGCCTATATCAAAAGCACATGGCCCGAGCGCGTTGTCGAAATGCATAACGCCCGCAACTAAAAAAACCGGAGCATGGCTCCGGTTTTCATCTTAGTGTTCTTCAGAGTACGCCATTTCGCGATCTGGCATCGGATCACGAGGTGGGCGTCCGATGGCTTCTTTCAGGCCCTCAAGTTCGATGAAATTGTCGGCTTGGCGGCGAAGTTCGTCAGAAATCATGGGTGGCTGGCTGCGAATAGTCGATACAACCGATACACGCACGCCCTGACGTTGCAGGCTTTCGATCAGAGGCCGGAAATCGCCATCGCCGGAAAACAGCACAATGTGATCGACGTGAGGTGCAAGCTCCATTGCATTGACCGCAAGCTCGATGTCCATGTTGCCTTTGACTTTGCGGCGGCCTTGGGAATCCGTGTATTCTTTGGCCGGTTTGGTCACCATGGTAAAGCCGTTGTAATGCAGCCAGTCCACCAACGGCCGAATTGGGGAATATTCGTCATTCTCCAGAAGGGCCGTGTAATAGAAAGCACGCAGCATTTTGCCACGCCGCATGAACTCTTGCCTAAGTAACTTATAGTCGATGTCGAACCCCAGCGACTTCGCCGCTGCGTACAGATTCGATCCATCGATGAACAGCGCAAGCCGTTCGTCTTTGTAAAACATAAATAATGTCCTTCCTAATACTGCCGCGCTGTGGAACGTCCCGTGAGTGTAAAAATGGTAGGCGCGACAGGACATATAACGTAAAGCAAATATCTCGACCTTCAAGCGTTTGCTGCGCGGATTTGACGCTAACTTTTAAAAAGTAGAAAAAAGATGAATGAATTCTATGTTTTAGCTCTAGGAGGAAACTTGCCGTCCGATGAGGGGGCACCGGATGAGACCCTGCGCGGTGCGATATCTGCTCTGAAGCATAAGGGGATTGAGATCTGTCAGGTGAGTCGATTTTACGAAACACCATGTTTTCCTGCGGGCGCCGGCCCCGACTATGTCAATGCTGCGATTACGGTGCGTTCAAAAATGTCCGCCAAGGATTTGTTGAAAGAACTGCATGACGTCGAAGCGCAATTTGGCCGCGCCAGAGATCAGAGATGGGGCATGCGTACCCTTGATATCGATTTGATCGCGGCTGGGGATTTGGTTTTGCCCAACGCCGAAGTCCACGCGCATTGGCGCAATCTTGCGCTAGAAGAACAAGTCCGAGCCACGCCAGAACAATTGATTCTGCCGCACCCGCGTCTGGCTGACCGGGCCTTTGTTTTGGTGCCCCTAAATGATATAATTCCAGACTGGGTGCATCCCGAAACAGGGCGCAGTGTCGCCGAAATGTTGGCAGACTTGCCAGAAAGTGATCGAAAAGCGGTCATAGCACTGTGATTCAGTGCTTGTCATGGCTTGCAATCCCGCCTAGATACTCGTTTTCTGATCCGATCCAGATAGAATGGAGTGCCAGATGGCCCGCGTCACAGTTGAAGATTGCGTAGACAAGGTTCCAAACCGTTTTGAGCTTGTTATGCTCGCGGCACATCGTGCGCGTGAAGTCGCAGCAGGCGCTGCGATCACCGTGGATCGTGATAACGACAAAAACCCAGTTGTAAGCCTGCGCGAAATTGCAGACGAAACGCAGACTGCGGATGAACTGCGCGAGCGTTTGATCGAAAGCAACCAGACACAGATCGAAGTTGACGAGCCTGAAGAAGATCGCATGGCCTTGTTGATGGGGGCTGAATCTGATGCGCCTGCGGATGACGACATGTCCGAAGAAAAACTGCTGCGTGCGCTTATGGAAGCACAAGGCCAAGGCTAAACCCGCCAATTTAGGGAAGGCGTGAATGATTCCTGCTGACGATCTTGTCGCACTGGTCCGCGCCTATAACCCAAAGACCAATGAAATACTGATCCGCGCGGCCTATGATTATGGCCGCGAGATGCACGAGGGGCAATATCGCCACTCTGGTGAACCGTACTTCTCTCACCCGATCGAAGTCGCCGCCATTTTGACCGAGCAGCAGCTTGACGACGCAACGATCATTACGGCACTTCTCCACGATACCATTGAAGACACCGACGCCTCGTATTCCGAAGTTGCGGAGTTATTTGGTGACGAGGTGGCCATGCTGGTCGATGGCGTGACCAAGCTGACCAACCTGCAACTGTCCAGCACGGAAACCAAGCAGGCCGAAAACTTTCGCAAACTGTTTATGGCGATGTCCAAAGACCTTCGGGTTATTTTGGTCAAGCTGGCGGACCGGTTGCATAACATGCGCACGATCCGCGCGATGCGTTCGGAAAAGCAGGTCATCAAAGCGCGTGAAACCATGGATATCTATGCGCCTCTTGCGGGGCGGATGGGCATGCAATGGATGCGTGAAGAGCTTGAGGATTTGGCCTTTAAGGTTTTGAATCCTGAGGGTCGTGCGTCGATTATGCGCCGTTTTATTACGCTGCAAAAAGAAACCGGAGACGTGATTCAGCGGATCACCGGAGACATGCAGCACGAATTGGCCAAGCAAGACATCCAGGCGGATGTTCTGGGGCGGGCGAAAAAACCATATTCGATCTGGCGGAAAATGCAGCAGAAGGATCAAGGGTTTAGTCGGCTTTCGGATATCTATGGATTTCGGATCGTGACGCAGGACGAAAACGATTGCTATCGTGTTTTGGGGTCGATCCATCAACGTTGGCGGGCTGTGCCGGGGCGTTTCAAAGATTATATCAGCCAACCAAAATCCAACGGATATCGGTCAATACATACAACCGTGTCCGGCCGAGATGGCAAACGTGTCGAAGTACAGATTCGGACGCGTCAAATGCATGATGTGGCTGAAACCGGTGTGGCCGCCCACTGGTCCTACAAAGATGGTGTGCGCGGCGAAAACCCGTTTGCCGTCGATCCTGTCAAATGGGTGAGCTCACTCACAGAGCAGTTTGACGCCGAGGAAGATCACGACGAGTTTCTCGAAGCGGTTAAGCTTGAGATGTATTCGGATCAGGTGTTCTGCTTTACGCCCAAGGGTGATGTGGTCAAGTTGCCACGTGGGGCGACACCGTTGGATTTTGCGTATGCGATCCATACCCGCATCGGTAGTGCCTGCGTTGGGGCCAAAATTGACCATATGCGCGTGCCGTTGTGGACACGTATCAAGAATGGCCAATCGGTCGAAATTATCACCGCCGAAGGCCAGACACCGCAGGCCACATGGCTGGATATTGCCACCACGGGTAAGGCGCGTACCGCCATTCGCCGTGCCCTGCGCGAAGTCGACCGGGAACGCTATATCAAGCTGGGTCGCGAACTGGCGCGGGCCGCATTCGAGCATGTCGGTAAGAAATCGACAGATAAGGTATTGGCGATGGCGGCCAAACAACTGCGGTTGGATGATGCGGATGCGGTTTTGGCGCGTATGGGCAGCGCGGAGCTCACCGGACATGATGTCGTGCAATCGGTCTATCCGGATTTGGTGCCAGACGAGAGCGACGAAATCACCTCGGAAAAGGCTGTGGTTGGTCTGTCGGGCGATCAAAGCTTTGATCGTGCGCCCTGTTGCCAACCTCTTCCGGGAGAGCGGATTGTTGGTATTACCTATCGCGGCGAAGGCGTCGTGGTGCACGCGATCGATTGCGAAGCGTTAAGCCAATATGAACACCAGCCGGAGCGTTGGGTCGATCTGCAATGGCACAGTGGAAAGCATCAGGCGATCTATACCGTTGGCCTCGAGTTGACGATCGGGAATGACTCTGGGGTACTGGGACGTATTTGCACATTGATTGGAGAGCATAAGGCAAATATCTCCAACTTGGAGTTCGTAGACAGAAAACCGGATTACTTTCGTCTTTTCATCCACGTCGACTTGCGTGACGCCGAGCATTTGCATTCTGTAATGCTCGCGCTTGAAGCGGAAAGTGACGTGGCCCAGATCGAAAGACATCGGGATATGTCGCGGGCAAGAACGTCCATCGCGGGTCAGCCGCAATAACAAGGGAGCCACACACGTGGTCTTCAAGCGCCGGGACAAGAGAAGCATTCTGCAGATCCTTGCAGATGGAGTCTATCCCAAGGGTGGCTGGACGAGGGCGTTCCATTACGTAAAACATCGACTGCGCCGGCTTCCGGGAACGCCTGAATTCATTGCGCGCGGTGTTTGGGCAGGGGTCTTTACGACCTTCACGCCGTTCTATGGATTGCATTTTATTGTCGCCGCGTTGGTTTCGCGCGCGGTGCAGGGCAACTTGCTCGCGGCATTGCTGAGCACATTTTTTGGCAATCCGCTGACCTATGTGCCGATCGGAATTGTGTCGCTGAAAACCGGACACTTTCTATTGGGGACGGAATTTCATGAGGGTGCGCACCAATCGTTAGGGGCAAAATTCGCCTATGCAGGTGCCGACTTGTGGCAAAATTTTCTGGCGCTGTTTTCCGACCAGGTCGCGGACTGGACTGCGCTCAAGGTGTTTTTTCACGAGGTGTTCTTTCCGTATCTGATTGGTGGGATTATTCCCGGAATTGCGACAGCGACGGTCTGTTACTATCTTAGTGTCCCAGTGATCCGAGCCTATCAAAAGCGGCGTGCCGCGATGGTGAGGAAGAAAATTGCCAAGGCGCGCAAGAAGGCAATCGACCAAATTTCGCGTGATGCAAGCAACCGAGATGCCGAGAGCTGAAGAAAGCGGTTTTCACAACAAGTTTTGCGCTTTAGGGTCCGACTCGAACGAAGTTGGGAGCAAAGAAATGTTGCGTCTTGGTGTGAATATCGACCACGTGGCCACTGTGAGAAATGCTCGTGGTGGGGCTTACCCTGATCCCGTACGCGCGGCCAAATTGGCTGAACAAGCCGGTGCCGACGGGATCACAGCGCATTTGCGCGAAGATCGCCGCCATATTGTCGATGCTGATATTTCCGCGCTTATGCAGGCCCTGAGCGTGCCGTTGAACTTTGAAATGGCGGCAACCGATGAAATGCAAGAGATTGCATTGCGGCATAAACCGCATGCGGTGTGTATCGTACCCGAAAAGCGCGAGGAACGTACCACCGAAGGCGGTTTGGACGTTGTGCGTGACGAAGACAAGCTGGCGGCATATATCGCCCCCCTGCGCGAGGCAGGCAGCCGCGTGTCGATCTTCATCGGAGCAGATCAAGCGCAAATTCAAGCGGCTCATCGGATTGGTGCGGATATCATCGAACTGCACACGGGCGCCTATTGCGATTTCCACGCCGAGGGCGATGTCGACAAAAGAGATGCAGAGCTGCGCCAGGTCACCGAAATGGCGACCTATGCCCATTCGCTTGGGCTTGAAGTGCATGCAGGGCATGGGCTGACGTTTGATACGGTGCAACCGATTGCGGCGCTGCCGGAAATCATGGAACTGAACATCGGCCATTTCCTGATCGGCGAGGCGATCTTTTCAGGGCTCGAACCTGCAATCCAAGAGATGCGGCGCCTTATGAACGAGGCGCGGGCTTGATCTCGGCGGAATTCGGCGCGATCTGGTTGGCTTGGATGTTGGCTGGCGGATCGCCAGGTCCGGCAACGATGGGCATTGCCGGCACGGCAATGTCGGTGGGGCGACGCCAAGCGATTGCCTTTGCTTTGGGTATTTTGGCGGGGTCTGCAAGCTGGGGCATCGCGGCCGCGCTGGGGTTGTCCGCAATCATGCTCGCCAATGCTTGGGTGTTCGAAGTGATCCGATATTTTGGGGCCACCTATTTGGGCTGGTTGGCATTCAAAGCCCTAAAACGCGCTGTGGCCCCTTCGGTAACTGGCCCTATGGGCACGCCATTTCAAGGATCCTTTAGGGCGCTGTTTGCAAAGGGGGCCGCGATTCACCTGACAAATCCAAAGGCGATCCTGAGTTGGGGGTCAATCTATGCGATAATTGCGCCCGCTGATGCCACGACGGGTATGCTGCTTGGCTATTTTGCACTTCTGTACGGCGGGTCGATCATCATATTTTTGGGCTATGCGGTTTTGTTTTCCTCGGAGCGGGTCGTTCGAAAATATGCGCGGGCACAGCGTTGGTTTGATTTCGTGTTTGCTGGCTTTTTCGGTTTTGCCAGTCTCAAGATTTTGACGGCGCGCTTGCAATGATACTCGGGATTGGAACAGATTTAGCAAACATTGATCGGGTTGCAGGCACGTTGGAGCGGTTCGGAGACCGTTTTCGCAATCGGGTGTTTACAGATGTTGAACAAGCCAAGGCCGCCCGGCGTCGAGACGAAGCCGGAACCTATGCCAAACGGTGGGCCGCAAAAGAAGCGTGCTCCAAGGCGTTGGGGACAGGATTGGCCATGGGGATCAGTTGGAAAGACATGTCTGTCACCAATCTACGCACGGGGCAGCCCGTGATGCAGGTCACGGGATGGGCCGCCGAGCGGCTTAAGGATATGACGCCAGACGGATATGATGCCATAATCCACGTCACCTTGACCGATGATCACCCTTGGGCACAGGCATTTGTCGTGATCGAAGCCCGTCCTATATCTGTTGAATAGGGCAGCGGGTTGACTCCCTGCGTTGTGACCCGCATGTAACCCCAAATTCCAACCGGAGAATACACGATGGCAACCGAGGCCAGAAAGCAGAGCGGCATTGTCGAGACAGTAAAAACGATCGTCTATGCATTGCTGATCGCAGGCATCTTCAGGTCTCTGTTCTTTCAACCGTTCTGGATTCCGTCAGGGTCTATGAAAGACACGTTGTTGATTGGGGACTTCTTGTTTGTGAACAAGATGGCCTATGGGTATTCCTATGCATCTTGCCCCAGTGTGCGGATGCCGCAATTCGGGATCAATATTGACGCCACAGATATTTGCGGCGTGTTTGACGGTGACAATACACGTCTGTTCGGATCTGAACCTGACCGCGGTGATGTTGTGGTGTTCCGGCACCCGACGACAGGGTTTGATTTTATCAAACGTCTGGTTGGCCTGCCAGGGGATCGCATCCAAGTCAAAGCAGGTGTTCTAAATATCAATGGCGAACCAGTGAAGCTCGAAGATGGTGGCATCTTCGAAGAACTGGCTGGACCACAAGGCCCGCAAGGTTTGCGGCCACGGTGCGAAAACGGTCCGGTGGGCGATGGGGGGAAATGCCTCAAGTCCCGCCAGATTGAAACGCTGCCCGGCGGCGTGTCGCATCCGATTCTGAATATCGGACGCCAAGGGTCGGATGACACAGGTGTATATACTGTTCCGGCAGGGCACTTTTTCTTTATGGGTGATAACCGCGACAACTCCACCGATAGCCGCGTGCCACAGGTTGCCAGAGGCGTGGGGTATGTCCCGTTCGAAAATCTGATTGGTCGTGCCGACCGCATCATGTTCTCGTCAGCAGGCCGGTCGATGTTTGCCTTTTGGACATGGCGCTCTGATCGCTTCTTTAAGGCAGTCAAGTGAAACTATCGTCAGACCTAAAGGCGCTTGAAACGCGGATCGGACACAAATTTTCCCGTCCTGAATTGCTCGTGCGGGCGGTGACACATTCGTCAATGTCGTCGCCGACGCGCGATGACAATCAACGCCTCGAGTTTCTGGGCGATCGTGTGCTTGGCATGGTGATGGCTGAGGCCTTGCTTGCCCAAGATCGCGATGCCCGCGAAGGCCAGCTGGCCCCAAGATTTAATGCCCTTGTACGCAAAGAAGCTTGCGCCGACGTCGCACGCGAAATTGATCTTGGCGATGCTCTAAAGTTGGGGCGCTCTGAAATGCTCTCTGGGGGGCGCCGCAAACTTGCTCTGCTTGGCGACGCGATGGAAGCCCTGATCGCGGCAGTGTATTTGGACGCGGGTTTTGATGCTGCCAGAGACATGGTTGTGCGCCTGTGGGGGGCGCGGGTGCATCAGGTTGATGACGATGCACGGGATGCCAAAACATCTTTGCAAGAATGGGCGCAAGCCCGTGGGTTTAAACCACCCAAATATGACCTTATCGCGCGCAGTGGTCCCGACCACGCGCCGATTTTTACGATTGCGGCGCAACTGGAGAATGGCGAGACTGAAAAAGCGTCTGCCGGCTCCAAGCGACACGCTGAACAGGCCGCTGCTCAGGCCCTTCTGACAAGATTGGAAAGCGCATGACCCGCGCAGGATTTGTTGCCCTTATTGGCGAACCCAATGCAGGGAAATCGACACTCACCAACCGAATGGTCGGTGCCAAGGTGTCTATTGTAACCCACAAAGTACAAACAACGCGCGCGCGTATTCGTGGCGTCGCCATCGAAGGCGAAAGCCAGCTTGTCTTTGTCGATACACCCGGGTTGTTCCGCCCACGTCGCAGGCTTGATCGTGCGATGGTTGCGGCTGCGTGGGGTGGTGCTGCGGATGCGGATGTGGTCGTACTTCTGGTTGAGGCGCATCGCGGCGTGACCGAAGGTGTCCAAAAAATTCTTGAAGGTCTCGAAGACATCGGCAAAGGGCGCAAGATCGCGCTGGCGATTAACAAAATTGATCGCGTTCAATCCGAAGTGTTGCTTGGTCTGACGAAGAAGTTGAATGATCTGTTTCCATTCTCGGAAACCTTTATGATTTCTGCCGAAAAAGGCCACGGTACAGAGATGTTGCGCCAGTGGCTTGCCCAAGAAGTGCCGCAAGGGCCATGGTTGTATCCTGAGGATCAGATCGCGGATCTGCCGATGCGCATGATTGCAGCAGAGATGACACGTGAAAAGTTGACGCTGCGCCTGCACCAAGAGCTGCCCTATCAGTTGACCGTCGAAACCGAAAGCTGGGAAGAACGCAAGGACGGCTCTGCGCGGATTGAACAGTTCGTTTACGTGATGCGCGACGGGCACAAGGGCATTATCCTCGGCAACAAAGGCGAGACCATCAAGGCGGTTTCCAAAGCCGCGCGCGAAGAGTTGGAAGAATTTCTAGGTCGCCGCGTGCATTTGTTCCTGCAGGTGAAGGTCCGGCCAAATTGGCTTGAGGAATCCGAGCGGTATTCCGAAATGGGTCTGTCGTTCAAAGACGGCAATGCATGATACGCCTGACGGCGCAATTTTGGGTCCAAGCCTATGTGGCGCGGCTTGAGATATTGGGCATTCCTGCCTTTGTCGTGGCGCATGGTGACAATACGGCGGGCGCAGTCTTGATCAAGCTGAACACGCTGGATGGCAATGCGACGGCCTATCAACGCTCGTTTGACCTCATGTCTGGTGCGCGCAACTGGGTTGTCCTGTCCGAGGGCGCAGAACCTGATGTGGATGCGGCGATCTCAAAACAGCGCGCCTTTGACCCAGATCTTTGGGTGATCGAACTTGAGGACCGTCAGGGGCGCCACTTGCTGGATGAACCAGGGCTCAAGGACTAATACTGCTGCTTCGCACATGAGAAAAGTAGCTGGCATTTTCCCACTGATACCGCGCTTGGCATTTTAAATTATTGCTCTAGGGTTTCTAGATGGATTGGCGCGATCAAGGCTTTGTTCTACGGGCACGTAAACACGGGGAAACTTCTGTGATCCTTGATGTGTTCACCCGAGAGCATGGGCGCCATGCGGGCGTGTTGCGCGGTGGCACAAGTCGGAAAATGACCCCCGTGATTCAACCGGGGGCTCAGATAGATGTCGCGTGGCATGCACGTCTCGAGGATCACATCGGCAGCTATAAGGTAGAACCCATCCGAAGCCGCGCGGCTGTAATTTCCGATCGGTATGCGCTGGCCGGGCTTAATGCGGTCACAGCGTTGATCGGGTTCTGTCTGGCAGAGCGAGAGCCGCACCAAGCGCTGTATCATCGATCAGAGCAATTGCTCGACCTGCTGGGCCATCACGATGTTTGGGCCTTGGCGTACCTGCAATGGGAGTTGGCTTTGCTCGAGGAGATGGGGTTTGGGCTGGACCTTAGGGCTTGCGCCGTCACAGGTGCGACCGAAGGGCTTAGGTACGTGTCGCCGCGTTCTGGCAAGGCTGTCTCGGATCAAGGGGCGGGGGAGTGGGCCGATAAACTGTTGGCGTTGCCCGCGTGTATGTTGGGAGCCGGCGAGGCCACGGATGCGGAAATCGTGCAAGCTTTGCACACAACAGGATTTTTTCTAGAGCAGAAAGTCGCGCCGCAAATGGGACATACACCAGTACCAGATGCGCGCGGACGGCTCTTGGATTTGCTTAACCGTCGGGCGCAATTGCCTTAAACACCATTTCCCGCCCTGCGTCATTGGACAAGATCATCACATCCCCAACCACCTCGGCTTGGGACATCTCAGGCAATGCGCTGAGGTACAGTATTTCTGCGGCCATGTCAGGACATGCCATTTTGGTGGATGCAATCGGACCAAAGCCAATCCAAGGGTAAGGTTTTGTTTGTACCGTGCGAAAGCTGTTGCATGCCGCGTTGCCAGAGACCGCGCCATCGGCGCCAAATTCCAATGTCGCCTGCGCTGTAAAAGCCGTGCCATCGAGTTCGCTCAATTGCCATAGCTTGTCGCCGTCATAAGCAGCGACGGTTTCATCGTCTTTACAGGCCGTCAGACCCATGGCGAGGAGCGGTACAAAAAGAATGCGTAACATGCGCTATTCATAAAGCGCGAGGATCAAATCTACCAGTGTACCCAGAGCTTCGGCATTTTCCTGCCCATCGTGCTTAGACAGTTCGACCATTCCCAGATTCGCGGCATAAATGATCCGCGACAGCTCTGGGTTGGACAAGCCAATTTCGGCGAGCAACTCATCGAGTGCCGTCAGGCGTGTGCTGTCGACTTGCGAGACAGAGGCCGCAACTTTTTGATTTTCCTGCGCCCATGACCGCATCGCAGGTTCGATTTTTATGGATGTATCGGATGTGCCGTCATTCTCAAGTATCTGCGCAAGCAGTCGCAGGCGCTGCACCGCAGTACCGTCGCTGGATTTGATGGCATTGAAGCGGGCCAGACAGGTTGTCTCCCACGTTTGAAGCAGCGCGTCATGGTAGGCGGGAACGTCTTTGAAATGCCAGTAAAATGATCCCTTGGTCGTCTTAAGCTCTCTTGCCAAAGCTTCGGCCTTGAGCGCAGAAGGCCCTTGCGCAAAAAGCGCATCAAAGCCGGCCTGAATCCAGCTGTCAGGGGAAAGACGGGTCGCAGACATGCCCTATGCCTAGTTCAGTATCAGGGCATTGTGCAAGTGCAGCATTGTCGCGTTGTGCAGATGCAGCAAAAAGGACGCACTTGTCGCGCCAAGGCTCAAATCGGTGGCAGAGCCTTGGCGATGATTATGGTTGTGATGCGTTAGCCCAAAAGGCGGCGCGCAATCACTTGGGCCTGAATTTCAGCGGCACCTTCAAAGATGTTCAAGATACGCGCGTCACAGAGAATACGGCTGATGGTATACTCAAGTGCAAAACCGTTACCGCCATGAATTTGCAGGCCATTATCGGCCGCAGCCCACGCCACACGTGCGCCCAATAGTTTGGCCATACCTGCCTCGAGGTCACAGCGATGGCCGTGATCTTTTTCCCAAGCCGAGAAATAGGTCAACTGGCGGGCAATCATGATTTCCACGGCCATCATGGCCAGCTTGCCGGATACGCGCGGGAAATTGATCAGAGATTTGCCGAACTGCTTGCGATCAATCGCATATTGCATCCCGACATCAAGCGCGGATTGCGCCACACCAATCGCGCGCGCCGCCGTTTGAATGCGCGCTGATTCGAAGGTTTCCATAAGCTGCTTAAAGCCTTTGCCTTCTTCACCACCCAACAGATTGTCGGCGTCGACCTTGAACCCATCAAAGCCAAGCTCGTATTCTTTCATGCCACGATAACCCAGAACTTCGATTTCGCCGCCAGTCATGCCTTCGGTTGGAAACGGGTTTTCGTCGGTTCCGGGTGTCTTTTCTGCCAAGAACATCGACAAGCCACGGTGATCGGATGTGTCAGGTTTTGTGCGTGCCAAGAGTGTCATGACATGTGTACGCGCGGCGTGTGTGATCCAGGTTTTGTTGCCTGTGATCTCCCAGCCATCGTCGGTTTTCACCGCGCGTGTGCGCAGCGAGCCAAGGTCGGAACCCGTGTTCGGCTCGGTAAATACGGCTGTGGGCAGAATTTCCGCAGAGGCAATTTTGGGCAGCCAGTGATTTTTCTGCTCGTCTGTGCCGCCGCACATAATCAATTCGGCCGCGATTTCCGAGCGGGTGCCCAAGGACCCAACGCCAATATACCCCCGAGACAATTCTTCGGACACCACAACCATGGATGCTTTGGACAGGCCAAATCCACCGAACTCTTCGGGGATGGTCAGTCCAAAAACCCCCATCTCGGCCAGCTCTTCAATGATCTCCATCGGGATCAGTTCGTCCTTGAGGTGCCATTCGTGGGCGTGAGGCAGAACCTTGTCGACGGCAAAACGGCGGAACTGCTCGCGGATCATTTCCAGCTCTTCTTCAAGGCCGGATGCACCAAAGGTGATATTCGCCGATTGCTCTTGCATCAACTCAACCAGACGCGTGCGTGCGGCTTGGGTGTTGCCCGATGAGATCAAGGTGTCAATCTGTGGGATAGACATCACGGCAAGGGCGTCTTGCGACAGGCCCATATCGGCCACGCGCAGGATTTCGCCTTGGCTCATGGGGATGCCGCCCTTGATTTGGGCAAGGTATTCGCCAAATGCGATCTGGTGAATAATTTGTTCAATTTCACCAAACTTACCATCAGATTGCAGGCGCTCGGCCCATGCCTGCATTTGCTTGAGCGCCTGACCGTATGTCGCCAGCCATGACAAACCATGTGCAGACCCTTGGTTTTCTTCGATCAGGGCCCCCGACACGCGACCGTCGGCGCTGACTGTTGTGCGCACGGAGTCGGTGGCCGTTGCGACCAGAGCTTCGACCGGAGCGACAGCGGCGCCTGTCAGTGAAAGAAGGTCGGGGAGAATAGCGAATTTTGTCATCGTCAGGTCCTGTCCGTCATAGCCATGAATCATGTCGTATTATGCTGCAGTGTGACATAATCACTTTGCAGGTGCAGCGCAATATTGATGCTTAAAATAACTTGCATGAGTATGTTTGTTGCGCACGGAAGTTTTGCACCTTTTGGCTGCGGGTCGTAAGAACCCTTATGGATACCATTCTCTCTCTGATGTCTCTTGATGCGCTTTTTGCAGCTTTGGCGGTTGCCTTGGTGGCAGGAGTTGTGAAGGGGTTGGTCGGGTTCGGGATGCCCATGATCCTTGTGTCTGGTCTGGGTAACTTTTTGGCGCCCGAGCTTGCATTGGCCGGACTGATAGTACCGACCTTGGTAACAAACGGGATGCAAGCCTTGCGGCAAGGCCCCGCACAGGCGGCCAAGTCGATGCAGAAATTTCGCGTGTTTCTGGGTGCGGGCCTGATCACTCTTTTGATAAGCGCACAGTTCGTGCGGGTGCTGCCGACGGATATCATGTTGCTGATCATCGGTGTTCTGGTGGCTGGGTTTGCCATCATGCAGTTAGTGGGGCTGAGGTTCCACCTTCAGAAACCTTCGAAACGTCTTGAATTTGGAATTGGTGGTTTCGCTGGGTTGATCGGCGGCGTGTCGGGTGTCTGGGGGCCACCGACGGTGGCTTATCTGACCGCGCTGAACACGGAAAAAACCGAGCAAATGCGCGTTCAGGGAGTAATATACGGTCTGGGAGCGGTGGCGTTGGCGGTGGCCCATATTGGGTCTGGCGTGTTGAATGGCGATACTGTGGTGTTTTCCGTTATGTTGGTACCATCTGCCATTCTGGGCATGTGGGTCGGGGGCACAGTGCAGGATCGGATTGATCAGACAGCATTTCGTAAAGCGACGCTTATTGTCTTGGCTCTGGCAGCGGCGAATTTGATTAGAAAAGCACTTTTGACCTAGCTTGGGTTTATTCTCTTCCAGAGACCATGCACTCAGGAGACGGATTTCCTTGGTTACACTTTGCTTGATTACCTTTAACTGTATTTGCAGACTGCACATGAGGAAGCGATGACGTCTAAAGGTTATCAAAAAATGTCGGCTGTGAGCCTCGCGTTGATTGCAATCATAGCGGTTGGCTGGGTTTTGAATGCGGCACAGGCCATTCTATTGCCGATTGTGCTGGGGGGACTGTTGGCATTCCTCATGAACGGGATATCCCGCGAACTTGAACGACTGCCGTTGTATTCAAAAATTGTGCCAGGGCCGCTGCGGTTGTGGGTGACCTCTGTGGTCTTGTTTGTATTGCTGATGGGTGGCGTCGGCTTTTTCGCGCGCAATATGGAACCTGTTGTTCGGGCATTGCCAGAATATGTAGACGGCCTGTCTAGTGTTGTGTCTGATACCGCGAGTCGATTTGATTATGAGATCGAACTGACGTGGCAGTCCATGGACAAGCTGCTGTTTGATACGATCAATCTTCAAGCCATCATCCGATATGTTTTGAACTCACTGTCTTGGTCGGCGGGCTATATGGCGATGGTGTATTTGTATGCCATTCTGTTTTTGATCGAAAAGCAAACCGTGGCTCTAAAAATTCGGGCGCTCTTTCCGACACAAGAGGCGCGCGAAAATGTCTGGGGCATCATTGATGTCATCATCTCGCAAATTGGCACCTATTTTACGACAAAAACGCTGATCAATGTGGTGCTCGGGGTGCTGTGTTGGGGTATTCTGGTGGTGTTCGGGGTCGAGTTTGCGGCCTTTTTCGCAGTGCTCACGGCGATCTTTAACTATATCCCCTATGTGGGGTCTTGGATCGCGATGGCATTGCCCATGCTCTTTGCCTTGGGGCAATTCGGGCTGTCTCTTCCGTTGCTGGGATTGCTGGCGGCCTTGTCGGGGGCGCAGGTGGCCGTCGGGTATTTTTGGGAGCCCCGGTTTATGGGGCGTAGTATGAACATTAGCCCTGTGATCGTGATGATTTCGTTGGCCGCGTGGACCGCGATTTGGGGGCCCGTCGGGGCGATTCTGTCGGTGGTGCTAACGTCGGCAATCATGACCATTCTGGCGTTGTTTGAAACGACGCGCCCACTTGCGATCTTGCTGACAGAAACGGGCGAGGCCCCGGTCACCCGGACGGGCTTGCCCAAATCTGGCGCTGACGGTGCCTAGTCAACCTGCGTGGTGTCAAACCAATTCAGCAGATCCGTGAGCTTTGGTGGAATTTGTTTGGCGATCCCGCCCGAGAAATCTTCGAATTTCTCCGCGTTGAGTGGATTCGTACCAGCGATGACCACAGCATCCCGCGATAGGGCTTCGGCGATCAGGTCGCGAAAGCCCCGGCCGTCCGCCTCTTGTTTGCCGAACTTGTTTAGAATGAAAACATCGAAGTCATCCTGCATCCGGCGTGCGACTTCAAAAACGGCGTTTTCAAGGGCCGCAGGGTCAAGCCGACACCCCTTGGATTGATGGCCCAAAAACTGAGAGATGCGGATGAGGGGGCCATCGGGCAAGACTTGTACATCCATATCACAACGGTGTTCGGGCAGATCGCAATCGGTGTTGATTTGTACGATTCCACATGTCCGCACGCCGCGCGCAGCCAAGGTTGACGCAAAATCGGCAAGCAACTTGTCTAGATCACCTTTGCCTTGGGTCATCGTATACGCAATATTCATATTTTCGACCTGTATGTGGTTGGTGCCAATGTCGGCATGGTTATTTGAGATCACTCAACGGTTTGGGCACAAGTTTTCCCATAAGCGCGACCAGAAACGCGGTGCTAATGCCAATTGTCAGGACGCCCGAAACACCTGCAAAAGTCCCGAATATGCGTGCACCTTCGCCCAATGTGATGTCGCCATAGCCAACCGTTGTAAAGGTGACCAACGAAAAATAGAGCGCCTCGTTCAAATCGGTAAAGACACCGCGCAACATCAGCGCCTTGGCCCAGACCCAGACCTCGGCGGTATGCGAGATGGCGATCAGGATAAAACCGGACCCTGCCATCACAGTAGAGCGGAACCGAGGGGCGTGTTTGAGCAGAAATCCGTCCAGTTTTGTCATGTAAGGCAAAAAGAAGCCGATCATTGCAACGTGGATCGCCGCGCAAATCCCAAGGAATGCTGATCCCCAAAAAAGCTGTTGTAGCAGGGACATAGCTTGCTCCTGTGTCATGAAGGTGTGGACTGATTATCATGCGGTGCTCGCAGTAATTCAATAGCGCGGGAGAGGAATGGCATCTGATGGGATGTAAGGCATGATATACCTAGACAAATTGGATTAAATGCAGCAAAAACAGCGTTTTGAAAATAAACAAATAAATCATATGTCCGGCAGGGAGACTTGTGGACAGCAAGTTTTTGGAGAAGATCGTGAAAAAATCAATTCTGGCAATGGTTGGGGCAGCGTCAATTTGGGCCGGTGCGGCAGGGGCGGAAACGGAGTTGCTGGTGTACTCAGCAATTGAAGCCGAAGACCTATCTCGGTATGCCGAAGCGTTTACGGCGCAACATCCGGATATCAAAATCAACTGGGTTCGGGATTCTACGGGCGTCGTGACAGCCAAGCTGTTGGCTGAAAAAAACAATCCACACGCAGATGTTGTGTGGGGGTTGGCGGCGACATCATTGTTGTTGCTTAAATCCGAAGGCATGCTTGAACCGTACGCGCCCAAAGGCGTTGAGCACCTGAATCAAAAATTTGTCGACGCAGATGATATTCCGAGCTGGGTTGGGATGGATGCTTGGGCGGCCTCGATTTGCTATAATACAGTCGAGGCAGAAAAACTGGGGCTGACTCCGCCAACCTCTTGGGCTGATCTGCTGGCTTCGCAATACAAAGGGCATTTGATTATGCCGAACCCAAACTCTTCTGGAACCGGATTTTTGGATGTCTCGAGCTGGCTCCAGATGTTCGGAGAAGAGGGTGGATGGGCCTATATGGATGGATTGCACAAGAATATTGCGCGGTATACCCATTCAGGTTCCAAGCCTTGCAAACTTGCGGCCGCGGGCGAGATCCCAATCGGCATTTCGTTTGCGTTCCGTGGAGCAAAGTCCAAAGCAGCAGGGGCTCCTCTGGATATTATCGTTCCGTCCGAGGGCATCGGTTGGGATATGGAAGCGGCGGGCATCATCGCCGGAACCGATAAGCAGGACGCGGCGCAGAAGTTGTTGGATTTTGCTGTCAGCAAAGAGGCCAACCAGATGTATAACTCTGGATATGCGGTTGTGGCGTATCCCGGAGTGGCCAAGCCTGTCGAACATTTTCCTGAGGGCTTAGAAGAGGCGATGATCGATAACGACTTTGAATTTGCGGCGAACAATCGGGCGGCAATCCTGCGCGAGTGGCAGTCGCGATATGATGGAAAGTCCGATCCAAAGTAAGCTAATTGGCGGGGTTTTATGCCCCGCCACTTCCCCGACTTGGCGGGATCAAGAGTCTCTGGGCTGTGTGCGTAAGAGCGACGTCATCGCCTCGAACGCGGCCTCTTGATCTTCCGGGTCTTCCGATGGCACGGCATAATCGCCACTAAACCATTTCCCAAGATCAATATCTGCGCACCTCTTTGAGCAAAACGGGCGGTATTGCTGCACGGTGTCCTTTTTACATTGTGGACAGGTCAATCGAGGTACTCTTTTGTGGGCAAGCGCGCGCGTTTTCGCTGCAGCTCGTAGTGGCCCAAGGGGGTCCATCCGACCAGATTGGTGTCAATTGTGTCGGACCGAAATGCCGCGCGCAAAGCGGATTCAAATGGTCTGCGATCCTTTTTGGGCATCGGTGCCAGATCAAGTGTGATTTGACCGCCAAGGCCGCGCATCCGCAGTTGTGCGGGTAAGGCGCGGGCGGTGGCCATATTCGCTTTGGTGCCTGCCGCGGGGGATGTGTCTGGTCCTGTGTTGACGTCGACTGCAATCAGGGCGCGTGTGGGTTCGATGAACAGGAATGCACCGCCTTCCAAAGGAACACGGACGGAATTCAAGTCTTCCAAGGCGTCCAGAACGCCGTGGGTTTCAAAGCTGCCAGCGTCGGATACGACTTCTGCAGGGGCGCTCCATTCACGCCATGCTTCGAGATGTGGGCTGTCCCCATCCATCAGGCGCTCGGTGGGGCCATCAGGCTCGGCCATGATTTGCGCTGCAAGATCCATCATCGTGGCGATGTCTTCAGCAATGTCTTCTGGGTCGGCTTCTGCGCAGCAGGATCGCAAGATCATCCCCATATCCGTGCCATCCATGGCTTCGTGGGCGATCCCCTTGAGTGTGTCACGCACGTCTTCGTCCCGAATGGAGCGGCTGACGTTCAAACCCGGCGCGTCGGGCGTAATGATCACATAGCGAGATTTAAAGATCACCTTATGAGACACAGGGATGGCCTTGCCGTCCTCTGAGTATCCCGTGACTTGGACCACCAGCGGCTGGCCAGGGGCCAGACCTTTGGTTTGCTTTAGAAATGCCGGTCCATCAGGTGTCTTGAGGAACATGCCACCTTGGCCTTTCACGGGCCGATCGGCGATTGCGCGGTAAATCGTTCCCGGACGGGGGGCGTCTGCTTCGATCAGAATATCCGAGAGCTTGCCATCGACCATAAGGGCGGCGGCTTCGCGCGTGCCTAAATGGTCGAGAATGATCTGACTGCCTTTCATGACATATCCTTATATAGTGGATAGCTGGCCGCCTGCAAAAGCGTCGCTGTTTCGGCAAGCGGCAATCCGACAATCGCAGTAAATGATCCGCTGATCCAAGGGATAAAAGCCCCAGCCGGCCCTTGGATGGCATAGCCGCCTGCCTTGCCTTGCCAGTCGTTGCTGGCAAGATATGCGTTTAGTTCTTGATCGGACAGGCGCTTCATCTGGACGGTGCTGACAACATCGCGTTGCCATATCTGGTCACCACGGCGCAGGGCCACAGCTGTGATGACACGGTGGCGGCGGCCTGCCAGTGACACGAGAAATGCCGCGGCTTCTCCGGCATCTTTAGGTTTTCCCATGATCCGACGCCCCAATGCGACGGTTGTATCTGCGCACAGCACCAAATCGTCGTCTGCCGCGTCAACGGCATGTACCTTTTCAAGGGCAATGCGTTTGCAGTACGGACGGGGAAGTTCGTTTTTCAGGGGGTCTTCGTTTATGTCGGGTGGGCGAATATCATCCGCCACAACCCCAATCTGCGCCAGCAATTCTTTGCGGCGCGGGCTTCCTGATCCGAGGATAAGTTTCATTGTACCAATCCAGTCATGAGCCGCACGCCTGCAATTGAGCAGCGCTTACTTAAAGCGGTAGTTGATCCGACCTTTGGTCAAATCATAGGGTGTCATTTCGACTTGCACTTTGTCGCCAGCCAGAACACGGATGCGGTTTTTGCGCATCTTGCCTGCCGTATGTGCGATGATCTCATGGCCGTTTTCCAGCTCGACCCGAAACGTCGCATTTGGCAGGAGTTCCTTCACGACACCGGGAAATTCGAGCGTATCTTCCTTGGCCATGTTGTCTCCATCATTGTTTCTGCCGCGTCTTTGCGGACGCCCTTAAATGAGCGCAAACTCTGTGATTTACAAGGGCGTTTTCCATGTCTTTCGCCGATATGTGGTCTGCTAGACACGTACAGATCGGTGTTGGCAAGACATCCTGCCCCAAAATGGGGAGCGCTGTAGGTCATCAGCATGCCAATGAGATGGCGAGCTGCGAGGTGGTTATGATCGGCAATGAGGTGATTCATGGACCGCATGGCGTGTTCAAAAGGCCCTTCGGGTCGGTGTTCCGTTGCGTCAACACACTGCACGATCGTTGACAGCATACTCGGTAGTATGTTTCCATTTCTGTGAAATATAGCTGGAGTGTTGAACGCGTGTCTTCTTCTGCAAGGGTATCAGTTAAGGCAAATAGACTTGAGGAAATTCTTTTCGCAGCGGCGGAGTGTTTCCAACAGCAAGGATTTGCGGCAACCAGCATTGACACGGTGGCGCGCCATCTGGGTGCGACCAAGGGCCGAATATACCACTATTTTCCATCGAAAATGGACCTGTTCAATGCCGTGCGTGATCGCGCGATGGAGCTTGCGTTTGAGGCAATCAAAGAGGGCTATGAGTCCACACGCCCAACTGAAGTGCGCCTTGGCATGATGGTACGCGGGCAGGCTCTTGGCATGATGCAATATCATTCATTCATGCAAGTGCTCCTTGATGGTCTGCGCATGCGTCGGTACGGGGCGACAACAGAATTCCAACGCCAAGCCATGGCGTTACACTTGGAACAGCGCGATGCCTTTGAGGCGATGTACCGAGAAGTTCTGTCTAAGGGGCATGAAGAAGGTCTGTTCAAAATTGGACGTATGTCCATCACCCTGAGAAGCTTTGTGATTTCGGCGAACAGCCCTGTGTTTTGGTATCAAAAGCGCGACGATGACGATCAAGCCAAACTTGAGGCAATCGCCGACGAAATTGTTGCCTTCGCGATGCGAGGGTTGGGCGTCGACTGGCCTGATGACGAATTTCTCCATTCAAACCAAGTGAGACAAACCACATGAGTGATATACCTTCAACGATGTTCGCTGTTCTGCAGAAAGGCGAAGGCTACTCTGGTCGATCAGAAGGTCCGGCAATTGCGGATGCCGCAGAATATTTGGAGGCAGCAGAAATTGATGTTCCAAATCCGGGCCCCGGACAGGTTCTTATTCGGCTTCGCGTTGCTTCGGTAAATCCGTCTGATTTGCACTTTATCAAAGGTGAGTATGGTCAGCCACGGATCAAAGGAAACCCTGCCGGATTCGAAGGCTGTGGTGATGTCGTGTCCGCAGGTGCGGGTGCAGAGGGCCTGATTGGCAAACGTGTGTCTTTTGCTGTGGCGCTTGGATGCTCCGGGGCGTGGGCCGAATATGCCGTCACAAACGCCATCAATTGTATCCCGCTTCGGCCGGATGTGTCCGACATAGACGGGGCCGCGCAAATTGTGAATCCGCTGACCGCAATGGCTATGGTGGATATCGCGCAACAAGACGGTGAGGCCTTTGTTGTGTCTGCCGCGACCAGCCAACTCGGTAAGTTGATGGTGTCTCTGGGCAAAGATCTCGGGCTCAAGCCAATTGCGATTGTCCGACGCGAGGACGCGGTCGCGCCGCTCAAGGACATGGGAGCCGCCGAGGTGTTGGTCACCTCAGATCCGGATATGTTGGCAAAATTCGCAGATGTGTCCAAAGCGCTTAAGCCGCGCGTCTTTCTCGATGCCGTTTCAGATCAGCTTTCGGAACAAATCTTTGCGGCCATGCCCAACAAGGCGCGCTGGATCAGCTATGGCAAGCTAAACCCCGTACCGCCGAAGCTGACACAGATGGGCCAGTTCATTTTTATGGGCAAGCGTATCGAGGGGTTCTGGCTGACCAGTTGGATGATGAGCACGCCACCGGCCGACCAGATTCGGGTGGTCGGGGAAGTCCAGGCCAGATTTGCGGATGGACGCTGGAAAACGGACGTGTCTGCGCAGTTGCCGCTTCGTGACGTTGTGTCAGGTTTGGCAGACGCCCTGAAAAAGACTGACGGGAAGGTCATGATTACGCCATAGTGAAGTTGCGGGGCCTTGGACGTGAGGAGCTGGGGCCCTGACAATATGCAGCCGGAAAACCGGCGCAGGGAGGAAAATTTTGGATAACTTGCAGCTCTTGATAAGCGGGCTGGCGAATGGCTGTGTTTACGGCCTGATCGCCCTTGGCTTCGTGCTGATTTATAAAGCAACAGAGGCCGTGAATTTCGCGCAAGGCGATTTCATGATGCTTGGCGCATTTGTGACGATCGGCCTGACCAACACTGAATACATGGGCTTGCCGTTCTGGCTGGCTCTGCCAATCTCGCTAGGTATCATGGCCTTGTTGGGCTATCTGCTTGACCGGTTCATTATCCGCAGAATGTTTGGCGAAAGCCAAACGTCCGTTGTCATTTTGACCATCGCTCTTGGCTTTGTGATCCGCTTTGTGGCGGGGCTGATTTGGGGCCATGAACCCCAGTCTCTACAAAATCCACTGGCTGGCAAAGAACTGTCTGTCGGTGGGCTGGTTCTTGGCCTTGAAGATGTCGCCGTGATTGTTGTGACAATCTTGCTCACTTGGGGGCTGTACGAATTTTTCAACCGTACCAAGCTGGGGCTGGCGATGCAGGGCGCATCACAAAATCAGCTGGCGGCATATTACATGGGCGTGCCCGTCAAGCGTGTGCAAGGGTTCATCTGGGCGCTAGCCGGGGCGGTTGCCTGTGTTGCAGGGATATTGTTTGCAGCCAAAGGCGCGGTGGATCCCAACGCAGGACTGATGGGCATCAAAGCGTTCGCGGCGGCCGTGATCGGTGGATTTGGCAGTTTGCCAGGTGCGCTTGCGGGTGGGCTGATCGTGGGGGTGATCGAACCGTTCGCAAGTCGGTATATCGCGGCCGGATACAGCCAGATTGCACCCTATGCACTGTTGCTGATCGTGCTGATTTTCCGACCTCACGGACTGTTCAGCCAAGTCCGTATCAAGAAGGTATAGCGTCATGCGGATTATTTTCAAAACAGACTACATGCAAGATATTCGCCCTTGGAAAGACGGCTATCAACTGTCGCTTTACTTGCTGCTCTTGCTGGTGATGATCGCAGCGCCATTTGTGATTGATGATTTCTACCTCGGAGAGTTGACCAACGTCTTTGTTTGGGCACTCGCAGGGTTGGGGTTGATGGTTCTGACCGGCCATACGGGACAAGCCAGCCTTGGGCACGCAGCGTTTCTGGCGCTGGGGTGCTATATCAATATCATCCTGATCGAACAGGGGTTGCCGTTTATGGTCGCATTCCCAATCGCAGGCGTGCTGACCGGGGTTATTGGGATGGTCGTGGCTGTGCCCGCTTTGCGGTTGCATGGGATTTATCTGGCGATTGCGACGCTGGCGATGTCCATCCTTGTGGATGACATCATCGTCCTGACCGAGCCTTGGACCGGTGGGGTCGGCGGCAAATACGCGCCTTCGGTAAATGTCTTTGGTGTCATGATTGATCGCTGGGGCACACCGCGCGAGTTTTTCTATCTGGTGCTTGGGGTCACGGTGATTGTCACGCTGGGGTATATCAACCTGTTGCGATCTCCCTTGGGGCGCAGCTTCATCGCGGTGCGCGATTCCGAAGTGTCGGCACAAGCCATGGGTATCGATGTGGCACGCACAAAAGCAATTTCGTTTGCGATTTCTTGTGGCATCACCGGATTGGCGGGCGCCTTGATGGGGTTGTTCTCTGGGGCGTTCAACAATGAAACATTTAGCGTCGTGATCTCGATTCAACTGTTGATGATGATTGTGATTGGCGGGCTCGGCTCTATCCACGGGGCATTCTTTGGCGCAATTGTGGTCGGCTTCCTGCCGCAGTTCCTGTCGATTTCCAAAGAATGGGTCGGCGGGGTATTCGGCAGCAACACAGTTGCGATCCCCGGACTGGAGTTCGGGATTTTCGGGATGATCCTGATCATGTTCATCTTGTTTGAACCGATGGGGATTTATGGCCGATGGCTTAAAATACGCACCTTCTTTGAACTGTTCCCGTTCTATCGCAAGGATATGTTCAAGCGTCAGAAATCCTATCTGAAAACGGAGCGTCTGAGATGAGTATTCTTGAACTCGACAATGTCACGCTAAAGTTCGGTGGGCTCACTGCCGTAAACAAGCTTTCGTTTTCGGTGGAACAGGGCGAAGTGTTTGCGATTGTGGGGCCAAATGGGGCCGGTAAATCCACTGTCTTTAACCTGATCTCACGGTTCTATGATCCGTATGAAGGATCTATTCGGTTTGATGGTCACGACCTTCTTAAGCAAAAGGCCAGTGGCGTTGCATCATTTGGCGTGGCGCGCACCTTTCAGAACATCGAATTGTTCGACCATGCGTCGGTTCTGCAAAATCTGCTGGTTGGGCGTCATCGTCACCGCCAAAGCAACTTTTTGTCAGAGCTCTTTTTCACACCATCGGTGAAACGCCAAGAAATGCAAAACCGGCAATTGGTTGAAGAAATAATCGATTTTCTGGACCTCCAAGCCTATCGCGACAAAATGATTGCGGGGCTGCCGTATGGGGTGCGCAAAGTCGTGGAAGTTGGCCGTGCGTTGGCAACCGACCCCAAGCTGTTGTTGCTGGACGAACCCGCATCGGGCCTTTCGGTCGAAGAAACATCCGATATGCGGTGGTGGATTGATGACATTCGCCGCCAGATGGGGATCACTGTGTTGATGGTTGAGCACGACATGGGCCTTGTCTCGGGCGTTTCAGATCGTGTTCTGGCGCTGGCGGATGGTGCCAAACTTGCGCTGGGCACACCGTCCGAGGTGCAATCGCACCCCGCTGTGATCGAGGCCTATTTGGGGAAAGCATCATGAGTGAACCCATTCTGAAAATCCGAAATATTGAGAGCTTCTACGGTCCGATCATGGCTATTCGTGGTGTCTCGCTGGATGTCCACGAGGGGCGGATTGTGTCGATCCTCGGGGCCAATGGCGCAGGCAAGACAACCCTGATGAAAACCATTTCCGGTGTGATGGACCCCGAAAAGGGACAGATCATTTTTGACGGGCGAGAAATCCAGGGGCAGGAACCCCATAGGATCGTGCACAGCGGGATTGTGCATGTGCCAGAGGGACGCGAAGTGTTTCCTCTTTTGACGGTCGACGACAACCTGTCACTGGGGGCGTACACCCGCAATGACACGCAGGGGATCGAGCAGGATCGCGAGTTGGTGTTTAACTATTTTCCGATCCTCAAAGAACGTCGCACACAGGAGGCGGGCACTTTGTCCGGCGGGCAACAGCAGATGTTGGCGATTGGGCGTGGCCTTATGGCGCGACCAAAAATCATGCTGCTCGACGAACCGTCCTTGGGGCTGTCGCCATTGCTGGTTCAGGAAATCTTTGAAATTCTCCGACGTCTGAACAAAGAGCAGGGCATGACCATGATGTTGGTCGAACAAAACGCCGCTGCGGCGCTGAACCTCGCGCATGATGGGTATGTGATGGAGGTCGGTCGCATCGTGATGGACGGCACCGCCGAGGCCCTGATGAAATCCGAAGATATCCAGAACTTCTATCTTGGCGTTCAAGAAGAAGGTGCTCGCGAAGAGCGACGCTGGAAACGCAAGAAAACGTGGAGGTAATCGGGATGAATATGCATACCGTACCGGACCAGACCACCATCAATGGTGTGAGCTATAATACAAAGCCGGGCCAACGCCCTGTGTTGGTGGATAAATGTGCGACCATTCCGGCACTGTTCAAGCAGCGATGCCAGAGCATGGGGGATCGGACCGCGCATCGCGAAAAAGATTTGGGCATTTGGAAAACCTATAGTTGGAAAGACTATTGGAACCACGCCAAATGGATTGGTCTGGCGCTGCGTGAATTGGGTCTTGAACGCGGGGATGTCGTGTCGATTCTGTCAGAGGATCGCAAGGAGTGGGCCTATGCAGATATGGGCATCCAAGCTGTGGGTGGCATTGCTTCGGGGGTATATACAACAGATTCGGCGTCTCAGCTGGCGTATCTGATCAACGACAGTGACAGCCGCTTTCTGATTGTTGAAGACGAAGAGCAACTGGATAAATACCTCCAGATCGAAGATCAGGTGCCCGGCTTGCTCAAGGTCATTATTCTCGAGGACGAGGGGCTTCATGATCTGTCGCACCATCGGTGCATGCTGATCAAAGATTTGTATCAAATCGGATGGGATACCGACATTCAGGAGCCCGAGGCGTTTGAGAACGAGATTGATGAGGCCCAGCCCGAGGACACGGCTCTTTTGATCTATACGTCTGGCACAACAGGCATGCCCAAAGGGGCCATGTTGAGCAATGAAAACATTATGGCCGCGATTGAAGCCGGTGCGCGCCGCCTGTCGGTCTATGAGACAGATGAACAGCTTTGCTTCTTGCCGTTGTGCCATATTCTGGAGCGGGACGTGTCGATCTATTTCCCGCTGGCAGGCAAATGCATCGTCAATTTCGCCGAAAGCCCGGAAACGGTGTTCAATAACCTGCAGGAAGTCTCGCCGCATACGTTTACGGCGGTGCCACGGGTTTGGGAGAAGATTTATTCTCAGGTTTTGATCCTCATGCAAGAGGCGACGCCCATTGGGCGCCTGGCTTATGGGATGGCGCTTAAGGCAGGGGCCAAACGTGGAGATTACAAGATTAAGGCCGACAAGGTGCCAACCGGTGTTGCGATAAACTACTGGATTTGGGACCGCTTGGTGCTGCGGAATTTGCGGCGGATGCTGGGGCTTGATCGTATGCGTCGCGGCGGATCAGGTGCCGCGCCGATTTCGCCGGAACTGTTGAAATGGTATTGGTCCATTGGCGTCCCTCTGGTCGAGGGGTACGGCATGACCGAAACCGCAGGCTTGGCAACGATGAACACACGGTTCGAAAATGTTGTCGGCACCATCGGACAGGCCGTGCCGGGATATGATTTGCGGATTGCAGACGACGGTGAAATCCAGACTAAGGGCCTGAACAACTTTCAGGGCTATTGGCGCAACAACGAAAAAACCGCCGAAACTTTTACCGATGACGGATGGCTGCGAACCGGCGATGTGGGGCGGCTCGACGAAGATGGGTATGTGACCATCACTGGGCGCCTTAAGGACATCATCATCACGGCAGGGGGGAAGAACATTACACCCGCCGAAATCGAAAGCCGCCTCAAGTTTTCGCATTTCATCTCGGATGCTGTGATCATCGGTGATCGCCGCAAATTCCTGACGGCGTTGATCATGATTGATCAGGAGAACGTTGAGAAATACGCTCAGGACCAGAAGGTGCCGTTTTCGAACTTTGCGTCGCTTTGTGCTGCGGAAGAAATCAAAGCGCTGATCCGGACAGAGATTGATGCGGTGAACAAGGAGTTCGCGCGCGTTGAACAGATTAAGGATTTTCGCTTGATCGATGTCTTACTGACGGCAGAAGATGAAGAACTGACCGCGACGATGAAGCTTAAGCGGAGTTATGTGGAAAAGGCGCATGGTCACTTGATTGAGGAGATGTATTGATAGGGGTGCCTGTCCAACGTGGCAGGGACCACGCAATCATACCAAGGCATCGGGCCTAAGGACGTTCGGGTTTTGAAAATAGAATAACAATGTTTGTGTGAATACCAATGGGAGGAAGACTAATGAAAAAATATGTAAAGACGCTATCGCTCGCTGCTGGGTGGATGGCTGCGGCTTCGATGGCTTCAGCAGATGCGCAGGGTGTCAGCGATTCAGAGATTGTGATCGGGTCGGTGAATGACCTGTCAGGTATCTTTGCGGCCGTTGGCGTGCCCGCCACCAAAGGGGCCAACCTGTACTTTGACAAGGTGAACGAAGCTGGCGGTGTACATGGTCGCAAAATCCGGTTCGTTGTGGAGGACAACGGATACCAGATGCCGCGTGCGATGCAGGGCTATAACAAGCTTCTGAACCGCGACAAGGTGTTTGCGATGATGCAATCTTTGGGTACGCCCATGAACCTTGCCGGTTTTAAACTGTTAGATCCCAAGGGTATCCCGAATATTGCGCCTTTGACTGCTGCGCGGCAAATGCTTCAGGAGCCGATGCACAACAAGTTCACATCGTTTTCGTCGTATTATGATCAGGCACGTGTTGGCGTGAAATATCTGGCTGGTGAATTTGGCTCCAAGAACGTGTGCTCGATGTATCTGCCGACCGACTTTGGTAAGGAGATTCTGGAAGGATCACATGCCGGAGCCGAAGAAGCCGGAATTTCCTTTGTCGCCGAGACAACGCACAAGCCAGACGAAAGCGATTTTGTCGGATCATTGTCCAAGCTCAAGGAATCCGGATGTGACATCGTCACAATGGCTGTTGGCGTACGCCAAGCGATTACAATCGTGGGCACCGCCAAAAAGATGGGCCTGACGGATATGAAATTCCTTGGAACATCTGCGAGCTTCCTGACCGTTGTGGCCAAGGTTCCGGGTGGCATCACCGAAGGGTACTATGCGGCCGCGAGCTGGCAGGACCTGTGGGCACGTGCAGACGAGCCAGCCCCGAAAGCGTTTATCGAAGAGTATAAAGCGGCCTATGGCGAAGACGCTGCCGGTTTCGCAATGCTTGGATATGCAGCCGCTTCCATGACTGTGATGGCGCTAGAGGCCGCGGGTCCCGATTTGACCCAAGAGAGCTTTATCGCGGCGATGGAGACTTTGGATTACCAAGATGATTTGGTCGGCAACCACATCACATACGGTCCCGAAGATCACCAAGGCGCGGACTCGATCTATGTGTCTGTTGTCCAAGATGGTGGCTGGATAAAAGTCCACGAAGAGTAATTACCTCTCAGGAAAGGCGCCGGAAACTCTGGCGCCTTTCAACACGCGAATTCAGGTGACACATGACGGATTTACATAGTTTTCGCGCCACTACGCGGGCGTGGTTGGAAGAGAATTGCCCAGAGACCATGCGCCAACCGATGTCAGAGGCTGATGTCTGTTGGGGGGGACGAAAGTGGGTGTTTCAGTCAGAGGATCAACGTCTTTGGCTTGACAGGATGGCCACACGTGGCTGGACTGTTCCCGAGTGGCCCCAAGCATATGGTGGTGGTGGCCTAAGTGGCGACGAGGCCGGAATCCTCAAAGAAGAGATGTCGCGGATCAATGCGCGCCCTCCACTTCAAAGCTTTGGAATTTGGATGTTGGGCCCCGCCCTGCTGGAGTTCGGAACCGAAGAACAAAAACGTCATTACCTCCCTAAGATTGCACGCGGAGAGATCCGCTGGTGTCAGGGCTATTCAGAACCCGGCGCAGGGTCGGATCTGGCCGGGTTGCAAACCAAGGGCGTGGACTGCGGATCGCACTTTGAGGTTACAGGCCAGAAAATCTGGACATCATATGCCGATCAAGCCGACTGGATTTTCTGTCTGGTGCGGACGGAGCCTGATGCGCCAAAACACAAAGGCATTTCGTTTCTGTTGTTTGATATGACAAGCGCGGGCGTCTCGACCCAACCGATCCAGTTGATTTCTGGAGCGTCACCGTTTTGCGAGACCTTCTTTGACCAAGTCGAAGTACCCGCGGATCAAATCGTTGGTGCGCGCGGCAATGGTTGGACCATTGCCAAGTATCTGTTGACCCACGAACGTGAAATGATTGGATCATCTGATGCCGCGTTGTTTGGGTCCGAAGATGTGGTCGAAGTTGCCAAGGATGCGATCGGGCTAAATGCTTTAAGTCAGTTGGACGACCCATTGCTGCGCGCGAAGATCGCCGACTTTTTGGTGGATGAGGCCGCATTCGATGCCGAATTGGCCCGCGCCCAAGATTGGATGCGCGCTGGAAATCAGCTTGGCGTTCAATCCGCCACTCTCAAGTACACGGGGACAGAGCTGAACAAACGTCGGCAGGAGCTGATTATGGAAGTCAGCGGGCTGGATGCGCTGGAGTGGGACTTTGCGCAGGCGGCAAGCGATGAAAAAGCGTCATTGTGGCTGCGCTCCAAAGCAAATTCTATCGAAGGCGGCACATCCGAAGTGATGTTGTCGATCTTGTCCAAAGCTGTTCTGGAATTGGGGTAGGGGCATGAGACTACTGAACGAAGAGCACCAAATGGTGCGCGACATGGCCGCGGGATTTCTTGAAAAAAACGCACCGGTTTCGGCTTTGCGAAACCTGCGTGATCGTGCGGACAGCCAAGGCTATGATACGTCGGTATATACCGACATGGCCGGTATGGGCTGGACTGGGATGATGTCCAGCGAAGATGTGGGCGGGCTTGACCTAGGAGCCGGTGTCGCGGGGTTGGTTGCCGAAGAAATGGGGCGCCGGTTGTCTGCGGCCCCCTTTCTATCGTCTGCCGTGATGGCCGCGACGATGGCGCGCGCATGCAATGCTGTGGAAATTTCTGCAAAGATCGCATCAGGAAATGCGGTCGTCGCCGTGGCGTTTGATGAGGTCAGTAAGCATCGACCTGACAAAGTGTCGACCAAAGCTGAGGTGTCGGGAAACGGGTTTGTCCTGAGCGGCTCCAAGCGTTTTGTGAGCGACGCAGTCGGGGCGGACGCGGTGCTGGTCACTGCGATGACGGATCAAGGGCTTGGTGTGTTTTTGGTCGATCCGAAATTGAGGGGAGTTGTCACCAATCAGGTAAGCACAGTCGACAGCCGGAATGCGGCATCGATGGACTTCAATCAGGTGGTTTTGGGAGGGGACACGCTGATTGCCCAAGGCTCCGAGGCCGAAAGCGCATTGGCTTTGACGCTCCGGGTCGGAAGGTCGGTTGCCGCGTCGGAAATGGTGGGGCTGTCAAAGGAAGTCGCCGAGCGCACCAATGCCTATCTGCGGGACCGCAAGCAATTTGGCGTCGCACTGGCGCAATTTCAGGCTCTGCAGCATCGCGCCGCCGACTTGTATACGCAAATTCAAACAACCGAAGCGATCACCAGTGCGGCACTTGCTGCATTCGATGCAAACCATGAAGACGCAGAGCGTTTGTCACGAGTCGCCAAGGCCAAGGCCAATAAAACGGCGTCTTTGGCCGTGCGCGAGGCCGTACAAATGCATGGCGGTATCGGGATGACGGATGCTATTGATATCGGCCTATTCATGAAAAAGGCGCGCGCGTGCATTGAGTATCTTGGCGATGACAGTTGCCATGCGGAGTGGTTGTTACAGGATCGAGGTCTCTGATCCTCTGATATTTGCGAGGGCTGCCCGGCATTGGGGTATGTGCGCGCAAAATCGACAATGGCGCGCGTATCCCGCGCGCGCCCTTCTTGCCAGAATCTCTCAAGACCCAAAGATCGCCATGCCGTATTTGCGGAATATCCGGTCGGAAGGCGCCCTTTTCGGTCGCAAATTTGAACCCGCTGAGGCGCGAAATGGCACGGGAATCGCGAAAAAGTGTGAATTTCCGCACATTTTTTTGACGCTTCGTCACTGGCAAAGGGTCGCACCTAGCGTAAAGCCCTAAAAATAAGGGGCATTTCCGGTATGCGGAATCTGTCAAACAATGTTGCTAGGTGAGCATAGCTCTGCTACATCCACGACGGATTTGACTGCCCTGAGTTTTCGGGGCTATGAAACGCCCCCGACGACGGCATACAATTGTATGCCAAAATCGGGGCCAGAAAGCGGAAGGGTGGACGTGTCCGAACCAGCTTCGATCTCCTCCGGCATTGCTGCGCGCTATGCCACAGCGGTCTTCGAGATCGCAAAAGAGAACAAGGCGCTTTCCAAGTTGGAAGGTGGTCTTGATGACCTTAGTGCTGCATTGGCCGAAAGCGCAGAATTGCGCGACCTGATTTCCTCGCCGGTTTATAGCCGCGAGATGCAGGGCAAGGCTATTGCGGGTATTGCAAAGAAAATGGGCCTTCAGCCTGTGCTGGTAAACGTTTTGGGCTTGATGGCCGAGAACCGCCGCCTGTTCGTGTTGCCACAATTGATTATTCAATTGCGCGCCATGATCGCTGAAGAAAAAGGCGAAGTCACTGCAGACGTGGTTTCCGCAAAAGCTCTGACCAAAACGCAGAGCGAAAAACTTTCAAAGACACTTACGGCCCGTGTGGGCAAAGATGTCAAAATCAATGCGACCGTTGATGAATCCCTCATTGGCGGTCTTGTCGTTAAGGTGGGCTCGAAGATGATCGATACGTCGATCGCCTCCAAGCTCTCTTCCCTCCAGAATGCAATGAAAGAGGTCGGATAATGGGTATCCAAGCAGCCGAAATTTCTGCGATCCTTAAGGACCAGATCAAGAACTTTGGCAAAGACGCCAAAGTGGCCGAGGTTGGCCGAGTGCTTTCCGTCGGTGATGGTATCGCACGCGTCTATGGTCTGGACAATGTTCAGGCCGGTGAGATGGTCGAATTCCCAGGTGGCATCATGGGCATGGCCCTGAACCTGGAAAATGACAACGTTGGTGTTGTTATCTTCGGGACCGACCGTGACATCAAAGAAGGTGACACAGTTAAGCGCACCAACTCGATCGTGGACGTTCCAGTTGGCCCAGAGCTTTTGGGTCGCGTCGTAGACGGTCTGGGTAACCCGATCGACGGCAAAGGTCCGATCGAAGCCAAACAGCGCGGTCTGGCAGACGTAAAAGCACCGGGTATTATCCCGCGGAAATCGGTTCACGAGCCAATGGCGACTGGTCTGAAGTCTGTAGACGCGATGATCCCAATTGGCCGTGGCCAGCGCGAGCTGATCATTGGTGACCGTCAGACAGGTAAAACTGCTGTGGCACTTGACGCCATCCTGAACCAGCAGTCTTACAACGACGCCGCTGGCGATGACGAAAGCAAAAAACTGTACTGTGTGTACGTTGCGATCGGTCAAAAGCGTTCGACTGTTGCCCAGCTGGTTAAGAAACTCGAAGAATCTGGCGCACTGGCGTATTCGATCGTTGTCGCAGCGACAGCGTCCGATCCTGCACCTATGCAGTTCCTCGCACCTTACTCGGCAACCGCGATGGCGGAATATTTCCGCGACAACGGCAAGCACGCCCTGATCATCTATGATGACCTTTCTAAGCAGGCTGTTTCTTATCGCCAGATGTCTTTGCTGTTGCGTCGCCCACCCGGACGTGAAGCTTATCCTGGTGACGTTTTCTATCTTCACTCGCGCCTGTTGGAACGTTCGGCTAAACTGAACGAAGACAACGGTTCCGGCTCGCTGACAGCGCTGCCCGTGATTGAAACTCAAGGTGGTGACGTTTCTGCGTTTATTCCAACCAACGTGATTTCGATCACCGACGGTCAGATCTTCCTTGAAACCGAATTGTTCTACCAAGGCATCCGCCCTGCTGTGAACACTGGTCTGTCAGTTTCGCGTGTTGGCTCTTCGGCTCAAACCAAAGCGATGTCTTCGGTTGCTGGCCCTGTTAAACTGTCGCTGGCTCAGTATCGTGAGATGGCTGCGTTTGCTCAGTTCGGTTCCGACCTTGATGCTTCTACACAGCAATTGCTGAACCGTGGTGCGCGTCTGACTGAATTGATGAAGCAAGCTCAGTACTCGCCGCTGACCAACGCCGAAATCGTATGTGTCATCTTTGCGGGTGTGAACGGCTATCTTGATACAGTCGACGTCAAAGACGTTGGCCGTTACGAGCAAGGCATGTTGCAGCACCTGCGTAGCAAACACGCCGACCTTCTTCAGTGGATCACAGACGAAGATCCCAAGATTAAGGATGCAGCCGCGGATAAAGTCAAAGCAGCACTCGACGAATACGCCGCTGACTTCGCTTAAGGGGCCTGACAGATGCCAAATCTTAAGGATCTCAAAAACCGGATCGCGAGTGTGAAAAACACGCGTAAGATCACAAAGGCCATGCAAATGGTTGCCGCGGCGAAACTTCGCCGCGCGCAGGAAAGTGCCGAACAGTCACGCCCCTACACAGAACGGTTCAATGCTGTTCTGGGTGGGTTGGCTGCTTCGGTTGGTGGATCTGACTCTGCGCCCAAACTGCTTAGCGGTACGGGCAAAGATGATGTGCACTTGCTTGTCATCATGACAGCTGAGCGCGGTTTGTGCGGTGGTTTTAACTCGAACATTGCCAAACTTGGCCGTGCTCGGGCCCAAGAACTGATCGCGCAAGGCAAAACAGTGAAAATTCTCACTGTTGGCAAAAAAGGCCGTGACAGCATCAAACGTGAATTTGGCGATAATTTCGTCGGCCACGTTGATCTCAGTGAAGTGAAGCGCGTTGGTTATGATAACGCCCAAGACATCGCGCGCGATATCTTGGCCCGTTTTGATGCCAGCGAGTTTGACGTCGCAACGATCTTCTATGCGAAGTTCGTGAATGTTGTGACGCAGATCCCCACCGCACAGCAAATCATCCCGGCAGCATTTGATGCCGTCGAAGGTGAGACTGCAAGCACTCTGTATGACTACGAGCCAAGCGAAGAGGCCCTTTTGGCCGATCTTTTGCCGCGCGGCGTGGCCACACAAATTTTCGCTGCTCTTCTGGAGAATGGCGCCTCGGAACAAGGCTCACGGATGTCCGCTATGGACAACGCGACACGTAACGCTGGCGAAATGATCGACAAACTGACTATCGAGTATAACCGCTCGCGTCAGGCCGTCATCACCAACGAGCTGATTGAAATCATTTCGGGCGCTGAGGCGCTCTAAGAGACAACCGGAGACAAACACATGGCAAACGCAAAAGGCAAAATCACGCAGGTGATTGGCGCCGTTGTCGACGTTCAGTTTGAGGATGATCTGCCTCAGATTCTGAACGCTCTGAACACTGAAAACAATGGCAAGAAACTGGTTCTGGAAGTTGCTCAGCACCTTGGCGAAAACACTGTACGTGCCATCGCTATGGACGCAACCGAGGGTCTGGTTCGTGGCGCAGAGGTCACAGACACGGGCGCACCTATTCAGGTTCCAGTTGGTACCGGCACATTGGGCCGTATTCTGAACGTAACTGGCGACCCCGTTGATGAAAAAGGTCCGGTTGAAGCAACCGAAACCCGCGCGATTCACGGCGACGCTCCAGCATTTTCCGAGCAGTCCACTGCAACGGAAATTCTGACCACAGGTATCAAGGTTATCGACCTTTTGGCCCCTTACACCAAAGGTGGTAAAATTGGTCTGTTCGGCGGTGCCGGCGTTGGTAAAACCGTTCTGATCATGGAACTCATCAACAACATCGCAAAAGTGCACTCTGGTGTGTCTGTGTTTGCGGGTGTGGGTGAGCGTACACGTGAAGGGAATGACCTTTATCACGAGATGATCGAATCTGGTGTTATCGTTCCTGAGAACCTGACCGAGTCGAAGATTGCTCTGGTTTACGGCCAGATGAACGAGCCTCCCGGTGCGCGTATGCGTATTGCTCTGTCCGGCTTGACGCTGGCGGAACAGTTCCGTGACGACACAGGTTCGGACGTTCTGTTCTTCGTGGACAACATCTTCCGCTTTACCCAAGCTGGTTCAGAAGTTTCGGCTCTGCTGGGTCGTATTCCTTCGGCGGTTGGCTATCAGCCAACATTGGCGACCGACATGGGTGCGATGCAAGAACGTATTTCGTCAACCAAATCTGGTTCGATTACTTCGGTGCAAGCCGTTTACGTTCCTGCGGATGACCTTACCGACCCTGCACCAGCGACATCGTTTGCGCACCTTGATGCGACAACTGTTCTGGACCGTGCGATTTCGGAAAAAGGTATCTACCCTGCTGTGGATCCACTTGGTTCGACCTCGCGTCTTCTTGATCCGCTGATCATTGGTGATGAGCACTACAAAGTGGCAACTGACGTTCAGCAAATCCTGCAACGTTACAAGTCGCTTCAAGACATCATCGCGATTTTGGGCATGGACGAGCTGTCAGAAGAAGACAAACTGGCCGTTGCACGTGCACGTAAGATCGAGCGCTTCTTGTCTCAGCCGTTTGACGTTGCGAAAGTGTTCACTGGCTCTGACGGTGTTCAGGTTCCTCTGGAAGACACAATCTCGTCGTTCAAAGCTGTTGTGGCTGGCGAATACGATCACCTGCCCGAAGGTGCCTTCTATATGGTTGGCGGCATCGATGAAGTGATCGCTAAAGCCGAAAAAATGGCTGCTGAAGCGGCCTAAGGAGGCCCGAAATGGCAAACACGATGCAATTTGATCTGGTCAGCCCTGAGCGAAGCCTCGCTTCGCTTCAGGTGACTGCCGTACAGATTCCTGGCGCAGACGGTGATATGACTGCAATGCCCGGCCACAGCGCGGTTCTGACCTCGTTGCGCCCTGGTGTCGTACATGTTCAGTCACCTGATGGGGACAAGGACTTTGTCGTCACACGCGGTTTTGCCGAGATTTCGGCAGACTCTGTGTCTGTGATTGCCGAACACGCGCATGTGGGTTCGGATGTCAAAAAGGCTGATCTGGAAGATGTTCTGACTGCCGCGCGCGAAAGCGCCAGCGCAGCCAGTGCAGAGGATAAAGATGCTGCAGAGAAATTTGTAGCTGATCTTGTTCATCTGCTAGAGAACATGGACTAAGGATTAGCTCCTTAATCTATAGAAAAGGCCTCACCGCGCTGGTGGGGCCTTTTTTGTTTGCACTCGAAAGAGATTTGTTCTTTATCAGTGCGATCAACTGGAAGAACGAATGAAACGACTACAAAATCATCTTATCGGTGTCGAACAAGGCGATGTGCCGTTGTTCGCCGACTTCGAAGACGGCGGTGAAATGTGGACAGGAACTGGTCCACGCGAACGCCGCAAGAAGATTAAGTTTTCAGAGGAATTCAAGACCCCGCCTTCGATACAGGTCGGGTTGTCATTGTCAGACATGGACAGTGGCCCGCATCACCGTGCAGAGGTGACGGCAGAAAACGTCGGACGGCGTGGGTTTGATCTGGTGTTTCGTACATGGGGCGATAGCCGCGTGGCACGTGTTCGCATGAGCTGGTTTGCCATTGGTGAGTTGGCGCATGACGATGATTGGGCCGTAGAGTAACGACCTAACCCTTTCGATACAGGGCGGTGCTTTCACAGATGTCCTGTTTTACCCTACGCGTGGGCTGTTGTCTTTGTTCGCAACAGCGGCGGCCTTCATCCGATCCAACAACTCTTGCTTGGCATCTTTGCGAGCATAGGGATTCTTGTTGGTCCCTCGCGCGTTGTGTTCTTGGTGGCGGGGCTTATTCGTGCCCTTTCTTGGGGCGCCTGCGGCTTTGTAGTCCATCATAAACTCCTTGGGACGTTGGCGGGAATTGGATGCTCATGCCTTAGCAGGTGCACGATTGCAAGCCGATCTCTGAAACCGAGTGTCTTGGTGAATGCAAGCTGACAGGTTTGTCGAAAGACCAAAAAGAAAGAAGGCGCCACGAGGGCGCCTTCGAATTCAAATGTGTCGATCAATGTTTAGAGATCGTAGAGGCCTTCATAAGCTGGCTCTAGAGTTTCTGTTTCGAACAACGATGAAACGCTCGTGCCATTCCAGATATTCAGGATTGCTTGGGCAAACAAAGGAGCTGTGGGAACAATCCGAATGTTTGGTGTGTTTTTGACCGCATCAGTTGGCTCGATCGAGTCTGTGATGACCAAGGATTTCATCACGGAATTCGAGATACGCTCGACAGCAGGGCCGGAGAGCACACCGTGCGTGATGTATGAATGCACTTCGGTCGCGCCGTGCTCCATCAAGACTTCTGCAGCTTTGCAGAGCGTTCCGGCGGTATCGCAAATGTCGTCTACAATGATACATTTCTTGCCAGACACATCGCCGATCACGGTCATTTCTGCGATCTCACCGGGCTTTTCGCGACGTTTGTCAACGATTGCCAGCGGGGCATTGATCCGTTTGGCAAGTTCACGTGCGCGTGCAACGCCACCGACGTCAGGGGACACGACCATTACATCGTTAAGGCCAGTGTCTTTGAACTGATGCAGAATATCGAGCGCAAAGATCGGGCTTGCGTACAGGTTATCCACCGGAATATCGAAGAAGCCCTGAATTTGGGCGGCGTGCAAATCCATGGTCAGAACCCGCTCAACACCAGCTTCGACGAGCATATTCGCGACCAGCTTGGCAGAGATAGGCGTGCGTGCTTTGGCGCGACGATCCTGACGTGCATATCCAAAGTACGGGATCACCGCAGTGATGCGCTTGGCCGAAGAGCGGCGCAACGCATCTGCCATAATCAACAGTTCCATCAAGTTGTCGTTGGCTGGGCGGGATGTCGATTGGATAATGAACATGTCCTCGCCGCGGACGTTGTCATAGACTTCGACGAAAATTTCTTGGTCGTTGAACCGTTCAACACGCGCATTAACCAGCCCGAGATTGCGGTGGATCGACATGCGGCGCGCGATCGCCTTGGCCAGTGGAATATTGGCGGTGCCGGTGATAAGTTTCGGTTCCAGAGTAGTAGGCATGGTGAGTGGTCCCCGAGGAAGATGTCCGATAGAGCAGATGACAGATTCGTGACGTGCACACCGCTTAACATGCCCCTAACGTCTGGCAAAGATATGCCTTTGCCTGGAGGGACCTAAATGGCACATATTGACTACTATTTTTCGACGATTTCCCCGTATGCGTATCTGGCGGGTGCGCGATTGGAGGAAATTGCCGCGAAACATGGCGCAACGATTACCTATAAACCTCTGGATATTATGGCCCAGTTTTCGCGCACGGGTGGGACTTCGCCCAAAGATCGTCACGTGTCGCGCCAAGAATATCGTGCAATGGATTTGGTTCGACAGGCCAAAATGCTGGGCATGGACTTTAACCTAAAGCCCGCACACTGGCCGACCAATATGGCACCTTCATCTTATGCCGTGATTGCAGCAGCAAAAGCAGGCGGCGGCGACGTTGGTGCCTTGGTGCAAAGCCTGATGCGAGCCTGTTGGGTCGAGGAAAAGGATATCGCAGAGGACAGTGTCATCAAAGAATGCCTGACCAACGCAGGATTCGATCCTTCTTTGGCGGATAGCGGGCTTTTGGTGGGTGCTGAGACATATGCGCGTAATCTGGAAGATGCGGTCGAGGCGGGGGCTTTTGGCGCGCCGTTTTATGTCACGGATGATGGTGCGCGGTTTTGGGGGCAAGATCGTCTTGTCTACCTTGACCAGCATCTTGCGGATGCGTCCTAACCGCCTATCGCGGTTGCAATCCCAAGGAATGCCAAACGCGCATTCCTTGGATACCCGCCAAGATGATCAGGGCGTGTTGCCGCGCACAAGGTCGACAAACTGATCTATCAACGCGTCCGAGATGCTCCAGTCACAGACCAAGCGCGCTTCTAGCATTTCATTGGGATCGTCACCTTCGAGCGTGCCAGACCACACATAATACATTGCGCCAGCATCATGCAGACGTTGATGTGCTGCGCGTGGAAAACTGCAAAAAATCATATTGGCTTGCGGCTCGTGCATGAACGACACGGTCTCAGTGTCGCGCAATCCGGCAACCAAGCGCGCACAGTTGGCGTTCGCTTGGCTTGCGTTCTTCTGCCACAAGTCGTCGGCAAGATAGCTTTGCATCTGGGCCGACAAATAGCGATGCTTTGAGAAAAGATGCGCACCGCGTTTGCGGCGCAATTCAAATTCCATAGCTTTATCTGGATCAAACAGGATCAGCGCCTCGACGCCGACACACCCGTTTTTGGTTCCGCCAAAACTGACAACATCAACGCCAGCCTTCCACGTCATCTCGGCTGGAGTGCAGCCAAGAGCCATCATCGCGTTGCCAAAGCGCGCACCGTCAAGATGAACAGGCAAGCCAAAGCCTTTTGCAACGGCGCATAGGTCGGTCAGTTCCTGAACTGAATACGCACTACCACGTTCGGTCAATTGGGTGATCGACACAGGTCCGCGTTTTGGTCCGTGCACGCCGCGGGTTTCTTCGTTCGCGATTGCCGTCCGCAATGTTTGCGGTGTCATCTTGTCGCCTTGGCCAACAAGGGTCAGCTTTGCGCCACCAGAAAAGAACTCGGGTGCATTGCATTCATCTTCGTGGATATGCGCGACGGGGCTGCAAAAAATTGTCTCAAAGGGCTGACATACACAGGACAAAGCCAATGAGTTTGCCGCAGTGCCTGTCGCAACAAGGTACACGGCAGCGTTGGGGGCCTCGAATGTATCGCGAATTTGCGCACGCACGTCATCCATGATCGTGTCGGCACCATACGGCAGGGCATACCCCGTGTTTGCGTCTGCCATCGCTTGCATAATGGCAGGGTGGGCAGGACCGGCGTTGTCAGATGCAAAATACACTAGATAGGCTCCTCGATGATGTGGTCTTCCCAATCTTCTTCGGGGGTTTCGAATTCGGACACGGTCCACCCTTGGACGGATACACCCGCATCGTGCACAGATTTCGGGGTGCCCGTCAGCAACGGGTGCCACTCGGGCAGAGATTTACCTTCCCATAAAAGACGATAGGCGCAGGTTTGGGGCATCCAATAGGCGTGTTCGTCTAGGTTCTTGGGGGTCAGCACAATACATTCCGGCACAAATTGGTGGCGAATGTCGTATTGGGTGCACCTGCAGCTTTCGTCATCCAGCAACCGACATGCCACGCGTGTCAGCGCGACGTCGCCGGTATCGGCATCTTCCAATTTGTTCAGACAGCATTTCCCGCATCCATCACACAGCGCTTCCCATTCCTGTTGGTTCAGTTTGGCCAGCGGCTTGCGTTCCCAAAAACGACGCGACAGCCCGCGGCGGTCAATTGGATCTTTGGCTGTCATTGCGTGTCCAGTATTTGGCGGCATGTGTTACAGTCCGCATCCATTTGAGCAATCAGCGCGTCCAGTCCATCAAATTTCATTTCCGGGCGCAGATACTCGACAAGAGCGACCGAGAGGTTGGCCCCATACAGGTCGCCTGAAAAATCAAACAGATAGGTTTCGATATTGGCTTGGTTCTCGCCAAACATCGGGCGCACACCAACCGAAGCTGCTCCTCGATAACTGCCTTGATTTGGTCCGTCTAACACGTCGACCATGACGGCATACACGCCAAATTTCGGAGGGTGCAAACCATCGATCGACATATTCGCCGTCGGAAAGCCCAGTTCGCGCCCGCGCTGTTCGCCACCAATCACAGGGCCGTCAATGCGATGCCAATGTCCCAGCATCTTGGCTGCATCTCTGGGGCGCCCTTCGGATATCGCATGCCTGATATTGGTCGAGGACACCTGACTTTGGCTGGATTTGACCAACGGAGCAATTGTCACTCCAAATCCCAATTGTTGGCCCAAGGCCTCAAGGTCTTCGGCGGTGCCTTTGCGCCCTTTGCCAAAGCAAAAATCGGCACCAATCACGACGTGCGTTAATCCCAATCCATCTGCCAGAACGTTTTTGGCGAACTCAAAGGGCGTGAGCTCCGACAAGGCCGTGTTGAACGGCAGTTCATACAGCAGATCGACACCAAGCTTTTCAAGACGATGCGCGCGGCTTTTGGAGTTGGTGAGGCGAAAGCTTGGCCCTTTGGGTGCGAAATATTCTCTGGGGTGGGGTTCGAACGTCACAATCCCCAGTGGAGCCTTGGGGGCCGCGTTTCGGGCAATTTCAATGACAGATTGGTGCCCCAAGTGGACACCATCAAAGTTGCCGATCGCAGCACTTGCGCCGCGATCTTGGGGGGGGACGAATTGATAATCTCGAAGTATGCGCATGAAGCTGGGTTACCTGTCTGGGCGATCGCTTGCAAGAGGGCAGGGTGCATGCCTGAGTTTGACAAGAAAAGGGGGTACAGTGACTGTACCCCCTTGGGACATTAGAGCGATTATTCAGACAAAACGTTGAGCAATGAGCCGCTCGTGGTCTTAGCGTGAAGGCGCCAGCACGGTGGCTTCGCCAATCAGCACCTTTTTGCCATCTACTGAACAGTGGCAATCCATTTTGACGCGGCGTTTTTCTGGGTCAAAATCTGTGACTTTAACTTCGGCGTATACTTCATCACCGGGGCGTACTGGTGCCAAGAACTTGAGGGTTTGCCCCATATAGACGGTCCCATATCCCGGAAGCTGCTCTCCGATCACTGCGGAGATCAGCCCAGCTGTCAGCATGCCGTGCGCGATACGCCCTTTGAACATTGTGCCTTTTGCATAGTCATCGTCCAGATGCACTGGATTATGATCTGTCGAAACCTGAGCGAACATTTGGATATCTTCGTCAGTGATCACTTTGGTCAGTGAACGCGCAATTCCCACTTCCATTTCGTCGATATAGATAGTGCCGCGCGGCAAGGTCTCAGTCATCTCATTCTCCAGATTTGGGATGGCTTGGTAATTTTAAGGCGCATTTTGCGCAATTCTCGCAACTTTATTACTTTGCAGGTGCAGAAGATCAAGCCCAAATCGCATCACCGCAGTTGGCCAATGGTAAAATTGGGCGCAGAGTTTTCTTTTTGCAGATACTCTTGCAGGGCCATTGGATCAGGGGTGTCGGTGGTACGTGTTTCTTCGGCGGCCAGCCCGCCTGAGATGAACAGAGAATCGATGTCTTCGCCCATCGCGCCTTTGATGTCCGTTTGCGCGCCATCGCCAATGGCGAGGATCGCAGAATCCGGGATATCTTTGCCCAGAGCAGCAAGGCGACGTCGCGCGAGGTCATAAATAGGAGGGTGCGGTTTGCCAAAGTAGAGGCTTTCGCCGCCCATTTCTGTGTAGAGCTGTGCCAATGCGCCTGCGCACCATTCCCGTACGTCGCCGCGATCGACGACCAAATCAGGATTGGCGCACAAAAGTTTGAGGCCATTGGTCTTGGCATACAGAAAATCCGCGCGGTTTACGGCGGGATCGGCCATTGGGTCAAATGGGCCACAACACACGACACCTTGGGCGTCGGTGAGGGGGACGCGCTTGATAGGCACTGGATTCTCAATCACGTCCAATGGTGCGAAAAACTCTTCGTCTCGCCGCCATTCTCCCATGAAATATACATCTTCGCCCACCGCCCCGGTGAACATCGCGGCTCTGGCGCTGTCACCAGAGGTGGCGATTGTGTCATACGCATCGTCAGGAACACCAAACAGGCCAAGTTGCGTGATGACACCCGCGCGTGGTTTGGGCGAATTGGTCACCAGAACCACAATGCCGCCGCGCTGGCGATACGCCTGAAGCGCGCTTACGGCCTCTGGATAGGCGGTGACGCCGTTATGAACACACCCCCAAAGATCTACGAACAGAGCGTCGTAACGGTCGGAAACTTCTGCGAGGGATTGAATAATCTGTGTCATGCCGGCCTATCCTGCGTACGCGTTGAGTCAAAAGTTGTATCGCAAAGCCGATGCGGTGTTTCCAGCGAAATCCGGTGGATGACCTGGGCAGAGTATCTGAGCGGCGCGTCTTGCGTGGCCGCAATAAAGCAAAGTGCGAAGACAATTGTGTGACATTTCAAGACATATCGTTGTGGTTACGGTACGTTTTGCCGTCTTCGCAACGTAAGGTGTCGAATGGTGAAACGACTGCCTCTTGATCCCGTACATCAACACGTCTATACGCCCACGGTGGCCAATCTGGCTATAGAATCAAAATTAAGAAAAGCCGTGTTTGACCTCTTACGCTTCGTGGGTCATTTCCGGCATAAGGAGAAGCGATATGAAACTTCATGAATTGCGCGACAACGAAGGCGCCACCAAACGACGCAAACGCGTTGGCCGTGGCCCTGGTTCGGGTATGGGTAAGACTGCTGGCCGTGGTATCAAAGGTCAAAAGTCTCGTTCGGGTGTAGCCATCAACGGTTACGAAGGCGGCCAAATGCCGTTGTACCAACGTTTGCCTAAGCGCGGCTTTAACAAGCCAAACCGTAAGAAATTTGCTGTTGTGAACTTGGGTCTGATCCAAAAGTTCATCGACGAAGGTAAGCTGAACGCGAAAGAAGCAATCACCGAAGAAGCGCTGGTAGCTTCCGGCGTTGTACGTCGCGTTCTTGACGGTGTTCGTGTTCTGAACAAAGGCGAAATCACTGCCAAAGTTGAACTGAATGTCACCGGTGCCTCCGCTGCAGCTGTTGAAGCTGTTGCAAAGGCAGGCGGCTCGCTGAAAGTCACAACCGCGCAAGCGGCTGAATAAGAGGTTGTGAGCCGGCGCTGAGCCGCTTACATACTCCTTAGTTTTCCAAACGCCGCCAAACCGGAGAACGGTTTTGGCGGCGTTCTTATTACAGAGAGATCCGAATGGTATCTGCAGCAGAGCAAATGGCGGCCAACACAAGCTGGGCCGCGCTTGGTAAAGCCACCGATCTTCGCAACCGCATCCTGTTCACATTGGGTTTGCTGGTCGTGTATCGTCTTGGCACCTATATTCCTGTGCCCGGCATCGACGGCGTCGCACTTCGTGAATTCATGGAAGAAGCCGCACAAGGTATTGGGGGCATCCTGACGATGTTCACCGGTGGTGCCTTGGGTCGGATGGGCATTTTTGCTTTGGGAATCATGCCGTATATCTCGGCGTCGATTATTATTCAGCTTCTGACCTCTATGGTGCCTGCGCTTGAGCAGCTTAAGAAAGAAGGCGAGCAGGGCCGCAAGAAGATCAACCAATATACCCGCTATGGTACGGTTGCTCTGGCCACGCTACAGTCTTACGGATTGGCTGTCAGCCTCGAGGCAGGAGAGCTTGTGACCGACCCGGGTATGTTCTTCCGGATTGCCTGCATGATTACGCTGATTGGCGGTACCATGTTCCTGATGTGGCTGGGTGAGCAAATCACCGCACGCGGGATCGGTAATGGCATTTCGCTGATCATTTTTGTGGGTATTATCGCCGAAGTTCCTGCCGCACTGGCGCAATTCTTTGCCTCTGGCCGGTCCGGTGCCATCAGCCCAGTTGTGATCATTGGTGTCATGGTCATGGTGATTGGTACGATTGCGTTCGTGGTGTTCATGGAGCGCGCTCTGCGCAAAATCCACATCCAGTATCCGCGCCGCCAAGTTGGCATGAAAGTCTATGATGGTGGGTCGTCTCACCTTCCGGTCAAGGTGAACCCAGCAGGCGTGATCCCCGCGATCTTTGCGTCGTCGCTGTTGCTGTTGCCGACCACAATCTCGACGTTCTCTGGCTCGCAAACGGGTCCAATCATGTCGACGATCCTGGCGTACTTTGGACCGGGTCAGCCGCTGTATCTTTTGTTCTTTGTTGCGATGATCGTCTTCTTTGCCTATTTCTATACGTTCAACGTGTCGTTCAAACCGGATGAAGTTGCGGATAACCTCAAGCAACAAAACGGATTTGTCCCGGGTATTCGCCCCGGCAAAAAGACCGCCGAGTATTTGGAATATGTCGTCTCGCGGATTTTGCTGCTCGGCTCCGCGTATCTCGCGGCTGTGTGTTTGCTCCCTGAAATCCTGCGTGGTCAATTCTCCATTCCGTTCTACTTCGGTGGGACATCGGTGCTGATTGTCGTGTCGGTTACGATGGACACAATCCAACAAGTGCAAAGCCATCTGCTTGCACACCAATACGAAGGCTTGATTGAAAAATCACAGCTTTCCGGTAAAGGGCGCGGCAAGCGCAAACGGAAAGGACCGGCTCGCCGATGAACCTTATTCTTCTAGGACCACCCGGTGCGGGCAAGGGAACTCAGGCGCGCCATTTGGTAGATGACCGCAACATGATCCAGCTTTCTACAGGCGACATGTTGCGTGAAGCCAAAGATAGCGGAACAGAAATGGGCGAAATCGTTGCCGGCGTTATGGCGCGTGGCGATCTCGTGACCGACGAAATCGTGATCGGCCTGATCCGTGAAAAGCTTGAAGGCGACAAAGCAGGCGGTTTCATCTTTGATGGGTTTCCGCGCACGCTTGCGCAGGCCGATGCGTTGGGTGAACTTCTGGCCGAAAAGGGCGAAGTTCTGGATGCGGTCGTCGAAATGAAAGTGGATGATGAAGCGTTGGTTCAACGTATCACAGCGCGGTCGACATGTGGGGCTTGCGGTGAAGTCTACAACGACATCACCAAGCCACAGCCCGCAGATGGCAAGTGCTCGAATTGTGGTGCTGCGGACTTCAAGCGTCGTGCAGATGATAACGAAGACAGCCTTAAGAACCGCTTGATGGAGTACTATAAAAAAACATCTCCGTTGATCGGCTATTATTACGCCAAGGGTGATCTTAAGACCGTAAATGGGCTTGGAGAAATCTCGGATGTCAAAGCCGAAATAGAAAGCGCGCTTGGATAAGGCACCATACAGAAATGATCGAAAGCTCCTCAACTTGAGGGGCTTTTTTTCTGAGCTGTAACAGCGCAAGCAATGGCAAAATTGCACCAACGTAGATCAAATTGGCGCCGACTGTTCTCGTGGATGAAAGTTGATCTTGGTTTTTTTGTCGCCAAAAGTTACGAAATTGTTAATTGTATCAGTTATTTTTGTATTTGTTTTTTTTCCGAATTTTCGCATGAGGAATCCTCCATGCAAATTTGTCCATTTTGCAAAACAGAATTACCAGATGACTCCATAAAATGTTCGGGCTGCGGCGCGCGCCATGGATACTTGATCCGCAAGACAGTACAGCAAAAGCCTTGGCTTATGGTTCGTCTTTTTGTTTGGATCGGGATCGCCGTCGTTTGTTTGCTCGGAGGCTATGCCGTCACGGCGGCCCTCGCAAAAATCCCATTGATTGCGATGGCGATTTTCGCGGTGTGGAAGGCAATTCCATACGGGGTATTGTTGCGCAAGAAGGCGCGCTGGTGGCGCCGAACCTAGTCAGATTTTGGCACCAGAGGGGGGCGACGAAAAGATATATCCCAAAGCCGCGTGCGTGGGGTTGACGATATCCCGTAATCTCAATATTCAGCCCTATCTCGAAAGAGAATCATAATCATTTTGCGGGTCGCACCCAATGAGTGAGATCACCTGATCAGCTGAAGCCCGATGGCGCGATATTGCCTCGGGCTTGTGTTGTGAAAAAAGGTTCCGGAGCTACGGAATCGCAACGAAAAAGGAAAGTGGCACTTGGCACGTATCGCCGGCGTTAACATCCCGACCCACAAGCGGGTCCCGATCGCCCTGACATATATCACTGGTATTGGTAACACCTCTGCCCAAGCAATCTGCGAAGCCGTAGGCATCGACGCAACTCGCCGTGTAAACGAGCTGAGCGACGCTGAAGTTCTGGCTGTGCGCGAGCATATCGATGCGAACTTCACCGTTGAAGGTGACTTGCGTCGTGAAGTTCAGATGAACATCAAACGCCTGATGGATCTTGGTTGCTACCGTGGCCTGCGTCACCGTCGTAACCTTCCTGTACGCGGTCAGCGTACCCACACTAACGCTCGTACTCGCAAAGGTCCTGCTAAGGCCATTGCTGGTAAGAAGAAGTAATAGGAGGGTTTGATCAATGGCACGCGAAAAGACTCGTACGAAGAAAAAAGAGCGTAAGAACATCGCCTCGGGCGTTGCTCACGTAAACAGCTCTTTCAACAACACAAAAATTCTGATTTCTGATGTGCAGGGCAACGCCATTTCATGGTCGTCCGCCGGTACCATGGGGTTCAAAGGCTCTCGTAAGTCTACACCTTATGCTGCTCAGATGGCTGCAGAAGATGCAGGCAAAAAAGCACAAGAGCACGGCGTGAAAACCTTGGAAGTTGAAGTTCAAGGCCCAGGTTCTGGTCGTGAATCAGCACTGCGCGCGTTGGCTGCTGTTGGATTTAACATCACGTCTATCCGCGATGTAACTCCGATGGCACACAACGGCTGCCGTCCGCCAAAACGCCGCCGCGTCTAAGCGAACTTTGCACCTCTGGGGCCGCGTCTGACGCTCGGCCCCAGTTCGTCATTTTGAAACCTCGGGAGTCTTGACCTTTGGGACATGGAGGTCAGACAAGAATGGAGGGACGCATGATCCACAAGAATTGGGCAGAACTAATCAAGCCGACACAGCTTGACGTAAAACCGGGAAATGATCCGGCACGTCAGGCGACGGTCGTTGCCGAGCCGCTGGAGCGTGGTTTTGGTTTGACAATGGGCAACGCGCTGCGTCGTGTTTTGATGAGCTCGCTGCAAGGCGCTGCAATCACCAGCGTTCAGATCGACAACGTTCTGCATGAGTTTTCCAGCGTTGCCGGCGTTCGCGAAGATGTCACCGACATCATCCTGAACCTTAAGCAGGTATCTGTTCGCATGGAAGTTGAAGGACCTAAGCGTCTTTCAGTGAATGCTAAGGGTCCCGGTGCGGTGACCGCAGGCGATATCTCTGACAGTGCAGGCATCGAAATTCTGAACAAAGATCACGTGATCTGCCATTTGGATGACGGCGCTGACTTGTTCATGGAACTGACTGTGAACACCGGCAAAGGCTATGTGGCTGCAGACAAAAACAAACCTGAAGATGCGCCTATTGGCCTTATCCCAATCGATGCCATCTATTCGCCGGTTAAGAAGGTCTCTTATGACGTTCAACCAACCCGCGAAGGTCAGGTTTTGGACTATGACAAGCTGACGATGAAGGTGGAAACCGACGGGTCGATCACACCAGATGATGCTGTGGCATTTGCTGCACGCATTCTGCAGGATCAACTGTCGATCTTCGTGAACTTCGAAGAGCCCGAGTCGGCCAGCCGCCAAGACGAAGACGATGGTCTCGAGTTCAACCCGCTTCTTCTCAAGAAAGTGGACGAGCTGGAATTGTCTGTACGTTCGGCAAATTGCCTGAAGAACGACAACATTGTCTACATCGGCGATCTGATCCAAAAGACCGAAGCAGAAATGCTGCGGACACCAAACTTTGGCCGCAAATCTTTGAACGAAATCAAAGAAGTGCTGTCAGGTATGGGGCTGCATCTTGGCATGGACGTTGAGGACTGGCCACCGGACAACATCGAAGATCTGGCTAAGAAGTTCGAAGACTCGTTCTAGAGCTTTTGAGGAGGGCGCAAGTCCTCCTCTTCAATGCCCGAGAAGTCGGGGAAATATGGGCAATCCTGCCCCAAGGAGAGGGACTGACCCGCATCGGTCTCCAGACAAAGCACAAGCTTAACAAGGAATTAGAAAATGCGTCACGCACGTGGTTACCGTCGCCTGAATCGTACACATGAACACCGCAAAGCGTTGTTCTCGAACATGGCTGGCTCGCTCATCGAACATGAGCAAATCAAAACAACATTGCCAAAAGCTAAAGAACTGCGCCCGATCATTGAAAAAATGGTCACATTGGCGAAACGTGGCGATTTGCACGCCCGTCGTCAGGTCGCTTCCAAGCTTAAGGAAGACAAAGATGTCGCAAAACTGTTCGAAGTTTTGGGACCGCGCTATAAAGAGCGCACAGGTGGATACGTCCGCATCATGAAAGCCGGTTTCCGCTATGGTGACATGGCTCCGATGGCGATCATTGAATTCGTGGATCGCGACGTTGATGCAAAAGGCGCCGCTGACAAAGCCCGTCTGGCCGCTGCAGAAGCTGCTGAAGAATAAGAATTTCGGATTGTCCCGAATGTTCACCCCCGTCTGGAAACAGGCGGGGGTTTTCTTTTTGGGCCTGTGGTTGCAATCTTGTCGGCAGCCTCGCATATGCGAGTCATCTTTGTCGCCGGAGGCCCCATGATACGCGCAATCCTGACCATATTGACCATGTCCATTGCGTCTCTTGGAGGCGCAGAAACCAAAGTCCCCCAAAGCCAGTCAGAGATATCGTTAGGCTTCGCGCCTTTGGTTAAACAAGCCGCCCCTGCTGTTGTGAATATTTACGCCAAGCGTGTCGTGAGTGTGCGATCAAGCCCGTTTCAAGGCGATCCCTTCTTTCAAAACCTGTTCAGAGATTTTGGTGAGCCACGTCCTCAGGTGCAGAATTCTCTTGGGTCTGGGGTCATTCTGTCAAGCGACGGCATTGTTGTGTCAAACTTCCATGTGGTCGGGCACTCGACTGACATTCAGGTACATTTGAACGATCGCCGCGAGTATTCGGCCAAAGTGTTGCTGGCCGATCAAGGCAGCGACCTTGCGATTCTTCAGCTGGAGGGCGCCCAAAACATGCCATTCTTACCGTTACGCGAGAGCGATACGGTCGAAGTCGGAGAGCTGGTGTTGGCGATCGGCAATCCCTTTGGTGTTGGGCAGACGGTCTCGAGCGGAATTGTCTCGGGCCTTGCGCGCTCCGGTATCGCGACAGGGAACGGACGAGGGCTATTCTTGCAAACTGATGCGCCGATCAATCCCGGAAATTCGGGTGGTGCGCTGATTGACATAAACGGCGCCTTGATTGGCGTGAACACATCCATTCTGACGCGTTCGGGTGGATCAAATGGGATCGGGTTTGCGATCCCGTCGTCACTGGTGGCGCAATTTGTGCGTCAGGCGCGCGCTGGAAATGATCGTTTCTATCGTCCGTGGGCGGGGATGTTTGGACAGCCTGTCGATTCCGATTTGGCGGAAACGCTTGACCTTGGGCGTCCCAATGGAGTGCTGGTATCTGACCTTCATACAGATAGCCCGTTTCGCGCGGCGGGGTTCCAATCAGGCGATGTTATCCTTGAGGTCAATGGAATGCCGGTAAATACGCCCGCCGAAATGGTGTTTCGGATTTCTGTTGCCGGGATCGGATCTGTTGCCGAGGTTACTGGCATGATGGGCGGGGCGTTGGCAACGGTTCCGGTCAATCTGATTGCTGCGCCGGAAAGCCCAGCCCGCAAAACACTAGAGCTGGGCCGAAAATCGGGAATTCCGGGGTTGGTGATCTCGAATATCAATCCTGCGGTTGCCGAACAGTTCAGTTTGAGCAGTGACGCCAAAGGCGTCCTGATTGAGCGTCCCGGCGAGGTGGGGACCCGATTGGGGTTGGCATCTGGTGACATTTTGCGTGCCGTCCAAGGGACGGATGTCACAACAACAAAAGAGGCCAAGGCCGCATTCCACAAGTTGCGCGGACGTGTGTCGATGATTGTTCAGCGTGGTGATCAGCGTATCATCATGCGGTTTAGGTTGTGACGCATGGCTGATCTTTTTAGCACCTCATCCGATCCAACGATTGAGAGCGCTCAAAGACCGCTGGCGGATCGGTTGCGGCCCCGTGTATTGTCAGATGTCATTGGACAGAAACAGGTTCTTGGGCCGGACGCACCGCTGGGTGTGATGTTGGCGTCGGGAAGTTTGTCGTCGCTGGTGTTTTGGGGACCTCCGGGGGTTGGCAAAACCACTATCGCCCGGTTGTTGGCAGATGAAACCGATCTGCATTTTGTGCAAATCAGCGCGATCTTCACCGGTGTCCCGGAGTTACGCAAAGTGTTCGAAGCCGCGCGTATCCGTCGGCAAAACGGGCAGGGGACGTTGTTGTTTGTCGATGAAATTCATCGCTTCAACAAAGCCCAGCAAGATGGATTCTTGCCATATATGGAAGACGGCACCATCCTTTTGGTGGGGGCCACAACCGAGAACCCATCGTTCGAGTTGAACGCAGCGGTCTTAAGCCGTGCGCAGGTTCTGGTTCTTGAGAGGTTGGATTTTGCCGATCTGGAGCGTCTTGTGCAACGCGCCGAAAAAGAGATGGACCGCGGGTTGCCTTTGGATGGTCCTGCCCGCGAGGCGCTTTTGGAAATGGCGGATGGCGATGGGCGGGCGTTGCTGAATCTGATCGAACAGGTGTCCGCATGGAAGGTGCAAGGCAAGCTGTCCACGGATGCCTTGGCGACCCGATTGATGCGCCGCGCGGCCAAATATGATAAAAATGGCGATGAGCACTACAATCTCATCTCGGCGCTTCACAAATCGGTGCGGGGATCGGACCCGGATGCGGCTTTGTATTGGTTTGCCCGCATGCTGGCAGGTGGTGAAGATCCACGATATCTGGCGCGCCGGATCACACGCATGGCTGTAGAAGACATTGGCCTTGCCGATCCACAGGCCCAAGCGGTCTGCCTGCAATCATGGGAAACCTATGAACGATTGGGAAGTCCAGAGGGCGAATTGGCTTTGGCACAGGCGGTGACCTATCTGGCGCTGGCCCCGAAATCCAATGCGGCCTATGCAGCCTATAAAAATGCCATGGCGGCGGCGCGCAAAACAGGATCAGAGCCGCCCCCCAAGCATATTTTGAACGCCCCGACATCTTTGATGGCAGACCAAGGATATGGTGACGGCTATCAATATGACCACGACGCCGAAGATGGCTTTTCGGGACAGAACTATTTTCCTGAAACCATGAAGCGGCCGGTGCTGTATTCACCTGTAGAGCGGGGATTCGAGCGTGAACTTAAGCGCCGCTTGGACTATTTCGTGAAATTGCGCAGCAAACGCTCCGACTAGTGAAGGTTTCGTTGGCTTGCATGGGGCGCTTTTGCCAATAAGCCGGAAAACTTGACATTTCGGCCATTGCGCGCGACAGACGCGGGATGATAACAACCCTTCTTTCAGTGGCCCTTGGGGGCGCCGTTGGTGCATGCCTGCGCTATGTGACTGGTCTTGGTGTCGTGCGCCTGTTGGGGCACGGATTTCCAATGGCGGTGATTACCGTAAATGTCGTGGGATCCTTCTTGATGGGGGTTTTTGTGGTGCTGGCTGCGCACCGTGGGCTGACGCATTTGTCACCCTTGATTATGACGGGGCTTCTGGGCGGGTTCACAACGTTTTCGGCGTTCTCGCTTGAGACAGTGAATTTGTTTGAACGTGGTCAATTTGGCGCTGCTGCCGGATATGTGATGATTTCCGTGGTGGGATCGGTCGGGGCCTTGATGTTGGGAATGTGGATGACACGCGGAGTATTGGCATGAGCCGGGTACAAACAATTACGGTTTCACAAGATGACGCCGATCAGCGCCTTGATCGTTGGATGCGGCGGATATTCCCCCACATCAACCAGATCAGAGTCGAAAAGCTCTGCCGAAAGGGCGAAATTCGCGTCGATGGTGGTCGGGTGAAGCCCGCCACGCGCTTGCTAGAAGGTCAGACGGTACGAATTCCGCCGCTGCCCGATCCGGGGCAAGAACCTAAGCGCGCAGTTGATTTTGTGTCTGATGCAGATGCACGCATGATCCGCGATTGTGTCATCTATAAAGACGACCATATTATCGTGATCAACAAGCCTCCAGGCTTGCCAACACAAGGTGGCAGCAAACAGACCAAGCACGTTGATGGTCTTGCCGAAGCGCTGAAATTCGACCTTGAGGAAAAGCCGCGCCTTGTGCACCGCTTGGACAAAGACACATCGGGTGTGCTGGTTCTGGCCCGCACGCGCAAAATGGCCAGCGCGTTGACCACAGCATTTCGCCATCGTGAAACCCGCAAGATTTACTGGGCTGCCGTCGCTGGTGTGCCGATCCCGATGCGGGGTCAAATCAAATATGGTCTGGTCAAAGCGGCTGGCCACGGGCAACGCGGTGAGGGCGAGAAGATGTACTGCGTACATCCAAAGGATGTTGCGGATACTTATGGAGCTAAGCGCGCGGTCACGGATTATGTCGTTTTGACTCGTGCGGCTGGCCGTACATCTTGGGTGGCGTTGGAGCCCATCACCGGTCGTACGCACCAGTTGCGCGCGCATATGGCTGAAATTGGCCATCCGATTATTGGTGACGGCAAATACGGTGGATCAGGTCAGGAAAATCTTGGCGATGGATGGGGCGCACAGCTCGGCGGCGAGATTTCCAAGAAACTTCATCTGCACGCACGGCTGATCCGATTTGAACACCCCGAGACCAAAAAGATGGTCGAGATCATCGCAGACCTGCCCAAGCACATGGCGCACACGTGGGATACCTTCCAATGGTTGCCCGAAGATGTAGAGCGTGACCCGTTTGAGGGTGATGAATGAGCGAAGCGCTTCGGCTTGTCATCTTTGACGTAGACGGCACCTTGGTGGACAGCCAAGGTGATATTCTTGCTGCGATGGCATCAGCATTTTCTTCTGTGGGGGCTGCGTGTCCGTCGCGTGAGGCGGTTTTGGGGATCGTTGGGTTGTCGCTTGATGTGGCCATGCCCAAGTTGGCGCCAGATCAGAGCGCGGCAATACACGACCAGTTGGTGGATGCCTATAAAGACGCCTATATGACATTGCGTGCTCAGACCGGGGCGGCCGAGTCCTCGCCGCTGTACCCAGGCGCGCTAGACGTGCTGCATACCCTAAATGCCCAAGACAATGTGTTGCTGGGGGTTGCGACTGGCAAGTCGCGCCGTGGTTTGGACAAGTTGTTAGAGGGGCATGATTTGACCTCGGTATTTGTCACGGAACAAGTGGCAGATTTCCATCCGTCAAAGCCGCATCCATCGATGGTTATGGCGGCGTTGGCGGAAACAGGCGTGGCACCAGAACATGCCGTTATGGTTGGGGACACCAGCTTTGATATGGCGATGGCCAAAGCTGCGGGTGTTCGCGGTATTGGCGTGAGCTGGGGGTATCACGACATCGGTGCGCTTGGTGATGCGGACTGTGTGATCGACGCTTTTGGTGATTTGCCTCGAACTTTGGATTTGATGTGGGAACTTTGAGATGAGTGGTTGGACGAAGAACAAGCGGTTCTGGAAAGAGGCGACTGTCAGCGCGCAGGGGCATGAGTATACGGTTCTATTAGACGGGCGAGGTCTTAAAACCCCTGCCAAAGCGGATTTGCGAGTGCCGACCGCGAAAATGGCAGAGGTCATCGCCTCGGAGTGGCAGGCCCAAGGTGAAGAAATCCAGCCGCTGACCATGCCGACAACGCGATCTGCAAATGCTGCAATTGACAAAGTGCGCATCCAACACTCCGAAGTTGCGGACATGATTGCCGAGTACGGTGGCTCTGATCTTGTATGTTATCGCGCCACTGAACCCGAAGAGCTGATTCGCAAACAAGCCGAGCTATGGGATCCGATGCTCAGCTGGGCCGCCTCTGAACTCAAGGCACCTCTTGTGCCAGTCTCGGGCGTGATGCACGAATCCCAAGATGCGACGGTTCTCGCCAGCTTGGCCAAGCGGGTCCATGACCTGACAGATTTCGAACTGGCCGCGTTTCACGATTTGGTGAGCCTCTCTGGCTCTCTGGTTCTTGGATTTGCTGCAGTGCACTCTGTGCACTCGGTCGATGAAATATGGGACTTGTCGCGAGTCGATGAGAAATGGCAGGAAAGCTTGTGGGGAGAAGACGAAGAAGCCCAAGAACTTGCAGAAATCAAACGCCAAGCCTTCTTGCACGCCGACAGATTCTTCCGTTTATCACAGCTCTGACGCCCTAATATTACTCTGTTGGCAAGCATTCATCAGGCAGTTGTGCGCATAGATTGAAATTTGTGATCTGGCACTTGACGTTTTGCAATGATTGCGCCCAAACTAACAAATGCCGAGGACAAAGTATCCTTTGCGTTGTTAATGGTCGGGAGCGGCCACAATATTTGCCCCTTTAAATGGGGCAGCCAATGGGGAAATAAAAATCATGAAAAAATCCGTACTTTTGGGTGCGCTGACTGTTGCTGGCCTGGCGGCTGGCGCTGCTGCTGCTGGCACTCTGGATGACGTAAAAGCACGCGGCAAACTGAACTGTGGTGTAACAGTCGGTCTTGTCGGTTTTGCGGCACCTGATGCAAACGGCAACTGGGAAGGTTTCGACGTGGGTATCTGTCGCGCCGTCGCCGCAGCTGTTCTTGGCGATCCACAAGCCGTCGAATTTGTGCCAACAACTGGTAAAACACGTTTCACGGCACTTGCGTCCGGTGAAATCGACATGCTGGCACGTAACACCACTTGGACCTTCTCGCGCGACGTTGACCTCAAGTTCACCTTTGTTGGTGTGAACTATTATGATGGTCAGGGCTTTATGGTTCCGGCTGAATTGGGCGTATCTTCGGCAAAAGAGCTGGATGAAGCGACCGTATGTATTCAAACTGGTACAACCACCGAGTTGAACTTGGCCGACTTCTTCCGTGCCAACAACATCAAATATGATCCGGTGCCAATCGAAACCAATGCCGAAGCTCAACAGCAATATCTTGCTGGGGCATGCGACGTCTACACAACAGACGCGTCTGGCCTTGCTGCGACACGCGCAACATTCGAGAGGCCGGGTGACCACGTTCTCCTGCCAGAAATCATCTCGAAAGAGCCTTTGGGCCCGCTCGTCCGTCATGGCGACAACCAATGGGGCGACGTTGTACGTTGGTCTTTGAATGCTCTGATTTCAGCTGAAGAGCTTGGCGTGACATCTGCAAACGTTGCGGAAATGTCAGCTGGTACGGACAATCCAGAAGTTAACCGTTTGCTCGGCTCCGAAGGTAACCTTGGCGAAATGCTTGGTCTGTCTGCTGACTGGGCTAAGAACGCCATCATGGCGGGCGGCAACTATGGTGAGTTGTTCGACAACAACATCGGCGAAAACACTTCGATCGGTCTGGCACGTGGCCTGAACGCTCAGTGGACCGAAGGCGGCCTGCTGTATTCGCCTCCCTTCCGCTAAATCCCAATTCAAAGGGCGCGAGACACCTCGCGCCCTTTGCTTTTCATAAAGTTCAAAACATCGACCACCGGCAAAAAGCCTATAAAAACAAGGTCGAGTAACGGGGAACTTCTTACATGACTACTTTGACCGACCCTCCGAAGGCGTCGTTCCGGCTATCTATGCTGATTTACGACACCCGGTATCGCTCGATGACAATTCAAATTGTCGCGCTGATCGGGTTTCTCATTCTGATCGGCTGGCTCATCAGCAACACGGCGCAAAACCTTGCTGATTTGGGGAAACAACCAAGCTTTGGCTTTTTGTTCGAACCCGCTGGCTATGACATCAACCAGCGGCTGCTGGATTATAATTCTCAACACACACATCTGCGGGCTGCTTTCATTGGTCTTTTGAATACGTTGCTTGTCGCCGTATTGGGATGCATCACTGCGACGATCTTGGGTGTGATTATTGGCGTTCTGCGCCTCTCTAAAAACTGGCTTATTTCCAAGCTGATGACAGTGTACGTGGAAACATTCCGCAACGTACCAGTCTTGCTTTGGATCGTGTTCATCATGGCCATCATGATTGAAACCATGCCTGCCCCAAGGGCTTTCCGTGGTGAAGACCCTGCTGCGACTATGAAAGTTTTCGACAGTGTGGCGCTGACCAATCGCGGTGTGTATATTCCTGAACCGCTATTTTCCAACAGCCTCGGTAATGTCCACCTGTTTGGAGCAAGCAGCTTCCGGTTTGATGTATCGCTGGATTTGGTCGCATTCTTGGTCGTGTTGTTTGCAGGGCTGTATGCAAGTTTCAAAATCAAACAGCGTGCAGACCGGATGCAAGAATCAACCGGCGTGCGGCCCACAACGTGGTATTTACGTTTGGGCGTTGTGCTGATCCCAGTGGCGATCCTGTTCGCGGTATTGGGCTTCCATCTTGGCTATCCAGCGCTGAAAGGGTTCAACTTCAAGGGCGGCATCTATATGCGCAACTCGTTGATTGCGCTCTGGTTGGCATTGTCTCTCTATACGGCTGCATTTATCGCAGAGATCGTTCGTGCCGGAATTCTTGCCATCAGCCATGGCCAGACCGAGGCTGCGAGCGCTCTGGGGTTGCGCCCCAACCGGACAATGAACCTTGTTGTGTTGCCGCAAGCGTTACGCGTCATCATTCCGCCGCTGATCTCCAACTATTTGAACCTGACCAAGAACTCGTCTTTGGCGATTGCTGTCGGGTACATGGATCTTACCGGCACATTGATGGGGATCACCCTGAACCAGACCGGGCGCGAGCTTGAGACGGTTCTATTAGGGATGGGCATCTATCTTGCGATTTCGCTGACGATTTCGTTTGTGATGAACTGGTATAACAAACGCGTCAAATTGGTGGAGCGGTGATATGAGCGATATTTCGTATGTTCGTACTGAGATGCTTGCTGAACAAGATCCTCCGGCCACGTCGGTTGGCGCTATTGGATGGATGCGTGCGAACCTGTTTTCGGGTGCTTTCAATTCGATACTGACCATCGTCTCGCTGGGCCTGATCTATGTGGTTCTCTCCAAAATTCTGCCGTGGGCGTTCTCGCCGACATGGGATGCCACGTCGCTGAGAGAGTGCCGTGAAATTATTGCCGCTGCTGGCGGCGGTGGTGAACACGGCGGCGCATGCTGGGGTGTTATTCGGGATCGCTGGGTTCAGTTGTTGTTCGGCTTCTACCCGTCTGAACTGTATTGGCGCCCAATTCTGGCATTTGTGTTGCTAGGGGTTGCTTTGGCTCCTGTGTTGTTTGCTGACCATGTGCCTGCAAAAATGATGCGTTTCTCAATGCTGTATCCGTTTGTCATGCCTTGGTTGCTTTGGGGAGGATCTATATGGGTACCCGTCGGGGCATTGCTGGGCTTTGTGATTGGCTATGCGGTCTATTCCGTCGTCACCAACACGATGAGTGGGCTGCTTGGGATAATTACCGGTGTCATTGCAGCAGTAGTATGGTGGATGTTCCTGACCGGAGGTTTCTCTTCAATTTTGTCAGGGATCGCCCCACTCGAGTTGGACTTCGTAGACAGTCGTAGCTTTGGTGGCATGATGTTGTCGCTCACCATTGGCGTGGTCGCGATTGGGTTTTCCCTTCCGATTGGCATTGTTTTGGCTTTGGGACGTCAATCTGATTTGTTGATCGTCAAGGCACTGTGCGTTGGGTTCATCGAATTCATTCGTGGGGTTCCTCTGATCACCCTGTTGTTTGTGGCGTCGACGCTTTTGAACATCTTCATGCCTCCGGGGACGAACTTTGACATCATCATGCGTGTGATCATCATGGCGACCTTGTTTGCATCCGCCTATATGGCCGAAGTTATTCGAGGTGGTTTGGCGGCATTGCCCACAGGACAATATGAAGGGGCGGACTCGTTGGGTCTGAACTATTGGCAGGCTCAACGGCTTGTCATCATGCCTCAGGCGCTGAAAATCTCTATTCCTGGGATTGTCAGTACATTCATCGGACTTTTCAAAGATACCACACTTGTGTCGGTGATCGGTCTTTTGGACCCGCTGGGCTTGTCCAATGCTATCCGTGCTGATGCAGCGTGGAACGGCATCGTATGGGAGCTGTATGGCTTCATTGCGCTGATGTTCTTCGTCTTTTGCTTCGGCATGTCCCGTTATTCCATGTATCTGGAGCGCAAGCTTCAGACAGGTCACAAATAAGGAGATCACCAATGTCTGATCTTGCAACAAATCGAGAAATCGACCGTTCCAAAATGCATGTCTCTGATGATGTGGCGATTGAAATTTCTGGAATGAACAAGTGGTACGGATCTTTTCACGTACTGCGCGATATCAATCTGACTGTGAACGAAGGCGAGCGGATCGTGATCGCCGGACCTTCAGGGTCGGGGAAGTCGACACTGATCCGGTGCATCAACCGTCTGGAAGAGCATCAGCAAGGCAGGATTGTTGTTGATGGAACCGAACTTACCTCGGATTTGAAAAACATCGACAAGATCCGTTCCGAAGTGGGCATGTGCTTCCAGCACTTTAACTTGTTCCCGCATTTGACCATTCTGGAAAACTGTACTCTGGCCCCGATTTGGGTGCGCAAGACGCCTCGGAAAGAGGCTGAAGAAACAGCGATGCACTTCCTTGAAAAGGTAAAGATTCCAGAGCAGGCTGATAAATATCCGGGTCAATTGTCGGGTGGTCAACAACAGCGTGTGGCGATTGCCCGCTCGTTGTGCATGAAGCCACGCATCATGCTGTTTGATGAACCGACCTCGGCGCTTGATCCTGAGATGATCAAAGAAGTTCTGGATACGATGATCGAGCTGGCCGAAGAAGGCATGACGATGCTGTGTGTCACCCACGAAATGGGTTTTGCACGTCAGGTCGCCAACCGGGTGATCTTTATGGATCAAGGTCAAATTGTTGAGCAAAACGAACCAGAAGAGTTCTTTAACAATCCGCAGAGCGAACGCACCAAGTTGTTCCTCAGCCAGATTTTAGGTCACTAGACAGAGACCATAGTCTTGAAAAAGCCCCGCAACTGCGGGGCTTTTTTTATGTGCGTTCTGATAATTCTCTGGGAACCACAAAGGCCTTGATTTTTCCGGTGCCGTATTGGACTTCCTGCCAACTATCTGCATCAAACTCCAAAACGGTGGTGGCACAGGTTGGATAGTCCAGGAATCTGGGATGGCGTGGCAGTTCGTGCGCCAAGCGTTCTGCAAGCTCGGCAATGCTCGGATTATGTCCCACCATCAAAACAGCCTGTGCGGTTTGCTGCGTAAGTTTCGCCCGCATCGTATCCGCCGAGCAATGGTACAGCCCTTCGTCGAACTCAACTGGGGCATCAAGCGCCAATAATGCTAGGGTTTCGCGCGTGCGTGCCGCAGTGGAACACAAGATAGTTTGTGGAACAAAGGACTGATCGCGCATCCAATCGCCCACAGCTTGGGCTGATGCGCGACCACGTTTGTTCAAAGGGCGGTCGTGGTCTGATTGACGCAAGTCGTCCCAGCTCGATTTAGCGTGTCTGGTCAGGATTAGCCTAAGTACCATTCTCAAGAAATACCTTCATATGATAGGCCGATTGGGCCTCTTGTCGGTTGTAGGTCTGCGAAATCGGACAAAGTCGCCGCGCGGCGCACCCTTTTTCAAGGCAATGCGCGGGGTCAGTGGCGCGCAGGGCCTGCTTACAGGCTGGCACATCATAGAGACCTTGGTCAAAGGCGCTAACAGGGCAGGCGGTGCGGCATGGCTGACCTGTGCACGTCTCACAGGGGGTGGTGGACGGTGCAGGCAGGTCAAGACGTTGCCGGAACCCCAGAGCGCCCCGAAAGGAAACGAACAGGCCTGACGTATCATGCACCAGCAGGTTGATCGGGGATTGGTGGCACCTCTGGGTTCGCAGAGCCCACTGAAAAAACGGGGCATAGGGTGGGCCTGAAAATGGGAAAAAGGGTGTCGCGCCAAATGCGACGGCCAAAGCGGTGATCACGCGAGACGACCAGCGATCCACAGGATTGGCTGTTCCATCTTGAAACTCGGGCTCCGTCACAAAGGCATCCCAAAACGCGGCCCCACTTGGCCCCAATAATAGCACGGTTTCAAGACCCGCAAGCTCTGGCTCGTCGGGGCTGGGATGGAACCCACCAATCACGTCCAAATGACGCGTCGCGAGTGTGTTGGCGATCAAATCATACATTATTTTCGTCGAAACGGGAGCCATAGACTCCAGCCGAGGCGTGAGGGTTTGTCGTCTTGCCAGACAAGACCGATCTTCATGGCGTCGTGACCGTCAGCAGGTTGAGCGATATAGGTGCCAAACATCCTGTCCCAGATCGAGAGCGAAAACCCATAGTTGCTGTCATGTTCGTGACGATGCACTGAATGGTGTACGCGGTGCATGTCAGGCGTCACCAACACGAGCCGCACCACGCGATCAACGCCCAAGGGCAATCGCATGTTGGCGTGATTGAACATCGCTGTTCCATTCAGAACAATCTCGAACAGTATGATGGCCAATGCCGAAGGCCCCAATATATAGACCAACCCGATCTTGAGAAGCATAGACAATGCTATCTCTAACGGATGAAACCGGATGGCGGTGGTGACGTCAATATCGCGGTCAGCATGGTGGACGCGATGTAGTCGCCACAATAGAGGCACCTTATGGGTAATGAGGTGCTGCGCCCATATGGCAAAATCAAACACAAGTACAGCCAAGATCACTTCGATCACAAACGGCCAGTCGGTAAGATTGAAGAGCCCCCAGCCAAGCGCATTTGCATCAATCGCAGCCCCAACGGCAAGCAAGGGCAATGCAAAAGCCATGACGCGCATTGTGAGCGTATTCACAATGGTCAACGCCCAGTTTGTCACCCAGCGCGATCGACGAGGTTGGGTGCGTTGTTTGCGTGGTGCCAGTGTTTCAGCGATCGCAAAAATTGCGAACAGCCCGGCAAACACACCCAGTCGGATGAGGACTTCGTTCTGCATCACATGGCCTTGGTTAAGAAGCGTCAGCCTTATAATATTCTATTCCAAGAATATTATAAGGCTTTTCTTGCCTAATCCGCGCGGATCAGCGATCCGGCGCCATGTTCTGTAAACAGCTCAAGCAAACAGGCATTCGGGGCGCGGCCATCCAGAATGACAACCGCTCGGACACCGCCATCAATGGCGTTCAGCGCAGTTTCGGTTTTGGGGATCATGCCGCCAGCAATTACACCGCTTGCTGTGAGGTCGCGAATTTGCTGCGCCTTGAGCTCGGTCATCACATCCCCAGAGGTCCCTTTGACGCCGGCCACATCGGTCAACAGCAGCAAACGATCAGCCTTGAGAGCCGCTGCGATCGCGCCGGCGGCGTTATCGCCATTCACATTGAATGTTTCGCCATCTTTGCCTGCCCCAAGTGGCGCAATGACGGGGATCGTGTCATTGGCGAACAGATCATGAAGCACGTCTGGGTTCATTTCCGAAGGTGTGCCTACGAACCCGAGGTCCGGGTTGGTTTGTTCGCACACCATCAGGTTTGCGTCTTTGCCAGAAAGTCCCACAGCTTTGCCACCTTGGCGGTTGATGGCTTGGACAATACGTTTGTTGACCACGCCGGACAGAACCATTTCGACGACTTCGACGGTTGCGGCATCAGTGACACGTTTGCCATTCACAAACTCCGACTGAATGTCGAGTTTGTCGAGCATTGCATTGATCATCGGGCCACCACCGTGAACAACGACCGGATTGACGCCAACTTGGCGCATCAATACGACATCGCGCGCAAAATCATCCATGGCTTCGTCGCTGCCCATGGCGTGTCCGCCAAGTTTGATAACGACGATCGCCCCAGTATAGCGTTGCAGATACGGCAATGCTTGGGACAGGGTACGTGCGGTAGCGATCCAATCGCGATTCATGTCTTGCTTCTTCATCTTGAAATCCTCTTGGGGTCTGTTGTTAGACGCTTGGAGGAGAGCTGCCAATAGGTCAAAATTGCCGGTCAGCTGCAGATATTACCCGCGTCGGGCGCGGATGTGCGGGTGGTGTGACATGCGCCGCTAGTCAAGTGTTGCCACAATAGAGCGCAATGTCGCGATGCCATCACCCTTTTCGCTGCTGGTAAGTACGATTTCAGGATAGGCAGCGGGATGTTTGGACAATGCCTTGCGCACTTGCTCAAGCACCTTTTCGCGGTCAGACACTTTGACCTTGTCTGCCTTGGTCAGCACCACCTGAAATGTCACGGCCGAGCTGTCGAGCAGGGACATGATTTCTTCGTCAACGGATTTGACACCATGACGGGTATCAATCAACACAAACGCACGACGCAAGCTTGCGCGCCCCGAGAGATATTGCTTGAGCAGCTTTTGCCATTTCTCGATGACCGGCAGGGGGGCGTTTGCAAAACCATATCCGGGCAAATCGACCAGATAATGGCTGTCGGCCAGTGTGAAAAAGTTGATCTCTTGCGTCCGGCCGGGGGTGTTTGATGCCCGCGCCAAACGTGTTCGCCCAGTCAGGGCATTGATCAGGCTGGATTTCCCAACATTGGAGCGTCCGGCAAAACAAACTTCGATGCGATCCGAGGGGGGCAGCCCATCCATGGCAACGACCCCCTTGAGGAAATCGCTGTTGTTGCCTGCAAAAAGCTTGCGGCCTTTTTCAGACGTGAATTCATCCGGCTCTTCAACCAGCGGGAAGGGTAGTTGCATTAGAGCACCTCGATTGTATCGCCGACAGCAATGTCGCCAGAGCATGTCACCACAGCATAGACGCCAAACTCTTGATGCCCAAAGGAAGACTTGAGCGCCTTGAGCGTGTCGGCATCGCGTATACCAGTTTCAGGGTTTGCTGTTGTCGCAAGACAGCGCGTGATCTGCTCGCGAATGGCAAGTTCGGCTGTCCCAATTTTCAATGTTTTGCCGATCCAGTCATTCTCGGCCCAAGCAGAGAGACCCTGAATGTGGATGTTGCCGCGCCAACGATCCATCGACAGGTTTGTGTCCATCACTTCGGAAAGTGCGTTGTTCGACGCCAAATTTAACAAGCTGACAGAGGGGAAATCTGTATCCGTCATTCCGCATGTCTCAGCCCGGACAATCTGTGCCGACTGCGCCCGGTTTTGGGGCATAATTGGATTTACCCACGCCAAGAACTTTGCGTTTTCGGTGTCAGGGTCAAATCGAAGTTGACCCAAATCGGGGTGTGACAGTTCTAGGGTGCCAGCGGCCTCGTTTGATGTGGCCGTGATGGCCATCAAACCCGGTGCTTTGGCGCCACGAGAAAAGTTATTGCAAGGAGCCCACGTTGCGCCATCTACGTTCGCCATCTCATGTGCGACGGCCCAACGCCGATCCCACGGCATGGTCTGTCCTTGTGTCAGCGAAGCGCGTGAAAGCGCTTCGCGACCATGGCTCTTGATGGGATGCCGCCACAGAGCAGCGATCCGCGCAGTCATCACTCGCCCGACTGGGCTTTGCGCTTAAAGCCTCGTTTGATGTTTCCGAAAACATCGGGTTTGTATCCATGGCTACGCATGATCAAATACTGCTGGGTAAACGTGATGACGTTGTTGGTAATCCAGTACAGAACCAGACCTGACGCAAAGCTGCCGAGCATGAACATGAACACCCAAGGCATCCAAGCGAAAATCATCGCTTGCGTTGCGTCTGTGGGCGCTGGATTCAGTTTTTGTTGCAGCCACATCGAGATACCCAATAGAATGGGCAAGACGCCAAGGCTTAGAATGAAGAAGATCGAACCGGGTTCTGGCGTCGCAAAGGGCAATAGACCAAAGAGGTTCAAGATCGAAGAGGGATCTGGGGCGGAAAGGTCGGTGATCCAACCAGCCCAAGGCGCATGGCGCAGTTCGAGCGTGACAAAAATAACTTTGTAGAGCGAGAAGAAGATCGGAATCTGAATCAGGATCGGCAAACAGCCCGAGGCAGGGTTTACCTTTTCCTTTTTGTACAGCTCCATCATAGATTGCTGAACCTTCTGGCGATCACCACCAGCGGCTTCTTTCAGCTTTTCCATTTGTGGCTGAAGCTCTTTCATCTTCGCCATGGAGGCATAAGATTTATACGCCAGTGGGAACACAATCGCCTTGATCAGAACTGTGAGGGCGATGATTGACCAGCCCATGTTGCCAATATGGCCATTCAGCCAGTGCAAAACGGCGAACATTGGCTTGGTCAGGAAAAAGAACCAACCCCAATCGATCGAATCCAAAAAGCCTTTGACGCCGTCGTTTTCTTCATACTGTTTGATGGTCGCCCATTCTTTGGCACCTGCAAACAACTCGCTCGAAACGGTTGTCGTTTCGCCTGCTGCCACTGTTACGGTCGGCATCAGGGCGCGCGTGTGGTACGTATCGGCGCGTTCGTCATATCGAACGGCGGCTTGGAATGGAGTGCCTTGCGAGGGAATTAACGTCGCCATCCAGTAGTGGTCGGTGAACCCGATCCAGCCATCTTGCGTAACGGCTGTGGTTTCGGCGCGTGCGCCTTCCCGTTGGTCGTATGGCAGGTCCGTCACATCGTCGTAGTCAATTTCAGAAAGCTCGCCATCCGCCATACCGACAACACCTTCATGCAACACAAAGAAGTTCTTAAGGTCTGCGGGTTGGCCATATCGGGACAGAATACCGTAGGGGGCGAGTGACACAGTGCCAGCGCCGGTGTTTTCAACGGTTTGATCGACGGTAAACATATAGTTTTCGTCCACCGAAATCGTGCGGCGGAACACGAGCCCTGATCCGTTATCCCATACAAGTGTGATCGGAGAGGTTTCGGTCAATGCTTGGCCGCGCTCAACGCTCCATTCGGTGTTGGCACCTGGGACAGTATCGTAATCCAGTCCCGCACCAGGGGCCCAGCCATAAAGTGCGTAATATGCGTGAGGCTCGCCTTTTGGTGACATCAAAGTCACCGTAGCGGCGCCTTCGTCCAATGTCTCGCGATAGTCGTTAAGTTTTAGGTCGTCGATGCGGCCACCCAGAAGCGAGATGGACCCGCTTAGGCGTGCGGTCGAGATATCGACACGCGGTGCATTGGTGGTTTCGACGATGTCTGTCTCAGTGGCTGCGGCTGCTTCGGTGGTTGGTGCCAATGCAGGGACGCCGCCTTCGACAGTTACAGGCGCCGCTGCAACGGCTGGCGCATTCGGATCCTCGACCTGTTCGGGAGGAGGAAACAAGACAAACCATACAAGGATCACGACAAAGCTGAGCACAGTCGCGAGAATTAGGTTCTTATTCTGATCGTCCATTGCCTTGGGCCACCTGTCTTTTAAACGTTGAGGTGGTTCAACAGAGGTGTAGCCCAAAGGTCAAGAGGATTCCGGCTCTCAAGCGGTTATGGGTCCGTTTCGCGCTGCTCTATTGCGCCTTTTTTCCAATTTGGGGCGCGGTTTGCAATTTCGCATTGTGTTTGTGAAGCCACGTAATGACCGACGTCGGGGCAAGCGGTCGGGAGATTCCAAAGCCTTGGACGTGCGAACATCCGAGCTGGGACAAGATTGCGTGTTCACCTGCGGTCTCTACGCCTTCGGCCAGTGTATCTAGGCCAAGGCGCTCCGCCATCGTGAGAATCGCTGCGATCATGCGTCTTTGGTCACTGTCTTGGTCACACTGTGTGACAAAAGAACGGTCAATTTTCAGGCGTGTAATGGGCAAATGTCGAATTGAAGAAATGGACGCGTGCCCCGTGCCAAAGTCGTCTAGGTCAATGGGACAGCCCAGTTTGCAGAGCGCGGTCACATTCCGTGCAACGATATCGTCTGGCGAGCCTGCGATCACATTTTCAATAATTTCAATCGCGAGTCGAGATGGGGCGAGATCAAATCGATCCAGTTCCCATTTGACCATTTCCGGTAAACTAGGGTTGCGCAGTTCGTCGGCGGAAAAGTTTACGCCAATTTGAGGAATTGAGACGCCCGAGCTGTCCCAAACCTGAAGCGCGCGCAGAGATTGGTCCAACATTTGCTTGGCAAGCGCTTCCATCTGGCCCGTGCGTTCAAATATCGGAAGAAATTCGCTTGGGGGAAGAAGGCCTCGGGTCGGGTGTTCCCAGCGCGCAAGCGCTTCAAGGCCACTCAGTCGGCCAGTGTCTGTGGAAATTTGCGGTTGAAACCATGCTTTGATCTCGCCGCGCTCAAGTGCGTGACTTGCTTCGTTCTCTGCCTTGCGACGGGATACTGATTTTTGCTTTAGTTCATTCGAGTAGGCTCTGATCGCAGAGGGGCTCGCGCGCAGCGCCTCGGCCATGGCAATCTGGGCCGCGTTTCGCAAGGCCTCTGCTGACGATCCAATAGATGAGTGTGAGGTCGCAAATCCTACCGCACAAGACACAAAGATCGATGCACGCGAGAGTAAGACGGGTTCTTCAAGCGCTGACTGGATGCGCGCGGCCATCTGAATGCAGGACTCTGTCGTGAGATGATGTGCCGGCGCAAGTGCGATCGCAAATTTTCCATCTTCGATTTGAGAGATCGCATCATCTTCTCTAAGGGCATCACACAAACGACGCGCGCAACATCTGGCGACATCTTCGGAAATGTTGGAGCCAAATCGTTTTCGAATGGCATCGAGATCATCGATATTAAGCAGAAAATATGCGCTCTTGCGCCCAGTTTGAGTGGCGTCGCGCAACATTGTCGTCAGGGTGCTGTGAAATGCGTCTTCGGTAAGAACTCTGAGAAACCCTTGATGAGGGTCGCGCACATATCGCGCCAAATGTGCGTATCGCTTGAACAGCAAAATGCTTGATGGCAATAGCATCGACACACCAAGTAACCATCCTTCACCACCGACGACATAGACCAGCAAAATCAACGCAGCGGCCAAGACCGGCACGGCGCGATTGAGCGATTGTTCGATCGCAGGGGTCATGCGAAGTTTTGTCGTACCGAGCCCGTTTCGAAGCAACATGAAATCCGTTTTCCTAGAAGCAGCGATTCTGCCTGACTCTAGGGGCGGGTGTTGTTCAGGGCCTTAACGTAGCTTTGGAATGTCGCTCTCAATTTGTTCAAATTTGACAGACCCGCGCTCAAGGCCGGCAAAATCAAACAATTTGGGATCCAGCAAATGTGACGGGCGTGCATTCATCAACGCGCGAAACATAACTTGGCGGCGCCCCGGAGAATTGGTCTCCCACGTGTCCAGTATTTGTTTGACTTGCTGGCGCTGCAAACCATCCTGTGACCCGCACAAATCGCAGGGTATGATTGGATAGTTCATAGCCTGCGCAAACTTTTCGCAATCCGCTTCAGCGACATGCGCCAACGGGCGATACACGAATAGATCTGCCTCTTCGTTCACCAACTTTGGTGGCATGGTCGCAAGACGCCCACCGTGAAACAGGTTCATAAAAAAGGTCTCAAGGATGTCGTCGCGGTGATGCCCCAGCACGACTGCAGAACACCCTTCTTCGCGGGCGATGCGATAGAGGTTGCCGCGCCGCAATCGTGAACATAAGGCGCAAAAGGTGCGGCCCTCGGGGACTTTGTCCATCACAATCGAATACGTGTCTTGGTATTCAATGCGATGCTCTACGCCCATACGTTCCAGGAATTCGGGCAGAACTGTCGCAGGAAAGCCGGGCTGACCTTGGTCGAGATTGCAAGCCAAGATTTCCACGGGCAAAAGGCCGCGCCACTTGAGTTCATGGAGAACCGCGAGCAAGGTGTAAGAATCTTTGCCGCCAGACATGCATACAAGCCACCGCGCGCCGGGTTCGATCATTCCGTATTGTTCAATGGCTTCGCGGGTATGGCGGACGATGCGCTTGCGCAATTTTTTGAAATTTGCGGAAGACGGGGCGCCATGAAACAGCGGGTGGATATCATCTAGATCATCAAGCATGGGTCGCCTTTAGGCGAAATTCGATGATCGGGCAAGAGATCGCTAAGTTGCGAAAAATGATTGCTTGGCCAAATGTTCGCGAAAAGGCCATAAACCCTTTCGCGATGCATCGTATGTGACACGCTTACATTTGTTTTGCGTTACACTCACGCGCCATCTCAAGCGCCTTATAGGTGCCTTTTAGGTCCACGATGAACCCATAAGATTTTTCAGGGAACACAGCCATTGTGTATTGTTTCGCGATGTCCTCGGCGACCTGCGGGTCATCCGTCAAAACGTAGCCTCCGGAATAGCCTTCGGTGATGTTGCCGCGCATGCCAGTGGCTTCGCCCGTGTAAAGATTGTCTCCAATCAGAATGGCTACACCTTCTTTTTGGCCCTTTTTGATATCTGTTTCCGCCTTGGTGAATACACCGATATAGGCCACAGAACGATCGTCGGTCAGCCCCATCTGCACGACGTTGCTCAGGTCATCCTTGGCTTCGATCAGGCATGATTTTTTTTCGTGGTCGACAAATACATTCCAACCTTCGACGGAGCCAAAATGTTCGAATTTTTGTGCAAGGGCACCTGTCGCGATAACAGTGCCAAGCAGGGCGGTTCCCATGATTTTTGCAAGCTTCATAAATCTGAATCCGTAATTGTTACTAATTGAGCCTAAACACTAGGCGAGGCGCGGCGACGGGTCCAGCAGTCGATCATCTTGATCGGTGGATTTTCGCCTCTTGGTTGATTTATTGATCGTGGGAAGATCTGTCGTCCTTGGCGTCTGGAACGGGATCATACCCGTCTCCGCCCAAAGGATGGCAGCGACCGATGCGTTTGATCGTCAAAAAACTGCCTTTTAAAGCGCCATGCTTTTCCAAAGCTTCAAGCGCGTAGGCGCTGCATGTTGGTTGATATCGGCAATTAAAGCCGACCCAAGGCGAGAATATCAAACGATATGCTCGCACGGGCAGGGCAACGATGTGCGCCAAAAGGTTCATGATCCGTCCGTATGCAATTTCTTAAGTGCATACTTAAGGTCACCCTTAAGATCTTCAAAGGGTCGCAGATCCGTTACCTGAAAGCGGCCAACCAGAACGTAATCCCATCCCGGTCGTCCCAATGTCGGCAGGATCAACCGTGCGACTTCGCGTAGACGTCGCTTGGCGCGGTTGCGTGCAACTGCATTGCCTACTTTTTTGGTACAGGTGAACCCGACGCGTATTGCGTCGCTGGGGACAGATTCGTCAGGGCGGCGTTTGCGGGCCTGCACCATCATCCCTTTGCTGGCTTGGCGGCGCGCACGGGATGCGGCGACAAAGTCAGCTCTGACTTTGAGGATGTCCAGACGAACGGAAACCGCCGGTGGCGTATCCCGATGGCTGGTGTTGCCATCTATTGGGGCCTCCGGCGGTGTCATATCCGTCAAATGCGACTGAGTGCTTTATGCGCTCAGCGATTTGCGACCCTGTGCACGACGTGCGTTCAGGATCTTACGACCAGCTTTGGTCGCCATACGTGCGCGAAAACCGTGGCGCCGTTTGCGGACCAGGTTCGAGGGTTGGTAGGTGCGTTTCATCGCTCCGTCTCCATTCTGTCGGGCGCCTTGCGACAGATTCGCTGGCCCATGTGCTATTCGAAGTTCGTCCTATAGGGGGGGCTTTCGGATAAGTCAAACACCCGATGACGGTTTTGCAACAAATTCGCCAGTCGGCGCCAAGGTTTGTTTCATTTCGGCTTGAAAGGGGCCTTGTTCATCACGAGAGCGCCCGCCGTCATCAACCAACCGTGATCGGACTGTTGTTTACCCAAATACTGCCGCATGTTGGTTCGGAATAATTAGCACGGGCCAATCATGAGCGATATGACATATCAAAGCAAAAGCGGACGAGGGCGCATTTTACCCTTTTTGGCGATTATTGTGATTGCGGGGATTGGCGCTGCGACATTGGGCGATATCTTGAGCTATCAGGCCCTGCGAGACAATCGCGAGGCGCTGCTGGCTTATCGCGACGCGCATTACGGGATTACGGTGCTGGTATTCATGGGAATATACACAGCAATTGTGGCGTTTTCCTTACCTGGGGCGCTTGCCGCGTCGCTCACTGGGGGGTTCTTGTTCGGCACGTTTGCGGGATCATTGATCAACATTACATCGGCCACTTTGGGTGCGACCCTGATTTTTCTTGCGGCGACATGGGGTTTTGGCGAACGCCTTTCTGCACGCATGGATGCGGCCGACGGACGTGTGAAAAAGATCAAAGAGGGAATCGACGACAATCAGTGGTCGATGTTGTTTCTGATCCGGTTGGTTCCGCTGGTGCCGTTTTTTGTCGCGAATCTTGTCCCTGCGCTTGTGGGGGTTCCGCTCGGTCGGTTTGTTGTGTCGACGTTCTTGGGAATCATCCCTGGCGCTGTCGTCTATACGTCGGTTGGTGCCGGTCTGGGCGGGGTCTTTGAACGTGGCGAGACGCCGAACCTTGGCGTGATCTTCGAACCACAAATTATCCTGCCGATTCTCGGGCTGTGCGCACTGGCAGCATTGCCCATTGTGATCAAGGCGATCCGCGGGGGCAAAACACTATGACGACACATATGAAAACCGACTTGCTTGTCATCGGGGCCGGATCAGGTGGCCTGTCCGTTGCTGCAGGCGCGGTGCAAATGGGCGCGGATGTTGTTCTTCTGGAAGGGCACAAGATGGGCGGCGATTGCCTGAATTACGGATGTGTTCCGTCCAAAGCGTTGATCGCAAGTGGTAATGTGGCCCACCTGCAGGCGCATGGCGCAGACTTTGGCGTCTCGAATGTGGTGCCCCGCGTCGATTATGCCGCTGCCAAAGATCATGTGGCGGATGTGATTGCGCAAATTGAACCAAATGATTCAATTGAACGGTTCGAGAGCATGGGCGTACATGTGATTTCTGAGTTCGGCAGTTTTGTGTCACCTACCGAGGTTCAGGCCGGTGACACGCGGATCACTGCGCGGCGCATCGTTATCGCGACGGGGTCGTCACCGATGGTGCCCCCAATTCCCGGCCTTGAGACGGTCCCGTATCTGACCAACGAAACCCTTTTTGACCTGCGCGCGCAACCCGAGCACTTGTTGGTGATCGGCGGTGGGCCCATTGGCATGGAAATGGCACAGGCCCATCGACGCCTAGGCAGTCAAGTCACGGTGATTGAAGGGGATAAGGCCTTGGGTCGCGATGATCCGGAAATGGCCGAGATTGTCCTAACCGCACTGCGATCAGAAGGTATTCAGATCGAAGAAGATGCACTGGCTGCCGAAATACGGGGGCATGCAGGTGCAATCGAAGTCGAGACAAAAGACGGGCGTATCTTTCGCGGCTCACATCTTTTGATGGCCGTCGGGCGCAAGCCCAACATTGATCGTTTGAACCTTGAGGTCGCCGGTATTCAAACACATCGCGCCGGTATTCAGGTCGATGAAAGCCTGAAAACCACCAATCGCAAGGTGTATGCAATTGGAGACGTGGCAGGGGGTGCACAATTCACCCATGTCGCAGGGTATCATGCGGGGGTTATCATTCGGTCTGCTCTGTTTGGGTTACCCGCCAAGCAACGCGTCGATCACATTCCCTATGCGACCTATACGAATCCCGAGTTGGCCCAGATCGGCCCGACCGAGGCGGACGCGCGCAAGCTTTATGGTGCCAAGCTTGATGTGGTCCGGTTTGATTTCCACCATAATGACCGCCTGCTTGCCCAGCGACAGGCGAAGGGCTTGATCAAGGTCATGGTCGTCAAGGGGCGCCCCGTCGGGGTATCCATTGCCGGACCACAGGCGGGTGAGCTGATTAACCTATGGGCCTTGGTGATTGCGAACAAGCTCAAGATGTCGGCGGTTGCGGCGATGGTCTCGCCGTATCCGACAGTCGGCGAGATCAACAAACGGGTTGCCGGGGCCTATTTCTCGCCAAAACTGTTCGAGAACCCTATGGTGAAACGTGTGGTGGCCTTTACCCAGCGATGGTTGCCCTGATTATGGCCCATAGTCGAATGACACAGGATTAATATGCTCAATACGCTTTCAGGCCGTTTCCTGATTCTGACCACCATCTTTGTGATGCTGGCAGAGATATTGATTTTTGTGCCGTCCGTGGCGCGGTTTCGCGAAGATTACCTGTTGTCTCGACTGGAACGTGCCCAAATCGCATCGCTCGCCTTGTTGGCCGATGACATGATTGATGCAGATCTCGAGGCCGAACTGTTGCGCAACGCCGAGGTCTTTAACGTGGTTTTGCGGCGCGACGAGGTTCGGCAATTGATGCTGTCTTCACCCATGCCGCGTCCGATTGATGAGACATTTGATCTGCGTGCACCCGCGGCGACCGAGTTGATAAAAGATGCCATGATGCGTCTGTTCGATCGCGAAGAGCGGGTCATTCGGGTCATTGGCGCGCCCGTTCGCGAGGCTGGACTGTTGATCGAGGTCACCATGCAAACCTCGGGGTTGCGTATGGCCATGATTGATTACGGCCTGAATATTCTTGTGCTGTCTGCAGTGATCTCGGTGATTACGGCCTTTCTGTTGTTTCTTGCAGTACGCGCAACGTTGGTACGTCCGATCAAGGGAGTCGTGGGGTATATGCAGTCTTATGCGGCGGCCCCCGAAGATGCGCGCCGGATTATTCAGCCCTCTGCCGGTGTTGTTGAGTTGCGAGAGGCCGAGGAGGCCCTGCAGTCTCTGCAAATCGAGTTGACGGCATCCCTGAAGCAAAAAGAACGCTTGGCGCAGTTGGGCGGGGCGGTGGCCAAAGTCAGCCACGATCTGCGCAATATCTTGACGACGTCGCAACTGTTTACCGACCGCATCGAGATGAGTGAAGATCCGACCGTCAAGCGGATGGCGCCAAAGTTGGTCAACTCGATCACGCGCGCGGTCAATCTGTGCGAGAGCACATTGGCCTTTGGCAAAGCAGAAGAACCGCCGCCCAAGTTGACCCATGTGTCGTTGATCGACGTGGTGGATGATGTGTTCGATGGGGAACGCCTTGCGATTGGCGATTTTGATCTCAGCCTGTCCGAAGATATTCCGGCGGGTCTATCCTTGCGGGCTGACCCCGAACAGCTGTTTCGCGTGATTTCGAATTTGGTTAGAAATGCGCGGCAGGTGATCGTGGCACGCGGGGAGCGGGCAGAAATTTCTGTGGCTGCTCATGAGGATACCTCTGCATGGTACATTCAAGTTGCAGATACTGGACCAGGGCTGCCGTCTAAAGCGCAAGAACATCTTTTCCAACCTTTCCAAGGTGGGATTCGCAAAGGTGGCTCTGGTTTGGGGTTGGCAATTTCCTCGGAACTGATCCGTGGGCATGGCGGGAGCCTCAGCTTGGTGGGCACTGGAGAGACCGGAACCACCTTTGAAATATGCCTTCCCAAAGGGGATGTTGCAGATATTTGATTTTTTCGGGATTTAGCACTTGCGCACCCTCTGAACTCGGTCTAAATCCCACTCAAACGCGCTCTGGTAGCTCAGCTGGATAGAGTACCTGACTACGAATCAGGGGGTCGGGGGTTCGAATCCTCCCCAGAGCGCCATTTATTCCCTCACAGAATTATATCATTGGTTTTTACATTCATTTTGTTGAACCATCGTCGTTGGGTTCGTTATTTTTTGAATCCGGTTTGTTCTACCGAAGCTTCGAAAACCCTTAATTGATTGTCCGTCGTCAGAGTTTTTGGAACCAAGAGCGGCGTAAACTAAGAGAGTGTTCGGCTCATCTGGTTGGTGTGATTATGCGGCGCGTTGGCTGTGATGCAAGCGTCGCGCTTCGAGCGTCTTTTGTTTGATCCTCTCCCGTTGTTGCAGAATGGCTTTGTCCCGACCGAAGTAGACATCGGCTGGCGTGACGTTCTTCAGGCTCTCGTGATAGCGCTGATGGTTGTAGTGATTGACGAACGCTTCGATCTGAGTTTTGAGATCTCCCGGCAGGAAGTATTTTTCCAGCAGAATGCGGTTCTTCAGGGTTTGATGCCATCGTTCCACTGCCCGGCAGTGCATTGCGCAGCAATGTCACGAGAGGGATCTTGCCTTGGGTTTGTGGATGGTACGGCGCACCACGACTGTGTTTCATACCTTTGTCCTGTAACCATTCAGCCAAGTCGGCAGAGACATAACTTGAGCCGTTGTCACTGAGCAGTCTTGGCTTGTGGACGACATGAACCTGATCACAGCCAGATGCCTGCAAGGCCAGATCGAGGGTGTCTGTCACATCCTCAGCCCGCATGGTCGTGCAGAGCTTCCACGAGATGATGTAGCGGCTGTAGTCGTCCAGAATCGTGCTGAGGTAGAACCAGCCCCACCCCAGAACCTTGAGATAGGTAAAGTCGGTCTGCCACAGCTGGTTGATCGCCGTTGTCTTGTGCTCGAACTCGTTTGCAGCTTTCAGCACGATGAACGCCGGGCTGGTGATCAGGTCCAACCTTCACTGCGGCAGCTTGGATATGCCGTGGTGGCAAAACAAGAAGTACTTTCACCTAGCGCTTCTCAAAATGTAAAAGCGGCCCAATCTGAAGGCTACGCTTACTAAACCCTCAAACTGAACCACAACATCAGTTCAAAGTGGCGACCTTCAAAATGGGGCACTTGCGGTTATCTGAATCAACACAGTCCGTTTGCCCGAATGCGCAGATTGCATTTAGGCGCTCGTGCCAGAGCTGTTTTAACCCCGCCGAAACAGCTTTAGAGGGGCTAACATTGGCAGCAATAGGTCAAGGCGTCCGAGTTCATGCAAGTTGTTGAAACTGAATGCTTAATGTACCTCTAGTCGGCGGGGGGCTAAATATCAATTGCAAGTTGGGGGCAGTTTGGGCGAGTGTTCCTAACATTTGGCACGCATTTACTTGCATAACTCGGACAAGAACATGACAAACGCTAACGCCGAGGAAACAAAAGAAATGCGCCGCGCAGGCGTAAGGCGGCGAGGGGCACTTTGCCAAAGCTGGCACTACTAAACTCGGACATAGCGTCCGTGTTTGTTCGATATTGTCAGTATCGGACTAAGAAGCCTTATTTCTAACAGTTTTTTTGGTCGGCGTGTGGCGATCAAAACAAATTCAAACTCGAACGTTATCCCATTACCAGCTTTGTGAGACGAAGGGCGGATAGAAGACGTTCGCTGCGGGAGGCGCCAAAGGCTGCTTTGCGGGCTCAGCGCCTCCCAAAAACAGGGGCAAAGGTGTCAGCGCGTCATTCGGAACGTTACATTGGTGTGACCCAAATTGGCGATGAATAGGCTCTTTCTTGTTGCCACGGTTCAAGATGAGAAGGTCGATCCACGCCAAACACCAAAGCATCAAATGTGGTCCAGCGCGGCGTCGGGATTTCCAGAACACGGACATAGTAAAACGCGCGTTGGCTTGGATCAAAATCGAGATCTTCCCAAAAAGCCTCGAGAAATGGGGACCCTATTGAGTTGCGGTACGTTGCGGTTTCAACATCAACGGTATTGCCAACCAGCGGCAGCTTGTTGTCATCCCCAACAACACGGTCATCTGACCATGCGACGTCGAAAACCTGTTCGTTCAGATCGCCAGCCTTTGTGAGCCACCCCTTAACAATCTGAACACGATCAAGATTGGCCCCATTTGGATCACGCATCGCACGAACCAGAAGTTTCGGCGCGGGTGTTTGGTCATCAGCGATCAAATCGCCACCCATAGGCACTCCGTTTGCATAGCCAAATTTGGCAAAATCGGAACGGGTAAGGTCATCTCTGTCAAAACCGAACCCTGCGAAAACGCGGACGCGCATACGTGTGCCGGTTGTTGCAAAGACTTCTTTGCGCATGAGCGCGTCCCAAATCGCCTCGCGTGTGTTTTCACGTGCCCAGACTGCGGCAAGCCCTGCCGCAAGCCCGTCTGCATGCGTCAAGTCATCAGATGGATCATCGGGGGTAAAACGCCCTGTGATACGCTCTTCAAAGCGATGCGGATTGGCCGAAGGTTCAACAAGCGACACCTTGCCGAAGAAGTTGCTTTCCTGCGCTGTAGACAGACCCGTATGAGAATCCGTAGACCCAACCACGCCAAATTTGAACGGGTTCACCCCAAGATCATCTTCATAGGCCATGCCGCGCTTCCATGCGCTTCGGGCATACTCTTTTGGCAACATATCGTTTGTCTTGGGTTCTGGTCCAAAGCTGCCTTTGTCCCAAGTTCCATAGTCCGCAAAATCATCCTGTGGCGACAACAGGGGGTGTGCTTCTCCATCCCCTTTGATCTGGGTAATCTCATAGATCGGTTCCCACCGTTGACGGCGCAACGCATAGTCGCGATCAATCGGCTCGCCGGAGAGGGTCGTATCATCAAACATCAGTCCGTTTGACAGGTTACCATTGTGCGGGATTGCCAGCACCTGCCCTCCAGTCAAACTTTCGTAGTTTTCAAGCCAGTCCCAAAGCTTTTCGGGGTCTTCGGAATCATAGGCACTAAATGGAACAATTTGGTCTGCCAGTGCTTTACCGTCCCGGAATATGATGTTCCGATGCAAGTTGTTGCCGTTTGGTCCAGACGTCCATTCATAGCCGATCAACGCGGTAAATGCGCCGGGCTGATTGTGCTGTTCAGCAGCAGCCGTTACGCGCGGCCACATGGCCTCGCTGAAACCAGTTCCGGCAAGCGGGTCGGTGACGATGTTAAGCGCGTCTTGCATCCAAGTATCATATGACAAGGCCCGAGATTCATCTGTACGCGGTGCATAAATTTCGCTGATCTTGCGCCCCCACTCATTCTCCAGCAGAGCGGGGCTATCTTCTTCAAGCGCAATTGGCAGGCCAAGGTTTTCGGCATGGTCCGTCACCACCAACCAATCTAGTGGCTGCTGCAAACGCGCAGGAATTCCATTGGACGAGGTGATTTCTTCGCCTTTGGCAAACTTGTAGGCGTCATCTGGGGTCAGAATTGCCCCAACCAGACCGGCATCGGCCGAGTAAGCAGTGTGTAAATGTGTGTCACCAAAAAAGACCTGATTTGGAAAATCGTCATTTATGTAAGGTGAGTACTCGATTTCCTCAGTCGGCTGAGACCCCAGATCACCCAATTCTTGGGACATGGCTTGATGAGCGAGGGAAAGAGCGCAGCCAAGAAAAACGGCGCGGTAAATCTGATGGGTTGCGAAATTAGCCATTGTGAATTCCTGTTTGCCTACTTGGTCCATCGCAATTTTTTTGCTGTCAGCAACATCCTACGACAGACGAGAGACAAATTCAGCATCTATCGATAGCAGGTACAGAAACAAACAGCTCAAACAACGGTGTCTATTGCTCGAAGCAATAAGGGACCGTAACGGAAAGGGGCGATATCGTGAAACCGATAATGCGTGGAAATGCATTTCAAACCAGACTTGCGCTGCGTCGCGCACCAACGTCCGGTCAGAGACCTTGATGGACGCCCTTAATGGAGGGACGTAGTGCAGCGAGTGAGACCAAAAACCCAAGGTCGTGATGACAGCAAGGGGCACTCCAACTGAATGGACCAGCCGTCACGAGGGCAAGGAGCCTGTCCGGCTTCCGGTTTTACTATTCGTGCATCAGGGCCTAAAAGCAGAAAACCGTCTTGCGAGCGACGTCTACAAAACTCGAATGAAAGCGTCCCCATGGCCACAAAATCGAAGCTGCACCCCCGCAATCAGCATTCAGAAGGGTATGATTTCGAACGTTTGATGGCGCAGATGCCTGATCTAGAAGCCTTCATGACCCGTAATCCTGCCGGTCAAAATACGATTGACTTTAAAGACGTGAACGCGATCCGTATGCTGAATCGGGCTTTGCTAAAGGCGCATTACGAGGTTGATTTTTGGGACATTCCCGCCGGTTACTTATGCCCACCAATTCCCGGCCGGGTCGATTACATCCACTATCTCGCGGACTTGCTTGCGGAAAGCAACAACCAAGAGATCCCACGTGGGCATCATATCAAAGCGTTGGACATCGGCACTGGTGCAAGCTTGGTTTACCCCCTTACCGGGCAGAGTGAGTACGGCTGGCACTTCACTGGCGTCGATATCGACGCGGGGGCGATCAAATCGGCAAAGCAAATTTGTGACCGAAACAAATTGGCAATAACACTTAGGCGGCAAAGCAAGCGTGAGAACATCTTTCGCGGTGTGATCCAGCCTAACGATGTCTTTCACCTCACCATGTGCAATCCACCTTTCCATGGGTCTATCGAGAAAGCGCGCAAGGGGACTCAACGTAAATGGGCCAACCTTGGCAAAGGGCGTTCAACAAACCTCAATTTTGGTGGGCAAAGTGATGAGCTTTGGTGTCCCGGCGGCGAGATTAAGTTTATTGCCCGCATGGTTGAACAAAGCATGGAGTTCGCCGATCAGTGCCTATGGTTTACATCATTGGTGTCGAAAAAAGACAACCTCCAGCCCCTCTCCCGAATTCTAAAAAGAGCTGGGGTTACTGACTATAAAGTCGTCGAAATGGCGCAGGGGCAAAAGACAAGCCGCTTTATTGCTTGGACTTACAAGAAGAAAAATCAACGCTCCTTGTTTATGAAACGAAACTGAGCACAGAGGTTTTTCATGCAACAATATCGGCTTCGGCGGCGCTGAATCGTAGGATTCCAAAATACCGTTGATGTCCGCTTTGGGCCGTTCACTACATCCGCCCCGTGTTGTCGAAATGCCATGTCTGCTTTGGGCTGGGAGCGGTCCTTTAGGTGGTTCGGTTTGAGAAGATTTCGCTGCAACCGTGCTGCCGCACCGCCGCAAGGCGGCTTCGAGCCCAAAGTGGCCGCACACTTCTGGGTTGCAACTAAGACGCATTCGGTTGAGACCATTATTGTGCGTCGGCAGAGTTTTTGGGTCCTGTCTGACGTCAGCGCTTGTTGGAGAGATTTGAGGGTTTGAGTAACGGAGGATTTCTGGTTCATCGGAACTGATATGGAGTGAAGATGAGACAGAAATCCGGACAATCGAAAGCCGCTGCTGACAAGGTAGTGAAAAGCATTCGCCGCAAAACCCGCAGGCATTACTCAGCCGAGGAGAAGATCCGCGTTGTTCTGGCAGGGCTGCGAGGCGAAGAAAGCATCGCCTCCTTGTGCCGCCAGGAAGGCATCTCTGAGAGCCTGTATTACAGCTGGTCGAAAGAGTTTCTTGAAGCCGGGAAGCGCCGTTTGGCGGGCGATACGGCCCGTCAGGCCACTTCGCCTGAGGTGAAGGATTTGCGGTCTGAGTCTGCAGCCCTGAAAGAGGTCGTGGCGGAACTGACCCTTGAGAACCGGCTGCTCAAAAAAAGCATGATCGGGGATGGGGAGGACGAGGCATGAGATACCCAGCCTCTGAGAAGCTTGAGATCATTCGAACGGTTGAAGCCTCGCATCTGCCAGCAAAACAGACGCTGGAAATGTTGGATATCCCCAGTTCTACGTTTTATCGTTGGTATGACCTTTATCTGGATGGCGGATTGGATGCTCTGCATGACAAATCCCCAAAGCCCAGATCGGTGTGGAACCGTGTCCCTGACGACATGCGAGACCAGATCATCGACTTCGCACTGGAAAACGAAGACCTGACGCCACGAGAACTGGCGGTGAAGTTCACCGACACCAAACGTTACTTCGTGTCGGAATCCACTGTGTACAGGCGGCTGAAAGAGCAGGATCTGATTGCCAGCCCGGCTTTTGTGGTGATTAAGGCCGCCGAAGAGTTCAAAGACAAAACAACGGCCATCAACCAGCTCTGGCAGACCGACTTCACCTACCTGAAAGTCATCGGATGGGGGTGGTTCTATCTCAGCACCATCCTGGACGATTACAGCCGTTACATCATCTCATGGAAGCTTTGCACGACAATGAAAGCAGGCGACGTCACAGACACGCTGGACCTGGCATTGGCCGCATCGGGTTGTGATCAGGCCACGGTTCTGCACAAACCGCGCCTGCTCAGCGACAATGGCTCATCCTACGTTGCCGGCGATCTGGCCAATTGGCTGGAAGAAAAAGGCATGGATCACGTTCGAGGTGCACCGTTCCATCCACAAACCCAAGGCAAGATCGAGCGCTGGCATCAAACGATGAAGAACCGGGTCCTGCTTGAGCATTACTATCTGCCCGGTGACCTGGAACAGCAGATCGAGGCCTTCGTCGACTACTACAATCACCGACGTTACCACGAGAGCCTGAACAACGTCACACCGGCCGATGTCTACTTTGGCAGGGCTGAAACCATTCTCAGAGAAAGGAAGAGGATCAAGAAACAGACAATCCAGAAACGCCGCTTGCAGCACCAGAAAGCTGCCGCCTAATATGAACCCAATGATGAACCAGAGCCTCGGTTAGCAAAAACGCTCAGTTCTCCAGAAAACTCTGACGACGGACACCCCTTCGCAAGGTACCCTGAAAGGAAAAATGTTTGTTTTTCGTCCGGATTGTCAGGTCATTAAATCCATATGCGATGTACGTGACGCCAACACCTTTATTGCCACGTGTTTCTCCTCCAGATTTAAAAGAGATACTTGGCGCAAGAAATGCCTTGAACTCAGCCTCTTCAAAGCCGCACCCATTATCAACCACTTCTATAGAGTTGTCAGTAAGGTCAATATTAACTTGAACCTTTGGAATAACGTCTTCCTCAGCCCGGCATCTTTTTTCAACCGCATCCATCGCATTTTGGATCAACTCCGAAAGAGGATCATAGTTGCTAACATATGACTTCAGAATATTCTTAATTTCACGCTTCTTGGCTGAGGCAAGGACATTTGCGTCTACCGTGTCGGCCGCCTCTAGTGGGTCCCAGCTCAATGGCTTATCGTTCAACGGCATCACTTCGGCTCCTCGAAGAATGTAGCGCCTAGAAGTGGCCCTACATTGGGATTGATTTCTGGAAACCTATGACACTTCCAAGGCATTAATACCAGGTTTCCCGGCCACAATTAGGACGTTCCCCCCCGCAATGTGACGGCATTTGCTCGAATCAAACCCAACATGGTGGCAGTTCAATAATCGAAACGTCGACCTTCCCCGCTCCCCTCCAAAACCCTGCAAACTGGGGAGTTCGGGGATGATGCAAGGGATCATGAGGGGAAAGGCCAACAGAACTGGCGGTGAATCGTGAAATGTTTTGAGTGTTTCGGGGAGCCAATCCGCTTGCTAGGGATGCGGTGGGGATATCCTCGGGGAGGTAGAACGCCTTATTATTCAATAAATTCAATACTCAACATATTATAGGGAGGTTAGGGAGGGGTATATAACGCATATGAGGAAAACACCTGTAACAGCATGTTTTGAAAAGACAGCGGGTGCCCCCTCCCCAGCGTCCCTCCTGTCCCCAAGGCGCGCGCACCCAACCGGCCTAAGTAGTTTGGGTCCTTCCTACAGCGCGTAACGTGGGTATATTCGCGCCCCGTTTCTTTGGACGCTTTTGGTTCTTGGACAAGTGGGGTTTTGGGTTGGGGTTGTTATTGTTTGACGGGCAGTGGAGTGCGATTTGAGTTGATCTCGAGTTGCCGTTGCGTGTTTTTGTGTTCGCGGGCCGGATTTCGCTAGGCGTGGGTGTCCCCACCAGGCCGGGATCAGTCCTCAATTCGGGCGCGGGGTCCTGGCCGGTGCGGTTCTCGGCACCTCTAGCCGATCCACTGGTCCAGTGGTCATTGCATCGTTCTGGTGTGCCCTAAGGGGCATTTGCGGTCCAGCCGCGTTTGCCTCCCCCTAGCGCGCGATGTTCTGATCTTGGGGAGTGTCCGTGTCTGTGACCCAACCGGGTTGCGGGGCACCCTCTTAGTTAACATCAATTCAAAGTTATTACCCATTGCAACACGGTGCGAACGCGCCTTGCAAAAAAAATGTTGACGTGAAAAAATCGTCACACCCTCTGGTTCCTAAGTCGAATGCAAATCAACTTTGGGAATCAGCATGGAAATGGACAATGCAGCCAACGATCCTATTACCTCGTTCTTAGCGGTATATACGGTCCGCGATCCATGGGGCCGGACCTCGACGTTGGAGTTCCACCAGGCTTTTGCCGCCTGGTATGCTGACTGGCAGGGCGAACCAATTTCCTTAGGCGATGGGAAAACCGGAAACGCGACTGTGCAGGACGGACTTTCCGCACACGGCATTCGCAAAATTAAATCCAATGGAAATATGACGTTTGCCGGAATCCGATGGCGCGACGCTACCGCCGTCCAAGCCCTATTGGCAAAACCTCCTGCGAAAAAGTGGCCTGACTATTCCGTTTCACCGCCCAATCCCGCCGCAAAGGATCAAAACATGACTAAAGGTAACAACACCACAGGCTCAACCGAAACTATCCAGCTTGGTCGGCCGCACGTCGTTGCGGCTTGTTTGGCGGTACTGACTCGCGAAATCCATTGTGCAGGTGTCGAACAACATGACGCCTTAGACCTCCTACGCGACGCCCCGGACAAGATCGAAGCGGCCTTGACGAGAGGCCCTGGGGCGTTGGTGGTGTATCGACTGGACCCAAACGGGGCGCGGGGTGTGGTTACAGATAGCGTGTCCCGTTTAGAGCGTTTTGTGGCAGCTGCCGAACATGAGTCCGCGCCGCTATTTGGGTTTTGCCCGGCCGCCATTGCTGAGTTGGCGACCCACATCGACGCGGGCGCGGCCTCTCTGAAAAAGGGCGGTTGATCATGACACACCAGCGATTTGCAGATTTAGAAACGCCCGCTTTCGGCCCCCAGGTCGCGGCAGAGGTGAAGGTGGAGGACCAGGGCCGGACGGTCCTTCTGTCCTTCTCGAGCGAAATTCCGGTCCTGCGGGATACTCCGATAGGAACGGCCTATGAGGTTCTGGGACATGATCCAAGTGAGGTTGACCTGTCACGGCTCAACACTGGATCGGCCCCGGTCCTCAAAGATCACCGGCGTGACGTGGACTCGATGGTAGGGACGGTAGTTTCCGCCCGGATCGAGGGGCGCCGGGGCCGCGCAGTTGTGCGGCTTGCAGACACGAAAGAAGGCAACTCAATGCTATCCCGCATCAAGGCGGGTGAAGTGCAATCGGTATCGGTGGGTTACGCCGTCCATGAGTTGAAACCAGCGGGCGAACAAGACGGGTATCCCGTTTTACGCGCCACTAAATGGGAAGCGGTAGAGGTCTCTCTTGTCGCGGTCCCGGCAGACCCCACGGTCGGGGTCGGTCGGACGCTGGCAGGTGGTTTTTCCGCGCCCCTCCCTCACATTCCGAAAGGTTCAAACATGACGACTCCCACCACAACCACCATGGAACACCAGCCTACCTTGGCTGTCGGTTCCGTTAGTTCCGAACGCCGCCGCGCATCTGAAATCTCCCTCCTAGGCCGCAAATTCAACATGCCTTCCGAAGATGTTGAAAGCGCGATTAAGGACGGCTTGTCAGTTGACGCATTCCAGTTCTCCATTCTGGACGACATGGGGACACGTGACGCGCCGACGACACGCAGCCGCATGGGTATGCCTGCAATCGCCGCCGCCGAACGTTCCTACTCCCTGTCTCGCGTCGCTCAAGCTCAAGTTACCAATGATTGGTCTCAAGCCGGTTTCGAGCGTGAGGTTTCGCAAGAACTGCAAGGCCAGATTGGGCGCAGCGCCTCAGGGACCTATGTCCCCACAGCTGCATTGGCAGGGCGCGCCTTAGTCACAACAGGGACCGCGCCTTCACTGATCGGCACGCAGCAGATGCACGACGCCTTTGTTGAAGTCCTAAAACCCCAGGTCCGGGTCATGGAGCTGGGCGCAACAGTCCTGCCTGGCCTGGTTGAAAACGTATCCATTCCACGTCAGACGGCCGGATGCTCCGCCGAATGGATCGCAGAAAACAGCGAGGCGGCCGAATCCTCGCCCGGCTTTGACGCCGTGACCCTGACCATGCACCAGCTTTCCGCTCACACGAGAATTTCACGCCGCCAACTCAAGCAAAGTCTGCCCGCCGTAGACCAAATCCTCACCAATGACTTGCGCGCGCAGATTGCGGTGGCCCTAGACAAGGCGGCTATTGCTGGGACAGGAATTGCCCCTGAACCAACTGGCATACTGAATATCGCTGGTATCGGGGACGTGACGATGGGGACGGACGGCGATTTCGTCATCTGGGCCAAGCTGATGGAGCTTGTCAGCACCGTTGAAGCAGCCAACGTTGATCCAGCGTCCTTGGGTTTTCTGTCCAACCGCAAGGTCAAAGGCTGGCTTATGTCCACCCCACGTATTTCTGGGACAGACACAATGATGCTTGATCCTGACGCGGCCGCAACGGCCGAGGGCTTACGCTTGGCGGGTTACAAAGCCAGGTTCTCGGGGAATGTGCCGTCAGACCTGACCAAGGGCGCGGGTGTGGACTTGTCAGCGCTTATCTTTGGAGCTTGGTCCGAGCTCCTAATCGGGCAGTGGGGCGGAATCGACCTAATCGTGGATGATGTGACGGAGGCCGCAAAGGGCAACGTCCGACTTGTGGCCCATTCCGAATGGGACATAGCGGTTCGGTATGCTGAATCGTTTGCAGCAATCCAGGATATTGAAACGCCCTGATCGGGTTTCGCTCCTGATCATTTCCCCGCCCGCTTACGCCCTTCCGTAGCGGGCGGGGATCACCCACACCCAGTAACGAGCCGGAGATACTGTGATGCAAGCTATGCCGTCCCATGACATTCACGCCGTCCCTTTACCGACACGTCGGGGGCTTTCCCGCGTTGAAGCGGCTGAATACATTGGGATCGGAACGTCAAAATTCGACGGTTTGGTCACGGATGGACGGATGCCAAAGCCCAAGAAAATAGACGGACGGCGCGTTTGGGACGTGCGATTAGTCGACAAGTTCTTTGAGGCCTTGCCCGGTGGCGATGATTCAGACCACAATCCCTGGGACGAATAGATGTTCGAGGGTGCTATGAAGTTTCGGTTAAAGTATGTTGTTGAAGACACCGACAGGCATGGCAACGTGCGACTATACTATCGCCGCAACGGGCGGAAAACACGCCTCAGAGGGCCAGCAGGATCGCCTGAGTTCTTACTTGACTATCGCGCCGCCGCTGCCGAACCAAAATCACCAACAAACAAGACTGAACAAACTGGCCGTGTTGTCCCGCGCAGCATCAGGTGGCTTTGCGTTCAATATTTCAAAAGCGCTATGTTCCAGGAATTGGACCCACGGACCCAAAAAGTCCGCCGCGCGATCCTGGAACGTTTTTGCCAGAATAAAGGTGATGGTGACAAACCGTTTGCCCTATTGCTTCACCGCCATATCCGCGTCCGCCGTGACGAGATGGCAGATCGCCCGGAGGCCGCGAACAGCATGGTCAAGGCTCTGCGGCAACTCTACCGTTTTGCCCTCCGCTATGATCACCACGAAGACAACCCCGCCGACAAGGTGGAATACCTCAAAGGCAATGCCGATGGGTTCCATTCGTGGAGCTTAGCAGAGATTGAAAAATTTGAAGACACCCACCCTATAGGGACACCAGCACGGCTTGCCCTTGCCTTGGCTCTCTACACCGGCCAAAGACGCGCTGATTTGGTCGTCTTTGGGAAACAGCATGTCCGAGACGGTTGGCTGATCTTCACCCAGCACAAGGGGCGAAACCGTAGTCCTGTCCGTTTGGAAATTCCAATCATTCAGGAATTACAGACAATCATTGACCAAACTCCAACTGGGGACCTGGCTTTCTTGGTCACGGCCTTCAACCGCCCGTTTACGTCAAATGGCTTTGGCAATCGTTTCCGCAAGTGGTGCGACGAAGCTGGGCTTTCAAACTGTTCCGTTCATGGCCTACGCAAAGCCGCTGCCGCGCGCCTGGCCGAACTAGGATGCACAGAACAGGAAATTATGTCGATTACGGGCCACCGGACCAGTAAGGAAGTGACCCGCTACACCCGTGCCGCCAGTCAAAAGACAAGGGCAGAGAGTGCGCTACGCCGCATGTCTGCGGAACAAACACCGGACAAAAGTGTCCCACTTTTAGATGGGGTTGTTTCGAGTGGGACAAAAGCGCAATCTAAATAACTGATATCAAATCAGTATTTAAAATAATGGTGCCCAGGGGCGGAATCGAACCACCGACACGAGGATTTTCAATGCAGGTGGCGATAGATTACTGTTCAATTACAGTGATATAGCGTGTCATATTTTTGGTGTGCGTAAAAGTGTGTTTTTGGTGATTTTGTGAGGATTGGGCGGGAATACTGTGTTGAACACGAGGTTTTATGCTTACTCGAGCATGTTAATTGTTAAAGTAGTTTGGTTTAAAAAAACCGCTTTCTTTATTCTCAATGGCTTTTTGAAAATAGCGTTGGAACACAGGATCGTTTGATAAACACCAGCCACCCTCAGTACGGCAATGTGGCAGCGCCCTTTCAAACGACTGCCGTGCGTCTTGCTGTGTGTATCCGTCTTGATCAGTTCGTGCATAATAGAACTGAGCAGATACTAAGGCTCGAAGAGATTCCCACATGACGATTTCGCAGGCGCGATAATGTAATTGCAGCTGCCCTTCAGCAGCAGTTTCCACTTGGCGCTTACGTTCAGATTGAGAATAAAAATATTGAAGTGGTCCTGCTTTTTAGGACAGGTTTGCGGCTTGGCTAAGATGCATCTGGTTTATGTTCA
>NZ_SULI01000069.1 GCF_005518135.1 Shimia litoralis | reverse complement strand
CCCTCGCAGGATAACTGTGTCCCGCGCCTACACGCGTTTATGCAGTACGAAACTTTGCGACAGAACCATTGGTTTTCAGGTTGTCGAAAATCCACCGCATTGGCTGCATATGGTGCTACACCTAGTATTGGTAATAGCGCCTCTTGCGACACTATTCGCATGTTTATTACTTTCGGTTCAGGTCGTCCGGCGTGCGGCACAAAATAAACTCTTCTCTAAACAAGACCGCGCTGAATATTTGCTTGTGCGACGTTTATTAGGGCTGCGCTGGCAAGAGCAAGTCGTAATAATCGTTCTTGGAATATTGGCACAGCCAGTTTTGTACGCGACCCTCGAACTGCCAAAGCGTATCGTGAACGGCGCTATTCAATCCAATAACTTTCCCGTCGATTTGCTCGGTTTTCAATACACACAGCTCGATTTGCTTATCTTGCTTTCGGTATTGTTCCTCATTGCTCTGCTGCTGAATGGAGTTATAAAATACTACATCAATATAAAAAAGGGAGAGATCGGGGAGCGAACGCTCTTGAAGCTTCGTTTTTTGCTATATCGGGCCTGGCGCGGTGCACCGGAACGGCAGCGCAAGTCAGAAGTCATTCCATTGTCGACAAATGAAATCGAACCCATCGGAGGGTTTGCTGGCGAGGTACTAGGCACACCTGTATTCCAAGGTGGAACCTTGGCCACTGTCTTGTTGTTCATGTTCATCCAAGATCCGATATTGGGTGCCGCTGCTTTGACACTTGTTCCCGTTCAACTGTTCGTCATACCTACGTTACAGAAGTGGGTAAACGAACGGATGAGATGAAGTGGTCCTGCTTTTTAGGACAGGTTTGCGGCTTGGCTAAGATGCATCTGGTTTATGTTCATG
>NZ_SULI01000068.1 GCF_005518135.1 Shimia litoralis | reverse complement strand
AACAAAAGAAAAGGGCAGGTCTTTCGACCTGCCCTCTATTAGGTACGTATCGTTCAGGAATTAGAACGAGAAACGCAGACCCAGGTCGGCACGTGTACGGCCAGCCAGATCAGCTACACCACCTTCGAGGAAGGTGCCGCCGCCGAAGCGGTGCTGGAAGCCAATACCCATGTTTTCGTCGCCTGTGCCACCGGCCAGAGCTTCGTCATGGTTGATATAGGCACGGATGAAGGTTGCAGAACCAACTTGGTACTGACCACCGATACCGTATTTGCTGCCGCCTGTGCCGTTATCTGCATATTGCAGAGTCGCGTCCAGGTTGCCCCATGATCCGCCAGCTGTGAATGCGAATTCAGTGTCAGCTGCAGAGTTGGAGTCTTGGCCAGCCAGAGCAAATGTGTAGTTGCCCATTGTGTAGGAAACGGCCAGAGCTGTACGCTCCAGAGTGCCTGCGCCGCCTTGAGAAGCTGCGTCAGGTGAGTAGGACAAGTGAACGCCCCAGTTGCCTGCTGCATAGATTACGTCCAGACCTTGACGACCGCCAGCACCGGAAGTGTACGCGTCACCCAGGAAGTTATACACAACGTTTGCGTAACCCAGACCTGTCAGACCAAGCGAACCAGCATACATGCCAGGCATGTTTTCCAGAGCACCCAATGTGTTACCAACAGAAACAGTCAGACCGCCTGTCGATACCCAGAAGCGTGGCATGTTGAAGCCAGCAGCTGAAGCGCCGTAACCGGTAGCAGCTTCGTTAGACTGGTAACGGATTTGAGCGCCAAAAGACAGACCGTTGTCGGATTCTGCAGATGCAGTTACGACCAAACGGAAACGGCTTTCAATGCGAGTTTCTGAGCCAGCAGCGCGGGCCTCGTCATAGTCGATGCCGAAGCGGCCGTAGCCGCCGAAGGTTACGTCTGCAGCAGCAACACCAGCGGTTGCAACAAGAGCAGTCGTAGC
>NZ_SULI01000067.1 GCF_005518135.1 Shimia litoralis | reverse complement strand
AAGCATAACGACTGAGCGGGTCAAATCTCGGTGACAATACCGGGTCAGTTCTCAGTGACATTCAACACACGAAACCTTCAGCGCCAGCTGGGGCTGCGATGAGCGCAGCAAGGACGGCAAATAACTTAGTCGTCGTTGCCTGGCTTGTGAGAAGCGACTTTGCCTTCGACCATTGGGATCGAAATGATTGATACGTCCAGCCCTGCAAGGAAGCTCGATAAGCCGTTGATTGTCTTGAATTCTCGGGCGGCCATGTTGTTGCGTGCAGTGACGAGCAGGCGGCGCGTCTCGCCGTCAGGCGAGACGCAATGCACGGTCCATACCCCGGACCACTGAGCACTTGTTCGTTTGGGCGTAACGCGGCACACGACATCTGCCGAGTGTCCCTCGGCAAGCAGTGCGCGCAGCCCTTCTTCGCTAACAACATTGGGGGCGTCTTGCATCAAATTCATTGAAACGAGCCTTGCAGAACTGTGCATGGACCCGGCAGTCCCTCATGGACTACCAGATCGATACATGATTATAATTTTGCAATCAAGAGGTGCATTTTGAATTGATGCGCTCTTTATGCGTTGAAACGAACTTACTGCAACGGAATGGCTGAGCCAAGTTAATATGGTGATTTTGAAACAGACATGGGCGGTTTTAGCCGTTTTGAGCTGGGGATCTGCCTCAGTCGCAGGGAATTGTTTACCTCCGATAGCGCCCTTTATGCCCGCCAATGCCGATGATGTTCGGGCGTATGCTGATTTGTTGAGACGCGACGCAGAGACATACATCGACGATGTCGAGCAGTACTTTCGGTGCCAGGACGAGGAGCGACGTGAGGTGTTTGAGCAGGCGCGAGCGGTCAGCCAAGACTATGCGCGCGTTTTAGGAATTTTGAGAAGTGATAGTTAGGAGGGCTGCACCGACGCAAAAGCGGTCACTCATCATCGTGTTGGCGAAGGTCGCCAAAGCGGGACAAAGCGCCATTTCGCTGCGGTTGCTACCAAGGTCTGCTTTACTAGCTGAGGTTCCCGCAATCG
>NZ_SULI01000066.1 GCF_005518135.1 Shimia litoralis | reverse complement strand
TGATGGTCCCATCAGCTTTCTTAAACCTGACTTTCGCTGCGGCACAGAAAACATGCAATTTGGGCTCATTCCTGCCGTTAGCCGCGCGTGTCACGAATGACCGCTCTGGGCCGTCAGTGAAGACGGCCCAAGTTTTTAGATTTCTATGGCTTCGGCAATCGCAAGAGCATCCTCAAGCTCGACGCCGAGGTATCGGACGGTGCTGTCCATCTTCGTATGCCCCAACAACAGCTGCACGGCGCGAAGGTTACCAGTCTTTTTGTAGATTTGCGTCACCTTGGTTCTTCGCATCGAATGCGTGCCGAATGCGCTCGCCTCAAGGCCAATCGACGTCACCCAGTCACGGACGATCCGAGCATATTGGCGGGTCGAGATATGAAGACGTTCATGAAACCGGCCAGGCCAGAGGTGTTCTGATCCAACCATCAGCGGGTTTTGCATCCACTTTTCGAGTGAAGCACGGGTGCCCTCAGAGATTTCGAAACGGACAGGTTTCCTAGTCTTACTTTGCAGAATGGAGGCGCGCTCTTTGATCTGACCGGATGCCATGACATCTACGACCTTCATTTTTACCAGATCGCAGCCGCGCAACTTACTGTCGATGGCCAAATTAAAGAGTGCCAAGTCGCGATGGTTCTCGGCCAACTCTAGTCGCACCCTGATTGCCCAGACGTGTTTGGGCTTGAGCGGTCGCTTCTGACCGACGATCCGTCCTTTATTCCAGGCAGGGCGTAGTGCGCGAATGGCAGGTAAGTTTGGTGTTTCCATGACTGATCCTCCGATCCGCCACTCCCGCCACAACGACAACCCGACGTCGACCATGCAACATAACATCGAATTGCAGCGCCGCGTTTGATATCTTCAGGACCCTAACGACTGTCGCTGCGCCTACGCCAAATGGCAGCTATGCGCAGAAAGCCGGCTTTGCAAAGTAGGCCCCCAAGACGCGCCAACATGTTGCGAACGGCCCAAACCCGACCTTGATGTTTGCATTACTGAAAGTCCGTTATGTAATCGTGGCGATCTAGATTGCGGGTGTGTACTTGATTTTTCTTTGTCACGATAAAAGAAGATTCCATGA
>NZ_SULI01000065.1 GCF_005518135.1 Shimia litoralis | reverse complement strand
TTGTATCCATTCAATCGGGTTGGATACATCTTAGCACGCTGTCCGAATTTGCCGGACCACTTCATTTCTCCACATTACGTGAACGAAAAAAGAAAGCCCAAGCGCCCAAGAAGAACAAATGCCCTTGAGAAATAGGCGTCCATTTTATGGGAAGGCTCGTACCCAAATACTTTTTTGATGCGTATGAGAAAGCCGCAGTAAGTATTGCCAAAACGAACATTGTCGCGACGGCTCCTTTGAGAGACTTTGAAAGAAAAAGCATTGAAGGCAGAGCAATATACCAAAATACTTCAATAGGTATTGACCACTCCACGCCCAAAACGGAATTTGCCACTCGGTAATCAAGGTAACTCAACATGCTAAGATGCATAATCCAATTGTAGAGGTCGGGCTCCGCTCCAAACCTCAGCATCCAATACGATGGGTTCATCAGGCCAGCGGCAACAACAAGAATTGCGAAAGAAATTAGCACATAATAGAGCGGCACAATTCTCATTATTCGCCTTGTCAAATATGAACGATAGCTGCTCGCTTCTGTGAATGTTTTGGCGATAGTAAACCCAGAAATGACGAAGAAAATGTCCACGCCGTATTTACCGGCACCGGTCATCGCGTTGCCTACCGATCCCCAGCCCATAAAAGCTCCGGAATGAATGATTACGACCATCGTTGCGGCAAGCGCACGAAGACCGGTAATAAAATCCGTATCACCATATGCTCTCAGAAATCGGTTGTTGCTCATAAGCTGCTCCATTAACTGCTTAAACCAATTAGTGCTTTAGACATCTATCAAGCAAGCATTTTTCCAGACTGGCAACGTTCCGAGCGCGCTTGTTTTGCTGAAACCGGATATTTGAAGTTTTAGTCGTCGGGGTCGGCTCTGGGCCTTCGCGAGAATTTGCTTCTATTGGCGCGGCTTTTCATCTAAATCTCGCTATAGTCCAAATCGAGCCCCCGCAACCAGTATCCTAGAACAAGCCACCTCAGGGTGGCTTTCTTCGTTTCTAGGAACACCCAAAGACAACAACACACAAAGGCGTATTCGACGCTTGGACCCAGCCGTCAGAGCGGCTTACCACGTGGCAACGCGCCGTGATTGAAGTGGTCCGGCAAATTCGGACAGCGTGCTAAGATGTATCCAACCCGATTGAATGGATACAAG
>NZ_SULI01000064.1 GCF_005518135.1 Shimia litoralis | reverse complement strand
TTGGTAATTTTGGAAGCAAGGAGACAGTGATGTCAGGGATTAGATTTACAGATGAGTTCAAGCGTGACGCGGTGGCACAGGCTGTGGATCGGGGATATTCTGTTGCGGAAGTTTCGGAGCGATTAGGGATCAGCACCAAGTCGCTTTACACTTGGAAGGCCCAGTTTTCGCAACCTCGCAAACAGATCCTGGAGACCACGGAGCAAGCCGCAGAGATCAGGCGTTTGAAGAAGGAACTCGCCCGCGTTTCCGAGGAGCGCGACATCTTAAAAAAGGCCACCGCGTACTTCGCCAGGGATGCGAAGTGAGGTACGCGTTTATGGCTGAGCATCGGCCGGTCTTTTCGGTTCGCGCCATGTGCCGTTGCCTGCGCCTGCATCCGAGCGGTTTCTATGCATGGGTTCAGAACCCGTTAAGTCATCGTGCGAAGGAAGATGAGCGCCAGACAAAGTTACTCAAAGAAGCTTGGGAAGAAAGCGGCCACATTTACGGTTATCGCAGGCTGCATGATGATCTCTGCGATCTGGGTGAGACGTGTTGTCCAAATCGTGTGGCCCGACTGGCCAGGTTGGCTGGGATATACGCGCAAATCGGATACAAACGCCGCCCCGGCAAGTATGGTGGTAAGCCATCAGTCGTCGTTGACAATACGCTAGACCGTCAATTCGATGTTGAGGCCCCCAACAACGTCTGGGTGACAGACATCACCTACATCAAAATACATGAAGGGTTCTCGTATCTGGCTGTTGTGATCGATCTCTTCTCCCGCCGCATTGTGGGATGGGCAATGCAGAACAGACAGCCAACGGACTTAGTTTTGCAGGTATTGCTCATGGCTGTTTGGCGACGCAAACCAACGAGCAAAGTTCTGGTACATTCTGACCAAGGTTCACAGTTCACAAGCATTGATTGGGCGCCGCTTCTCAAACACCACAATCTGGAACACAGTATGAGCCGCCGTGGAAATTGCCATGATAATGCCGTCGCCGAGAGCTTCTTCAACCTGCTTAAACGCGAACGCATCCGTCGCAGGACATACAAAACCAGAGAAGACGCAAGATCTGACGTGTTCGACTACATCGAGATGTTCTACAACCCGAAGCACAAACACGCTAAAATGGGATGTTGTCGCCAGCAGACTTTGAAAGGCAACAAGAACGGAAACTGCAAGGCGTCTAAGAAACTAGGGGCTATTCAAAG
>NZ_SULI01000063.1 GCF_005518135.1 Shimia litoralis | reverse complement strand
CCCGTTTAACGCAAAAGGGCCACCCTAAGGTGGCCCTTTTCAAATCTCCGCGTGTGCGGTGATTATTCGATGATTTTGGACACAACGCCGGAGCCGACTGTGCGGCCGCCTTCGCGGATCGCAAAGCGCAGTTTCTCTTCCATCGCGATCGGTGCAATCAGTTCAACTTCGAACTTCAGGTTGTCGCCTGGCATAACCATTTCTGTGCCTTCTGGAAGAACAACCGTGCCTGTCACGTCTGTGGTCCGGAAGTAGAACTGTGGACGGTAGTTCGCGAAGAATGGTGTGTGACGGCCACCCTCGTCTTTGGTCAGAATATACGCTTCTGCCTCAAACTTGGTGTGTGGCTTCACGGAACCTGGCTTACACAGAACCTGACCGCGCTCAACGCCGTCACGGTCAACACCACGCAACAATGCGCCGATGTTGTCGCCTGCTTCACCGCGATCCAGCAGCTTGCGGAACATTTCAACACCCGTACATGTGGTTGTTGTCGTGTCTTTGATACCAACGATTTCGATGCTGTCGCCAACATTGATCACGCCACGCTCAACACGGCCAGTCACAACTGTACCACGACCGGAAATCGAGAACACGTCTTCGATCGGCATCAGGAACGGCTGGTCAACAGCGCGCTCTGGCTGTGGGATGAATTCATCAACAGCAGCCATCAATTTTACGATCGAGTCTTTGCCGATTGCGTCGTCACGGTCTTCCAGTGCAGCCAAAGCCGAACCAGCAACCACAGGAATGTCGTCACCTGGGTAACCGTATTCGGTCAACAGCTCACGGATTTCCATTTCAACCAGCTCGAGCAGCTCTTCGTCGTCAACCTGATCCACTTTGTTCATGTAAACAACCATGGAAGGGATACCAACCTGGCGGCCCAAAAGGATGTGCTCGCGAGTCTGTGGCATAGGGCCATCAGCAGCGTTCACAACCAGGATCGCGCCGTCCATCTGAGCAGCACCAGTGATCATGTTTTTCACATAGTCAGCGTGGCCAGGGCAATCAACGTGTGCATAGTGACGACCCTCAGTTTCATACTCAACGTGAGCAGTCGAAATCGTGATACCACGTGCTTTTTCTTCTGGCGCGCCGTCGATCTCGTCGTACGCTTTGAAGTCACCAAATTGCTTGGTGATCGCTGCGGTCAGCGTCGTCTTACCGTGGTCAACGTGACCGATGGTACCGATGTTGCAGTGCGGTTTGCTGCGTTCAAACTTTTCCTTAGCCAT
>NZ_SULI01000062.1 GCF_005518135.1 Shimia litoralis | reverse complement strand
GGCGGAAAGGGGTCGTTCGCTGCAAATTGCACCAATGTCTGCTGAGCAATACATTGCGGGGAAAATCCCACTTGGCGGGCTTCGGTTGAGGTAGCAAATCTCTGGGCTATGCCTTGGGGCGGCGGAAGGTTGCGTTAAATGCTATGGTTACTCTGTCATCAGAGTTTTCATTCGGATGAACCCAATGGACCAGATATGAGGGGAAAATGATCAACTCACCTGCCATGGGCCTGATTGTTCGTTTTGCGCGAAATGCACTTGCCTCGAGAATACGCCAATGCGGAAGGTCAGACCGTGGGTCTAGAAATTCGATCATCCCGGATGATCCGTTTTCAACATTTGGTTGAGACACATAGTAAACACCAGACCAATGCGCTCCGGGATGTGTATGCGGGGCGTTGTAACCACTCGTTGGGTTCGCATTCATCCACGCAAACATCTTGAGCCGCAAAGCTTCCGGATCAACTTTGGATGAGACCTTTCTGGTTACCTGATAGACCGCCTCCTTTGCGGCAGTTTGCACCTTTTGGAAACAGGGATATTCGTTTTCGAACAAATTTCCTTTTGAGTGCCACCCACCTCTATTTGATTTTGAAACCCCAGCGTCAGCGCTTCTCATCTGCTCGCCTTCAAACAGAAGTTCGGCATTCAAAACCACATGATCCTCTAGCTGAAAGCGCATGATTGGGGTTGAAAAAAGCTTTTCGAACTTGGTTTGCTTCAGCATTATCTCGCTCCAAAGTTTACAAAACGTATTTTGATGTATTGCCGGAAGTACAGTCGCCATTGCTCTCGAAAGCCTTTCTTCCAGAACAATACTTCTTTGTTAAACTGTACAATCGTTAGCTTGCACCCAAGCCAATTTCAAATAGCCCTTTTGTTCAAAATCGCCGAATTGATCCTAAGTTATATTCCCCACTTGCCAACGCTGTGCTCTGATCAGGCGAAATAAACACCCAATTAGCAATCGAGGAATAGTCATGCTTAAGAAAACGTTACTGATGGGGACATCCTTTGTCTTGATGGCAAGTACCGCGTTAGCCCAAACTTCAAAAGAAGACATTGTCGACATGTTGTCGGAACAGGGTTTTACTAAGATAGAGATCAGCAAGACACTGTTCGGAAATACGAAATTCGAAGCCAAGGGAACGGGAATCGAACGGGAAATAGTTCTTGATAAGAACGGCACAGTCATGCGTGACAGGACTGAACACGATGACGAGGGCGATGACAGTAACGATGACGAAGATGATGATATCAACGACGATGACGACGGTAATGATGGTGATGACGACAGCGAAGGTGACGACGACGGTGATGATGGTGAAGGTGACGACGA
>NZ_SULI01000061.1 GCF_005518135.1 Shimia litoralis | reverse complement strand
GAGCCCAAATTGCATGTTTTCTGTGCCGCAGCGAAAGTCAGGTTTAAGAAAGCTGATGGGACCATCAGCAGGCATCGATCAGGCGTAGGTACGTATCCTTTTGAACGCCCAAAAACCGACACCAAGCAGGACGATCAAGACAGCAGCCGTCGTTAAGCCCGATTTCACAGTAGAAGCGACACTTGCCGCCAAGACAGTGTTGGCTGATATTTCTGACCAACTCAGGATCATGAGACAGATGCCGACGTTCTCTAGATAGTCAGCGAGAGCTGCCCAAATCGAAAACCAAATCCCAATCTGAACAAGCCTGTGATTTACTTCCTGCAATTTAAGCCATTTGAGCAATGACACTAACGTCAGCGCCATGAGCGCGGGATACGCGAGATCAAGTGGAATCTGTCGCATAAGATAATAGCGCCTCCCGCTAGACCCTAGGGCAGAGAGCAGCGAGTTTGCCTGTTCAGCCGAATATCCGCCGGGGCGCATGTCGAAAGGGCGAAGGCCGGACAAAGTCTCGATGTGCGCCAGAGTGACAAAGATCATCAACAGATAGAATCCGGCGGCCGCGAGACCGAAGAGTGCCGCTTGCCGCCCGTACTGCTTAGTTGGTATCATCATTTTCATTGGTATTTCTCCTAACCATTGGCACCGTCGTACTCAGCGCGAGCAAAGCTGGCATTATCGTTTGATAAGGAATTCGCGATTTGGATCTCTTAACTTTTTTCACTCGTTCTCCGAACGCTTTGGGCAAAGACAGCGCTCGTGAGTTCGCGGCAGCATGGAGTGTTGAATATGTAGAAAAGGGGCGTCGCATTGCGACGCAGGGCGAACCAGACCTATTGGAGCACATCATTCTTGATGGGCGCGCCACTAGCCAAATCACGGATCCTGAAGGTCGAGCTGTTTGCGTTGGCTTTCACGCTGGCCCTTGCGTGGTCGCACCAAATGTCGCGAGAACCAGAAACGGGACCTCGCTCGTTTCAATAGATGTGATTGCAGATGCATTGGTTGCGCAAATGAACAGCCGCGCCTTGACTGAGCTTATGTTAGCATCGGAGCCAATTCGCGAATGGGCAAACGGCATTTTGCAGCAAGAACTGGCCTTCAAGGCTGACCGAGAGTGGTGCCTTGCCGCACTTGGCGGCGCAGACCGCCTTGCGTGGTTTCGCAAAGACTTCCCGCACCTCGAGGGGCTTTTCGGCCATTACTTGATAGCATCTTTTCTTGGTGTCACACCGGTCACACTCAGTCGACTTCGCGGTGCCGAGCGAGACACGGCGGTTGATTAAAGGTTCGATTGCGGGAACCTCAGCTAGTAAAGCAGACCTTGGTAGCAACCGCAGCGAAATGGCGCTTTGTCC
>NZ_SULI01000060.1 GCF_005518135.1 Shimia litoralis | reverse complement strand
CCCATGGGGAGACTCGTCAGAGGTTTTGGCACGAACACGCGCCCGTGTCTGTGCCTGAGATTGAACCTGCGCCTGTGCAGTCGCAATCACACGCAGCGCCAGCGCATCGCCGGTGGCGGCCAGCACCTCGGCGGCCAGGCCTTGGGCAAGAAACATCTGCCAGTCCAGCCCCTGCCTGCGAAACCAGCCCCGTGCGCCCTGCAGGCAAATGCCACTGGCGCGAATATCGCCCACGCGGATGATGAGCGGGTCGGGTTGGCTGGAGGGATCGATACTCACTTCTTGCCGCCTTTCTTGCGGATAGGCTCCACTTTGAGATCACCGGCCCAGACCACATTGGGCCCGCGCAGAAGCACCGTGCCAAAGACCACAGGAATGGGCCGGCCTTCTTCAGCCGTGGGCAGGGAGAAATCATCAAGCCCTGCCGCTTTGGGGACCTGGGATTTGGGCTTGGGAGAGAGCGCATAGGAGATCGCCGAGAGCACAAGGCTCGCGACAATTTGGACCACGAAGTTCCAGACCATGAGGGGGTGTCCTTGGTTTTTTTTGCTTGGGGAACAGAGTGTTAGTCCAGAGAACGCGCCCTCACACCACGCTTCCCCCGCCAAAGGGATTGCGTCCCGGGATATCGGGAAAGCCGCCAAAGTTCAGCAGGTTGGCGAACTTGGCATTGCAGGTATCGCGGCGCAGATCACAGCCTGGCGCCATCTCGAGGACCACTGGTGCGGGCGTCTCACCCTCCCCCTCTGCGTCAGCGGTTTCTTGCTGCAAAAGAAACCCCTCATAGGCCGCCTGCAGTTCCGGCATCGGCGCACCAAGCGTGAGGCTCTCCCCCTCATGGAAGCGGATCGATCCCAGAAGCCCTGCGTGGCGTAGTACACCGCCGGCAAACCAGCCCGCTGGCACGAGTGCGGCCTCTGGCACGGTGAGCACGCGGCCTTCCAGGGCGCTGAGCGTGCCTCCGGTAAAATAGGCCTCTATATCCAGACGACAGCCGCGGGCGTAGAGCGCGTGGCGGCAGAGGCGTTGATATTTGGCGCGCATGCCTTCGCGGCGCATGGTGGTAAAGAGCGACTCGCAGGTGAGCTGAATGCGTTGGCCGGTGATTTTGGCCGAGACCACGCGGCCCTTCCAATGGGCGCGCAGTTCTTCGGGTATTTGCTCATGGCCGCGCCAGATGGTCAGGGTGGTGGCCTGCCGCGTTCGTGGCCCTAGAAAACGCCGGGCGAAGGGATCGGAAAGCGCGAAGGTGAGATCAAGCGCGCTGCGCCGTGCGTCCGAGCTTTGCAAGAGACGCCCATGGCTGATGGCAGAGGCGGCCCATGTGAGGCTGTCTTCTTCCTCGCCTTCTTCACCTCCCAGTGCGTCGGGTGGCGTGATCCAATCCGTGGCTCGGCT
>NZ_SULI01000006.1 GCF_005518135.1 Shimia litoralis | reverse complement strand
ATGAACATAAACCAGATGCATCTTAGCCAAGCCGCAAACCTGTCCTAAAAAGCAGGACCACTTCACTCCTCGCGTATCTTGTAACGGAAATGTTGTGATAGAGGACTACGCTTACATAGGTACAGGTGCTGTTTTGAAGCAAGGCTCGCAGTCAAAGCCTCTTGTAATTGGGAAGGGTGCTACTGTTGGAATGGGTGCTGTTGTGACTAAAGATGTGCCTCCAAATACAGTTGTAATTGGAAATCCAGCGAAGCCAATGCCAAAGTAGCATCTTATTAGCAGTTAATAATGGTGCTCTATAAGTAATTGAAATTTATTATTTTTTAAAATTACCGAATAGCCAAGCGTTAATCGTTGCTTTACGACACATAGAAAAGGGCCGCCCAATTGGGTGGCCCTTTTTGCATGGGATGGTTTTTGGCAATGATCTATTGATCGGGCGTGATCAAACCCAATCCGCGCAAATAGACGCCAATACCGCTTTCCAATAGATCTTCGGGTGAAAAGGGGCTTTGGGTGCCCGGAGAGTTTCTGGCAAACAATTCGACAACCCCGTGGCTCATCGCCCAAATATGTGCACTAAACATACTGGCTGGGGGCCGCTTTTCCGGTGGAATATGTTGGCTAAGCTCGACAGCTGCATGCTCCATAACGCCGCGTGCGCGCGTGGCCACCGAGGCAAGTTCCGGCGTGCGGTTGACGGAAATCCCGCTTTCGAACATCGCGATATAATGTCCAGGGTATTTGCGCGCAAATGCAAGGTATGCGCGCCCTGTGGCCTCGAATGACGCCAAAGCCGATGGCTGGCCTTTGTCATAGGCGTATTGCATGAGGTCGGCGAAAATCTCATATCCTTGGCGCGCGGCCTCGGCAATGAGATCCTCGCGACCTTCAAAATGTCGATACACGGCCGCCGGTGTAACGCCGGCCTGTTTGGCGGCTTCGGACAGCGTAAAGCCGGTTGGCCCTTTGGATTCGATCAGCTTCAGCGCCGCTTCGACGAGGGCTTGGCGCAAATTGCCGTGATGGTATCCACGTTTAGACATGCCAGATGTCCGGTCCACCGCAGATCGTTGTGTCTATCTCGCCCAAGGCGCGCGTGTCTTTGTGATCATAGGGCAGGGCGTGCAAAATTGTTCTGATCGCAGCAAGACGTGCGCGGCGTTTGTCATCAGAGCGGATCACAGTCCATGGGGCCTCGGGTGTGTGTGTGCGGCTCAGGGTTTGCTGGATGGCCTCGGAGTAGGCATCCCATTTCTTAAGTCCTTCGACATCAATCCAGCTCAGTTTCCATTGTTTGAGCGGGTCGGATTCACGGCGTAAAAACCGCCGCAATTGCTCGGCACGACCGACATTCAGCCAGAACTTGATTTGATAAATGCCTTCATCGGCCAGCATGCGTTCAAAATCGGGCACTTGATTGAAAAAATGCGCGCGCTGCTCTTCGGTGCAAAACCCAAAGACCTTTTCAACCACCCCGCGATTATACCAAGACCGATCGTAAAACGTGATCTCACCACCAGCGGGCAGGTGGTCAATATAGCGCTGAAAATACCATTGGGATTGTTCGGTTTCTGTCGGCTTGGACAGCGCAACCACACGCGCGCCACGTGGATTAAGGTTTTCCCGTATCCTTTTGATTGTTCCGCCTTTTCCGGCTGCATCGCGTCCTTCAAACACCAGGGATACCCGCGCACCGGACTGTTTCACCCAATGGTGCATTTTCACCAGTTCGATCTGAAGTTTGGCCAGATCAGACTCGTATGACTTGCGGTTCAGGCGCTCGGAATATGGAAAGTCCAGATCCAAAATGTCATTCTTGTCTGCGCGCCGAATGGCGTTGCGAATGTCTTCTGGTGCATCGCTTTTGTAGTAGGCGCTGATTGCGCCATCAAAGGGCAGCTCCATGGAATTTCTCCGTTTTCTTTTTAATATGGCGATGCGCGGGGCTTAGTGCAATCCGGCACGTCTTGCGGCGCGGTCAATTGCGTCGCTGACGGCCTTTGGCGCAACGGTATGCGGCATATGCCCAATGCCTGAGAGCAGGGTGAGTTTGGCATCGGGAATACGCGCCACAAGGCGTTCCGAGTGGTTCCAAGCCGGAACAATAACGTCGGCGTCACCGTGCAGAATTTCGGTTGGCACCGCAATGTCGCCATAGCGCGGATACAGCGTTGTGATCTCGGACAAAAGATTGGCGCGTTGCAAGGCATTGGCACGCAAGCTGGCGCGCCGCAGGGTTAAGCCCGGCCCGAAATAGGCCCCGTATCCTGCGGGTTCGTCTTGCGGAACAAAGATGCTGGCAAGCACGGTATCGACATAGCTGTCGCTGACAAAGGCCGTCAGCAGCGGAATCACCAGCGGGCCAAGGACCGGATGGGATGTGATCGTATAATAGGTATCAAGAGGCCGTGCCCAGACGCTTGAGGGCGCTGCGACAGGCACCAAGGCCGCAATCCGGTCGGGGAAATGCACGGCCCACGCCAGCGCCAGAGATCCGCCATAGCTTTGACCCATCACGATTGGGCGGGCGGCGCCAAGTTGTAGGCAGGCCTTTGACAAAATATCCGCTTGCTGCACAAGAGTGGCTCCGGTGTTCGATATCCTGTCGGTATATCCCAGACCAGGCCGGTCAAACACGATGACACGATACCTGTCACTCAGATGGTGGACCAGTTCAAACGTCATGTCGCGCGTGCTGCCGCTGGCGCCATGGATCAACACCAGATCAGGCCCCGAGCCTTTGATAACCACATGCACACGGTGGCCGTCGACGGTCAAAAATGTGCCTTCTGGCGGGTGGCTTGCTTGGGCACGCCGTTCATGGCGGCGCGCCTTCCAGTGTACAAACAGCACGAAAAGGCCCAGAATTCCTGCCAGACCCAGCCACATATCAGCTGCCGATCTGATCCATGTCGAAAGGCGTCGTCTCGTACAGCTCGGTAATCCAGTTGCCGTACAACAAATGTGCATGACTGCGCCAACGGTTCAAAGGCGGCAGGCTTGGGTCGTCGTTCGGATAGTAATTGGCAGGAACGTTGATTGGGGTGCCTTCGGCGACGTCGCGATCATATTCCTGCTTCAGCGTGTCACTGTCGTATTCGAAATGATTAAAGATATAGAGCGCGCGCCGGGCTTTGTCTTCGACAAGGCAAGGGCCGACGTCGTCACTGCTGAGCAACGTGTGCAGGGCAGGGACGGCGTCAATTTCATCTTGCTTCATTTCGGTCCAGCGGCTGACCGGAATGACGCAATCATCCGAGAATCCGCGCAAATAATGCGATGCGGAATCTTTATTGATATGTCGAAAACACCCAAACGCCTTGTGATCAAGGATGTGTTTTTTCACACCGTGAAAATAGTTGATCATGGCCATGCCGCCCCAACACACGCCAAAGGTCGAATGCACATGGGTTTGGGTCCAGTCAAAGACCTTTTCCAGTTCTGCCCAATAGGTCACGTCAGGAAACGGAAGGTGCTCGATCGGCGCTCCGGTGATGATCAGGCCATCGAATTTCTCACCGGACTCCATCACTTCAGAGATCGGACGGTAAAATTCTGCCATGTGCTCGGCAGCGGTGTTGCGGGTTTTGTGTTCCGTCATCCGCAGTAGGGTCAATTCGATCTGAAGCGCGGTCGCACCGATCAGGCGGGCAAACTGGTTTTCGGTCTGAATTTTCTTGGGCATCAGGTTCAACAATGCGATGCGAATGGGCCGGATATCCTGCCGTGCGGCCTGATCCTCTGTCATCACCATCACGCCTTCGCGCGTTAGCACGTCAAAGGCAGGCAGGTCTGAGGGGATCTTGATGGGCATTGTATTGTCTTTCCTGAAGATAGGTTAAGGGGCTGAAACTAGGCAGATTATGCTGGGTGGGAAAGGGCCTCTGCGATCAAATTTTCGAAATCTGCAGCGGATCGCACGTTGGCGACGTCTTCGGCAACAACTGTCACACCCCATTTGGCCATTTCCGCATAGCGCGGCTGACGGTGTTCAAGCGCGCGGGCATAGGTCCAGCGCACAAATGCGTCGGGATCAATCTGGGCCTCTGGCTGTCCTGTGTGCGCGCAATACGCGTCCCATTGCGCATGGAGGAACTCAGGCTGATAATACATGGGCTTTGGGGCGCGATCGAACCGGCGCACCAATTCATCTGTATGCGCATCCGACCCCTTGATCCAAACCATAAGCGTTGTTTGCGCCAATGCAGACAGCACAGGATCAGCCTTGTCCCACGGGTCCACAACTTCGCAAATTGACCCGCCTGTGTCGCAGACAAAGTGGTCATAGCCATAAAGGTCATGGGCGCGGTGCACGAAATGCGGCGTGTCCTGCAGCGCGGCAATTTCGGCGACACGGTGCTGCTCTTGGCGGCGCATGTATTCGCAAAAGGGCACGCCACCTTTTTCTGGCGCGCCCGGTTTTCCCAAATAGGCCGACAGCGGTGCCAAATTATCAAATGTGATGTTCGAGCCAATATAGATGGAGTCAGTCATCAAAAGTTCGCGCAGAAACGGCACTTTCATCGCTTCGGCTTTGGCATTATCGGCAATATGTTCGCCCATATAGCGCGTGCCGATCCGGTAATCGATGGAATAGTGAAACCAGTCACCCTGAGCGCGCAAGAGGTTCGAGACATGGGTTTTACCCAGTCCAGACATGCCAAACAGCATGACTTTTTTCTCGGGCGCGTCGCGCCATTGTTGTGCGGATGTATAGATCATGGCTCGACCCTCTGGCTTGGAAAGATGTCGTAGCCTTCCTGATACAGGGGGTCAAACCAAAATCAGGTCTTGGTCCTGTGCAAAGGGTGCGTGTTTGAGGGGGTTCTGGCCTTAGCTGCGGCGCAACCATGTCATGATACGGCCATCCAATATCAACAATCCCAACGCCAAAAGGGCAAATCCGGCATAGGCATTCGAGGAAATGGTTTCGCCAAGCACCAGTGCCCCAAGCCCAATTGCAAAAGGCGGGATCAACAAGGTGACCAGTGACAGATTGCCGATGCCGGCCATGCGCATGACCCGATAATACAACAAGTAAGCGCCAGCCGTAGCGACCACTGAAATATACGTGAGCGCGCCAATTGTGACGGGCGCAAGATCGAACGAAATTGGGCCATCCACAAGTATCGCGGCCGGGATGGCGATCACGGCAGAACAGGTGAGCATTCCTGCAGCAGCAATCTCTGGGTGCTGATCGCTAAGATGTTTACGTGCCCATACGGCGGCAAAGGCATAGGATATCGTGGCGGTGATCGCGGCCAGCTGGGCAATGCTGCGCAGGTCAAATTGGGTCAGATTTTCCAAACCAATAGCTGTCGCAACGCCTAGAAATCCAAAGCCGACCCCTATGATTTTGCGCGGTGACAGTTTTTCGTCGGCAAAAAATATCGCCGCTGCGATGACGCCAAAGATGGCCGTGGTGGCATTAAAGATCGAGGTCAGGCCGCTTTCAATATACAGTTGGCTCCAGTTCAGGAGAGCAAATGGAATGAGATTATTCAATAGTCCCATGACCATAAATACCCCCCAAAGGCGCCAACTGCGTGGCAGCGTTAGTCCCTTGGCAATGACGACTGTCCATAAGACCAACGCAGCCCAAAAGGTCCGGTGAGCGACGGCGGTGATCACACCAACCTCGTTCAGCGCAAGGCGCGCGGCAAGGAACACGCCGCCCCAGATGCATCCCAGAACCAGCAACTCTGCCCAAGCTTGCGTCGACATTGATTTTTGTGAAACTTTGGTCATGCCAGCTTGCTATAGGTCGCTATCAAGGCGCGCGACCCGTTTCTTGCGCTTTGCGGGTTTCGCTTAGGATATTCAGATAATTTCCGCTAAATATGGCTAGCGCTCCAAGAAACACTGCCATTTCCAAAGGTTCTCCGTAGAGCACCATGCCAATGACCGCGATCAGGGGCAGCCGGAAGAAATCAATTGGAATCACCACGGTTGCTGGCGCGATCCGCAATGCGGTTGTCAGGCAAAAATGCGCCAATAGTCCTGCGCACCCGATAAGAACCAGCCAAGGGGCCGCTTTTGCAGACGGCAAGGTAATGTCCATGTCCCAACCGGCACAGATGATCCCGAATATGGCTTGCATGACCGTCAGGTAAAACAAAATGCACGTGATCGTTTCGGTGCGTGTCAGTCGCTTGGTTAACATGATTGAAAATGCAAATCCGATTGCCGAGGCTGCTGCAGCCACAAGTCCCGGGCTTATCGGTGTTGCGCCGGGGCGGGTGACAATCAGGATGCCCCCAAATCCCAAAATAGCTGCTTGTACGCGTGTTTTGGTAAGCTTTTCACCCAAAATTAGGGGAGAAAGGATCAAAACCCACAGGGGCGAGGTGAATTCAAGCGCGAAGACCTGCGCCAAAGGGATCATGGTCAGGGCGTAAAACCATAGGTTCTGCCCTGTAAAATGTGCAGCGTTGCGCGCCAGATGTGTCCCCATCGAGCGCGTTGTGATCTGATTCCATGTGCCGGATACGCCTGACACGATCAAGACAATGACCACGCCGACAAAACTTCGGTACATCATGATTTCAAATGTATCGAGCTCCAAAGAGACCGCGCGCCCCGCGATGGCCATTGATGAGAACGACAGGATTGCGCCGCTCATCCACAGGGCCGCTTGGGTGATGGTGTTCATTCTGCCACCGTACAGCATCCGGTCAACAAGGCCTGTGTGTCATTGCCCGATACACCTTGGGGAAACATCGCGTGCACCATGATGGGCCAACGCGAGAGGCCAAGTGCACAAGACGTTTCGTTGATCAACACATGGCCCGAAGTGTGTTCTGAATGCAGTGTCTGAATCTGTGGCCAGATGTGTCGACCTTGGGCGATTTCGGTGTGAGTCACCTGAAAATTGACGGTTGTTTGGTCCGGGTGGCGCAATTGCGCGATGGGCCCGGCAAGGGTCATGACCCAGTTCGGGTCACGTCCTTCACATGCCAAAGGTGGAAGCGCCCAAGCTGAAGATGCGCCACATAATAGTAGGCTGGCCATCAGTGCGCGTGTTTTGGGTCCCATACTGTTCCTCGGAGGTGGTCAACGGATATTCACCAGCGATCGGCTGGCGCGGATACTGCACTGTGCGTCAGCCTTTGGATAAGGGAAACCAGTTTTTTGAATGCTTTGATCGTTGTCTGCTGAGGGCAATAAAAAAGGCGCCATAGGCGCCTTTAATCTGGGTTATTCCCACTCGATTGTTCCCGGAGGTTTCGAGGTGATGTCATAGGTCACCCGGTTGATGCCTTTGACTTCGTTAATGATCCGCGTGGCGGTTTCGCCAAGGAATTCATGCGAGAAGGGGTAATAATCTGCCGTCATGCCATCCACGGAATTCACCGCACGCAAGGCACAGGCATAATCATATGTACGCCCGTCCCCCATAACGCCAACGGTTCGAACCGGCAGAATCGCTACAAAAGCCTGCCAAATTTCGTCATACAGGCCGTGCTTGCGAATTTGATCGATATAGACCGCATCGGCCTTGCGCAAAATCTCAAGCTTCTCGCGGGTGATCTCGCCAGGACAACGGATCGCAAGGCCGGGCCCAGGGAAGGGGTGACGGCCAATAAACGATGCCGGTAACCCAAGCTCGCGCCCCAAAGCGCGGACCTCGTCCTTGAACAATTCACGCAGCGGCTCAACAAGCTTGAGGCCCATCTTTTCAGGCAAACCGCCGACATTGTGGTGCGATTTGATGGTGACGGACGGGCCGCCACTAAAGGACACAGATTCGATCACGTCAGGATACAGGGTGCCCTGTGCCAAGAATTCGGCGCCATCGATTGTATCGGCATGTTTTTGGAACACATCGATAAACAGCCGCCCGATGATCTTGCGCTTGGTTTCCGGATCGGACTGGCCGTCAAGCTCGCCAAGGAACAATTCTTGTTCGTCGGCGTGGATCAATTGCATATTATAGTGATCACGGAACATGGTGATCACTTCTTCGGCTTCGCCTTGGCGCAAGAGACCGTGGTCTACAAATACACACGTGAGCTGATCGCCGATGGCTTCGTGGATCAAGACGGCCGCAACAGAAGAGTCGACGCCGCCCGACAGGCCACAGATGACATTCTTGTCCCCGACTTGTGCGCGGATCGCTTCGATGGCTTGCTCGCGATAAGCCCCCATTGTCCAGTCGCCTGTGAATCCAGCCAATTTGACAAAGTTCTCGTACAATTTGGCACCATTCGGGGTATGATGCACTTCTGGGTGGAACTGAACGGCATAGAAATGGCGGGCAGGGTCCGCGGTGATTGCAAAAGGAGCATTGGGCGAGGTGCCATAGACCTCAAAACCTGGTGCAATTTCGCTGACGTGGTCGCCGTGTGACATCCAGACCTGTTCGTCGCCGTCCGCGAACCAGCCATCAAGAAGGTCGACGGAGTTCTTGGGCGTGACATAGGCGCGGCCGAATTCGGCAGTGCCGTGGCCACTTTCGACTTTGCCGCCCAACTGGTGCATCATCACCTGTTGGCCATAGCAAATGCCCAAGATTGGAACCCCATAGTCGAAGATCTCTTGCGGGACGCGCGGGCTGCCGTCACGGGTGACAGAGTCTGGGCCACCGGAAAAGATAATGGCCTTGGGCGCCATTTCGCGCACCATGTCCATCGACACATTCTGATAGGGGTGAATTTCGCAATAGACATTGAGCTCGCGCAGGCGGCGCGCAATCAGCTGCGTTACCTGACTGCCAAAGTCGATGATAAGAAGGCGGGCGTGGGATGTATCACTCATGTCAGCCGCATAAGGTTTTCAAGACATTTTCGCAAGTGGGATTGATATTTGATTGCCCAAAAGAAGAATTTTTGCGCCGATTTGGCTGTGTCTGGATGAGCATGTATTTTTGATGACGTAACGCAGGAAGCGTGCGGAATGTCGCTTTTAAACCTTAATGGCCGCAATCCTTCGACGGGACACCCTCGAGTCGGGCTAGATATACTGTGAAACGCAACGCCTTTGAGGTGAGGAACCGACATGTCAGAAGCAACACCGCGCCGTCGTACCCGTGGAGGCGGAGGGGCCGCCCGCCGTGCAGAACGCGGAGCCGTCTCTTTTGAGACAGCCAAATATATTCAGCGCAATATCCCGAACTTTGAAGTTCTGAACGAAGAAGCGTTGGAAGTGATCGAGTATAACGCCGAGACCGTGCTCGAAGAGATTGGCGTGAACTTTGTCGACAATCCTGCGGCACTAGATCGCTGGCGCGAGGCCGGAGCGGACGTATCAGGTGAGCGCGTGCGCATTCCTCGTGGGTTGGCGCGCAAGCTCTGTGCGACGGCCCCGTCCGAATTCACCCAGCATGCCCGAAATCCTGAAAAATCTGTGGTGATTGGTGGCAAAAACTTGGTTCTGGCCCCTGTATACGGCCCGCCCTTTGTGCGCGACATCAATGGCGGGCGCCGCTATGCCACGATGGACGATTTTAGCAAGTTCGTGAAACTGGCGTATATGTCCAAGTGGTTGCATCATTCGGGTGGCACGGTCTGTGAACCAACAGATGTACCTGTCAACAAGCGCCACCTAGACATGTTGATGGCGCATATGACGTTGTCCGACAAACCTTTTATGGGTTCTGTGACCGAACCCAGCCGCGCACAAGATTCCGTTGAGATGTGCGAAATTTTGTTTGGCAAAGATTTTGTTCAGCAAAATACCGTGATGACGTCTTTGACGAACATTAACTCGCCTATGACATTTGATGATGTCATGATGGGTTCGCTTGAAGTCTATGCCAAGAACAATCAGGCCTGCATTATTTCGCCATTCATTGTGGGTGGCGCGATGGCACCTGTGTCGGTGGCTGGTACGCTGACCCAAGTTCTGGCCGAAGTCTTGGCCGGTGTTGCCTATAGCCAGATCGTGCACCCTGGCGCTCCGGCGATCTTTGGCGCCTTTGTCAGTTCGATTGATATGAACTCGGGCGCGCCGACGTTCGGAACGCCCGAAGCGTCTCTTGTGACCTATGGTGCTGGCCAATTGGCACGCCGTTTGAACCTGCCGTTCCGATCTGCTGGATCATTCTGTGGGTCCAAGTTGCCGGATGCGCAAGCGGCATACGAGACTGCGAACTCGCTGAACATGGGGTTGATGTCAGGTGTGAACTTTATGTTGCACTCTTGCGGTTGGCTCGAAGGTGGCCTGGTGGCAGATTTTGAGAAATTTGTCATGGATGCAGATCAGCTTGGCACGCTGCATGGTTTGGCCAAAGGTGTTCCGATTGATGGCGATAATCTGGCGATGGATGCTATTCGCGAAGTAGGGCCGGGTGGGCACTATCTTGGATGCGCGCATACTCAAGCGAACTTCAAGTCGGCCTTCTGGAAGTCGGATTTGCTGGACTACAAACCATTTGAGACATGGGAAGAAGAGGGCGCACGCGACACGCGTACGTTGGCTGCGAACCGTGTCACCAAGCTGCTTGATACATATGAACAGCCTGCGATGGATCCATCCATCAAAGAGGCGTTGGACGCATATGTTGCTCAAAAGAAAGAAAACATGCCGGATTCTTTCCTCTAAGACACAGGTCGCGAGGCGCGCAATAGGCGTGCCTCGCCCAACACGGCAATCAAAACATCAACATGTTTGACCAGTGAATAGCTTGCGTCGCTTGTGCGTCGCTTGTCATTTATGTCTGATTCTAGCTCGAGCAATCGCATCAAGGCAGGGCCGCTTCGCGGAAACGCACCATATCCAAGATGGCGTTTGAGGTGTTGATTTCGACTATATTCGTCTGCCCCAAGCCGCGCTGCGCGCAGCAACAAACGTGGGCGTCGCAAGTCGTTGAGAATTCCTAGGATATCTTTCATGATCTTGTCCTCGTTGGTTGGCGAGAACATCATTGCACAACTTATAAGGGTGTTGCGCGAGCTCGAAAAGTGCCGAGCGGGTGTTTTTGTAACTGTTCATGATTTGGAAACAATCTAAATCCAATAAGCCGAACGTTAACAGCTAGGTAACGAACTTGGCCTAATTTGTGAACAATTTTAGAGTTTTCCTGCCTGCTGGTGGGGGAGTTTCTAAAGCCGAGGATACGCGTATGAAGATTGGAGTAAATTTGGAAACAATGCGCCGCCTGCCAGAGTGGGTGGATGCGGCTGTGTCTCGATATTTGGTGCATACCGAAATGGGAGTTTCCATTCGACAAATCGCCCGCGCGGGTGAATGTCACGCCTCTACTGTCTTACGTCAGGTTCGCAAATTGGAAACGCGCCGGGATGATCTTCTGGTGGATCAGGCTTTGATCCGGCTTTCTATCCAGATTTCCCAACATAAATCCAATATCCGCTACAAGGAGACCCGCCAGATGGCCGAGAAACAAGTTCAGGATGATTTGCCGGACACACAAACGCTTGCGAACGAAGGACGCCGCATATTACGGCGGCTATGTGAAAACGGGGCCGTGCTTGCGATTGCTGCAGATATGGAAAAAGCGGTTGTGGTGCGGGACTTACCGGATGGGGGATCGACACGTACAGCCGTCGTGGATCGACCGATCGCTCAGGCGATGGCGCTTCAGGATTGGATTGCCTGTAAAACCGAAGGGCGGATTTCGCGATACTGCATTACCGCCACGGGCCGTACGGCACTGAACCGATTGATGGCCGAAGACGAAAACAAGGCGCAGGGTTTTGCCGAAACGCAGGCTGTCTTTGCCGATGCGCATCTTGGTGAAGGCCTTGAGGCAGGCCCGTCGCGACGTCCGATGCGGTTCAATATGGCAGATTCCCCGTTATCTGCTTTGGCACGCCGGCGGGATCGCTCTGGGAATCCGTTTCTGGCACCTGACCTCGTGTCAGCCGGTGAACGGCTGCGCGAGGACTTTGAATTGGCCCAGATGGGCGGACGCGCCAACAAAAGTTGGGATAAGTTCTTGGCAGGGCATGATCGTGACACCTATCGGCCAGACCCTGGATTGAATGATGGGGCCAAAGCTGCTCAGGGGCGCGTTGCCGAGGCATTACAAGAGCTGGGTGAGGGGTTGTCCGATGTCGCGTTGCGATGCTGCTGTATGCTTGAAGGGTTGGAAACCGCGGAAAAGCGTTTGGGCTGGTCGGCGCGATCCGGAAAAATTGTGCTGAGAATCGCTCTAATTCGGTTGAGTGAATATTATCGTTCACAAGCAGGGGGTGCAGGGCGTATGATTGGATAGACCCTCCAGGGGTTTCGCTTGAAGTTTTGAGCCAACAGCGAGCGAAATGACGGCGCGCCGAGATGGTGCGCCGTCTCTTTTTGTTTCTCACTGCAATTTGGGCACAAAAAAACGGCCTCTCCGGTTGGGACAGGCCGTTCAATGCTGTTAAGCGTCTTAAGCAGCAGCAGATTTCGCTGACTTAAGGTGCTCCATCAGTGTTTCAGGGGAAGAAACGCCATAAGGGTCTTCGCCGTGGTTGTCGCTGAGGCCTGGCTCTTCAAACCATGCTTCGACAGTGCCGTCGTTGACGATCGCGGCATACCGCCATGAGCGTGCACCAAATCCCAAGTTATCTTTGGCAACCAGCATACCAATTTTCCGAGTGAATTCGCCCGAACCGTCCGGAATGACCGAAACATTTTCAAGGTTTTGCGATTCGGCCCATTTGTTCATCACAAAGCTGTCGTTCACGGACATACAATAAATTGCATCGATTCCGTGCTCTTTGAATTCGGCCGCCATCTTTTCAAAACCAGGAAGCTGATAGGTCGAGCAGGTCGGAGTGAACGCACCAGGAAGCGAGAAAAGAATGACGCGCTTGCCTGCGAAATAGTCATCCGAGGTCATGTCTTGCCAACGAAACGGGTTTGGTCCGCCAATGGCTTCGTCACGAACGCGGGTTTTAAAGGTCACTGCGGGGACTTTTACGCCTGAATGCATGGGAATGTTCCTCGAGAGAAAGTTGAATTTGGGTGCATTTAAAACGATTCTAATCTTGGTGCAATGTGCATCTCGTCGCTATGGGTGTTCGTACCAAATGCATGGCTGTTATGCAGGTCTGGCCCTTCTTTGAACATCACGGTATGCTAAGACAACTCAATCAGTATTTGACCCAAGGGAAGCTATCCGTGCGCGATCTCAAAGTCCCCGAACAACGCCACCCTGAAAAGGCCCACCGACCTGACAATGTGCAACCGCGCAAACCCAGCTGGATTAGGGTGAAAGCCCCCACAGGCGAAGGGTATAACGCCACAAAAAAGATCATGCGTGACAACAAGCTGGTGACAGTCTGCGAAGAAGCTGGGTGTCCGAATGCGGGAGAGTGCTGGAGTCAGGGGCACGCGACCATGATGATCATGGGTGAGATTTGTACGCGTGGGTGTACATTCTGTAATATTGCGACGGGTAAACCCAATGCGCTGGATACCTTTGAACCGGGGCGTGTGGCGGATGCCGTGCAGAAATTGGGGTTGAATCACGTGGTGATTACCTCGGTGGATCGGGATGATCTTGAGGATGGCGGTGCCGAACATTTCGCCCAAACAATTCGCGCCGTGCGACATCGGTCCCCTAAAACCACGATCGAAATTTTGACACCGGACTTTTTGAAATGTGATCCGTCTGTGCTCGAGACCGTTGTGGCGGCCAAACCGGATGTGTTTAACCATAACCTCGAAACGGTTCCCGGGCTGTATCCAACGGTGCGGCCGGGTGCGCGATATTTCCATTCGTTGCGTCTTTTAGAGCGCGTCAAACAAATGGATCCGTCGATTTTCACGAAATCCGGAATCATGGTGGGCCTTGGCGAAGACAAGCAAGCCGTACAACAGGTCATGGACGATATGCGTGCAGCGGACATCGACTTTTTGACAATTGGGCAATACCTGCAGCCGACCCCGAAACACCACGGTGTGGACCGGTTTGTCACGCCTGAAGAGTTCAAGGCATATGAAACCTCTGCATACGGCAAGGGTTTTCTCATGGTGTCAGCCACACCATTGACGCGCTCGTCGTATCACGCGGGGGATGATTTTGAAAAATTGCGGTTGGCACGCAACGAAAAACTTGGACAGGCCTAAAGTTATGTCCGATCTCTAGCGCAGAACACGCCCTTTTGGGGCATAGTTCGGCGTTAGGGCATCCGGCCAGCCCAACCAACGCTCAAGCATCCAGACCACGATACAGACAATAAGAATGGCGAAGATCATTTTGACGCGGCCCGCGGATGGCGGGTTGCGTGCCCATCGTGCCATCCGCAAATAGTGCCGAATATTCATTCCGCAAAGCGAACCTTACCAATGAACGGCAGGTTCCGGTTGCGTTGTGCGAAATCAATTCCGTACCCCACGACAAATTCATCGGGAATTTGAAAGCCGATCCAATCCGCCCGGATATCTGCTTCGCGTCGTGATGGCTTGTCGAGCAATGCAATGGTGCGCATCTTTGCAGGATGACGCGATTCCAAGAGATGGAGCACGTGGCTCAGCGTGTGGCCCGTGTCGACGATGTCTTCGACGATCAACACATCACGCCCTTCAATTTCGCCGCGTAAGTCTTTGAGAATACGTACTTCTCTGCTGCTTTCGGTCGAATTTCCATAGGACGAAGCCTCGAGGAAATCCACCTCGACAGGCAGGTCAAGCTCTCGCACCAGATCGGCGATGAACACAAACGAGCCGCGCAACAGCCCCACGACGACAAGCTTGTCCGTACCGGAAAACTCGCTCGAAATCTCTCGGCTCAACTCTTCGATACGGGCTGCAATTGACTTGGCAGAAATCATCTGATCGATGACATATGGACGCTCAGGCATAAGACCCCCTTGATTTTCTGTGCACATCATACGAAATGGGCCACCAGTGTCATGTGAAATCGCCAAAAAATGCCAACCCATTCTGAAACCCGCACGCTGCCGTATTCTGCCCAACAGATGTATGATCTGGTGGCGGATGTTGCTGACTATCCCAAGTTTCTGCCTTGGTGTTCGGCAGCGAGGGTGCGATCTGTCACGCCCCAAGATCAATCCTTGGTCATGCTGGCGGATCTTGTGATTTCTTTCAAAGTCTTCCGCGAGCGCTTTGGCAGTCGCGTTGTGCTGTATCCCGAGACCAAAAGCATCAACACCGAATATCTTGATGGCCCGTTTAAGTTTTTGAAATCCACGTGGGACTTCAAAGATGTGGACGGTGGGTGCGATGTGTCATTCTATGTGGACTTTGAATTCAAAAGTGCGATCTTGCAGGGCATCATTGGCGTTGTCTTTAACGAAGCCATGCAGCGCATTGTCCGCGCCTTTGAAACCCGTGCAGAGGCGCTCTACGGTTCATAAACAGGGCCATTGGCTCTTGATAGGAGGCTTGGCATGATCACCCAGACACTCGCCGGATTTGTGGCCACAACACCGCCCGAGACGATCCCAAGCGCGACTCTACATATGCTGCGCCTGTCATTTCTGGATTGGATGGCTGTTGGCACGGCTGGCGCCCAAGAACCCGTGGCGCAAATCACGCGTGGCTTGGCCTTGCAAGAGCAGGGCACCCCTCAGTCGCATGTGTTTGGGGACAATATCTGTGTGCCAGCGCGGGCCGCAGCTTTGGTCAACGGGGCGACGTCGCACGCGCTTGACTATGACGACACGCATTTCGCCCATATAGGTCATCCAAGTGTCGCTGTGATCTCTGCGGCGCTCGCCATGGCAGAGCGCCAGAGCACGTCGGGCTGTGACCTTCAGGTGGCGGCGCTGATCGGAATGGAGACATCTATCCGCATCGGGATGTGGTTGGGGCGCGACCATTATCAGGCAGGGTTTCACCAAACAGGCACAGCTGGTGCCTTTGGTGCGGCGGCAGCGGCGGCGCGTATTTTGGGATTTGATACGCAACACACCGCCATGGCTTTGGGGTTGGTCGCCACGCGTGCCTCGGGTCTGAAGTCGCAATTTGGCACTATGGGTAAGCCGTATAACGCCGGAATTGCAGCGGCCAACGGGGTTGAAGCTGCGTTGCTTGTTCAGGGTGGTTTTCAGGCAAATGCACTGGGTCTTGATACGGCTCAGGGGTTTGGGGACACCCATTTTGGTCAAGCCGATATGTCGGCTCTGGATGGTTTGGGGGCCGATTGGTTGTTTGATGGCATTAGCCACAAGTTTCATGCGTGTTGTCATGGGCTGCATGCCACGCTCGAAGCGTTGGCCAAAGTGCCCGACATGTCACCCGAAAATATTGATAGCATCGTGGTTCAGACGCACCCGCGTTGGATGACCGTGTGTAATCAACAGGCGCCAGATACGGGACTTGAGGCCAAGTTTTCATATCGCATGGTGGTGGCCATGGCGCTTATGGGGCATGCGACTGCAGCGCTGGACAGCTATGCGGATGCCCTGTGTCGTGACCCAGAGATTGTGGCGCTGCGCGACCGCGTGTCTGTGGTGACTGCCCCGACCCTGACCGAAATGCAGGCACAGTTGGAGATCACGTTGACGAATGGAACCGTCCATACGGTCTTTCATGATCTGGATGCGCCGATGTCCCAAAGTGCGCGCACCGTGCGCGTGACGCAAAAATCGGTTGGGCTTATCAGTCAATCGGCGACGGATCGAAATTGGGCGCTCTTAACGCATGATGCCTCTGCATCTGACCTCGGTGCGGCGCTGAATACTTAGCCAGAGCAGCGCCGTGCGCATATATAGTGTAAGAAATTGAAACGGGCGGACCATGCGGCCCGCCCATCTCGACATGTCCGTGAGTGGGACTGTGTCTTACGAATTCATGTCATACGCACGTTCCCCGTGCACACTGAGGTCCAGGCCGTTGACTTCGGTTTCGGCATCGACGCGCAGCGGCGTGATCAAGGCAGTCACCTTGAGCAACACAACAGATACGACAAACGTAAAGGCGCCGACCACAACCAGACCGCCCAACTGTGCGAGCCATGTACCCTCGCCAAAGACCGCGATCATGATAATTCCGAAAATGCCGCCCACACCGTGCACTGCAAAGACATCGAGCGTATCGTCGATTTTCAGTGTGTTGCGTATGACATTGACCATTTCTTGACACAAAATGCCGGCGATGGCGCCGATCACCAGTGCCTCGATTGGCCCGACAAACCCAGAGGCGGGCGTAATGGATGCAAGCCCTGCAATCGTGCCGGTCACGATGCCCACCAACGAGGCTTTGCCGTATTTGATTTTTTCCCAAAGCGCCCAGGTCAAAGATGCCGTTGCGGCTGAAATATGTGTCACTGTCAGCGCCATTGCCGCGCCGCCGTCGGCCGCCAATTGCGAGCCGCCGTTAAAGCCGAACCAGCCGACCCAGAGCATTCCTGCGCCGATCATCACAAACCCCGGAGAGTGCGGTGGCGTGGTGCGGTGTCTGCGAGGCCCCAAAGCAACAGCAATCACCAGCGCAGCAATCCCCGCCGTCTCGTGCACGACAATACCGCCGGCAAAGTCTTTGACACCGATGTCGCCAAACAGGCCGCCATCCGCCAAAAATCCGCCGCCCCAAATCCAGTGCACCACGGGGGCATAGCACAGCAACATCCACAGGCCTGAGAACACCAAGACAAACCCATACCCGATGCGTTCGACATAGGCCCCGACAATTAGAGCAGGCGTGATGATCGCGAACGTCATTTGAAAGGCAAAGAACAGAACTTCGGGAATTGTGCCTGACAGGCTGTCTGTGGTCACACCAGACAGAAAGGATTTGCCCAAGCCGCCCCAATACCCGCTGTCACCGTCGCCAAACGCGATGGAATATCCAAAAGCCAGCCAAAGCACGCTCATGAGACAGGCGATTGAGTAAACTTGCATAAAGACGCTGAGAACGTTGCGGGCGCGTACAAGGCCCCCGTAAAACAGGGCAAGGCCCGGCAGTGTCATGAACAGGACCAAGGCAGTTGCCACGATGATCCAGGCGGTATCCGCTCCGTTCATTGTCCTTCCTTTCCGTATTGTTTGTGGTTTCCGGTCAGAAACCGGAAGTCACCTGCAAAACAAAGAGGCAAATGAACGCAAAGCGCCCCAATCATAGGCGATTTGTAGTTTGTCTAATAATTGGGCGGTATTTTCGCGATGTGTCTAAAAAGACGTCAATGTGCGGATGCGGCCTTGTTGAGAAGCGCCAAACCATGATTCCGCGCCGCTTCACGTACGTTTTCTCGACCCAACGGCCCAAACTCTACGGTTTCGGCTGTGCAGCCTTGGTGGGTTGCGATGGCAAAACACACGCGACCTTCGGGTTTGAAGTCTGACCCACCGGGGCCTGCGATGCCTGTTACCGAAACAGCCAGATCAGCCCCGCTGTGATCCAGTGCCCCCTGTGCCATCTCTTGGGCGACTTCTTCTGATACGGCACCTACGGCCTCAAGTGTGCTCGGCTGCACGCCAAGCATCTCTATTTTGGCTTGATTGCTATAGGTCACATATCCGCGATCCACCACTGCAGATGATCCGGCGATGTCTGTGAGTGCCGCCATCACCATGCCACCTGTACAACTCTCGGCGGCGGTCACGCGCAATCCTTTGGCGATACAGGTCGCAAGCAGAGTGCGCGCCGACGTCATCAGCTCAGCACCGCGTGAAAAATATACGCAGAGGCGCCGACGGCGATGGCTGCAAACACGCCAGCGATCATATCATCCAGCATCACGCCAAGTGCATCGCCGCGCCGATCAGCCCAGCCCACAGGTCCGGGCTTGAGAATGTCAAACACCCGAAAGAAGACAAATCCGGCAATCCAACCAGGGTAAAGCCGCAGAGGATCAAGACCCGCATGCCATGCGCCATAGCTCACCACCCAAAGTGTCAGCCAGACACCCGCGACCTCGTCGATGACAATCTCGCTGGGGTCGTGATCGGTTTTGCCGCGCGTGGCCTCGGCTGTGGCCCACCAGCCCACGAAAAAGACAATAATCGTTGCCGCAGCAAGAAGCGGAAACCCGCCAAGATAATGCAGGCCCAAGGCCGCCAATGTGCCCACAGCAGAGCCCCATGTTCCGGGGGCAGGGCGCATATACCCAACGCCAAAGACTGTCGCGATCAAATTTCCCATGTTCATGCCTTAATGAGTGTTGCGGTTGCCAGGGCTGCGATGCCTTCTTCGCGTCCGGTAAAGCCAAGGCGTTCGCTTGTTGTCGCCTTGATCGAGACCTGATTGGTCTCAAGTCCCATGATTTCGGACATACGGGTCATCATCGCGCTGGCGTGTGGCCCGATTTTAGGGCGTTCGCAAATCAGCGTGCAATCGACATTTCCAATGCGATACCCCTTTTGGGTCGCAAGCGTCACGGCATGTTCCAAGAAAATTGCGCTGTCCGCGTCTTTCCATTCCATTTCGGATGGCGGAAAATGGCGGCCAATGTCGCCCTCAGCCAAAGCCCCGTAAATGGCATCAGTCACGGCATGCATCCCGACGTCTGCATCTGAATGGCCTTTTAGTGCGTGCGTGTGCGCGATGTCGACGCCGCACAATGTGACGTGGTCACCATCTTCGAATGCATGTACGTCAAACCCGTTTCCCAATCTGATATCCATATGATGTCTCAACACTTTCTCCATCCGTGCGAAATCGTCCGGAGTGGTAATTTTAAAGTTGTCTTCATGACCGTCAACGATGGCAACTGCAAGGTTTGCCGCACGTGCCACGGCCACGTCATCAGCAGCGCCGCCCTTGTGTGCGCGATGTGCCACCAGAATGGCCTCAAAACAAAACCCTTGAGGAGTTTGTGCCCGATACAGACCTTCGCGATCTTGCGTGCCTGTAACGCGTTGGTCCGCGCCATGCCAAAGCGCATCGGTGACGGCGAGGGCCGGAGCCGCCCCGTCGGTGTGATCCAGCGCCGCAATGACATCGGAAATCACTTGCTTGGAAACGCCTGCGCGCGCCACATCGTGGATCAGCACCTTATCGAATCCTGACAGCGCCAACGCTTCAAGACCTGCGCGCACAGATGCGTCACGTGTGTCACCGCCGTGCACAGTGGGTACATCCAAGCTCTGGGCAAAGGCGTCGTCCTCTGGATGGGTCACCACAAGAACGTGGTCGATGTCTGGGTGCGCCACAAATGCAGCAATGGTCCAGTCAGCGACGCGCTGTCCGGCCAATGGACGCCATTGTTTGGGCAGGCCCGCACCAGCACGGGTTCCACGCCCAGCCGCCACAATCAGAGCAGCAGTGCCACGCGGCGGTGTATGAGGTGTATTTGTCATGGCACCTGTCTAGAACTTGCGAGCAAGACTGGCAATCGACCCTGTGTAGGTGATTAAAAAATAGGCACATGCACATTTTTGCCCGAAATTTGTAGGCTGTTTCATTGAGATTGTTGTGATGCCGCGCTAGCCAAGGGGGGCTGCACAAGGATTAAGCATGTGACCATTCAAGTTGCACATCTCTCGTTGACCCCTCCGGTGTTTTTGGCTCCGCTGGCTGGAATCACGGATTTGCCGTTCCGAAATCTTGTGTCGTCCTTTGGCGCGGGCCTTGTTGTCAGCGAGATGATCGCGAGCCAAGAAATGGTCCAGTCCAAGCCGGGCGTGCGGGAAAAGGCCGAACTTGGGTTTGGCCGCGAAAATACGGCTGTCCAGATTGCAGGGCGCGACGCATATTGGATGGCCGAGGCCGCCCGTCACGTCGAAGCAAACGGGGCGGTTTTGATTGATATCAACATGGGGTGCCCTGCCAAAAAAGTCACAAGTTCGAGTGGAGCAGGGGCTTCGGGCTCGGCATTGATGAAAGATCTGGATCACGCGCTGACTTTGATCGAGGCTGTCGTCGGCGCAGTGTCCATTCCCGTCACATTGAAGACCCGTCTTGGATGGGACGACAACATGTTGAACGCCGCCGAGCTTGCCAAGCGCGCCGAAAATGCGGGGGTACAAATGGTGACAATCCATGGCAGAACCCGCTGCCAGTTTTATAAAGGGCACGCCAACTGGCAGGCGATTTCCAGCGTCAAGGAGACGGTGGGCATTCCGGTGATCGCGAATGGTGACATCCTGAATTCACAAGACGCCCGACAAGCCTTGGGCCAATCCGGTGCGGACGGTGTGATGGTTGGACGCGGGGCGCAAGGACGCCCATGGATGTTGGCCCAAATTGCGGCGGATATTTATGGCTCTTCGGAGCCCGATATTCCTGTGAACAAGGCCATGGCGGATATGGTTGGGGCGCACTATGAGGCCATGCTTGATTTTTATGGTGCCGACCTTGGCGTCAGAGTCTCTCGTAAACATCTGGGCTGGTACATGGATGTGGCCCAGACAGATCCGGCCCTGCGCCGTCAAATTCAGACATCACATGATCCAAAACAAGTGCTGGCCTTGTTGCCCGAGGCCTTTGATACCCCGACAAAGAAAGACGCCGCATGACGACTGAGCCAGCTATTTGGGCGTCACTGCCTGTTCCGGCCCTGCTTGTGGGTGCCAACGATGAAATTGTGGGCCTTAATCCTGCTGCCGAAGGGTTTCTGAATGCATCATCCAAATCCATGCGCGGGGTGCCTGTGTGGGACAAGATTATGGTCGATGCCCCATTGGAAGATGCCTTTTTGCGGGCGAGAAATCATGGCACACCGTTATTCGTGAACGATGTTGATGTGGGCACAGGTGACATGCCCCCGGTTCAATGCAATCTCCAGATTGCGCCCATGGCGAACGTCGCAGGGCAGATGCTTTTTCTGATTTCGCCGCGTGAACTTTCCGGACGCATGACACGACCAAACGGCGTAAAATCATCGGTTAAATCGGCCATCGGGATGGCAGAAATGCTGGCGCACGAAATCAAGAACCCGTTGGCAGGCATCACCGGAGCCGCCCAGCTGTTGTCGATGAATCTTGCCCCTGAAGATCTGGAGCTCACGGATTTGATCGTTGAAGAAAGCCGCCGCATTGTGAAGCTTTTGGAGCAGGTCGAGCAGTTTGGAAATCTGTCCCCCCCTCAGAGCACCCCCGTCAATTTGCATGACGTCTTGGACCGTGCACGCCGATCTGCGCAGGTTGGATTTGGGGCGCATATGGCCTTTGTCGAAGAATATGACCCGTCTCTTCCGTTAGCTCTGGGGGATGCGGACCAACTTCTTCAAGTGGTTCTGAATTTACTTAAGAATGCGTCAGAAGCGGCTGATAAAAAAGGAACTATCAGGTTGCGGACCTATTATGATCATTCGTTCCGTCTTCGGAGGTCTGATGGATCAGGACAGCCCCTGCCACTTCAGTTCGAAATTTCCGACGACGGGCCGGGTTTGCCGAATGACATTAAGGGGGATGTGTTTGACCCGTTTGTGTCAGGCCGTGAAAACGGCACAGGCCTTGGGCTGGCCCTTGTGAGCAAAATCATTTCAGACCACGACGGATTGATCACTGTTGATAGCGTGCCGGGGCGGACCGTGTTTCGCGTCTCGCTTCCGCGTGTCCCCAAAATTGCCCGTTCACCCCAAAAGGAGACCAAGTGATGGATGGAACCGTTCTTGTTGCTGATGACGACCGTACAATCCGAACTGTTCTGACGCAGGCGCTGACGCGGGCGGGGTGCAAAGTGCATGCGACATCGTCGCTGACCACGTTGATGCGATGGGTCGGTGAAGGCAAAGGCGATGTGGTGATCACAGATGTGATGATGCCGGATGGCAATGGGCTCGAGATGCTTCCGAAAATCGCCGAAGACCGCCCGGGGCTGCCTGTGATTGTGATTTCTGCGCAAAATACCATCATGACCGCAATTCAAGCGGCCGAGGCCGAGGCGTATGATTACCTGCCCAAGCCGTTTGATCTCCCGGATCTGATGAAGCGTACCGGCAAAGCGCTTGAACTCAAGCGTCGTGCCCCGATGCCCTCTCAATCCGACACGGAACGCCCCGACGAGTTGCCTCTAATCGGACGCACACCGGCGATGCAAACCTTGTATCGTTTGGTCGCGCGAGTCATGAACACCGATTTGCCCGTTTTGATTTCTGGTGAAAGCGGAACAGGAAAGTCTCTTATTGCCAAAGAGTTGCACGATTTTTCTGATCGTCGTGCGTTGCCATTTATTGTGGTCAATGCGTCTGATTTAAACGATCTGGAAGGTCCCATCCGGGTGCTGTCAAAAGCCAAAGGCGGCACGGTCTTATTCGATGAAATAGGCGATATTGACGATGAAAGTCAGGCCCGCATTGTGCGCATGATCGACAATCCAGGAGACCACGCACCGCGGTTTATGGCGACTTCTCAGATCAATTTGTCGGCCGCGATGGAAAAAGGCGAGATACGTCAAGACTTGTTCTATCGGTTGAACGGGGCAACGTTGCATGTGCCGTCACTGCGCGAACGGGTGGATGATATCCCATTGCTTGTGGAGCACTTTTTGGCGAAATCCGAGCGGGAAGGCGCGCCAATGCGCGTGTTCTCTAAGGAGGCCACAGAGTTGTTCCGAGCCTACTCCTGGCCGGGGAATGTGCGGCAGTTGGAGAATGCGGTCAAACGTCTTGTTCTTACTGCGCGGACAGAAGAGATTTCTTTGCCCGAGGCCGAGTCGGTATTGGGTGCTCAACCTCAGGCCGGTCCATTGATTTCGGGTGCCGACACAGAAAAGTTGTCGGCGACAGTCGCGCGCCACCTTCGGCGATACTTTGATTTGCATGGAAATATGTTGCCACCGAACGGCCTGTATAACCGTATTTTGCGCGAGATAGAGCTGCCGCTCATTGAAATTGCGTTGGATGCGACGGGCGGAAATCAGGCGAAATGTGCGGATCTTTTGGGGATCAACAGAAATACGTTGCGGAAAAAAATCACGGACCTCGATATTCAGGTGACACGGCGTCGCAAATTGATGTAAAACTGCCACAATAGCGTGGCGAACATGTCGCAGTTTAGCGGTGTGGTTGTCCAATAATCTGGCGGTACGCCCTGAATTTCAGGGCGAATAGAATTGAGGTCATCGGGTGAGCACCCGGATCAAAACGAGTCACTGGACGAAAATTCAGCGGTTGCGCAGGCAGCGGCGTGTTCAAAATTTGGCCACCTGGGCGTTGGTGTTCCTGGGTCCAGTTTTGGCGATTGCCACATATTTGGTCATGGGACCGCTGGATCAAGGGGTCTCTTCCAGTGCGCTGCGCGCTGTATTGTTGGCCGATCTGGTGTACGTGCTTTCGGTGGCGGCGTTGGTGCTTCAACGGATTGCGCGTCTGATAGCATCACGTCGGGCGCATTCGGCTGGGTCACGACTGCACATGCGCCTCACTGGGGCGTTTGCGGCTTTGGCGCTTATCCCGACGGTCTCGGTGGCGATCTTTGCCGGTTTGACGCTGAATATCGGGTTAGAAGGCTGGTTTTCAGAACGTGTTCAAAGGGTTATCGGGAACTCTGTCTCGGCTGCGCAAGCCTATGAAGCCGAGCACGTCAATGCGTTGATGTCGGATGCAGAAGCTCTGGGCCAATTTTTGGATGCGAGCCGCCGGACGTCCTTCTTTATTTCCGAAGGTGAATTGCGGGTGCGTCTGGCAAGTGGGCAAAATCAAATCCAGCGCGGCCTGAAAGAAGCATTCATCATTGATGGCACGGGTGACATCCGCGCGCGTGGTGAACATTCATATATGTTTGATTATGAGCGGCCCAGCCTTGAAGAAATCAACGAGTCCCGTATCGACGGGACGTTGATCATCCATGATTGGGACGCCAGTGAATTGCGCGCCATTGTCCCGTTGCAGGCGTTTACCGATAGATTTCTTTTTGTCAGTCGCGAAGTCGACGGAAAGATTTTTGCGTTGCTGGATGAAACGCGCGAAACTGCCAAGCTTTATAACCAACTTGAAAGCGATCGCGGCAAAGTCGTGTTCGAGTTCAGTCTGATTTATTTGGGATTTGCAGTCATTCTGATCCTGGCTGCGATCTGGATGGGAATGTGGTTTGCTGAACGTTTGTCGCGTCCTGTCGGACGTCTCACGGGGGCTGCACAACGTGTTGGGGCAGGGGATCTTGACGTGCAAGTCATCGAAGAAGACGGTGATGACGAGATTGCGATGTTGGGGCGCTATTTCAACCAGATGACGCGCCAACTTAAGGGACAGCGCCAGACGTTACTTGATAACACGCGCCAGATCGAACGCCGTCGGCGCATGTTTGATTCTGTGCTCAGCTCCGTCACGTCGGGTGTGGTGGGGCTGGACCCAGAAGGCAAAATCGCATTTGTGAACCGGTCTGCCGAGCGGTTGCTGGATTGGTCAGAAGATCATCAAGACGTCGCGATTTCTGTGGCCGTACCGGAATTTGGCCAGATGTTTGATGAGATGGCCCAGAATGAAAACGAGGTTTCCAAGCAAGAAATCAAGGTGACCCGGTCGGGACGGCTGGAAAATCTCTTGGTGCGCATGTCGACGCGCCGGAACGAAGATGGACGGCTCGAGGGATATGTGGTTGCTTTTGACGATGTCACCGATCTTGTCACAGCTCAGCGGATGGCCGCGTGGGGGGATGTGGCGCGCCGCATTGCCCATGAAATCAAAAACCCGCTGACGCCTATTCAATTGTCTGCCGAACGCATCAAACGCAAGTTTAGTTCCAAGGTTGGGGACGACAGTGAAGCGCTTGAGCAAATGACCGAAGTGATTGTGCGCCAGACCAATGATCTGCGGCGCATTGTCGACGAGTTTTCAAAATTCGCGCGCATGCCAGAACCGGACCGCCGAGAGATTGATGTGGTTCCAACCCTTAAGAGATGTGTTCTGTTGCAAGAGACGGGACAACCTGATGTCGACTTTGGTGGCGAGATCACGGATGATCCCTTGTGGGCGGAGCTTGACGAAGCCATGATTGCACAAGCTCTGACCAATCTTATCAAAAATGCCGGTGAAGCCATAGAAAGCTTGCAGCAAAAAGGTGCGCCCGAAGGGTTTGTCCCGAGGATCGAAATCTATTGCGCCAAAGTCGAGCGACGCGCGGAAATTCGCATTTGCGACAACGGGATCGGTTTACCCGTTGATCGGGCCAGATTGTTCGAACCTTACGTTACGACACGTGAAAAAGGGACTGGACTTGGCTTGCCAATTGTCAAAAAAATCATTGAAGAACATGGCGGTAGCCTTGTTTTAGAAGATGCGCCAATATTTGATGGAAATCATCACTTTGGCGCAATGGCTGTTATTCGGCTCCCGCTGCAGGACGAGCGGGATGCAGGCACAGTAACAAGTGACACGGGGGTGGAACGACACACATGAGTGATATTCTGATCGTAGATGACGAACGTGATATCAGAGAGCTGATATCGGATATTCTCGAGGACGAGGGATATACCACGCGCAAGGCCGGAACCTCTGACGAGGCCATGGCCGAGGTGAATGGGGAACAGCCTGCGTTGCTCATTCTAGATATCTGGCTCAAGGACAGCCAGATGGACGGCATTGATATCCTCAAAGAGGTCAAGCGAAGCCACCCTGAAGTGCCGGTTGTGATCATCTCGGGCCACGGGAATATTGAAATTTCTGTGGCCGCGATCAAGCAGGGCGCATATGATTTCATCGAAAAACCGTTCAATATCGACCAGCTTCTGGTGGTAATCCGCCGTGCCATGGAAACGTCGCGTCTTCGGCGTGAAAATCAGGAATTAAAACGCCGCGATACCAATCTTGCCGAAATGGTCGGAGAAAGCGCGTCATTCCGCACCCTTCAAAGCCAGCTGGACAAGGTGACCAAGTCCAATGGACGGGTGTTGCTGAGCGGCCCTGCGGGTGTCGGGAAAGAAGTTGCTGCGCGCTATATCCATGCCAACTCCAATCGGGCGGATTTACCTTTTGTGACCATCAGTTGTGCGGGCATGGAGATGGATCGCGTTGAAGAGATGCTGTTGGGGCGCGAAAGTTCAGAGCGCGGAATTGAACCGGGATTGCTGGAACAGGCCAACGGCGGTGTTGTGTATTTTGACGAGGTTGCGGATCTTCCTTTGGCGGCGCAATCCAAAGTCCTGCGGGTACTGATCGATCAACAGTTCCAGCGGATAGGGGGCGCCGACAAAGTGCGTGTGGATTTGCGCGTGATTTCATCAACAAGCAAAAATCTTGAGATTGAAATTGCAGAAGAGCGGTTTCGCCAAGAACTGTATCACCGCCTGAATGTGGTGCCTATCGCGGTGCCGTCGTTGGAAGAGCGGCGCGAAGATATTCCAATGCTGGCCGGTCACTTTATCGAAGAATTCAATGCGTCGCAGGGATTGCCGCAGCGCGAATTGTCCGAGGATGCAGTGGCCTTGATGCAGACGATGATCTGGCCCGGCAACGTGCGGCAGCTTAAGAATCTGATCGAGCGGGTTCTTATTCTTGGCGATGACACAGGCCCAATCAGCGCGCGTGAGCTACCCGGCGATACGGCCGCCCCAGATGAAGAGGGACGGGTGGTGTTGTCTGGCGCATTGGCGACCTTGCCTTTGCGCGAAGCCCGCGAAGCATTCGAGCGTGAGTACCTGCTGACCCAGATCAACAGATTTGGCGGGAATATCAGCCGCACCGCCAACTTTGTCGGCATGGAGCGCAGTGCGTTGCACCGCAAGCTCAAGTCACTGGGTGTGGTCACATCAAACAAGACGGGTGCCCGTGTGGCGTATCTTGATGGGACCGAAACCGAGCCCGAGGACACTTAACTCACGATTTGGGTTTTGACAGATCAATCAGGACCCGTCCGCCATCTTTTTGGCGGATGGCACATATCGATCCGGTCAATGGCGGCGAGTTTTTCAGCGGAGCATAGGATTTACCAGCCAGCTGATCTTCGGTGCAATAGGGGATCGAGACCCGGTCAAAGCCTTGCTGGGACATGCAGGTTTTGACAGCGGTGTTTCGGCGGCCTTCATTTGCATCATAGGTTTCAATGCGGTGGCCAACAACGCGCCCGTTGGCGCCAAAGACTGGAATCCAATCCTGAATAATCATTGGCGGCACGGTTTGGGCGGCATACGTATTGCATTGTGCCCGCGTGACGTTGCTTTCCTGAGTCGACGCACCGACTTTGTACATAGGCGTGTACTCAAGACATCCGCTCAGCCCGACCAGCGCGCAACAGGCAATCAGAATTTGTTTCATCTTTGTGTCCTTGGGCTGGGCTGAGTACAAGCAGGGGCAGGTGCCGTCAGATTACAGCGGCTTGGTGATATCCACCAGAGCCCGTCCGCCCCCGTCGATCTTGATTGCACAGATGTTGTCAGATTGCGCAGGTGCGCGTGTCAGAGGGGCGTATGACCGTCCAGCCAGCTGTTGTTGAGTGCAAATTGGAAATGAGACCGGTTTATAGCCCTTGAGCTGCATACATTGCGCGCGGTGCTGGTTGCGCATGCCGGAATTTACGTCAGTCGTGTGGACAATTCCAACGCCCCACCCCCAACCGCCGCCATAATACCCGACATTCCCATAAGGCGTGGTCTGCGGGAAATTTGCTGCTGGAAACAACTTGTTGGCTTCGACGCTGCAGGCGACCTGATCTTGGTTTGTGCGGTCCACACTGGCGCCGGGTTTGATAAATGCCTGATAACTATTGGACATACACCCGCTCAGGCCAAGGGTTGCCGAAATCAAAAGACCTACAATACCGTGTGTTTTCAACATGTCACCAACTCTGAACAGATACCGCATCAAACCTCAGGAGCAGCGCCAAGGTCAATGGTAGTATTTGACGTTGTTCCTGCGTTCTGGCATCCAATAGATCGAAACCCATAGAGGTATGTCATGAAGGTTATTATCTGCGGTGCTGGACAGGTCGGTTGGCAAATTGCCCGTCATTTGTCCGGCGAAAAGAACGATGTAACTGTGGTGGATAACAACCCCGATTTGGTGCGCCGCGCAACGGATACACTTGATGTGCAAGGCATCGCAGGGTTCGCCAGCTATCCGGATGTGCTTGATAAAGCCGGGGCCAGAGATGCGGACATGATTATTGCCGCGACGTATTCCGACGAAGTGAACATGGTCACCTGTCAGGTGGCGCATTCGGTCTTTGCGATTCCGCGCAAAATTGCGCGCTTGCGCGGTCAGTCCTATCTAGATGCCATCTACTCTGACCTTTATCGGCGCGATCACATGCCAATTGACGTGGTCATCAGTCCAGAACTCGAGGTTGCCGAGGCAGCCCTCAAGCGTCTGTCAGCGCCTGATGCGTTTGACACAGAGAATTTTCTGGATGGGCGCGTTCAAATGGTCGGTCTGACGCTTGATGACGAATGCCCTGTCATCAATACGCCGCTTCGGCAGTTGACGGATCTGTTTTCCACGCTAAGCGCAGTGGTCGTCGGCGTGCGTCGCGAAGGTGCGTTGTTTGCGCCGGAACCCAATGATCAGCTGTTTATTGGTGATGAAATTTATGTCTTTACCTTTACAGAAGACATTAAACGCACAATGGAAGTGTTTGGAAAGAAATACCAAAAGCAAGATCGCGTCATCCTGATCGGGGGCGGGAATGTCGGTTTGATGGTTGCACAGCAACTGGAAAAACGTGCTGATCGCGTGCGCACCAAGATCATTGAAAACAGCCGTGCCGTGGCAGAAAAATCTGCGGACGCGCTGGAGCGTACAATTGTTCTGCATGGCGACGGTCTTGATGCCGCATTGTTGAACGAAGCAGGTATTGATCGCGCGGATGCGGTGTTGGCGGTGACGGATGACGACAAGGTCAACTTGTTGGCGGCCGTGCGTGCTAAATCCAAAGGCTGCCCGATGGCGATCGCTCTGGTGAACGACCCAACACTGGTGCCGTTGATGGGGCCCTTGGGGATCGACGCCTATATCAATCCGCGTGCCACGACCGTGAGTTCGATTTTGCGTCACATTCGGCATGGGCGCGTGCGCAATGTGTATTCCATTGGGGATGCCGAGGCGGAAATTATCGAGGCCGAAGTGCTTTCGACGTCACCGATCGCCGGTCAACAGGTCCGGGACATCGATTTCCCAGAAGGTGTATTGATTGGCTCGATCATGAAAGGCGAAGAAGTTCTGAAGCCCAAAGGGGGCACTCGGATCGAAGAAGGGGATGTAATCGCCCTGTTTTCACTGGCCAAGGACGTGCCCGAAGTCGAGCGCCTGTTCCAGGTCTCGATTGATTTCTTCTAAGATATGGCAGCGCGTCTCTCTAAGTTACCACTTTTCCTGATCTTGGTCGGATTGTCTGGTCTGGCTATGTTCATTCCTGCGATCTATGCGGGCGTCTTGCATGACCTGCACGAGGCACGCAGTTTTATGTACAGCGGGATTTTAACGCTGTTTGTGAGCGGTTTGATTGCGTTGGCAATCTCCGACACGGGGCGCCCTGCACGGACGGTTGATCACCTGATTACGCTGTTTTTGGCGTTTATGGTGTTGCCGTTGATTTTGGCGGTGCCCTTTGCCGAAGGCCTGATTACCACGAGCTATGTCAATGCATACTTTGAGATGCTGTCGTCGTTCACCACGACGGGGGCCACCTTGTTCGACACGCCGGGGCGGTTGTCACCGTCGTTGCATCTTTGGCGTGGGCTGGTTGCGTGGTTGGGAGGCCTGATGATGTGGATTGCCGCCACAGCCGTGTTTGCACCGCTAAGTCTTGGTGGTTTCGAAGTGACGACGCGGTCGGAAACGGGCGGCGGGCTTGATGCTTCGCGCGGGCAAATTCAACAGGCGGATGCCATGAAACGCTGGCAGCGCAGTGCAGCTGTGCTTGTTCCGATCTATAGCGGGTTGACGCTGGCGCTGTGGATTATGCTGATGATCCTTGGCGAGACCTCTTTAACAGGGCTGATGCATGCGATGTCTGTCCTGTCGACAAGTGGGATTTCGCCAGTCGGGGGGGTGCCGAATGCCCAAGCCGGGCTTGGCGGGGAAATGGTGTTGTTTCTGTTTATGCTGTTTGCTCTGTCTCGGTTGACGTTTTCGGCGGACACAGGGGCGGTACGCCGCGACAGCCTTTGGGAAGACCCTGAGTTCCGTTTGGGCCTTATGGTCGTCGCGGTTGTTCCTTTGATCTTGTTTTTACGTCACTGGATCGGCTCATATGAATTCAGCGAAACGCAGACATTTGTGGATGTGTTCAAGGCCATCTGGGGCTCGATGTTTACGGTGCTTAGCTTTTTGACCACCACCGGTTTTGAGAGCGCAGATTGGGACACGGCCCAGAGTTGGTCGGGATTGGGAACACCCGGCATGATCTTGATGGGCTTGGCGATCATCGGGGGCGGTGTGGCCACAACGGCTGGCGGTGTAAAATTGCTGCGTGTCTATGTGCTGTATCTTCAAGGTTTGGGCGAAATGGAGCGGCTGGTGCACCCGTCGATTATTGTCGGGAGTGGGGCCAAGTCTCGTAGGATACGGCGCAAGGGCGCACAGATTGCATGGGTGTTTTTCATGCTGTTTGCGATGTCGATTGCGTTGATCTGTGTTCTTCTGGCGGGCCTTGGCGTGGAATTTGAACAGGCGCTTGTGATGGCAATTGCCACGCTGACAACAACAGGTCCATTGATCCCCGTGGCGTCCGAAGTGCCAATTAATCTAGTGTCTTTGGGGGACGGGGTCAAGTTGGTGTTGTGTGTGTCCATGGTGCTGGGACGCCTGGAAATACTCGCAATTATCGCTCTGTTATCCCCCGAGTTGTGGCACAAATGATGCGCTTGGCCATGCCACGACGTCTATAAATTGCTTTTTGGGGTGGAAACTCGGTTGCGTGCGTTCCATACTCTTGCCGACAAACATATTTTCCCGTGGCACCAACAACAAAAAAAGGCACGCGCGCAATGGCTTCGGATCGACAAAATCTTCAAGATGCATTTCTTAACCATGTACGAAAAACCAAGGTTCCGGTTACGATCTTTTTGATCAACGGCGTCAAACTTCAGGGCGTGATTACGTGGTTTGACAACTTCTGTGTCTTGTTGCGCCGCGACGGCCAAAGTCAGTTGGTGTATAAACACGCTATTTCGACGATCATGCCTGCTCAACCCATTAGCCTGTATGAGGGTGAAGACGCCTCTTGATGGAGCATGACACGCATGTGACCTCTGCGTGGGTCCTGCATCCCGACATTTATGGCGCCAATCAGCGGCGCGAGGCCTCTTTCGCATTGGAAGAGGCTATTTCTCTGGCAGCAGCTCTGCCTGAACTTGAGGTCGTGGGATCAACCATCGTCAAGTTGCCCAAACCGCATGCGGGTATGTTATTCGGCAAAGGCAAGATCCAAGAGCTAAAGCAGCTGTTCAAATCCCATGAGGTTGAGCTGGTGTTAATTGACGGGTCGGTGACTCCGGTTCAGCAGCGCAACCTTGAAAAAGAATGGGGCGTTAAGCTTTTGGATCGCACAGGCCTGATCCTCGAGATTTTCTCGGATCGCGCGCGCACGCGCGAAGGCGTGCTTCAGGTCGAAATGGCTGCCCTGAGCTATCAGCGCACGCGATTGGTGCGGGCATGGACCCACCTAGAGCGTCAGCGCGGCGGGCTTGGATTTGTGGGTGGTCCCGGCGAAACACAAATTGAATCGGATCGCCGCGCCATTGATGAACAGCTGGTGCGCCTGCGCCGGCAATTGACCAAGGTCGTCAAAACGCGCGAATTGCACCGCAAAGCGCGTGCCAAAGTGCCGTTCCCGATTGTGGCTTTGGTCGGGTACACCAATGCTGGCAAATCCACATTGTTTAACCGGGTGACCGGTGCGGATGTGATGGCCAAAGATATGCTGTTTGCCACGCTAGACCCGACGATGCGATCGGTCGAACTTCCGGACGGACCAGAGATTATCTTGTCGGATACGGTTGGGTTTATTTCCGATTTGCCAACCGAACTTGTGGCGGCGTTTCGTGCCACGCTGGAAGAGGTGCTGGCCGCGGATTTGATCTTGCACGTGCGCGATATTGCGCATCCGGATACCGATATTCAGGCGCAAGATGTCCAAGATATCCTGACAACACTTGGCGTCGGCGAAAACACCAAACAGATCGAAGTCTGGAACAAAGTTGATTTGTTAGACCCCGAGCGTCAGGACGCGATGCGCGCTGGTGCCAATCGGGATGATGATATCTATGCCATTTCTTCTGTGACGGGCGAAGGGCTCGAGGATTTGTTTTCAGCCATCGCAGTGGCGCTGGAATCCGAGAGAACCACCGAGGTTCTGGATTTGGCGTTTTCGCAAGGAAAACAGCGCGCTTGGCTCTTCAAGGAAGGGCTGGTCGAGGATGAACAGCAGGACGAAACCGGGTTCCATGTCACCGTGCGCTGGACCCAACGTCAAGCGAAACAGTTCACGTCTCTCTAAATTTCACGCGTCGCTTATTTGGGCACAATCCATGTGATGCCCACGGCTGCGGCGCGTGCCAAATTGACATCCAAAGACATCGGCACATATTCACCTCGGCGCCAAAGCTGGGACATGTCATCATAAAAGCGCGACAAAAAGTGCCCGGATTGGCCGGTTGAGATGATGAAGATCGAACTATCCGGGTCGGCGAAATCATAGACCCCACGAAAGCCCGCCGCGTGCACATTTTCGAACGGGCGGTCTCCCGTGCCGCTTGTTTGTCCACGCTGGAGGGTATTGTCGCCGCCGCTGGTGGATTGGCGAATATTCACAAAATGCCGGAGCAGCGGGATATCCCCCAGAACCTGATGGTCTTGCGTGGCTTGGTGGGCATCGCCCCAGCGCAGCGATTCCAGTTGCGTGCCATAGTGTTCGTCGATCCAGATCAAGGCATCATCCAGCGCCAAACTTGCCATGTCTGTACAGGTTTCTTTTGGGGCGCTTTGTAAAATATCACACCATACTGCGGCGCCTTCGACATCGCGAAACACCCGTTCGATAAAGAGGGGTTCAATATGGGTGAATTCGGTGGCCAACGGCCCCAATTCGTCTTGAATCAGCCGCGCTTGCAACGCCCGCAACCACGCAGAATAAATCAGAGGTTCTGGCAAATGCTCGCTCATTTCGCCGTTCCATTCGGCCAAAAGAGTCAACGCACGTTGGCGTTGGCGTAACTGGCTACCTTCGGGGGCGGCGCTTCCGGTGAACCAGAGATCGGCACCAATCAAGGGCAATAAGGATCGGGCGGTAAAGCTCACCGTATCAAGTTGGGTTTCGACAAAGCTGTCGCGTGTATGCACCTGACGTCCCTGCATCAACCGTTGCCAACGGCGGATGCGTTGGCTGTCGCCCCATTCATACGACACGTGCAACGGGAAGGGGCGTTCAACCGACTTGTTGTTTGTATTGCCGACGATTCCCCCCACGGGGGACATGAATTCCGGATTGGCCTGATAGGACAGGCGGCCTTGCCAGCGGTTTTCGGGTCTCCAGCCAAGACTTGGCAAGCGGCCGCGACTTTGATGGGTCCCGGCGCGCTTGGGCATTGCCCCGATAAGCTTAAGCGCGACAGTGTCTTTATCCGCCAAGATGAGATTTTGTGCGGGTGCGATATACGCTTCGGCGGCGGCGACGGCCTGTTGCACTGTTTTGGCGTGCATCACACCCATGGCTGCGGACATGGACGTGTCATGCGCACTTAGGGCGGTCCAGCCAAGCGCGGCAACATGTCCGGGCGGGGTAATTGTTCCCAGATCGAACTGGCCGGGTGGAAGCACGGGGCCGTTCTCTGTCCAGCGCAGGGTCAGCGTCACGGGGGCTTGATCTTTGATATCGATAATGGATTTGCGCGTCACAAATGGTTTGTATCCGTCGGACGTGCGGTATTCTTGCGCGTTTTCAGGGTTCAACTCTTCGATATAGATGTCTTGATCATCAAGGTATGCCGTGGTCAGCCCCCAGCCCAAGTCATCGCTGCGCCCTGTCAAAACCAATGGCATCCCCGGAATGGTGCCACCGATGACGCCGCCTGCTTGCAACTCGAGGCGTGCGAGATACCAGACTGAGGGGGCCGTGAGACCGAGATGCGGGTCATTTGCCAGCAATGTGCCGCCCGATGCAGAGCGGTTCGGCGCGGCGGCCCAAGCATTTGATGCTCCGGCGAGATTGCGTTTCGGAACCGGTGACAGCGGGTGCTGTGATCGGGCGGTACTGGCAGCAAACCTTGGTGTGTTTGGCACAAGAGACGCATATTCGGGCAGGGCGGCGACACCACTGCCTGGCGCATCTGGTAAGATGTCGCGCAACCGGCGTGCGTCCGGCAACAAAAGCGACACGCGTGCGCGCAGCACTTCAGCCTGTATATGACCAGACATTTGCAGCGCCATCAGCTTTTGAATGGCAATTGAATCTGCTGGTTGCCAAGGGGCGACGGCATTTGGAAACAAGAACATCTCTGGCGCACCGCGGCCAAGCGAGTCGCGATTGATTTCGTCAATGCGCGTGTTGATCCCATTGGCATAGGCACGCAGCGCCGATGCGGTGCGCTGGTCCTGAGATTGCACCGACTGCACCGCCAGCGGATATAAATCCAACCGCCGGATCAATGTGTCGATATCCAAGGTCGACGTCCCGAAGACTTCGGAAAGACGCCCCTGTACCGTGCGGCGCAACATCACCATTTGCCAAAGGCGGTCCTGCGCATGGGCGTATCCCAAGGCAAAAAATACATCCTGATCAGTGTCACCCAAAATATGCGGGACATTGGCGTTGTCGCGAATGATTTCGACAGGAGCGTGCACGCCGTTTGTTTCAAGGCGCTTGTCATATTCGGGCAAAGACCGAGAGGCGAGATAATAGACGCCAAGCACCGTCAAAACGGCCAGCACAACAAGCCCGCCTGTGAGACGGAACAACCATTGGAAAAACACCTGCATACCGAATCCCGGATTAACTCTTGCCATCTGCCGCGCGGGGCAGGACAAACATTACGACGAAAGAGAAACAGGGGAAAGCAGATGGCAAAAATTGCCTTTCTAGGATTGGGAGTCATGGGGTATCCGATGGCGGGACACCTGCAAAATGCGGGGCATGACGTCACGGTGTACAACCGGACCACAGAGAAAGCCGAAAAATGGGCTGTGGAATTTGGCGGGACAAGCAAGCGGACTCCTGCCGATGCCGTTCAAGATGCAGACTTTGTGATGGCATGTGTGGGCAATGACGATGATTTGCGTCAGGTCTGTACAGGGGCTGACGGCGCATTCTCGACCATGAAAGAAGGCGCGATTTTTGTGGATCACACGACCGTGTCTGCCAAGGTCACTGCCGAACTCTATGAGATTGCCAAGGCGTCAGGTCTGGCATTTGTCGACGCCCCGATATCGGGTGGTCAGGCGGGCGCTGAAAACGGCGTGCTGTCCATTATGTGCGGTGGCGACCAAGCGGCCTATGACGCGGCAGAACCTGTGATGGATGCCTATGCGCGCATTTGCAGACGCATCGGGGCAAGTGGCGCCGGTCAGATGACCAAAATGTGCAATCAAATTGCGATTGCCGGTCTGGTTCAAGGGTTGTCAGAAGCAGTGCATTTTGCGGAAAAGGCGGGGCTTGATGGCCGTGCCGTGATTGAGGTGATCAGTCAGGGCGCTGCGGGCAGCTGGCAAATGTCCAACCGCTACGAAACGATGCTGGACGATCATTTCGAGCACGGGTTCGCCGTGGATTGGATGCGCAAAGATCTGGGTATCTGCTTGTCGACTGCAGATGAAACCGGTGCCAGCCTGCCGGTGACGGCTCTTGTGGATCAGTTCTATAAAGACGTTCAGAAAATGGATGGCGGACGCTGGGATACATCCAGCTTGCTCAAAAGGCTTCGTGCTTTAGGCTGATCTCATAAGGTTCTGTTATAAATGTAAAAAGGCGTTCTGAGATATCTCAGAACGCCTTTGTTGTTTTCTAACAAGTGCCCGACCGTTAGGGGATGATGCGCGAGTATTTCACGCCTTCCAAGGTCGCGCCGACCTGCAGGCCAGCCTGCCCAAAGATCACGGCAATTACCGGTGCCAAAACGGTTGTTGTGCCCGCGGCGAGCGTTTGGCCCTCGTCGATCACAGCATATTTCAAGTCGGCTCCGGCGGCCCAGCCGCGCGAGCGACGGAATTCTTCCAGTGCGCCCTGTGTCATAAAGAATAGAACGTGGGCATATTGTGAGGCGCCGATCTGAAGACCAAAGCTGCCTTTGGTTGCAGAGTAATAGTCGACAGTGACATCGTTGACGCGCAATGCGCCACGACCGTACCCAGCGCCAAAACCAAACCCGGCCTCGGTGACGACGGGCATCACCAGAATACCTGTGGCCTTATTTGCAAGATCAACCGAATTGGGATGGTTGGAATAGAGGTAATCCAAAGTGTTGTCGACGCGTGCATCAATCTCTTGTGCACCGTTGCTGCCGACGCCGTTTCCGCACGCGGCGGTCACCCCGAGCGAGGCCAGCCCTGTCAGGGCAAAGCTTCTTCTGGAAAAAGTGTTCATTTTTACATGCCTGTATTTTTGTTGTGCTCATACCGCCGGCTTTGACCGGTCGTTGCGCGCGATTATAGAGACAGCACAATGCACTGTCACTAGAAACAACGACAATTCACACACCGCTTTGTTGTTCTTAGGGTTTCGCAAGCCTGCGCGCGACAGCGGGCGCGAAATACGTCAATATGCCATCACATCCGGCGCGCTTGAACCCAAGCAGGCTTTCCATCATCGCTTTGTCGCCATCAATCCAGCCGTTTTGCGCAGCCCCCATGATCATCGCGTATTCGCCCGACACCTGATAGGCAAACGTGGGTGCGCCGAATTTGTCTTTGACCTGTTTGCAGATGTCCAGATAGGGCATGCCCGGTTTGACCATGACCATGTCGGCCCCTTCGTCCAGATCGCGCGCCACAAGACGCAAGGCCTCGCGCGTATTTCCGGGGTCCATCTGATAGGTGCTTTTGTCACCCTTCAGGGCGCCAGAGGCACCCACCGCATCACGAAACGGTCCGTAAAAGGCGCTGGCATATTTCGCCGCATAAGACATGATCATTACGTCCGAGTGGCCCGTATTTTCCAGTCCTGTGCGGATGGCACCAATGCGGCCGTCCATCATATCGGATGGCCCGATAATGTCTGATCCTGCCTCGGCTTGGCTAAGGGCCTGTTTGACCAAGGCTTCGATCGTTTCATCGTTTAGGATTTTGCCGTCTTGAACAAACCCGTCGTGCCCGCTGCTGCTATAGGGGTCCAACGCAACATCTGTCATGATCGTCATGTCCGGCACGGCGGATCGGATCGCACGGGTTGCACGGTTGGACAGGTTGTCGGGATTCCACGCCTCGGCGCAATCTTCGGATTTCAACGCCGGATCGGTATAGGGAAACAGGCAGATTGCCGGAATGCCCAGATCAGCGGCCTCGCGCGCGGCTTCGACGATCTTGTCGACGGATTGACGCATGACGCCCGGCATAGACGCAATGGGTTCCTCGACACCTTCGCCGTCGCGCACAAATACGGGCCAAATCAGGTCATCCACCGTCAACGTGTGCTCGCGCACAAGATTGCGCACAGACGGTGATTGACGGGTGCGGCGCAAGCGTGCGGCAGGAAAGGCAGCGGGAGAATGGCTCATGACGGTCCTCATTTTTCAGCTTCCTTGGGGTGCCACGGATTTTCCCGCATCACAAGACTAGGAATTGCCCTCTGTGCGCGCTATGTGGAATTTCTATTCTACAAGGGTCATTGTCGTGAATTGGTACCAAACAGTTTTTGAACTCATCGACATGCGAAGCTTCTCGAACCTTTGGTTTTGGATTGCGCTTGCGGTAATGTGGTCGTCGGCCAGCCACTGGGTGATCGGGGTGCCGTTTGATACCATATTGCGCGCGCGGCGCGTGGGTGGCCAAAGCGAGATCGACCTTGAGGATCTTATGCGGATCAATACCAACCGTTTGCTATATATCGGGCGTGTGTCTGGTCTCTGGCTTTTGGCATTGGCGTGCTTTGTTTTGACCGGCTTGGCCATTGTCGGATTTGTCTATGGCATTGAATTTGCCCAAGCGGTGTTCATGTTGTTGTTTCCGATGTCTTTGATTGGTCTCATGAGCCTGTCAACAGCGGCCCGTATTCAGGAAGAGGATGCGCGCGGCGAACTGTTGTGCAAACGTTTGATCCGGCATCGCATTTGGACACAGGTGATTGGGATGATCTCGATTTTTGTGACCTCGCTCTGGGGCATGTTCCAGAATTTCAACAGCTCGCCAATCGGCTAAGCAGAGTACACCCATGGGAAATACCAAACACATCACCGTAGGTGGCGCACCCGAAGGGCTTGATGCGCGCTTGATCCTTGACGAGGTTGCCAAATCATCGGGGCCGGTGCTGCATATTGCGCGCGATGACAAACGGCTGGCGGCGCTGCAGGCGGGGCTGGCGTTCTTTCAACCGGATATGCCTGTTATTACGTTTCCAGGCTGGGATTGTTTGCCGTATGATCGCGTGTCGCCGAACGCAGACATCTCTGCGGCGCGTATGGCGGCCTTGGCTGGGCTTGTGCATGGGATGCCCGAGCGGTTTGTGTTGTTGACCACGCTGAACGCGGCCACACAACGCCTGCCAGCGCGCGAAATTTTGCGCGAGGCGGCGTTTAAGGCCCAAGTGGGATATCAGATCGACGAAAAGGCGCTGCGCGCATTTTTGGTGCGTATGGGATTTAGCCAAGCGCCAACAGTGATGGAGCCGGGTGATTATGCCGTGCGGGGAGGGATCATTGATATCTATCCTCCGGGTGATAGCGGACCGGTGCGGCTTGATTTGTTCGGGGATGTGCTGGATGGGGCGCGCCGCTTTGATCCGGCGACCCAGCGCACGACAGAAAAACTTGACTTGATCGAACTGGCACCTGTGTCAGAGGTCATTCTGGACGAGGCTGCCGTCACACGGTTTCGCCAGTCTTACCGGATCGAATTTGGCGCCGCCGGAACCGATGATCCGCTCTATGAGGCCATCAGTGCAGGGCGCAAACATCAGGGCATCGAGCACTGGCTTCCATTTTTTCATGAACGTTTGGAAACCTTGTTTGACTATCTGCCTCAGGCAACAATTTCCTTGGATGATCAATCGGATGCAACCCGACTTGCACGTTGGGATTCCGTGGCAGATCAATATGAAACACGCCATCATGCCCTAAGCCAAAAAGCGCGGCTGGATACGGTATATAAGCCGGTCCCGCCAGAGCTGTTGTATATGGATGATGCAGCATGGGCCGAGGCGGTTTCTGGCCGCCGCGTATTGCATTTCAAGCCACTGCCGCAAGCCAGCGGTCCGGGATCGATTGATGCGGGCGGTCGCATCGGGCGCAATTTTGCCCCCGAGCGTCAGCAAGAAAGCGTTAGTTTGTTTGGCGCGCTGGCCGCGCACATCAGATCAAAGCAGGCCAACGGTCCGGTGCTTGTCGCCAGCTATTCCGAGGGCGCAAGAGAACGCCTGAGCGGATTGATCGAAGACGAAGGTCTGGCCGAAACCATTCAGATCACGGACGCCTCGAGAATTGGCAAATCCGGATTGTATCTGGCTGTTTGGGCGCTAGAGCACGGTTTTGAAATGCCGGGCATGACGGTGATTTCAGAACAAGACGTGCTCGGAGATCGTTTGATCAGGGCTCCGCGTAAACGTCGCCGCGCCGAGAACTTTCTGACCGAAACACAGTCGCTATCTCCCAAAGATCTGGTGGTGCATGTCGATCACGGGATCGGGCGATACCACGGTCTCGAGGTGATCACTGCGGCTGGGGCGGCGCATGAATGCATCAGCCTAGAGTATGCCGAGAATTCAAGGCTTTACCTGCCGGTTGAAAATATTGAACTGCTGTCAAAATATGGCCATGACGAGGCCATCCTTGATCGTTTGGGCGGCGGGGCATGGCAGGCCAAAAAGGCAAAACTCAAAGAGCGTATCCGCGAGATGGCGGATCGTTTGATCCGTGTCGCCGCAGAGCGGGCATTGCGCACAGCCCCTGTGATGGAAGCCGAACATCATGCATGGGAGGCCTTTAGCGCACGGTTCCCGTATCAGGAAACCGACGACCAGCTGCGTGCCATCGAAGATGTGTTGGCGGATATGTCGTCGGGCCAGCCCATGGATCGGCTGGTCTGTGGAGATGTTGGATTCGGGAAAACCGAAGTCGCCATGCGCGCCGCGTTTGTGGCTGCGATGTCTGGGGTTCAGGTGGCCATCATTGCTCCAACCACATTGTTGGCGCGCCAGCACTACAAAGGGTTTGCCGAGCGTTTTCGCGGCTTTGCTCTTGAGGTCCAAAGTCTGTCGCGGTTTGTGTCTGCCAAAGACGCCGAAAAAACCCGTGATGGCATGGCGCGCGGCACGGTTGATATCGTCATCGGTACGCATGCGTTGTTGGCGAAATCTGTGCGGTTCAAGAACCTTGGGTTATTGATTATCGATGAAGAACAGCACTTTGGCGTGAGTCACAAGGAACGGCTCAAACAAATGCGCTCTGACGTGCATGTGCTGACGCTGACGGCGACGCCAATTCCGCGTACGCTCCAGTTGTCATTGTCGGGTGTCCGGGATCTGTCGATTATCGGCACGCCGCCAGTCGATCGGTTGTCAATCCGGACCTATGTCAGTGAATTTGACGCGGTCACCATCCGCGAGGCCCTGTTGCGTGAACACTATCGTGGTGGGCAAAGCTTTTACGTGGTGCCACGCGTCAGTGATTTGCCGGATATCGAAAGCTTCCTGCGCGAGCAACTGCCCGAATTGCGTGTGGTGACGGCCCATGGCCAGATGGCCGCCGGAGAGCTGGATGACCGGATGAATGCCTTTTATGATGGCAAGTTCGATGTGCTTCTGGCGACGACGATTGTGGAATCCGGGTTGGATATCCCAACGGCGAACACGATGGTTGTGCATCGTGCAGATATGTTTGGCCTGTCACAGCTGTATCAAATTCGTGGACGGGTTGGGCGTTCAAAAACCCGCGCATACGCATATTTGACCACCAAGCCCCGCATGAAACTCACGGCTGCGGCGGAAAAGCGGCTCCGGGTTTTGGGGTCTCTGGACACATTGGGGGCGGGCTTTACGCTGGCATCTCAGGATTTGGATATTCGCGGGGCAGGGAACCTGTTGGGCGAAGAGCAATCCGGCCAGATGCGGGATGTGGGATATGAGCTCTATCAATCGATGCTTGAAGAGGCGATCGCCAAGATCAAGGCGGGCGAGCTTGAAGGGCTGAGTGATGCGGATGATCAATGGGCGCCACAGATCAATCTGGGCGTGCCGGTTCTGATCCCAGAGGATTATGTACCTGATCTGGATGTGCGTCTTGGACTGTACCGCCGCCTAAGCGGATTGCACAGCAAGGTCGAACTCGAAGGGTTCGCAGCGGAACTTATTGACCGCTTTGGCAAACTGCCCAAAGAAGTGAACACGCTTTTGCTCATCGTGCGGATCAAGGAAATGTGCAAAAAGGCCGGTATTGCCAAGCTGGACGGAGGTCCAAAAGGGGCCACGTTGCAGTTCCACAACGACAAATTCGCTTCCCCTCAGGGGCTGGTCGAGTTCATTCAGGATCAGCGCGGACTGGCCAAGGTCAAAGACAACAAAATCGTTGTGCGTCGCGATTGGAAAAAAGAAAGCGACAAAATCAAAGGGGCCTTTGCGATCGCACGGGATTTGGCGACCAAGGTCGTCGCTGAGAAAAAGCGCGCCAAGGCCAAATAGGCGGCGCGCTTATCCGTGTGTGCGGCGGGTATGCGAGATTTCGCACCCCAAAAGCCGTGCTAGGGGCGGCCCTCGAACTCTTCAATGCGCTTCATGTAGAGCATCAACCCAAACGCAATGGTGCACGCCGCGCCAATGCCAAAGGCCAATGGTACAACAGTGCCATCAAAGGCCAGCCCGATTGGGATTGCCATTGCGCCCCCAAGGATGGTTGCGAATGCGCCCATCACGCTGGCTGCGGTGCCTGCCATATGCCCAAGGGGTTCCATTGCGATTGAATTCAAGTTGCCTAGGGTCATCCCGACCATAAAAAATACGGATGTCTGCCAGATGACAAAAGCTGCAAACAACAGATTTCCCATCGGCAAGATCAGGGCGCACAGCAACATGAGCGCACAGAATACAATCTGCATGCCCAATGAAAACGTGATCAGGAACCGCATGCCCAATCGCATGACAAGGCTGGCATTCAGCAAACTGGCGCTGCCAGATACCAATGCAATCGCACCAAACCAAAGCGGGAAAGTCTCCGCACGTCCGAATGTTGTGTCATAGACCTGTTGAACCGACGAAATCATGCCGAACAGCCCAGCAAAGCAAAGGGCTTGCACGATCACTGTGACGCGCACCGTGGGCATTCTCCACATCTCGATGATCCCGTCCGTCAGTTGGGTCAGACCAAAGCGGCGCCGTTGCGTTTCAGGCAAGGGTTCGGGCAAGCGCAGACCAATCCACAGCACTGAAATGACCGAAAACACGATGAATGAAATAAACACCCCACGCCATCCTGCAAAAGCAATGATCACCGCCCCCAACGAAGGGGCAATCGCTGGCACGATGGTAAAGATCATCATGGCAAACGACACAATGCGCGCCATTTCGCGCCCAGAAAACAAATCCCGGATCATGGCCATGGTGACAATACGGGGGCCCGCCGCGCCAACACCTTGGAAAAATCGCGCCAATAGGACCATTTCCAGCGACTGGCTAAACCATCCAACAAAGGCACAAATCGAATACACCAGCGCGCCGCCCATCAGCACTGGTTTCCGGCCAAAGTGATCGGACAGGGGGCCTGTGAAAAAGGTTCCAAGTCCCATCCCAAGCACAAAGCTTGTGACAATCAGTTGGGCTTTGTTCAAATCGTTTGGGCTAAGTTCCTGCCCAATTGTGGGCAGAGCTGGCAACATGGCATCTATCGAAAATGCAATGGTGGCAAACATCATCGCACATAATGCAACGAACTCGGTGCGCGAGATCGCGAGTTTTTGTGTCATGCTACGGGTCGATCGTCCTGATTGTCGGCATGCGGTTCGATTGGAGCCTTGTGATGTCCCAGCCGTGCGACAAGCCATTCAGAATGCGCCGCGTGTTTTTCTGCGGTGATTTTCGAGAATTGCTGGATCACAAAGGCGAAAATGCCGATGCCTGTGAAAATAAATACGGTGGTGCCGATCTTGCCAAGAGCTGTGGCAGGCACAAGGCTTCCGTAGCCGACGGTGGACAAGGTGACAACCGAAAAGAAATAGCTGTCGATCCAGCTCCAGCCTTCGACAAAGTGGAAAAATACCGTGCCGCTGCCGATGGTCGGCGCAATCAAAAGCAACAGTGCGATAATACGTTCACCAGGTGTCATGTTGCGTTTTCCCTTTCCCGCAGTTCTGCGATCACCTTTTGCCAAAGTTCGGGGGCCTGTGCACCGGGGACGGCATGCTTGCCATCCACAATAAATGTGGGCACTGATGTGACACCCATTTCGCGGCTATGTGTGTCGCGTTTCTGGATATTGTCGATATCCGCATCAGACTGCAAAAGTTTGATCACAACTGCTGCGTCCAATCCGGCACTGTCTGCGATATCCGCAAGGACTTCGATATTGCCAATGTCACGACCTTCTTTGAAATAGGCCGCGAACAAGGCGTCAACAACGTCGTTCTGTTTGCCTTCTATGCCAGCCCAGTGAATCAGGCGATGGGCATCAACCGTGTTGGGCGTGCGCTTGATGGCGCCGAAATCAATCTCAAGTCCGATCTTTTCGGCGTGCTGGGCGATTTGCGCATAGACTTTGATCGCTTGGTCTTTTCCGCCGAATTTTGTTTCCAAATACAGGCGGCGATCCATCCCGTCTTTGGGCATGTCGGGGTTCAATTGGAACGGGTGCCACTCTACGGTGAACGGGTGATCTGGCTCGGCCGCCAGAGCGGTTTCCAGCTGGGTTTTGCCAATAAGACACCAAGGACAGATTGGGTCGGACAGGATGTCGAGCTTGATCATTTTGGTGCCTCAAAGTTTTCACGCAATGCGCGTCGGCTTAGTTTGCCGTTGGGATTGGTTGGAAGAGCGTCCAGCTGTTTGAACAATCTGGGCTGTTTATAACGGGCAAGTGTGCGGGTCGCAAATGTCTCAAGATCCGCAATGTCGACTGCCTTGGAGGCTGTGAAAAACGCTGCGATTACGCGGACGTCTTGTTTGATCTCGACGTCGATCACCCCTACGGCAAGCAGACCAGGGTATCGGCTTAGGGCGGCTTCGACCTCAAGGGGGGACACGCGATATCCACCTGCGTTCATCATGTCGTCTGCGCGGCCTGCATAGGTGATATAGCCGTCACGATCCATGATCCCCTGATCCCCGGTAAGAAACCAATCGTTTTGAAAACGCGCGGCCGTATCCTCTGGCGCATTCCAATACCCCAACATCAATCCGGGGTCGCGCCGATCAATGGCAATGGTGCCTTCGGACCCAACAGGCACGGGGCCTGCGGAATCTACGATTGCGATACGGCGACCATTTTGCGGTTTGCCCAATGTATCGGGATGAGCCGGGGCGCTTGGGCTGGCCGAGATAAAGGTCGAACACTCTGACATTCCGTACGCTTCATAGAGCGCGGTCCCCGTGTCGTTCAGCCATTCCTCGCGGATGGTTTCGGACAGTTTTTCGCCAGCCGAAAGCCCGTGGCGCAAATCTGGCAAATGCAAATCCGGATGATCCGATAGCATCTTTCGATAAACGCCGGGGGCCGCGGCAAAAATACTGGCTTTGTGCTGGGCCAGCAACGTCGGCAATTCGGTGATCGAAACCGCACTTGCGGGAATAAGCGCTGTTGCCCCCACCGACCAAGGGTCCATCAATCCGGTGCCCAATGTATAGGTCCAGTTAAATGCGCCGGCATGCATGAGACGGTCATTGCTCTGGAGCCCGTACCACCCGTCATGCATCATTTGGCGTGCCCAAATGGCCCGATGCGCATGACATACTGCCCGTGGTACGCCTGACGTGCCTGACGTGTAAATAATATACGCCAACCGATCCGGATTCCCCATGTCATAGGACGCGGGGGGGTATTCGCGCATGTCTTCAAGGGCCTCAAGATCAATCTGCACAATTCCCGGCGTCTCGGGGCAAGCCACCGTCGGGGCGCGCAGAATGGCAGATGGTGCCAGCTCTGCCACCATCTTTTCCACATCGCTAGCCGTGAGCTGGGACGAGGTTGGCACAGGGATCAGGCCAACGGCGATACAGGCCAGATAGGCAATTGGGAATTCAACGGTGTTTCCCAGCCGCATAATCACTCGGTCACCGGGTTTCAGCCCGTGCTTGAGCAAACCCGCGCCCGTGCCAAGAACCGCAGACTTAAGTGCGCCATATGTCCAGTCGTCAACATCCGTCAGCGAAATCACCGATAGGGCAACTTTATCTGGCGTTTTGTCGGCATGAGCCAACACATGAGCCGCCATATTGAAGGATGCGGGGGCACAGGGGAATGCGCCAAGATCAAATAAGGAATGCATGGGTCTTTGGTATGTTCAGGGGCCAGCAGTTGCAAGTGCCTAGGTGGACAGGGTAGAAGCTGTTTCATGACAGACAAAGACCCCAAATCACTGATCAAAGTGGCCCGAGAAAACGGTGAACACCACCACGTAGAGCCGTTGGATTTGGGTCTTCGGGTGCGAGAATTGCGCAAAGCCCGAAGCTGGACATTGGAACAGGCTGCGGGGCAGGCGGGGCTTGCGCGCTCGACATTGTCCAAGATCGAAAATGGTCAGATGTCACCGACCTATGATGCGCTCAAGAAACTGGCGGTCGGGCTCGAGATATCGGTGCCACAGCTGTTTACACCCCCGCAACAAGATCAGGTGAACGGTCGTATGGCTGTGGTGAAATCCGGCGAAGGTGTTCATCAGGCGACCACCACCTATGAGCACGAGCTCTTGGCCGAAACCCTGAGCAAAAAGGCCATGTTGCCGTATCGTGCGCGCGTACGGGCGCGTTCCATTGACGAATTTGACGGATGGGTGCGCCACGACGGAGAAGAGTTTCTCTATGTCCTGACAGGTGTCGTGCGTCTGTACACCGAATTCTATGAACCGGTCGAAATGCGTCGCGGTGACAGCGCGTATTATGACGGAACCATGGGCCACAATGTGGTATCGGTGTCAGACGAAGATGCCTTGATCCTGTGGGTGACGTCGCTGACCTAATCCGCTGGGCCTGCTAAAGTTGTCCCAAGGTTGCAGGCAGATCACCATAACCGGTAAAGCGCCGCTCGAACGCCAGCCCTAACCGGTCTGCACAGGCTTTTGCCTTTTGCGTCAACTCGGGATCATCGGTTTGCGCTTGGTACACCAGTTTCTCATAGTTCCCGAAATACATGTCTTTCAGGTCTGGATGACGATCCAGCCCCATGGGTTTCCAAATGAACGCATCAAATTGGCGTACAAGAAAATCCGTGAGATAAAATGCCGTGAATTCACTTTCGCTTATCTCTTCAAACTTTTGATTTCCCTCAAAAAAGCTGTAACAATGTGGCCCTTTTACCATGTCCACTCCCATCTCGTCACAGGCTTGTTCTAGCAACCCGCCAGTGCCGCAATCCGCATACACAATAAATATCTTGTCATAAGCCGCACGGTGTTTGGCAACCGCATCGCGCACCGCCTGTACAATTTTTTCCGGATACAAATGCAGATTTGCGGGCAAACATGTCAGGTCCATGTGAGACCAATTGTTGCGTTTGGTGATATCAAGAATTTCACGCGCCAAAGCCCCGCAGGCAATCAGCAAAATCCGGTTTTCGGATGGGGTCACGGGCAATCCGATGTCGGACAGCGTGGCGTCATCTGGCGGTGCAGAGGGATGGGTCATGTCATGTACCTTTGCAAATCAATCTGTCCAAGCCTAGGGGCAAAATCGAGATACACAAAGCCCCGTACGCGACATCATCATGTTTTCCATGCAGACGTCATGCGACCGCGCGAAAAAATGTGGCCCCGGTGAGAAGGCGGGGCCACAAGGATCTCATTGGAAAGATCGTTGATCCTTAGGCGCTCATGCGGTTGTGCTTGCGCGACATGTATTCTTTGGCTGTTTCCACAGCAACGGCAGCATCACGGCAATAGGCGTCTGCACCGATGGCTTTGCCAAATTCTTCGTTGAGCGGCGCACCACCCACGAGAACGGTATAATCATCGCGAATGCCTTGCTCGACCAGCGTATCAATCACCACCTTCATGTAAGGCATGGTTGTGGTCAAAAGTGCAGACATGCCAAGAATGTCCGGCTTTTCGGCTTCCAGCGCCTCAAGATAGCTCTCTACGGCGTTATTGATGCCAAGGTCGACAACTTCGAAACCAGCGCCTTCCATCATCATGGACACAAGGTTTTTGCCAATGTCGTGAATGTCACCTTTGACGGTTCCAATCACCATTTTACCGACCTGAGGGGCACCGGTTTCAGCCAACAGCGGCTTGAGGATGGCCATGCCACCTTTCATCGCGTTGGCGGCCAAAAGAACCTCTGGCACAAACAGGATACCGTCACGGAAGTCAGCACCCACAATGGTCATGCCACCCACGAGCGCTTCGGTCAGGACGCAGTATGGCATCCAGCCACGACCGATCAGAATGTTGACGCCTTCTTCGATCTCTTCTTTCAGACCGTCGTAAAGATCGTCAAACATTTGCTGGACTAATTCTTCGTCATCCAGCTCCGCCAGAATGATATCGTCTTCTTCAGACATGGGCGTATCCTTGATAATCGGCGCGCGCGCCAGGTTGTGTTTCAAACAGAGTTCTTCTTTTTCTGCGTTTTCGACTGTCAAATTTGCGACATCGGTTGCACTGCTTCCGACTTATAACGACGATTTTGCGCATTTGGTGTGAAAAACATTCATGAGAATCATGGGGTAGATTGCAAATGTTCCCTTTATGTTCTAAAAGCTAGCAATGTCAGATACGGACCAACTTATGATTGATGACCGGCGCCGCAAAGCGCGCGGCGCGCAAAGTAATCAGACCGGGCGTTTTGATGTGGCACGAGTCGACATTTCTGATGGGTGGGACATCCCAGAAGAGCGCACGCCGTTTGAAACGGTGCTGCATCTGCAAGATGCCCGCGGCATGATTGTGCGCAATACCTCGCCTGATATTCCGTTTGACCGATCGATTAACCCGTATCGTGGGTGTGAACACGGGTGCATCTATTGTTTTGCCAGACCGACCCATGCCTATTTGGGGTTGTCACCGGGATTGGATTTCGAAACCCAGTTGATCGCGCGCCCGAACGCCGCGCAGGTGCTCGAGTCCGAGTTGCGCCGCCCGTCGTATCGGGTGGCACCGCTTGCGATTGGCACCAACACCGACCCGTATCAACCTGTTGAAGGTGCCCAAACCATCATGCGTCAGTGCCTCGAAGTTCTGAACGCGTTTCATCATCCGGTGACGATTGTGACCAAGGGCACGCTGATTGAGCGAGACGCGGATATTTTGGGTGACATGGCGCAAAAGGGGCTGGTTGAGGTGGGGGTTTCGATCACCACTTTGGATCACAAGCTGGCCCGGGCGATGGAGCCGCGCGTGCCGTCACCCGCAAGACGGCTCAAAGTTATCAAAACCCTCGCAAGTCAGGGTATTCCGACGCGGGTTATGGTGTCGCCAGTTGTGCCGGGTCTGACCGATCACGAGGCCGAGCGCATTTTGGAACTTGGGGCCGAGGCAGGCGCGACGTCGGCCAGTTGGATCATGTTGCGCCTGCCCAGAGAGGTCTCGGACCTGTTTCAGGAATGGCTTGTGGCCCATGTGCCGGATCGGGCGACGCGCGTGATGGGGCATGTGCGCGATATGCACGGCGGCAAACCTTATGACGCGGATTGGGGCCGACGCATGCATGGCACAGGGCCTTACGCAAAAATCATTTCCGCCCGCATGGCGCTTGCCATGAAGCGCAACGGGCTGAACTGGGCGCAAAAGGCGTTGCGCTCGGATTTGTTTGCTCTGCCGCCAAAAGCCGGGGATCAGCTGTCGCTGTTTTAGGACGGCGCCGCGTCTAACGTGCTGCGGATGAATTTTGCCTTGGCAATGGCCATTCGGGCAATGCAGTCGTGATCATTGGGCGGACAGGCATCAATTTTGTGATCATAGGCCACACGCGCTTTTTCAAGCGCATCACGCTCGTTGCTGTGAACTTCGAACGCATATTCAAGCGGCGCGTCCGGTGCCAGAATTCCTTGGGACCTCAGCGCAGCTTCAGCGATTTCGCGAGCGGTGGGGGTCATCTTGGTGAATAGAATGCTCATAAATTTCTCCTTTGCAGGATCAATGCGCCCTGCCAAACACAGAGCAGCAGAGCCGGAACCATTCCGACACTCACAGTCTGAGAGAGCATTTCGCAGAGCCACTCTGATCTAAGTCAAAGTGAGGGGCATTCTGTCATGCATCAGGCCAGAAACTGGGGTCCGGCCTGATGGGTGCATAAAAAATGTGCAATTATGTGCGGCGGCGCGATCTGCGACGGGCAGGGGCCTGCGCTTCGTCGTCGCCTGTGCCATCACCGGCTGACGAAAATGGACCCAGCACATCGGTGATCTGCTCAAGTGTGGGACGCGGCCCTTTGTCGTTAGCCTCAAGCGCTTTGCGCATGGCCGCAAGGTGCTCTGGCATGGTGCCACAGCAGCCGCCAATAATCGTCGCCCCACAATTACGCGCCATGACGGCATATTCGCCCATCAATTCCGGTGTGCCATCGTAATGAATGTGGCCGTCCACATACTTAGGAATACCTGCGTTGCCTTTGGCAATGATCGGCCGCTCGCTGCCTTGGGCCGCAAAGCCGAGCACGGTGCGCAACAAATCTGATGCGCCTGTGCCGCAGTTCGCGCCAAAGCCGATGGGCGGGTTGTCCAGCGTTTCCACCATTTGCACCATGTCCTGACTGGTCAGGCCCATCATTGTGCGCCCAGCGGTGTCAAAGCTCATGGTGCCACACCAAGGCATTCCGGCCAATCCAAAGGCTTCGGCCGCAGCGCGATATTCCTCTGGGGCGGAAATGGTTTCAAGCCACAGAACGTCCGCGCCCCCTTCCTTGAGGCCTTCGGCCTGCTCGTGGAAAATCTCGACGGCGTCGGCGTGGCTTAGGGTGCCAACCGGTTGCATGATATCGCCTGTGGGGCCGACAGATCCGGCCACAACGATGGGGCGACCTGCGGCATCAGCGACTTCACGCCCAATTTCTGCCGACATGCGCGACAGTTCGCGCGCCCGATGGCCTGCATTGTGCAGTTTAAGACGCGAGGCATTCCCGCCAAACGAGTTGGTCAAAAACAGATCGCTGCCGTTGTCGACGGCAAGGCTATACAGTTTCTTGATCCGATCCGGATGTTCTTCGTTCCACATTTCAGGCGCATCGCCAGAGCTGAGACCCATATTGAACAGATTTGTTCCGGTCGCTCCGTCAGCCATGATCCAGTCCCGCGTTTCCAGCATTTTGGATAGGGCATTGGTCATCGGTCTCTCCTTATACTCGCAAAAGGCGTTTGGCGCACATTTGTCATGCCGTCGGGGGCGGGGCAATTGCAAAATTCTCATGCAAATCATGAGGCGGAGGACCGCCCAAGCGGTAAACTCATCTGTGCAAAGTAAAAAACGCGCGTTGTTCTCACAACACGCGTTTCACAATCTTATCGCCGTAAACCCTGAATAATCAGGTTTCGGTCATGATCTGTTTTCTGGCAACAGCCAAAAGCTCGGACCGTTTTGCGCGAATTTCTTCGGCTGTTGTATGCCCTTCAAGGTCGGCCACAACTTTGCGGACCACGTCTTCGTGGCCAGCTTCTTCAAAGTCGGCAATCACAACGGTTTTGGCATATGTGTCGGCGTCATCACCGGATTTGCCAAGTTTCTCTGCTGCCCAAAGGCCAAGCAGCTTGTTGCAGCGTGCTTCTGCTTTGAAGTTCATTTCTTCGTCATGAGCAAACTTGGCTTCAAAGGCGTTTTCGCGGTCGTCAAAGGTGGTCATCTAGAGATTCCCCTGCATACGTTGGTGTTGACCTTGTTATGCCCTTTGGGTCGCAAAGCCGCAAGGGGGGCGCGCGAGCTTGCGACAATGCTGCCCATAGATTAAGAGGGCGCAAAGAACTGGGGATTCATCCCCGCCGGACAGGAAAGAGATTCCATGGCGCGTGGCAAGAAGATTTACGAAGGCAAAGCCAAGATTTTGTTTGAAGGCCCAGAGCCGGGAACAATTATCCAGTATTTTAAAGACGATGCGACCGCGTTTAACGCGGAAAAGAAAGACGTGATCGATGGCAAGGGTGCCCTCAACAACCGTCTTTCCGAGTATTTTATGACTGGGTTGAATCAGATTGGTGTTCCGACGCATTTTCTCAAGCGTTTGAATATGCGCGAACAGCTCGTGCGGTCTTGCGAGATTATTCCGTTGGAAGTGATCGTGCGCAATTTCGCCGCAGGCACCATGAGCAAACGCCTTGGGATCGAAGAAGGTACGCAATTGCCGCGCCCGATCGTTGAATATTGCTATAAAGATGACTCGCTGGGCGATCCTTTGGTCAGCGAAGAGCATATCGCCGCCTTTGGATGGGCCGGTCAGCAAGATATGGATGATATCCTTGGGCTCGCGCTTCGGGTAAATGATTTCCTGTCGGGTGTCATGTTCGGTGTCGGAATCAAGTTGATTGATTTCAAAATCGAAATTGGCCGTGTGTATGATGGTGATTTCCAGCGTCTTGTGGTCGCGGATGAAATCAGCCCAGACAGTTGTCGCCTGTGGGATCTGGAAACCGGTCAGAAGCTGGACAAAGATGTGTTCCGTCGCGATCTAGGAAGCCTGACCGATGCATATTCCGAAGTCGCGCGCCGTTTGGGTGTATTGCCCAAAGGCACAGGTCCAAAACCGACCCTCGTCAACTAATCCTATCGCCGTGTTCGGCATAGATCAGAGTATTTTTGCAAGAAAGAAGCAGAACTTGCTTCTTAAGGCCAAGACCGGAGAAATAAGCAGATGAAAGCGCGTGTCTATGTGATGCTGAAAAACGGGGTTCTGGATCCACAAGGCGAGGCCGTGCGCCACGCATTGGGATCGCTCGGATTTGATGGCGTAGAAGGTGTTCGTCAAGGCAAAGTGATCGAGCTGGATCTGGCCGAAGGGTCGACCGAGTCCACCGTGACCGAGATGTGTGAAAAACTTTTGGCCAATACGGTGATCGAAAGCTATCGCGTGGAGCTGATGGGATGAAGGCGGCCGTCATTGTTTTCCCCGGTTCGAACTGTGATCGGGATATGGCCGTTGCATTCGAACGTGCGGGTGCGGATGTCACGATGGTTTGGCACAAAGACACGGCCTTGCCACAGGACGTCGATATTGTTGGCGTGCCGGGCGGCTTTTCGTTTGGCGATTACCTGCGCTGTGGCGCGATTGCTGCGAATTCTCCAATTTGCCAATCCGTCGTCAGCCATGCCGAGCGCGGCGGCTATGTTCTGGGGATTTGCAACGGATTTCAAATCTTGACGGAAACAGGTCTTTTGCCCGGTGCATTGCGCCGCAATGCAGGTCTCAAGTATATCTGCCGCACGGTTGAATTAACTGTCGAAACTGCTGATACCGCGTTCACGTCAGGATATTCGGTTGGGCAATCGATCCACATTCCGATCGCGCACCATGATGGCAATTATTTTGTGGATGATGCCAAACTGGCGCAGCTTCAGGACGAAGGGCGTATCGCTTTCAAATATGCCGACAATCCGAACGGATCTGTTGCTGACATCGCTGGCGTTGTGTCCAAGAACCGTCGCGTGTTGGGAATGATGCCGCATCCAGAGCGCGCCGCCGACGAAGGCCACGGCGGGACCGACGGGGTGGCAATGTTCCGCTCGCTGATGGACCAGTTGGCGACTGCATGACTTGAGCACGCCGCGCGCGCGGCGTACTCTGACATTTATGACAGAGTTACCTTTTCGGGATCAAGACACCACCAAAGCCGCGCCAACCAATTGGCGCGTGCGTCTTGCGCTTGTGGGGCTGAGTGTCATCGCGTGTGCCACGATCTGGGTCACGCACAGTTATCTGACAGACCGCTTTACACAGAACACCCGCAATCGGGCCGAGCTGCGCATGGCGCTCTATTCTGGTAACCTGCAATCCGAATTGCGGCGCAATGCGATTGTTCCTCAACTGTTGTCTAAAGATCCAGCGCTTATCGCGGCTTTGGTCTCGAGCGATTTTTCGCAATCCACCTCTCGTTTGATTTCATTTGTGGATGAAATTGGCGCAGCCTCACTGATGATGCTTGATGCCGAGGGGCGCACTGTTGCGGCGACAGAGCGTACACGAATTGGGGCCAACCATTTCGAAAAACCCTATTTCATCAACGCTCTGAACTCTAATGCTACGGTGTTTTCCGTAGAGAAGCAGGAAAGCGGCGCGTATCATTTCACCTATGCACGGCGCCTAGACAGCCAAGGTCAGGTGATCGGCGTGATCGCGGTTGAAGTGGATCTTCAAAAGTTTGAACGCGCGTGGGCCGGAATTTCAGACGCTGTTTTCGTGACGGATAGCGAAGGCGTCGTTATCTTGACGTCAGAACCGCGCTGGCGTGGATTGACCGAGGGGGCGGCCCTTGCGCGACAACCTGCCGAAGGGGCGATCGAGCGCGCCATTCAAGCCACCTCAGATTGGACCGCCGTGCCCGCAGATGCCTATTTTCAAGGCGAGGGCGTGATGCGCGAAGATGTGCGTATTCCGTTTCGCGGTTGGCGCATGACGTCATTTACAACGTACAACAGCGTACGAGAGCGGGTGAACGCCGTACTCGCGCTTGAAATTATGGGTTTTGCGATCCTTTTGGCTTTGGCGTTTTACTTTCTCAATCGGAAAAATACCCTGCAGATGGCCCTGTTTCAGCGGGAATCCGCGGGACTGCGGGCGTTGAATTTGCGGTTGCAACGCGAGATTGCCGAACGCGAGCGCATGCAGGAAAGTCTTGCGGTCGCAGAACAATCTCTGGCCCAAAGCTCTAAGCTTGCGGCATTGGGCGAAATGTCAGCTGCCGTTAGTCACGAATTGAATCAACCCCTTGCCGCTATGCGGACGTATCTTGCGGGCGCGCGTCTCTTGGTGCGCCGCAATCGCCCCGAAGAGGCATTGTCAAGTTTTCAGCGCATTGATGATTTGATCGAGCGGATGGGGTCCATCACCAAACAATTGAAATCGTATGCCCGAAAAGGCGGCGATGATTTCGCTGCGGTTGATCTGAGTGCGGCCTTGAATTCGGCGTTGTCCATGATGGAACCCCAACTGCGCCAGCGTCACGTACGGATCAGCCGGATTGTGCCGGATGTTCCTGTGCGGGTGATGGCGGATCGTGTTCGGATTGAACAGGTGATTATCAATCTGCTGCGCAACGCGCTTGATGCCACCGAGGCCGAAGTCGATCCCGAAATCGAGGTGTTGCTCGCTGCAGGTGAAACCGCGACGTTGACGGTGCGTGACAATGGTCCGGGTATCGAAGATTTGGACAATTTGTTCGAGCCGTTTTTCACCACGAAACAACCCGGGGATGGGGTTGGGCTGGGCCTTGCCATCTCATCGGGGATCGTAAGCGATCTTGGTGGGCGTCTCACGGCACGAAACGGACAGGGACGGGGGGCTGTATTTGAAGTTCAGCTTCCTATTTTAAGTGAAGATATAGAAGCGGCGGAGTAACGAATGGCCCAAGGTATGAAAATCGCGATTGTTGATGACGAACAGGATATGCGTCAATCAATCAGCCAATGGCTCGCGTTGTCCGGCTATGACACGGAAACCTTTGCCAGCGCCGAAGACGCGCTTAAGGCGTTGGGCGCAGAATATCCGGGAATTGTCATTTCCGACATCAAAATGCCCGGCATGGATGGCATGCAGTTCCTTAAGAAACTGATGGGGGCGGACAGTGCCCTGCCTGTTATTATGATCACCGGCCATGGCGATGTGCCGATGGCGGTTGAGGCCATGCGCGTTGGTGCGTTCGACTTTCTTGAAAAACCGTTCAATCCTGACCGCATGAGCCAGCTTGCCAAAAAGGCAACGTCAGCGCGGCGTTTGACATTGGACAGCCGCGCCTTGCGGCGTGAACTGAGCGACGGTGGACAGTTGATCAAGAAATTGATTGGCTCAAGTCCGGTGATGGAGCGCCTTAAGGAAGACATTTTGGATTTGGGGCAGGCGGATGGCCATGTTCTGATCGATGGTGAAACCGGAACCGGCAAAACATTGGTGGCCCATGCGTTGCATGCTGTCGGCAGCCGTGCAGGCAAGAAGTTTGTTCTGGTCAGCTGTGCCGCCTTTGAAGAGGACGCTTTGGCCAAGCGGTTGTTTGGGCCGATGCAGCCGGAAGACAGCCAGTTGCCTGCCATCGAAGAAGCGCGCGGCGGGACTTTGGTGCTCGAAGATATCGAAGCGCTGAGCGATACGCTTCAGGCGCGCCTGTTGAATGTGATCAACGAGCAGGGCACGCCGGCCGAGACGCGGATTATTGCGATCTCCAACATGCAGGAACAGGATCGGACCTGCGAAGATGCCTTGCGTTCGGATTTGTTCTACCGCCTGGCGGCGCTCAAACTGACGGTGCCACCGTTGCGTCAACGTGGCGAAGATATCCTGACGTTGTTCACGCGTCTCAGTGATCAGTTCGCCGATGAATACGGCTGTGATGCCCCCAAAGTCAGCGCCCAAGAGGCGGCGCAATTGCTGCAGGCCCCTTGGCCCGGCAATGTGCGTCAGTTGATCAATCTTGTGGAACGGGCCGTGTTGCAATCGCGCCGTGGGGAAGGGACCATTGCCTCATTATTGATGAATGACCACGACGAAATGCAACCTGTGATGACCACAGAAGGTAAGCCGTTGAAAGAATACGTCGAAGCCTTTGAGCGGATGTTGATCGACAATACCATGCGCCGTCATCGGGGATCAATTGCCAGCGTGATGGAGGAACTGTGCTTGCCGCGTCGCACGTTGAATGAAAAGATGGCGAAATATAGTCTGCAACGTTCAGACTATCTTACCTAACGGCAAGGGGACTCTATGAAATTTGCGTATAGTGCGGTGGTGCTATTGCTATGTGCACCGGCATCGGTGTCAGCAGAGTCCCCCCAAAAGCTGTCTGAAGATCCAACGAAAGTGATTACAAAGCTCGGAGTGAGGTATTCCGATTTTGCGACTCTGTCTGGATCGGTGGCCTTTGGGCCTGTGACCAAGGTCAACGCCTCGATCACTGAAAACAAAGAATGGTCGCTTGGCGGATCATATTTGTTTGGCTTCGGGATCGTAAATGTCGCGGCCTCTCGCAAGGAACTGTCCAGTGGCATTCGCCAGACTCAATATTCGATCGGAAGCTTCGTCCCGCTCGGCGCGTTTGGCATTCAGCCCGCAGGTTGGCAGATTTTTCCTGCGTTCGGGGTGAATTATACCGATGGCCAGCTTGCGGATATCGACCTGAACTTGGACGACAGCCTGTTGGCCTCTACATCCAGCAAAGGTGGGTATATTGGCGCGCTGGTCCTGAAGTCTCTTAGCGATAACTGGATATTCAAGACGGGTTTTGTGGGCTCGCGCGGATCAAATAACTATTCCGGATATAGTATTGGTGCCGGATTGACCTATGCATTAACAGATCGAGACAGCTTGGGGATTTTTGGCTCTTATATCGACAACTCGTATGGGCAGCGCGATCAATTTGGCGTGAGCTATAAGAGAGAGTTCTAAGGCCTATTTGACCTGTTAAGCACCTAAAAGTGTATTTTACGCAAAGGGTTTGTCGTCACGATTGCTTTTGTCATTGTAATTTGCCTGACGCTGGTCTTATGTAGTTCTGCGGTGGTCCGTATTGGACCATCATAATGAGTTTCGCTGAAGGGCGAGGTACGATGGCCCAAAGCCCGACCTTCCTTTCAGACCGATTGGACCCCGAAAATGGGTCAGAGAGACGCCCGGACCGCTACTGCGACGGGCCTGTAACAGGCGCAGGGATGTGAAAACGCCCACAGCGTCGGAGAAAAACCGCGATGACGCGCGCGTACGTATTGAGACACCGAGCAGAGGCCGCATGCGGCCCCCTTGGTCGCGCGCCTAGCTTCGCCTTGACAAGACACCCCCCGCAACCCCTTCGCCACGGTCCGCCAGGACGGAGGCGATTGCGCGGGTGCAAACGGACAACATGCCTAAGAAAATGCTTATCGATGCCACCCACGCGGAAGAAACCCGCGTCGTAGTGGTCGACGGAAACAAAGTTGAGGAATTCGACTTTGAATCCGAAAACAAACGCCAGCTTGCTGGCAATATATACCTTGCTAAGGTCACACGGGTTGAACCCTCACTTCAGGCGGCGTTTGTCGACTATGGTGGAAATCGTCATGGGTTTCTCGCATTTTCCGAGATTCATCCGGATTATTACCAGATTCCAGTGGCTGACCGTGAGGCGCTGCTTGAGGAAGAGCGCGCTTATGCCGAAAGCCTGAAAGCGCGTGACGAAGACGAGGAAAAACCCAAATCCAAGCCACGTCGTGCACGCTCTCGCTCGCGTGGCAAAGCCAAAGAGGCGCCTGTTGTTGAAGAGGCCGCCGCTGATCAAGCTCCATCTACTGACACAGCAACAGATGTGACCCAGATCGATGGTATGGAAACAATTGATCTTGGGGATGACACCACCGAAGGCTTGTCGCCGATGGAATTGGTGCATGAGACACCAGTTCAAGAGCCCGAAGAAAGCCCGAAATCTGAAGCGTCCGATATCGACAAGGATGTTGCAGAAGAGGTCAAAGCGGTTGACGTCGTCGCAGACGAAGAGCCCGTTGCGGCAGATGTCGCAGAGGCAGACGCGCCCGTAGACGCTGTTGAAGCGCAGGCGGAAGTCGATGAGGCCGTTGTGGCGGTTGATGCAGGTGACGCTGATGCTGCAACATCGCAAGACACGTCTGACGAGACACCAAAAGACGGCGGCGACAAATACATGGCTGCCGACACCGACGGTGAAGACGCCGTTGTGTCACGCGACCCCAAAACAGGTGAAGACACCGAGACCAAAGCGTCTGATGCTGCCGTGCAGGAAGATGCAGTCACCGCTGAACCTGTTGTGGCACCCGAGATCGTTGCCGCAGAACCTGTCGAGACGGCCACGCCTGCGAGCGACGCTAAAGAAGACACTGTTGATTCCGACGAGGATGCGGGCGTTCAAGCCGATGCTGCAGATGCGGATGACGACGACGCGCCCGCCAAAGGCTCGGACGCAACCGCCAAGGACGCCAGCATTGAGTCCGTAGCGGATGAAGATGACAGCGAAGACATTCGCCCGCCACGCAAGCCGCGCCCACGTCGCTACAAAATTCAAGAAGTGATTAAGGTCCGCCAAATTCTTTTGGTTCAGGTTGTCAAAGAAGAACGTGGCAACAAAGGCGCCGCCCTTACGACCTATCTGTCGTTGGCGGGACGGTATTGCGTGTTGATGCCGAACACCGCGCGCGGTGGTGGGATTTCTCGCAAAATCACCAACGCAGTTGACCGCAAAAAGCTCAAGGAAATTGCTGCCGAGATTGATGTGCCACAAGGCGCAGGTCTGATCGTGCGCACCGCCGGAGCAAAACGGACCAAAGCTGAAATCAAGCGCGACTATGAATATCTGCAGCGCCTTTGGGAGCAAATCCGCGAGTTGACACTAAAGTCAATTGCCCCTTCTAAGATCTATGAAGAAGGCGATCTGATCAAACGCTCGATCCGCGATTTGTACAACCGCGAAATCGACGAAGTCTTTGTGGAAGGCGAGCGGGGATACCGCATTGCCAAAGACTTTATGAAGATGATTATGCCGTCACACGCAAAGAACGTGAAGAAATACGAAGAGTCTTTGCCTCTGTTCGCGCGCTATCAGGTCGAAAGCTATTTGTCTTCGATGTTCAACCCGACTGTTCAGCTCAAGTCGGGCGGCTATATCGTGATTGGTGTGACCGAAGCGCTTGTGGCCATCGATGTGAACTCTGGTCGTGCGACCAAAGAGAACTCGATCGAAGAAACCGCGCTCAAGACCAACCTTGAAGCGGCAGAAGAGGTTGCGCGCCAATTGCGTCTGCGTGACTTGGCTGGTTTGATCGTGATCGATTTCATCGACATGGATGAACGCAAGAACAACACCGCCGTTGAAAAACGGATGAAAGACAAGCTCAAGACAGATCGTGCTCGCATTCAAGTGGGCCGGATTTCGGGCTTTGGTCTTATGGAAATGAGCCGCCAGCGGTTGCGCCCCGGTATGATCGAGGCCACAACCCAGCCATGCCCACATTGCCATGGCACAGGTTTGATCCGGTCGGACGACAATCTGGCGCTATCGATTTTGCGTCAGATCGAAGAAGAAGGCACCCGCCGTCGGTCGCGCGAAGTTCTGGTCAAAGCGCCGGTTGCGATTGCCAACTATTTGATGAACCAAAAGCGCGAGCACATTGCCCAGATCGAAGGCCGGTATGGTCTTTCGGTACGGGTTGAAGGTGATCCGATGTTGGTTTCGCCTGATTTTTCGATTGAAAAACTTAAAACCGCGACACGCATTGTTGCAGAGGTTGCCGCGCCGGTCGTGTCTGTTGATACATCCCTAATGGATGAGATCGATGAAGATGTGGCACAGGATCAGACCGCACCAGTGGCCGCTGTATCTGAAGAAGAACAGGACGATAAGCCGAAAAAACGCCGTCGTCGTCGTCGTCGTCGGAAATCAGGCGGCGAGAATTCGGATGTTGTTGCCACTGAAGATGGCGCATCCGCCGAGTCGGGCACAGCCGACGCGTCGGAAAATGCCGCAACCGATGAGGCGGCCCCAGAGCAAGCTTCTGAGGGTGAGGCCGAGAAAAAGCCGCGTCGTTCACGCTCTCGCAATCGCAATCGGTCGCGGGCGAAGAAATCGGAAGACACGCAAGATGCGGATGTTTCTGCTACTTCTGATGCGTCAGAGCCGACGTCAGATGCGAAACCGGTAGAGACCGAGGCACCGCAAGCTGCCACTGAAGTGCGCGATGTGTCGGAGGATGCAACACCTGTGGTCAATGGTGCTGAAACTGTGAGCGCCGCGCCGCAAGCCGTTGAAACCGCACCAGAAGTGAGTGATGCTCCGGTTGAAAAAACCGATGCGAAACCGGTTGTTGTAGACGAGCCGGCTCCGGTCGAGGACGTTGTCGCAGCACCAGTCGAGGCCGAGGTTGTGCAACCTGATCCAGCCCCTGCGCCCGTTGCATCCACAGCCCCTGCCGCCCCAGCCAAGCCCAAACGCAAGGGCTGGTGGTCGATGGGCGGATAACGCCGTATCCGCGATATGTGAAAAATAGAAAACGCCGCAGAGAAATCTGTGGCGTTTTTCACATGTTGGGGTGGCGTCTGGTTTGCTGTCTGGAGCGCACGACTTAATTGCTTCGAATATCAGCCGGACTTTTCAACCTCGAAAACCAGAACTCCGTTGTTGTCCTGCGTATCGATCAGGATATGACCGGATTCATTGCAAAAATGCGGCACATCAATCACGGCGGCCGGGTCATCTGCCAACAGGCGAATGCGCTCGCCTGACGCAAGCGGTTGCAGTCGTTTACGCAAGCGCAACACGGGCAGGGGGCACAACAGGCCGATGGCATCAATTTCCAAAGTCATATTGTTCAAATATGCGCGATTTATGGACCTGTCCACAGAGATGTGACTTTGCAGCGCGTGACCTTGCTGCATGGATGGATTATGTGGGACTCATGTTTGGAATCGAAATCATCGACGCAGGTTTGTTGCCTGCCATGCTCGTCGCGCTCGTGGCTGGGATTGTCTCTTTCCTCAGCCCCTGTGTGCTTCCGATTGTACCGCCATATCTTGCATATATGAGCGGGGTGTCGATGTCTGATATGTCGGACCAGGCCGCTGGGCGGCGTCGGGCGACAGTGGCCGCCTTGTTCTTTGTGATGGGGTTGTCGACGGTCTTTTTGTTCCTTGGGTTCACAGCCTCTGCGTTTGGGGCATTTTTTCTGAAAAATCAGGATCTTTTCTCGAAAATTTCGGGCGTGGTGGTGATCATTTTTGGTCTTCATTTCCTGAATGTATTCCGGATCCCGTTTCTGGATCGCGAGGCGCGACTGGACACGGGTGATGCGGGCGGATCCGCGTTTGGGGCTTATGTGCTGGGCTTGGCGTTTGCCTTTGGTTGGACGCCCTGCATTGGGCCTCAATTGGGTGCGATCCTGTCGCTGGCAGCGGGCGAGGCGTCAATCGCACGTGGCACACTCTTGCTTGGTGTGTACGCGTTGGGCCTTGGTATTCCATTTTTGTTGTCGGCGATGTTCTTGTCACGGGCCATGGGGGTCATGAACCGTTTGAAACGCCATATGTCTATGATTGAGAAAATTATGGGTATCTTGTTGGTGGTTGTCGGCGTGGCCTTGGTGACCGGCGCCTTTAGCACCCTAAGCTGGTGGCTGTTGGAAACCTTCCCTGCGTTGGCAGAGTTGGGCTAAGCCTGCGACCTTTGCGGGAAATTTTGAGGTGCGGCCAACCAGCAGACCGCTTTGGTCTTACGTCACGCAAAAAAGCCGGATAGTCTGATCTCGAATTGAGGTCAAAGCATGAGCCAGAGCGTGGACAACTTGGTCACCCGCCGTCGGGTTTTCTATATTCCCGGGTATGATCCCATTCATCCACGTCGATACCGAGAACTGTATCGCAAGGAATCCCGTACACAGGCCAAGATTTCGGGCTACGACATTGATCTGTCGGCAAAACCCTCAGGCGGGGCCTATGGTTGGCACGTTGCTGGACGAATTGATGGTGTCGAAACCCATGCCGATTTCGAGGTTTTGGTGTGGTCGGATATTGTGCGCGACAGCATGGATCAGCGGATATTTGCAACCTATGGCCAACTTGTGCGCACGGCGTGGGTCTATATCAGCACTGGCGCGTTGTGGCGGTTGATGAAGCTGCGCAAAGGTCCCGTGATTGCCGCGCTGTATCCGGTGTTATTCCTGCTGCTGCAATTGGTGGTTTCATTACTTGCCGCATATGGGTTGGGAGCATTGCTCGCGATGGTGTTGCCCGCGTGGACAGCAATTGCGGGGCTGGGCATTGTGCCGTTCTTGTTGGGATGGTTTCGCAAACACGACGGCAAATTTTTCGCCTATTACCTGATGCATGATTACGCGTATTCTGCGGCGTCGCGCGGTGCAAACCCACCGTCATTAGAAGCCCGCATGACCGAATTTGCCAGCAGCATTTCCCAAGCCTTACAGGACGATACAGACGAAGTTCTGGTTGTCGGGCATTCATCGGGTGCCCATTTGGCGGTGTCTATTCTTGCCGATCTGATCCGGTCGGGGCAGGTCGCCAGCGACGGACCACGCCTAAGCTTCCTATCGCTTGGTCAAGTCGTGCCCATGGTGTCGTTTTTGCCGGATGCGCAACGGCTTCGTGCAGATTTGAAGTTTCTCAGCGCGTGTGATGATCTGACATGGGTGGATGTGACCGCCCCGGGAGACGGCTGTGCCTTTGCGCTTTGTGATCCGGTGTGTGTGTCCGGTGTCGCTCCGGCACAGAAAAAATGGCCATTGGTTCTGTCTGCGGCGTTTACCCAAACCCTAAGCCCAGAACGGTGGAAAGAGCTGCGCTGGCGGTTCTTTAGACTGCATTTTCAATACCTGTGTGCCTTTGATCAGGTTGGGGAGTATGATTACTTTCGCATCACTGCGGGATCACTGACATTGGGGGATCGTTATGAAAATCGGGCTCCATCCAAGTCACGGATCGAAACGCCGGTGAATAAATTTACGGATACTGCTGTATGACTCGTGTGCCCCCGAAACCAGCAGCCCGCCCAGACAAGGTGTCCTTGCTGCGATATGTGAAGCTGTTTCGACAAGATATTCTGTCGGCCCAGCCTGCGCGCTTGTATCGGGCGTGGATGGCCGAGTTTCGCACGCCGTTTTTCCGCTCTTATATGGTGAACCAACCGGACCTTGTGAAAACCGTGCTCAAGGATCGGCCCGATGATTTCCCAAAATCCAGCCGGATCAGCGAGGGCCTGCGCCCATTGTTGGGCGACTGCGTGTTTCTGACAAATGGCGAGGTCTGGAAGCAACAGCGCCGGATCATTGATCCGGCCTTTGAGGGCGGGCGACTTCGCGATACATTTCCTGCGATGTGGCAAGCCGCCGAGGCTGCGACGCAACGCTTGCACGACAAGACCGGAATACCAATCGAGATCGAGGCGGAAACCAGCCATGTTGCGGCAGACGTCATTTTCAGAACCCTGTTTTCCATTCCAATTGAACACGGGATCGCACAACAGGTGTTTGCCCAATTCCGTGATTATCAGCGCAGTCAGCCCATTTTGAATTTGGCGGCCTTGGTGCCATTGCCCAAATGGATGCCGCGGTTTTTTAACAAACGGACCAAACAAACCGCCAAGTCCATTCGGGCGCTGATCACTCAACTGACCGAGGCGCGCATGCACGACATTCGGGCAGGCACAGCGCCCGACGATTTGGCGACCAAGATCATGTCGACACAAGACCCGGAAACCGGACGCACCTTTTCCACCCAAGAGATGGTGGACCATGTGGCGATCTTTTTTCTGGCGGGCCATGAAACCAGCGCGTCGGCCTTGGCATGGACATTGTATTTGATGGCGCTTTATCCCGAATGGCAGGACAAGGTCGCCGAAGAAGCGCAGGTGCTGTCTGCGTGTGACTTCACAGTCATGAGCAAATTACGCACCAGCCGCGATGTCTTTCGAGAGTCGTTGCGCCTGTATCCGCCCGTGCCGATGATGGTACGTCAGAATACGTGCCCCGAGCATTTTCGGGATCGTGATATTCCGCTGAAAAGCCAAATCGTTCTGTCGCCATGGCATCTGCATCGCCACGAGCGCCTGTGGGATAACCCCGACGGGTTTGATCCTGACCGATGGGGCACCGAAAATGGCAAAACCTGTCAGCGAGAGGCGTATCTGCCATTTTCCGCCGGAAGCCGCGTGTGTACAGGGGCTGGATTTGCGATGATCGAAGGCCCGCTGATCTTGTCGATGATCCTCAAGTCGTTTCGGGTGACTGCGGTAGGGGCGGCGCCGGTGCCCGTCGCGCACCTGACTGTGCGGTCACGCGATGGCATCTGGCTTCGATTGGAGCCACGACAACAGGGCGCGCATCCCTCAGCCTAAGAGTGATGGAGCTTTTAGGTGCCCTAGAACCAGCCCTGAACGGCGGTGGCCCCATCCGTGATGTCTTCGCCAACGCCGGCCACTGTGTTGCATCCGGCAAGGGCGCTACAGATCAGCGTCACAACAATTAGGTTTTTCATTTATCTGTCTCCTCGTACCACCACACGGCGGGCATCCATTCGACTCCGTCGCCGTATATCGGCAAATTCGATGGATACTTAAGCTGTTTGATATGTGCAATACGGCCAACCGAATAGGTCCAGATCGGGATGACGTATCGACCCGTTGTCAAAACCCGATCCAGCGCCCGCGCGGTCGATTGGAACTGGTCTTGAGATGTAGATGTCAGCAATGCTTGGATAAGAGCGTCCACAGCAGGGGATTGTATGCCCATCACGTTGCGTGAACCATCTTGTGCGGCGCTTTCGCTGCCCCAATACAGGGATTGTTCGTTACCTGGACTCAGGGACAACGCACGCCGATAGTCGGTCATGTCAAAATCAAAACCTGCAATGCGCTGGGTATATTGGGCATTGTCTACTGCGGCGACCGTTACTTGAATGCCAAGCTTTTCCAAAGACTTACGATATATGTCTATGATGGCTTTGTTCTGACTGTCGCCTTGGCGCAGCAAAATTTCAAAGGCAAAGGGCACACCATTCTGGTCTTGGAGCTGGCCATTTTCCACAACCCAACCGGCGTCGGTTAGCAACGCCATCGCTTTGCGCAGGTTTTTGCGATTGCGCGCAGTTCCGTTTGAGGCAGGCAGTGTGTATCCGGTGAGGGCCTCTGTGGGGATATCTGCGACATACGGCTCTAGAATGTCAGCGACCGAACCCTTTGCGGGGCCATCTTGCATTGCCAGATATGACCCAGAGAAATACGATGAAATGCGCGGCTGTCGTCCACCAGTCATGGTGTCATTGATGAATTCAAAGTTAAACGCATGCAGCATCGCATCGCGCACCCGAATGTCATCAAACGGGGCGCGTCTGGAATTCATGACCAAGCCGGTCATCCCGGATGGTTTTTGATGTGGAATTTCGGATTGCACGACATCCCCAGCAACGACGGCCGGAAAACCATAGCGGCTGGCCCAGTTTTCGGCGTTAAATTCGCGCACAAAGTCCAGCTCGCCGGCTTTGAAGGCTTCGAACATCACGTCTGCATCGCCATAAAAGTCGATGCGGACCTCGTCAAAGTTGCCAACACCGCGCCGAAGCGGCAAGTTCTTGCCCCAGTAATCCTCATTGCGGGTCAGCGTAACGTGACGGCCCGGTTCAAACGACGATACCTGATAGGGAGCTGATCCGATCGGTATATCGGCAAGTGTGGCATCCGAGAATTCGACGTCCTGCCACTGGGCTTTTTGTAAAATCGGGCGCAATCCGGCGATCAGGGCCAATTCGCGGTCCGGTGTGTTGAACGTGATGCGCACGCTGCGCGGCCCCGTTGCCTGAATGCTTTGGATTTTTGACCACAGCCCTAGGTACCTCGGGTGGCCTTTGGTGCCCAATGTTTCAAAAGACCAGATCACATCTTGGACCGTCACGGGGGTGCCATCTGAAAATTTCGCCTCGGGGCGCAACACAAATTCGACCCATGTGCGGTCTGGATCTGTCTCAACCGATTCGGCCAAAAGGCCATAAAGTGAGAACGGTTCGTCCCAATTTCGCCCCATCAGGGATTCGTGGGTAAAGAATCTAAGCTGCCAAGAGACGGTGCCTTTTCGCAAAAACGGATTAAGCGAATCGAATCCACCAGAGTTGCCGGTCACCAGCCGTCCACCTTTGGGGGCGTTGGGGTTGGCATAGGGGAGGGACACAAAATCATGTGGAAGAGCAGGGGGCCCATACATAGCTATGCCATGGCTTGGGTCGGACTGCGCAAATGTGCCCATAGAAATTAGGCCTGCAATGACGATTGGCCGCCAAAATTGCCGGAAACATACTGGTCGCATTATCGGAACAATCCTGCTCTGCCTTGTTTTTGTTGACACAAAGGTACATCGGGTTCGCGGCCTTATCAAACTTTTAGCTTGGACTCTCGGCGTGGGATTGCTTATAAAGAACTTACTGCTCGATAGGTTTCTTGCCTGTATGAAACCTGCCTCAATAACTTTACGCCCGCCTTGCGCGGGCGTTTTTTTTTGGCGTTTTGTCTTACGTAAGAATACGTGGTGCGACCAAAACCCCCTTATTTTGCGAGTGCAGCATGATATGATGCTGCAAACTTAGGACGAAGGGATCTTCAATGACGTTGTCAGGCAAAACGGCCATCATCACTGGCTCAAATTCGGGAATCGGTCTGGGAATCGCCCGCGAACTGGCGCGCTCTGGCGCGAATGTGGTGCTTAACTCTTTCACCGATAGCGATGATGATCATGCGCTGGCGGCCTCGATCGCCCAAGAGTTTGATGTGGATGCAAAATACATCCAAGCCGACATGTCCAAGGGGGATGAATGCCGCGCCCTGATCTCCAAGGCTGGCGGCTGTGACATTTTGGTGAACAACGCTGGGATTCAGCACGTTGCCCCGATCGACGAGTTCCCCGTCGAAAAATGGGATGCGATCATCGCGATCAATATGAATTCAGCGTTTCACACAATGGCGGCAGCCTTGCCAGGGATGCGCGAGCGGGGCTGGGGTCGCATTGTGAATATTGCATCGGCGCATGGTCTGACGGCATCGCCCTTCAAGGCCGCCTATATTGCCGCCAAGCATGGCGTTGTCGGCATGTCCAAAACGGTTGCGCTTGAAACGGCTCAAGAGCCCATCACGTGTAACGCGATTTGCCCCGGATATGTGTTGACGCCGCTGGTCGAGGCCCAAATCCCCGACACAATGCACGAATACAATATGAGCCGCGAAGATGTGGTGAAAAACGTCATGTTGACCCGCCAACCCTCGAAAGAATTCGCAACGGTCGAGCAATTGGGCGGCACAACCGTATTCTTGTGTTCGGATGCGGCGGCACAGATCACCGGAACCACCATCAGCGTGGACGGCGGCTGGACCGCTCTTTAGGGGCTTAGGCCTTCAAAATGAGAAAAGACCCCCACGGGGGTCTTTTGCGTTCTGATACAGTACAATATCAGGCTGCGGGTTTTGTGGGGTCTTTTGTATTTGGATACACAAGACCTGCCGAAATCACCAATTTTGCGGCGTCTTCTACGCTCATATCCAGCTCGATGATGTCTTGTTTCGGGAAAAACAGCAGAAAGCCCGATGTTGGGTTTGGTGTTGTCGGGACAAACACGCTCATCAAGGTGTCGCCTGTGTGGGCGGCTTTTGCGACTTCGCCTTTGGCTTCGGTGGAAATAAAGCCCACCGCCCAGATACCGCGTCGTGGATATTCAATCAGGCAGGCTTTTTCAAAGTTGCGGTCAGCTTGGGCAAAGACGGTTTCGGCAATCTGTTTGACGCCGGAATAGATCGACCGCACAACCGGCATCCGATCCACAAGGCTTTCTGCAAAATTGATCATCGAGCGACCAATCAAGCCTTTGGCAACCCAGCCAACAAGAATCGTGAAAATCAGGAAAATGATCACCCCGACACCACGCAGGTTGATGCCGATGTATTTCTCGGGCTGAATCGTGGCAGGGACCAGCGGCAACACAACACCATCCACCCAGCCGATCAGCGTCCAGATCAGCCAAATGGTCATGCTGACTGGGGCTATCACGACGATACCGGTCAGAAACGACGCCCGCAGTCCTGAAAGCTTGCGCGGCTTTCGTGCAGAGGGTGTGTGATCTTCATCAAATGGCGTGGTCATCGTGATCCTGCATTCTGGTTGAAAAAGAGGTAAGCGTTTCCCTAACGGGGTTCAACGTTTCACGTCGAATATTAGGGCCCTGAGACACGCAATGTGCCGATTTCGGTCGCGATCTGTGCTGCGAGCCGCGCATTGTTGAGCACAAGTGCGATATTGGCCTCCAAAGACCGGCCCTGCGTCAGCTCGAAAATGCGTGCCAATAAGAATGGTGTGACCCCTTTGCCAGAGACGCCTTGGTCTGCGGCCTCCTGCGTGGCTTGGGCAATAATCGGCGCCAGCGTGTCAGCAGGGATTTCATCATGAACCGGAATCGGGTTGGCGACCAATTGGCCTCCGGGTAATCCCAGTTGGCCGCGCATGATATGCGCGCGGGCAATGCGGGTCGGGGTGTCCATACGCAATGGGGCATCCAGATCAGATCTGGCTGACCAGAAGGCCGGAAAGCTGTCTTGTTGATAGGCAATTACGGGCACACCGTTGGTTTCCAACACCTCAAGGGTTTTGGGAATATCCAGAATGGCCTTGGCGCCTGCGGCCACGACAGTCACAGGTGTTGCAGCCAATTCAGTCAGATCAGCCGAGATGTCAAAAGATGTCTCTGCACCTTTGTGAACACCGCCGATCCCACCTGTTGCAAACACATGAATGCCGGCAAGATGTGCGGCGATCATGGTGGCGGCAACGGTTGTGGCCCCGGTGCGGCCTTGGGCCATGCACACCGCAAGATCGGCACGCGACAGCTTGGCTACGTCTTTGGCCTGTGCGAGTGCCGACAACTGAGGATCGGTCAGGCCCGCGTATAGGATGCCGTCAATAACAGCGATTGTGGCTGGCGTTGCCCCATGCGCCCGAATGGTGTCTTCGACCTGTCGCGCAACCTCTAGGTTTTGCGGATATGGCATCCCGTGGGTGATGATGGTGCTTTCCAAGGCCACGACGGGCGCGCCGGACTCGAGGGCGGACTTTACGTCAGGGGACAGGGTAATCATTGTCATTTCGCATCTCCTCCGGAGACATAGTTTGCCGCGGCCTGAAGCGCGCGAGATAAGGCGTCGTCTCGCGATGCACCGGAAATCTCGGACGCGATATGAGCGGCCATAAATGTATCGCCCGCACCCGTGACACGTGTCACCAGCACATTCGGCGGGGTTTGGGTCAAGATGCCCTTGGGCGAGGCATCAGAAGCAGATTGCCCTCCGTCCGTCACAAGGGCACGGCGTGCGCCGCGTTCAAGCAACCCTGCAGCCGCCTGTGCCGAGGTGTCGAATGTGCGCTGACACAGCAATCCGGCCTCTTCAAGGTTCACATAAAGCGTGGCGCGCTCATGGGCCATAAAAGGAGCAAGGCGTTCTGCCTTACCGGGGGACGCGGGGGCCACACGCAGGTCGGCATTTTCAAAGAGCGGGCTATGGGCAATCTTTTCCAGCAATCTCTGGGTCAGATTGCCATCCAGCGCGATGGGGCCCTGATAGGGGGCCAGACGGTCGCCCAAGGTGCCGTTTTCCATGGGGCGGAGAATTTTTTCGTCTGCGGCTTCAAGCGAATGCGCGTCAGCGATGGCTGCAATCAAGCCGTTGGCGCCTTCAACAGCCATATAGCGATCGGTCGGCAAGTCTTCTGAGCGATAGATATGGTCGGTGATCATCCCAAGGCTTTGACATGCCCCGATCAGTTCATCACCCTCTGGATCTCGGCCCACAGCACTCAGCAATGCTGGGCGGACTCCAAAGCGCGCGAGCGTCATGGCAATATTCAACGCAACGCCACCGGGCAAACGCGTAATGCGCCCCGGAACGTCGGAGCCATGGCGCATATGGACTGGCGCGCGGCCGATGATGTCCCACAAAACGGACCCGATGCACAAGATATCTGGATGGTGTGTCATAGCCGAGTTCTGACCGTTCTCGTGCACCTTGGCAAGACAATGACGCGTTATGGTCGTTGAAACGTGAGCGCAGCCCACAAAGATTCCCACACAATGTCGTGCTCTTGGGCCAATGCCGCAGATGGAGGACGCAAAACCACCGAATCCACCAGATACCGATGTCCGCGTTTTAGGGGAATACGGGCGATGCCATCCGAGTTGGTGATAAGGGTTTTGGTCTGAACAGTGTCGTCAGGAGCTTGGTCAAAGATTTCGATCTGGGCGCCACTGCGAGGGCTGTTTTGATACAGCAACTGAACGTCCAAGCCGTCGGGCAGGGAGTCGGTGTACGGATTGCCAAGCGCGATCAACTCGACCTCCAGTCCGGTATTGCGATCCTGACCGCGGCTGTGGCCAACGCCAATCAGGGATTTTACCAATCGACGATACCCTTCGTCAAAAGGCGCATCAGGCAGGTTGCGGGCGGCATGGCGGGCTGCGATGTCACGATATCCCTTGTGATGCGCAAAGCTGGCGAATGTGTCCCAGCTGCGATAGGTCACTTTGCGCAAGGTTGTTTCATGCACCAAAATCATCAATCCAGCCGTGTCAGTCGCAATTTTAACGGCGGGCATATCACCTGCGCGTCCCTTAACGGGGCGGATTGTCTCGGCCTGAATTTGGTCAAACCTCAGATTACGACTGTCGAACCAGGCAAAGGCCGATCCATTGAAATTCTGGCCGTTTTTTAGGTCTGCGACGATCTGGTCGCCGGTTTCGACTTGAAAATTTTGTGGTTCAATCCAAAACTCGTGCGCAAGACCTGGCGCGGCAAAGGCGCCTGCTATCAAAACGGTCATCAGGCGGAGCAATGTCATGTCACATCTCACTTTTTGGACTATGCTGAGGCGGTGTTTGGCGCTTTGGATTGCGTGCCTGAGCATGGCGATCACGGTGCCCGCGAATGCCCACGAGATCAACCCGACAATTGGGGACCTGACAGTTGTGGACGGGCAGGTCACGCTCCAGCTTCGGGTGAATGCCGAAGTGTTCTTGGCGGGTATTGATCTGGATAAGGTCAGCGATACCGATCTGGTGGCGGACACGTCAGATTATGTGACATTGCGTACCTTGTCCCAAGATGCGCTGAAAAGCCAACTATGGGATGCGCGGCAGATTTTCGAAGATGGCATTGTGATCTCGACGCAATCCGGCAGGCTTGCGCTTGAAATCAGCGATATTCTTGTTTCAGAGACCGGGGATGTTGAATTGCCCCGTTTGTCGCGGATCACTCTGATGTCGCAGATACCTTCTGGTTCAAGAGATATCATGGTGTCTTGGCCCAAGGGCTTTGGTGCTCTGATTTTGCGCCAGCAAGGTGTTGACGATCCGTATACCGGATATCTTGCCGGAGGGGACTCAAGCCCTGCGATCACCGTACAGGGCGGCGATGCGCTGGGGCCCTGGGCCAGCTTTGCAAGCTATGTTCCTGTGGGGTTTGACCATATCTTGCCCAAGGGACTGGATCATATCCTGTTCGTGTTGGGGTTGTTCTTTTTGTCGCTCAAGCTGCGGACGTTGTTGTGGCAAGTCTCGGCCTTTACCTTGGCCCATACGGTGACACTGGCGATGGGGGCGTTGGGCTGGGTGTCGGTGCCCGCAAGCATTGTGGAACCTCTGATTGCGGCGTCCATCGTGTATATCGCCGTCGAAAATATTTTGGGCGAGGGGCTTAGCCGCTGGCGCCCGTTTGTCGTGTTTGGATTCGGCTTGTTGCACGGTCTTGGATTTGCGTCGGTGCTGGGCGAGTTTGGTCTGCCTGCTGATCAGTTCATACCTGCCCTGATTGGGTTCAATGTTGGGGTAGAGTTGGGTCAACTCACCGTCATTGTGCTGGCGTTTGCCACCGTGGGATACTGGTTTGGGGCCAAGCCGTGGTATCGCGCGCGTATCGCGATCCCGATGTCAGCCGGGATTGCGATGGTCGGCGCGTACTGGTTTTTTGAGCGTGTGTTTTTTTAGCGCGAGGCGGCCATAAAGTCGGCCAACTTGGCTACTGGATCTTCGGTATTCCAGATTTCATCGCCGATGCCGAAAAAGTCGGTGATTGGCGCCAGTTTGCGCACGATATCCAGATCAAGCGCGCCTTCGGCGACAACCGGCACTTCGATCATCTCGGACCACCACTGAAACAACTCTGCGTCGGCAAGGGTACCATCCCCCAAAGGGGTGCTGCCGACCGGACCAAAGCTGACATAATCTGCACCGGCTTCGCCAGCAGAAATACCATCATGGCGCGAGGCATTGCAAAAGGCGCCGACAATGGCGTCATCCCCAAGATCTTTGCGGGTTTTGCGCACAGATCGCGATCCATCCAACAAATGCACGCCGTCCAGCCCCAAACGTTCTGCCAGCACAAGATGTTCGGAAATCACCAGCGCGACATCGCGGGTGTGGGCCACATCGCGTAATGCATCTGCAGCGCGCGAAATCCGGTCCTCGTCGCGGGTGGCCAGCGCAAGCCGGATACACGAAATTTCAGTGCTATCCAGCACGGCCGCCAATTGATCGGGAAAACGGCTAAGTTCGATCTCGGGCGGGGTGATCAGATAGATTTGCGGGTGCTCGGTGTCGGCCATCTTCGGGCTCCGTGATTCAGGGTTTGCGCCGCTATAACGTGGTTTGACGGGCTTGGCTACTTTGCAGGCAGACTGCCAACAAAATCCAGCGCCAATTCCAACAATTGTGCGCGTCTGTCATCATCACCCATCAGATCATCATCGACATCCAGCATGCCACCCATGCGCTTTCCGGTGAATGCCAAGGGGCTGACCCCGTCAACGGCAAGGGCCGCGGTCTCGTTGGCTTTGCCGACGCGGTACATGCCGCCGCCCTTGTGCACCCCACACAACATATTGCCAAAGTGCATAAAACACAGTCCGCCAAACATCTTCTTTTCGATGATCCCTTGGGTTTGGGCCAAGTCGTCGCGCATCAAGGTCGCAAGCCCTTCATCATAGGCCAATGTGCTGTCCTTTCGTATCATGTTGACCCACTCTAGGCTGGAACAGTCAGTTTTTGAAGAATGACAGTGGCGGGCGGGTTGTTTCACAGCGCCTGCGACGATATCAGCAATCAGATTTTACAGGAGCCACGCATGCCAAGTCATATGCCACAGCCGTCTTTTGTGTTGGTGCGTCCGCAAATGGGGGAAAACATTGGCGGGGCTGCCCGTGCCATGTGGAACTTTGGGTTGGATCGCATGCGGATTGTCAGCCCCCGCGATGGGTGGCCCAGCCAAAAGGCCGTTGCGATGGCCTCTGGGGCGGGACGGCTTTTGGATGAAGCACAGCTCAGTGGCTCTGTGGCGGATGCGCTCAGCGACTGCACCTATGTGTTTGCCACGACGGCGCGGGCGCGTGATCTGACCAAGCCGGTCATGACACCAGAGCGCGCGATGCAGGTCGCGCGGGAAAAGATTGCCGCTGGGGAAAAAGTCGCCGTGATGTTTGGCCCTGAACGTGCAGGACTAGAAAACGACGATATTTCCAAGGCAAATGCGATTATCAATGTGCCGGTCAATCCGGAATATGCGTCACTCAATTTGGCGCAATGTGTGCTGCTGACGGCCTATGAGTGGCGTCGCGGGGCCGCAGATGTCGTGCCAGAACGTGTGGAAATGGCCAAAGCAGAATGGGCAAGCAACCTTGAGGTTGAAAAGCTTGCGGATCATTACGAACAACGTCTGGAAACGGCGGGTTTCTTTTTCCCCGAGGCCAAAGCCGAAAGCATGAAGATCAACCTGCGCAATATGTGGTCACGTATGACCTTTACGCGCGCGGATGTGCAAATGTTGCACGGAATGATGCGGCAGATGGTGCGTTGGAAAGAACGCGACGACTAATTTGACATCATGTCCTTGAAGGGCCCGCCGCTGCGGCCTAATCTTTCATCAACAGCAAAAGGTGTCCTATGAGCCAAAAGCGCAGTATTTTTGAGGACGTGAGCGAACAGAGCGCTGCGCCAGCGCCAACCGCCGGAATGATTGACAAAGGCACGCGCGGCGCCCGTCGCGGGGTGCTTCTGTGGTTGATGGTCCTGTTTGCAATGGTTGTGGTGATGATTGCCGTGGGGGGGCTGACGCGCCTGACCGACAGCGGGTTGTCCATCACGGAATGGCGCCCGGTTACTGGTGCAATCCCCCCGATGTCCCAAGCGGACTGGGTCTCTGAGTTCGACAAATACAAACAGATTGACCAGTGGCAGATCGAAAATCGCTGGATGACGCTGGCCGACTTCAAACAGATTTACTGGTGGGAATGGGGACATCGTCAAATCGGGCGCGTGATTGGTCTGGTGTGGGCGCTTGGGTTTTTCGGCTTTCTGGCTGCACGCCAAATTCCGACGGGCTGGACAGGGCGTTTGCTTTGGATCGGCGCGCTTGGCGGTGTGCAAGGGGCTGTCGGCTGGTGGATGGTGGCCTCGGGGGTCACATCTGGCGAAGGTATGGTGGCTGTTGCGTCTTATCGTTTGGCCATCCATCTGGGGCTGGCCTTTGTGATTTTGGGCTTTATTGCTTGGTATATCTTTATGCTGGGCCGTACCGAACGTGACCTGATGCAGGCCCGTCGTAGTAAAGACACCAAGCTGTTTTCGCTTTCCACAGGGCTTTTGCATGTGGCCTTTATCCAGATTTTGCTAGGCGCTTTGGTGGCGGGCATAGATGCGGGGCGTTCCTATACCGATTGGCCGTTGATGGCGGGGCAGATATTTCCACCGGATGCCTTTATGATCGAACCTGTTTGGCGGAACTTTTTTGAAAACCCCGGGCTGGTTCAGTTTGTGCACCGGATTTGGGGATATTTGTTTGTGATTTTCGCCGTGGTCGTCTGGCGTCGTGGGCGCGCGGCAGCCAACACAGGCACACAATTTGCCTTTAATTCCGTAATGGCCATTGTGGCCGTACAACTCGTGTTAGGGATTGTCACAGTTTTGTATGCTGCGCCGGTGCATATTGCGATTGTACATCAGTTCGCCGCGATCGTCGTTTGGGTGTTGATCTTGCGGGCCCGTTTTTTGTCACAGTTCCCTGTGACCCGTTCCATACGAGAAGGATAAGACATGACAGCCTATAAAGAGCTTATGGCGTTTCAGCATACCACTGAGGCGTTGGGGCAGGTGGCTGGCCGTTTGGGCTGGGATCAGGAAACCATGATGCCACGCGGGGCCGCGAGCCAGCGCGCCGAAGAAATGGCCGCGATGGAAACGGTTTTACACGCGCGCCGCACCGATCCAAAGATCGCAGACTGGCTGGATCAAATCAAAGATACGACCTTGGACGAGGTCGGGCAGGCGCAGATGCGTCATATCCGCAAGAGTTATGCGCGCAGCCTCAAGGTTCCGTCAGATTTGGCCGCACAAATTGCCAAAGTGACAAGCCGTTCGCAAGGGCTTTGGGCACAAGCGCGAGAAGACGAAGACGTCGAGTCTTTTTTGCCTGTGTTGCAAGAGGTCGTGGATCTAAAACGTCAAGAAGGTCAGGCGCTTGCGCAAGGGGCCGATGTCTATGACGCCATGATTGACGACTATGAACCGGAAATGACCGCAGGCGAATTACAGGACATGTTCCAAGCCATGAGACCCCGGCTTGTGGCATTGCGTGCTGCCGTTCTTGAGGCAACAGCGCCGGCGGCGCTGACGGGTCAGTTTCCTGCCGACAAGCAGATGAAACTAACGCGACAGTTGGCCCGCACATTTGGGTATGACATGGCCAGTGGACGTGTGGACAAGGCGGTTCATCCATTTAGCTCTGGGTCGGGCCAAGATGTACGGATCACCACGCGCACCAGTGATTTCGATCCGTTCAACTGTTTTTATTCGACCATCCACGAGGTGGGCCACGGGTGTTATGAGCAAAATATCAACCCAGAGTATTTGCTGACACCTCTTGGCCAAGGCGTTTCCATGGGGGTTCACGAAAGCCAAAGCCGGATTTATGAAAACCAGCTTGGCCGTTCCAAGGCGTTCACCGGATGGCTTTTTGACCAAATGAACGACATGTTTGGCGACTTTGGATCGGAAAGCGCGGACGCGTTTTATGGCACCGTGAATCGTATGCAAAACGGATATATCCGGACCGAAGCCGACGAAGTGCAATACAATCTGCACATTATGCTGCGCTTTGATCTGGAACGCGCCCTGATGTCGGGGGATCTCGCGGTTGGGGATTTGGAAGCCGCGTGGAATGACCGGTTTCTGGCAGATTTCGGATATGCCGTCGACAAGCCGTCGAATGGCGTTTTGCAAGACGTGCATTGGTCTGTTGGTCTGTTTGGATATTTCCCGACGTATGCGTTGGGGAATGTCTATGCGGGTTGTCTGCATCAGACACTGCGCGAAGATATCCCAAACCTTGATGATGATTTGGGCAAAGGAGACACATCGTCTGCCACAACATGGCTCAAGGAAAATCTGCAACAATACGGAGGCTTGCGAGCCCCGCAGGCGACGATTGCCCATGCCAGCCGCATGCAGCCGTCGCCTGACCCGTTGTTGGACTATCTGGAGCAGAAGTTCGGCGCGCTTTACGATTTGTAAGCCATCGATTTTTGCATGATTTGGCGCCTTCCATGTCTGTGGTGGGCGCCATATTTTTTCATCACCCAGCCATAAAAAACGCCGCCTCAATATGGGCGGCGTTTTCAATTATTTGGCTGTAAGGCGGATGGCGATCTTATTCTTCGCCGTCTTCCTCATCGGACTGTTCTGCAATCCACGCCACCGACACAACCTCTTCGTTTTTGCCGGTGTTGAACACTTTCACGCCACCCGCACTGCGCGAGCGGAAGGAAATGCCATCCACAGGTACCCGGATGGATTGTCCTTTGGAGGTGGCCAACATGATTTGGTCATCCATCTCGACGGGGAATGACGCCACAAGCGGTCCGCCACGCATCGCCTTGTCCATTGCGGCGACACCCATGCCACCGCGACCACGCACAGGGTAATCATGGCTCGAACTTAGCTTGCCAGCACCGCCCGATGTAATTGTCAGGATCAGGTTTTCGGCGGCGGACATTTCGGCATACCGCTCTTGGCTGATTGTTGCGTTGGCATCGGCGTCTTCGTCTGCCACGACATCGTCGTCGGTGGCACCAGCAACTGCGCGGCGCATTTTAAGATATGCGGCACGTTCATCGGACGAGGCATCAAAGTGCCGGATCACAGACATAGACACCACGTGATCGTCACCGGACAGCTTCACACCGCGAACACCAACCGAAGAGCGGCTGTTAAAGACCCGCACCTCGGTCGTTGGGAAGCGGATCGCACGACCGGAATTGGTCACAAGCATGACGTCTTCGTCCTCCGAACAAATCCGTGCATTGATCAATGTGGTGTTGGCGTGCTCGTCTTCGAACTTCATGGCGATCTTGCCGTTGGATTTCACATTTGTGAAGTCTGACAGACGGTTACGTCGCACAGTTCCTGCGGATGTTGCAAAGACAACCTGAAGATCATTCCACTCTTTTTCGTCCCGATCCACAGGCATGATGGCCGCAATCGACACACCCGTCGGAATAGGCAGGATATTAACAATGGCCTTGCCTTTGGCTGTGCGCCCCCCAAGTGGCAAACGCCATGTCTTGAGTTTGTAGACCATGCCTTCGGTCGTAAAGAACAACAGTTGCGTGTGGGTATTGGCCACAAACAAAGTGGTCACGACGTCTTCTTCTTTGGTCTGCATGCCGCTGATGCCTTTGCCGCCACGCTTTTGCGCGCGGAAATCGGCAAGCGGCGTGCGCTTGATATATCCACCGGATGTCACGGTCACGACCATGTCTTCACGTTCGATCAGGTCTTCGTCGTCCATATCACCGGACCAGTCGACGATTTCGGTGCGCCGTGGCACAGCAAATTTTTCGCGGACTTCGTTCAATTCGTCGGTGATGATCCCCATAATGCGATCACGTGATCCCAAAATTTCGAGGTATTCCTTGATCTTACCTGCCAGTTCTTCAAGTTCGTCGGTGACCTCTTTGACACCGATTTGTGTCAGACGCTGAAGGCGCAGTTCGAGAATTGCACGGGCCTGAGTTTCGGACAGGTTATAGGTGCCATCGTCGTTTGCCGTATGGGTCGGATCATCGATCAAGGCGATGTATTGCAAGATTGGCTGGGCAGGCCAGCGCCGTGTCATCAGCTTTTGGCGGGCTTCTGCCGCGTCTTGCGATTGACGGATTGTTGTGACGATTTCATCAATGTTTGTCACAGCCACCGCAAGGCCGCACAAGATATGGCTGCGTTCCCGCGCCTTGCGCAGTTCATACGCCGTACGACGTGCCACCACGTCTTCGCGGAAATCGATGAACGAGGTCAGGAACCGGCGCAGAGTCAATTGCTCCGGACGCCCACCGTTCAGCGCAAGCATATTACACCCGAAATAGGTCTGCATCGGGGTGAAGCGGAACAATTGGTTCAGCACGACTTCTGCGGTCGCATCTCGCTTGAGTTCAACAACAACACGGACACCATTCCGATCAGATTCATCCTGAACGTGGGCGACGCCTTCGACCTTTTTGTCGCGCACCTGTTCGGCGATTTTCTCGATCATCGATGCTTTGTTCACCTGATAGGGGATTTCATCAATGACGATCGCATAGCGATCCTTGCGGATTTCTTCGACGCGCGTTTTCGAACGAATAATGACGCTGCCGCGTCCTTCAAGATAGGCTTTGCGTGCGCCAGTCCGGCCCAGCATTATGCCACCCGTCGGGAAATCGGGGCCAGGCACATAGTCGATCAATTGCTCGCTGGTCAAATCGGGATCTTCGATCAAGGCAAGCGTGGCATCCACAACTTCGCCAAGGTTATGTGGCGGGATATTTGTCGCCATACCGACCGCGATACCGCCAGCCCCATTGACCAGCATGTTCGGAAACCGTGCCGGCAGAACGGTGGGTTCGCGATCTTTGCCGTCATAGTTATCTTGGAAATCAACAGTGTCTTTTTCGATGTCGGCCAGAACAAAAGCCGCAGGTTTGTCCATCCGTACTTCGGTATAGCGCATCGCGGCGGGGTTATCGCCATCCATGGAGCCAAAGTTGCCCTGACCATCCAACAAAGGCAGCGACATGGAGAAATCTTGGGCCATACGCACCAACGCATCATAGATCGCGCTGTCGCCATGTGGGTGATATTTACCCATCACATCGCCGACCGGACGGGCAGACTTTCGATAAGATTTATCGTGGGTATTTCCAGTCTCGTGCATGGCGTAAAGAATACGTCTGTGCACCGGTTTCAGGCCATCTCGCAGGTCGGGAATCGCACGGCTGACGATCACGCTCATGGCATAATCAAGGTATGAGGTGCGCATCTCGTCTTCGATGGACACAGAGGGCCCGTCATGAACCATACGTTCAGGGACGTTTTGTTCTTCGTTTTCAGGCGTTTCTGGGGTGTCGCTCACGTGTTGGCTCGCTTCTGTCTGGCGGTCTATATCTTATTGAAGCTTTTATAACAGAGGCGGTCCATAAGGCGCAATGGTCATTGAAAAATGAGGCCAATTCCAAGGGGATTCAATTCAGAAATTACCAACGATTTTATGCGACCCGAGATGACATATCCGGCGACATATGCGCCGAATGCTTTTTGGGGGTCACAATTCAAAACACGCCGCCTGCTATGCTGAACAGCTTGCACCGCCGAGGACGCAGAACTTGGCGCAATGTGGATGGTTCAGGTGCACGTCGCGCTCGGCCTGTTCCAATGTTGTGCCCAGATCGAATTCCGGACTGTAGGGCAAGAGGGTACAGGCAATCACCGAAGGTGACGCCGCGCCTTTGTGTTTGACCACCATGCGCGAGCTGGCACACATCACGTCATCGGGTGACTTGTTCAAAATGCCCCAGCAGGCAGTGGTGATTTCCGGCACATCCACGGTTTCGTCCATTTCGGGGAACAGCACCGTTGCGGCGGGGTTGTCTGCATCAATGGCGAACCCATGAGCAGCATACAGTTTGGCATATCCTTGGCGCGCTTGGGGGTCTGTTTCCCCCCACACAGTCCGTCCGGCAACGGTCATGTGGATATTGTGATCACGCAGCCAGTTCATTCCATCCAGCGTGCGTTGAAAGCTGCCAGCGCCGCGTTCTTTATCATGAAGACCTTTGTCCCAATGATCGACTGAAATGCGTAACGTCAGTTTGTCGCCATAGGTGGCGTGAAGATCCAGCAACCCGGCTTGCACGCGTTTTCGCATCATGGGCTGCATCGCGTTGGTCAAGATGAGCACGTCATATCCGCGTTCAAGTGCGCACCTTGTCATGTCGATCATGTGTGGATTCATGAACGGCTCACCACCTGTGAACCCGATTTCCTGCGCGCCCCAATTTCGATCCTCAAGTTGATCCAGATAGGTCGTGACGTCCTCAGCGGTCAAATATACAAGCGCATCATTGGTGGGCGAACTTAGAATATAGCAGTTTTCGCATTCAATATTGCATAAGGTGCCGGTGTTGAACCAAAGGGTTTGGACATTTCGCAGCGCCACATGCGCCCGAGGTTCACCTGTTGCGGTGATCTGCGGATCGACAAATTTTTCTGTGCTAAGCTGGTCTTTCACGGGCGCATTCCTTGTTTGTCTATTGCTATCTTACCGCGCTGACACAGAAAACCCGTATTGTGGCATCTGACACAGTTGTGAAGCGCGCTGAGGGTGGTAAGACTAGGGAAACGTACAGCGGCCCTGATATTAGGGGTGTGGTAACAACATGGAGGCGGGAAACATTCGGGTCCCGCATTGGTTTGGTGGGCATATTTGATCTTGTGGTCTTTGGCGGAACTGGGGATCTGGCGCGGCGCAAAATTTTGCCTGCGCTGTTCAAACGGTTTTGTGCAGGGCAAATGCCAAAACCGTCGCGGCTGATTGGTGCTGCGCGAACCGATATGGATACTGAGGCGTATCGCGCGTTTGTTCGGATTGCGATCAAGGAATTTGTGGATATTCCCGACGGAGACGATGCCGCGCTAGAGGCATTTTTGGCGCAACTCGAATACGTGGTGCTGGATGCGCGTGGCGACACCGGCTGGGCGACGCTGCAAGGCATGATGGCACCGGATCGGGTCCGCGCGTTTTACTTTTCAGTTGGTCCGGGGCTTTTTGAAGACCTTGCCTGCAAACTTCATCAATGGAACCTGACCGAGGATGACAGCAGAATTGTGGTCGAAAAACCCTTTGGGCGTGATCTGGAAACAGCTCAGGAGCTGAATGCGATTCTGGCGGCGCACTTTCATGAAAGCCAGATTTACCGGATCGATCACTATCTTGGAAAAGAAACTGTTCAGAACCTTATGGCGGTACGGTTTGGCAATATGCTGTTCGAACCTCTGTGGAACTCGCAGTACATTGACCATATTCAAATTACGGTGGCCGAAACCGTCGGTGTGGCCGGGCGTGATGTCTATTATGAACGTGCGGGTGCCATGCGGGACATGGTGCAAAACCATTTGATGCAGCTGTTGTGCCTGATCGCGATGGAACCCCCAGCAAAGTTCGAACCGGATGCAGTGCGCGATGAAAAACTGAAAGTCATCAGGGCATTGGATCCGGTCGAGCCACACCATATCGTTCGCGGGCAATATACGTCAGCGGACGGCGTGGCGAGTTACCGCGAAGACGTGGGGAATGATCGCTCTAAAACCGAGAGCTTTATGGCGCTCAAGTGCCACCTGAGCAATTGGAGATGGGCCGGAACACCGTTTTATCTGAGAACGGGCAAGCGCATGGAAGTGCGCAATTCAAAGATCACTGTGGTTTTCAAAGACGCCCCGCATTCCATTTTTGGTCCCGAAGCCGGGCGGCATAATAACGAACTGACAATTGTGCTTCAGCCCAACGAAGGTATCACCTTGGACGTGACGATCAAAGAACCGGGGCAGGGTGGAATGCGCCTGATGGATGTCCCGCTTGATATGAGTTTTGCAGAGGCACTGGGCGAGGGATCGCATGCCCCAGACGCGTATGAACGTTTGATTATGGATGTTATTCGCGGCAACCAAACGCTGTTCATGCGCAATGACGAAGTAGAAGCCGCTTGGGCATGGACGGACCCGCTTATTCGCGGCTGGGAGTCGCGCGGCGATGTCCCGAAACCCTATGATTCATTTACCACCGGTCCGGATGGGGCGGCGCAATTACTGCGTCGCGACGGTCGCGAGTGGAGAGGACTTTTAAGTTGAAATTTGTCGAGTATGCCGATTCAGAAATGATGGCAATTGATCTGGCCAATATTGTGGCCGCGGAACTAACAGAAGCTCTACACCAGAATGATCGTGTGTGTTTGGCCGTTGCCGGAGGCACGACACCCGGCCCGATATTTGACGCGCTCTGTGCTGCGGATCTGGATTGGACGCGTGTCGATGTCATGCCAACCGACGAGCGCTGGGTGCCCGAAGATCACGCGCGCTCGAATGCTGGGCTGATCAAGCAGCGATTGTTGGTTGATCGCGCCAGTGCCGCGCGCTTTCTGCCGCTGTTCATGCCCGCTACGCGTCCCGAAGATGTCTTGCCCGAACTGGAAAGCATGATTGCTCCTGCATTGCCAATTGATGTGGCGTTGATTGGAATGGGAGAAGATATGCATACCGCCTCGCTATTTCCCGATTCCGATGGGCTTGCTGCAGCGCTTGATCCGCATGCGCCGATTTTGGTGCCGATCCGCCGCCCAGATCTGCCCGAATCCAGAGTAACCTTGTCTGCGCGCGTGCTACGGGCTGCGACCTGCAAGCATGTCGTATTTAGAGGCGCGGCCAAAAAAGAAGCGTTAACACAATCGCGTCACCTTCCTGACATCGAAGCGCCGATACAAAGTGTATTATCTGACGCAACGATTCACTGGGCAGTTTGAGCGATGTGGGAAACACTTAAAACCCGCCACCAAGATGTGGCAACGAGATCAATAGCATCGCTGTTCTCTTCGGGCGCGCGCGCGTCTCGCTTTTCTATGTCTCACAACGGCTTGCTGTTTGACTACTCTAAAACCAATCTTGATTTTGATATTCTGAACGATTTCAAAGCACTCCTTGATGACGTTGATTTTGAAGCCAAGCGTGAGGCAATGTTTTCGGGGGCTGCGATCAACGAAACCGAAGGGCGTTCGGTTTTGCATATCGCGCCGCGCGTGGCCCAGTCAGCGGATTGGCCTGAGATAGTTGTCGACGGAGAGCATGTCCTCGCGGATACACGCGCAGGTCACGCACGGCTCGAGTCTTTTGCGCATGACGTGCGTTCCGGTGCGTGGCCGGGCGATGGTGTGACAATCACTGATGTTGTGAATATCGGAATTGGTGGATCAGATCTCGGGCCTGCAATGGCGGTCCAAGCCTTGTCTCCTTACGGCGATGGGCCGAAATGCCATTTTGTTGCCAATGCAGATGGTGCTGATTTGCATGACACATTGTTTGACCTTGATCCGCATACAACGATGGTGATCGTGGCGTCAAAAAGCTTTACGACCTTAGAAACTATGCAAAATGCGCGATCCGCACTGGCATGGATGTCACAATCAGTGCCGGATGCGCCATCGCGATTTGTGGCAATTTCATCTGCAGTGGGCCTGACCAGCGCCATTGGAATCCCAGATTCACAGGTATTCGGGTTCGGAAGCTATATTGGGGGTAGGTACTCCGTCTGGAGCCCGATCGGACTGTCGCTGATGGTGTCAATCGGCCCCGAGGCATTCTCGGAGTTCCTGAAGGGCGGGCTCGATATGGATCAGCATTTCCTGACCACGCCTGCGTTGGAGAATATGCCCGTTTTGCTGGCCTTGGTGGGCCTGTGGCATCATCAAATTTGTGGATATGGCACCCGTGCAGTGATCCCATATGAACAGCGGCTCGCGCGCTTGCCTGCGTATCTTCAACAGCTTGAAATGGAGAGCAACGGCAAGGGTGTCGACATGCAGGGCAACCCCTTGGAGCATGGCGGCGGTCCCGTTGTTTGGGGTGAACCCGGCACAAATGGGCAACACGCATTCTTTCAACTGATCCATCAGGGTCAGCAAGTTGTCCCGTGTGAGTTTCTGGTTGGAGCGAATGGCCACGAGCCTGACTTGAGGCACCATCACAAAGTGTTGGTTGGGAATTGCTTGGCGCAATCCGAAGCCCTGATGCGGGGCAAAACCTTGGAAGTTGCCTATCGCGAATTGTTGGATCAAGGAATTGAGCCCGAAGACGCGCGTCTGTTGGCCAGCCAAAAGACATTTTCGGGCAACCGCCCGTCCACGACGTTGGTGTATCCCAAACTCACACCATTTGTGCTGGGTCAGATCATTGCGTTGTATGAACATCGTGTGTTTGTCGAAGGGGTGGCGCTTGGGATCAACTCTTTTGACCAATGGGGTGTCGAATTTGGCAAAGAGCTGGCACGAGCTTTTGCGCCAGCTTTCGAAGGTGGGGCGCTTCCTGAGGATGCAAATCCGTCGACCGCACATCTTCTCGAGTATGTTTTGAAGTGTGAAGAGACGCGCGAATCCGCCGACTAGAAGGCTGGAGCGGGTAGCGGGAATCGAACCCGCACCTTAAGCTTGGGAAGCTCGCATGATACCATTTCACCATACCCGCTTCGCGCCACGCACAGGTACTTGAGCTCACGTCAGGGGTCAACAACCCGTGCAATAGTTTCGACAAGAAAAAGACGGCATCCAAACGGGTAAAGATGCCGCCATGTACGCGGGTTAGCTGCGACGGCGTCGGCGGCGACCGCCTGTGTCACCCGAGTCGTTGCTTTTTGTATTAAAGTTGTTGTCCGGCAGGTTGGTGACTTTGGCCAGTTCAAGGAACGGATCAGTGGCATGCGGGATCGCATTTGCATTGACAAAATGTTCCTGAAATTTGGGTTCGATGGCTGTTTCCACTTTGACAATTTCGCGCACGACTTTTTCAATCTCGCGACGTGCCGCAAGATTGGACAGTGCAATGCGGGCCCCTGTGCCGGCGGCGTTCCCCGCAGAGCTGACCTTGTCCAAAGGTGCATCGGGGATCATGCCCAATACCATCGCATGTTTGGTTGAAATATATGCCCCAAATGCGCCTGCAAGAACGACGCGATCCACCTTGTCGACGCCCATTTCGTCCATCAACAAGCGGGCGCCTGCATACAGGGCAGATTTGGCCAACTGGATGGCCCGAATGTCGCCTTGGGTCACACTAATACGGGGGCCACCTTGGTCAGAGGCATCATGAATAAGATAGGAGTGTGTGCGGCCCTCGGCCACAGACCGCTCGGTGCCGGTTTGCGCGCTTGAGCCAATGAGCCCCTTCGAGTCTACAAGACCGGCCATGCGCATCTCGGCGACTGCTTCGATGATCCCAGACCCGCAAATGCCGGTAATGCCTGTGGTTGCAATGGCCACGTCAAATCCGTCTTCGTCAGACCAGATATCAGAGCCGATCACGCGAAACCGAGGTTCTTTGGTGTCGGGATTGATTTCGATGCGTTCAATGGCACCTGGGGCGGCGCGCTGTCCACTTGAAATCTGCGCGCCCTCAAATGCGGGGCCGGTTGGCGACGAACAGGCCAGAACCCGATCTTTGTTGCCCAGCAAGAGTTCGGCGTTGGTGCCGACATCGACCACCAGAACAAGGTCTTCTGATGTGTTCGGCGCTTCTGAGAGGGCCACCGCAGCAGCATCAGCACCCACGTGACCCGCAATACAGGGCAAAATATAGACCTGTGCATTTTCATTCATCACACTCAGATCAAGGTCACGCGCATTCAGCGACATGGAGTCTGAGGTTGCCAGCGCAAATGGAGCCTGTCCCAGTTCAACAGGATCGATGCCGAGCAAGAGGTGATGCATCACTGGATTACATACAAACACGGTTTCGAGAATTTGAAACGGCCTGATGTCGGCTTCGGTGGCGATGGCTTCGGTCAGGCCGTTAATGGCTGTGCGCACGGCATTTGTCATTTCCTTGTCGCCGCCCGGATTCATCATGGAATACGATACGCGGCTCATAAGGTCTTCGCCAAAACGAATTTGCGGGTTCATCACACCAGATGACGCTTTGACCTCGCCATTGCGCAGATCACAGAGATGCGCGGCGATGGTGGTCGACCCCAGATCAATTGCAAGCCCGTAAATCCGGTCTTCTGTCAGGCCGGGCCAAATCTCGAGCACTTTGTGGGCGGTTGCCGTGTGCGATTTGTGCAAGGCAACGGTGACTTGCCATTTTCCTTTGCGCAACACGGGTTGCAGGCGTGTCATAATGGACAGGTCGGCGGTGATGTGCTCGATGTCCCATTGATCCTTGAGCGCACGCGCCAGACGTTCAAGATCGCCTGTGGGTTCGTGCATATCGGGTTCATCGACCTCGACAAAATACAGATGTGTGGCTGGATCCATCACAATTGTGCGGTTCGACGCCGCCTTGCGCACCACTTGTCGGTGCACTTGCGATTCTGGCGGCACATCCACAACGATGTCGCCTTGTATGGTGGCCTGACATCCCAAGCGGCGTCCGTCGATCAGGCCGCGTTTGTCTTTGTATCTCTGCTCGACGCTGTTCCACTCTGACAACGCATCTTCGGCAACGGTCACACCATGTTTCGAGAACTCGCCATAAGATGGGGTAATCTGACATTTTGAACAAATGCCACGTCCGCCACACACCGAGTCCAAATCGACGCCCAATTGGCGTGCGGCGGTCAGAATAGGAGTGCCTGCCGCAAAGTGGCCGCGTTTGCCCGAAGGCGTAAAGATCACGAGGGGGTCGTTGCTCATCAAAGTTGGTCCTGTTGTCTTGTTCGCGCACGTTCAGCATATGTGGCCATAAGTCATGTGAAAGGCAAGGAGCGGCATCAAATGGCAAAGCTGCGTCATGTGGCAGGAATTATGATGGGAATTGGGGCGTGCATATACGCGCCGCTGCACAAATTTCGATGAATCGTGTTGGTTCGGTGGGGTCGGTATGCTTCGCAAAAGCCGAGATTTTGATCCTAGGGACGGTGGTATGATGAAAATGGGGGTTTAATGAGCGAGGCGGGCATGCAATAGGGAGGCGTCAAACGACCCCACTCAAGGAGATGTGTGATGGAGATTCGTGAGGCGCTCACTTTCGACGATGTTTTATTGGTTCCAGCCGCGTCCAGCGTGCTGCCGAGTACTGCGGATACGCGGACACATGTGACCAACTCAATCGCGTTGAATATTCCCCTGATGAGTTCTGCAATGGACACCGTGACCGAGGCGCGCATGGCGATTGCCATCGCCCAAGCCGGCGGCATGGGAGTCATTCACAAGAACCTCGATTTGCAAGAACAAGCCCTTCAGGTGCGGCGGGTAAAGCGCTTTGAGTCCGGGATTGTTTATAATCCGATTACACTAACCGCAGATCAAACGCTGGCGGATGCCAAGGCGCTTCAGGAGCGGTATCGCGTCACAGGGTTTCCTGTAGTTGATGGCGATGGCCGTGTTGTCGGTATCGTGACAAACCGCGACATGCGGTTCGCCTCGGATGACAAAACACCAGTGTCAGTGATGATGACCTCTGACAATCTGGCGATGTTGCAAGAACCGGCTGAACTTGAAGAAGCCAAATCTTTGATGAAGGCGCGCCGGATCGAAAAGCTTTTGGTGACGGACGGTCAGGGCAAGCTCACGGGGTTGTTGACGCTGAAAGACACCGAACAAGCAGTTTTGAATCCAACAGCCTGTAAGGACGACCTTGGCAGACTGCGTGTCGCAGCGGCCAGCTCGGTTGGTGATTCAGGGTTTGAACGTTCCGAGGCCTTGATCGACGCCGGCGTCGACATTGTGGTTGTGGATACTGCGCATGGCCACTCCGAGGGGGTGATCGAAGCCGTCAAGCGCGTCAAAGCCTTGTCCAGCTCGGTACAGGTGATCGCTGGCAACGTTGCCACGGCTGCGGCCACACGGGCCTTGATTGATGCAGGCGCGGACGCTGTCAAAGTCGGAATTGGTCCGGGCTCAATTTGTACAACACGTATGGTTGCCGGTGTTGGCGTCCCTCAGTTGACCGCGATTATGGATTGCGCCAATGGCGCCAACGGGATTCCTGTGATTGCGGATGGGGGCATCAAGTTTTCGGGTGACTTTGCCAAGGCGATCGCAGCAGGCGCGAGCTGTGCTATGGTCGGGTCGATGATTGCTGGCACCGATGAAAGCCCCGGAGAAGTGATTTTGTATCAAGGCCGGAGCTTCAAGAGCTATCGTGGCATGGGGTCTTTGGGTGCGATGGCACGTGGCTCTGCGGATCGGTATTTCCAAAAAGATGCCGCCAGCGACAAACTTGTTCCCGAAGGGATCGAAGGTCAGGTGCCTTACAAAGGCTCCGCTGGCGCGGTCATCCACCAGCTTGTGGGTGGTCTGCGGGCTGCGATGGGCTATACCGGATGTGCGACCGTGGATGAGATGCGCAAAAACTGCAATTTCGTCAAGATTACTGGTGCGGGCCTGAAAGAAAGTCATGTGCATGACGTTCAGATCACCCGCGAAAGCCCGAACTATAGGATTGGTTAATGACACCCAGCGCGCGCATTCAGACCGCAATTGAAATTCTAGACGATATTTTGTCTGGAACCCCTGCGGAAAAAGCACTCACTGGATGGGCGCGAAAATCCCGTTTTGCGGGGTCCAAAGATCGTGCGGCTGTGCGCGATCATGTGTTTGATGCTCTGCGTCGGCGGGCGTCAGCGGCTCTTCAGGGCGGTTCAGACGATGGGCGCGGCATTATGCTTGGCGTTCTGGCGCAAGACGAGGCCGATCTTGAGCGGCTTTTCTCGGGGGATGGCTATGGCGCTGCTCCGATGACCGAGGCCGAAGTCGCGGCTGTTGCGGCAAAGGTGGCAGAGCCTGTCGATTTGCCCGACTGGATTGTGCCCATGTTGCGCACTGATCTGGGCACGGCGTTTCCTGAAAACGCAGATGCGTTGCGGCAACGGGCCCCCGTCTGCTTGCGGGTTAACCTTAAGAAAACAACGCGCGACGCTGCGCAACTGGTTTTGCAAGACGATGGTGTCACAACCGCACCGATGTCACAGGCTGACACCGCTTTGCAAGTGCTGGAAGGGCCGCGCAAGGTCGCCGTGGGTCAGGCCTATCAAACGGGATTGGTCGAGCTTCAAGATGTGTCCAGCCAAGCCGCGATCGCGGCTTTGCCTTGGTCGGATGGACAGCGTGTGTTGGATTATTGTGCGGGAGGCGGCGGCAAATTGCTGGCGATTGCCGGGCGTATGGAGGGTGCGTTTTTTGCCCATGATGCGAACCCTGACCGAATGCAGGATTTACCTGCGCGCGCTGCACGCGCGGGTGTCGACGTTGAAATCGTCGCGCCCGACAGTATCAGCCAACACGCACCGTTTGATGTGGTGTTTTGCGATGTACCCTGTTCTGGATCCGGCACGTGGCGCCGAACACCTGATGCGAAATGGCGCTTTACCGCAGAGATGTTGGATGATCTGAACGCGGTTCAGGCGCAAATTTTGCAAGAGGCCTCGGGCTTGGTGGCTCAGGGCGGAATGCTGGTTTACGCAACCTGTTCCCTCTTGGCTGCGGAAAATGGGGATCAGGTCGACAAATTTGTCCAAGAAAACCCCGAGTGGTCGGTGGTGCATAGGCAGCAGAAAACACTGGCTGATGGATCAGACGGATTTTTCTTTGCACAATTTACCCGAGTTTAGTTGAGTGCTATTACCCTTATAGGTTGTCTTTTGCGGTTAAACAGAAATTAATGGTTGGTGTGTGACAAAGGACTGTTCTTTGGGTTGCACAAAAGGCCGAAAATTTCATGATCGCAGCAACATTTTCACCGAGAGATGAAGGCTCTGTCGAAACAGGTCTGCGTCGCCGTACGCTGATCTTGTCTCTTGCGGCAGTGTGCTTTGGGGGCATGGCGGTTCTTTCGCCAGCGGGATTGGCGAAGCTGTTCTTTGCAATCTGTGGAAGTGTTATCGGATTGGGATTGCTTGTGGTTGTGGCGGATGCGACTTGGCATCGACGCAAGTCACGCTCTGAGCAAGATACTCTGAAAAGCTATTTAGACGCGTCCGGATTTCCAGAAGTGGCGACTGATGGGCATGGTCGTGTTCTTGCCCAAAATGCGGCCGCACGCGCGATTTCCGGGGATGGTGTTGAGAAGCTGATCCGAAGGTTCGAGGCAGAGCACGAGGACAAAATTGCGTCATTGCTCGCTTGTGCATTTACTGATGGATTTGTCCAAGAAAGCTTCCCTGCACGCACTGGCGGCGTGCGCTTGACAGTCCGTCGTATGCGCGAGTCTGTCTATGTGTGGCAGCAAGAACCCAGTCTGGCGCCATCGGCAGGAGGGGCACAAGGTGGAATGCCACGGTTGCCGATGCTGACTGTGGGGCGCACGAATACAGTGCTGTTTATGAATGCCGCCGCCAGAGATCTGCTGGGCGAGCGTAAAACCTCGCTTGATGATATTTTTGGTGACCAGGGCTTCAAGCTTGGACAAACAAACACGATTGAAACGGCAGTTGGACAGCAGCAATGTATGGTCGCGCAGGTAGATGTGGCCGGCGGACGTCGCGAGATCTATTTTCTGCCAACGATTCAGCCAACCGTACACAAGGCGGCGTGATCCAGTTTGAAGGGTTGCCAGTCGCGCTTTTGAAAGTGTCTCCGACGGGGCGGGTGCTGATGGCCAATCAAGCCGCACGAAAGTTGGTAAAACTGGAGGTGACAGCCAACACCGAGATGACACATCTGATGGAAGGCTTGGGGCGTTCTATCGAAGACTGGTTGTCCGAGGCATCTGCGGGCAGATGCGCAAAACATTCTGAGTTCCTTCTGTTAAAAAGAGAAGATCGCGAAGTTTTTGTGCAAGTGAGCTTGAATCGGGTCATTGAGGGCGATGAGGTGTCTTTGATCGCTGTCTTGAGCGATGCCACAGAGCTGAAAACGCTTGAGGCACAATTTGTTCAAAGTCAGAAGATGCAAGCTATCGGTCAATTGGCGGGTGGAATCGCGCATGATTTTAACAATCTATTGACTGCAATTTCAGGACATTGCGATCTGTTGTTGTTGCGCCATGATCAAGGTGATCCCGATTTTGGAGATTTGGTGCAAATCAACCAGAACGCCAATCGCGCCGCTGCTCTTGTCGGGCAGTTACTGGCCTTCTCTCGCAAACAAAACCTGCGCCCAGAAGTCCTGGATTTGCGCAATACGCTGGCCGATTTGACCCATCTGTTGAATCGACTTGTCGGCGAAAAGGTGAGGCTCTCGCTGAATCATGATCCTATTTTGCGCTCAGTTCGCGCGGACAAGCGCCAGCTTGAGCAGGTGATTATGAACTTGGTGGTCAATGCGCGCGATGCGATGCCGGACGGAGGCGAAATTTCCATCCATACAGAGAGTCTCCATCTTAAGCAGAATTTGACACGTGACCGCGTGATTGTCCCAATTGGACACTATGTGTGTGTGCGCGTTCTGGATCAAGGGACAGGTATTCCTGCCGATAAACTGCAAAAAGTGTTCGAGCCGTTTTATACGACAAAACGCCTGGGAGAAGGCACAGGCCTAGGGTTATCGACAGCCTATGGAATCGTGAAGCAGACTGGGGGCTATATCTTTGTCGATAGTAAAATCGGGCAGGGCACCTGTTTTACACTTATGTTCCCCGTGCACGAACAAGATGAACGCCCGGTGGCAGTTGATGTCGTAGAGAAACCTCTCGCAATCGCCGATTCCGTGTCTGGTATCGTTCTTTTGGTCGAGGACGAAGCGCCCGTAAGATCATTTGCATCGCGTGCTTTACGGTTGCGTGGATTTACCGTGCACGAAGCAAGCACAGGCGAAGAAGCACTTGATTTGTTGGAGGACGAAAGCTTGGCCATTGACTTGTTTGTCACTGATGTTGTGATGCCTGGCATGGATGGCCCCACATGGGTAAACAAAGCGCGTATAAAGCGGCCAGATGTACGGGTCGTATTTGTTTCGGGGTACGCTGAAGACAGTTTTTCTGATCGACAGGCCCGTATCCCGAACTCTGTCTTCCTGCCCAAGCCATTTTCATTGGTCGATTTGACCGAAACGGTAAGAACGCAACTTACTTTGGATCACGAAATGGTGTCGTAAAGCTCAAACTCTGCGGCACATTTTCGGCGGAGCTTTGCCTCGATATCTGGTGAAAGAGACAGTGCCACAGTTGGTGACACGTTCTTGCGCTCGAGTTCAAAGTCGACACCCAGTCTTGACTTGAGAAACTGCAAAAGTGGTGGTTGGTCTTCATATCGAAAGAGATGCGTAATCTGCGTGCCATTCGGGCGTGGTTCAAGAAACTTGGCTTGGCTTCCGACATTGGCATAGGCCGGACGATCGCCGCGGGTATAGGCATCGACAAATTCGTCAAACGTGATGCCCTTTGTTGAAGTTGGTCGTCCCTTGATGAAATCGCGTTGGCGATAGCGATACCAACTGCCCAGCCAGCTTATGGGTTCACGCATGACCGCCAGTGTTTCCATGTTGTCTTCTTTGCACGCGCGTTCGAACATCGGGCGAAAAAAACGATTATACCTATATAGCGGGGCGTGCTTAAGCTCTGGCGGATCGGAAATAACAATGCCCGCATGCGGTGCCAACGCTGTTTCGATTGCGGTCGTTCCTGTTTTGGGAACCGAGAGGAAGACAAGTCTTTGTTTCCAGAAAACAAGCATTTAGAGGCCTCAGGTGACTTTAGTCATACGTGTCAAATCTTTGTAAACTACTCTTTAACGCTTTTGGGAAAAACTTGTTACGAGAAATTTATGTTGAAATGTTCTTGTTTTGATCTCATAAGGGGTGAGAACAAGCGGTGAACACAGGCAATCATTGCCGCCGGTAACGGTGTGTGGAATAAGGAGCCGAACAATGGCAACGGCAGATCTTTTGGAAATGAGCAGCAAAAAATCCTCGGATAAACAAAAGGCGCTCGATAGCGCTTTGGCCCAAATCGAACGTCAGTTCGGCAAGGGATCGATTATGAAGCTGGGTGATGGCAACGCCATCCAGGAAATCGAAGCGGTGTCGACAGGGTCGTTGGGGCTGGATATCGCCTTGGGCATCGGTGGTCTGCCAAAAGGGCGTATCATAGAAATTTATGGACCCGAGAGTTCCGGCAAGACAACGTTGACGCTTCACTGTGTGGCTGAAGCCCAAAAAAAGGGTGGTGTTTGCGCGTTTGTGGATGCTGAGCATGCATTGGATCCACAATATGCCAAGAAGCTTGGCGTGGACCTTGACGAGCTGCTGATTTCACAACCCGACACTGGTGAACAGGCGCTTGAAATTGTTGATACATTGGTGCGGTCAGGTGCTGTGAATATGGTTGTGGTGGATTCCGTCGCCGCGTTGACTCCAAAATCAGAACTTGAAGGTGAGATGGGCGATAGCAGTGTGGGTGTTCAGGCCCGCCTGATGAGCCAAGCCATGCGCAAACTGACCGGATCGATTGCACGCAGCAACTGTATGGTCATCTTTATCAACCAGATCCGGATGAAAATCGGCGTCATGTTTGGATCACCAGAAACCACCACAGGTGGTAATGCGCTGAAGTTCTATAGTTCTGTGCGTCTGGATATCCGCCGAATTGGCGCGATCAAAGATCGTGACGAGGTTGTTGGAAACGCAACCCGCGTCAAAGTTGTCAAAAACAAAGTCGCACCCCCCTTTAAGCAGGTTGAATTTGACATCATGTATGGCGAAGGCATCTCAAAAATGGGAGAGCTGCTTGATCTGGGTGTTAAGGCCGGGGTCGTGGCTAAGTCGGGCAGTTGGTTCAGTTATGGAGATGAGCGTATCGGTCAGGGACGTGAAAATGCCAAAACCTTCCTGCGAGAAAACTCTCGTATTTCATACGAGATCGAAGATAAAATTCGCGCAGCCCACGGACTAGATTTCGATATGCCGCCCAACCCTGATCAAGACGATTCACTTGTCGAAGGATAATGCGTGACAGAAATTTCCAGAATACAACTGGACCAGGCATTGCCTGATGTGATGGCCGCCCCAAAAGACAGGGCGGCCATTGGCATGTTGTGCCTGCGGCCAGAACGCAATCAACGCAAGTTTGTTGATCAGATTGAGGTGTCTCCAGAAAAGGGTATCGCAGGAGAAAGGTGGCTCGAGTCGCCTTGGCTGACAACGCCAGAAGGTGCCCCGCATCCCGGCATTCAAATTAGTATCCTGCAACAGCGCGTATTGGATTTGGTGTGGCAAGATCGGGAAAACACGCCTCATCCAGGTGATACGTTTGTTGTCGATATGGATTTGTCCCACGACAACCTCCCTGTGGGTCAGCTACTATCGGTGGGGACCGCCATCTTAAAGGTTTCGGATGTCTTCAATGACGGATGCGTCAAGTGGAAAGCCCGCTATGGTGCTGCAGCCAAGGATTGGATTGTGGCAGATGACCATCCAAAACTTCGGTTGCGGGGTGTTCTGTGCAGTGTGGAGCGCGCAGGTCTCTTGAAAGCCGGAGATTTCCTTACGAAAATCGCTGCAAAATGAGTCCAGATCGCGCTTGGTTGCTTTGACATGTGGACAGGCAGGGGCAGGGCGGATAAACCCGCTTGGAACCTATAAATAGCCGCGAGAGAGCCTGTCTCATGCAAAGCCTGAATGACATCCGGTCGACATTTTTGAATTACTTCTCCAAGCAGGGGCACGAGATTGTGGCCTCGAGCCCTTTGGTGCCGCGCAACGATCCGACGTTGATGTTCGCGAATTCTGGAATGGTACAGTTCAAAAACCTTTTTACAGGTGTTGAACACCGTGATTACCAGCGTGCAACCACGGCGCAAAAATGTGTGCGCGCAGGCGGCAAACACAATGATCTGGACAATGTGGGATATACCGCACGCCACCACACGTTTTTTGAGATGCTCGGGAATTTTAGTTTTGGGGACTATTTCAAAGACGAAGCCATCGTCTTTGCGTGGGAGTTGATCACGCAGGGTTTCGGAATCGATGCCAAACGTTTGTACGTGACCGTGTATCACACGGATGACGAAGCCTATTATATCTGGAAAAAAATCGGTGTTCCAGAAGATCATATCATCCGGATCGCGACATCAGACAACTTCTGGCAAATGGGTCCGACAGGCCCCTGTGGTCCGTGCACCGAGATATTCTATGACCACGGCGAACACATTTGGGGTGGCCCTCCGGGATCACCCGAAGAGGACGGCGATCGGTTCATCGAAATCTGGAACATCGTGTTCATGCAAAATGAACAGTTCGAAGATGGCTCGATGAAGGCATTGGACATGCAGTCCATTGATACCGGCATGGGGCTCGAGCGGATCGGCGCGCTTCTTCAGGGCAGCCATGACAACTATGATACTGATCTGTTTAAATCGCTGATCGAGGCCTCTGCCAACGAAACATCGGTTGACCCGTATGGGGATAAAAACGTCCATCATCGTGTGATCGCTGATCATCTGCGGTCGACATCATTCCTGATCGCTGATGGCGTTATGCCGTCGAATGATGGGCGTGGATATGTGTTGCGCCGGATTATGCGCCGCGCGATGCGTCATGCGCATTTGTTGGGGGCAAAAGATCCGGTGATGCACCGCCTTGTTCCTGCATTGGTGAACAAAATGGGTGCCGCCTATCCTGAGTTGGGCCAAGCCCAAGCCTTGATCGAGGAAACCTTGCGCCTCGAGGAAACCCGTTTCAAGCAGACGCTTGAACGCGGTCTCAAGCTGTTGGATGACGAGCTGGACGGTCTAGCCGAGGGCGCGCCTTTGGAAGGTGCTGCGGCGTTTAAACTGTATGACACCTTCGGGTTTCCGCTTGATCTGACACAGGACGCCTTGCGCGAAAAAGGTCGCACTGTTGATACAGAAGGGTTTGACGCGGCCATGGCAGAGCAAAAGGCCAAGGCGCGTGCGGCGTGGTCAGGTACAGGCGAAGCAGCCGACAACGCAATCTGGTTTGATATTGTCGAAGAACACGGTGCCACGGACTTTCTTGGCTATGATACTGAATCCGCCGAAGGGCAAGTGCTGGCCATCGTTGTCGATGGCGCATCGGTGCCAACCCTGGAGCAAGGTACAAGTGGGTGGTTGGTGTTGAACCAGACCCCATTTTATGGGGAATCTGGTGGTCAGGTGGCCGACCATGGGTACATCAGCCGTTTGGAAAACCGCGATGAAACTGGATCGGTCACGGACGTGCAGAAGTTCGCGGATGGCAAGTTGTTCGCTCACAAATTCACATCTGATCGTGGCACTGTGTCGGTTGGCGACCCTGTCTTGATGGAGGTGGATCATGATCGACGCACGGCTGTGCGTGCAAATCACTCTGCGACGCATTTGTTGCACGAGGCGTTGCGCGAAACGCTTGGTGATCATGTTGCACAGCGCGGATCGTTGAATGCGCATGATCGGTTGCGGTTCGATTTTAGCCACGGCAAGGCCCTAAGCGCGGACGAGCTGCACAAGGTGGCGACAGATGTGAACGCCTATATTCGCCAGAACTCCACCGTAGAGACACGGATTATGACGCCGGATGATGCGCGCGATCTGGGCGCACAGGCCTTGTTTGGGGAAAAATACGGCGACGAGGTCCGTGTTGTTTCGATGGGGCGTGCGCGCACCGGCAAAGGTCAGGATGGGAACACCTATTCGCTAGAGCTTTGCGGTGGCACCCATGTCAAACAAACCGGTGATATCGGTGTGTTTGTATTGCTTGGCGACAGCGCGTCGTCCTCGGGCGTGCGCCGGATCGAGGCTCTGACCGGGCATGATGCATTTTTGCATTTGGAACGCGAAGCCAATCGTATGGCGAATGTGGCGGCGGCTCTTAAATCTCAACCCGCTGATGTGCCAGATCGTCTTAAGGCATTGATGGATGATCGCAAAGCCCTGCAAAACGAGGTTGCGCAGCTGCGCCGCGAGCTGGCCTTGGCTGGTGGAGCAGGACAAGGGGACGCCCCCGAAGCCAAAGACGTCGCAGGCATCAAATTCTTGGCGCAGGTGGTAAACGGTGTGTCCGGGCGCGATCTTCCGGCGTTGATTGATGAACATAAGGCCCGCCTTGAAAGTGGCGCCGTGTTGTTGATTGCCGAAGCTGACGGCAAGGTCGCTGTTGCCGCTGGGGTCACCAAAGACCTTACTGAAAATGTGTCTGCGGTTGATCTGGTGCGGGCGGCCGTGGTCGAATTGGGGGGTAAAGGCGGCGGTGGTCGTCCTGATATGGCCCAAGGGGGTGCCAAGGATGCTGCAAACTCGGATGCAGCGATTTCGGCAGCAGAGGCCGTGATCAAGGGTTAGAACCCTATTGACCATATGGTCAAATATAACACTTGGACTGTTCGGCAATTTGTCTAAACTGTCGAACAGACACATTAATCGGAGAAGCCCATGCCCGCCTTATGGATTGCCCATGTGACCGTCACTGACGCAGATGCCTATGGAAAATACGCAGAATTGGCTGGCCCTGCCATTGCCAAACACGGGGGCACGTTCATTGCCCGTGGTGGACGATTTGTACAGCTTGAGGGCAAAGAGCGCCCACGCAATGTTGTGGCCAAGTTTCCAAGCGTCGATGCCGCCGTCGACTGTTATCACAGCCCGGAATATCAAGAAGCCCTGAACCATGCGCGTGGCGCATCAGAACGCGAATTGATGGTCGTCGAAACCACTGACTAAGGTTTCAATCTGACCAAACCGACAAAGCAAAGTCGTTACATCTTTGACGGCCCCTCGCAATCGCATTGCTTGGGGTCGTTTTGATTTGAACTGGGTTCAGATCAAGAAATAGCGCGCTGCCCAGAGCAGAAATCCGACATACATCAACGGGTACACCCAGATGACCAGATAGCGGTCTATCTTGCGCGCCAAATCTTCACGATCTTTGATTTTGAGGCGGCGCAGGGCAATGTTTACCAAGACCATTGATCCGGTGATGACGAACATACCCGCCAACAGGGAATCGAGAAACGTCAGATATCCAAGTCGGGGCAGGGTGCTTGAAATCGCGAAGTTAAAGGCCACAAAGACAAGCAGGTTGGCATTCGCCATATCGATGCGCCGGCGATATTCCTCAAGAAAAAACGTCGCCCATGACACAAACAGGATCATCAGCAGCGGCAACAGCAATCTGAGCAGATAGAATTGAAGATGGCGATGTGCTTGAAACGAAAGCGCAACTTGCGACGTCGGTTCACCGGTGATGCCTTCGATTGTCTTGGTGACCATCTTTGGGCTGTGAAGCACCCATTCTTCTTCGCCCAATAAGTCCCCCAAGCCTGACAGATCATCTATGGGGGTGAATTTGATAAATGATTCCGAGAAAAGTGAAGAAACCTCTAGATAAAATATTTGGGAATCAAAGGGATACTTTCGGAAGTTAAAGTAAGGCGCTTGAAGTGTCGTTGAAAAACGCTCGACGTATTTTATGTCTCCTGACGCTTCGAGCAGAACCAAATGCTGTTGTGTAAAGCGGCGTCCCTGTTGGTTGGCGATAATGAAGGCGGGCAACACGACCAGCTTTTCGCGGGCCAGTTTGATGAAGTCTTCAGGAGAGTGCACTTGGTATGGTTTGCCATAGGCCTCGGCATCAAAGGCAAGTTCGGGAATGTGCATCTTCATCACAATCGACGCCACAACCCCGAAATTTTCGGCTTGCTGATCGACAAAGGTGATTTGTTCGATCTGAATGCCAACGCCGACCTCAAGTGGCACGTCGGTGCGCGACTGAAATTCGCCGATTGTTTCATCGCCGAACCCTTCGGCAACGCCAGATTGCGAAAGAGCCAAACACCCGAGTATGAGAATACCGAGATGAATCAGAAAAAAGTGGAATAATCGGGACATAGATATAGGTTCATTCTGCAAACGGGTCTTATGACACACCATCATGCAGAATTGGGCCTGAAACAAGACCAAGCTTGTGCCAGTAAAGAAAAAGGGCAGCTCGAAAGCTGCCCGTTCTTATCTTAGCTAGAGCGCGACATGCGCTTGCGTTCATGCGGATCAAGATACCGCTTGCGCAGACGAATATTGTTGGGCGTGACTTCGACCAGTTCATCGTCGTTGATATACGCGATGGCTTCTTCCAACGACAACGTCATCGGGGTTGTCAAACGCACCGCATCATCCGTGCCCGAGGCCCGTACGTTGGTCAGTTTTTTGCCTTTGAGCGGGTTAACTTCAAGGTCATTTTCACGGCTGTGTTCACCGATGATCATCCCTTGATAGACTTGGGCCTGTGCCCCGATCATCATTTTTCCGCGATCTTCGAGGTTCCAAAGCGCATAGGCGACGGATACACCGTCTTCCATAGAGATCAGAACACCCGAACGACGCCCAGGAATCGCACCTTTGTAAGGGGCCCAGCCGTGGAACACACGGTTCAAAACACCAGTGCCGCGCGTGTCTGTCAGGAATTCACCGTGATAGCCGATCAATCCGCGAGACGGGACATGTGCAATAATACGGGTTTTGCCAGCACCTGCTGGGCGCATCTCGATCAATTCACCTTTGCGGGTACCGGTGATTTTTTCGATGACCGCGCCAGAGTATTCATCATCCACGTCGATGGTGGCTTCTTCGATGGGCTCCATGCGTTGCCCGTCGTCTTCGCGCATCAGAACCTGTGGGCGAGAGATCGACAATTCGAACCCTTCGCGGCGCATGTTCTCGATAAGAACACCCATCTGAAGTTCGCCACGACCGGCAACTTCAAAGGCTTCGCCGCCAGGGGTGTCAGAGATTTTGATCGCAACGTTTGACTCGGCTTCTTTCATCAAACGGTCACGGATCACACGTGACTGCACCTTTTTGCCATCGCGACCAGCCAGCGGGCTGTCGTTGATGCCAAAGGTCACAGTGATTGTCGGCGGGTCAATCGGTTGAGCTTCAAGAGGCGTGTCAACGGCCAAGGCACAGATAGTATCGGCAACTGTGGCTTTGGACATACCAGCGAGCGAAACGATGTCGCCAGCTTGGGCTTCTTCGATGTCTTGTTGGGCCAATCCGCGGAACGCTTGAATTTTTGTGACGCGGAATTGTTCAATCTTTTGGCCAACGCGGGTCAACGCCTGAACGGTTGCCCCCACACGCAAGGTGCCGGATTCAACACGACCTGTCAGGATACGGCCCACAAAAGGGTCCGAGCCGAGGGTCGTGGCCAGCATGCGAAAGTCTTCGGCTTGATGCTTGAGCTGTTTTGGCTCTGGCACGTGGTTCACAATCAGGTTGAACAGCGCATGCAAATCTTTGCGTGGGCCGTCAAGCTCTGCATCTGCCCATCCGGACCGACCTGACGCATACATGTGCGGGAAATCAAGCTGATCTTCGGTGGCGTCTAGGGATGCAAACAAATCAAAGCATTCATCCAGAGCGCGGTCAGGTTCGGCGTCTTGTTTATCGACTTTGTTGAGCACCACAATCGGACGCAGGCCCAGAGCCAGCGCCTTGGATGTCACAAACTTTGTCTGGGGCATCGGGCCTTCGGCCGCATCAACCAACAGAACCACACCGTCGACCATGCTGAGAATCCGCTCAACTTCGCCGCCAAAGTCGGCGTGGCCGGGCGTGTCCACGATATTGATCCGTGTGCCTTTCCATTCGACCGACGTGGGTTTGGCAAAAATGGTGATGCCGCGTTCCCGTTCCAGATCGTTGGAATCCATGGCCCGTTCGGCCACATCTTGGTTTTCCCGGAATGCGCCGGATTGCTTGAGCAGCTCATCGACCAGAGTCGTTTTGCCGTGGTCAACGTGTGCGATGATCGCGATATTGCGAAGGTCCATGAGGAGTAGCCTTTCCTGTTCGCGCCCGCCCTATCGCGCGCACAGCCAAAAGGCCAGCCCCTTAATGCGTTGAGGTCTTGGAAAACAGGTGGATCACAAGAATCCCTACAAGAATAAGCCCCATTCCAAGCACTGCGGGCAAATCCAGCCGTTGATTGAAGGCAAAATATCCGATCGCCGCAATAAACACGATGCCCAGTCCCGACCAGATGGCATAGGTGATCCCGACAGGCAGGTACTTGAGAGTATGACCCAGTAAGTAGAACGAGACTGCATATGCTGCAATCATCACAAGCGTTGGCCCCAGTCGCGTGAACTGTTGGCTGGCTTGCATGGCCGAAGTGCCGATGGTTTCGGCAAACACCGCGACAATGAGATAGATATAGGCCGTTGGCATGATGTACTCCTGTGTCTCGGAGTATGCGGACCAGAAATTCGAGGATGGTGCAATCTAAATCGTCAGCCAAGCATAGACATGCCCATCAGGGGCAGGCCGCAACACAAGGCAGTGGCAAAGGTGTCTCTACGCAGCGCAAGGCCGCGTAGAGCTTGAGGTACCTATCCCGCCAAAGCGGCGTTCAGGTTCTCTTCGATCTTCTCCAAGAACCCCATAGTGGTCAGCCATCCTTGGTCTGGACCGACCAACAGCGCGAGGTCTTTGGTCATAAAACCACTTTCGACCGTGTCGACGATCACGCGTTCCAACGTCTCGGCAAAGGTCATCAACGCATCGTTGTTGTCCAGTGTCGCGCGGTGCTTGAGACCGCCAGTCCATGCGTAAATCGAGGCAATCGAGTTGGTCGACGTCTGTTCGCCTTTCTGGTGCTGGCGATAATGGCGTGTCACAGTCCCGTGTGCGGCTTCGGCCTCGACGATTTTTCCATCGGGCGTCATCAGTTGCGACGTCATCAGCCCCAACGATCCAAAACCTTGGGCGACAGTGTCAGATTGCACATCACCATCATAGTTTTTGCAGGCCCAGACGAACTTGCCGTTCCATTTCATACAGCAGGCAACCATATCGTCGATCAAGCGATGCTCGTACCAAATTCCCGCCTCTTCAAAGCGCTCTTTGAACTCGGCCTCATAGATCTCTTGAAACAGCTCGAGAAAGCGCCCGTCGTATTGCTTGAGAATGGTGTTTTTCGTGGAAAGATACACGGGCCATCCCAAATTCAGGCCATAGTTCAGCGAGGCGCGTGCAAAGTCACGAATGGAGTCATCCAGATTGTACATAGACATAAACACCCCAGCCGAGGGCGCATCATAGACAACATGTTCGATTTCGGTGCCATCTTCGCCCACAAATTTCATCGTCAACTGGCCGGGGCCGGGGAATTTCATGTCCGTGGCTTTGTATTGATCGCCAAATGCGTGGCGACCAATCACAATGGGTTGGGTCCATCCGGGCACCAGACGTGGAACGTTCTTACAGATAATGGGTTGGCGAAACACAACGCCGCCCAAAATATTGCGGATTGTGCCGTTCGGGCTGCGCCACATTTTCTTGAGGCCAAATTCCTCGACGCGCGCCTCGTCTGGGGTGATGGTTGCACATTTGACGGCAACGCCCACCTCTTTGGTTTTTTCGGCGGCATCAATGGTAATCTGGTCTTCGGTTCTGTCGCGTTCTTCTATGCCCAAATCATAATACAATAGGTCGAGGTCGAGATAAGGCAGGATCAATTTGTCCTTGATAAACTGCCAGATAATCCGGGTCATTTCATCCCCATCCATCTCTACGATGGGGTTGTCTACTTTGATCTTGGTCATAGCGTGTGCTCTCCAACTTGAGTCGGTTCTAGGATCTGCATAGCGGAGTTTTGGGCGTGTGGAAACCTTTGTATGCAATTGTATACCAAAATATGAAACTTCACAATCTGAGTGGTCGACGGGTCTGGGGAATGCCGCTAGTCTGTGCGCAATTAGGAGCATAGCATGATTTCAAAAGCGGCACTTGGTGTTCTCGACGCCTTTATTTTGGCCTGGACTTTAAAACGCCCGTTTTTACTGTCTCATTTGGCATTTAATGTCATTGTCACCGCATTCTTGGCCCCATTCGTGGCATTTGTCATGCGTAGTGCAATTGCGTTATCTGGCAAACCTGCGTTGTCGGATTTTGATATCGCGTTCTTCTTGCTGTCGCCTTTGGGATTCGTGGCCATGTTGCTGGCTGCTGGGTTCTTGCTGGCGCTCTATGTGATGAACTCGGGGTTCATGATGGCGATTGCACTAAAGGATCGCCACACTGGGGCGCACAGTTTTCAGGACGGGGTTGCCATGGTGATGCCACGGGCGCCGCAATTGGTCGAGTTCGGGGGAAGACTTGCGGTGCGTGTATTGGCTATCGCAGTGCCGTTCTTGCTGGCCGCAGGCGCGATCTATCTCTGGCTCTTGACCGAATTTGATATCAACTATTACCTCAAGGAGCACCCGCCAGAGTTCATCATGGCGGCCATATGCATTGGCGCCATTTTGCTCGTGATGGGTGTCATATTGGCTTGGTACCTTTTGGGGTGGGCTGTCGCGCTGCCTTTGGTCATGTTCCAAGGCATGTCTCCCAAACAGAGCTTTGCAGCCAGCAAAGACGCGATGCAGGATCAACGCTTGGCGCTATGTCTCAAGATGTTGGGGATTGGTGTCGTGACCGTGGGGCTGTTTGGCGGTGCGATGGGGTTTGTCGGTATGCTTGCAGATATGTCAATTGATCGCTTTGCGCATGATCTCAAGAGCTTATCGCGGGTTCTTATTGTTTATGCGGGTGTGTGGGGGCTGCTGAATTTGCTGTTCTCGACTTTGTCGACGGGGGCGATGGCGGCACTCTTGGTGGATCAATCTGGATGGCCGATGTCTGCGCAAGCCCGCGAAGGTTCCACAAGTCCATTGACGTGGGTGAAACCCGTTCTTGTGGTCGGGGTGCTGGTGTGTGCAGGATTCGGCGTGAGTGGCGTGCTTGGTTTGAAATCGTTGAAGACAACCGACCAGATCGAGGTGATTGCACACCGAGGCGCTGCGGGGGCACGTCCTGAAAACACCATGGCGTCGATTGAGAAAGCCCTAGATGACCAAACGGATTGGGTCGAAATTGATGTGCAGGAAACAGCCGATGGTGAAGTCGTCGTCCTGCACGACAGTGATTTCATGAAAATTGCTGGCGTGAACCTCAAGATTTGGGATGCCACCCTGCAAGATGTCGCGCAGATCGATATTGGGAGCTGGTTTGATCCTGAATATGCAGATCAACGAGCACCGTTGTTATCCGAAGTGCTCTTGGCGGCCAAAGGCCGTGCAGGGGTGTTGATCGAGCTCAAGTATTATGGGCACGATGAAATGCTTGAACAGCGCGTCGCGGATATTGTGGATGCCACAGGCATGCAGGATCACGTCAAAGCCATGTCTCTCAAGCTGGCTGGTGTGCAAAAAATGAAAGCGCTGCGCCCGGATTGGGACGTCGGGCTTCTGGCCACGGCCTCAATCGGACGGATTTGGCAGCTTGAAACAGATTTCTTGGCAGTGAACAAATCCGCCGCCTCGCATTTTCTGGTGCGCAAAATGCGCGAAGAAGGCAAGAAAATCTATGTCTGGACCGTAAACGATCCGCTAAGCATGTCACATATGGCATCTTTGGGTGTGTCCGGCATTATCACGGACGAGCCTGCGATGGCGCATCGTGTCTTGGCCCAGAGGGCCACGTTGAGCGCGCCAGAAAGATTTGTACTGTCTCTGGGAAGTATGCTGGGAGCCAGCGTGGAAACAAAGGTATATCGCGATGTTTCTCCTTAAGCGGGTCGCTTGCGTGTGTGTGCTGGTTGCTGGCACGGTGCAGGCCGAGGAGGCCGCTCTTGGATTGGTGGACCGCCTCGAGGTGCGTAGCCACGCAAAGCTGTTGGAGTTGCGCGATCAAGACGGGGTCACTCTGGCACCGTTCACCACAGACGGATGTTCTGGCGGTATGTCGGCCACGTGGAAAACGGTGGCGGATATGTTCCCCGGCTTTGCAGATCTGCACGAACATACGCCCCCTTGGGAAAGCTGCTGTGTGACGCATGATCAGGCATATCATGTGGGGGGCGCGGATTTGACGCCAAAGGCCAGCTTTGATGCGCGGCTAGAGGCGGATCAAATTCTTGAGCAATGTGTATTGGCCACGGCGGCTGAAAACTATGACATGTTGCAAGCCGAATATGGTGTGACGGTGCCCCAGATCGATACGGCCTTTCGGATGATATCATCCGCCATGTTCGATGCGGTGCGCTTTGGTGGGGGGCCCTGTTCAGGGTTGCCTTGGCGCTGGGGATATGGCTGGCCCCAGTGTTGGCCCGGCTAGGTCGCAGTGCCGATTAGGTGTTTTGATCAAACCATGCTTTGATGCGGGATTGAAGGTGGCGCCAGATTGCAGGTGCGCCTTTGGCCACTTTGACACCAACCCGCGTTTCAAGCTGTTCCGGCGTGACGTTGAATTCCGGCCATGTGCCACCGCCGGTTTCCAGATTGCAAATCACCGGCTGTACGCGGTCAATGGATTTGGCAAAGATCGCATCGTCGCTTTGGGCCGCTTCGAATTCATCCCAAAGGGCGCGAAACGTGTCACGTTGATCCGCAGGCAGCAGCCCAAAGATGCGATCTGCGGCGGCCTGTTCGATGGCTTCCATGGCAGCGACATCATAGTCCCCATGAATGGGGGTATCTCCCGCGTCGATTTCGACAAGATCGTGGATCAATAACATCTTGATGACGCGATCCACATTCACGGGCTTAATGGCATGTTCCGCCATCACCATGGCATAAAGCGCGATATGCCAACTGTGTTCGCCAGAGTTTTCGCGCCGCGAGCCATTCAGAATACGCGTGGCCCGCAACACGTTTTTTAGTCCATCGGCCTCGTTCAAAAAGGCCATCTGTTGAGAGATGCGATCGCTCATGACAAAACTCAGCCTTGTAATTTGGCTGTGACGTCCTTGATCCGTTGATCCAAGAAATCACGCGCCTTGCGCTCTGCCAATCGCACCCGCACCTCGGTCAAAAACGCCTCTTCCAGAGATTGAGAGGCGGCGGCGAGCACGTCGCCGACCTCTACATAGAGGCGTTCTTGCCCAATCGCGTCCTGAATCTCGAGCACATCTGACGCAAGCTTGGCCGAGAGCGTTTCGATCGTTCCAGACATCAGCGGGTGTTTTCAGTCAGGCGGCGCTTAACATAGGTCGACACGTTGCCGATCATTGTATCCATGGTTTCTTCGGTTTCAAAGAAGTGACCAGCGCCATCAATTTCCTGATGCGTGACGGTGATGCCTTTTTGCTCGTGCAGCTTATTCACCAGTGTGGTGGTGTCTGCCGGAGGCGCGACACGGTCGTTCACGCCGTTGATGACCAACCCAGAGCTTGGGCAAGGCGCCAAGAACGAGAAATCATACATGTTGGCAGGTGGTGACACCGAAATGAACCCGGTGATTTCAGGGCGTCGCATCAACAGTTGCATGCCGATCCATGCTCCAAACGAAAATCCTGCAACCCAGCAGTGCTTGGAGTTGGTGTTCATCGACTGCAAGTAATCCAGTGCGGATGCCGCATCAGACAATTCGCCAACGCCTTGGTCATATTCGCCTTGGCTGCGTCCGACACCGCGGAAATTAAAGCGCAGTACGGTAAAGCCCATATTGTAGAACGCATAGTGGAGGTTGTAGACCACTTTGTTGTTCATCGTACCACCGAATTGTGGATGCGGATGCAGCACAATGGCAATGGGGGCGTCTTTTTCTTTTTGTGGGTGATAGCGGCCTTCAAGGCGGCCTTCGGGTCCTGGGAAAATGACCTCGGGCATGTGTGTCCCTGTCTCCTGAGAATTGGTGCGAAGCTATTCTTGACGAATTCCCTCAGACACCTTAGAACGGTTCTAACATTTATCCGGCATATGCCGGTAGCGCTGTTAGCGGCTTAATCTGTGCAGCGCCTAACGTCAATCTTTTCGCTTGGGGGCGCGCATGAAACTGTCGACCAAAGGACGCTATGCTGTTGTTGCGTTGGCTGATATTGCGCTGCACCCTGTTGATGAACTGGTGACGCTGTCCGATATTTCCAAGCGTCAGGACATTTCATTGCCGTATCTTGAGCAACTTTTTGTCAAGCTGCGCCGTGCTGGATTGGTGGAATCGGTGCGCGGACCCGGCGGCGGATATCGTTTGGCGCAATCGACATCGGACATTCGCATTGTTGATGTGCTTGCGGCTGTCGATGAAACAGTGTCCGCACTTCATACCGGAGCGGGGGCAACAGGTGGCTCGAGTGGGTCGCGGGCACAATCCATGGCCAACCGCCTTTGGGAGGGCCTGTCTGCACACGTCTATGTGTTTTTGCATCAAACCCGCCTGTCTGATGTCGTGACCAATGAGTTGGCCCCATGCCCTGCGGTGCCATCCTTGTTTTCTGTGGTTGATGACGAATGACGGTGCTGGCTTCTCATTCTCTCGTTTGTGCATTGGTACGGTTGCGGGCTGACGCCTTTTTGTCATCTGTGCGGATCAAGAGAACCTAGTCATGGCGCGTGTGTATCTGGATCATAATGCGACCACGCCCCTGCGTGCCCAAGCGCGGGAAGCCATGATTGCGGCGATGGATGTGGTTGGAAATCCGTCCAGCGTGCATGCGGAAGGGCGTAAGGCCAAATCAGTATTGGAACGCGCGCGCTCGGATGTGGCCAGCGCCTTTGGCGCGGATGGGGCGGATGTCATATTTACGGGCTCAGCGACCGAGTCTGCGGCGCTTGCCTTGGCGGGGCGCGGATTGCATGCGGCTGATATCGAACATGACGCCGTGGGTGCGTGGGTGACTGCGGATATTGCTGTGGGTCAGGATGGCGCTGTTGTGGTGCCTCGTCCGCAGGAAAGCTGTGTTCAACTGGCCAATTCCGAAACTGGCATTGTGCAAACTTTGCCTCAGGGTCTCGCCGTCAGCGACATGACGCAAGCGTTTGGCAAAATCCCCCTGTCGTTCAACTGGACAGGCGCGCAGATGGCCTTGGTCTCTGCGCACAAGCTGGGTGGCCCCAAAGGCATCGGAGCTTTGGTTGTGACGCGCGGCACCGATGTGCGCGCCCAAATCAAGGGCGGTGGTCAGGAAATGGGTCGCAGATCTGGCACCGAAAACGTGATTGGGGCCGCAGGTTTTGCGGCGGCAGCCACGGCGGCAGCACAGGATTTGGCCAATGGGGTTTGGGATCGGGTTGCAACTTTGCGCGATTTGCTCGAAGACGCTCTTGTGTCACAGGCGCCAGACACCATTTTTATAGGGACGGCTGGCACCCGTTTGCCCAACACCTTGTGTCTTGCGACATCTGGTTGGAAAGGGGAAACGCAGGTGATGCAGATGGATTTGGCCGGCTATGCGATTTCAGCAGGCTCTGCCTGTTCGTCAGGCAAAGTGCGCGCCAGCCGCGTGTTGCGGGCGATGGGATATGCGGACGATGTCGCGGCAGGCGCGATTAGGGTTTCCTTGGGACCCGAGACAACAGAACAGGACGTATTGGGTTTTGCCGACGCGTGGCTGACACAATACCGGAAATACCGCGCCCGCGCGGCGTGAGCGAACAGGAGATAACCATGGCCAGTTTGGACCAGACCGAAGTCAAAGAAGGTGTCGATCAAGATACCGTAGACGCCGTCCGAGAGGTTGGTGGAAAATACAAGTACGGCTGGGAAACCGATATCGAAATGGAATATGCCCCAAAGGGTCTTTCCGAAGATATCGTGCGCCTGATTTCATCCAAGAATGAAGAACCCGAATGGATGACCGAATGGCGGCTTGAAGCATACCGTCGTTGGTTGTCTCTGAGTGAACCAGATTGGGCGATGCTGGACTATCCGGAAATTGATTTTCAGGATCAGTATTATTATGCGCGCCCCAAATCGATGGAGGAAAAACCCAAGTCACTGGACGAGGTAGATCCAAAGCTGTTGGCGACCTATGAAAAGCTTGGTATCCCTCTGAAAGAACAGATGATTTTGGCCGGAGTGGAAGGTGCGGAAGACGCACCTGCCGAAGGCCGCAAAGTTGCTGTGGATGCTGTGTTTGACTCGGTGTCGGTTGGGACCACCTTTCAAGAAGAGCTTAAGGCAGCGGGCGTCATCTTTTGCTCGATTTCCGAAGCCATTCGCGAGCACCCAGAGTTGGTCAAGAAATACCTCGGGTCTGTGGTTCCAGTCAGTGACAACTATTACGCGACGCTTAACAGCGCTGTGTTCTCAGATGGTTCGTTTGTCTATGTCCCGCCGGGCGTGCGTTGCCCAATGGAGCTGAGCACCTATTTCCGCATTAACGCGGAAAACACGGGCCAGTTCGAGCGGACCCTGATTATTGCCGACAAAGGCAGCTATGTGTCTTATCTAGAGGGCTGTACCGCTCCTAAACGCGATATTTCGCAATTGCATGCCGCTGTTGTCGAAATTGTCATCGAAGAAGATGCCGAGGTGAAATACTCGACCGTTCAAAACTGGTATCCCGGTGATGAAGAAGGCAAAGGTGGCATCTATAACTTTGTGACAAAACGTGCGGATTGCCGTGGGGATCGCGCCAAGGTCATGTGGACACAGGTCGAAACCGGATCAGCGGTGACGTGGAAATACCCATCTTGTGTTTTGCGCGGCGACGATAGCCAAGGCGAATTTTACTCGATCGCGATCACCAACCACTATCAGCAAGCTGATACTGGGACCAAGATGATCCATTTGGGCAAAAACACCAAATCGCGCATTGTGTCCAAAGGCATTTCTGCGGGACGCGCGCAGAACACGTATCGCGGATTGGTGTCGATGCACCCCAAGGCAAAAAATGGTCGGAATTACACGCAGTGTGACAGTTTGCTGATCGGCGATAAATGTGGTGCGCACACCGTGCCCTATATCGAGGTCAAGAATAACTCGGCACGGGTCGAGCACGAAGCAACCACATCCAAGGTGGATGACGAGCAAATGTTCTATTGCCGCCAGCGTGGCATGGGTGAAGAAGAGGCCGTGGCCTTGATCGTCAATGGCTTTGCCAAAGAGGTGCTTCAGGCACTGCCAATGGAATTTGCCATGGAAGCCCAAGCCCTTGTGGCGATTTCGTTGGAGGGATCTGTTGGATAATCAGCCCAAGCAACCTTTGTCGGTCAAGATCGATGGATGGCTTCCGTATGCTTTGCCCGTGCTGGGCGGACTGTTGGGCGTATCATATGTGAATATGGTGCTCCAAGCATTCGTGAACCCCGTTCTGGCGATTGTCATCGGCGTTGTTGCAGGGCGGATTTTGGCCTTTGGGATCGGTAAATTGCTGAGACCCAAAAGATAGGCCAAACAGATGATGTGTGGAGACCAAGAATGATTATTACGACAACACCTTCGATCGAAGGTCGCCAGATTGCCGACTATAAGGGGATCGTGGTGGGCGAGGCCATCATGGGCGCAAATGTTGTGCGCGATGTTTTTGCCTCTATCACCGATATCGTTGGGGGCCGCTCGGGGGCCTATGAAAGTAAGTTGCAGGATGCACGCGACACGGCCTTGAGAGAACTTGAGGAGCGCGCTCAGGCACTGAATGCCGAAGCGGTGGTCGGCGTGGATCTTGATTATGAAGTTGTGGGTGGATCGATGCTGATGGTGTCTGCCAGCGGCACAGCGGTCACTTTGAAATAGACGATCAGAGCTGCGGCTCTGAATGGAAGCGCGAAGGAATTAAAGATGTTGGAAATCAAAGGCCTGAAGGTCAAACTTGAAGAAGAAGACAAGCAGATCCTCAAAGGGGTGGATTTGACGGTAGAAGCCGGAAAAGTTCACGCCATTATGGGGCCGAATGGGTCTGGGAAATCTACGTTGTCATACGTGCTGTCTGGGCGCGATGGCTATGAAGTCACCGACGGTACGGCATCATTGGATGGCGAAGACTTGCTTGATATGGAAGCCGAAGATCGCGCAGCTGCCGGGCTGTTTTTGGCATTTCAATATCCGGTCGAAATCCCTGGTGTCGGTAATATGACATTCTTGCGGACGGCTGTGAACGCGCAACGCAAGGCGCGCGGCGAAGAAGAAATGTCGGCAGGTGAATTCCTCAAGGTGGTACGTGCCAAGGCCAAGACCCTTAAAATCGATGCGGATATGCTCAAGCGTCCGGTGAACGTGGGTTTTTCGGGCGGCGAGAAAAAGCGGAACGAAATTCTGCAAATGGCGATGCTCGAGCCACGCATGTGCATTCTGGATGAAACAGACTCGGGCTTGGACGTAGACGCCATGAAGCTGGTGTCCGAGGGCGTCAACGCGCTGCGCTCGGAAGGGCGAGGGTTCCTTGTGATTACACACTATCAGCGTCTTCTTGATCATATCAAACCAGACGTCGTGCACATCATGGCAGATGGCCGGATCATCAAAACAGGTGGTCCTGAGCTGGCGTTGGAAGTTGAGCAGAACGGATATGCCGACATTTTGGCGGAGATGGCGTAATGGCATTAACCCAACCCAAAATTGACGCCACCGAGGCGCGACTTGCCGCGCTGGCGGTTCCGTCAGGCGCAAGCTGGATGGTCGACGCACGATCTGATGCCGTTGCAAGAGTGCGCGCGATGGGATTGCCCGCGCGTCGCGATGAATACTGGCGCTATACCAGACCGGATTCACTGATCCAGACCGAGGCACCGCAAGCTGCCCTGTTTGAGGGGGAGGAAACTCCGGTTTTTGGTGGGTTCGACCGTCTTAAGGTCGTGTTCGTGGATGGTGTGTTTGACCCAGAGGCGTCTGACGCGCTCGAAGGGGAAAACCTGAGCATCGAGCGTTTGAGTGATGTCGCACAAGCCGATATCCATTGGGCCAAAGATCTGTTTGGTGTGTTGGAAACCAATGGCCAAACACCTGTTGAGCGCCCGCTTGCCGCATTGAACACAGCCTTTGCCACCGATGGTGTTGTGATCCGGGCGACGGGTGTTGTCAGCAAACCCGTAAGCCTGATTTATATCCATAAATCAGAGACATCTGATGCGATGCTACACCACGTGATCAAAGTTGACGACGGTGCAGAATTGACGATTTTGGAAAACGGTCCGGCTGCGGCACGGTTTAACAAAGTCATGGAAATCGATGTTGCCGACAACGCAGGTTTTCATCACATTCGGGCGCAAGGCCGCGATCACGAGCGTCGCGCCGTGACACATATGTTCGCGCGTTTGGGTACGCAAAGTACCTTTAAGAGCTTTACCTTGACTGTGAACGGCAAAATGACACGCAATGAATGTGTGATCGAGTTGACCGGCGACGATGCGATTGCACATGTGGCTGGGTCTGCTCTTGGGGATGGGGATTTCCATCATGATGACACCGTGTTCATCACCCATGATGCCGAACGTTGCGAGAGCCGACAGGTTTTCAAAAAGGTGCTGCGGAATGGTGCTACGGGCGTGTTTCAGGGCAAAATCCTTGTAAAGCAGGGCGCTCAGAAAACTGATGGGTATCAAATCAGCCAGTCATTGCTTTTGGATGATGACAGCCAGTTCTATGCCAAACCAGAGCTGGAAATTTATGCGGATGACGTGATTTGTTCGCACGGCTCTACCACTGGTGCAATTGACGAAGAGGCGATGTTTTATCTTCGCGCCCGCGGGGTTCCCCATGGGATCGCGACAGATTTGTTGACGCTGGCCTTTTTGGCAGAGGCGGTTGATGAAATCGAAAACCAAGAGTTGGCTGACGAGATTTCTAACCGTCTTGAGGGGTGGTTGACTCGCCGTCGCGCTGGCTGATGTCTGTCGTTCAGGATATGTTTGCGACCTATCGCGGGCCTCACAAAGTTGTGGCCCGCCTTTTGGCCATGGGAGAGCGTGAAGATCGCGCGCTCATTATCCTTATGGCGGCGTGTGGTACCGTGTTTATCGCTCAATGGCCGAGAATTGCGCGCGAAGCGCATATGACGGGTCAAGAGCTGAACCCGATGCTGGGCGGCGCGCTGTTGGGTTGGATTTTCATTGCCCCGCTGATTTTCTATGCGTTGGCTTTTATCAGCCAAATTTTGCTGCGCGCTTTTGGTCAAAAATTGACTGGATTTAGCGCTCGGATTGCTCTGTTTTGGGCGTTTTTGGCATCGGCGCCGCTGTTGCTGATGCGCGGCCTCGTGGCAGGCTTTCTGGGTAAGGGCATGGGGTTGAGCACGGTTGATTTGATTTGGGTCGTGATCTTTATGTGGTTCTGGATTGCAGGCTTGGTTCAAGCGGGCAGGGGGCAAGGATGACGGACGTTCTCAAGGCACTGTTTGTTCAAACGATTGTAGCGCCCGCAGATGCGGCGCGCATGTTGATGGGGCTTGGTTTGCGGCGGGAAACCGGTTGGACCATTCTTGTTTTGGCATGTGTTCTCAATACATTGGCCTATTTTGTATCGACGACGTTGTTTCCCATCCCACCAGAATTCTCTCTCCCGCTACTGGCATCTCCTGGCCTTGTCCTTGTGCTGTTGTTTTCGGTGATGGTCGTCACGGTGTTCATGTTGTTTTGGACAGGACGTGCGCTTAAGGGCACGGCTGCGTTTGGTGATATCCTGATTATGATCGGGTGGCTTCAGTTTATGCGCTTGGCGGTACAGGTGGTTGCGCTGGTGTTGATGATCATTTTGCCGGGTGTTGCAGGTCTGTTTGCCATGGCAACTGGGTTGTATGGCATCTGGATTTTGGTGAATTTTGTGAATGTGGCCCACGGGTTTGATGCATTGGGCAAATCGTTTCTCATGTTGGTCTTATCCGTTTTGGGTATGACCATGGGTCTGTCAGTGATCTTGTCGCTGATCGGCGTGACCGCAATAGGAATACTGTAATGTACGACGTCGCAAAAATTCGCGAAGATTTCCCGATTTTAGGCCGTGAGGTCAACGGCAAGCCGCTTGTGTATCTGGACAATGGGGCGTCGGCACAAAAGCCGCGACAGGTCATTGACGCGATCACACAGGCGTATGCGATGGAATATGCCAATGTGCATCGGGGACTGCATTATCTGTCAAATTTGGCCACCGACAAATACGAAGCTGTCCGCGGCACAATTGCGCGATTTTTGAACGCGAAAACCGAAGACGAGATCGTTTTGAATTCTGGCACCACCGAAGGCATCAACATGGTGGCTTATGGCTGGGCGATGCCGCGCTTGCAGGCAGGCGATGAAATTTTGCTGTCGGTGATGGAACATCATGCCAATATTGTGCCTTGGCACTTTCTCAGAGAGCGTCAGGGCGTTGTTCTCAAGTGGGTGGATGTAGATGCCAATGGCGCGTTGGACCCCCAAGCCGTCTTGGATGCGATCACGCCAAATACCAAGCTGGTCGCGATCACGCAGTGTTCGAATGTGTTGGGAACGGTTGTCGATGTCAAAACCATCACCGAGGGGGCCCACGCCAAGGGTGTTCCAGTGTTGGTTGATGGATCACAGGGTGCTGTGCATATGCCCGTCGATGTTCAAGATATTGGATGTGATTTCTACGCGATCACGGGTCACAAGCTTTATGGTCCGTCAGGGTCAGGCGCGATCTATGTCAAACAAGAGCGCATGGCCGAGATGCGCCCGTTCCTTGGTGGGGGCGATATGATCAAGGAAGTCAGCAAAGACGCAGTGGTGTATAATGATCCACCGATGATGTTCGAGGCTGGCACGCCGGGGATTGTTCAGACAATCGGTCTTGGGGTTGCGCTCGAGTATATGATGGATGTCGGTATGGAAAACATTGCCGCGCATGAAAGCATCTTGCGTGACTATGCTGTGCAGCGCCTTGGCGGACTGAACTGGATTTCCGTGCAGGGGCAAACACCTGACAAGGCTGCGATCTTTAGCTTTTCCATGCAAGGGGCGGCACATGCGCATGATGTGTCGACGATTCTTGACAAAAAGGGTGTGGCTGTCCGTGCTGGGCATCACTGTGCTGGCCCGTTGATGGACCATCTGGGTGTATCCGCGACCTGTCGCGCCTCATTTGGCATGTACAATACAGTTGAAGAAGTTGATGTCTTGATTGATGCGCTCGAGTTGGCGCACGAACTGTTTGCATAACGTAAAATAGAGATTGCGGGGCGTCGCACGTCTGGCTATACCCCGCAACAGGCACCCATAGCTCAGCTGGATAGAGCGCTGCCCTCCGAAGGCAGAGGCCATAGGTTCGAATCCTATTGGGTGCACCATAAATTTCCCATTAAAAACAATCGGTTGCTTTGGCCCCTAGTATTTCGGGTTTTGTCTGTTTTTGTGACTCGTAACAGATTGCGATCACAATCGCCGTTTTTCTACGGCTTTTCGTGTCGAATCCATGTGATCTGGAGCGTGGTGATCGCACAGATTTTCGATGGTTTAGGGGCACCGTTAATGCAATGGCTTGTCTGCAGTCCTTACCTTGTGGTTCCAGAGAGCACCGCATCATAGTGGCTGTTGTCAAAACCCTCGGTCCGCGTGCGATAGATGTCTAGGTGCTATGGCAGCGTACAGCGCCAAATGCCGATTAGTGGCAGACGGCTGGGTACAAATCATTGTTCCTGGCGAGATTCAAATTTTTTCCAAACATGCATCCGCCCTTTCTGACGGGCATCCGCGAGCCAAAGCTTTTTGCGCGCGTCTGTTGTCTCCAAGCTCGCGTATCGTCCCCCCGAAAATTTTGGCCAATCAATCGCCAACCCTTGCTTCACCATTTCGGCTGAAAGGTCTCGTCCATCTGGAAGGTAACAATGCGCGACCGTGCGGCCATACTCATCTTCATCAGATATTTTGGCCGTGATAGTTTGATCTTTGCACAGTTTATGCAAAGCCCATTTCGCCTTTTTCCCATAAGGATGATTTAACTCAGGCGCATCCACGCCAAACAAGCGGATCTGCGTATTTTTGATTTTGATTGTATCGCCATCGGTCACATATGCCGAACCTGTCAGAACACGTTCTTCATGAACTGACTTGGCGCTTTGCGCATCGAACGGCTGGGTTTCACCTTTAGGTCTGGTGATAGGGGCGGGCCGAGATGGCGCGGATCGGGGCTTGGTCGAATGTGGTGGGGGCGCATCGTTGCTTGATTGCCTTAATAGAAAGGCAAATACCACTATTCCAACTATGACAATAAGGCCCAAAAATAGGGCCATGACTTCACCTCCATCTTGCAATCAACGTTTCCAAGGTCCCGGTGATGGCACTATGGCGTTTTATAAATTGTGTTTTTTTGTTGTGGCCTCGGTTGAATATTTTCCAAAGTGCCCCCGCAATCGTATCTGGTGTTGTGTGGTCGTCAAGAATGGAGACGAAATTTCCGCATAAGAGTGGGAATACACTTGATCCATGAAACCACATCGGCAACGTGTAATGGGGTTGGCCCATTCGGGACTGGCGACAGCAAGGAGGCGCAGCAGTGAAGAAAATTCTTGGTGTATCGGGGGCGGCAATCATTGGATTGGTGGCTTATCTTGCCTTTTGGCCTGTATCCGTACGACCTGTCGCGTGGGAGGCGCCAGAGAATGCCGGGTATTCTGGGGATTTTGCGGTAAATGAACGGCTTGCGAAACTTGAGCTGATCCGTTTGAACGGCCGAATTGGGCCGGAAGATGCCGATATCGGACCAGACGGGTTTATCTATGCGGCCACCCATGACGGTGAAATTTTGCGTATTGGACCGGATGGCAAGGTAAGTTCGTTTGCCCAAACCAATGGGCGACCTTTGGGGCTTGAGTTTGCCAAGGACGGCACGCTTTATGTTGCAGATGCCTATCTTGGATTGCTGGCAGTCGATCGGAATGGTCAGATTACAGTGCTTACCAATCAGGTCGATGATGGCAGCCCAATCCTTTATGCGGATGACGTCGATATCGCAGCGGATGGCGCTGTGTACTTTTCGGATGCCTCGACCCGCTTTGGGGCGCAGGCCAACGGGGGGACGTTACCAGCGTCGGTATTGGATTTGGTCGAACATTCGGCAAACGGGCGTATTTTGAAATATGACCCCGTGTCAGGAAAAACGACAATCTTTGTCGATGGTTTGACGTTTGCCAATGGTGTCGCCGTCAATGACGCCAGTGACGCGGTGTATGTGGTTGAAACGGGCGCCTATAGCATTTGGCGTTTCCCGCTGGATGGCAGCGCGGGGCAGGTCGTCTTGGAAAACCTGCCGGGATTTCCCGACAATATAAATAATGCGCCGGATGGCACATTCTGGGTGGGCCTTGTCAGTCCGCGAAATGCGATCATGGACAATTTGTCTGGAAAGCCGTTTCTGCGGCGTGTCTTGATGCGTCTGCCGGATGCGATGAAACCCGCACCTACGCGGTATGGCTTTGTCCTGCGGATGGACGCAGAGGGTCAGGTGATCGAAACGCTTCAGGATCCCGCGGGACATTATGCGCTGACGACTGGGGCGGTTACGCTTCCGGATGGGCGTCTTGCCGTGACATCCTTGACCGAAAGCTCGCTCGGCTTGCTGGATTATCAGGACGGAAACTGACCTTATATCGCGCGGCAACGGGGGTGTTATTCTCAGGCTATTGTGGATCGCGCCGAGACGTGTGCGGCCTCACTTTGTATTTTCGCGCTTGCTGGTTGACGCATAGAATAGGTGGCTCTAAAGACACCGTCTTGTTTAACGTGCGGGAGACGACGGTATGGCCAAGCATGGACCGGTTCTGGGTATAGATTTCGGCACGTCGAATTCGGCGGCTGGATATTTTAGAGATGGTTCGCCACATCTGGTTACGTTCCCGACAGGGGAGGCCACGATGCCAACCACGTTCTTTTTTGATTTTGAAACACGCAAAACCTTGATTGGCGCGCCTGCCAATCAAGCGCTGTTAAACGGGGAAGACGGACGGTTCATGCGGGCGCTCAAGCGGGTGTTGGGCACCAGTTTGATGCATGAAAAACGTCAGATCCTGAACGAGAGTGTCACCTTTGTGGACATTATCGCCCGCTTTCTGCGTCAAATCAAAGCCTGCGCAGAAGCAGATGCGGGCGTTACATTTGACCGCGTCTTGTCTGGTCGGCCTGTGGTCTTTCATGGTGCGCATGATCCGCGCGAAGATCAGGCGGAAGCGGACCTTAAGCAGTGTTACTTGGCCGCTGGGTTTTCCGATGTCCGTTTTCTGCCCGAGCCAGAGGCTGCTGCGCTTGCAAGCGGGGCCAATGATGCCAAATCAGAGCTTGGGTTGATCGTAGATATCGGCGGCGGGACATCAGATTTTTCAGTGTTTCGGACGGCTGTCGACGGGATCGAAATTTTGGCCAATCACGGGGTGCGTATTGGCGGGACGGATTTTGACCGTGCCATAAGCATCGACCAAGTTATGCCAATGTTTGGAAAAGGCACCGATTTGCGCAAGGTGATCGGAGCAGGTCTATCGCCTGTGCCCAATGCAATGTTTCATGATTTGGCCACATGGGAGCGCATCCCGTTTTTATACACGGGGCAAAATCGTCGACAGGTTGCCGAGATGGAACGCCTCGCGCAGGAGCCGGAAAAGCTGGCGCGCTTGGCCAGCGTCTTGGAAGACGAGCTTGGGCATGATGTCGCGTTTGCGGTCGAGCGCGGGAAAATCGCCGCAAATGCACAGGGCGCGATCGGTCATATTGATCTGGGTCTTGTTGAAAAGGGGCTAAGCTGGGATGTGACGCATGATACCATGACGGCCTGTCTTGCCACCTATGCACAAGAGTTGCGTGAGGGTGCGATCGAAACTGTGGCGTGCGCAGGTGTTGATGTCACCGACATTGATCGCGTGGTGTATGTTGGCGGTTCAAGCATGATGTCGGTGGTTTCCGAGGCCATGACATCCGAGTTTCCGAAAGCGTCGCATAGCTTTAGAGATGTGTTCACGGCTGTGACCAGTGGATTGGCAATCGCCGCCGGGCGTTTGTAAGGCGCGATTGCGTGAGACGCTCACGACATCCTGCAACACGGATTTTGATTTGAAGCGCCATCTCCGAGGGCGGCGCGTTAACCCTTTGTACGGGCTGGCACGCTCGATTTACCCTGATTTATCTTAAGCGTCATCTACGTCGGAGATTTTCATTCAGGCACATGTGGTCGCCCATGGCCCAAAAATTTCACCCCAAAAATATGTGTGCGTCAGGCAATGATGCGCCTGATTTCGGCTTGCTGTTCTACGCAGGTTGGAACCGTTGGATGGATGCTTGAGTCGATTTGATCCTGCACTGAACGTACAGACGGACCTCAGATCGAGATATCTGAGCACTTTATATCAATCTGGAAATAGGAGACCGCACCGATGTCTAATTTCGGCGCCTACACAAACTTGCCCATTGGCCCAGCGCGCAATTTGGTACCAGTTGTCCCCAGCGACACCAGTGATCTGCCTAAGGGCGCGTATTTTTTGCGGTGTACCCAACCGGGTGCGCTGCGCATTACGACAGGATCTGGTGATATTCTGGATACCGAGATGTTTTACAAAGGTGAGTTTTTGCCTTGCGATGTCAGACGTGTGCATGCGACGGGAACCACCGCACACTTCGAAGCCGGAGAACTTTGATGATCGGGGCGGGCATTCAGCTGTTTCATGCAGGATTGGGTGCAATCGCAGGAATGGATACCGTAAACGGGCATTCCCCCACACTTGTTTTGGATTTTGAAACATCCACCTTCCGGCGCGGCCATGTCGTCGCAAGTGAGTTCAAGCAAGGGGGCGATTGGCCAAATCTGGTTCTCGACTTTGAGCACAACACAGTTGTGATCAGGTCCTAGGGCTCTGCGCCCGAGAGATGGGTGTCGCTTGCCAGCATTAGCTGGAAAACATCATTACTATTGGAGGTCGATCAATGCCATTTGATACGATGCAAGTAGCATGATTTTCTGAATTCAGCGCGCACGACGGGACAAACTGTCTTGGACAGCGATGGAAAGTTGAAATGGGCGTTGCACAATTATTTGAGAGATTCATCAAATGTTGGATCGCAAAACTGGACGCTCAGTGACGCCACGATCCATGTATCTCAGGTGCTCGCACCTGATGGAAGTGGTTCAGTCGTTGTTCCCGAAGTAAATGTCGGAAACTATAAAGGGGTGCGTGACGCAAACTATCCTTTCAAGGATGGCATCAAATACATGTTCAAAATTGTAGTGCGACCAGTGGGATACGCCGTGATGCAATTTACGCTGATTGGTGGGGTCGGACGGCTGGCTGTGGACGTGATCACCGGGAGTTTCGAGCATTATAGCAATTCAGGGATCGGCGACCCGCAGGTGACCGCATTACCCAACGGGTTTTACGAGGTGAGTTTTTCGGTGTTGTCCACTAGCGGAAATACAACGCCATATATGGGATGTGCTCCGGCTTTGGGGGACCCAGCGGGTATGGTGGCATCCGATGGGGTTTCAGGTATGCAAATGGCGATGCCCCGCGTGTATCGGTGTGATCTGGCCGGGATGCAAACTTGCCCGAACGGTTCAGATTATGTTGCGACATCCGGCTCGTCTGTGTTCCACGTCGGCCGATCGTATTCTGGTCAAGGTCAATGTATGGGGCTTCAGGTATATGGCGCGTCGACAAACCGTTTGCTGTCGTCAGGTGATGTTGCCAATGGAAGCTATTGGGGCATTTCAGGTGCAAGCCTGGCAGCCAGTGAGGTTGAGGGCCCGACCGGAGACACTCCGGTTATCATGAGCGCAACAGGTGTGAGCGGTAGTCCAAAATACGTCACCCAAACACCGGCGTCGTCAATTAACGCTGCCAAATCCATAAGTTTCCTCGTCAAACGTGGCACGCACCATATTGTTCAGATTCTCGAAACGTCTACGGCCCTGATGTATGCGAATTTTGATCTCTTGAATGGCGTCGTCGGTGCTGTTGGCACAGGCAGCATAGCACAGATCGTGGCTGTGGGAGATGGGTGGTACTGGTGCCATGTCTCTGCGGATATTCCCTCAGCGAATGCTGTCAGGTTGTATATGGTGGATACAATCGATGCTGGCTTTGCGGCAGCTTCGGTTACAACCGGAACCATCAGTATCGCCGCTGCACAGCTTGAAGCAGGGCTGACCCCGACACCATATATTCCGACCAAGGATGTGGCCGTCTCTCGTGGTAAGGATTTGATCTCCCTAAATGCGGATGAATTCGAGTACCATCCCGCAGAAGGGACGCTGGTTGCAGAATTTCAGGCTGGTACAGATGACACTTCGGCATCGCAAAACTACATTGTGTCACTGAACGACATGACCGGTGATCATCGGATGGCGGCGTATCGTGATGGGGCGTCTGGCTATCTTTACCTAAGATCTGCAGGGGTAGACCAAGGACAAGTACAGGGGTCAGCAACGCTGAATACTGGATAATTCTCAAAAGCGGTGATTGGTCTCAAAGAAAATGACTGTGCATAGGTCATTGACGGGGGCGTCGTTGGAAAAGATACGGATTGCTCCTTGGGAAATGTCACACAGGTATCTTTGGGCATGAATTATGTCGGCAGTGCGCATCTAAACGGGATTATCAAAAGAATTTTGTATTACCCCACGCGCTTTGACGACGTAACCTTGCAGGAGATGAGTGTATGATTGTTCAGGACATGAATGGCTCCGACATCTCGGTCTTTGTCCACGAACAAGGAGCAATGGTTGAGGCGATGTTGCGGGCGCCCAACCAAACGACCTTTGATACGGCTGCCCAACAAATTGGATTGCTCGTTCAAGCGGATGGTCAATGGGTTCCAGCTCCGGGTATCGACATTTTTCGGATTGGCAAAATCACCAAAACTCCGGCGCAATATGATGTGAATGGGATCGAAATTGCCGCTGCGGTCTTTTTTCCAGAGTATCATGTGAACCTGAAGCTGGGGCACAGCGCCGTGGCAAAAGGGCTTTGGAAAAAATGGGCGATTTCGTGGTCTCAAGCGGGTACGGTGGAAACCTCGCATAATACCGAGACTGGTAAATCTCTGAATGGAATTACTCTGATTGACCCAAGTTCGGTGTCGAGCCCATCGTCGGTTTGGGGGTGAGCATGCAGTCAAATGGACTGGGGCCTTGGTGGTTCCCATCGCGATGGCGTGCTGGCTTAGGCAGGCTGTGCGGCACGTTCTTTGACGAAGCCAGTTGGCAACGTCATGACGAAGGGTATGCACGTGGTTCTCCTCCCAGAAACGTTTGCGACCGGCTCTTTCTGGCTGCAATGTTAAGAGATGCATCCCATGCGCCGAGTGTATTTAAGATTTGGGAATGCTGCGGCGTGTCGTTTTTGTTTTGGGTGCTTGTCAGAGGGTTTGGTTGGGCGTCTTACAATCGAATGTCTCTCGATTGCTGAGAATTTGTTGAACATTGATCTGATGTTGTTGTCAGAAATGCCGTGCACGAGAAGGGGTGATTTCCCGTGTGCGGCGGTTTTGTAGGGGAACAAATATTTGAAACGGCCGCTTTTGGGCCGATAAAATTTCGACGAAAGCCCAATTTTTTATGACATATTTTGAGTGTTTTTGGCTTACATGACAAATTTCCAGAGCTATTTGCCAATAAAACGCCCTGTGTTAGCCTGTAAGAATATTCGGAGACTTATGTCTCCTAATCTATTTGCAGGAGGTTGATGTGAAATTTTCACGCATCGCCATACCATTACTTGTTTCGACCCTAGGGATGACGGCAGTTCAGGCCCAAAATTTGCCAGATATCGGCATGATGGAGCTGTTTGCGAAGTACGAAAGCCGCAAAACTCAGGCCCCTCTGGATGCGCTGGACATTGCAGATCAAATTTTGGTCTCTGTTCAGGATTCTGACTTGCGCCTTGCATTCGCGCGCACCGCACTTGACGCAGAGCAACCACAACGCGCTCTATCCTATCTCGCGCCCATTCTAGATAGTTTTGATGCGCTCGATCCGCGCGCCACGCAGGTATTGGATCTTGCAGCACTGGCCTATGCGGGGCTTGGCGATGAGATGGGCGCTTTGCAGGCGTCTCTTGGTGCGTTTAATGCGGCCGCCCAGCGCCTTGGTACTCAAAATCCGGTGCTATCCGCGCGACTTGATGTGCTTGAGCCGCAGGTCGAAAAGCTCATGCCGCATCTGATGCAGACGCTGCGCGGGTTACGCGACAATCTTGACGTAATTGTGGATCCTGATGCAACTGTGCGCGCGACTGATCCAACGGCGGTCAAGGTCTGGTTTGGAACAAATCGCGTGGCAACAGGGTCCCAAGACCCTGCGCAAATGTTTGGCACAGATCGTGGCGATTTGACCGTAGGAGAACTGACGGTCACCATCCCGCCAAACCATATGGCAGGAATGATTGAGCGCCCCGAGGGGTGGTTTTTTACCGAACATCTTGACCCGGACAAGCATGTTGTGTTGTCCAGTATCCAAGATTTGACGCTTGAGGCGTTTGCCCAAGGGTGCTGTGATAAAGATGATAAGCTGATGTTTATCCACGGCTATAACGTCACCTTCCACGATGGGGCGTTGCGGGCCGGACAGTTGGCGTTTGATCTCGAGTTTCCTGGACAGGCGCTCTATTACAGTTGGCCGTCGCAAGGGTCCCTTTATGGGTATCTATCTGATTCAAATGGTGTTTTGGCAACGCGACCCGCACTTGAAACCTATTTGGAAATTGCCACGCGTGGGCAAGGCACCTTGCATATTATCGCGCACTCTATGGGCAACCGGTATGCGATCGAAGCCTTGGAAACGTTTTTCCTTAAATTCCCTGACCGGCGTGTTGGTCAGCTTATTCTCGCGGCACCAGATGTGGATCGGGCTGAATTGGCCACCAGATTTGACGCGCTCAAATCACATGCCGACGGCATCACGCTCTATGCCTCAAAATATGATCGGGCATTGCAAGTGTCGCGCCATGTCAATGGGGGATACCGCGCCGGAGATGCCAATGGTGACTTGATCCAGTTGGCTGGGCTGGACACGGTTGATGCATCTTTGATTGAAACGGATTCCCTTGGGCATTCCTATTTCGGGGACGCGCCGGCACTGTTGGGCGATATTTTGGGGCTTGTCCGATTGGGGTGGGAACCCCTTGAGCGATGCGGGATCAAACCCGGGGCTGGTAAAACGGTTTGGGATGTTCAGCCCGACGGCTGTCCTGTGGAGCAGGTGCGCACGGCTGGGGATTTGATCCGGCTGTATCCGGATGCGCCCCTGAGCGAAGCCCAGAGCCGTCTTGAAGATGCCTCTGGCGAGCAAGAAGAATTTTGGTTGGGCGTTATGGCGGTCATCCAGGAGCGCACCAGTCAATAGAACAATCTGACGATCGGGTTTCGACCCAAGACGCAATTTGAGGAGATGAGACGATGACTCTGGCGAAATTTGGTTTGGTTATTGGCTTGTGTTTGTCTACCGCGTCTATGGCATATTCCGATGGCGCACCCGCCGTTGACGGTGTTTATGCGCCGCCTTCAACGGCGTCTTTGAAAGCCGCATTTGCCACTGCGTCTACCCCCTTGGATGATCCGCGTATTGCCCGATGGAATACCATGGTCCAAGCCGGAGAGTATGCGAGCTTGATCCGCGAGACCGAGGCAGACTTGCGATCGAATTCACCGCATCCCTATGCAGAACATGTCTGGAGTACCGCTCAGTGGGGGCTTGGCGCTTTGGGGGATGGTGTGTTTCCCGAATATCCTAGCGACCTTGCGGATACGCTAGAGTATGCGGCGCGGGCGTTTGCGTATGAGCGGCTTGGGCAGAATGGTCTGTTGGCGCAAATGGGGCAGGGGTCATTGGCACGCCCCGCGGTCTCGTATTGGGCAGATTATGAAATTGCCTATGGCGTGTGCGGTGTCGCCCAAAACCAGCTGTGCCGGGATCTGTCTTTGCGGCTTTTGCAAGCCTATCCAAATGATTTTGGGGTGGCATGGCTGACGGGGTCTTATGCAGAAGATGGCCGCGCGGATTTGCTGGCCAAAGTGTCAGCCCTTCCGGAAAGTGCGGGACGGGCTTTGACGACGTGGATGCTGAAGAATAATGTCTATACCTATTCCGAGAGCCGTGCCATCTCGCGCGCTTGGCTCGATCATGTTCCAAATGATCCCCATGCACTTCGCAGATATGCGTATCAATTTGAATCTCAGGATAAACACGCCGAGGCCCTGAAGCTGTTCCAAGCAGAACATGCCGCATATCCTTTGCGTGATGCTCCGGAACGTGTTGCACGTGCCAAAGCCCGGCTGCGTGATTTTTCCGGGGCATTTCAAACGCTGAATGCGTGGATTTCTGTTGCCGAGCCCGTTCAAAACCGCCCTTGGCGCACGACTGTGGCGCTGACCAAAGCCTTGCGTATCGCTGGTGAATTGGGGCGTGCGCGCGAAACGGCACTCAAGGGTCGCGAGATCAGCCCGGACAATATTCAAATTCAGATCGAATTGGCGCGTGTTTTAGAGAGCGAAGGGTTTCCTCTGGAGGTTCTGGATGTGGTCGAGCCTTTGATGGCGGTCCATCCGACGGATTTGGAAGTCGCAAGCCAGTATTTTGATGCCTTGTATGACGCTGAGATGAGCCTCGAGCTCGTGCCGGCGTTGCAAGAATATATGGCGGCTGGTGGCACAATGACGCCGTCATTTGTGAACACGTGGCGCAGGGCACTCAATAATTTGGACCGTCCTCAAGATGTCGCAGAGGCGTTGGATTATGCCTTGCAACATTTCCCCGAAACCCATTGGATGGTCGGGAATTTCGCGTGGTCTCTGAACAAAAAGGGCGACAAGCAAGCCGCCTATGATCTGCTCGTTGATCTTGCCAACAGACAAGCCCCGATGTCGTGGCGCGCCAAGTTGCTGCGCGAGATTGGTCAGGATCTTGGCCAGTCAGAAGAACTGGTAACGTTGTTTGACGGGTTTGCCACAAAGTACCCGTATTCTGAATATGTCTGGCGGGAGCTGGGTAAGGTCAACGGTGATCCAGTTGCGACATGGGATCGTGCGGCCAAAATGGCGCCGGGTTTGGTCTTTCCTGTGGTCAAAAAGGCCTATGAGGTGGCACAGGATGATTATTCCAACTGGGCGTCGGCATATGAGATCATGAATGACGCCATTGATGCGGCACAACTGGTCGATTTAGAGGCGGGCCAGATGATCAAATTGTATGACACGCGTTCTGCAATATTGGATTCGGCGCATCTGAAACGACAAGTCTATGAACCAGATCTGATTACCATTGCGCTGGAGGACTTGGACAAAGCCCGCGCGCTTGGCATGAGTGAAGATGATTACTGGTCAAACCGATTTTATACCATTGGACGTGTTGGGCCTTCCAAAGAACGATCCGCAGCGGCGTTGCAAATGGTTCGGTATGCCCCGGACAATATGAACCGGATTGCGCATCTCTTTGATGGTAAGATTACGCAATTTTTCGGAAATGGGGCGCTTGGATTTCCATACTTGGACATTTTTGTCAGCCGAAGCCCGCGCGATTCCGAACGGTTGGAAGACGCAGCACATCGCCAGAACAAATGGGGCGGGTCTGCGGTTGTCGCGCTGTCATTGCTTGAACGCGCCAAACGATGGAATCCGGATGCGGATGTAAACACAGAGATGAACTATGCCTATTCCTATCTGGGCGCACATCAACGGCACTATGAATTTCTGTACACCAAAGGTGAAAAAATCTCGAGTTCGCTTCGATATGTCAACTGGTGGGAACGTGCCCGCAAAAATGCGCGTGGTGAACAAAATACCATCAAGTCGCTTGATTTGGAAAACATGCGCGTGGTTTTGTTGCGACCCGACGGCATCGAGGAAGAACGCCGATATGACCCTGTTCTTGGTCGTCAAACCTTTTTGAGAGTCGGGGCCGCAGTACAGCACATCGATTACACCAGTGATGGCTATATGACTGGAATTCGTATGGGCAGCCGTATGGGGTATGTCCTTGAGTATAGCGCTCCGACCAATGATGGTTTGAATCGGTATGTCATCCGGATGGAAATGCCAGACGGCCAAGAAATGCTGTTCGATTATAACGAAAATGGAAACGTCACCCGTCTCGAGATCGTCGGCAAAGGCCATATGGACATCAGCTACGATGAACATGGTGAAATTTCCGAAACCAATGCTATTCCACTCGACCCAGACTATAACGCGTCCCAGTTTGCCTTGGATATCACGCGAGGATTTCAGGATCTCTTGCGTGTTGTCAGAAGTGCGTCTGGCAAAGGCGGTGACCAATTCTCAGAGAGTGACCTGCAAGACGAGCAGGTCGATGGCCTGCGCAACAAGCTCTATGAAGATAACGAAGACATGGACTGGGCCGATTATCTTGGTTTGCAGATCGATCTTGCTGCAACCCTTCTGGATAAGATCGCAGATTTCCCGGGCTACGCGGATGAATCCACAGACTTGCTCCGCGAGGTCTATTATCAGGCAGCAACACCGGAATACTATGAAGAAGAGCCTGTAGAAGCCCAAGAGCCGACCGCACAAGAGCTTGTGCAATTGGCCAAAATGGAGGCGCACGGTGTGACAGCCGTACGGTTGTATCATGCGTTGCTGACCAAGACCCGTTCGAGCGGCATGCCCTTGTATTTGTGGGAAGAGTGGGGAGAAATGCGCAAATGGGCCCTGTCGGTTGAAACCGACACGCCAGAAGTCAACGCCGCGCGTGTCGCGCTCAATCGTGAACTGGAAAACAGCACCTTGCGGCCCATGTCTCAGGCGGGGTGGTTACGTGGATCACATCTGTCAAACCCAGGATTTTGGCGCGCACATGACACCAGTATCATTTTCCCCGTGGCTCTAAGTGACCGGATCAAAACCCGAGACATTCTTGTGCGCGAGAATGGGGATGTGGTTGTCGCCTCAAATTACGGGATCTCTGTGCTTCGGCGCGGGTTCTGGGAATGGTTCGGGTTCAACCCAAGCACAGGCGGCTTTGTCACCGACATGGATTATGGCGCGCTTGACGGGTCTTCGAATTTTACGTCGCTGGCTGAGGATGCTCAGGGGCGTTTGTGGATCGGGGGACGCAGTGGTCTGGTGATGCTTGACGGCGACTATGTCGGCAAGGCCACGCGACTTAAATCCGGGCGCAATGGGTTGTTCCAAGGTGCTGTTGACGCTTTGGCCACCCAAGACGGGCAGTTGATGGCTGGCGGCAGCAGCGGCCTTGCGCGTGTGCAACTGGACACGTTGGCGATTGATACGATTGATGAAAAACCTGTCACAGGTGTGCGCGCAACCACCGATGGCTGGCTTGTCATCGGGCGTAACCATTTGGGGTGGGTCGCTGACGCAGAACTGGTCAAACTGACGGATTACCGCGTGACAGATGCCATTCTGGATCAAGAGGGGGTCTTGTATATCTTGCAGGGCAAGACGCTGACCTCTGCATCGATGGAGGGTGTCTTGTCGGGAACCGACATGCCAACACCGGTATTTGGCCAAGAAACCATTGCCGCAACTGCCGAACCTTATGGGTTGGCGATGATCTCTGTCGACGAATACGACAGCGGGTTGGCGGTGTTGACAGATCAGGGTGCCAGTATTCTGGCACAGGGCACTTTTGAACACATGCGCGTTCCAAACAGCGACCGTGCCATCCCCATTTTGGATATGTTCGAACATGGAAAACGGGTGTTCATGCGCACCGCCAATGGCGTGAACGCAGTGGTGCGGGGCCAAGTCAGCTATCCATCGTCGGATCGGGTGTATGCCTTGGCCACGGATATGGAGCTGGGCGTGACCTATATGGCAGACGGCGGTCAGATCAGTGTGCTGGATCATACTGAAGACACGCCAAGAGCCGAGTATTTTGCGAGTGCGGATGCGACCGTGCTCAAGATAGCGCCTGATGGTGCGTTAATCGCCAACGACGGCCGATACGTGCTGCGCTATGCGCGCGGCTCAACCGAAGCGCAGGAATTGTTCTATGCCGAGCAAACGGTGCCCGAGGATTTCAACCCTTCAAATATTCACGATATTCTTGTGGCCTCGGACGGCAGCATTTGGGCCACCGCCGGTGCATCGGTTTTTCATTGGCAAGAGGATCAGGAGCTTAAAGAATACAGCCAGTTTATCGATCCGCGATTTGCGCCCAATTCCGATATGCTTGCCGGCATTTTCGAAAGCATTGACGGGCGTATCCTGCTTGTGGCCTCGTCCGAAGGGCACCGCAGCTATAAGCAACGCGGCATGAAAGGTGGATTGTTCGAGTTTGACGGCACGGACTTTGTGAAATTCGAAGACGAGGTCACCGGCCGCTGGTTCATGTCCAGCTATACCAAGCTGGACGACAAAACAGCCGTTGCCGGAACCACCGCTGGGTTTTCGGTGCACAAGGGCGAGACGCTGGTCGCCTTGGACCGTTCGGGCAATAGCTCTTACGAGGCTCTCAAAAAGATACAGCCCGCGCTGTATATGGGCACTCAGGGTGCCAAACTGGGCGAAGACCTGTGGCTGTTTGGTTCGGCGGGTGGCGTTGTCGCGATGCAAAACGGGGTGTGGTTTAATACGGACCGTCTGAACTGGATGTTGCCGGGACAGGAATATGCCAACTATGGATCGCGGGCGGTGCATGCTGTGGCCACAGATTCCCGCGGGCGCGTGTATGTGGGGACCGATTGGGGGCTGACTGTCTATGACCCGGACGGAGAAGGGGCGGAAAGCTTTCTCATTTCCGAGCAGCGTGGCGAATACGCGTTTAGTGCGTTGGAGCAACAGCGCATGGGTGAAGTAAACGACATTCTGCTCGAGGCCCTGCCGCAAGATACCAAGGCGGGGAAAATGGCCACGGCGTTTCGTAAAAATCGGCGCGAGCTTGCCAAGAAAGAACAGGCCTTTGAACTGGCAACCGCAGAAAAAAACCCAATCGCTGGCAAGCTGGACAAACAAGTTCTGCGTGCCCGTCAACGCGATATTGCCCTGTTGGCCAAGCTGGAAAAAGATCAACCAACCCTGTTCAACATGCTCCAGCTGAATCCGTTGGATTTGCGGGCTTTGGCACGAAAATTGCCAGAAGATCTTGTGATTGCACAGTATCTGCCGACAAAAAATGCACTGCATATCAATTTGGTGACATCTCGGGGCGCGACCCTGCGGTCCGTCACTGTGCCGTATGAGGATATCCAGAGCTTTTCCAGAATCGCGGCTGCGGCCATGGCGGCCCAAGCAAGAGGTATCAACCGGGGCGAGGGCGATGCAGCGGCGTCTGGTCAGCGAGGAGGCGTTCCGTTGTTTGACTTGTCTGGCGGCGAAAAGGAATCCGCCGCTGCAATCAAGACCAATGACGCGTTGGTGTGGCTCTATGATAAACTGTTGCGGCCCATCGAACACGCGGTTCCAGAAGGGGCGACGCTGGTTGTGTCTCCGTCTGGTGGTTTGAGCTATGTCCCGTTTGCAGCCCTTATCCGCAGCGTCCAGGGAGATACGCCCGAATTTGCGGTTCAGCATTTTGATATGGTGACCGCACCCAGCCTGTATGCGGTCGAGATGATGTTGGATGACTCACCATCTCTTGCCATGTCGCATGTGGTGTTTGGTGATCCTGATGGCACGTTGCCTGCCGCACGCACCGAGGCCGAAAATGTGGCGCAAATTCTTGAGCCGGATTTTGTGGAACTTCGGATCGGCGAAGAGGCAAGCTATGATGAATTGTTGACCTATGCGGGAGATGCCAGATTTGTGCATCTGGCAATGCATGGCAAGTTGGATCATCAGTCTCCCAAGGACAGCTATCTTTTGCTGGCCGAAGGGCGGCGCATGTCAATTCCTCAGATCATGACATTGCCGCTCGAAGAAAGCGAACTGGTGTTTCTCTCGGCTTGCGAAAGCGGCCTTGGCACGGATGGATTGGAATACCGTACAATTGCTCACGCATTTGCACATGCAGGCGCCCCATCGGTCGTGGCCACCTTGTGGCAAGTCGATGATGCCGCCACACGCAAACTGGCCGAGGCGTTTTATCAATCCAAGATGGACGGAGAGACCAATGCGACCGCGCTGCGTACCGCACAACGTACGATGATCGCTGATGGCGGGCGTCATTCGTTGCCCGGGTACTGGGCCGCTGCGATGGTGTTTGGAAAACCTTGATTGGTCCGCGGGCAAGCCTGATAAGCGGGCACAAAAAAAGCTGGCGCAAATCTGGGCCAGCTTTTGAATTTTCTATGTGATGGACCCGAGAGGTTAGCGCCCCCAAGTCCGAACCGGACCGCAATCCATGTGCACAAAGTTGGACCCCGAGTACCGCCCAACACCGCCGGCACGACAGGCAGTGGCTGCTTTGGCCATTTGATTGACCGACCGTGACGACAACCGAAGGTCAGCGGCTTGACCCTTCATATGCAATGAATTCTTGGCAACCCCGCGAGAGCGCGAGCGCAGCATGGCGTTGGTTTGCGGGCTGCGATATCCCGACAGCAACATATAAGGCTCGCTGATATCCATCATGTTATGCGACGCGGCCATAATGTCGATGGTGCGCAGGTCAATTTGTTTGACCCCGTCCGTGCGCCAGTCACGCATGAATTTGTGAACTTCCTTGACGGCATCTTTGATATAATCGCCCTCGATCCAGTAAATCGTATCAAGACGTTCACCGGTACGACCCGAATACATGCGGATGCGTCGAATATCGCCAGCGCCCCGAAGGAAACCCGCGGCATTGGAAAATGTGGGGGCTGCGACCAAAGTGGTTGCAGCGAATGCGCGCAATAAATTGCGGCGTGTCATGCTCACAGAGCTATGGTCTGTCATCGTAAAAGCGCCTGTCCCGTCGCTACTCTGCCATCGCGATGTTACGCGATATTTTGTTACCATCCCCAGATGTGCAGACCTTATTGCATATTTAGAATCGCCAACCAAGCTTGGATTTAGATACAAATGTTTGTTTCAAGGGTTTTAGGCGAATTTCTGCTGAATTGATTATGTCTGTGGCCGAAACACCCAAAAATCATGATCCGTTTGCATCATCTGTACAACTCGCGCGACTTTCTCATAAAAGTGAATGGACATAGGCCGTTTTTTGCCAGAGAAAAAATGCCACGCATCCGTATTATTGCGCAAGGAATGTCTATATGTTGTCTCGGCCCAGAAAATTGTCTCACTATCTTGGAGCAAGCTGTTTTGCTGTGATGTCGCTGGTCGTGTCACTTCCGACCACTGCGACGTCTCAGGTGACGGCATTTAAACAGGCTGTCGCAGAGGCGGCCGCCCGTGATTCGGATCTTGCGGCATATTATCGCCAAAACGGATATCAACCGATTTGGACGGGCATGGATGACATTGATCTCAAGCGTCGTCAGGCCTTGCTGGATGCATTGGCGGATGCGGATGACCATGGATTGCCCGCTGCGCGCTATGATCTGGATGATCTTATGACCCAGTTGAGCGCGGCAAAGACACCGCGTGATGTTGGATTGCTTGAGGTCGAACTGAGCAAGACATTCCTTCAATATGCCAAAGATGTCCAAAGTGGCATGTTCAAGCCTTCATCATTGGACAGCGGAATTGTCCGCAGTGCGCCTGTGCGCGACCGTCAACAGACCTTGGCCGCGTTTGAGTTAAGCAAACCTGCGCAATATGTTCGGGATTTGCCTCCAAGTTCCCCTGAATACACACGCTTGATGAAAGAAAAGCTGCGGCTTGAGCGCCTGATTGCGGATGGCGGATGGGGGCCTCGCGTTTCCGCCAAAAAGCTGGAACCGGGCGACAGCGGCAAGGCCGTTGTGGGTCTGCGTAATCGTTTGCATACGATGGGGTATCTGGGGCGCAGCGCGTCTAGATCTTTTGATACGGATATCCAAAAGGCCGTTCAGGCATTTCAGCTTGATCATGGTCTGGAAGCCGACGGCGTTGCCGGGCAGGGCACAATCACAGAAATTAACAAATCCGCCGAAGATCGCCTGAAGTCCGTGATCGTTGCGATGGAGCGCGAGCGCTGGCTCAACTTGCCCGAGGGCAAAGGTGCACGGCATGTACTGGTCAATCTGGCTGACTTTCACGCGCGTATTGTGGATCATGACATCGTGACGTTCAAAACGCGCTCGGTTGTTGGCAAGAACCAATCGGATCGCCGCAGCCCAGAGTTTTCTGACACTCTGGAGCACATGGTCATCAACCCAACTTGGAATGTGCCACGCTCGATTGCGACCAAAGAATATCTGCCGATGCTCAAACGGAACCCAAATGCGGTCGGCTATTTGCGTTTGATCGACTCGCGCGGTCAGGTCGTGAACCGAGGGAATGTGGATTTCACGCAATATTCTGCGCGGACCTTCCCGTTTGACATCAAACAGCCCCCGGGAAATCGTAATGCGCTTGGTCTGGTCAAGTTCATGTTCCCCAACAAACACAACATCTATCTGCACGACACCCCCGCCAAGAGCCTGTTTGCGCGCGAAAGCCGTGCCTATAGCCACGGATGTATTCGTTTGCACCAACCCTTTGATTTTGCCTATGCCTTGCTGGCAGTCCAGCAAGACAACCCTAAACAGTTCTTCCAATCCAAGCTTAAGACAGGTCGCGAGACCCAAGTTGATCTGGATACCGAAATTCCGGTGCATATTATTTACCGCACCGCGTTCACAAACGCCAAAGGACCGGTGCAATTCCGACGTGACGTTTATGGACGTGACGCCAAGATCTGGAAAGCAATGGCGAATGAAGGGGTGGCGTTGCGCTCGGTTCAGGGCTAAAAAACCACTGCATATCGCGGAGGTTTCATGGGCTATACAATCCAGCAAATCGCAGAGGCTCTTGATGCCGAAGCATTTGGAAATACGTCACTTAAGATCAATCGCGTTGCTGAACCCGCGTTGGCTGGCCCAGATGATCTGGCGCTGCTGACCAATCCAAAATTTGCCGATGGGTTGGCATTGGGGAAAGCCCGCGTTGCTCTGGTGTGGCCTGGTGCTGACTGGCAGGCGCTGGGTTTAGAAGGCGCCATCATCTCCACGCGCGGACGTTTCGGCATGTCAGGATTGACCGCAATGGTCGACCCAGGCCAACATTTTCCAATTGGGATTCATCCGTCTGCTGTCGTCGATCCAAGTGCGCAGATTGGGAATGATGTGTCGATTGGCCCGCTGGCCGTAATCGGTCCACGGGCGGTCATTGGCGATCAAAGCATGATTGGGCCGCATTGTTATGTCGGGGCTGACGTCACACTGGGTACACAGACATTCCTGCGGGAAATGGTCTCTATCGGGGCGCGTGCTACGATTGGCGATCGGTTCATTGCACAACCTGGTGCGCGGATTGCCGGAGACGGGTTTTCTTTTGTGACCCCTGAAAAATCCGGTGTTGAAGCCGCGCGAGAGACCTTGGGCGATCAAGGTGAAGTTACCGCGCAGTCTTGGGCACGCATCCACAGTCTGGGGTCCGTGACGATCGGCAACGACGTCGAGGTTGGGTCAAATACCTGTATCGATTGCGGTACCATTCGCGACACCATCATCGGCAACGGCGTCAAGCTCGATAATATGGTGCACATCGCCCATAATGTTGAAATCGGTGATGATACCCTGCTTGCCGGGCAATGTGGCATTGCCGGATCCACAAAAATCGGGCGCAATGTGGTGATGGGCGGTCAGTGCGGTGTGTCAGACAACACGACCATCGGTGACAACGTCATTGCCGGCGGTGGCAGCAAGATGATGTCCAAGGTGCCCGCAGGCCGCGTGGTCTTGGGATATCCGGCTGTCAAAATGGAGTCACATTTAGAGATGTATAAGGGACTTCGGAGGTTGCCACGTCTGTTCAAAGATTTTGCAGCACTTCAGAATTCTGTCTCAAAGAGAGACACCAAAGACTAGTGAGCCACACTTGGCGAAAGGACCGATCAAATGAACGTCAAAGACAAGGTGATTGAAATTATTGCCGAACAGGCGGTATTGGACCCCTCGGATGTGACCATGGACAGCACGCTTGAAAGCCTTGGGATTGACAGCCTCGGCTTGGTCGAGAGCATTTTTTCCATTGAGGAAGCCTTTGATATTTCTGTACCGTTTAATGCAAACGAGCCAACGCAAAGTGAATTTGATATCTCGTCAGTCGCCAGCATTATTGCTGGGATCGAGACACTCAAAGCGCAGCAGTCTTAGGCGTGTGGCGCCTAGGATGACACATAAGGATCAGGTCAGATGAAGCGGGTGGTGATTACCGGAGCCGGCACAATCAACGCACTTGGGCACACGGTGCCTGAAACCTATGAGGCCATGCGCGAAGGTCGTTGCGGCATTGGTGAACTTGAGATGCGCGATGTGGACCGGTTGGCGATCAAAATTGGCGGGCAGGTGCGCGGCTATAAGGCTGACACCTGTTTCAACCGCCAGCAATTGGCCTTGTATGACCGGTTTACCCAGTTCGCGCTGATCGCCGCACGCGAGGCTGTCAAACAATCGGGCCTTGAGTTTTCGGGCGATCTGGCTGCGAAGTCGGGGGTTGTTTTGGGCACTTCGGGCGGCGGGATGCAGACGCTGGATGAAAACTATCGAAGCGTCTATGGCGAAGGTAAAAACCGCGTGCATCCATTTGTGGTGCCCAAGCTTATGAACAACGCCGCGGCAAGCCATGTCAGCATGGAGTTTAACCTTAAGGGTCCAAGCTTCACAGTTGCGACGGCCTGTGCATCGTCCAACCATGCGATGAGCCAAGCGTTTCAGATGGTGCGCTCGGGCATGAGTCCGGTGATGGTCACGGGCGGGTCTGAATCCATGCTGTGCTTTGGCGGCGTCAAGGCATGGGAAGGATTGCGTGTGATGTCCAAGGACGCCTGCCGTCCGTTTAGCGCAAATCGTAATGGGATGGTACAGGGCGAGGGCGCAGGGGTGTTTGTGTTCGAAGAATACGAGCATGCCACAGCGCGTGGCGCGGATATTCTGGCAGAAGTCGCGGGTTTCGCGATGAGCTCTGATGCCTCTGATATTGTGATGCCCAGCAAACAGGGGGCGGCCCGCGCCATCTCTGGCGCATTGGCCGACGGGCGTATCAACCCCGAAGAGGTCGGCTATATCAATGCGCATGGAACAGGCACCGCCGCCAATGATAAGACCGAATGTGCAGCGGTGGCGGATGTCTTTGGCCAGCATGCCGATACGCTGATGATATCGTCGACCAAATCGATGCATGGCCATTTGATTGGCGGCACGGGGGCTGTAGAGCTGTTGGCCTGTATTATGGCGCTGCGCGAAGGGGTGATTGCCCCGACAATCGGCTACCAAGAGGCCGATCCGGAATGCGCATTGGATGTGGTGCCCAACGAGGCGCGCGAGGCGGATGTCGATGTCGTGTTGTCAAACGCCTTTGCGTTTGGTGGGTTGAACGCCGTTCTGGCGCTGCGAAAAGTGTAACGCGCGGGACAACTCAACAGTCTATGGTTTAACGAAAAACGCCGCCCTGATCAGAGCGGCGTTTTGTATGATACTCGTTCGCGCGTTATTGCGGAACCGGTGTGGCCTTTTCATACGCTTCTTTGAAGCCGTCCAAGGACATGATCACGGTGACAACTTGATCTGGTGCCCGGGCAGGAATGATCGACACCAGCGCTTGATCTGCGCTTTTGTAGTATTCCGCTTCGATGGCTGACAGACCCATGCGCGCAAGACATCCAATCGAGTTGCAATAGGCATATGGCACACGGTTGGCGACCTGTTCACCGATGGTGATGGTCAAAGGCACAGTCAGAAGCGATTCAAGTGGGGCGATAAACGTCGCACCTGCTGCGGCTTGCCCGCCTTCGGGCAGACGATACATCGTCACTTCGGCGACGGCATTGCCTTGCGCGTCTGCCAACAATTGATACATCCGGCATGGGCGCGGCTCGGGGCCGTCTTTTGCACATTGCAACTGCCACGCACCAATTTGCTCTACGGTCACGTCATCCGCTGGGGCAGGCGCCGCGTTTTGCGGGGGTGTTTGACCCAATGTTCCGTCCGAAAGCGATCCAACCTGAGCGGTCAGCGGTGCTGCGGTGGCCAAAAGAGCTGAGAGTGCCAGAATTAGTTTGGTCTTGGGCATACGAAATATCCGTTCAAGAAGTCTCTAGTCGAGCATGATCTACCATGCCCCAAACGGTTTGTCAGGGCAGAGTCAGCGCTTTTGCTGTCCGCATGGCAATTTTCCGCTATTTACAATTGGATAGAGACAACGAGGCATTCAAAGTATGAAAATTTCAGAGAATTGGTGCCGCGAAAATTGAAAAGGGACCCGAAGGTCCCTTTTCTTTTCACTCCCCGTCGGACTGGCCGACTTATTCATTGCCGGAACGCTACGAATAAATTCTCTACCCGTCAACTAGAAAAACTTAAGTTTTTCACGTTGTTATTTCAAAAAAGTGGCCGCATCCAAAGATGCGGCCCAGTCCATCAGGGAGGAAACCACCCAAACCCAGGAGGAAACAGGGTTGGATAAATCAATACTGGCGAAGCGCGGTTAACATTGTATTTTCGATCTAAGTAAAATTTAGGTTTAGGGGACGTTTTTGTGGAAAATTCTATCTTTCTCGGGGGTGGCGGAGAGGAATATGCGACCAAACAAGGGTTATCGCTAAAATATGCGAACCGACACGGGCTTGTGGCAGGTGCGACAGGAACCGGCAAAACCGTGACCCTTCAAATTCTCGCCGAAGGATTTTCCAAGGCTGGGGTGCCTGTGTTCCTGTCCGACGTCAAAGGAGACTTGTCCGGACTGGCGCAAGCAGGCAGTCCAGATTTCAAATTGCATGCCCCATTTACCGAACGCGCGCAAAAGATCGGGTTTCAGGACTACGCATACGAATCATTTCCAGTGACATTCTGGGACTTGTTCGGCGAGCAGGGGCACCCCGTGCGCACGACAGTGGCTGATATGGGGCCATTGTTGCTTTCGCGTCTGATGGAGCTGAGCGAGGCCCAAGAGGGTATTTTAAACATTGCGTTCCGGCTTGCCGATGAGCAAGGGTTGCCGCTTCTTGATCTCAAGGACTTGCAGGCCCTTTTGGTATGGGTTGGCGAGAACCGCGCCGATTTGGGGCTGCGCTATGGCAATATCTCGATCAGCTCAATCGGCGCCATTCAACGCCGTCTTTTGGTTCTGGAAAATCAGGGCGGGACAAAACTGTTCGGGGAACCTGCGCTTGAACTCTCGGATTTGATCCAAACAGACGACGCAGGGCGTGGGCGCATCAATATTCTGGCGGCGGACAAGCTCATGGGGTCGCCGCGGCTCTATGCGACGTTCTTGTTGTGGTTGTTGTCAGAATTGTTCGAAGATCTTCCCGAAGTGGGGGATCCTGACAAACCCAAGCTGGTGTTCTTTTTCGACGAGGCGCATCTGTTGTTTGATGACGCGCCCAAGGCGCTGGTGGATAAGGTGGAACAAGTGGCGCGTTTGATCCGTTCAAAAGGCGTGGGCATCTATTTCATCTCGCAAAATCCGGCAGACATCCCCGAGGACATTTTGGGGCAGTTGGGCAACCGCGTTCAGCATGCGTTGCGGGCGTTTACTGCCAAAGATCGAAAAATGTTGCGGCTGGCGGCAGAAACCTATCGCGACAATCCGCGCTTTAGCACCGAACAAGCCATTCGCGAGGTGGGCGTGGGCGAGGCAGTGACCTCGATGCTGATGAAAAAAGGTGTGCCGGGCGTGGTCGAACGCACATTGATCCGCCCGCCGTCGTCCAAGCTGGGACCGATTGACGGCCCGACCCGCAAGGCGGTGCTGGCAGCGTCGCCTGTGGCCGGAAAATACGAAGCGATCACGGATCGTCGTTCGGCGTATGAAATTCTGAAAAAACGGTCTGAAGATGCGGCGCAACAGGCCGAAAAGCTGGAAGAGCGCGAAGAAGACATGTCGCCCGCCGAGCGCGAATATTCTGCGGGGCGGCGGTATTCGGGGACACGTGTCACACGGTCAACCTCTCGCACGACGCGTCGCTCTAAGGGCGATAGTTTTGGCACTGCAATGGGCAAGATGGTCATGAAGGAATTGTCCGGCACTACTGGACGGCGCATCGTGCGTGGCATTTTGGGTGGGTTGTTCAAGGGCCGCTAAGAGCGCAGTTTTGAACGATGTCGCCAGACATGAATAAGGCCGCTCGATCGAGCGGCCTTATTGCATAATGATTGGGGAAATCCCTATTTTTCGGGGATCAACCCTTTGGGGCTAAAGCGCAGGACCAAAAGCAGGATCAAGCCCATGGTCAGCAACCGCATGTGCGCCGCACTATCAATCAGATGCGCACGCAGGCCGCTGTCTTCGGCCATGCCGTAGGTCACCATATGCATCAGCGCCAAGCCCATCGGCTCTACCTGAACCCATAGGAACCAAATCAGAAAACCGCCAAGCACGGCACCCAGATTGTTGCCTGACCCACCGACAATCACCATTACCCAAATCAGGAAGGTATAGCGCAGCGGGTTATATGTGCTGGGCGTCAACTGACCGTCCATGGTGGTCATCATTGCGCCAGCAATGCCACAGACCGCAGACCCGAGGACAAAGATTTGCAGATGGCGCTTGGTGACGTTTTTCCCCATCGCTTCCGAAGCAACCTCGTTGTCACGAATGGCGCGCATCATCCGACCCCAAGGGCTGTGCAGTGCCAATTGAGCCGCCACAAAGATCAGGATCAGAACCGCCGAGAACAGCAATGAATAGCCAAGTTTGACGTAAAGCGTGGACGCCATAACAGGGTCCAAGCCAATGGACTGTGCGCCTTGCACAAAGCTTTCGCTCTGCTGAAGGTCAATTTCATACGGCACGGGACGGGGCAGGCCGTTGATGTTTTTCACACCCCGAGACATCCAGTCTTCGTTTTTCATGACGGCAATAATGATTTCCGCGATGCCCAATGTGGCAATCGCCAGATAGTCAGACCGCAATCCCAGAGCGGTTTTGCCAATCATCCACGCCGCACCGGCCGCAAGCAGGCCACCCACGGGCCAAGCGATCAACACAGGCAGACCCAAACCCCCAAGGTGGCCCGTGACCGCTGGATTGACAGCTTCGATGGCATCCACCGCAGGGTCAAACAAAAAGCGATAGACGACAAAGCCCCCGATCAACACAGCAACTGTGGCCAGAGTGCGCGTCCGGCCCTTGAGCCGTTTTTGCAGAACGATTGCGGCCACAATCACCGCAGCACCCGTCAGCAACGCCACCAGAACGCGTGGGCCACCTGCGGCCCAGGCTTCGCTGACAGGGTCGGTTGATGTCAGCACAACAGCCAATCCGCCAAGGGCCACAAAGCCCATGACACCCACGTTAAACAGGCCGGCAAAGCCCCATTGCAGGTTCACCCCAAGCGCCATGATCGAGGAAATCAGGCCCATATTCAGAATGAAGAGCGCGGTATTCCAAGACTGCACGATCCCAGTGCCGATGATCAACAACGCCACCAAGGCGAACAGCAGAGTATTTTTCATTGTATCGCTCATACCGATTTCCCCTGAAATAGGCCGGTGGGCTTGAACAAAAGGACGATGATCAGGATCACGAAGCTGACCGCGAATTTATAGTCCGTGGACATCAGTTGCACCAATCCGCTGGGCTCCAGACTTTCGGGCATCCAGTACACCAGCACTTTTTTCCACGCATAGGTGATGGTGACCTCGGAAAAGGCAATGACAAACCCACCGGCAATGGCGCCCAACGGGTTGCCCAATCCGCCCACAATCGCCGAGGCAAAAATCGGCAGCAACAGCTGGAAGTAGGTGAACGGCTTAAAGGTCTTGTCCAAGCCGTATAGAACCCCTGCAACCGTCGCCAATGCAGCCACGATCAACCATGTGTACATCACCACACGTTCAGGATTGATGCCTGACAGCAGCGCCAGATCTTCGTTGTCGGAATACGCGCGCATTGATTTTCCGGTCCGCGTGCGGTTCAAAAACCAAAACAACAGCGCCACCACAATCACCGCAGTGACCACGGTCAAACCCTGTGTGGTCTTGATTGCCAGGCCTTCGCGCAGGCCAGTCATCGCCTTGAATTCACGTACAGAGATAATAAAGCGTTCCCCATCGGCAAATTTTTGATCGTTTGGCCCGATGATAAAGCGGACCAACCCGTTCATGATGAACATCACGCCCATCGACACGATCACAAGGATCACGGGTTTGGCCTTTTGGTCGCGATAGAATTTATAGACCATCCTGTCAGTGAGGAGCACCAACGCCATGGTGCCCAGAATGCCAAATGGCAGCGCCAGCAAGGCCGTGGGCAACGGCCCAAGCGAAATGCCCATGCTTTGGAACAGCCATGTCACAAGGACGGTGACCATGGCGCCAAAGGCCATCGTGTCGCCATGGGCAAAGTTCGAGAACCGCAAGATCCCGTAAATCAGTGTGACTCCCAAAGCGCCGAGCGCCAGTTGGCTTCCGTAGGCCATTGCGGGGATCAGCACAAAGTTTGAGAGGGCCACAAGGCCATTCAGAAAGTCCATCAGGTCATCTCTCTCGTGTTGATGTGGAAAGTGTGTGTCATGTGTTGTGTCCTTTGACATCCATGCCAAAGCCAGTGTCTCGCGTCTCTGTCATTGGGTCACCTCGGTACAGGTGAACACGATGATGTCGCGATCTTTCGCCTTGAACAGTTTTGGAGTGTCGGTTGGTCGTGTGCGTGTGTGCCAAATCTGAAACGGGGGCAGGACCCATTGATCCTGCGATATGTTCTCGGCAGGAAGCTCGGGGCCAAACCAGCCGGATTGCCGCTCTTGGGATGTGGCAAATTTCCAGACATCCCGCGCGCCAACCGCATTTGGGACGTCACGATAGGTTGTTTCGAGGGGCGCACCATCTTGAGATGTCCAAGACACAGTCATCCGACGCGCCCATTTTTCCCGACTTGGAGCGAAGGGCGCAAAAGACGATGCATAGGTTGCAGCCTCAAGATCCAAACGCGCTTTGGTCTGGGTGTGTGCCGTACAGTCGCCGTTGGTCTGGCATATCTCGGTCGATTGGCATTGCAGGCTCATCCCGTGATACGGGGTGACCACAATGGCCTGTGCTGCCATCGGAAGCAGGCATCCAGCAAGATATGTGATCCAGCGCATGTCTTAGCCACCAAGGAATGATTTACGAACTTCGGGGTCTGCCAAGAGCTCTTTGCCAGTGCCGGAATACGCATTTTTTCCTTGAACCAGAACATATCCTTTGTCCGCGATTTCAAGAGCTTGGCGCGCATTCTGTTCCACCATCAAGATCGGGATACCTGTCCTGCTGACCTCGATGATCCGGTCAAACAATTCATCCATCACGATGGGCGACACGCCCGCTGTGGGTTCGTCCAGCATCAACAGTTTGGGTTTGGTCATCAGGGCGCGTCCGACGGCCACCTGTTGACGTTGACCGCCAGACAGTTCTCCGGCGTGCTGGTGGCGCTTGTCTTTCAAAATCGGGAACAACGAATACACTTGGTCCATTGTGTCCTGAATATCGTCAGTACGGATAAAGGCCCCCATTTCAAGGTTCTCTTCAACCGTCATAGAGGTAAAGATGTTGTGCGTTTGCGGCACAAATCCCATCCCTTTGATCACACGCGCCTGTGGGCTAAGGGTTGTGATGTCCTCGCCATCCAGAGTGACACTGCCGGAATGTACATTCAGCATGCCAAAAACGGCCTTCATGGCGGTTGATTTTCCGGCGCCATTGGGCCCCACGATGACGGCGATTTCGCCCTTGTCTACTTCCAGAGAACACGCGTGCAGGATATCGGGCCCTTTGCCGTATCCTCCCGTCATGTCTTTTCCGATCAGAAAACTCATATCAAGTCTGTCCTTCGTATCCATCCGGTCTGTGATGTGGACCGGAGTTGTCCGCCGATTGCCCCTTTGGGGTAAGATTTGCATGGAATATCACGTGGCTGTGCCAGTGGTGTTCCCATGGGTCCCCTCCGAAATCCGCTCTTTGGGGGCTGAGCAAAGCTTTATGCGTCCATCATGTCTTTGTTTTTAAGACCTGTTCCAAGATAAGCCTCGATGACCTGCTCGTTGGCCTTGATCTCGGCCAGAGTGCCCTCGGCAAGGACCTTGCCCTCGGCCATGCAAATGACCGGATTACAAAGGCGATCAATGAACTCCATGTCATGCTCAATGACCACGAACGTATAGCCGCGTTCTTCGTTCAGGCGTTTGATCGCATCGGCAATTGTATAAAGCAGGGTACGGTTTACGCCTGCACCCACTTCGTCAAGAAACACAATCTTGGCATCCACCATCATGGTACGCCCAAGCTCCAAGAGCTTTTTCTGGCCACCAGAGATTTCGCCTGCTTTCAGGTCCGCAATATGGCTGATGGTCAAAAACTCGAGCACCTCGTCAGCCTTGGCCCGAAGCGCGCGCTCTTCGTCCGCGATACGCTTGCGGCCAAACCAGGTGTTCCATAACGTTTCGCCTGATTGTCCACCCGGAACCATCATCAGGTTCTCGCGACAGGTCATCGACCCGAATTCATGCGCAATCTGAAATGTCCGCAGCAAGCCTTTGTGAAATAGCGCGTGTGGCGGAAGGCCGGTGATGTCTTCTCCGTCCATCGTGACACGTCCCGACGTCGGTTTAAGAACGCCAGCGATCACATTGAAAAGAGTGGTTTTTCCCGCACCATTAGGGCCAATAAGGCCGGTAATTGATCCGGTTTCAATAGACAGGTTCGCGCCATCAACAGCGTGAAAGCCGCCAAAGTGCTTGTGAACGTCCTCTACGACGATCATAGTGTATCCCCCGTGACGCTTGTCTGCGCCTTTCTGGATGTTGAAACAGCCCGGAAATGACCCGGGCTGCTCAATACTAAAACTTCAGACGGATCAGCGGTACTTGGCTGTCGTGATTTTGCCACCGTTGATGACAATCTCGCGATATCCACCAGCAGCTTCGCCGCCACCGATCAGTTCAACAGCTGTTGCACCAACATAGTCGATTTCGCCGCCAGCAGCGAGAATTTCCAATGCTTTGCCCAATTCACCAGGTTTGATCATTTCGCCAGGTGCGTTTGCAACATCCATGATCTTGGCCGCGTAATCTGCCGAGTCGGTAGACCCAGCAGCTTGCATTGCCAGCATGATCAAAGCCGCTGCGTCATAGCTTTCGCCAATATACGGTCCGGTTGCATCTGCGCCGGTTTCGGCAACCATTTTGACAACCATGGATGAATCTGCAGCTTCGCTACCGGGAACCGTACCGATGGACCCTTCGATTTCGTCACCAAAGTTGTCTTCCAAAGCTGCGCCAATCATACCATCGGGCAGGGCGAATACATCAAATGCACCCGTATCGATGGATGTGCGGATGATGTCAGGACCACCTTGGTCAACATAGCCAGCCACGATCAGGATGTCGCCGCCACCAGATGCCAATGTGCCGACTTCTGCGGAATAGTCAGCTTTACCAAGCTCATGCGATGTCGTGACAGTGATCTCGCCACCAAGCGCTTTGAAAGCAGAAGCGATGCTGTCCGACAGACCTTTGCCATAGTCGTTGTTTGCATAGGTCAAAGCAGCGGATTTATAGCCTTGTTCGATCAGGACTTCGGCCATCACTTGGCCTTGACGTGCATCCGACGGCGATGTGCGGAAGAACATGCCTTGGTCTTCGACTGTCGACAGACCCGGAGATGTCGCAGATGGAGAAATCATCACAACACCGTTTGGCACCGCAACGTTGGACAAGACAGCGCCAGTCACACCGGAACAATCCGCGCCCATGATCCCTTTGACGCCATCTGATGTAATCAGGCGTTCAGCCGCAGCGGTTGCAGCCGCCGCATCAACACATGTGCTGTCTGCACGAACGGGGGTCACAGTGGAGCCGCCCATAAATTTACCGCTATCAGAAACTTCTTTCATTGCCAGCTCGGCGCCGCCTGCCATCGCAGGTGTCAGCGATTCAATCGGACCGGTAAAGCCCAAGATCACACCGATTTTTACGTCGTCAGCCGCTGCTGCGCCCGCGATCAATGCAGTGGCGGCAGATGCCATAAGCAGTTTCTTCATTGGTTCACTCCCATAGTGTTTTATACATTGCGAAGTAGCCTAAGCGGCCAATTCAAAAAAGGAAAGGGGTGCATGCGGCGAAATGGCATGTTCCCGTTTACGAGACGTGAGGTGCGCGTGTTAGGCTTGCGATCTTGATACGAGATGTTGGGAGATTGGATGCGACGTGTATTGGGGCTGTGTGCCGTTTTTTTGCTATCAAGTGTCGGACTTGAGGCGCAAACTCTGCCGTCTTCGCAAGGGGCGTTGACTGTTGATACCATGGCGGATGGGTTTGATACCCCTTGGGCTTTGGGGTTTTTACCTGACGGCAGCTTTCTCGTCACCGAACGCAAAGGCCGTTTATGGCGCGTTGATCCGGCGGGCCGCAAAACCCGAATTCGCGGACTGCCGTCGATTCACGTCCAGAATCAGGGGGGGCTGTTGGATATTATGGTGCCACGCGATTTCGCCAAGAATCGCACCATCTTTTTTACATATGTCAAAAAACAACCCTCTGGTGCGGGCACCGCAGTCGGGCGCGCTCGGCTCGCGCAGGGGAGCTCTGTGTTGTCGAATGTCACCAAAATTTTTGAAATGTCCCAAGGATCATCCGGTGGCCGCCATTTTGGCAGCCGCATTGTCGAAGCACCTGACGGTACCCTTTTTGTGACCATTGGCGAGCGGGGTGATCGGCCTTCGGCCCAAGATTTGGCACGTCACAACGGCAGCATTTTACGCATCCACAAAGACGGCTCTGTGCCTGATGACAACCCTTTTGTCTCTCATAATACTGCCGCCCCAGAAATTTGGTCGTATGGGCACCGCAACCCGCAGGGGGCCGCGTTGGATCGCGCGGGGACACTGTGGGCAACGGAACATGGGGCCAAGGGGGGCGATGAGGTGAACCGCATCCAGAAAGGCGCCAATTACGGTTGGCCGGTTGTGGCGTTTGGGCGTCATTATTCAGGGGCCAAAATCGGAGAGGGCACCGCCAAACCGGGGATGCGTGCGCCCGAATATTATTGGGATCCCTCAATCGCGCCCTCGGGCCTAATGATCTATTCGGGGAAACTTTGGCCGAATTGGGCTGGTCACATGTTTGTTGGAAGTTTGAAATTTGACTATATATCAAGACTTTCCGGGGCAAAATTGGTTGAAAAAGAACGCCTTAAATCCGCACAAACCGGACGCGTGCGTGATATCAGGGAAGCCGCAGACGGGCGCATTTGGTTTATCTCTGAAGATTCGGGCGCTGTGATGCGTTTATCCCCTTAAGACTTTCATGCCCGTTTTGTACGGTGCCTCTGGCGTGGCACGTAAAACTGCTGCAAGATACCCAAAATACCCGTCAAAAGGATATCCGATGCGCCACTTTTTCTCTGCCTTAATCGTCATTCTGGCGCTTCCTATGGCCTCTTATGCTCAGCAAGCGTCACCGCGTGCCACGTATAATGCGGCGCGTGCTGAAATGGATACACGGATTATGGCGCGACAGATGGGGGATGCGATCCGCATGTTTCAGGGGTTGGGCGTGCCGGACGACGCCGAGCTTGCGTCGCTGGATGTGCAAATTCAGGCGCTGTACCCAGACGATTTTGAAAATGTTGCCTTGATCCGCTCAGAGGTGATTCAGAACGGATTTCGCCAAGAATTGATCGCCTATTGGACCGAGACACAGTATTTGTATGTCTATCTTTTGATCCATACAGATGACAATCATCCACGCCTGTTAAACTTTCAGTTCGACAGCGATTTTCATGCGTTGAACGCATTGTTCTGACGCCACAATCGCATTCCAACCAAAGGTTCGGTGTAATCTTTGGTTGGTGAGCCAAAACGTCTCTGCTCAGGGTTGCTATGAAAGCAGGTGTTTGCTCGCCTGCGTGCCGCGTTCACGATACGGAGTTGTTTCGTAATGGGCACGATAACACTTGGAAAAATGGCTTGGTGACGCAAAACCACAGGCCAAAGCCACATTGATCACACTCATATCGGTTTGCATCAACAGGTTGCGCGCTTTCTGAAGCCGCAGCTCCATGTAATAGCGCTTGGGGCTCCGGTTCAGGTAACGGCGGAACAGCCTTTCAAGTTGGCGGGTGGACATGCCCACATCTTTGGCAAGCAAGGATGGGCTGATCGGGTCTTCAATATTGCTTTCCATCATTTGGATGACTTGGCTCAGTTTCGGGTGACGCACCCCAATGCGCGTCGGAACCGAAAGCCGCTGCGTATCCTGATCGGTCCGGATTGAGCTATAGATTTGTTGATCTGCGACCCAGTTTGCGATTTCCTCGCCCTGATCATCCGCAATAATTTGCAAGAACATATCAAGAGATGACGTTCCGCCAGCGGTCGTCATGCGGTTGCCATCAATTGTGAAAACAGATTTGCGCAGTTCGACTTCGGGGAACTCTTCGGAAAAGCTGTCTTGGTTTTCCCAATGGATGGTTGCGCTCTTACCATCAAGTAACCCAGCTTTGGCCACAACATAGGCCGCCGTGCACAGACCGGCAATCTTGGCACCTTTACGTGATTCACGTCGCACCCAATTGATCAGCTTTTTGCTGGTCGCTTTTTGGATATTTGTCCCGCCGCACAAGACAATCGTATCGTCCCGATGTAATTCACACAGGTCACCATCAAGCTTAATTTCGGTGTCTGTCGAGCTTACAACCGTACCTCCGCCGTCACCCACAAGGGTCCATTCATAGATGGATCTCCCGGCGCGGCGGTTGGCAAGGCGCAGACAATCCAACGCAGAAGCAAAAGACAAAAGTGTGAAATCATCAAGTAAAACAAAGACAAAGCGCCTTGCCTTAGTATCCGGATGGGTCTGTTCACCTGCACGTCGAATGTGTGACATGGCGGCCTTTCCTGTCTGTGATGCGTCTGCATCTAAATCTGAAGGGAATGTTAGCGCCGTAATGGGGGCGCAGGTCAAGGCCGATAATTCAGATATGGCGAATGCTCAAGAGCTTTTGTATAGAGGTGCTTGCAACTTTTGTTACCGGAGAAAGACAATGGCAGAATGGCAAAAATCTGGATGGCGCGCAAAACCGCGAGTACAGATGCCTGACTATACGGATGAGGACGCGCTGAAGGCCGTGGAGGCCCAGCTAGCAAGCTATCCGCCGCTGGTCTTTGCTGGTGAGGCGCGCCGCTTGAAAGAACAGCTCGGGGCCGCAGCACGCGGCGAGGCATTCCTGCTTCAGGGTGGGGATTGCGCCGAAAGCTTCTCGCAATTTAGCGCCGACCAGATTCGCGACACCTTCAAAGTGATGCTGCAAATGGCGATGGTTTTGACTTATGGTGCCAAGGTGCCCGTGGTCAAAGTTGGCCGCATGGCTGGCCAGTTCGCCAAGCCGCGCTCTGCGCCAACCGAAGTGATTGATGGCGTCGAACTGCCCAGCTATCGCGGTGATATCATCAACGAGCTTGATTTCACCTCGTCTTCACGCATCCCTGATCCTCGGAAAATGCTTCAGGCCTATACACAGGCGGCGGCGACGCTGAACCTGTTGCGGGCGTTTTCGACAGGTGGCTATGCTGACGTTGAGCAGGTCCACAGCTGGACACTGGGCTTTACCGAGGGCGAAAAGGCGGCCAAATATCGTGACATGGCCAATCGTATCAGCGACACGCTTGATTTCATGAGCGCCGCAGGTGTGAACAGCTCGACATCGCATTCTCTGCGGACCGTTGATTTCTACACCAGCCACGAAGGCCTGTTGCTTGAATATGAAGAGGCGCTAACGCGTCTTGATTCGACGTCCGACAAATGGCTGGCTGGGTCCGGGCACATGATCTGGATCGGGGATCGCACGCGTCAACCTGATGGGGCGCATGTTGAATTCTGTCGCGGTGTTCAAAACCCGATCGGGCTGAAATGCGGGCCAACGACGACGGCCGAAGACCTTAAGGTGCTGATGGCCAAGCTGAACCCGGAAAACGAAGCAGGGCGTTTGACCTTGATCGCCCGTTTTGGGGCCGGATCAGTTGGCGAGCATTTGCCACGCTTGGTCAAAGCAGTGCAAGAAGAAGGTGCGAACGTGCTTTGGACATGTGACCCAATGCATGGCAACACGATCAAGTCAGCGACAGGGTATAAAACCCGTCCGTTCGAAAGTGTTCTGCGTGAAGTACGGGAATTCTTTGGCGTGCATAAGGCCGAAGGAACCGTGCCGGGCGGTGTTCATTTTGAAATGACTGGCCAGGACGTGACCGAGTGTACCGGTGGCGTGCGTGCGGTGACCGAAGAAAACCTGTCTGACCGTTACCACACCGCGTGCGATCCGCGCCTGAACGCGTCGCAATCGCTCGAGTTGGCGTTCCTTGTTGCAGAAGAACTGTCTGCTTTGCGTCAAACACGCTTGGCCCAAGCGGTCTAAGGTCGATCAAAAAACCTGCAAGGCAAGGATGCCATGTCCAAATGTTCCTTGCCTTGCAGGCCATCTTGCCTCGGTGCTGTATGCATGCGTGCCGAGGTCTTAGGTTTCCGACATGAGCACCCGCAGGTGTGCGGCTTTTGTCGGCTTGAACCGTGTGTCATCCAATGAAATTATGTGTGAATGCTGTGTGTCTTGGGCGATTTCGTGAGGAGGATCGTTTGGCACCCCAAGTCTGCGCGCAAAGCTGTTTTTGATGTCGAACCTGCGGGCGTCGCGGCCGATGTCCCCGTTCACCACCAATCCGCCCAATATGCGCGTGACATCTTCACGGCTTCCGCGCAATGGCAACATCATCATCTCGGCCTCTAGCGGTGCGCGCAGGTATCCTTGTCGGCTTGTCAATCGAAGCGTCGCCATTGATGGGCCGCAAAACACTTGTTCCAGAATGTCGCGAAAGCCGTCTCGGGCGCCTGCGGTGAACAAAGACGAAATTGGCATGCCGCGCATATCCATGCCCAGCACTTGATTGACCGATTGGCCGGACACCCGCACCCGCGCCATGCCCGGTGCCATGCGTTCCAAGATAAAGGCATGGGATAATGCGCGCTGTAATCCGCGCGGGTCGACATCTGCGCGGGCAGGGACGTGGCCGTCTTGGCGCAAGGCCTGCCAGTAGGCCTCGATTTCTCCCAGCGCCGCAGAACGGCGTGGATGAGATACCAAGGTTTTCGCGCCAGTCGTCCACATGATCTTTACCTCACTCATTGTCGCGCAAGTTCGGGTGGAGCAAAAACGCCCAGTTGCACGAAAAACTACAAACTTACGTGCGGACCATGCGTTGCGGTGATTGGGTGATGTCGGATCAGTCGCAGACATTCAGGTCTTAACACTTCCTTAATATTCCATATTTCCACGAATTTTAGGGAAAAACCTGCGTAAGTGGTTAACCTCTTGGCAATGATCCGGTGGTGCGCCTTGCACCAACCCCCATATTCGCATTAGGTGACTGTGCACCAACACACAGGAGCCCACTTTGTTGCACTCAATGACTGGTTTTTCTGCCCTTCGCGGCACGTCTGACGGCTTTAGCTGGGCTTGGGATATCCGCAGTGTGAACGCCAAGGGGCTTGATCTGCGCCTGCGCGTGCCCGACTGGATTGAAGGTCTTGAGGTTGCCCTGCGGCGCGATCTGGGCAAGGCATTGGCACGCGGATCTGTGTCTTTGGTGCTTCGGGTGCAGCGCGAAGAGGAAGACGGTGCGCTGGTTCTAAATGCGGCGCAGTTGTCTGCTGTGCTTGATGCCATGAACGAGGTGGAAACTCAGGCCATGGATCGCGGAATATCCTTGGCGCCCTCTAAGGCAAGCGATCTTTTGGCGTTGCGCGGCGTCTTGGATACGGCCAGTTCTGAAAATGATACCAAAGCGTTGTCCAAGGCGATCCTTGCGCAATTTCCAACGCTGCTGGCCAGTTTTTTGCAGATGCGTCAAAGCGAGGGAGACGCCCTTGAGCGCGTTTTGAACGACCAGCTGACCCAAATTGCCGCGCTGACCCAAGCGGCCCAAGCAGCGGCCCTTGCGCGTCGGGATGATGTCGCGGCCCAGTTGCGGAGCAATCTCGCGCGGGTGCTTGAGAATGCCGATGGTGCGGACGAGGCGCGCGTGGCGCAGGAACTGGCGATGCTGGCGGTCAAATCCGACGTGATGGAAGAACTGGATCGGTTGCGCGCGCATGTCGATGCAGCGCATGATCTCATGGCCAGCACAGGCCCTGTGGGGCGCAAGCTTGATTTTCTCATGCAAGAATTTAATAGAGAAGCCAACACGTTATGCTCTAAGTCTCAATCCGTAGACCTGACCCGTATCGGGTTGGATCTTAAGGCAGTCATAGATCAGTTGCGTGAACAGGTTCAAAACGTGGAATAATGGAAATGACAAACAGACGTGGCCTTTTAATCATTCTGTCGTCGCCTTCGGGGGCTGGAAAATCCACATTGGCGCGCCGCTTGATGCAGTGGGACCCGAGCCTGAGCTTTTCGGTGTCGGCCACCACACGTGCACCGCGGACGGGCGAAGAACACGGGCGCGAATACTATTTTTTGAGCGAGGACGACTTTCGCAAACAAGTCACCGATGGCGATATGCTTGAGCATGCGCACGTGTTCGGCAATTTTTATGGCTCGCCGGCTGGCCCCGTTAAGAAAACGATCAATTCCGGTCAGGACGTGTTGTTTGATGTGGACTGGCAGGGCGAACAGCAAATTCGCAATTCCGATCTTGGCAAACATGCGCTGTCGATTTTTATTTTACCTCCATCAATTTCAGAGCTGCATCGCCGATTGGTGGCGCGCGCACAAGATAGCGAGGACGTCATCAGCAAACGGATGCAAAAGAGCTGGGACGAGATCAGCCACTGGGGGGCGTATGATTATGTGTTGGTCAACGACGATCTTGATGCCACCGAAGCCCATCTGAAAACCATTATCAGCGCGGAGCGCATGCGGCGCGAACAACAACCTGCCTTGCAGACCCATGTCCGGTCGCTGCAATCTGAATTCGAGGAGATGTCATAATGCCATTGTACGCTTTGGACGATACAGCGCCCGTGCTTGAAGAGGATACATGGGTGGCGCCAGACGCAAATTTGATTGGGTCGATTGTGATCGAACAAGCGGCATCGGTCTGGTTCGGGTGTACGCTGCGCGGTGACAACGAAGAAATCCGAGTTGGCGCCGGAAGCAATGTTCAGGAAAGCACCGTCATGCATACGGATATCGGGTTTCCTCTGACGATCGGGGCGGGCTGTACCATCGGGCACAAGGCGATGCTGCATGGATGTACCATTGGCGACAACAGTCTGGTTGGTATGGGCGCGACCATCTTGAACGGGGCCGTAATTGGGAAGAACTGTCTTATCGGAGCTGGTGCGTTGATCACCGAAGGCAAAGTCATTCCGGATGGATCGTTGGTGATGGGCACCCCTGGAAAAGTGGTGCGGGAACTGGATGAAGCTGCCATAAACGGCCTGCGCGCCAGTGCGTTGCATTATCAGGAAAATATGCGGCGCTTTCGTAGTGGACTGCGCCCGCTTTCTGCAGAGACAAGTTGATTGGATGAACTTTGTGAATCTAATTAGCTGATAAGTAACAGTTAATGCGGTTTGTGAAGTTTTGGTAACACAGTCTTCATTACAGGTTTACAAAATGCCCTTGCTCGGGAAGTGTTGGGCAAAGGCAATGTGTGGGCCGTGCTATGACAATATCTCCAGTACAATCTTTTCTTGATGCTGTGCCAATGCCAGCCGTGTTTGTGGGGCTGGATGCACGCATCTTGGGTGCAAATGCGCCCGCTGTGACCTTAAACGCAAAAGCAGCGGATGAACGTCCGTTTGTGCTGGTGTTTCGTCAACCCAACCTGATCGATGCACTGGATACGTGTATCCAGTCGCGCAAGCCACAACGCGCGATCTACCACCACAGTGATGGCCCGCACCAAGTGCGGTATGATGTGACGTTGTCCGTGGTGCACACAGAGACGGTGGAGGGCGTGTTGATGTGCTTTACCGATGTGACCCACCTTCAGCAGGCGGATCAGATGCGCAGGGATTTTGTTGCAAATGTCAGTCACGAATTGCGCACACCGCTTACGGCCATTCTGGGATTTATCGAAACATTGCAGGGCCCCGCGCGGGATGATCCTCAGGCACATGATCGATTTTTGAATATCATGGCCAGCGAGGCCAGTCGCATGAATCGCCTTGTTGGTGACCTGCTATCGCTTAGCCGAGTGGAAGAAGACGCGCGTATGCGCCCAACGACACCGTTGGACATTGATGCTTTGATCCGGTCAGCTATTCGTAATTTAAGCACTGTGGCTGAGGAAAATGGTGGCCAGATTTTGTATGCGGCGCCGGAAATGCCCAATCTGATCACGGCAGATTCTGATCAGATGATGCAGGTGTTTACCAATTTGATCGAGAATGCCCTGAAATATGGCGGGCAGGGGACCGAGGTCAAAGTATCCTGTTCGGAGACGCGGCGCGATGCTGTGTTGGCGCAGCCGGCCTTTTTGATTTCGGTGACAGACAATGGCCCGGGTATTGATCCCATTCATATTCCGCGCCTGACCGAGCGGTTTTATCGGATCGATTCCCATAGATCGCGAGAAATGGGCGGCACAGGTTTGGGGCTGGCGATTGTAAAACACATCCTGAATCGTCACCGCGGACGCCTTAAGGTAGAAAGCACCTTGGATGGCGGCAGCACTTTCACAGTAATTCTGCCCAAAAGTTAATATTTTTCTGATGTAGGCCGCGTCTGTCATGAAAGTGTTACACACTCGTCACAAAAGCTTTGCCAGCGGCTCTTAGCACGCTCCCAAGACCTTCACGAAGAAGGTCACAATCATGGAGTTACATCAATGTCCGTCAAACTGACCGCCTCGGCTCTGGCCATCGCCGCCGTTGCTGCCACTTCCGCTGCTGCTCGTGACCAAGTTCAGGTTGCTGGTTCGTCGACCGTTCTGCCTTACGCTTCTATCGTTGCTGAAGCCTTTGGCGAGAACTTTGATTTCCCGACCCCCGTTGTTGAATCAGGTGGCTCTTCCGCTGGTCTGAAGCGCTTCTGTGAAGGTGTTGGCGAAAACACAATCGACGTTGCAAACGCATCGCGCAAAATCAAAGACAAAGAAATCAAGAAATGCGCTGAGAACGGTGTGACCGACATCATCGAAGTGCGCATCGGATATGATGGGATCGTGTTCGCGTCCGACCTCAACGGCAACAACTTTGAATTCACCCCAACGGATTGGTTCCTTGCGCTGTCTGACAAAGTTATGGTTGACGGCAAGATGGTCGAAAACACAGCCAAAACTTGGGCTGATGTGAACCCGAACTTCCCAGCACAAGACATCCAAGCGTTCATCCCGGGCACCAAGCACGGTACTCGCGAAGTCTTCGAAGACAAAGTGATCTTGGCCGGCTGTGAAGCCACAGGCGCATTTGAACACATTCTGGCCCACGCCGAAGGCGACACAGCCAAGAAGAAAAAGAAAGCCGCTGAGAAAGCCTGTATCAGCCTGCGCACAGATGGTCGTTCGGTCGACATCGACGGCGACTATACAGAAACTCTGGCCCGTATCGAAAGCAACAAAGACGGCATCGGCGTGTTTGGTCTGGCTTTCTATGAAAACAACACTGACAAGCTTCAGGTTGCAACCATGTCCGGCATCGTGCCTTCGACAGAGTCGATCTCGACTGGTGAATATCCTGTGTCGCGTCCGTTGTTCTTCTACGTCAAGAAAGCCCACATCGGCGTGATCCCAGGCCTGAAAGAATACGCAGAGTTTTTCATCGCTGATGAAATCGCTGGTCCAGATGGTCCGTTGTCCGAATACGGTTTGGTCGCTGACCCAGAACTGTCTGACACACAGAATGCCGTTGCTGACGAAGCAATCCTCGGCTCAAACATGTAAGCTTCGGCTTACCGCAGGTGGCGCTCCCTCGTGCCGCCTGCACCTTTCCTTTAACTCTCGGCGGTTCGTCCATGCCCGTTCTCTGGCTCGTCCTTATCATTCTTGGCCTCGCAGCTCTCGGATTTATCATGGGGCGCCAGCGTGCCCTGAAATCCGCAGGCGGTGACAGCCGTAAATTGCATTCTTTGCCAAACTATTACGGGGCCAACGTGGCCCTGTCTGTGCTTGTGCCTTCCTTTGGGGTTTTGATTGTTTGGTTGCTCGCGCAACCTATGCTGATCGATCGCGCTGTGTCGGCAATGATCCCCCCCGAGTTGATCCCCGAAAACACCACCACCGGACTTGTGATGTCTGATGTGCGCCGTGTGGCCGAGGGGTTGGACGTCGCGGTTGAAAAAGGCGCGATGAGCGCATCTGAAGCAAATTCAGTGCGGTCCGAATTCACCGACTTGCGCGCGCGCCTTGGAGATGTTGGTGTCGCCTTGGGTCAAGATGTGCGCCCAGAGGTTCTTAGGGCGGCGCAACGGTATCGCACGTTAAACGCCACGGGGAACATGGCACTTACCATTGTGATCTGTCTTGTGGCTGTGGCTGGGTTCATAAATGCGCTGCGCCATTGTACGGCTGAATACCGCGCCAGAAACGTTGTGGAGCGGGCCATTCTCGTCATTCTGATGGCCGCCGCATCAATCGCCATCCTATCCACGATCGGCATTGTCCTGTCGATGTTGTTTGAATCGGTGAACTTCTTTGGGTTGCACCGTTGGACTGACTTCTTTTTTGGCACCACATGGGCGCCGAACTTTCGCGGCGACTCGGAATTGTCTATTCTGCCGCTTCTGTGGGGCACGCTGTATATTTCGTTTATTGCCTTGTTGGTTGCTGTGCCTGTGGGGCTGTTTGCCGCCATTTATCTTTCGGAATACGCAGGGTCAAAAACACGATCCTTTGCCAAACCTTTGCTTGAAATTCTCGCGGGTATTCCGACCATTGTATACGGTTTGTTTGCGCTTTTGACTGTGGGCCCCTTGTTGGTCAAAGTCTTTGGTCAAGGCGACAACGGGCTGTTGGGTGTCGAATGGATGAGCGGCGCAACCTCGGTTCTGACCGCAGGTATTGTGATGGGCATTATGCTGATCCCGTTTGTGTCCTCATTGTCCGATGACATTATCAATGCGGTGCCTCAATCCATGCGTGACGGATCACTGGGTTTGGGCGCGACCAAGTCGGAAACCATCCGGCAGGTTGTTGTCCCCGCGGCACTTCCTGGGATTGTGGGGGCCATCCTGTTGGCTGCGAGCCGCGCGATTGGCGAAACCATGATCGTGGTGATGGGGGCAGGGGCGATTGCCAAGTTCTCGGTGAACCCTTTGGAATCGATGACCACAATCACCACCCGCATCGTCAGCCAGTTGACCGGAGATGGTGACTTTGCCAGCCCCGAGACGCTTGTGGCCTTTGCGCTTGGGCTGACCCTCTTTGTCCTTACTTTGGGCTTGAATGTGCTCGCGCTGTATATTGTGCGCAAATACCGGGAACAGTACGAATGACCGATACTTCTCACTCTTCTGCTGTGCCGACATCGTCGCTTTATGCGCATGATGCGCGCACCAAGAAACGCAATGCCGCCGAGGCGCGCTTTAAAGCCTATGGCATGGTGGCCATCGCAATTGGTCTGATCATGCTGGTGACCTTGATGGTAACCATCTTTGGCAAAGGCCTTGGTGCATTTCAGCAAACGTTCATCACGATGAATGTGGAACTGCTTGAATCCAAGCTGGATAAATCCGGCACGCGCGATCTGGAGAAAATCAAAAAGGTCAGCACCTTTGGCTATGCCCCGATCATCAAAGGTGCCTTCCAGACCACCGTTGACGCCGAAGGCATCGAGACGGCGCTTAAGACCAAAGATATGGCAAAGTTGTTGTCCAAGTCCGCGGCGTCTCAACTCCGAGACTTCGTGATCGAAAATCCGGATAAAATTGGCACAACCGTCGAATTCCGGTTCTTGGCAAACAGCCGCGTCGATGGATATCTCAAGGGTCGTGTCACTCGGGACTCGATTGCCAATGACAAAAACATCACTTCGGCGCAGCTTGATTTTGTAGATCAATTGCGTGCAGCAGGCGTTCTGTTCAAGACCTTCAACATCGACTTTATCATCGGTGCGGATGCATCAGACCAGCGCCCCGAGGCCGCCGGTATCGGGGTCGCGATGATGGGGTCACTGTTTATGATGCTGGTGGTTCTGGCCTTGGCTTTGCCGATCGGTGTGGCCGCGTCGATGTATCTTGAAGAATTCGCACCGCAAAACATCTGGACTGATATTATCGAGGTGAATATTTCAAACCTCGCGGCGGTGCCATCCATTGTGTTTGGTATTCTGGGTCTGGCGGTGTTCATCAACTATATGCACTTGCCGCAATCTGCACCTTTGGTCGGGGGGCTTGTGCTGACATTGATGACCTTGCCCACGATCATCATTTCGACCCGTGCCTCGTTGAAATCTGTGCCCCCGTCCATTCGTGACGCTGCATTGGGCGTCGGGGCCAGCAAAATGCAATCGGTGTTTCACCACGTGTTGCCTTTGGCAGCACCTGGTATCCTGACCGGAACGATCATTGGTCTTGCGCAGGCCCTTGGCGAAACGGCCCCGTTGCTGTTGATCGGGATGATTGGCTTTATTGCCAGCAATGCGCCGACGTCGATTGGCGAAGGCCTCTTGTCGCCCAACTCTGCCATGCCCGCGCAAATCTATGAATGGGCCAAACGCGCAGACCCCGCCTTTTACGAACGAGCATGGGGAGGCATTATCATTCTGCTTCTTTTCCTCGTCACAATGAATACCATCGCAGTGATCCTGCGCCGCCGGTTTGAACGCCGCTGGTAAGTTGAGGAACATCAACCATGTATGACGCACCAAGTTTGGGGGCCCAAGTGGAACAACAAGACATCAAGATTTCTGCAAAAAAAGTGCAGGTCTACTATGGCGACACCCATGCCATCAAAGACGTTGATATCGAAATCGAATCCAAAACCGTGACGGCCTTTATTGGCCCCTCGGGATGCGGGAAATCGACGTTCCTGCGCTGTTTGAACCGGATGAATGACACCATTGATATTTGTCGCGTCGAAGGCGACATCATTCTGGATGGCGAAGACATCTATGACAAAAAGGTCGATCCTGTACAGTTGCGCGCCAAGGTCGGCATGGTCTTTCAAAAGCCGAACCCGTTTCCAAAGTCGATCTATGACAATATTGCCTATGGCCCACGTATTCACGGGCTGGCCAAGTCAAAAGCGGATTTGGACGAGATCGTCGAGAAATCTCTGCGTCGCGGTGCCATCTGGAACGAGGTCAAAGACCGCTTGCATGCACCCGGCACAGGTCTCTCGGGGGGGCAGCAGCAACGTCTGTGTATTGCGCGTGCCATCGCTACGGAGCCAGAAGTTTTGTTGATGGACGAGCCGTGCTCTGCACTGGATCCGATCGCAACAGCACAGGTTGAAGAGCTGATTGATGAACTGCGCAACCAGTATTCGGTGGTGATTGTCACGCACTCTATGCAACAGGCCGCCCGCGTCAGCCAAAAGACCGCCTTTTTCCACTTGGGTCACCTTGTTGAATACGGCGCCACCGGAAACATTTTCACGACCCCACAGGATGAACGCACAGAAAGCTACATCACTGGGCGGATCGGGTAACGGAGTAGACACCATGAATGACAATCACATTGTTTCCTCGTTTGATCGTGAGCTAGAGCAAATTCAGGCGCACATCATGAAAATGGGCGGGCTCGTTGAAGAGGCCATTTTGGACGCCTCAAAGTCACTCAAGAACCGTGACGAAGAGCTGGCCGAACAGGTGCGCAACGCAGACAAAGCGATTGATGCGCTCGAAGAACTGATCAACGATGAATGCATCAAGCTCATCGCGCTGCGCTCGCCTGCAGCCGTTGACTTGCGTGTGGCTCTGTCGGTGATGAAAATCTCTGGCAACCTTGAGCGTATCGGGGATTATGCCAAGAACATGGCCAAGCGCACGTCGGTTCTGGTGCATATGACCCCCGTTGAAGGCGCGCGGGGTGCCTTGCGCCGGATGGCACGCGAAGTTCAGCTGATGCTCAAAGATGCGTTGGACGCCTATATTCAGCGTGATGTCGAACTTGCACACGATATTTTGGCGCGCGATCATGATATCGATCAGATGTACAACGCGTTATTCCGTGAATTTCTGACATTCATGATGGAAGATCCACGCTATATTACACCGTGTATGCATCTGCACTTTATCGCAAAAAATACCGAACGTATGGGCGATCACGTCACTTCGATCGCAGAACAGGTCATCTATCTCGTGACTGGTAGCATGCCAGATGACATCCGCCCCAAGGATGACCATTACAAACCCGAATTGCATATCGCAGACTAAACAAGGCACGATCTTATTATGGCCCACGATCATCCCACCGTTCTTGTTGTCGAAGACGAACCGGCACAACGCGAAGTTCTTTCTTATAACCTTCAATCCGAAGGATTTGAGGTGGTGAGTGCTGCTGACGGCGACGAAGCGCTTCTGCTGGTGCAAGAAGTTATGCCAGATATCATCGTTTTGGATTGGATGTTGCCGGGCATTTCGGGCATCGAAATATGCCGTCGCCTGAAAACCAAACCCCAGACGTCCGGTATTCCGGTGATTATGCTTTCGGCGCGGTCCGAAGAAGTGGATCGCGTGCGGGGGCTTGAAACCGGCGCGGATGATTATGTCGTAAAACCGTATTCCGTGCTGGAATTGATGGCGCGTGTGCGCAACCAGTTGCGCCGTGTGCGGCCAGCGTCAGTGGGGCAACGTCTGACCTATGAAGACATCGTCCTGGATGCAGAAACACACCGCGTCACGCGCTCGGATAGTGCGCTAAAGCTTGGGCCAACAGAGTTTCGGTTGTTGTCGACGTTCATGGAAAAACCTGGACGTGTCTGGTCGCGCGAGCAATTGCTTGATCGGGTCTGGGGGCGCGATATTTATGTCGATAGCCGCACGGTGGATGTTCATATCGGCCGTTTGCGCAAAGCGCTGTGTTTGCATGGCGGCGACGATCCTTTGCGGACAGTCCGCGGCGCTGGATATGCGCTTGGGTAGTACGTGATCGACGTTTTATGATTGCACTCTAAACACTTGTGTCTAATCTCGATTTGAATCGCACCAAGGTGTGCGCTGTGTTCAAATATATGGGGGATAGATGGCGCAGTGTTTGTGGAATGACACATCAAAAGAATATATGAAATTCAATTTACTGGTCGGTGATATTCATGTAGATTTTGCCATTGTGGGTGGTGGGTTTTCGGGATGCTCTGCAGCCATTGAAGCCCGCGCCCAAGGGGCGTCTGTGGCGCTTGTCGAGGCGCAAACAATTGGGCACGGCGGGTCGGGGCGAAATGTCGGCCTAGTCAACGCCGGACTTTGGCTGCCTCCAGATGCGGTCTGTCACAGTCTTGGAAAATCCCAAGGGGATCGGTTGAACTTGGCACTGGCCGACGCACCGGATGTCGTGTTCGACTTGATCGCAAAACATGACATTCAATGTGACGCCACACGCAACGGGACATTGCATTGCGCCCACAGTTCAAAAGGACTGCGGGACCTGCAGATGCGCTTTGCACAACAACAATGTCGGCAGGCTCCTGTGACGCTGCTTGATGCCGCTGAAACGATCAAGCGCACCGGAAGTTCGGCATTTTCCGGCGCACTGCATGATGCGCGGGCAGGGACCATTCAGCCCCTTTCTTACGTTCAGGGGCTTGCGCGGGTCGCTGCCGAGGCCGGGGCGCAGATTTTCACCATGTCACCGGCGAAAGCTCTTTCCTCGCAGGATGGTAGATGGATCGTTAAGACGCCGCAGGGTACTGTTTACGCAGATAAAATCTTGATTGCCACAAATGCATACCACCAAGATATCGCCAATCACACGCCGCATCGCTCTACGCGTGTGAGCTATTTTCAAATGGCAACACAGCCTTTGCCAGATCATATCCTTCAGGATATTTTGCCAAATTCCGAAGGGTGCTGGGACACCGCGTTGATTATGTCATCATTTCGGAAAGATGCAGAAGGTCGTTTTGTATTTGGGGCCATGGGGCAACCGACACGCCTTGGCGACCATATTCATACGTCTTGGGCGAAACGCATGCTTTCCCAGCGATTTCCGCAACTTAAAGACCAACCTTTGGCGTATCTCTGGAGTGGAGACATCGCGATGACGGCGGATCATATTCCAAAGGCCATCGCGTTTGATGCAAATGCGCTTTGTTTGATGGGGTATTCGGGGCGTGGCATCGGCCCCGGAACAGTCTTAGGGCGGGGTGCAGCTCGGGCTCTGCTTGCTGGGGACACATCCGCCATGCCGCTTGAGATCACGCCCGCATATGACGAACGTTTCACGCAATTGAAAACAGCATATTACGAATTTGGCGCACGTATGATCCATGCGATGCAATTTCGTTAGGTGTCTCGGTCACCTAATTGGCGTTTCAGGTCGGCCAGCTCCTGTTCCATTTCGGTTTTTGTCGCAGTCAATCGCAGACCGCTTTGCCCGGGGGGCTTGTGGGTGCTGCTCGTGTTTTGACTTTCCGAGGGGGCATGGTTGTCTGCGATGGCTTTGGGGGCGGATAATTCGGTCCAAATCGTGATGAATATGCCCGCAAACACAGGGCCAAATACCAAGCCCGCAGGACCGAATGTGCTAAGGCCACCCAATGTGCTGACAAATATCCACAAGTCCGACATATCAGCATCTTTACCAACCAGCCTTGGTCGCAGCACATTGTCAATCGACCCAACCACCATCACCGCCCACATCGCCAATATGATCGCTTTTGTCGTTTCTCCTTCGATGCCCAAGAATATCGCACCACCAAGGACAACCGGAGTGGCCCCAACCGCAGGGATAGCCGCCAATATCGCCATGATGACGGACCAGAAAATGGCGCCTTCAAAACCAGCCAACCAGAACCCCATTCCTCCGAGCGCGCCTTGGATCATGCCGATCAAAAGAGACCCTTTGATGGTTGCCCGGCTAACGGAAATAATTCGATGGTTCAGCTTGTCCTGAAATGCTGGCTCAAGCGCTGTATAGGACAAGAGTTGGGAAAATACGGATGTGCGCATCGGCAAGAAAAAGAACATCGCGTATAGAAACGCAAACAGGCTTAGGAAAAACCGTGCTGTACCGTTTGTCTGAAGTGGTCCGGCAAATTCGGACAGCGTGCTAAGATGTATCCAACCCGATTGAATGGATACAA
>NZ_SULI01000059.1 GCF_005518135.1 Shimia litoralis | reverse complement strand
TGATGGTCCCATCAGCTTTCTTAAACCTGACTTTCGCTGCGGCACAGAAAACATGCAATTTGGGCTCTTTCCGGCCATTAGCCGCGCTTTGCACTAAGGTCCGGTCTAGTCGCTTGGTTTTGGAATGTTGGCGAAACAGCCAAGCCGTCTTTATACATCGCGGCCTGCGTCTCGCCATTATCCCACCGGTACAGCAGACCTATTTCTTCGCCTGTCTTGATGCACGTAATGAGGCCGATGGCTTCGGCCGTTGCGCGAATATTCTCAAATTCGGGCAAAACTAGCCCCTCTCGTTAAACAATTCCTTGGGATCGACGTCGAGAGCATCCGCGATCCGCTCCAGCACATCGATTGACGCTGAATTTTTGGCGAGCTCGATCTCGCTGATATAGCTGCGATCCACTTCAGCAGCTAAAGCTAATTGTTCTTGGCTCAATCCTTTGGAATTTCTTAGATTCCGGACATTTAACCCTACTCGGTCCCGTAATTTCATGGCCTGTATTCGGCCAGATCACAAGAATTGCTCTACGGAATATATTCCACAAAACGCGCGCGAGCATCACAAAGTGTATGCTCGCATATGGTGTGAAGGAGGAAGTTGAGTGAAACTAACCAATATTACTGTACTGTAGTCGGGAGGTATATATTGAAATGGCGCTCAAAATCATCCGCAACTGGCTTAGCGGCTTAGCCCTAGCTTTGATTTTCGGCACCGCTCCACAGGCGGCAAAGGCCTATCAAGTTGATTGTGCTATTCTGCTTTGCCTTGCTGGTGGATGGCCAGCTTCAGCAGAATGTGCGCATGCTCGTGCCGTATTCATCAGGCGGATCACGCCTTGGCCGATCGAGCCGCCGTTGCAGATTTGGCGATGTCCGATGGGTGTGGCGGAACTGGGTCCTCTTCAAAGCACGGTTCCTCGTGTTTGGCAGACAAGTGTTCAGGCCGACGTGGGTTTTGCTCAGGTCATCCTGGCCCAGGTCGTGGAGGGTCGTGCTGATGTCGACATTAGCGGCTTGGAGTTCGATTTCGTGCGCTCGATCCGCGTATGGGACGTACGCCACTATAGCCATCGTGAACGTGGCCGCGATGACGATTGCTCAGAAAGTTACAATATGCACCTGGGCACCTATGGCACGCGGGGCGAATTTAGTTGGCAGCGCACCACGCCTGCGGCCGCCCCGCAATGGGTTCTACCATCGCGTCGTTGCTTTTCGTCAAATTGGCGGCGAGGCGTTGGTGTTGAATGGGAAGATCACGAGGGCAACCACGGATATGAGTGGGTGGCCTATTGAGGCTCGTCCCCGATGTCCTTCATGCGCTCGGCGATATCACCTGTTGAATGTCACTGAGAACTGACCCGGTATTGTCACCGAGATTTGACCCGCTCAGTCGTTATGCTT
>NZ_SULI01000058.1 GCF_005518135.1 Shimia litoralis | reverse complement strand
TGGAGGCTGCCAATAAGCGCATGGCGGCGTTTTCGCGCCGTGTGAAGGTGGCGGCTGCTGCCGCCGTGGCCGCTGCCGCTGCGGCGGGCGTGGCCATGGTGCGCTCGGGGCTTCAGTCCGTGGATGCCCAGGCCAAGCTGGCCCAATCGCTCGGCACCACCGTGGCCTCAATCCAGACATTGGAACGAGCCGGTGATCTGGCAGGGGTCTCCATGTCGGGCATTGAGCAAGCCACCAAGGACCTCACACGCCGATTGAGCCAGGCAGCCGCAGGTGGTGGACCTGCCGCCGATGCGCTGGAACGCTTGGGGCTCTCGGCCACCGACCTGATCGCCTTGCCGCTTGATGAACGGGTGGGCGCCATTAATGCGGCCATCGAAAAATTTGTGCCGGTGGCAGAGCGTGCCGCCGTGGCGGGCCAGCTTTTCGGCGAGGAAGGCTCAATTGCCATGAGCCGGATCGACACGGCAACCTTGCGCCAGGCCACGGAAGACGTGCGCGCTTTCGGTGTTCTGGTCTCAGAACAAGATGCCGATCAGATCGAACGCACCAATGATGCCATCTCGCGTCTGGGGCTCATCTGGCGCGGGTTGTCAAACCAGCTGGCGGTGGCCGCAGCACCTGCCTTGGAAGCTGTGGCCAATGCCATGGCGGTCATGGGCAGTCGCACAGGGCCGCTTGGTCAAGCGATCACAGCCCTCTTTGACAATATCGGGCGCTTGACGAGTTATGCTGGCACATTTGTCGGGTTTCTCGCGGGACGCTGGGTGTTGGGGCTTGGGAAAGCAGCTCTCTCTGTCAGGGGGCTTGCGACAGCCTTGGTTGTTCTGCGCGGCGCGCTCATTCGCACGGGGCTTGGCGCGCTGATTGTCGGCGCGGGAGAGTTGGTGCATCAGTTCACACGGCTTGTCTCCGGTGCAGGTGGGTTTGGCAACGCCATGGCGCTTCTGGGCGAACTGGCAAGTGAGGTCTGGGAGCGCATGACGCTTGCCGCGGGCAGTTTTGGTGCCTCGGTCGCAGCGGGTTTTAATGACATCAAGGCCAGTGTCGCGGTAGCTATGCAATCTGCTCTCGAGGGCGTGGTTGGGTTTGCCAATGGCGCCGTGAACAGTTTTGAAGGGGCCTTCGGCGCGATCAAGGCCGTCTGGGGTTTATTGCCGGCCGCCATTGGCGATCTGGCATNATTTATCGGCGGTGTGAATGCCGGTCTGGACGCGCTTGGGGTTGAGCGGCGCATTTCTCTCATTGCCGATCTCGATCTCGGCGGCCTGGAGAACCGCTTTGAAGGCGCAGCCTCCCAAGCTGCTACCGCAGCCAAGGGCGCCTTTGCAGAAGCTTTTGCGGACAATCCGCTTGCGGTGCCGGATTTGGGGCTGACGGGTATGGCGAGTGCGGCCACAGCCTCCGCCGAGACCTGGCGCGCGGCAGCGGCGCAAATGGTTGGTGATGCGCAAGCACCGCTTGCAGCACTCACTGCCCTGCAGGCCGCTCTTGCGAACGGCACGGATCCCTCAGGCGCTTCTG
>NZ_SULI01000057.1 GCF_005518135.1 Shimia litoralis | reverse complement strand
TGGAGGCTGCCAATAAGCGCATGGCGGCGTTTTCGCGCCGTGTGAAGGTGGCGGCTGCTGCCGCCGTAGCCGCTGCCGCTGCGGCGGGCGTGGCCATGGTGCGCTCGGGGCTTCAGTCCGTGGATGCGCAGGCCAAGCTGGCCCAATCGCTCGGCACCACTGTGGCCTCGATCCAGACACTGGAGCGCGCGGGTGATCTGGCGGGCGTGTCTATGTCGGGCATTGAGCAAGCCACCAAGGATCTCACACGTCGTCTCAGCCAGGCGGCCGCGGGAAGTGGTCCTGCTGCCGATGCACTGGAACGCTTGGGGCTCTCGGCCACGGACCTGATCGCCTTGCCGCTTGATCAACGCGTTGGCGCCATTAATGCGGCCATCGAGAAGTTTGTACCGGTGGCAGAACGCGCCGCAGTCGCAGGCCAGCTTTTTGGCGAGGAAGGCTCCATCGCCATGAGCCGGATCGACACGGCCACTTTGCGCCGGGCCACAGACGATGTGCGTGCCTTCGGTGTTCTGGTCTCAGAACAAGATGCCGATCAGATCGAACGCACCAATGATGCCATTTCCCGCCTGGGTCTCATCTGGCGCGGGCTGTCAAACCAGCTGGCGGTGGCTGCAGCGCCTGCCTTGGAAGCTGTGGCCAATGCCATGGCGGTGATGGGCCGTCGCACAGGGCCACTCGGTCAGGCGATCACAGCACTCTTTGACAATATCGCCCGACTGACGACCTACGCAGGCACATTCGTCGGGTTTCTGGCGGGACGCTGGGTTCTGGGCCTTGGCAAGGCCGCTCTCTCTGTCAGGGGGCTTGCCACAGCCCTGGTTGTTCTGCGCGGCGCGCTCATTCGCACCGGGATTGGCGCGCTGATTGTGGGTGCGGGTGAGTTGGCGCATCAGTTCACGCGGCTTGTCGCCGGCGCAGGCGGGTTTGGCAATGCCATGGCGCTTCTGGGCGATCTGGCAAGCGAGGTCTGGGAGCGCATGACGCTTGCCGCGGGCAGTTTTGGCGCCTCGGTTGCCGCAGGCTTTGGGGATATCAAGGCCAGCGTCGCTGCCACCATGCAATCTGCTCTCGAGGATGTGGTTGGGTTTGCCAATGGCGCCGTGAACAGTTTTGAAGGGGCCTTCGGTGCGATCAAGGCAATCTGGGGCTTGTTGCCGGCTGCCATTGGGGATCTGGCATTCCAAGCGGCCAACAGTATGATCTCTGGCGTAGAAGCCATGCTTNAACGACGTATTGCTCTCATTGCCGATCTCGATCTTGGCGCTCTGGAAAACCGCTTTGAAGGCGCAGCCTCCCAAGCCGCCACCGCAGCCAAGGGCGCCTTTGTAGAGGCTTTTGCAGACAATCCGCTTGCGGTTCCCGATTTGGGGCTGAGCGATATGGCAACTGCAGCTTCCGCCTCGGCCGGGACCTGGCGCGCGGCAGCCGCGCAAATGGCGGGTGATGCGACAGCGCCGCTTGCAGCACTCACTGCCCTGCAGGCCGCTCTTGCGAACGGCACGGATCCCTCAGGCGCTTCTG
>NZ_SULI01000056.1 GCF_005518135.1 Shimia litoralis | reverse complement strand
AGCCAAGCCGCAAACCTGTCCTAAAAAGCAGGACCACTTCACCGATCAAACTTGGTGATGAAACGCTGAACTCTGCAGAAGCACTATGGACCCGCCCCGCCCAAGACATCAGCGAAGAGCAATATGGCGAATTCTACCGTCATAGTTCGCACGCGTTTGATGCGCCCTGGCATGTGATGCATAACAAGGTCGAAGGAACGCTCAATCACACCAGCCTGCTGTTTGTACCCAGCACCCCGCCCTTTGATCTCTTTGATGCAGAACGAAAAAGCCACGTTCAGCTTTATGTGAACCGCGTTTTTATCTCTGAAACAACCACCGATTTGATCCCAGCCTATCTGCGTTTTTTGCGCGGTGTTGTGGACAGTCAGGACCTATCTCTGAACGTTTCGCGGGAAATGCTGCAATCAGATCCGAAGCTGGCACAAATCAAGACGCAAGTATCGAAAAAGGTTCTGAGCGAGCTTAAGAAAAAAGCGACCAAGGCCGCGGATGACTACACTCAATTCTGGCGCAATTTTGGTGCGGTTCTCAAAGAGGGCCTGGTGGAAGATCCCTCGTCGCGGGACCGCATCCTGGAACTCTGTCGCTTTGACACAACAGGTGACGACGCGCTCACCAGCCTGTCAGATTATGTTGAGCGCATGAAAGAGGGCCAAGAGGCTATCTATTACATCGCAGGTGAAGATGCCGGTAAGTTGGCCAAGTCGCCCCACTTGGAAGGGTTCGGGGCCAAGGGTGTCGAGGTTTTGCTCCTGTCTGATCATGTTGACGAATTCTGGTTGCAGCACATCACCGAATTCGACGGTAAGCCGTTCAAGTCCATTACCCGCGGTACCGCCGATCTAGATCAGGTCAAGGCAGACAATCAAACCGACGATCAAGACAAACCGGACGAGGCCGACCTGTCGGCACTGATTGGGGTGATCAAAGCTGAGTTGGGCGAAACCGTCAAAGATGTGCGCCCATCCAAGCGCCTAACCAATAGCCCCGTTTGCCTCATTGCAGATGATGGCGATATGGATGTGAACCTCGAGCGCCTACTGAAACGGCACGGCCAATTGCAGGACGGCGCTCCGCGTGTGCTGGAACTGAACCCGACCCATGCAGTTATTAGCAAGCTGGCCGAGCGTGCAAAACTGGACGGGGCCGGCTCTGATGAACTCCTGGGGGATGCAGCCCACATCCTGTTCGAACAGGCTCGGATCATTGAAGGGGAAACCCCAAAGGATCCGTCTGATTTCGCCCGGCGTTTAGGTGACCTTATGGCGCAAGCTTTTGGCGCTTGAGGCCCTTTTCGAAAGGGGACAGAGGCGGATACACCGCCTTTGTTCCCTCTGTGGCCTCACCGTGCCATGGGCAGTCAATAGCCTGATCAGATGATAAAACACAATTCTGTCCAGGTGCCTGGCAGGTTGCGACCGGCCCACTGCCGACCTTGGTGCAACTTCCGTCTAACGGCTGCTTCCAGCCCTTCCACGACATTGGTGAGCAGTGCAGCATGGGGTACGTTTAAAGCACAAAAGGCGGAAAGGGGTCGTTCGCTGCAAATTGCACCAATGTCTGCTGAGCAATACATTGCGGGGAAAATC
>NZ_SULI01000055.1 GCF_005518135.1 Shimia litoralis | reverse complement strand
GGGTGTCACCCGTGTCTATATCCGTGGCATGGGCAAGAAGCTGCGCCGCCGTGATCTGCACCGATGTGTCCTCGGTCCCGCCCGGAAGCGTAACGGGACCGCTGACGGTCGGACCATCATTGGTGCCTGTGACGGTGATGACGAGGTTCTGTGTGTCTGTCGCACCTGTGCTGTCGGTGACCGTCACCGGCACTGTCACCTGCTGCGTCGCGCCTGCGGCGAGATGCTGGTAGGCCGCATCGGCCGGATCGAAGCTCCAGCTGCCATCGGGGTTCAGCGTGAAGCCCGCCGGCGCAGCGCTGCCCAGCGAATAGGCCAGCGCGTCGCCCGTATCCACATCCGTGCCCGACACTTGTCCCGTCACGGACTGACCGTCCTCGGTTGCCGAGGCCGTCGACGCACTCAGAACCGGCGCGTCATTCGTCCCGTGAATCGTGATCTGAATCTGATGCGTTGTGCCGTCGGAAGAGCGAACACGATACGTGGCATGCCCTTCCTGCCCGGCTGCCAGCTGCTGAACGGCAGGGTTGCTGTTGTCCGTGACATAACTCCAGCTGCCTGCAGAATCGATATGCAAGTTGCCGCCAAACGGATCCGAGATCGCGTGCTCTCCGAACTGGCTGTACTGGAAGTGTTCCTGCGAAGGGCCGTCGGGATCGCTCACTGTCAGCAGCCCGCTGATCACGATGCGCCCTGTGACATGATCTTCGGTAGCAGAGCCGGTGTCGGTGCCGCCGATGATTGCGGCATCACTGACGGCGGCAAGCGTGGTCGTTGCCCCCGTATGCGTCACGCCGCCATGGGCGTCCTTGACGTCATAAGTGAAGTGAACCGCGCCGTTGTAGTCGCGCGCAGGCGTGAACGTATAGGTGCCATCACCATTGTCCCGGATCGAACCGTGATCGGCGCGCAGCCCTGCGATGGACAGCTTGCCTGCATCATTGGCGTCCACTTCGACCGTGTTGGCCAACAGCTGTGCCTTGGTGAGCGTCTGCGCGGTGTCCTCGGTGCCGGGCGTGAGCGCAACTTCGGACGAACAGTAAGGGCGGTCATTGCTACCATGGATCGTGATCGTGATGTCATGCGCGGTACCGTCCTTGGAATAGACAGTGATCGTGTCGGTCAGCGTTTGCCCTTCGCCAAGCTGGTCGATCGCCGTGCCGCGCGTGGTAGTCCTGCCGCCAGTCACACGGATGTGACCTGCATCGCCGTAATAGTGCCAGGAGCCGTCTGAGTTCAGCCGCAGATCGCCATAGGTCCCAGAGTAGTTCATACCCATGCTGCCGCGAGTGTCGAACTGGTTCTCGCCCGTGTCCGGATCAAGGATAGTAAGTTGACCGTCGGCATAGAGCTGTGCCCGGCCCAGGGTTGCCATACCCGGTTGCGCATAGTCTGGCGACATATCCTGACCGGCTTTGTTCTCGGTCACGTCGCCTGTATCCACGCCGCCGATGATGGCTGGATCTCCAACGGCGCCGAGCGTCAGGCTTGCGGTCTGCGCCACAGAACCACCATGTCCGTCCGTGACGGTGTAGCTCAGGCTGACTGGACCGTTGTAATTGGCGTCCGGCGTGAAGGTGAATCCGGTTGCCGCGTCGCCCGTGATCGTGCCGTGGCTGGCCGTCAGGCCAGTGACTGCGAGTTGATCTCCAGTGTCAGCATCCGTCGCATGCTCCAGCAGCTGCGCCGCCGTGATCTGCACCGACGTGTCCTCGGTGCCGCCGGGCAGCGTGACCGGGCCGCTGACGGCCGGGCCGTCATTTGTGCCGGTCACGGTGATGACGAGGTTCTCGGTGTCCGTTGCACCTGTGCTGTCGGTGACCGTCACCGGCACTGTCACCTGCTGCGTCGCGCC
>NZ_SULI01000054.1 GCF_005518135.1 Shimia litoralis | reverse complement strand
TGAGCGTGAAGCCCGCCGGGGCCGTCTGGCCCAGGGAATAGGTTTGCGTGTCGCCGTGATCGACATCCGTGGCCGACATCTGGCCCGTCACGGACTGGCCGTCTTCCGTCGCCGAGGCCGCTGACGCCGTCAGAACGGGCGCGTCGTCGGTGCCGTGAACCGTGATCTGAATCTGATGCGCCGTCCCGTCGGCGGTGCTCACCCGATATATGGCATGACCTTCTTCACCGGCGGCTAAACGTTGAACGGCAGTATTGGAGTTGTCCACCGCATAGTGCCAGTTTCCATAGCCGTCCATGTGAAGGCTTCCGCCGAAAGGATCGGATACAGCGTTTTCCCCCCAAATAGAGTAATGGAAGTGGTTCCATGTCGCTCCGTCAGGATCCGAGACGATCAAGGTTCCACCAACGGCAATCGGATGTGCAGAAGATGGCCCGACATTTTTGTCTTCGGTCAGATCGCCTGTGTCCGTCCCACTGATGACGGCTGGGTCATTCCGGGCGGCCAGCGCGATTGTCGCCGTCTGTGCGACTGTCCCGCCATGGCTATCGGTGACAGTATAACTCAGGTTGACGGGTCCGTTGTAGTTCGCATCCGGCGTGAAAGTGAAACCCGTAGCCGCGTCGCCGGTGATCGTGCCGTGGCTGGCGCTTAGCCCCGTCACCGAAAGGGTGTCACCCGTGTCTATATCCGTGGCATGGGCAAGAAGCTGCGCCGCCGTGATCTGCACCGATGTATCCTCGGTCCCGCCCGGAAGCGTAACGGGACCGCTGACGGTCGGACCATCATTGCTACCTGTGACGGTGATGACGAGGTTCTCGGTGTCGGTGGCACCTTGCTTGTCCGTTACGGTGACCGGGATGGTCACCTGCTGCGTCGCGCCCGCCGCCAGATGCTGGTAGGCGGCATCCGTCGGATCAAAGCTCCAGCTGCCATTCGCGTTCAGCGTAAAGCCAGCAGGCGCTGTTTGGCCTAGCGAGTATTGCCGCGTGTAATAGCTGCCATCGACATCCGTTGCCGACATTTGGCCCGAGACAGCGTTGCCGTCCTCGGTCGCCGAAGCTGTCGCGGACGATAGGACTGGCGCATCGTTCCGTCCAAGTAACTGAACTCTCAGACTTCCAGTACTGCTCAACCCGTCCGCATCCGTGACTGTGATCGGCACGGAGATTATCCGATGATCCCCGTCATTCATGCCGCGGTAGGCAGCATTTGAAGGATCAAAGGTATAACTGCCGTCGCTGTTCAGATTGAAGCCCGCAACGGGCGCACCGCTGGTAAATGTCAGGGATGTTGAATCATCGTGGTCCAGATCGCCAGCAGAAATATGGCCGTTGAATACATTTTCGCCTTCGAACTTAGTTACGAGATTGCTATACACGACGGGTGCATCATTCGTGCCTGCAACAGTGAACTCCACCGGATGGGTTGTCCCGTCGACGCTGTGAATAACAAAGCTGTCCTTTGCTTCTTCTCCGGTCTTGAGGTGATCGACGATAGTGTTGGCGAGGTGGTAAATGTACTGCCCATCCGGATTGACTTGAAGGCTGCCCCCCAAAGATCCGGAGTAGGTTTGGAACCCCATATCTGGAAACTGCGATTCAGCGGCACCATCCGGATCAGTGACATGAAATTGGCCGTAAGCGCTCAGCAATCCATGGTCGCCGAGACCGGTTCCAACACCGACATCCTCTTTGAGTGACGCACCCACCCCGGTAATCACAGCCGCATCCGGGGTGGCCCCTAGTGTCATCGTGGCGGTCTGCGCGACAGTGCCGCCCTGCCCGTCCGTGACGGAATAGCTCAGCTGAACCGCCCCATTGTAGTTCGCATCCGGCGTGAAGGTGAAGCCATGCGCCGCATCGCCGGTGATTGTGCCGTGGCTGGCGCTCAGGCCGGTGACCGAANTCTGCACCGCGGTGTCCTCGGTGCCACCGGGCAGGGTGACAGGGCCGCTGACCGCCGGGCCATCATTGGTGCCGGTGACGGTGATGGTAAGGTTCTGCGTGTCGGTGGCACCGCTCTTGTCGGTCACGGTGACCGGGATGGTGACCTGCTGCGTCGCGCCTGCGGCGAGGTGCTGATAGGCGGCGTCGGTCGGATCGAAGGCCCACGAGCCGTCGGGGTTGAGCGTGAAGCCCGCCGGGGCCGTCTGGCCCAGGGA
>NZ_SULI01000053.1 GCF_005518135.1 Shimia litoralis | reverse complement strand
CCGCTTGCAGCACTCACTGCCCTGCAGGCCGCTCTTGCGAACGGCACGGATCCCTCAGGCGCTTCTGATGGGGAGGCGGAGGACACCGGTGCGACCTTGGCCCAAACCCTTGATGAGATCGCGGCATCGGCCACGAAGGCCGGCGCAGGGGTTAAATCCGTGGGCGCGGCTGGCAAATCCGCTGTGGAGGCTGCGGCCGAGGCCCTTAAACGCACTCAGGATATGGCCAAGTCGCTGGCTGATGATCTGACGGGACCGCTCAAGAATGCGCTCAAATCCGGTGAGCTGAGCTGGCAGAGCTTTGCGGGGGCTATCTCCAGCATGGCCCAAAGCCTTGCGAGCCGTCTCATTGATACAGCCTTCAAACCCATCGAGGATGCGCTGATGCGCGCCTTCTCTGGCGCCGGTCAGGGAGGCGGCGGTGGTGGCCTCTTCGGGGTTTTAAGCGGTGCCATCGGCAGTCTGTTTGGCATTGGCGGGGCTTTTGCAAAAGGCGGTGCTTTTGGACAGGCGGGTGAGATCACCGCTTTTGCCAAAGGTGGCAGCTTTGCCGGCGGGTCCTATTCCGGGGGTGTGGTCTCTCAGCCGACGCTTTTTCCGTTCGCCAAGGGCATTGGGCTTATGGGCGAGGCCGGCCCTGAAGCCATTTTGCCGCTGCGCCGCGGGCGGGGTGGCAGGCTTGGGGTGGAGATGACCGGAAATGGCCCGGGCAGTTCAGACGGCCAATCTGGTCAGTCTGGTCACTCGGGCCAATCTGTCACCCGCATCATCAACGTTTTGGATCCGTCGATCGTGGGCGATTATCTCGCCACGCCCGCCGGTGAGCGGCTCATCGTGAATGTCATCCGGCGCAATCAGGGAGGTCTGGATGTCTGAGCCGGCAGATCCACCGCACCTCTGGCCCTTTCCGCTGCGCTGGCCTCTCATTGAGACGCAGGAATGGCGAACAGATGTGTTGGCGACCAAGGACGCCGAGCAGCGCATTGCCCTGCGCACCATGCCGCGCACCCGCTTAACATGTGTCTCAATTCTGGAAGCGCGGGGTCTTGCTAGTGCGGCAGAACTGGCGCGGGGCGGTGTGTTCTCGACATGGCAGCTGCCGCTCTGGCATCGCGCAACCCCGCTCGCAGCACCTGTGGACGCAGGGGACACAGAGGTTTTGCTCAACACAGGCGGGCTGGGATTTGCAGTTGGTGACCATGCCGCCCTCGCAACGGGGGCCAGCATTGCTGGGTGCTCTGTCGATATTCATGAGATCGCTGAGGTTTTGGAAGATCGCTTGGTGCTGACCCTGCCGGTTTCCATGACAGCCCCCCATGCTTCTGTCATGCCTGTGTCAAAAGCCCGAATGCAGGGACCGGTCGAGATTTTGCGTCGCCGTCAAAGCCTCGGGACCGTCACGGCAAAGTTCTTGCTGGCGCCACAGGCAGACCAGTCCGCCACTCTCACATCGCTCTATCCCACCTATCAGGGCAAGAATGTTTTGATGGATCCCGCAGTATTGCGCCAGCCCTTGTCAGAAGCTGTGGATAACCCTGTGGACTATATCGACAATGGCTTTGGTCCCATAGAGATAGAAGCCCTGCGCAGCTACGCGCAGCGTCGCTCAAACATCACTCTGGTTGATCGCGGTCCCGCAAGATGGACCAGTCAAGCCTGGCTGCAAAGCTTACGCGGACGTCAGAACAGCTTTTGGTTGCCAAGCTGGGGGCGGGAATTGGGGCTGCAGGTCCCCCTTGCGCGAGGTGACACGAGTGGCTTTTTCAATCCGGCACAAGTGTCGCTAGATCCAGACAGCTTGGTTGGCCGGCACCTTATGATTGAACTGCCTGGCGGGGCGTTGTTCCGCGAGGTGCTCGCAGCCAGTGGCGACGCGCTCAGCCTGCAAATCACCTTAGCCGCGCCGGGCGTCGCCGTGCCGCGCGACACGCCCATCCATCTGATGCATCACATGCGGCTCGATGCCGACCGGATCGAGGTGATGCACACGCCCAACCGCATGGAGATGAGCTTGCCCTTGATTGAGGTCCCCGCATGACGCCCCCGCTTACCTATGATGACCTGGAAACCTCCACCGCCGAGGGGCGTGCGTTTTTCCTCTATCAGTTCAGCCAGGGTGAGACCCAATGGCGTTTGACCAGCCGAGCCACGGATTGGATCACGCCACCCGACGCACTGGGAGGTGAAGAAGGCGAGGAAGAAGACA
>NZ_SULI01000052.1 GCF_005518135.1 Shimia litoralis | reverse complement strand
ACATAAACCAGATGCATCTTAGCCAAGCCGCAAACCTGTCCTAAAAAGCAGGACCACTTCAGTCGATGCCGTGTCGCTGGCGCCAGACCGATCAACAATCTCAACTGGAAGAAAACACGGTGTCTCAGAAACCAGTTCTTCAACGATCTCCATGTCTGGCGCAAATTTTGGATCACGCAACCATTTGTGGATCAGGTTAGCATTCATCGCATACCGTCGCGCAACTTGTGCAACTGAAACGCCCGGCGCGCATGTCTGCCCACAGATCGAAATCTTCTCCTCATCCGACCAGAACCGCTTCTTCTGACCCTTCTTGCCCGCCATATCTGCCCTCAAGATGTCCACTATCAATGGTGGACACTATCAGCGCACTCTATGCCGCGTCAGAGCAGTCAGACCGGACGCTTACCTATTAATTTGAAGAGTGCGTCCTGAAAACGTCGAGTCGATTTAAATGACTTGTTTCTCCAGAGCGCGTTGTTGAGATAGTGCCGAAGGCTTTTTATGTTCTCATGCCCCGCTGCCAACTGAGCAACGATGTATTGGTGGCCTGACGCAGCGTAAACATCACTGATGTATCCATCACGAAAATCACTGACAGTCATCCAAAGAAGATCATCGTGACCATGCTTCTCTAGCAACGCCCGAAGAGCTATTGTGAGTTCCCAACTGATACCAGTATCTACCAATCCAATTCGACCAATTTCGTTAGTATTGAAATACAACCACGGTGACTTGAGCATATCTTTGATCCGGTTTACCCGAGACTGAATCTCGCGAGGGTAAGGCTGCTGGTACATCTCGGCAATTGTGGCCAACTCAGTGCGCAAGCAAACCCGCAGCGGCTCTGTGATACTCAAAGCCCTCTGTATAATCTGGTATGGATGGTTAACGTCTCCTAACTTGCTGACGGCGTACTGCATCACACCTTTTGCGCGAGTCTTAACGGATCTGAGAACAACGAGGTCGGGATCAATTGGGTGAGGCGTTACCCACTTACCTGTGTCGCTCACATCAAGCCGCAAAGCGACCTCGATGTTCCAACCCGTCATAATCAGGAACTGCAAGGCTAACAAATACATATCATCAGCAACGGGGATGAACCAACGCATCGCGTTTATGTATGCCCAGGAACTCTTTCGAGATGGGGGCAAGTAACTTGCGCCAACATCTCTTCCCAAAAAATTCACAGAAGGACCAAGGTGCCTCCCCAGATCAAATTTTGTGAACCCTCCCGTCAACATAGATTTCGCTATGGCATCATGAAACCTCTTTGCAACATAGTCTGGCTTACGCCACTGGTTGCGATGACGGTGTTTTGGTTCACTTTGGACCAACCGTTGACCATCTTTAAAGTTCCGGCACAGCTCTTTGGTCTCTGCAAGAATAGCCCTTGCAACTTTCTTCATCTCTTGATCTGTCGGAATCCGTGTATCTGTCTTTTTCGTTTCGCCCATCAGGCGCATTCTTGCTTTCTGCTTTTCCACAAAACGGATCTCAGAAGCTGCACGCGGGGCAGGCCTAAAACAAATTTCTTTTTCAGGGCACGCACTTTTTATTGATCGACTTATGACTGTTTTTACGGTGCCGTAGGAGCTCGTTGCTTTATCAATCATGTTAATCGCGATTTGCTCTGCCACCTCGTCGGTGATGTCTTCCAACCGGTCAATTTTAAAGGCACCGACTCTTTCTATCTCATCAAGTGCTCGATACAGGTTACCCAGATTGCTTTTGAGTTGACGACCTGCACTCTCAGATCCACCCCGAATCTTTTGCTTAATTGCATCTAATAATTGACCTGACAGCTTGGGCCGTCCGGTATAGTCTCCGAGAAATCTTCCACGATGGTTTGGCGCCAAATCCTCCTGTGACAAACCTGTCGCCAAACAAGTAAAATCATAATTTTTGACAAGATTGCGCCTCGTTGGCAGCTCAAACCGGAACTTGTCAAAAGGATCTTCCAACTCAAGCGTGACACCGTTCGTTTCATGAGGCTCCGTATCTTCGGAAAACTGTGCAACACCCTTTAGGTGACTCGCTGATTTTCTATTTTTTTTCTTGATAAGCCGACTCTTCACCATCTAGTTCTCCGCCGCCAATTTTTCATGCCACTTGATTTGATATTGTGAGCTAAGAAGGGCATTCTGAAGTGGTCCTGCTTTTTAGGACAGGTTTGCGGCTTGGCTAAGATGCATCTGGTTTATGTTCAT
>NZ_SULI01000051.1 GCF_005518135.1 Shimia litoralis | reverse complement strand
TGTTGAATGTCACTGAGAACTGACCCGGTAGAGGTCAGAATTGTCACTGAGAAATGACCCATGTGTAACCGTGCTCCTGACGGGATGTGTTGGGGGTTATTGGAGTGATAGACATGGGATTTTTGAGCGTTATTCGACGGTGGGCACTGAGGGACAAGATGCCCATTCGCGAAATTTCACGGCGAACTGGGCTGTCTCGCAATACCATCAGAAAATACCTTCGTGAGGGGATTGTTGAGCCGCAGTTTCGAACACCTTCGCGGCCAACCAAGCTGGATCCTTACGTGGACAAGTTGTCGACCTGGCTGGTGACGGAGCAGCGCAAATCGCGCAAAGACAGGCGCACGGCCAAGCAGATGCATGCCGATCTGGTGAAGCTTGGCTTTGATGGGTCGTATGAGAGGGTCGCGGCCTTTGTGCGGGTGTGGAAGGTGGATCGGCAGCGTGCGCAGCAAACGACTGGGCGGGGGACATTCGTGCCGCTGGTGTTTCAACCTGGCGAGGCGTTCCAGTTCGATTGGAGCGAGGATTGGGCCATTATCGGCGGTGAACGGGTCAAGCTTCAGGTCGCCCATATCAAACTGTCACATAGCCGGGCGTTTCTGGTGCGGGCCTATTTGTTGCAGACACACGAGATGCTGTTTGACGCCCATTGGCATGCTTTCCGTGTCTTTGGCGGAATCCCAAGCCGCGGCATCTACGACAACATGAAGACGGCAGTGGACAAGGTTGGTCGTGGCAAGCAGCGTGATGTGAATGCGCGCTTTCTGGCCATGACCAGCCACTACGTCTACGAGCCTGAGTTTTGCAATCCGGCCGCGGGCTGGGAGAAAGGCCAGGTTGAGAAGAACGTCCGCGATGCGCGCCATCGTCTGTGGCAGGTCGCTCCAGAATTCTCTGATCTTGAAGCGTTGAACAACTGGCTGGAAGAGCGCTGTAAGGTACTTTGGGCAGAGACGGCACATGGTAGCTTACCCGGTAGTATTGCCGACATCTGGGAGGCTGAGAAACCTGCGTTGATGCCATTGCCAACGGCCTTTGACGGCTTTGTTGAGCAAAGTAAGCGGGTGTCACCAACCTGCCTGATCACCTTTGATCGTACCCGATACAGCGTTCCGGCGAGCTTCGCGAACCGTCCGGTCAGTTTGCACATCTACCCCGAGCAGTTGGTCGTCGTGGCCGAAGGGGCCGTGATTTGCAGGCATGAACGCATCATTGAGAGGTCACACCGTCAGCCTGGCCGCGTCATCTATGACTGGCGGCATTATTTGGCTGTGCTCCAGCGTAAGCCGGGCGCGCTGCGCAACGGTGCCCCGTTCATGGAAATGCCCGATCCCTTCCGACAATTGCAGGATCTTATGATGAGAAAGCCGGGCGGTGACCGAGAAATGGTCGATATCCTGTCGTTGGTTCTGCACCATGATGAACAGGCCGTGCTCTGCGCTGTAGAAATGGCGCTGGAAGCGGGCGTGCCGACCAAGACTCATGTGCTGAACCTGCTTCACAGGCTGGTGGATGGCACTCCGACCGACCAACCCGATGTAACGCCACCTTCAGCCCTGGCCCTGGACAAGGAACCTGAGGCCAATGTCAGCCGCTACGACGGGCTGCGGCAAGGAGGTACGCGTCATGCGTCATGATCCTGCCGGTGCCGCCATCATCATCATGCTGCGCAGCCTGAAGATGCCGGGCATGGCGCAGGCCGTGGGCGATCTAATCGAACAGGGGGCACCTGCATTCGATGCAGCCGTCCCCATACTCTCGCAGTTGCTCAAGGCGGAAATGGCCGAACGAGAGGTGCGCTCCATCGCCTACCACATGAAGGCAGCGCGCTTTCCGGCCTACAAGGATCTGTCCGGCTTCAGCTTCTCCGACAGCGAGATCAACGAAGCTCTGGTCCAGCAACTGCATCGCTGTGAGTTCATGGAAGGGGCTGAGAATGTTGTTCTGATCGGAGGGCCAGGCACAGGGAAATCGCATGTTGCGACCGCCCTCGGCGTTCAGGCCATCGAGCATCACCGCAAACGCGTGCGCTTCTTCTCAACAGTCGAGTTGGTTAATGCGTTGGAACAGGAAAAGACCCTCGGCAAGGCCGGAAAAATCGCTGAGGCACTGGTGAAGACAGACCTCGTGATCCTTGATGAACTTGGATACCTGCCGTTCAGCACATCAGGCGGCGCGTTGCTGTTCCACCTTCTCAGCAGACTCTATGAGCGCACCAGCGTGGTCATCACCACCAACCTCAGCTTCAGCGAATGGGCAACGGTGTTCGGTGATGCCAAGATGACGACTGCTTTGCTCGACAGGCTTACCCACCGCTGCCACATTCTCGAGACTGGCAATGACAGCTATCGCTTCAAAGCCAGCTCCGAGATTGCGAAACAGAAACGGAAGGAAACACCAGCATTGACCACATCATGACGAACAAAGCATAACGACTGAGCGGGTCAAATCTCGGTGACAATACCGGGTCAGTTCTCAGTGACATTCAACA
>NZ_SULI01000050.1 GCF_005518135.1 Shimia litoralis | reverse complement strand
CCAATTCCACTCCTCCAGGTACCGTCCTATCTGGACGCTGGTGGCAACGCGGCCGCCTTGGGCAAGAAGCCGAGAAACTGGTTCAGAACGGGCATGTGGTCAGCCTATTTTTGTTCTCTGCTACCAGCCTGTATCATCGTGTGCAATTTACGCCCGCAGGCGTATGGGAGCACCGCGGTGGAATATATGGTAAGTCAATCCGCACACAACCGTTGTTTCAAGTCCGAAGTTTCCGCCGACGCCTCAGGGAAGAGATAAACCGCATTGCGAACTTGCGCGGTATTTAGCAGGGTAATTTTTGTCTGTTGCGACGACCAAGAGAAATCATTTGGCAAAGCCGTGCCAAGAACAGGGAGGCCTTTTAAAGATCTCCCTCTCTTCGTTGAGGTACCGAATCTTGCGCCGAGGTCCATTTGTTTAGTGTCGATATTCTAGCGCCCAAAGTTCTGATCCACTTGCGCACGCGTTAGCCCACTGATTAGAGCGATGCGTATTGCATATTGGCTAAACTCGTCCGTCCGTTCACGGTCTCCTTTGTCGCAACACAAGCTATCAAAGAATCAACTTCTCAATCCGCGTATGTGCGGCCGCTAATTACCTTTGGCGTCGAGAAGATCCAATACGCGTCCAATGACCTCATCCTGCTGCTCATCAGTCATGTCGCTGCCCGATGGTAGGCAGAGACCATTAGCAAAGAGGCGCTCGTCGACGCCAGCGCCGTGGTAGGGTGCGCCTGCATAGAGTGGCTGCATGTGCATTGGTTTCCAGAGTGGGCGGCCCTCGATTTTGTGTTCTAGCAACATCAGGCGAATGTCTTCGCGCGTGACGCCTGTTTCGGTTGGGTCGATGGTCAGAGCTGTGAGCCATCGGGTTGTGTGCAATCCCTCTGGCTCGGGCATGAAGGCGATGCCGGGGCGGGAGAGAGCGGACTTGTAACGTGCGAAGATCTCGCGGCGGCGGGCGACGCGGATGTCCAGCACCTCCATCTGGCCTAAACCGATGGCGGCGCAGATGTTGGAGAGGCGATAATTATAGCCGTAGGTGGAATGCTCGTAATGTGGGGCAGGGTCGCGCGCCTGTGTCGCGAGAAAGTTTGCTTTCTCGGCCCAGGCCTTGTGACGGGTGACGAGCATTCCGCCGCCAGAAGTGGTGATGATCTTATTACCGTTAAAGGACAAGATTGCGGCATCGCCACCGGTGCCGGCTTTGCGGCCGTTCTTGTAGGAGGCGCCGAGGCTTTCGGCACTATCGACGATCAGGCGCACCCCGTATTGCTCGGCAAGGGCCTCAAGCGGGACAAGATCGGCAGATTGGCCGTAGAGATCGGTCGGCACTATGGCCTTGGGGAGCCGGTTCTCAGACGAGGCCTTGGCAAGTTCTTCGGCTAGACGTGCGGTGTCGAGGGTCCAGCTTGCGGGATCAAGATCGAAGAAACGCGGGCTCGCGCCAAGATAATTCACCGGAAAGATGCCGCCCGCGAAGGTCATGGAAGAAATCCAAACCTCGTCACTGGGGCCGACACCGGCGATCCGCAGGGCAAGGTGCAGGGCCGCCGAACCGGAGGACAGGCCAACGCAATACACGTCTGCGCCGAGGTAGTCGCGCACAGAGGCCTCAAAGGCATCGAGCTGTGGCCCGAGCGGAGCGACGAAATTCGAGGCGAAGGCTTCGGCAACGCGCTGTTCCTCGCGGCCGGACATATGGGGGCGAGAGAGGTAAATCCGCATGGATCAGTCCTTTATTAGAGGTTTGGCCGGATTGCCGACGACGGTAACATTTGGTGGCACATCACGGGTGACGACTGCGCCCATGCCGATGATAGCGCCAGCGCCAATTGTGTTTCCCTGACGGAGGACAGCACCCGAACCGATATAGGCGTGATCGCCGACGGTGACATCGCCGTTCACCTTGGCGCCCGGGGCAAAAGTGACGAAATCGCCAATGATGCAATCATGCTCGACATAGGAATAGAGATTGGCGTGAAAGCAGCGGCCAATGCGTATGTTGGATGTCAGTGTCACGAAGGGTGATAGGCAAGCGCCATCTCCTATTGCGACTTCATCCATCTGCACGACAGAAGCGGCGCGGGCCTCAATCAGAGGAATTTTCGCAGCGCTGCATTTTTCTGCGAGATTTTGGCGAGTTTTTGATGCAGCTATCGCGATGCTGACGGCCTTTTCACCAGATTGGCGTTCTAGAAAGTCGGTCCAGGTCAAAATATCATGGCCGTTCACGTAGCCTGGAGCTTGGCCATCGTCGATGAAAACAAGTTCGGTCGCGGGGTATTGTGCGCGAAGCAACGGCATGATCCCGCGTCCGCATCCGGCAGCGCCATATACACCGATCAACCGGCTCATGATCCGTTCCCCGTAAACTTTGGCATCGTGGCCTCGCCCGCGGCGGAAATGCCATCACGCTTGATCACCTTGCGAATGGTCAGCCAGATGATCTTGAGATCCAGCCGGAGGCTGCGGTTTTCGACATACCAGATATCGAGCGTGAATTTTTCGTTCCAAGAGATCGCGTTGCGGCCGTTCACTTGTGCCCAGCCGGTAACGCCGGGGCGAACCTCGTGGCGGCGGGCCTGTTCAGGGGAGTAGAGGGGCAGGTATTCCATCAGCAGTGGACGCGGGCCGACGAGGCTCATCTCGCCCTTCAGCACGTTCCAAAGTTCGGGTAGTTCGTCGAGCGAGCTGGAGCGCAGGAAACCGCCAAGCTTGGTGAGACGCTCCGCATCGGGAAGCTGGCGGCCATCGGCGTCAATCGCGTCGCGCATCGTGCGGAACTTGATCATTTGAAAGGGCTTA
>NZ_SULI01000005.1 GCF_005518135.1 Shimia litoralis | reverse complement strand
CTTGTATCCATTCAATCGGGTTGGATACATCTTAGCACGCTGTCCGAATTTGCCGGACCACTTCAGTCCTGCATGGCCCTGTATGGCATCCACAACACGATCAGAAATTCCAAGTTCGCGGTATTGCGTCTTGAGCCGGTGTCGCCAAGCGTGATTAGGCTGCAGCCCCTCTGGTCGAAGCCCACTCAGGCGCAGCCAGTCTGAAAGCTTGTTAGAAACAATCACAGCCGCTTTCTGATACTTTTCCGGTTCGGTCGCATTGTGAAACACTGGGCCGGGTTCTGCATCTGCCACAAACCCCTCTTCAATAATCTGGCGACGCAATGGCACGTCGCGATTGCCACCCGGTTCTACCGTGCCAGCGTCAGGCGTGATCCGTGCTACCCCTTGCCCATCAATCTCGCGAATGTCTTCTTTGCGTAACTGGGTAATCTCGGAAACGCGCGCCCGGGGGAATGCGCAAATGATCGGCACCCACCGTTTCAAGTTAGCCATTTGCACAGACTCGCGCACTCGTCCTGTTGAATCTGGCTGTGGTTCGTATGTGCGTGAAGCTTTCAGCACCTCAACCGCTTCTGCATCGGTGTAGCCACGTTCCCGGCCATACACCTTGCGCGCCTTTCGTTGCTTCACGGTCTGTGCGACGTTCTCAGGCAAGCGGTCGTTCTCAACTGCCCATGCAAACAAGGCCCGCACAGCAGAGTGATAAATATCGTTAACCGTCTTGGCCGATAGATCGTTCATCAGATGATCACGCCACGCCAGAAGGTCTTTCTTGGTGATGCGCCGGGCATCATTGTGCTTTAGAAATTTGCGCAAGTTCTCGATGACCGGGCGCTGGCGTTTGCCACCATCTTTCATGAAACCAGCTTGCACTCGACTGTTCACACAGTCAGCCCAGAGGCCCGTCAAATTAACACGCTGTGGAGGCTGTTCAGGCGGCCGCGCGTTCTTAATGATCGGCGTTGTGGGAAACACCATCGTCGCGCTCTGCAGCCCGTGCCAGCGCTTCGAGCTCAGCGCTGCGAATAGTGACTGTGCGCAATCTGATCAGGCGCAAGCGAATAGATAGCGTGCTGGGGTCGCTTGGGTTTCCCCTACCCTACCTGACGCTCTGCTAGGGCAATCTGGTGCTGTAGCTGGGCCACTGCACCGGGTAAATGCTTCACAGCTTCCTCGTCATCGCCGCCTAAAGGCGTGCGCAGTTCGGTCTTACCGACGATTCTGCGCAAATCTTTCGGAACAACAAGCCACGCATGATACCGCCCTTTGCGGTTAGCCATGTTTTATATTTTGCCCGTCATAACCAAAGCCCGATTGCAACCAAAGCTGTAACCTTAGAACGGGCAAAGCGCATGTGATGCAAGGATTTGATTTCAAAGGGATATACTGGTACGGGTGAAGGGACTCGAACCCCCACGCCTCGCGGCGCCAGAACCTAAATCTGGTGCGTCTACCAATTCCGCCACACCCGCACAGTCCGCGCTGTCTAGCAAAGGTCAAAACAGGATGCGAGCGGAAAATGCATCAAAATCCTATCTCGCAATAAATTTCTTAAAATCTTATTTTCTATCTCTTTGCGCACTCACGCATTGCTCTCTAGTTTTGAGCAGTATGTTTGGCAAAACGGATGGATATATGCACCGCGTGCTTGGATTGATTTTTGGATTTATTCTTGCGCCAATGGGGGTGTCAGCCGCCAGTGAGTATCTTGTAATGGATGCCCAATCCCCGCAGATGGTTCAGGCAACAACTCTCGCCAACGAGTCGCTGGATGATGCGCTGGCCGCCGCCAAATTCAACCCTGAAACCTATACGGACCTTATGCTCAAGGTTGGTTTCCCAATCCTTTCGGACGTCAGCCCAAGCACGATCGAAAGCGTTTGGGTGATACATGTGCGCACGGACGGGTCAAATTTCTCGGCAACACTGGACAGCGCGCCGATCGCCCGCACAGACATCACATCAGGGAAACCCGTCACCTTTACACGCGATCAAATTCAAGATTGGGGCCTCACCGTAGAAGGCCGCGCCTATGGTTTCTTCTCGACGCGCGCAATGCTGCCAATGCTCGAGGCGTCATCGCAAAAAGCCTTTTTACAATCTACACTTTCAGAAACACCATTACCTCAAGGTTGGTAAAGTCTATCTGACGCCAATCGCGCGAAACACCGCTGGCACTTGTTCGGCGATATCCTCGGCAATCATACCAGGCCCAAACACCCGAGCACATTCCGCATGCAACCAAGCGCCAGCTTCCGCTGCCGGTTTCGCCGCATGGCCACGCGCCATCAACCCCGTGACAAATCCCGCCAAGACATCCCCTGATCCGGCTGTGGCCAGCCAAGGTGCTGCGGATGCATAGACCGCCGCATTCACCGAACACTGTCCCTCCGGTGACGCAATCACCGTGTCCGGCCCCTTAAACAGCACCACGCACCCTGCCCGCGCGGCCGCGTCACGGGTTGCATCCACCTTTGAATAGGCCGGACCGGAAGTCGGCGCGCGCTCGAGCGCCAGAGCGATATCCGGAAAAAGCCGCGCAAACTCTCCGGCATGCGGCGTCAAAACACACCGCTCATGCAGTCTCTCGATCATGTCCGGCATCTGTGCCACCAACGTCAAAGCGTCCGCATCCAACACCGTCGCACATTTTCTCGCGAGAATGGCCCGCACCATGTCTGCTTGCGTGGACCCCAAACCAAAACCCGGACCGACACAAAGCGCCGACACCCGCGGGTCATCCAGCATTTGGTCCAAAGCCACGACATCGTCGATCTCGCGCATCATCACCGCCGTGATCTGCGCCGCGATCTCAGCGCGGGCCTCATGGGGCACGCCCAAGGTCACAAGTCCCGCCCCAACGCGCAACGCCCCGCCTGCTGCCAACCGCGCCGCCCCAGTTCTGTTTGCGCCGCCCGACAACACAAGCGCATGCCCATTGCTGAATTTGTGCCCATGATCCGATTTGGAAAGAGACGGCAACCTCGCGCCTTCCACAATATCGACAAACCCGTCATGGCTCTGAGATGTCAAACCAATATCCGCGACGACAAGCGTGCCGCAGGTTGTGGACCCGACGTTCAAATAGTGCCCGATTTTTGCCGTATGAAAAGATACCGTAAGCTGCGCAGACACCACATCTGCGCCTGCCCCCAACACACGGCCACTGTCACTGCAAAGACCGGACGGGATATCGACCGCAACCGTTTTTGCGCCCACATCCTTGGCCGCAGCCCGATCGCGAACCCAGTCCAACACCGCACCATCCAGAGCACGCCCAAGGCCAGTACCAAAAAGCGCATCCACATACAGATCAGCTTCGCCGGCAAGCCTCGGGGCATCCCCGATCGTTTCGACATCTCCGAGCGCCTGCCATCTTAAGAAATTGGTTGTTGCATCCGGCGGTAATTTGGACGCATCCCCAAGCAAATAGACCCGAACATCCCAACCATGGGCTTTCAACATTCGTGCAATCACAAATCCGTCGCCACCGTTATTTCCGGGGCCACACAAAACCACGGCACGACGAGAGGTCTCCGACAGCTCTGGCCACTGCATAAATACTGCGTCGACGACGCCCTTCCCGGCCCGTTCCATCAGTTCAAGGCCGGTCACCTCTCCCGACTCAATCGCGATATGTTCGATGGCGCGCATTTGGGCAGCCGTTAGAATTTCGGTCACTTGATCACCTTTCGCGATTCAATTCAGCATAGTTTGGGTGCATACTGCCTATTTTTTGTGCAAGTTACTCAATTCACCCACTCAGTGCCCCCCCGCGTCACCTTAGCCAATTGTGACCGCGAGATGAAAGTGGTCTGTGCTAGCTCAAGTACGCAGGTGAGGAGACATCCGAGATGAAAAAGATCGAAGCAATCATCAAGCCCTTCAAGCTGGATGAAGTCAAAGAAGCCCTTCAGGATGCCGGTATCCAAGGCCTCAGCGTCATTGAAGTCAAAGGTTTTGGCCGTCAAAAAGGCCATACCGAGCTTTACCGCGGCGCGGAATACGTCGTAGATTTTCTTCCAAAAGTAAAAATCGAAGTTGTTTTGGATGATGATCAAGTTGACGGTGCAATCGAAGCCATCGTTGATGCAGCAAAAACCGACAAAATCGGCGATGGCAAAATTTTTGTCAGCCCCGTCGAGCAAGCCATTCGCATTCGGACCGGTGAATCCGGTTCGGACGCACTGTAATCCCATCTATTTCTAACAGAAGGACCAAGGGAATGAGCGTAGACGCAGTTCTCCAGATGATCAAAGACGAAGATGCGGCCTATGTCGACATCCGTTTTACCGACACACGCGGCACACTTCAGCACGTTACTGTGGATGTTGACTTGGTTGACGAAGACTTCCTCGAAGAAGGCTTTATGTTTGACGGGTCATCCATTGCCGGTTGGAAGTCGATCGAAAACTCGGACATGAAATTGATGGCCGACACAACATCTGCCTATTTGGATCCGTTTTATGCGGAAAAAACCATCTGTCTGCACTGCTCGATTGTTGAGCCGGACACAGGCGAAGCTTATGCGCGTGACCCACGCGGCACAGCCCAAAAAGCAGAAGCCTATCTACAGTCTTCGGGTATTGGTGATGTGGCCTATATGGGTCCAGAAGCAGAATTCTTCCTGTTCGACGACGTGCGTTTCTCCAATACAGTCAACAAAGTATCTTACGAAGTTGATGCGATTGATGCGTCTTGGAACACAGACACCGAATATGAAATGGGCAACATGGGCCACCGGCCGGGCCTTAAGGGTGGGTACTTCCCAGTAAACCCAACAGATGACGCACAAGACATCCGTTCGGAAATGCTCTCGACGATGAAACGTCTTGGCATGAAAGTCGACAAGCACCACCACGAAGTGGCATCTTGCCAACACGAGCTGGGTTTGATTTTTGGCAGCCTGACAAAACAAGCTGACGAGCTGCAAAAATACAAATACATCATCCACAACGTGGCTGCGTCTTACGGCAAATCGGCAACCTTTATGCCAAAGCCAATCTATGGCGATAACGGCACAGGCATGCACGTGAACATGTCGATCTGGAAAGACGGCAAGCCGCTCTTTGCTGGCGACAAATACGCAGACCTGTCACAGGAAGCTCTGTATTTCATCGGCGGTATCCTCAAGCACGCAAAAACACTGAATGCGTTCACAAACCCAGCGACCAACAGCTACAAGCGTCTGGTTCCTGGTTTTGAGGCCCCTGTTCTGCGCGCATACTCTGCACGTAACCGGTCGGGTTGTGTACGTATTCCATGGACAGAATCGCCAAAAGCGAAACGCGTCGAAGCACGTTTCCCCGATCCAGCAGCCAACCCCTACCTGTGCTTTGCAGCGCTGTTGATGGCTGGCCTAGACGGCATCAACAACAAAATTGATCCCGGCGAAGCCATGGACAAAAACCTATATGACCTGCCTGCAGAAGAACTGGCAGACATCCCAACAGTCTGTGGCTCCTTGCGTGAAGCTCTGGAATGCCTCGAAGCTGACCATGACTTCTTGCTGGCAGGCGACGTCTTCACCAAAGATCAGATCGAAGGCTATATCGAACTGAAAATGGAAGAAGTCACCCTGTACGAAACAACCCCACACCCGGTTGAATTCGGCATGTACTACAGCTGCTAATCCAGCCTTGAACATTTCGGAAAAGGGCGCCCAAGGTGGCGCCCTTTTTTTACGGCTGCCTTAGTATTGCCACAGGTCAATCATACTCAGCGCAAATCCTCTGGTCAAAAGAGGAGCCATTGTTTCGTAAGAGTATTGATATGTCCGAAAATCGCAATTCAGCACGCCACTCCCCTCGTCGCAACTTGCTGCCAAATATCGCGCCCCAAGAGCAAATGTGGCTACCCGAGGCCGACCGCAAATGCCCGCCCTCGAACTTGGTTCCCAAGCTCGGGAGGTTGATTGCGTTCATCGCCATTCTGGCAGCAGGCCACGCTCTTTGGCAGAATTCCAATGCGACTGGGGCGCCAATCGTTGCACAGGAAATCACGCCAAAACCGCCACAGCCGACATCAGAGTATGTTTATGTGACTGCGCCACCGAAAGATCCCGCAATGCCACCGGCGCTGCCGGCTTTGGATTTCGGAACTATTTCTCACACCACCACACGTGACTAAGATATCGGATCAACATAACCTTATAACATCTTAATTTTCATATGTATTTACCCATAGAGCTCAAATAATATGAGCTTAGAAATGGTACGTCATCCCGATCTCAATAAAGGGGTATCCATTTCCGATGTCTGCTTCGGCTTGCAGTTTTTCAAGCACCAAGTCGCCGGGCAAGATAGGGTTGGTCGAAGAAAACCCGACACTCACGCCACCAGTATAGATGTAGCCAGCGCTGCCAGAAAATATCCAGTGCTGCCCGATCGGATAGTCATATCCAATCGCAATAATCGGCGAAACTCTGTTTTCAAATTTCGCGATGGCGTCCAGTTTGGTGGTATAGATATTGTTCCCGATTTGAAATGTCCCGTTGGCGGTTCCTGCCGCTTCGGTGTCAGAAACAAAGGCGCCAAAGGTCAAGCGCCAGTTGCTTTGACCCAATTGTCGATCCGCCAGCAGAGACAACCCGCGCAGCTTGGAGGTCGTATCATAGCTGATCCCCCCCAAGTCTTCTCCGGATCGGTATTTTGGGGCGCCACTTAACATCGCGCGCACTCGCCACTTTTCACTGTGCCGATAGGCCACTTCCCCAGTGAGACCGACGCTGGAAATGCCAAGAGAAAATCCGTATTTCCCCACCTCCTGAGCGTGCGATACCGTTGCAGCAGTAATAAGTGCGATAGCAGACATGGCGGCAATATATTTCATATGGCCAACCTGCCCTGTTATAGATTTACATTCAATGAATAGGCGCACACCTTGCACATATACGCGTCATTGTTGCGGCCAAGTCACTTAACGGCGCGCCCTCAATACGGCCGAGGCTTGAAGACGATCACCGCGCTTCACCATCACGTGACCCGCACGCTACGGCCCTTGGCGAAACGCGACTTCTCTCTCAAATTGGCATCAAGCATACAAGGATGACCCAATGCCCTCTGAACGCATCACCTTCCCCGGCCATAATGGACAAACCCTGGCGGCACGACTTGATCGTCCGGATGGTCCACATCTTGCCACAGCCTTGTTTGCCCATTGCTTTACCTGCTCCAAAGATATCCCCGCAGCACGCAGAATTGCGTCGCGGTTGGCAACAATGGGGATTGCTGTGTTGCGTTTTGACTTTACCGGGCTCGGTCATTCAGACGGCGAGTTCGGCAACACGACGTTTACCTCGAATGTGCAGGACATCATCGCCGCAGCCTCCTATCTTAAATCCCGCGATCTGGCGCCCGACCTCATGATCGGACACAGCCTTGGCGGGGCCGCGATCTTGCGGGCCGCGTCAGATGTCCCAACAACCAAAGCCGTGGTCACGCTTGGCGCGCCATTTGATCCGGGGCATGTGACCCATAACTTTGGCGACAGTTTGCAAGACATCAATGACAACGGCCAAGCCGAGGTGTGCCTTGGGGGGCGAAAATTTACCGTCAGCAAGTCATTTGTGGATGACGTCTGCGCCAGCACCCTCGCGCCCTATATTTCCGAATTGGACGCCGCACTTTTGGTATTGCATGCACCGTTGGATGACATCGTCGGCATCGAGAATGCCAGTCAAATCTTCATAGCCGCCAAACACCCCAAGAGCTTTGTCACGCTTGATAATGCCGATCATCTGATCAGCCGTGCCCAAGACGCGGAATACGCAGCCGAAGTCATTGCGGCGTGGGTCGTGCGGTATCTTGATCTATCCCCACCAGCCCCACAACCCGGCACGCCCGAAGGGATTGTGCGCGTCTCAGAGGTCGACCCCGCCGGATTTTTGCAAGATATCAACTCTGGTCCGTTTCATCATGCATTGGCAGACGAACCCATGGTCTATGGCGGCACCAATAAGGGCATGTCGCCCTATGGCTTTTTGTCGGCGGGCTTAGGTGCCTGCACATCCATGACCATTCGCATGTATGCGCGCCGCAAAGGGTGGCCACTCGCGCATGTCTGGGTGGATGTCTGTCATGACAAAGTCCATGCGCAAGATGCCAATACAAGAACCGGTGAAAAAGTCGATAATTTCAAACGTGTCATTCATTTGTGTGGCGATGCCCTCACCGATGACCAACGCCAGAAGCTCCTAGAGATTGCCGACAAATGCCCTGTGCATCGAACCCTAGAGCGCACCAGTCATATCAGAACCGAACTGGCCGACATGGCCGACAACCGGTCCCAATGATCCACACCACGCCTGCCCCAGCAAAAGCCGTCTAGCGCCCTGCGCCCCTCACTGAAAAGCCGCCCCAATCACGAGGCGGCTCTCTAAGACTGATGGTGCCCGCAGGCTACTATTATCGGCGAGGCGACGGGCGGTGCATGGGCGGCGTTGGACGCATCGGCGGTGTCGGACGCACAGGTGGTTGCGGTGCAATCGGATGCACTGGCTTCACCGGACGCTCTGGGGGGTGTGGGCGGTTGGGCGGATACGGACGATAATAGTCATTCCACATCATGGAGTCATAATACACCCCTGTGCTCACGCCGCCGGAATATGACGTGCTATCACAGCCACTTAGGGTCACTGCGCCCATTCCCAGACCAGCAATCGCCAGAACAGTTTTTTTCATAAGCATATGATCTCTCCTCTAGCGGATCGCACGGAATGACGCGTACATTCCATTGATGTCATTGAGCACTGAGGGGTCATACCCCTTTTCAAGCACGGTCACCGAAAAAGCGACTTTGCCATTTGGCATCTTGATCAGGACAGCGGTAAAGTCGACTTTCTTGCCCCCCCGTTTGCCAGTCCCCGCCACAGTGTAGGCAGGCAATCCCGCGACCGGATTGTTATGACTGCGGCTGACTTCGGGATTTTTCACCAGATGTGGGCCGATTTCGCGCATATACGCCTTGCCTTGCTCAATGGTGCGTACGTTGCGCGGCACGATAAATCCGACCCATGCATCATCATAGGCCTCGGGCGACAAACCGATCAAACGCGGCACTTCGCGTGCAGCATCATCACCGGGTGCCGTCAGCATCCGCGATCCACCGGCGCGCATTTCCCAAAAATCTGGAACCATCACGCGAAACAAGGCCTTGCCGCCGTCGGTGTATTGCACCGGGACATCTGCAGCGACACCCAGCGACGACGCCAGAACCAGTGCTCCTGCTCCGGCCCAACGGCGCACGTGTTTTGAAAATCCAAGTCGCATCATTACCCTATCTCCAGATTGCTTGCCCAATACTAGCCCAGTTCAAAGCGTAGTCCACCCAACTTGCCCCCAATTTGCCCCGGATGTCCTAAATATCAGGGCAATCCGTCTCAGGTGTGGCCTCATACCTTGCCGAGACCGCCCCCAAGGGCTAAACCGCGCCCAACTCCCGCCTAACAAAACAAGGTCGTCACATGATCCCTCGCTATAGCCGCCCTGAAATGGTTGCCATCTGGTCACCCCAATCCAAATTCAAAATCTGGTACGAGATCGAAGCCCACGCGTGTGACGCAATGGCAGATCTGGGCGTGATCCCCCGCGAAAACGCGGATGCCGTTTGGAAAGCCAAAGATGTAGAATTTGACGTGGCCCGTATCGACGAAATCGAAGCCGAAACCAAACACGACGTCATCGCCTTTCTGACCCACTTGGCCGAACATGTCGGCAGCGACGAAGCTCGTTTTGTGCATCAAGGCATGACATCCTCCGATGTTTTGGACACCTGCTTTAACGTGCAGCTGGTCAAAGCTGCGGACATCCTGATCGAAGACACCAAAGGTCTGTTGGTTGCGCTCAAAAAGCGCGCACTCGAGCACAAAGACACCATCCGTATCGGCCGCAGCCACGGCATTCACGCCGAACCCACCACCATGGGCCTGACGTTTGCGCGGTTCTATGCAGAGATGGATCGGAACCTAAAGCGTTTGAAGCGCGCACGCCATGAAATCGCAACCGGCGCTATTTCCGGCGCTGTAGGCACGTTTGCAAATATCGACCCCGCCGTCGAAGAGCACGTTTGTGAAAAACTGGGCCTCGAGCCAGAGCCGATTTCGACCCAAGTGATCCCGCGCGACCGCCACGCGGCCTTCTTTGCAGCCCTTGGGGTTGTGGGATCGTCGATCGAAAACATCGCCACAGAAATTCGCCACATGCAGCGTACCGAAGTGCTGGAAGCCGCCGAGTTTTTCTCGATGGGTCAAAAAGGCTCGTCTGCGATGCCGCACAAGAAAAACCCTGTGCTGACTGAAAACCTGACGGGTCTGGCCCGTTTGGTGCGTATGGCGGTGATCCCCGCGATGGAAAACGTTGCCCTCTGGCACGAGCGTGATATTTCGCACTCGTCCGTTGAGCGTAACATTGGCCCAGACACAACGATCACGCTGGACTTTGCTTTGGTACGTTTGACCTCGGTCATCGACAAACTGTTGGTGTACCCAGACAACATGCTGGCCAATATGAACAAGTTCCCTGGCCTTGTGATGAGCCAACGTGTGCTATTGGCACTGACCCAAGCGGGCGTCAGCCGCGAAGACAGTTACAAGATGGTTCAGCGCAACGCACTGAAAGTCTGGGAAACCGGCTGTGATTTCAAAACTGAATTGCTGAATGACGCTGATGTGGTCAAGGCTCTGTCGGTCGAAGAAATCGAAGAAAAGTTCGACCTCGGGTACCACACCAAACACGTCGATACGATTTTTGCGCGGGTGTTTGGCGACTAAAACCTTATCACCCCACTGAGATCAGAGGCCGGTACAGAGACATCTGTCCGGCCTTTTTTGTGTTTAAGTGATCCAAATCTGCAGGTGCCCCGTACCATTGGTATCGAACTGAAACGAACCACCCGAAAGGTGATCACATGAAATACGCGATATTTTTGAGCGCCGCCCTGACGCTTCCGGCCATGGCGCAAGCGCAGCCAATCACGTCTCTGACCATTCATTCGGACGAAAACCGCGAATACTGTAACGACGGATTTTCATGGGACGCAGCAGAAAAAATGTGCATGCCCGACAATGGGCGCTAAGAGGAGAAGACCTATGTTTAAGAACATTCTCGTTGTAACGGCGATTGGTATGCTGCCGATGACTGCACTGGCCAGTGGTGCAAATATCAAAACAGGTATTGGTGAAAAAAACGGGACAAGATGTGACCCCGGGTTCTATTGGGATGCCACGGACCAGATGTGTCTGGCGGCCAATTGGATTTAGGGGCGACCTGAAACACACCCGAACGTGAAAACGTTTTGATCTTTTGGGTACTTTGGTTGTGGTACTGAAATCCACATTTTGGTGTTGCAATATACGTTGCAACACCTACATTCAATTTAACGCATGTATTAAGCATCGCATGCTGAGGAGATAAACATGTTGAACGCGACATTTATCAGAGCATCCATCTGTTCTGCCATCCTGATGGCAGCCTCAGCGGCCTATGCAAATCCTCAAAAATGCCCACCGGGGTCATATTGGGACACACGTGACAACATGTGCATCTATGACAACGGCAGATAACCACACTTTATGACGGAGAATTTTATGAAAGTACCTTCCATCTTAGCAGCGGCCGCAATTGCCTTGGCTCCCATGTCGGTGATGGCTGCAGGTGCCGATGATCCGTTTGTGCCAAAGCCCACCAAGACCACGAAGGATTGTAAAAAGGGCAAGGTGTGGAATGACAAGAAAAAGCGGTGTGTCAAAGCGCAACGATCTGACCTAAGTGACGACATTTTGTACCAAGCCGTGCGCGAATATGCCTATGCCGGACAATACGAAAATGCCCAGATCGTTCTGTCTGCCATGTCTGATCAAACTGATGATCGCGTGCTGACCTATTGGGGATTCACCAACCGCAAGATGGGCAATGTTGATCTTGGCATGAGCTTTTACCAACAGGCCATCGCATCAAACCCAGATAACCTTTTGGTGCGCTCTTATATGGGTCAGGCCTTCGTTGAATCCGGCGATACGTATCTGGCATTTTTGCAGCTTAAGGAAATCCGCGCACGTGGGGGAGCAGGCACTTGGCCCGAGCAATCCCTCGAGGCCGCCATTCGCAGTGGTCAAACTTACAACTATTAGGTTCAGGATTTTTTCACTCTTGGGTGGTCTTATCTGCCCAAAGTCAAAGGATCCTGCGGATGACTCTCTCCAACAAGGTGGCGCAAATCGCGCCACCTGTCCCCCCTGCTCCCGTTTCTCTTAGCCGCCAGCAAAAGGCAGCAATTATTGTGCGGTTTCTGTTGAACGAGGGCGCAGACGTTTCGCTGACAGAATTGCCCGATGATCTTCAGGGGGCCTTGACCCATGCCATGGGGACGATGCGCTATGTTGATCGCGATACCTTGGCCTCTGTTGTCATGGAATTCGCAGCCGAGCTTGAATCCGTCGGCCTATCATTCCCCAATGGCATTTCTGGTGCACTCACAGCGCTTGAGGGTCGCATAAGCCCCCTGACCGCCGCACGGCTGCGCAAAGAGGCCGGTGTGCGCCAATCGGGCGACCCCTGGAGCCGTATTCGCGGTCTCGCTATCCCTCAGCTTGTCACATTTACCGAACAAGAAAGCATCGAGGTCGCGGCTGTGATGCTCTCCAAGCTGGATGTGGCCAAAGCAGCTGAATTGCTCAGCGCGCTGCCCGGTGCCAAGGCGCGGCGCATCACCTATGCGGTGTCATTGACAGCGGGCATCACCCCCGAAGCCGTGGACAGAATCGGAATTTCTTTGGCGGCACAGCTGGATGATGTGCCAGACCGGGCGTTTTCCGAGGAACCCGTGGATCGTGTGGGCGCCATTTTGAATTATTCCATGGCCTCTACACGCGACGACGTGTTGTCTGGCCTTGAGGAAACCGATGCAGGGTTTGCCACCTTGGTGCGCAAAGCAATTTTCACCTACGCTGACATCCCGGCTCGGATCACGCCACGGGATGTGCCGCGCATTCTGCGCGAGGTTGATCAGACCGACTTGGTGACGGCGTTTGCCTATGCCGCAACCGATGACCTTGGAGCAGCAAGCACATTCCTGCTTGAAAATACGTCGTCAAGATTGGCGGACCAATTGCGTGAAGACGCCCAAGATCGCGGCAAGGTTTCGCTTAAGGACGGTGAAACAGCCATGACGGCCGTCATTGGCGCGATACGCTCCTTACAAGCCAGCGGCGATATCACATTGATCCAACCCGAGGACGACGCGCCACCATAATCTTACTGTCATACCCGCACGATATTGGGAGACGTGTGTTTACAGTGCCCCCCGCAGCCGCGTAACTGGAGGTCTGTTTGAAGGACCCATCCTGTGTTGAACCGGTTTTACGCCTTGTCACCCAATGCCCGCGCCATCGTCTTGATGGTCGCGGCCGTGTTGGCATTCTCGTTAATGGATGCCACAGCCAAAGCACTCTCGCCGCGCATCGGGATCATTCCCGCGCTTTGGACACGCTATGCAGGCCAAATGATTCTGGTGCTCTTTCTGGTCCGGCACAGGTTTCCTGCCGTGCTCAAGACGCGCTATCCGCTGCTTCAACTCATGCGCTCGCTCTTTTTGTTATGCGCCACGTGGTGCTTTTTCATCGGGATCAGCAATATTGGCTTGGCCGAGGCCACCGCGATTATGAACATCAATCCTATCCTGATCACGATTGGCGCCGCGGTTTTTCTCAAAGAAGGTCTCGGGCCGCGACGTTTGATCGGCATTGGCATCGCATTGATAGGCGCGCTCATCATCATCCGCCCGGGTGCAAGCGTGTTTTCGCCCTACGCAATCTATCCGCTTGTCGCAGCGATGTTTATCAGCGGCTATAATCTGGCGACGCGCTTTGTTGGGAAAGATGAAAACATCTGGACATCGCTGCTGTACACAGGCCTGTTCGGAACGCTGGTTCTCAGTGTCATGGTTGTGCCCAACTGGACGCCACCGGACGCGACCAGCATTGGCCTGATGATCTTGATTGTGATTTTTGGCACCACATCGCAACTGTTGCTGATTCAAGCCTTGTCGCAGGGCGAAGCCGGATTGTTAGCCCCGTTCGGCTATACCGGTCTGATCTTTGCGACCTTCTGGGGCGTCGTATTTTTCGCCGAGTTCCCGGACATGTGGACAATTGTCGGTGCCCTTGTGATCGCAAGCGCGGGCATCTATGTCTGGCATCGTGAAACATTCCGCCGGGCCAAAGAATGAAAACGGACACACCGCCATTTGGCCGCCGCGCCAGAGATTACACAATCAATTTGGTTTTGACTGGTGCGCTCCGCCTTGCACTGGCGTTGCCCTATGCCACACGTGTGCGCATGATGGGGGCACTGGTCTCGGGCGTGTTTGCCCCAATCGCGGGATTCCGCAAACGCATTCGTGAAAACCTACATCATGTGCTGCCTGACCTGCCACAAGATCAAGTCGATCACCTGTGCAAAGCCGTCCCCAACAACGTCGGCCGCACCCTGATCGAGATTTATTCTGGTGAAGAATTCGTCGCACGCGCCATCGAGTCCCCGATCTCTGGGCCAGGCCTCGACAAACTGGAGGCGGCACGCGCCCAAGGGCGGCCAGTTATTCTGGTGACAGGTCATATGGGAAACTATGACGTGGTGCGCGCGGCCCTGATCCACCGCGGCCACAATATGGGGGCGCTCTATCGGCGTATGTCGAACCCGTATTTCAACACACATTACGTAAATTCCATTTCCAAAATTGGCACCCCGATGTTCGAACAAGGGCGCAAAGGGATGATGGAAATGGTCCGCCACATCAAAGCTGGCGGCGTCTTGGGTATTCTGACCGATCTCTACGTCCAAGACGGTGTGGCCCTTGATTTCTTTGGACAAAAGGCCGTGACATCGCTTGTGACCGCCGAACTGGCCTTGAAATTCAATGCGGCGCTGATACCGGTGTATGGGTTGCGCAATCCCGACGGCCTTAGCTTTCGGATTGTAGTTCAGGACGAGATTCCACATTCGGACGCCATGACCATGACGCAACAAGTCAATGCCGGTCTGGAAGACCTTATTCGTGATAACATGGATCAATGGTTCTGGATTCATCGGCGTTGGAAATACGCCGACCTTGATCTCAGAACCAAGAAACCCTAGCGCAGGCGCGCCGCAGCCAAAATAGGCCCATAACCTTCGACCTGAAGGATGGCCACCACAGGCGCCTTGCCACGTACGGGCGCTGTCACGTTCAGATCTTTACGGCCATTCCACATGACAATACTGTCCCACGAGTCCACGATATTGGCGTAACGCACGGATTTTCCAGCATTTTCCCCGCGCCTAATTGCGACCTCTTCAGAAGGGCGATAGCGCACAAGATGCACTTCCATCTCGTCACTCACCGCGCCCCCCTTGGCATGAATATGGAGCTTGTTGCCTTTGCGTTCGATCGAAAACTCGACCTGACTTGCCAGAGACTGATGTTTACGGACCAGAGAGTTGACCTCTTCGGGGTGGGTGCCCACCACATGATCCACACCACCCACAATCATCTGTGGCGTATACACCGATCGATGGCCGGCAACGCGCGCATAGGCTTTTTGGCGTTTGGTATAGTCGGGACTGGCAAATTCATCTTTCCACCCGATGTAATCCCAATAGTCCACATGCAACGCCAAGGCGATGACATCGTCGCGCTCCGCAAGGTGCTGGTCAAAAAACGCATCTGCTGGCGGACAAGAGGAACACCCTTGCGAGGTGTACATTTCCACAACGACCGGATGGTTTTGCGCCAACAGAGGCGTTCCTGTCATCAGCAGGAGCAACGTCATGAGGCGGCCTAGATGCAACATCGCGATTCCGTTCGTTAAGATCATGTTTCACCTGTTCTACGTCGGGACCGATTGAAACACCAATCAACCATTTGCGAGGCAACGGTGAAGTCCGCCTGTGCCCACGCCAAATGCGTCGCCCGCCGCCAGCCCCTTGATAACAGCGACACGATCGGTCAAAAATGCATCAGCGAGACTCCTAGTTTTTTTGCTAAGAAGGAGGCCAACATGCCCATCACCGTCGGACACGATACCGCAAAGACGCGCAAAACACTGCACGTCAACGGCAAGTCAATTTCCTATTATTCGATCCCCGCCGCCCAACAGGCCGGCTTGGGGGATTTTTCGAAACTTCCTGCGTCACTTCGGGTGGTTCTCGAGAACATGCTGCGATTTGAAGATGGCGGATTTTCGGTGTCGATCGACGACATCAAGGCATTTGCCGACTGGGGGGCAAACGGGGGCCAGAACCCGCGCGAAATCGCCTATCGCCCTGCCCGCGTGCTGATGCAGGATTTCACAGGCGTACCCGCCGTCGTCGATTTGGCGGCCATGCGCGACGGGATCAAAACCCTTGGCGGAGATGCGCGCAAGATCAACCCGCAGGTACCTGTGGATCTTGTGATCGACCATTCGGTGATGATTGACGAGTTTGGCAATCCGCGTGCCTTTCAAATGAACGTCGACCGCGAATATGAACGTAATCTGGAGCGCTATACTTTCCTCAAATGGGGACAGACCGCGTTCAACAACTTTCGCGTTGTGCCCCCCGGAACCGGCATCTGTCACCAAGTAAATCTTGAGTATCTGGCGCAAACGGTCTGGACTGATACCGATCAACACGGGAATGACGTGGCCTATCCCGATACCCTTGTGGGCACAGACAGCCACACCACCATGGTCAACGGCGTAGCCGTGTTGGGATGGGGCGTTGGCGGCATCGAAGCCGAAGCCGCGATGCTGGGCCAGCCAATTTCCATGCTGATCCCCGAAGTCATCGGCTTTGAGCTCACAGGCGCCATGGTCGAAGGCACCACGGGCACTGATCTGGTGCTGAAGGTCGTGGAAATGCTGCGGGCAAAGGGTGTTGTCGGAAAATTTGTTGAATTCTATGGCGAGGGTCTGGATCGTTTGCCACTGGCGGATCGGGCCACCATTGCCAATATGGCCCCCGAATACGGCGCGACCTGTGGGTTTTTCCCGATTGACGGCGAAACCCTGCGCTATCTGGAAAACACCGGCCGCGACAAGAACCGCATCGCCCTCATTGAAGCCTATGCCAAGGAAAACGGGCTCTGGCGAGGCGCAGATTACGCACCGATTTACACCGACACGTTGACGCTCGATATGGGTACCATTGTGCCTGCAATATCTGGACCGAAACGCCCGCAAGACTATGTGCCGCTAAGCCAAGGCCAGACCGAATTTCGTCGCGAAATGGAAGAGACGTTTAAGCGTCCCATGGGCAAAGAGGTTGCCGTCGCAGGTGAAGAGTACACCATGGAATCGGGCAAAGTCGTGATTGCGTCGATTACGTCGTGCACCAACACATCAAACCCCTATGTGATGATAGGCGCAGGTCTTGTGGCCCGCAAGGCCGCCGCGCTGGGTCTGAACCGCAAGCCGTGGGTCAAGACCTCGCTGGCCCCTGGATCGCAAGTTGTGTCGGCCTATCTCGAGGCGGCTGATTTGCAAAAAGACCTTGATTCACTGGGCTTTAACCTTGTGGGATACGGCTGTACGACCTGTATCGGCAACTCTGGGCCCATCCAAAAGGAAATCTCGGAGGCCATTGCCGAGGGCGATCTTGTGGCGACGTCTGTTCTGTCAGGCAACCGCAACTTTGAGGGGCGGATTTCACCCGATGTGCGCGCCAACTATCTGGCCTCGCCCCCGTTGGTGGTGGCCTATGCGCTGGCTGGGACATTGGACATCAACCTTGCCAGCGATGCCCTTGGTCAGGATAAAAACGGCAACGATGTTTATCTGAAAGATATCTGGCCCAGCACACAGGAAATCGCGGATCTGGTACAGGCCACAGTGACCCGCGAGGCGTTCCTGTCGAAATACGCCGATGTGTTCAAAGGCGATGACAAATGGCAGGCCGTCGATGTCCCCCAACAAGAAACATACGACTGGCCCAGCGAATCTACGTATATTCAGAACCCGCCGTATTTCCAGAATATGGGGGCTGAACCGGGCACGATATCAAACATCAGCAACGCCAAGGTTCTGTTGGTATTGGGCGACATGGTCACAACCGACCACATCTCGCCTGCGGGGTCCTTTGCCCAAAGCACCCCCGCCGGTCAGTATCTGATCGACCATGGCGTGCCTGTCCGCGAGTTCAACTCGTACGGATCACGCCGTGGCAACCACCAGATCATGATGCGCGGCACCTTTGCCAATATCCGTATCAAGAATGAAATGCTGGATGGTGTCGAAGGCGGGTATACCAAGGGCCCAGATGGCGTCCAGACGTCGGTCTATGAGGCCTCGATGGCGTATCAACAGGCGGGGACGCCTCTGGTTGTCTTTGGCGGTGCGCAATATGGGGCTGGGTCGTCGCGTGATTGGGCGGCCAAGGGGACAGCGCTCTTGGGGGTCAAAGCGGTGATTGCCGAAAGCTTCGAGCGTATCCACCGGTCGAACCTCGTGGGAATGGGGGTTGTCCCGTTTGAGTTCACCAACGGGGATACGCGAAAGACGCTTGGTCTAACCGGAGATGAAACTGTGTCGATCTCAGGGTTGGATACCATCGAACCCCTGCAAGAGGTGCCATGCACCATTACATCACCGGATGGCACAACGCGCGTCATTACCCTGAAGTGCCGCATCGATACAGCGCCGGAAATTGAATACATCGAACACGGCGGTGTGCTGCATTATGTGCTGCGGGACTTGGCCAAGACGTAACACACAAAATAAAGAGCCCTGCCAATTTGGCAGGGCTCTTTGATAAGATGGTTCGTCTCTCACAACCGCGCGGTTGGTCTGCGCCAAGCGGCGTGTCCCTAGTTGGTTTGAGCCGCAGTCATCGCCTTTTGCACAGCTGGGCCAAGTGTTCTTTCGATGACGCGTTCGGTAATTGGCCCCGCGATACGCAACAAAACCGTGCCATTCCCGTCAATCAGAAAGGTTTCCGGCGCGCCGTACACGCCCCAGTCGATCTTGGTTTTGTCGGTGACATCCTCGCCCAAAGTCGTGAACGGGTTGCCGTCCTCGCGCAAATACGCTTCGGCTTTGGCTTTGGTGTCGTCAAAGTTCACGCCATGCAGGGTTACAGGCAGCAACTCTTCGATCTTGAGCAATGTTGGGTGTTCTGCCCGACAGGCGACACACCATGTGCCCCAGAAATTCACCAACTTCAGGCCCGGTTGCGCCAGCACCTCATCTGTCAGCAATGGCGTATCCAGCAGCGGCTGCAGCGCGGAAACGCTGGGTGCACTTTTCTGAATCAGCATCGACGGAAGATCATTCGGATTTTCACGCGACATTCCGATAAAAAACAACGCCGCCAAGCCTGCAAAAATTGCAGGTGGAGCCATCATCAACGGTGAAATCTTAGCCATTTCGGCGATCCTCGATTTTTTTCAACTCAGCGCGGGCCTTGCGCGCGGACCACAGGCTCATGGCGACAAGCACAACCAACAACACAATCGACACGATATAGGACGACAATACCGTGTCAGAATATTTCCCCAGATCAGGCATCATCCCAGTCTCTCCCGCGCCAACAACGCCTTGGTGCGGCGTTTATGAATTTCTGTGCGGGTGCGCAAAAACACCAACGCAATGAACAAAAGCCCAAACCCCACCATGCAGATATAAAGCGGCGTCGAGAACACATCGGCCACGTTTTCTTTCTTATCCAGAGACAGCGATGCACCTTGATGCAACCCTTGGTTCCAGAAGTTCACCGCATAGCGGCTCAGGATCGCAAACACAGAGCCAACCAAACACAATACCGACGTCAGATCGGCCGCCGTGTCCGGATTGTCGATGGCTTCCCAAAGCGCAATATACCCAAGATAAAACAAAAACAGGATCAGAAACGAGGTCAGACGCGGATCCCACGCCCACCATGTGCCCCACATCGGCTGGCCCCAAATCGCCCCTGTAATCAGGGCGATGACCGTCATGATGATGCCCACTGGTGCGGCAGCTTTGGCAGCCAGTGCCGAGACGTGATGACGCCGGACCAACCAGATCAGCGATGTCACCAGCATCATAAACCACACGTTGATCGCCATCAGCGCGGCAGGCACGTGTAGATAGATGATTTTGACTGTCGCCCCCTGGCGATAGTCGTCAGGGGTAAAGAAAAATCCCCACACCAGCCCGACAACCAAGGTGATCGTTGCCAGGATCGAAACCCACGGCAACACCATTTCCGAAGTCCGGATAAATTTGACCGGATTTGCATATTCCCAGATAGACGCCATGTCTTTTCCTACCTGCCCTCTTTGGCTATTGCACCTCACATCGCAGTGAGCTGCTCGCTCGTCCTTGATTTGGGTTAAACCCTCATCACATTTTCAAACCCGCATGTTCTATCGCAAATTCACCCGAAGCACCAACGCACTTGCAAAAGGCAACAGCGCAATGGTGCCCGCGGTGATCCCCGCAAGCATCAACATGGGTGTTGTCGTCTCAAGACCAACGGCCCCGCGGCGCGCCAATTCGGCGCCAAAAATCAACGTCGGCACATACAATGGCAGCACCAGCAGCGATAACAACAACCCACCGCGCTTAAGGCCCACGGTCAAAGCAGCACCGAACGTGCCAATCACCGAAAGTGCGGGCGTGCCCAAAATCAGCGAAATCACCAACCATTTGTATCCTGCCTCTGGCAAGCTCAAGAGCAATCCAAACAACGGCGCCGCCAACGTCAGAGGCAACCCAGTGGTGATCCAATGCGCCAACGCTTTGACACTGACCACAGCTTCCATAGGCAGCGGTGACGTGGCCAAAAGGTCAAGAGATCCATCTTCCCAGTCCAGCGCCAAAATACGATCCAGCGACAAAAGGCACGCCAACAGCGCCCCCAACCACAAGATTCCGGGGGCGATTTTCGACAAAAGGCCACTCTCTGGGCCAACCCCGAAGGGAACCAACACCGTCACAATCAAAAAGAATGCAAGCCCAAGGCCAAACCCGCCCCCTGCCCGCATCGCAAGTTTCATATCGCGGCTCAGGAGCGCAATCATAAGAAGCCCTCATCGAGCCCGTCAAAATCACCCGATCCTGATCCGGGCACAGCGCGAAATGGGCCGACATCCAGCACATCCGCATCAAGACCCAAATCAATATGCGTGGCAATCAAGGCTGATCCACCAGTAGCAAGATGGGCACGCACCGCATCGGCAAACATCGCCACGGATGCCACATCCAAGGACACAGTTGGTTCATCCAAAATCCAGATTGACCGTTCGCTAACCAAAAGGCGTGCCAGACCCAATCGACGTTTTTGTCCCGCAGACAATGCGCCAGCGGGGCGATCAACAAGTCCCTCCAGATCAAAGCCCGCCAATGCCTTGTCGATGCCTTTGGTTCCAAAGATGTCCGCCCAGAAATGCAAATTCTCGGCCACGGTCAACGTGGCCTTAAGCCCGTCACTGTGGGCAGCATAGGCAATGCTTTCTGGTGGATTGGTGATCTGCCCTGTGACCGGTGGCTGAAGACCTGCAACCGTGCGCAACAACGTGGTTTTCCCAACGCCATTGGGGCCGCGTAAAACAAGCGCACGCCCCGCGTCCAAGCGAAAATTCAGCCCTTCCAAAACAGGAATGCCACCACGCGAGATTGTCAGATCAGTTACAGTCAGTGTCATGTGTCTGCCATAGCCCATCCGCACGCATGACAAAAGCAAAATGCCATCTCTGTATACACCCCTGTGCGCTTGTCACGCAGACCGCTAGACTGCCAGCAGAACGGCGGCGACACGGCGGCCTTCTGACACCAAGACGTTATAGCTTCGGCATGCTGTCGCAGATGCCATGGGTTCAACGCCGATGCCCGCATCTTCCAATGTGGTCCGAAACGTCGGGTCGACAAAATCCATCTTCTCACCAGTTCCGACAAGCACAAAGTCGATTTTCTGCGCAAGCTCCAAAATGTGTTGCGTGTCTTCATATCCCTGCCAACTGCGGGCACCTGAGGCGTGAATAAACGCGCCCCCCTCAATGACCTGTCCGCCAATACGAAAGAACCCCGGACCATAGCTGTCGATCGGAATGGCGTCAGAGTATGTGATCTCGTTTAGTTGCATAGGTTCAGTTCCTTAATCCCACAGCGGTAGCCCAGTGACGACCGCCAGCGCAATCACAGCATAGGCCGCAATGCGATATATTTTCTCGTGCGCCGGATCAAAGAGCGCCTGCCCGATCAGCGTGGTCACAAAATACGGCACTGCCAGCACAATAGCCACGCCAAACAATGTCCAACTCGTCATGCCCTGCCATATCAGATTGCTCACGATCACAACATCCAGCGCGGCCAAAAACAAGATCGTATTGGCACGCACGACTTCGACTTTGTGCAGGCCCGACAGATAAAACAAGATCACCACTGGCCCCGTTAGACCAGTCATCCCGCCAAACAATCCCGCAGCCGCCCCAATCGCCAACAACCCTATTGGCCCAATCTGCGACCGATATCGCCACCCAGTCACCAGCGATCCCAACATCACCGTCGCAATGGCTGTGACCACCCAACGCACGGTGTTCTGATCCAGCAACGACAACACCCAAAGCCCGATGGGCACGGTGCACAGCGCGGCGCCTGCCATCAGGCCAACATCGGCTTTTTGTGCAGTTCCCCATGCCTTGGGCAACAAAGCCATGGTGCTGGCAACGCCCGTCATGGTGATCAACGCGATCACCTGTGCCGATGGCAAAAACATCCCCGCCACGGGCACAAAAATAAGCGCAGTGCCAAAACCAGTAAAGCCGCGGACAATGCCCGCGGCTCCTATGGTCAGACATAGCCAGAAAAGACCCGGCGTTGCCAGAATGTCAGCGATCATATCAGGCGTCGATATTGGCAAACTGGTTGCCCGCGCTGTTGTCTGGTTTGGACCAGTCGCGCTTTACACCAAGTTTCAGCAAGACCGTCGAAGCGACAAAGATCGACGAATACGTCCCGACGATCACACCCCAGATCATCGCGAATACAAATCCACGGATCACGTCACCGCCCAGTACGAAAAGCGAAATCAATGCCAGCAACGTCGTGACCGAGGTCATCACCGTCCGCGACAGCGTTTCGTTGATCGACAGGTTCAGGACCTCTTTGAGCTCCAGCTTTTTGTACTTGCGCAGGTTTTCCCGCACGCGGTCAAACACCACCACGGTATCGTTCAGCGAGTACCCGACAATGGTCAGCAGCGCGGCGATAATCGCCAGATCAAACCTGATCTGCAACTCGGAGAACACCCCGATGGTCAGCACAACGTCATGCACCAATGCAGCAACCGCGCCCAATGCAAACTGCCATTCAAACCGCAGCCAGATATAGATCAGCACCGCACCAATTGCCAAAAGCACCGCGATCACGGCCGTTTGGATCAACTCGCCAGAGACCTTTGGCCCCACGGATTCAACGGACACAAAGATGATGTCCGGCGTGACCGTCTGCAGCGCAGTCAAAACGGTGCGCACCGAGTCGGCAGACACAGATTCTTGGCCGTCTTGGGCCTGAATACGGATCATGGTGACGTTTTGATTGTCGTCAAAGCTGGGGTCGAACACTTCGGTGATGGTCACATCGCCAAGCCCCAAAGGTTCAAGCGCGCCGCGGTACTCAGCGACATTCACAACTTCGGCGCTTTGGGTGCGAATGGTGGTGCCACCGCGGAAATCAATCCCATAGTTCAATCCCTGAACAAAGAATGACACCAGCGCCAACACGACCAAAAACCCTGACAACCCAAGCCACAAAAGCGGACGGCCAAAGAAATCCCATTTGGTATTTTCCGGAACAAGTCTCAGACGCATGGCTTATACCTCGATTGTCTTGGGACGACGGCGTTCAAACCAGATGACCACAATCAACCGCGTCACATAGATCGCGGTGAATACAGAGGTCATGATGCCCAAAGCCAAAGTAATTGCAAAACCGCGTACTGGCCCCGAGCCAACGGCAAACAGGATCGCAGCGGTGATAAAGGTTGTGATGTTGGCATCCAGAATGGCGCTCAGCGCTTTCTCATACCCAAGGTCAATGGCCCGTGCAGGCCCCTTGGCGGATTTCAACTCTTCACGAATACGTTCGAACACCAGCACATTGGCATCCACAGCCATCCCGATTGTCAGAACGATACCGGCAATGCCCGGCAACGTCAGGGTCGCACCAATCATGGACAGCAACCCAAAGATCAGGCCAACGTTGATGATCAAGGCGATATTGGCAAACAAACCAAAGGTGCCATAACTCAGGAACATAAAGACCAGCACCGCCAAGAATGCCACGACACAAGCGATTTGCCCGGCTTCGATGCTGTCTTGGCCCAACTCCGGTCCGATTGTGCGTTCTTCGAGGAACTCAAGCCCTGCTGGCAAGGCACCTGCGCGCAACAGCACGGCCAGATTGGTGCTTTCCTCAACGCTAAAGCGTCCGGTAATAATGCCCGATCCGCCCGCGATGTGGGCTTGGATCACAGGGGCGCTGACGACCTCGCCATCCAGAACAATGGCAAACGGTGATCCAATGTTTTCGGCGGTGTAATTGCCAAACTTGCGCGCACCCGACGGGTTAAACCGGAACGACACGGCAGGCGTGTTGTTTTGGTCGAACGACGGTTGGGCATCCACCAGTTCTTCGCCTGTGACAACAGGGGCGCTTTCGACGGTGTAATACAGGCCTTCTTCGTCTTGGGACGGCAGCACCTCGTTGCCCGGTCCCGGATTGACATCCGGGTTCGTGCCGCGACCCACAACTGGGTTAAAGGTCAATTGCGCGGTTGTCCCGATGATCTCTTTGAGTTCAGCAGCCGAGCCAATGCCGGGCACCTGAATAAGAATGCGATCAGCGCCTTGGCGTTGAATAGTGGGCTCGCGTGTGCCGACTTCGTCGATCCGGCGGCGAATAATCTCTAGCGCTTGCTGAACTGTCCGTTCATCCGTGGCGAGCTTTTCTGCATCCGACAACGCGATCACGATGTCGCCGCCTTCTGTATTCACGGTAATGTCCGACGCTGCCGCGCCAGTCAAAGACGTGACCGGACGCCCCAGCCCACGCACCAAGGTCGCAGCACTTTCGATGCTTTCGGGTTTGGAAACCTTGATCCGCAGTTCAGCACTGTCAGAGGGTTGCAGTCGAATGGTGCCAATTGTGGCACGCTCGGCACGCAGCAGGTCACGCACTTCGGGCCACATGGCCTTAATGCGGGCTTCGTACACGTCCGACACCTGCACTTCGGCCAGCAAATGGGCCCCACCACGCAGGTCGAGCCCGAGATTCACAAGAGAAGATGGCATCCAGCTTGGCCACATGCCAGCCTGCTCTTCTAGCCCATTGCCGGAATACCCCAGCTCGAGCGAAGCCACGGCGTCATTATGCGCCTCGACCCTTTCATAGAACGCATTGGGAACCGCCATCAACAGCCCCAACACACACACGGTCCAGATCAGGACCCGTTTCCAACGGTCGATTTGCAGCATCGTCGCAGCCTTGTCAGTGAATTAAGAGTTTGCAGGCTCGGTCTTGCTCAGTACCTGAGCAATCGTAGACTTGACGACGCGGACTTTGACGCCCTCGGCCAGTTCAACTTCGATTTCGCTGTCGTCTTTAACTTTGGACACTTTGCCGATCAAACCACCTTGGGTCACAACTTGGTCGCCACGGCGCAGGGCCGTCACCATGCCTTGGTGTTCTTTCATTTTCTTCTGCTGAGGGCGGATCAACAAGAAGTACATGATCGCAAAGATCAGAATGAGAGGCAGAAACTGGCCGATTGCACTGGCGTCCATGGAAGCATTCCTTTTAGGTAGATGTGAGCCCGAGGCCAAAGCCCCGCTAATTTGGCAGGAACCTATGTGCCCGCGTGCCTATATGCAAGGCGCGAAACACCAACATGTGTGGCCATTCCGGTGAAACCTGACACCTGCCAAAAACGGGGTGCTTACGATCCGGCAAAAAATACGCCATAAGCTGCCCCCAAGTGATTCATAAACCAAGGACAACTGACATGCATGATATCCGTGCGATCCGCGAAAATCCGGCCGCGTTTGACGCCGCCCTCGCCCGCCGTGGGCTTGATGCCATGTCGCCGTCAATCTTGGCCTTGGATGCCGAGCGACGCGCCAAAATCCAAGCGGCCGAAGCTGCCCAGTCTGAACAGAAAAAAGCGGCCAAAGATGTGGGCGCTGCAAAAGCTGCGGGCAATGACGCCGAATTCGAGCGCCTGCGCGCGCTTGTCGGTGAGAAAAAGACCGAAACCGCCCAGATGCAAACCGACGCCAAAGAGCTGGATCAGAAGTTAACCGATCTGCTTATGGGCATTCCGAATTTGCCATTCGAAGACACACCGATTGGCAAAGACGAAGATGACAACGTCGAAACCCACCGCTGGGGCACGCCTGTCACGCTCGATTTCGCGGCCAAGGAACATTACGAACTGGATGGCGTCGCGCACGGCATGGATTTCGAAATGGGTGCCAAACTGTCTGGCACGCGATTTGTGGTCCTGTCTGGTGCCGTGGCCCGCATCCACCGTGCATTGGCACAGTTTATGCTGGACACACATGTCGACCAAAACGGGCTGACCGAGATGTGGACGCCTGTTTTGGTGCGCGAAGATATGATGCTTGGCACCGGACAATTGCCCAAATTTGGCGAAGACAGCTATCAAACCACCAATGGCTGGTGGCTGGTGCCGACCGCCGAAGTGTCGCTGACCAACACAGTCAATGGTGAAACCATCGACGAGTCGTCCCTGCCCCGCCGTATGGTGGCCCATACACAATGCTTCCGCTCCGAAGCAGGCAGCGCAGGGCGTGATACGTCCGGCATGCTGCGCCAGCACCAGTTTGAAAAGGTCGAGATGGTCTCGATCACCAAACCAGACGAGTCGCGCGCCGAACTGGATCGCATGACCGCCTGTGCTCAGGGTATCCTCGAAAGCCTGAACCTGCCGTATCGCACCGTGGCGCTTTGCACTGGGGATATGGGGTTTGGGGCCCAACGCACCCACGACATCGAAGTCTGGTTGCCGGGGCAGAACACATACCGCGAGATCAGCTCGGTCTCCGTGTGTGGCGACTTCCAAGCCCGCCGCATGAACGCACGCTTCAAACCGACAGGTGGTGGCAAGCCCGAGTTTGTGCATACACTAAACGGGTCCGGTCTGGCCGTGGGGCGGTGTTTGATTGCCGTTCTGGAAAATGGACAGCAAGCAGACGGATCTGTGGCCCTGCCCGAGGCCCTGCATGGCTATCTGGGTGGCAAGACAACTCTGACGGCGTCGGGCACATTGGCCTAGGTCACCCAAGTCAATACAGACGAAAAGGGCCGGTCTTGCGACCACGCTGGTTACCGGAAGTGTTGTAAAGTCAGACACATCGCGCCGCGCAACAGGCTCTTGCTACAAAACACCCCTCGCAGATTTCTGCGGGGGGTGTCTTTTTTCGGAACGGCGGCTATGCGGACTAACTTGCAATTGACTGAATTGAAATATTTCACTTTTCCCACGGTTAAGCGCAATTGCGTTGATGTTTATACCTAAGGTATAACATGGGAAAGCCGAGCGCGAAAAATTGGATGTGGTCGAAATTATTTAGATGACGTTTGTAAAAAAGTTGTGGCATTTGGGGCTGGGAAATGAAGAAGACAAGAATACTTGCTGGGCTCGTGGGTGTGGCTCTACTCGGGATGTCTTGGTATTTGTCATCAAATAGAGATGCTGCAGCACCAGAGTTCCTGGTTAACGCGCTCAACAAGTCTCTCAGTGCAAGTAACCGAGATTTATGGTGGGACAATGCTAACCTCGCGAAAAAAGGTTGTTTGCTAAAGCGAAAAACAAAGCAAACAGAAGAAGCTGAGATATTCTGTACTCGTGCGATTGAACTGGCTCCGGACGACCCAGAAGCTGCCTACGAAGCAGGAATGATTCTGCGAGCAAAGGGGAGGCCATTGGAGGCTGTTCCACTTCTGAACAAAGCGGCAGTTGGCGGAATAAGTGAGGCACCAGCATTCCTTGCAGCAACCTACCTAACCGCAAAGAACATCAACTCGGCTACTGATTGGGCTAGACAAGCCAGAACAGAAAAAGCGTCCGAGCCATATAGTTGGTCAGTGAGTTGCCTAATTGAAAGTGCTGTCTTCCTAGACAACTACGACTTTGCGTTAAGTCGAGTTGAGGTACAGGAAATCTGTGAGAAAGCGCGAGAAATGGCGGCGGGAGATGATTTTATGGTTTTCTTCGAGGGAAAAGTCGCTCACTTTATTTTCCCAGCCTGACATTATGACGGTTTGTTAGAAAAGCCGAAGCTACCGAAAAAATGGGCTCATAACGGTCATTGCCCCACACACATGATCTGCGACACTTCTGGAAAGAGGCCTGCCTTGCGACACGGCCCATTTTTGTATGCCAGAGCCCTGTAACCTGTCCGTTACAGACCACCCTAGAATTAATCTATTGTGCGGGTGTGATCGCTGTATCGGTGCGCCCTGCCTTGGGAAATGGCACCAAACGCATCTGGTCCTCGTCCCACAGCTTTAGCGAAAACGACCGCAACGCCTCGGGCCATTTGATCACGCGCAGGTCATATTCTTCTCGGATGGCCTGATGACACTTGCGCAAATTGTAATGCGGAATGCGGGCGTTGAAATGGTGAATGTCGTGATAGGCGATATTGGCAGAGCCCAAATCCATCCACCACCCCAGATCAAGTGCTGACGAGCCCTGAAGGGCAGCCAAGCGCGGGTTCAAATCCGGTTTGCGATCCCAATAGGTGTCTTCAAAATTGTGCTGAAGATACACCATGAACACCCCAATCATTCCGCCAATGAACGAGCTGAGGAACCAAATCAACACACCGGTCCATCCAGCCAAAGCCCAAATCACCGCCATATAGCCAAAGATCGCGAGATTGTGCAGCAAAACCCCACCTGCCCCCACATCAACGGCCTTTTTCGGCCATCTGTAGCGGATGAAATAGGTGAACAAGCTGCCCACGGGAATCAGGATAAACGGATTGCGATACAACCGATATTGCAGCCGCGCCCAGACACCGGCGTCATTCCATTCCCGAAGCGTCATGGTATGGATTTCGCCCGTCTCACGATGTTCGAGGTTACCAAGATGCGAGTGATGTTCATTATGGTTGAACCGCATCACCGCGTAGGGTGCAAACGTCAGAACCGACAGGACTTCTCCGGCCAGATCGTTGGCTTTGCGGCTTTTGAACAGCGACGCATGCCCGCAATCATGTTGCAACACATACAGACGCACCGCCGCAAACGCATTGATGATCATGCAGGGGATCAACACCCCCCAATGCGCCGCATTTGTGATCGCCAGATAGAGCGAGCCAAAATACACCACAAAAGTCGCGAAATAACTTACCGCGCCGATACGATCATCTTTGACCGTGTACTTTTGAAGTTGCTCTCTGATTTCCATTGCCAGCCCCCTATGTGAAACTGCTCAGACAATCCCCATTACGTAGGGAACCGCCTTGCACAAAATCGTAACCCCCGCATGACATTCATCATACGGGGGCAATTATAGCGTGTTTACGGCAAACTCCAAATCTAACGTCGGGTTCAGTCTTTGCTGCGGCCCTTGAGGTGCTTGCGAAGCTTGCTCGGCGGGGCCTTTTTGCGCCCCTTGTATGGGTTTTGGTCATTCTGTGAGCGCATGAACAACCGAACTGGTGTGCCCGGCATATCAAAATCAACCCGCAACCCGTTGACCAAATACCGCGAATAGCTGTCGGGCATCTTGTCAGGGTGGCTACACATGACGACAAATCCTGGTGGGCGTGATTTCACCTGTGTCATATATCGAAGCTTGATTCGCTTGCCTTGCGGTGCGGGGGGCGGGTGTTGTTCCAGCATCCCCGTCAGCCAGCGGTTCAATTGCGCCGTGGTGATCCTGCGATTCCAGACCTCGTAGGCACGCATAATCGCATCGTGCAAACGGTCCAGACCGCGCCCGGTTTTCGCTGACACCGTAATCAAAGGTGCGCCACGCAACTGGGGTAAAAGCCGGTCAAAGCTTTCTTTCAAATCCCGCAGCTTTTCTTGTTTCTCGGTTTCGACATCCCACTTGTTGACCGCAACAATCACCGCGCGCCCTTCGCGCTCGGCCAAATCGGCGATCCGCAAATCCTGTTGTTCAAATGGAATGGCTGCATCCAAAAGAACCACAACAACCTCGGCGAATTTCACCGCCCGAAGACCGTCGCCAACGCTCAGCTTCTCGAGTTTGTCCTGAACCTTGGCCTTTTTGCGCATGCCTGCTGTGTCGAAAATACGAACAGGTGTTTCGTTCCAATCCATGCGCAAGCTGATGGCATCTCGGGTGATGCCCGCCTCGGGCCCCGTGAGCAAACGCTCTTCGCCAAGGATCTTGTTGATGAGGGTTGATTTGCCTGCGTTCGGGCGACCTACAACGGCAATTTGCAAAGGTTTTGAACGCGTTGGAACGGGAACTGCATCTTCTTCGTCATCTTCGTCGACATCAACATCAACCTGTGGACCAGTGTCCTGCGCGTTCTTTTCAAACTCGTCAGCCAACGGCATCAGTTGTGAATAGAGATCGTTCAGACCCTCGCCGTGTTCGGCAGACAAACGGATCGGTTCGCCCAAGCCCAACGACCATGCTTCGATGACGCCAGCATCTGCGGCAGCACCCTCACCTTTGTTTGCGGCAAGAATCACATGCGCAGATTTTTTCCGCAAAATTTCAGCGAACACCATATCGGTTGGCGTCACGCCGGTACGGGCATCGATCATAAACAGACATACATCCGCCATGCCCACAGCCCGCTCTGTCAGGCGACGCATACGCCCTTGCAAGCTGTCATCGGTGGCGTCTTCCAATCCGGCCGTATCGATCGCTGTGAAACGAAGATCGGCCAATTTGGCCTCACCTTCGCGCAGATCACGCGTCACCCCCGGCTGGTCATCGACCAACGCCAGACGTTTGCCAACTAGGCGATTGAAAAGAGTGGACTTGCCCACATTCGGGCGCCCCACGATGGCGAGTGTGAAACTCATTTTATGTCTCCGACACGTATGAAGACGCCGCGATATACCATTTCACGCTTAACGGAAAGCGTGCAATTGGCCTTTTCCGCCGACAACATAGAGAACGCCCCCAGCCACAACCGGGTTCGAGGATGCACCACCAGGAATTTCGGCAGTGCTGATCAAACGGCCAGACGCGGGGTCAAAGCTTCGCAGAAGGCCATCCGAAGACACAACCCGCAGCTTGCCGCCTGCCATAATAGGCCCGTAATGGGCATAAAGTGCGGCTTGTTTCTTGGGTTTGAAGCTCACAAACTTTGGCAAATCCACAGCCCAAATTCTGCTGCCATCCTTCGCGTCAAGCCGAACCAACTGATTGCGATCACTGACAAGGAAAATCGATCCGCCAGACGGCCAGACAGGGCTTAGCGCCCCTTCTTCAGCGGTCCAGCGTCGGGTGCCGGTATCCACGTCCAGCGCCACAATACGACCAGAGTGGTTTGCGGCGTACACAACAGAGCCATCAATCACAGGATCACCCGAAATATCGCCCACCTTGTTGATGGACCGGCCCAAGCGTTCGCCCGCAATACCCGCATCCCAAAGGCGCACACCACCCCGGCGGAACGTGGCCTGAAGTTCACCTGAACCAAACGGGAAAACAACCAAACGGTCGTTGACGGCCGGTGCCGCCGGGCTTTGGACGTTGTTCACAGCCGGAATGGAAAACAATTGCCAAGCGATCTTGCCTGTATCGGCGTTCAGCGCCCAACCTTTGTAATCCCCAGAGACGACATAGACAAGACCGCCGTAATAAGTCGGTGTTCCGCTACCGATGGCTTCAAGCTTTTGTTCCCAAAGCACTTTGCCAGACGTTGGGTTGACGGCAACCAGACGCCCGAACCCAGTGGTCACAAAAAGCTTGCCGTTGCCATAGGCAATACCACCACCGACGGCATCGCTTATTTTATCGGTGGACGGCGTCAGGTTTGTTGTCCAGAGCACACCGCCATTCGTGGCAGTCGCCTGAAGATTGGCTGCGGTATCCATCGTAAAGATACGGCCCTCGGCCACAACGGGGTCCGCGGTCAGACGCCCCTTGCGGGTGTCTCCCTCGCCGATGTCTGCGCTCCAGGCCAGTTTTGGTGATTGCGACAGGGCGGCGTTCGACACGCGATATGACGGCGAGCCGATGCGATGGGTCCAGCTGGAATTGGCTTTCGCTGACGGGACACGAATAGCGCGTTCTTGATTAACGACCTCTTCTGAGGCGGTCGAACTGCGCAAATCCTCGCGTTTTCCCGGAAGGATGATTTCTTTATCTGCGCATGCGCCAAGCAGTGCTGCACCTGTCAGCGCAAAAATCATAGTGCGTGTTTTCACTGCCCCGGCCTCTCGTTTAATATGCTTTATTGACCAACTGCCTGCACCGGACGTTCTGGCAATTCGCCTCCTAGCGCTACAATCAACTGTGTTGCGCGCCGACGCAAGCTTTCTGTGGCCTCAGCGTCTTGGATAAGGGCCTGCAGCTTCACCAAAGCATCATCGGTCTTGCCTTCTTCCAAATCGAGGATGGCCAGTTGCTCTTGTGCCAAGAGCGCCAACGGCGCACCGGGTGCGGCCATCGATTCAAGAATCACACGCCGTTCGGCCACTGGCATATCTGAGCCGCGTGCCGTCACCGATTTAAACGCCGCAATCTGGCGGTAAATTTCCGGCATATCGGTACCCGATGCCGCAAGCGCGTCAAGCGTATCCGCGGCTGCCGCACTGTCCCCTTCGATTACCTGATGAGAGGCTTCCAGAAAGTCCACAACCACTTGGGCATCTGTCGAGGGCACATCCAAGGCCTGCAACGCCTTTACACGCGCGGCATTCTCTTCTTGATCTACAGCGGCGAAAATCGCGTCACCCGTAGCTTGGGCGCGTTCCATCGCTTCGGCTTTGCGCCATTCGTTCCACGCAGCACCACCTACGATCAGAACCACCGCACCCACAGCGATCCAGCCGTACCGCCGCATATAGCCAAACAGGCGATCACGACGCACTTCTTCTGTGACTTCTTCGATGAAACTGTCGGTATCGCTCACGCCGGTAACTCCCTTGATTTGCCCTCTCTTACCGTGAAGGGGCCGGACTGCCAAGACCTGTGCGCAGATCACCCGCCACCCAACTTGCGGCCCAAGTTTGAAAACCATAAACTGAACGGGTGAGTTCAGATAATTTGGTTTAGTGCTTGCATTCCTATTTCCTGCGATTATGTCGCACATAAGTCATTTTTTTTGAGGTATACCAGATGAAACCAGTTCCAATTTTGACCGCGATATTGGTCACTGCGTTTCTGTACTTTATTGTTGTCGAACGCGACGCGCTGTTAGCATTTGCCGCGGGCACTGATGCTAAAACAGAGAGCACCGAAGATACAACAGATCAGACGCCCGAAAACGCTGCCGCTGAGACTGACATGGACAGCGCCGCACAGGGCGCCGTGCGGGTCGTCGCCATTCACTCGACCACACGGGTTGTGGACAACGCCGTGGTCTTGCGGGGACAAACAGAAGCAGATCGCCAAGTTGAGGTCCGCGCCGAAACGTCTGCACAGATCATCTCTTCGCCCCTGCGACGCGGCACGCATGTGAAAACCGGTCAGGTGATGTGCGAATTGGATCCCGGCACGCGCGAGGCCAGCCTTGCCGAAGCCCAAGCACGTCTCGAAGAAGCACGCGCCGGTGTCCCAGCAACCCAAGCCCGCATCGAAGAAGCGCGCGCCCGTCTTGAAGAGGCCCGCATCATCGACAACGCCGCATCCAAGTTGTCAGAGGGCGGATTTGCGTCTGAAACCCGTGTGGCGTCAGCGCAAGCCTCTGTGCGCGCAGCTGAAGCCACCGTGGCAGCCGCCCAAAGCGGACTGCAATCCACCCAAGCCAGCATTCAGTCAGCAGAGGCCTCTGTGGCAGCCGCCGAGCGCGAGATCGACCGCTTGACGCTCAAGGCTCCGTTTGGCGGATTGCTCGAAGCAGACACAGCAGAACTGGGCAGCCTTCTCCAGCCCGGATCGCTCTGTGCCACGATCATTCGGCTTGACCCAATCAAGGTTGTGGGGTTTGTGCCTGAAACCGAAGTAGATCGCATTGTGATCGGTGCCATGGCTGGCGCACGCCTGACATCCGGTCAAGAAGTCACCGGACAAGTCAGCTTTCTCTCGCGCTCAGCCGACTCTTTGACACGGACGTTCCGCGTTGAGATCAACGTGCCCAACCCAGATTTGAAAATCCGCGATGGACAGACCGCAGAAATTGCCATTGCGTCTGATGGGGCCCAAGCCCACCTGATTCCGCAATCAGCCCTGACCTTGAATGACAAAGGTCACTTGGGCGTGCGCACCATCACATCCGAAAACACGGTGCGCTTTATGAAGGTTGATTTATTGCGCGATACCCCAAAGGGCATTTGGGTCTCTGGCCTGCCGGAAAATATTGACGTGATCATTATCGGGCAGGAGTTCGTCACGGATGACGTGGCTGTCTTGCCGACCTATCAGGAGCTTGGCCAATGATAGGGGTCGTCGACTGGGCCGCTGGACGGGCCCGAATGGTTCTTGCCTTTATCGTCCTGTCAATCGCGGTTGGCGGGTACGCATATTGGGGCCTGCCCAAAGAAGGCGAGCCGGATATTGAAATTCCGGCTCTTTTTGTGTCTGTGCCCTTCCCTGGCATTTCCGCGGCCGACAGCGAAACGTTGCTGCTCAAGCCAATGGAAACCGAGCTTTCGGATATTGATGGTCTCAAGACCCTGACGGGCACCGCCGCCGAAGGCTATGCGGGTTTGGCGCTTGAGTTCGAATTCGGATGGGACAAATCCCGTGTAATGGCTGACGTGCGCGAGGCCATGAATTCGGCCGAAGGCAAATTTCCCGAAGGGTATGAGAAATACACGATCAACGAGATCAACTTTTCGGAATTTCCGATCATCATCGTGAATTTGACTGGTGATGTGCCCGAACGCACAATGACCAAAATTGCCAATGACCTTCAGGATCGTCTGGAAAGTCTGGATGCCGTGCTTGAGGCAGGCATCGCCGGAAGCCGCGATGAAATGGTCGAGGTCGTGATCGATCCGCTACGCCTTGAATCCTATAATGTGACAGCCGCAGAATTGATCAGCGTCGTGGTCAACAACAACCAGTTGATCGCGGCCGGCGAAATTGACTCGGCACAAGGGTCATTTGCTGTCAAAATTCCATCGTCTTTTGATGAACCGCGCGACATTTACAACCTGCCCGTCAAGGTCAACGGCGACCGCGTCGTCACCTTGGGGGATCTTGCCGAAATCAACCTGACCTTTGAGGATCGCATCGGCACGGCACGCTTTAACGGGGATAACACCGTTGCGTTGCAAGTTGTAAAACGCAAAGGGTTTAACCTTATTGGCACCGCAGAACTGGTCAAGCAAGAGGTGGCAAAGGCCTCTGCAGAATGGCCAGCCGAGCTTAACGCCGCCATTGAGGTTGGCACCTCAAATGACCAAAGCCGCATCGTCGGCTCTATGGTTAGCCAGCTGGAAGGATCGGTTTTAACAGCGATTGCGCTGGTGATGATTGTGGTACTGGCCGCATTGGGGACACGTGCCGCCCTGTTGGTTGGCTTTGCGATTCCGACATCCTTCTTGCTGTGTTTTGTGCTCTTGGCGATGATGGGCATCACGATTTCCAACATCGTGATGTTTGGCTTGATCTTGGCTGTGGGCATGTTGGTGGACGGGGCCATTGTTGTGGTCGAATACGCCGACAAACGCATCTCAGAGGGCTCAGGGCCCATGCACGCCTATGTCGAGGCGGCAAAACGCATGTTCTGGCCGATTGTGTCATCCACCGCGACCACGCTTTGCGCGTTTTTGCCCATGCTGTTCTGGCCCGGTGTTCCCGGCGAATTTATGGGCATGTTGCCCATCACATTGATCTTTGTGCTGTCGGCATCGTTGGTTGTGGCGTTGATCTATCTACCGGTGATGGGCGGCGTGTCGGGCCGTATGAGCCGGATGTTTATTCATTTGTCTGACGGATTGCGCGCCCGCGCACCTTGGTGGCTGCGCGCAGCATTGGTGCCTCCGTCTCTATACCTGATCTTTATTGGTGCCATGCAAAGCCTGAACCCGACCTATTTGCTTGGCGATGATGCCAATACCACGGGGGTCATCGCGCTTCTGCCGGGATTTGCAATCTTCTTGTTTGGGGCATTTTCCAGCTCTGTCACAATGGGGGCCGCACGGATCGAGCGGCGTAAAACCAAAATCAAATCCGGTTTTCGCCTGTCACCCTTTGGGTGGTTGATTAAACTTATTGCCGGCAACCCAATCATGCCCTTGGTGTCGATTGGCACCGTGGTTGCCTTTGTCTTTATGGTGTTTGGGTATTTTGGTGAAAACAACAACGGGGTCGAATTTTTTGTCGAATCCGAACCAGAACAGGCCATTGTGTATGTGCTCGCGCGCGGCAACCTGTCGTTGGATCAAAAAGATGACCTGCTAAAACAGGCCGAAGATGTTGTCTTGGCGCATCCTGGCATTAAAACTGCATTTTCTTTTGCAGGCGAAGGCGGCTTGGACAGCAACACAGGCGGCGCCCAAGCCCCAAAAGACATGATCGGGCAAATTCAGCTTGAAACCATTCCATGGGAAGCCCGCCCAGAAACCCGCAAGACGTGGTTCTCGGTGTTGGGCATTGATATCAACCGCAGCGTCAAAGATGACGCTTGGGATGGCAACACCATTCTTGCCGAGCTGACTGTCGATCTCGAAAAAATACCCGGCGTGCGCATCGAAATTCTGGAAGCAGACCGCGGTCCTGCGTCAGCCAAGCCGGTGCATCTGCGCCTGATGGGCGATGACTGGGACACCTTGGTCAACGCGACAAGCCTTGCACGGGCCCAGTTCGACGAGACCCCCGGTCTGATCCTGATCGAAGACACCCTGCCCTTGCCGGGCATTGACTGGCAGATCGACGTAGATGTGGCCAAAGCGGGCCGCTATGGCGCCGATGTCGCCACAGTGGGAGGCATGGTGCAGCTGGTCACCCGCGGCATTTTGCTGGATACCATGCGCGTCGACAGCTCGGACGAAGAAATTGATATCCGCGTGCGCCTGCCGGAAAAGGACCGCGTTCTGTATACGCTGGATACCATGAAGGTGCGCACCGCAGATGGTCTGGTGCCGCTGTCAAACTTTATCACCCGCAAGCCCGTTGCCAAACTGGCCGAAATCAATCGCATCGATCAGAAACGGTATTTTGATGTCAAAGCAGGCGTGAGCAGCGATCTTATGGTGCTCAACAATGCCGACTCAGGTGAACGAGACATCATCGACACCGCGGTTTGGCAAGCCGACGAGGCGCTCAGAACCGACTATGTGGATCGCGGCTTTGTCGCGACGCCTTTGAATGCCAACGAACGCATCACTGCTTTGGGCGACTGGCTCGCCACAAATCCGTTTCCTGCTGGCATCGCATGGGAATGGACAGGCGATCAAGAGGACCAAGCCGAAAGCGAAGCCTTCCTGACCAGCGCCTTTATGGGTGCCTTGGGGTTGATGTTCATTATTCTGCTGGCGCAATTTAACAGTTTTTACAACTCTGTCTTGGTCTTGCTGGCGGTCATTATGTCAACCGCCGGAGTATTGATCGGCATGCTGGTCATGGATCAGGCATTTTCCATTATCATGACAGGAACGGGGATCGTCGCGTTGGCAGGGATCGTTGTGAACAACAACATTGTTCTGATTGATACCTATCAGGAATATTCACAATACATGCCCCGCATCGAGGCAATTGTGCGCACCGCTCAGGCGCGTATTCGGCCTGTGTTGCTGACAACAATCACCACGATGGCGGGTCTGGCCCCGATGATGTTTGGCCTGTCACTTGATTTCAAATACGGCGGCTATTCGGTCAACAGCCCCACATCGCTTTGGTGGACACAGCTGGCCACTGCTGTGGTGTTTGGTCTGGGCATCGCCACGGTTTTGACACTGGTCTTTACACCGTCAATGCTGGCCTTGCGGGTCTGGTTCACGACGTATCTGCAATGGATGGTCCAGCTTTTTGCGCGCCTATCGATGGGGCGGTCAAGCCGCGCGGCTCAAGATTGGGCCTTGCGCCGCGAAGCCCGTCGCGTGAAAGCACCAGAAATCATCTGGATGGACGACGACGCCACCCCTGCAGAAGACGCGACACCGGCAGATGCAACCAAGGAAAACTCCGATGATGCATCTGACATGGGGGACGCTGAGGACACACCACCAGACGGCACGGACCCGCGTCTGCGCGCTGCGGAATAACGTGATCCGCCACCGCATCTCTGATGCACTGGAAACCAAAAAGGCCGTCGCAATCTGCGACGGCCTTTTGCGATCTACGCTATCTTGTGACCTCATCCAGTCGCGATGGCGACAGGCCCCTATGCCGCGTCGTTCTCGGCCAGTTGCCGCTGCCAAAGCTGGGCATAGCGTCCGTTGCGCGCAAGAAGGTCAGTATGCGTTCCTTCTTCCTTAATCTGTCCATTTTCCAACACCACAATACGGTCTGCTTCGGCAATGGTAGAGAGGCGGTGGGCAATGGTAATGACCGTACGGCCCTGCCCCGCAAGCGCCAACGCTTCTTTGATGTCCTGCTCGGTTTCTGTATCAAGCGCCGATGTCGCTTCGTCTAGCAACAAAATAGGCGGGTTCTTGAGCAATGTACGCGCAATGCCCACACGTTGTTTTTCACCCCCAGACAGCTTGAGACCGCGCTCGCCCACCATGGTATCGTACCCGTCGGGCAAAGATTGGATGAAGTCATGGATCTGAGCAGCCTGCGCTGCCTCGATCACGTCCTGTGTGGTGGCCGTATCGCGCCCGTAGGCGATGTTGTATCGAATGGTATCATTGAACAACACAGTATCCTGCGGCACGACCCCGATGGCATCATGCAGGCTTGTTTGCGTGACCTCGCGAATGTCTTGCCCATCAATACGCAAGGCGCCCCCTTTCACGTCATAGAAGCGGAACAATAGACGCCCAATTGTGGATTTCCCCGACCCCGAGGCACCAACGATGGCCACGTTTTGTCCGGCGCCGACCTTAAGGCTGACTCCGTGCAAGATTGGGCGCGCCTCTTCATAGCCAAACACCACATTCTCAAGCTCGATCGCACCGCCGTCTACCACCAAGTCCTTGGCGTTTTTCGCATCACTGACCTCTGAGGGTTGTTCCAACAGATCAAACATTTCCCCCATATCCACAAGGCTTTGGCGGATTTCGCGGTACACCGTTCCCAAGAAATTCAACGGCATGGTGATCTGGATCATATAGGCGTTGACCATGACAAAATCACCGACCGTCAAATCCCCTGCCTGCACGCCTCGGGCGGCAAGCACCATCACAATCACCAAGCCAGATGTGATCAAAATGGATTGACCAAAGTTGAGCATTGCCAAGGAATACGACGTCTTGAGCGCAGCCGTTTCATACCCTGCCATTGACTCGTCATACCGTGCGGCTTCGCGTTTTTCGGCGCCAAAATATTTCACGGTCTCAAAGTTCAAAAGGCTATCAATCGCCTTTTGGTTCGCGTCCGTATCTTGGTCATTCATCTGGCGACGCAGTTTGACGCGCCATTCCGTCACCGCAAAGGTAAACCAGACATAGGCGGCGATGGTCAGCGTCACGACCGCCAAATACCACACATCAAACAGCCAGAACAAAATCACCGAGATCATCAACAACTCGAGCACAAGCGGCCCAATCGAGAACAGCAAAAAGCGCAGCAGGAATTCAACCCCTTTGACGCCCCGCTCGATGATCCTACTCAGGCCGCCGGTTTTTCGCGTGATGTGGTATCGCATCGACAGGCGGTGGATATGTTCAAAGGTCTCAAGTGCGAGCGCACGCAGCGCCCGTTGGCCCACGCGGGCAAACACCACATCGCGCAACTGCTGAAACCCGACCGACATCAACCGCGCCATGCCGTAAGCAACGGTCAGACCTACCGCTCCCACCATGAGTTGCGACGTGGCATCCCCTGCCAGAGCATCCACAGCTTGCTTGTAAATCATCGGCACACCGACCGCGACGATCTTGGACAACAACAGCGCCAGCAACGCCAGCACCACCCGTTGTTTGACCCAACTTGCGGACTCTGGCCACAGATACGGCAACACTTTGCGGATTGTCCGAATGCCTGACCGTTTTTCGTTGCGCGAAAGTTCTTCGGATGACGCTGTATGCCACGTTTTCATAAAATATGTCCTGATTTTTCATACACACAGGTAGTGGCCGTCAGGCAAAATGACCAGACAGGCCCGAGAATTATCCCGCGCAGGTTCACACAGTCGCACCTTCGAGGATGCGAAGATCAGTTCGGGATGTCGAAAATCTGGCCCGGATAGATCAAATCGGGGTCGCGAATGCGGTCTTTGTTGGCTTCATACACGCGCACAAAATACAGCCCTTCGCCATACTGTGACTTGGCAATCGCCCAAAGCGTTGATCCCGGTTGCACGGTTATGATCTCAGCTCGGGTTTGCGCGTCTTGGGCCGCTGTGGCTGTGTCGATGGTATCTTGATCTTCGCGTTGAAAGGGCGTTTCCACGCGCGAGATCACCTCTCCGGAGGCATCCACTTCGTCAACCCGCAACGTGTAAACACCCGTGTCCACATCCGGAAGCTCGGTACGCCAGTTGCCGTCTTCGCGAATACGCGAGGTCGTGATGGGCGTGTTGTCCAGATAGACCCGCACGGATCCGTCGCGACGGCCACGGCCCGCAAGCTCGACCTCGCCGTCATCCGAATAGCTGATGGAATCCAAGGCCACGGTCGACATGACCTCGGGGCCTTGTGCTGCATCGCGCGGCGGCTGGACGACCTTGACGCCGTCGGCATCCACCAAGATCACGGCTGGCGCGTCTGTTGGCGCAGTCGGACTTGGCGTCGCTTCAGGCGTCGGCGATGTGTTCAACTCTGTTGTCTGGTCCAATGCTGGGCTTTGTGGGTCAGCAGGAATTGGGGTTGGGATTGGGTCCGCTGTGCTGGCCACCAAGGTAGGTGAAATAATCACCGTTTGTTCGGAGAACACGTCTCCGTCCTCGTGGCGCTGAACCAAGGCTAGAATTTGCGGCTCATAACTTGGGGGGATGGACACAAACGCAACAAATTTTCCGGCAAAATCCGTGGTGACCGTGACAAGATCAACCGCATCCAGCAAAAGCACGATGTCGCTCTTGGCGGCGGCCTGACCGGCAACCAAGGTCGATCCATCCGGTTCGATACGGACGACATCAAATTGCGGGATGGTCTTGGAACGATCTGGCGTGGTTTCGTCTGTGACCTTTTCAGGATCCACAACCTCGGCAATCGCGGCTTCTTGACTTGTGCCCTCGTCAGGAACCTGCGCCACAGGTTGAACTGTATTTGTCTCATCGGTCACAGGTACGGACGGCGCAAAGACACCGCTGACCGCAACCGCGATGACGGCCACCACGGCAACCACAGACGTGCCGCCCACTACGACAGCATTTTGTCCCAAAAATTGTGCAATTTTCGTCATGCCAGCCTTTCCCCAAATTCCGCTAGCCTTCTTAGTTCAGGGAACATATCAACAGGGGCAACACTGGTCAAAACTGCTTTGATGATATTGAGGATTTGCATGTCACACCCATCAATCTGTGTCTTTTGCGGCTCACGTTCCGGCCTAAACCCCAAATATGAGGCCCAAGCCAAGGCATTCGGGCGCACGATGGCCCAGAAAAACTGGCGGCTTGTCTATGGCGCTGGGGATGTCGGTTTGATGGGCGCAGTGGCAAATGCCTGTCAGGCCGAAGGGGGCGACACATTTGGTGTGATCCCGACCCACCTATTGAAACGCGAAGTGGGCAAGACTGATCTGACCCGTTTTGTCGTGACCGAAAACATGCATGAACGCAAAAAAGTTATGTTCATGAATTCGGATGCCATCGTCGTCTTACCCGGTGGGGCAGGATCGCTTGACGAGTTTTTCGAAGTCCTGACGTGGCGCCAACTGGATTTGCACAACAAACCTCTGATCCTTTTGAACACCGATGGATACTGGGATCCGCTTGTGGCCATGCTGGATCACGTCATCGCACAGGGTTTCGCAGATCAGAGCCTGCGCGATTTTGTTCAGATTGCCCCAGATGTCGACGCGCTCGAGGCTGCTTTGGTACGGGCCTTTTCCTGACGCCACGTGGCGAAGGTATAAACCGCCAAAGCCGCCCAAATCATCGGAAAGGCGATGCTGTGCCAAGGACCAAAAGGTTCACCAAAGACCATCACCGCACATAAGAACTGAAGCGTGGGATTGAGGTATTGCACCAATCCCACGGTCGCCATCGGCACGCGTTTTGCAGCGTAGCTAAAGAACATCAACGGTGTTGCGGTCAGCGCGCCGGAAAACATCAACAAACTTGTGTCCTTGAACGATGCGCCAAACGCGCCTTGTGAAGACATATGGCTCCATACCAAGACCGCGATCGCAATCGGGCTCAGGGCGATGACCTCGGCGGTCACCGAAACCACCGGACCGATGGTCAGCCCCTTTTTCATCAAGCCGTACATGCCAAATGTTGCCGCCAGCGCAAGCGCGATCCATGGGGCCACACCAAGGCCCAGCGTCAACACCAGCACCGCACAGGCCGCAAGCCCGACAGCGGCCCACTGAAGCGGCGTAAGACGTTCCGCAAAAACAACGCGCCCGATCAGCACCGCCACCAATGGAAACAGATAATACCCCAGCGACGCTTCGGTCGCTTTACCGGCCCCGATGGACCAAATGAACATAAACCAGTTGAGTGAAATCATCAGCGCCGCAAGCACCGTGATGATCATGCTTTTGGGTGAGCGTACAATAGCCTTGAGTTCCGGCAGGCGGCGCTGGATCAACAGCACCACGCCAAAAAACACAGCAGACCAGATGGTTCGATGCGCCAAGACTTCGATGGGGGGAACATGCGCGAGCTGCTTATAAAACAGCGGGGAAAGCCCCCACACCACACATGCCATAAGCATGGCCCACACACCTGATCTGGTTTCTGACATCGGGCAATCCTTTTCCAATCTCAAAGTGATGGAAGGAATTGCAGACAATAGCAATGGGCAGAAACAAAAGGCCCCGCAAAAGATTTTTGCGAGGCCTAAAAATACGTTCTAAATCAAAGAATTACATGCGCGAGGCAACGTTTTCCCAGTTGACCAGATTGTCCAAGAAGTTGGTCAGGTACACAGGGCGCTTGTTGCGGAAGTCAATGTAATATGAGTGCTCCCACACATCGCAGCCCAACAGCGCGGTCTGGCCAAAGCACAATGGGTTCACACCGTTTTCGGTTTTGGTCACAGCCAAAGATCCGTCAGCATTTTTCACAAGCCAGCACCAGCCGGATCCGAACTGGCCAGCGCCAGCAGCAGAGAATTGCGATTTAAAGTCGTCGACCGAGCCAAAGTTCTCGATCAAGGCTTTTTCAAGCGCGCCGGGCATGGCCGATTTGCCTGGGCCCATCATTTCCCAGAACTGGTTGTGGTTCCAGAGCTGGCTGATGTTGTTAAAGATACCATTTTGGGCCACGGATGATGCATCGTATGTGCCGGTGATGATGTCTTCCAGCGACTTGTTTTCCCATTCGGTGCCCGCGATTGCCGCGTTTCCGTTGGTCACATATGCGTTGTGGTGCAGATCGTGGTGAAACTCGAGAGTTTCGGCAGACATGCCGAGATCGGCCAGCGCGTCATGTGCATAGGGAAGATCAGGAAGTTGAAAAGCCATGATTGGTATCCTTTTGTTCGGGCGTTTTGGTCTTGGCTACAGATGTGAGTTTCTGGTGCCAAACGTCAAGAGGCAAAGGCAATTTGCGCCAAACCTTTTGTGCGAAACTTGCTTACTTTGCCTGACAGGAGCCACGCGCGCCAAAAGTCCCGCCAGCAAAGCTTGATTTGTTATAATCATTCAGCTCCGGTGCTTGTGCGTTGATCGTCGCGCTGCCATCCCGTTTGAGATAGTTCAGCGTGTAATCGACGCGCGGTGCATCACCATGGCGCAGTTCAATTCTTTTGAGGGTCCATTTGACGGTCAGACGTTTGTCATTATCCGCAGACACACGTGCCGCAATGGGGCCGCCATGTTTCTGGTTAATCAAAGAGTCATAGACCGTATAGGCCCCTGCCCCGTCAGGTTTCAAAAACACCTGTCCGCGTATCCAGCCATCAATTTTCTGGTTGGGAAACGTACAGTTCAGGGCTTCGGCATAGGCCGAAACACCTGACATGACCGTCATTCCAAATGCGACCACCCCTAGTATCTGTTTCATTTGGCGCCTCTTTTGATGATATCGGCGGCATTTTGCCCCCGTTTCCTCAAGATGGCCTGTCTGGTGTCCGGAATTCAATCCCCCTTGCGGAAAAAAGCCGTTTACAGGGTTGTTTTCCAGATGCATGCCACGCCGCCCCTATCAACACAGCAAAGGCGTCTTATAGCAATCTGCAATTGTTTGATGAGCCGGTGGGCTTAATTGCTGACGCTTAATGCGCTTGCCCTCATAAGACACTGTCGGCTTGCCTGTGCGTTTGCATGTGCCGTTTTCAAGCACACCGCCATATCCACCGATATTTATCTTGAGTGTCGCCGCCCCGGATTTCTTGTTAATGCGCGCCTTATACCCGATATCAAAAGTCTGGTCAGTCGATCCTGTCTGATGATCAGTGACGTCGATGTCTTTGAGCTTCCAGCGCACCTCAAGTTGCGTCGCAGAGTTTCGAGAGGCGGTCACAATCAGCGGAAGTTTTTGGTTTTTCGCATAAATTCTTGGATCCAAGACCCCGACCATGCCGCTTTTTCCATCTACGGCAAAGATATACGGGAATGGCTTTTCAGGGTTCGGCTTGTCAGAGATGTGGCAATCATACCGTTCGGCACTTGCGGATTGTGCCATGCAGATCAGACCGACAGACAGAGCTTGAAAGACCTTTTTGAACGTCATGTGTTTTTCCCTGCATCAACAAATAAGTTGACTTACAAACCTAAGCTCAACCAGTGATTGAATGCTGGTATAAGTCGTCTCTCTTTAGCGTCAACCGGTTTCCAACAAAAAACGGCGCGCCCCGGGGACACGCCGTTCAGTATTTCATATATGCGTGGGCCTACAAAAAGCCGACCTCGCCGCCCTCTTCGGCAGACACTTTCAACACGTCAAAAACGTATTGCGCCACCGAGCGAAAGCAGACCAGTTCAAAGCTGTTGTCTTCATTGCACCAGAACGCCGCGGCGACCTGTGCAATCCGCGAGCGGCGGAACGATCCTGCGCCGAAGGCCTCGGTTGACAGATCAACAGGAGCAACTTTGGCAAGCACTTCACGCGCATTCTCACCGCTAAGGCGGAACACGGCGCGCGCATCGGACACATTCGCCACCAACGCATGCACCGACCCAAGCGCCTCTGTCAGCTTGGCAACCGTGTCGTTGGCCTGATCATAGGCCGTCATCACCAAAAGCTCGTCAGGCGACATCCATGCCACCGCGCCACCGTCAGCATGCACGATCTGACGTACATCCGGAACATCGGCACCAATGGCAGCCTTCAGCGCAGCGGCCATTTCCTTGGAGGCCAGATCACCGCGCACAGTGATCATGCCGTGCACTCCGGTTTCTTCAACTTTGACAAAGCCGTGGGCCTTGGTGTGGTTTAGGGCACTGACAACCTTAGACATTTTGCTTCTCCCCATCCTTGTCATAAAACACAGGATCGACAATTTTGGCTTGGACGGTTGTGCCGTCTACCTTGTTGAATTCCAGAACCTCGCCCATGCGCTCTGGTCCGTAATGCACCAGACCCATCGCAATTCCGCGATCCATGGTCGGGGAATAATACGTCGACGTCACACGCCCTTGGGTGTTGCGCTGGCCGTTGGCATTTTCACCAGCGGCGATCGCATATGATCCATCCGGAATGACCGACCTGTCCAAGGTCTCGAGCCCGACCAGTTTCCACCGGTTTGGATCCGCCATATGGGTCCGAAGTTGGGCACGTTTGCCAAGGAAGTCTTCCTTCTTCTTGGAAATCGCCCAGTTCAAGCCCAAGTCTTGCGGAATGACCGTGCCATCGGTTTCATCCCCGATCATGATAAAGCCCTTCTCGGCACGCATCACGTGCAGGGCTTCTGTCCCGTATGGCATGATGTCAAATTCGGCACCTGCCTCCATCAACGCATCCCAGAAGGCGCGCCCTTGGCTGGCTGGCACGGCAATTTCGTACGACAGCTCGCCCGAGAACGAAATCCGGTAAGCGCGGGCGTCAAAGTCGCCGATCTTGCCGTCTTTCCATTCCATAAACGCCAGACCCTCTTTCGAGACATCCATGTCGCCGCCAAGCTTTTCAATCACTTTGCGCGCATTTGGGCCCACAACCGCGATTTGGGCATATTGCTCGGTGACGTTGGCAGTATAGACATCCCAGTCCCACCATTCGCATTGCAGCCAGTCTTCCATCCAGCCGTGAATGCGCTCGGCGCCCCCTGTGGTGGTGTGGCACAAGAAGGTGTCTTCGTCGATGCGTGCAACCACGCCATCATCCGACAAGAACCCGTTTTCAGAGCACATCAAACCATAGCGGCATTTGCCCGGCTTCAGCGTCGACATCATGTTGGTATACAACATGTCGACGAATTTGCCCGCGTCAGGCCCCTTGACGATGATCTTACCCAGTGTGGACGCATCCAACAGCCCGACAGAATTGCGGGTTTGCAAGATTTCGCGTTTCACGGCCGCGGCATGGGTTTCGCCGTTGCGTGGGAAGCAATACGGACGACGCCACTGACCGACGGGTTCAAAGAACGCCTTTTGGTCTTCGTGATAGTCATGGATCGGGGTGCGCCGCAGCGGTTGGAACACTGCGTCACGCGCTTCACCTGCAATCGCGCCAAAGCTGATCGGCGTGTAAGGTGGGCGGAACGTGGTCGTCCCCACAGCAGGAATTGGCGCATTCAACTGACCGGCAAGTGTAGCCAAGCCATTGATGTTGCTCAACTTGCCTTGATCCGTTGCCATACCCAGCGTGGTGTATCGCTTGGTATGTTCGACACTTTCATAGCCTTCTTGGGCCGCCAGACGCACGTCGGACACTTTGACGTCATTCTGATAATCCAACCATGCTTTCATGCGCAGTTTTGGACCCGCGCCCTGTGGCATCAGCCAAACCGGTTCCATTGCGGCTTCGGGCAGGTCTGTGGCCACGGGGGCCTCAAGCTCGGCTGTAAAGCCTGCGGCATTCGCTGCGGCCAAGCCTGCTGCGTTGGCATCGGCAAGAACAGCATTCAAGCCAAACGGGCCATTTGCCGAGCCAGCCGGGATGACAAAGCCCTGACCGTCCGCACCCGTGGGGGCGCGGCTGGCATCTGGACGGAAATGCGCTTGCGCGTCATCCCAGATCAGCTTGCCACCACAGTGAGACCACAGGTGCACGACCGGCGACCATCCACCAGACATCGCCACGGCATCACATTTGATCTCTTCAAGAACCGAGCCTTCGCCAGCCTGCGCACAGATCGCCACACTGGTCACGCGCTTACCGCCTTTGACCTTGGCAATGCCTTTGCCATTTTCGACACGAATGCCCAAGGCTTTGGCTTGGTCTGCCAAAGCACCGCCACCAGAGGCCCGTGCATCCAGAACAACCGGAACCTCAAGGCCCGCATTTTTCAAGGCAATCGCCGTGCGATAGGCATCGTCATTGTTGGTCACAACCACGGTGCGATCCCCAACCGAGACGCCATAATCGACCACATAGTCACGCAGCGCAGCCGCCAGCATCACACCGGGAATATCATTGCCTGCAAACGACAGCGGACGTTCGATGGCACCTGTTGCGGTGACCACTTGTTTGGCACGAATGCGCCACAAGCGGTGACGCGGGCCAGCCGCACGTGGCGCATGATCGGTCACCCGCTCATAGCCCATCACATACCCATGATCATAGACCCCAGAGCCCATCATACGGTTGCGCATGGTGACATTGTCCATGGCTTTCAGATCATTGATCGTCGACGCAATATAGTCCTCGATCGGCATGCCATCGATTTCGCCGCCGTCGACGGGCGCGCGTCCGCCCCAATGTGCGGTTTGTTCGATCAACAAGACCTTGGCACCCGACGCGCCAGCCGCTTTGGCAGCCTGAAGACCCGCCACACCGCCGCCGACAACAACCACGTCCACAAACGCATAGAAATGTTCGTAGGTATCGACATCACGGTCCTTGGGCGCTTTGCCAAGACCAGCAGAATGGCGCACAATCGGCTCAAACACGTGTTTCCACGCCGCCGCAGGGGCCATAAAGGTTTTGTAATAGAACCCGGCAGGCAAGAACCGCGCGGCATAGTTGTTCAACACACCCACATCGTATTCCAGCGATGGCCAGTGGTTTTGCGACGTACAGGTCAAACCGTCAAACAGTTCGGTCGTTGTCACGCGCTGGTTTGGCTCGAACTTGCCCCCCTCGCCCATATTGACCAAGCCGTTGGGCTCTTCTGCGCCGCTGGCCACAACGCCACGTGGGCGGTGATATTTGAACGACCGACCGATCATCATCTGGTCGTTGGCCAAAAGAGCCGAGGCAAGCGTGTCGCCCTCGAACCCGTTCAGGCGCTTGCCATTAAAGGTAAATTCGACGGCTTTGCTCTTGTTCAGCAGGCGACCGCCAGTTGCGAGACGTGTGCTCATGAGAAATTCCCCCAAGACCAACCAGGTCGTTTGGCCGAGATTTTGTCTTTGATGTCTTTTGGTGGCTCAAGGGTTTGGGCCGAATAGGTGCCAAACACCTCAAGTGTCATCGTACAGCGTGCGGCATGAAAGAACTTGCCGCAGCCATTGCTGTGGCGCCAGCGTTCGAAATGCACCCCTTTGGGGTTTTCGCGCATAAACATATAGGTCTCGAAGTCGTCATCGCTTGAGCCGGGACCAAAGCGCTTCAGATGCGCTTCGCCTTCGGCGTGCAGTTCGGTTTCTTCGGCGTGTACGCCACAATACGGGCATTCTAGGATCAGCATGTGCGTGTCTTTCCTTAGTGCGCCACACCGGCGGCAACGCTTTCATCAATAAAGCGGCCTTCGATAAAGCGGTTCATTCCGAATTCAGCAGAGAGCGGACCGGGTTCGCCTTTGGCGATCAGTTCCGCGGTTGCCCAGCCACCGCCTGGGATCGCCTTGAAGCCGCCAGTGCCCCAGCCTGCGTTGATAAAGCAGTTGCCAAGCGGTGTTTTGCCAATCACCGGCGAGCGGTCGCCTGTCACATCCACGATGCCGCCCCATTGGCGCAGCATTTTCAGGCGCGACACCATCGGGAAGGTTTCCACAAGGGCGCGCACGGTTTCCTCAACGTGATGGAACGATCCACGCTGGGTATAGTTGTTGAACCCGTCGGTGCCGCCGCCGATGACCATCTCGCCTTTGTCGGACTGGGACATATAGCCGTGCACGGTGTTGGCCATCACGACCACATCCATGCAAGGCTTGATCGGCTCAGAGACCAGCGCCTGAAGGGCGACAGATTCCATCGGCAGACGGAAGCCCGCCATATTCGCCAGATCACCAGAGTTACCCGCCACAACAAGACCCAGCTTGTCACAATCAATCGGGCCTTTGGTGGTGTCGACGCCAACAACATTGCCGCCTTCTTGGCGCACGCCCGTGACTTCGCATTTCTGGATGATGTCCATGCCCATGTCGGAACAAGCCCGCGCATAGCCCCATGCCACAGCATCGTGACGCCCAGTGCCGCCGCGTTCTTGCCACAAGCCACCCAGAACAGGATAGCGTGGGCCGTCAATATTGATAATCGGCACCAACTCTTTGACCCTCTCGGGGTCAATAAATTCGGTTTTCACGCCTTGCAGCGCATTGGCGTGGGCTGTGCGTTCGTACCCGCGAATTTCCGCTTGGGTCTGGGCCAACATGATCACGCCACGTGGACTGAACATCACGTTATAGTTCAGATCCTGCGACATGGTCTCGTAGAGCGAACGTGCCTTTTCATAGATCGCCGCCGACGGATCCTGAAGATAGTTCGACCGGATAATGGTGGTGTTGCGGCCCGTATTGCCGCCCCCAAGCCAACCTTTTTCAATAATCGCGACATTTGTGATGCCGAAATTTTTACCAAGGTAAAAGGCCGTAGCCAAACCATGCCCCCCAGCACCAACGATGATCACATCGTATTTTTTCTTGGGTTCAGGCGAACGCCACGCACGTTCCCAACCAGTGTGGAACCGGGCAGCTTCTCGGGCGATGGCAAATGCAGAATAACGTCTCATGTCTCTATTTTCCGATCTCGGGCGGGTCTCGATATTACATGGACCCTTGCACAGCAAAACACTCGATTCAAACCGTCAGTTTGATCGTCGGTTGCGACATCTCGCGCGATCACGACATTTTGCCCTTTTTTGCAGCGCTCGGGATCGTTAGATGGAAGGGGAATACCGCAGGAGAGATCATGATATTCTGGATAGTTGCTGGCACCCTTTCTCTGGTCGTTTGTGGCCTTTTGGCGCTTGCCTTGCTTCGAAACCGCTCTGACCAAGAGCCGCCTGCCGCCTATGACTTGCGCGTGTATCGCGATCAACTCAAGGAAGTAGACCGCGATCTGGCCCGTGGCGTCATCGGATCCGAAGATGCCGAACGCGCCAGCGCCGAAATTTCCCGCCGCATTCTAAATGCAGACGCCCAACTACAGGACGCCGCAGAGAATGGGGCTCAGCCGCGTAGTTTGGCCTTGGGTTTGGCGGTTGCCCTAGCTGCATGTATTGCTGGCGGCGGTGTGGGGTTGTATCTGGTTATTGGGGCACCCGGATATTCAGATATGCCGCTGCAGACCCGCATAGATGACTCAAAAGAGCTGCATGCCACCCGTCTGTCGCAGGCTGATTTTGAAGCCCAGCTTCCTGTGTCACCGCGCCCCGAGCCTGATGGAGACTACGCCGCACTTATTACCAAATTGCGCGAAGCCGTGGCGAAAAACCCTGATGATTTGCAAGGCCTTACGTTGCTTGTGCGCAACGAGGCAAATCTTGGCAATGCCAAAGCCGCCTATACCGCTCAGGGGGAAATCCTGCGCATCAAAGGCGACACAGTTACGGTCGACGACTATTTGATGCACGCTGAGCTGATGATTAATGCGGCCCAAGGATATGTATCCCCTGAAGCCGAAGAATCCCTGTTCAAAGCAATGTCACTTTCACCGCGTAACAAGGTCGCGCGGTACTACTGGGGCTTGATGCTTATGCAAAACGAACGCCCTGATCTGGCGTTTCGCATGTGGGAACAATTGTTGCGTGAAGGCCCCGCCGATGCACCATGGATTGGCCCGATCCGCGGACGCATCCAAGAATTGGCATGGCGCGCCGGCGTGAATTATCAACTTCCTCCGGAGGGCCCTGCGCCCAAAGGACCATCCGCATCAGATGTGGATGCAGCGTCAGAGATGACCGCCGAAGAACGCCAAGACATGATCCAAGGCATGGTGACACAGCTGTCAGAGCGATTGGCAACCGAAGGCGGCACACCGCAAGAATGGGCGCGTTTGATTGGCGCTTATGCGGTTTTGGGAGATATGGACCAAGCCAGCGCAATCTGGACCGAAGCCCAAACCGTGTTTGCGCAAGCGCCTGATGCATTGGCAATTGTACGCACAGGCGCACAGCGCGCAGGACTGGTCGAATGATCCACATTCACGAAGACATCAACGACCTTGCGGATGCCCTGCCTGTGACACAGGCGCTCATCGGCCTTGATCTGGGCACCAAAACCATCGGCGTTGCCATCTCGGACAGCTTTCAAACCGTCGCCACACCAATGGAGACAATCAAGCGCAAGAAATTCGGCATTGATGCCGCACGCCTGCTGGAAATTATCGACCAGCGCAGCATCGGCGGCATCATTCTTGGCCTGCCCCGCAATATGGACGGAAGCGAAGGCCCGCGATGCCAATCCACCCGCGCATTCGCACGCAATCTGTCGCAACTGACCGCGATTCCAATCGGATATTGGGACGAGCGGCTGTCCACAGTGGCCGCAGAACGCGCCCTGCTCGAGGCGGATACGTCTCGCAAACGTCGCTCCGAGGTCATCGATCACGTTGCGGCGTCGTTTATCCTGCAAGGTATGTTAGACCGCCTAACCCATCTAAGGAGCGCATCTTGAGCAGCAAGGATGACAAAGACAGCGTCTGGACGCGTGACGAGGTGCAAAGCCCCTGTATCCAGATTTGCGTCATCCATCCGCAAGAACGGCTCTGCACTGGATGCTTGCGCAGTATCGACGAAATTACCCGCTGGTCAAAAATGGACAATGACGAACGCGCAGACATCCTAAAGGCGCTTCCTGAGCGGGCCCCGCGGTTGCGCAAACGTCGCGGTGGGCGCAAAGCCCGCACCACCTGACCACCCTCGTCCCGCACCTTACGGCGACTCGAGCCACGGCCGAATGCCCTCGGGAAACTCTGGGCGGAAATACGCGATGACCCTGTCGGTGTGTGTGGGATCGGTTGCGGTCCACGGCGCAACACCGTGCAACGTATGCCGGTGCAGCACATAACTCTCTCCGGGCTCTGCATGCACAATAACGCGCCGACATGTGTCGAACACCTGCGTCCTAAGTGTTTTGTACATATCCGTCACATCCACATCCGGCCAATCCTGTGGGGGAACTTCGGCAAATCGGGCCTGAAAGGCGGCGCGCACGTATTTATGGCTGCCTTCCCACACCACCAGTGGCGCAGCCTCTTGCGGCACAGAATTCAACGGCAGACCCACCACATAGGCGTGCGGCTCCAACAGTTTGCGCTGACGTGACGGCCCAACGGCAAGCAATCCATCCAGATGTGCCGCGTCCCGCTTGAGCCGATATCGAAAAGCACTTTCAGACTCGGCATCGCGCGGTTTGGGATAACCCGGACGCATGATCGACACCTGCGCGCGGTGCAAATCCAGCCACGGATAGCCCAACCCCAGAACCGCGTCTTTGACACCGCCAGACAGCGGTTTGCCCCCGTTTAGGGATCCGTCCGTTTGGTTGGGCAAGGCGTCAACACCGACAAACCACGTGTTTTCACACGTCCACCAATGTGCGTTCTCAGGGGCACTCATTGCCTGCATCGCAATTGGCAATGCCTGCGTCGCCCATTCCAAGACATGGGGATCAAAGGCCAGTTTTGCCCACCCGCGATCCCAAAATTCTGTCATCCCAGAAATGCCTTGCGCAGCATGTTCAGAGCAACGATCACCAAAAACACCGCAAAGACGCGCTTGAGAGGTTTCGGGTCCATCGCATGTGCCAACTTGACGCCGATCGGCGCCGTCACAAGGGTCATGGACACGACCAGCCCAAAAGCGACCAAGTTCACCGCACCAATCGTCAACGGCGGTTTATGTGCGGGATCAATATCCACCAGCAAGAACCCCCCCACAGACGGCACCGCAATCAACACACCAAACCCCGCAGCCGTCGCAACTGCACGATGGATGGGCGTGTTGAACAAGCTCATCAAGGGCACGCCAAAGCTGCCGCCCCCAATCCCCATGAGCACCGACATAAACCCCACAGCAGGGCTTAAGATCGCACGCGTGATACCGGTTGGCATCGCCTGCCCCAAACGCCACTCAGACCGGCCAAACCCCATGTACAGCCCGATCCCCATTCCGAGCACACCAAATATCATCTGAAGCGTGACAGAGCGCAGGGATGTCGCCACCATCACGCCCAAAACCGCACCAAGCGCGATTCCGATGGCCCAGCCGCGCAAAATATCCCAATCCACAGCGCCCTTTTTGTTGTGGCTCAACACAGAGCGCACAGACGTGACAATGATGGTCGCCAAAGACGTCGCCAGACAAATCTGCATGAGCTGCGGCCCGTCATAGCCCAGAGCCTGAAACGCATAGAAAAAGGCGGGCACCAAGACGATGCCGCCCCCCACCCCAAGCAATCCGGCAAGCACACCCGCAAAGGCCCCAATGACCAAGAGCAGTGCGCACATTTGAAGCAACAATGCGGTTTCCGGCATGTGCAGGTCTCCTTACGAGGCAGGCGGAGTTTGAGCCGCCACAAATTCATCAAGGGCGCGTTCAACCAATTCAGGTCCGGCACCTTTCACCGATACACCCTCGGACAGGGCGCGTCGCCATCCACGCGCCCCCGGCTTGCCGGTGAACACCCCCAGCATGTGACGCGTAATCTGATTCAAACGTCCTCCTTTGGACAGGTGATCTTCCATATACGGCAACATGGCCCGCACCGCCCCTTGGGCATCAAGTGCATCCGGCGTGTTAAAAAAGCGGCTGTCCGCCCCTACCAAAATCGACGCGGGCGCATGATAGGCCGCACGCCCCACCATCACCCCATCCATACCGGTCGCAAGCAGGTCGGCAATGTCATCTTGCGTCTGCACCCCACCATTGAGCGACATATGAAGATGCGGAAAGGCCTCTTTCATCTTGAAAACAAGAGGATAATCCAAAGGCGGAATGTCTCTGTTTTCCTTTGGGCTTAATCCCTTGAGCCACGCCTTGCGCGCATGAATGGTCACACGTGTAACCCCTGCCGCAGATATTTTTTCAAGGAACTCGGGCAAGATCACGTCGGGGTCCTGTTCGTCCACGCCGATCCGGCATTTCACGGTGACCTCGGCACTGACGGCATCCTGCATGGCTTTGACGCATTCCGACACCAGATCAGGGTTTTTCATAAGCACCGCGCCAAAGGTGCCAGATTGCACCCGATCAGACGGACAGCCCACATTCAGGTTGATCTCGTCATACCCAGCTGCATCGCCAAGCTTGGCCGCTTTGGCCAGTTCCACAGGATCCGATCCCCCCAACTGAAGCGCAACGGGATGTTCCTCTGGGTTATAGGCCAGCAAATGCACCGCATTCCCCCGCACTAATGCGGGCGAGGTGACCATTTCGGTGTACAACAAGGCTTGGCCACTCATCAGTCGATGAAAATACCGACAATGCCGATCCGTCCAGTCCATCATGGGTGCCACACTCAGTTTTGCATTATTGCAAACATCTGGCGTTGATAAATTTGTTTCAGGTTTTCGCACGGTTCCGCTCGTCAACAGTGTTTTCTTTTTGCCGGACATTCTCAAATGCATGCGTAAAGACGGCTCAAGGGTCTATCTCGCACAGGTTGCTGTAAAAAGAAAAGCAAAATGGGCTTGGCAGAACATCCGTATCCGTCGCCCGAAAAAGCGCCCCCTTCTCAAGCAGAGAATATTTGAAATGATGTAAGAGACCAAGATTGACGTTGCTCATGAGTGGATACTCTCCGGCTGATCGCGTGACGTCGATTTTGCCCATCTTTTCCCAAGGTCATTTTTGAATTCCAAAAGGTCGCAATTTGTCCAGCGCCTAAAAATTCCGAGGATACGTTGCACCCCACAAGGTGCCTCTGGTTCAATTCTGGGCTGGGGGAGAATTGGGAAGCTGGTGAAAATCCGGCACTGCCCCCGCAACGGTGACAAAGGTAACGGCGCGAGAGATGCCACTGGGGACACTCCTCGGGAAGGTCTCGTGACCCGGCGCAAGCCCCTTTTAAGTCCGGAAACCAGCCTTGTGTCATATCAAACCGCGGGTGGCGGTGGGGGCATTCAAACCGGATGATGCAGCGCATTATGCGGACCGTGCTCTCACGCCATCTGCCCAAGCAACGCCGCGGGGCGCGGCAGGAGAGCCAAAGATGAAGACAATCACAGACCTGTTGACGCAGCGTACGTCTGGGCATGCGCTGGACCAGGCATTTTACAATGATCCAAATGTGTTCAAGGCCGACCTAGATGCCTTTCATTATCGTGATTGGTTGTTTGCAGTTCCCGCATGCGAGCTGGAAAAACCTGGCAGCTTTGTGACACACAAAGTCGGCGAGTATCGCATCGTATTGGTGCGCGGAGCCGATCAAGAAATCCGTGCATTTCACAACACATGCCGCCATCGTGGATCCGTGATCTGTAAGGTCGCCAAAGGACATGCCCCAAAGTTGGTATGCCCGTATCACCAATGGACCTATGAACTGGACGGGTCACTTTTGTGGGCACGCGACATGGGACCGGACTTTGATCCATCACAACACGGCCTCAAACCTGTGCATTGTCGCGAGCTGGCTGGACTGGTGTACGTCTGCCTTGCCGAGACCGCGCCCGATTTTGACAACTTTGCCGACGTTGCACGCCCCTATCTGGAGCCACATGATCTGGCCAATGCAAAGGTCGCCTTTGAAAGCTCGATCATCGAAAACGGCAATTGGAAGCTGGTGTGGGAAAACAACCGCGAATGCTATCATTGTGGTGGCAACCATCCGGCCCTGTGCCGAAGTTTCCCCGAAGACCCCAGTGTCACAGGCATTGGCGAAGGTGGCGAGGTGCCCCCGCGCCTGCAAGCGCATTTTGATCGCTGCGAATCCGCAGGCGTAAAATCACAGTTTTTCATTCAATCCGACGGTCAATATCGTCTGGCGCGCATGCCTCTGAACGAAGGATCAAAAAGCTATACCATGGATGGAGCTCCGGCAGTCACCCGCAAACTGGGGCACGTGCCCTATGATGATGCGGGCGCCCTGCTCAAGTTCCATTACCCATCAACGTGGAACCATTTTTTGCCGGATCATTCGATCGTGTTTCGCGTCACTCCGATCAGCCCAACAGAAACCGAGGTCACAACCAAATGGCTTGTGCACAAGGATGCGGTTGAAGGTGTGGACTATGACCTTAAGCGTCTGACAGAGGTCTGGATGGCCACAAATGACGAAGATCGTCGCGTGGTCGAAGACAACCAGCAAGGTGTCGACAGCCCTGCATATACCCCCGGCCCCTATTCACCCCTTCAGGAAAGCGGTGTGATCCAGTTCACGGATTGGTATTGCGCCACATTGGCCGAACGCATGTCCCCAGACACATTGGCAGCGGAGTAAAGCCTGTGACTCAATCACCTTCAGAAAACACCGGTATGATATGGCACGACAGTGAACTGCTCGAATGCGTCTCAATTGTGCCGGAAATGCCCAACACGGCCAGCTTTACGTTCCGCGCTCCGTCAGGCGCGCTGTTCTCCTATCAACCAGGGCAATTCCTGACTTTGGAAATTCCTGCTCCGGGACAACCGGGGGGCGTGGTGTATCGGACCTATACGATTTCGTCATCGCCGTCGCGCCCGCGCTCGATTACCATCACGGCAAAGGCACAGGACGACAGCATTGGCACACGCTGGATGCTTGACGTGCTCAAGCCTGGTATGCGCCTCAAGGCGCTTGGGCCTGCAGGTGTCTTTACCAACGCCAACAGCTCTGCGCGCAAGTTCCTGTATATTTCGGCGGGATCAGGCATCACCCCGATGATGTCGATGACAACCTGTATGTGGGACGAAGGCAAGGACATGGACATTGTGTTCATCAATTGCGCCAAGCGCCCCTCGGAAATCATCTTTCGACAGCGCCTAGAGCAAATGGCCAGCCGGACACCGGGCCTTGATCTTAAGTTTGTCGTCGAAGAACCGGACCGGTATCGCCCTTGGACAGGATACCAAGGCCAATTCAACCAGCTCATGCTTGGCTTGATGGCGCCCGACTATCTTGACCGCGAGGTGTATTGCTGTGGACCAGAGCCGTTCATGCAAGCTGTGCGGGACGCGTTGGCTGGGCTTGGGTTCGACATGGACATGTATCACCAAGAGAGCTTTGGCGCGCCAGTGGAAACAGAGGCTGATCAGCCGGATCTTGATGATGTGGTGCTTGAAGACGATTCAATGTCCGAGATCACCTTTTCCGTATCCGGTGTCACAGCAAAGGTGGCGCAAACCGATACTGTTCTGGCGGCGGCGCGTGCGTCAGGTCTGAATATTCCGTCGGGGTGTACGTTTGGTGTGTGTGGGACATGCAAGGTCCGCAAAACCGCTGGTGACGTGCATATGGTGCACAATGGTGGCATTTCCGAAGACGATATTGATGCAGGGTATATCCTTGCGTGTTGTTCAAATCCGATTGGCAAAGTCGCCGTCGAAATATGACAAAGTGGAGCGACGGTCATCCCGTCGCTCCGACCATTATTAGCGCAGCAGGACATCCAGCGGCACAGGCTTGGAAATCGCCCATTTGCTGACCACTGCCGGTTTGGCGTTGGTGATCTCGATGATCTGCATTTCCGCAGCATTCTGATGGTGAAGCTCGTCCGAGAAGCTCCGAGGACCAAAGGCTGTCGGCTCGTCCGTCATTTTTTCGAGTTCAGCAGTGACCTCTGATCCCTCCACTGTGCCTGCACGCTCAACCGCTTTGGCCCAAAGATCAATCAACACATATCCGGGATAGGCATAAGAACTTGCCGGACGTGCGCCTGTGGCTTTTTCATAGGCGACGTTAAAGGCTTCGACGTCTGCACGTGGATCGTCGCCATAAATCGACCCCTGAACAGGCACCACAAATCCCGATAGATCCGGCGTGGCCCCAAGCCAATATGATCCATCAACCGCAGACCCGTTCAAAATCAGCGAGTTAATCCCAGCCGCCCGAATTTGGCGTACCGCAGAGGCCGCGCCGGGGATATAGGAACACAGCATAATCACGTCGGGCTCTTGCGGCAGTGCCTTGATACGGGTGATTTGGCTGGCAATGGACGCATCGCCGTTCTTAAAGGTATCGCGCCCGACAATATCGCCACCGGCCGTCGGGAACATCCAATCAAAGCCGGTACAAATCCCCTTGTTGTATTCAATTGTCGTGTCCAACAGCACATATCCGGTTTTCGCATCGCGCTCGGCCATGGACCATTCTGCCATGGTTGCGCCCTGCACCGCCGCCAGAACAGACGCAGAGAAACTATTGGGGCCGACACCCTGAATGCCCGCCTTTACGTCTTCGGCACACAGAAAGAACGAGTTGATGCCTTCGCTTTCAGCCGCCAAGGCGGCAGGCGCGCCAAAATCATAGTCGCAGCTGACCACAAGCATGTCGGCGCCTTCATCGATCAACTGCAAACCTGCACTGGCAGATTGTTGTTGATCTGACTTTGTATCTGCCTCGATCCATTTGATCTGGCGACCCAAAAGCCCCCCAGCAGCGTTGATTTCTTCGATCCGAATGCGGGCCGCAGTGGTGGCTGGCGTGTCATATGCTTCGAGCCAGCCCGATTGCGCAATGGCAAACCCGATGGTGATGTCGTCTGCCATCACCGGGGCTGCGAGCCCCAGTGCGACGGCGGTTGCGGATAAAATGGTTTTCATGAGTAGTCTCCTCTGTTGACTGAGTATTTTCTTTATTTTCAGGTAGTTTTGCCAAATTTTGGCCATTGGAAGTCTCGTCCGCCCATCAGACCCGTGGGGCGTACGATCAGCACGATGATCATCACAACGCCGATCAGAATTTCCTGTGCCCCGCTGGGCAACGCAAAGGCCACGTCTCCGATTTCAACGCCGCGTTCCATGCGAACAAGGGCTTCGATCAGGCAAGACAACACCAGCACCCCGGTGACCGCGCCGGACAGGCTTGAGACGCCCCCGACCACCAGCATGGCCAACGTGATGAATGTGATACCCAGATAAAAGCTGCCAGGGTTCAGCACACCCAGAGAGTGGCCAAACAATGCCCCCGCGACACCGACGAAAAAGCCGCTGATCACCAGTGACAACAGCCGGTGCCCATACATGTTGATGCCAGATGCCGATGCGGCAACTTCGTCTTCACGCGTGGCCCGCAAGGCAAGGCCCGACGCCGAGTTGGCATGCACAGCCGCGACCAGAACCGCAGCCCCCGCCCACGCCAATGTGACCCATTGATCGGCATACCGCGTCAGGCCCACAACCGAAGATGTGGCCCCTGTGACGCCATCCCAATTCGAATAGATCGTGTTGACGATCGCCAAAAAGGCAAAGGTCGCAATCGATGCTGCAATACCGGACAACCGCAAGATCGCTGCCCCAGAGATCAGGGCCACACAGGCTGTCAAAAGACCAGCGGCAATTGCGGCGGGCAAGACGGGCCACTGGGCCTCGGCCAGCCATGGCCACAAGTCTGGCAAAAACAGCGCTTTGGTTTGCGGTTTCAACGTCAGCCAAGCCGACGCATACGCCCCGATCGCCATATATCCGGCATGTCCAAAGCTGACGACGCCAGAATTACCGACAAATATCCACAGCCCCACCACAAAGACCACGCGGATCATGGTTTGGGCGGCCATACGCGCCAGAGATTTGTCGCCAAACAGTGTGACCAGCCCCACAAAGGCGCATAAGATCAAGATCAAGATGACGGGTGTCGACAATGCCCGCAGACGTTTTTGTGTATGAGTGCTATGCATATCTCAGACCCTTGGTTTTGAAGTGTTTGAGGCAAAAAGACCTTGCGGGCGTAGCAACAGGCTGACGATCACAAAGGTGTAGAGAAACGCATCTCTGAACGGGCGCGCATCCAATGGCAGGAACGCCTGCAACAGAACCGATACTGCCCCGATCAAAAAACCCGCAGCAACGGCGCCGGGCAAGCTGCCCATGCCGCCAATCACGGTGGCAATAAAGGCGACCAACATGATCTGGCCCCCCATGCGCACATCCGCAACACCGGTTTGCGTGACCATAATCATTGCCACTGCCGCTGCCAAAGCGCCGGACAATGCAAAAGCGCCGGTGATCACAACGTTCGCCCGCACCCCCAAAAGCCGCGCCATGGTAAAGTTTTCGGCTGCTGCGCGCATTTCCAACCCAATACGGGTTTTCTTGAGCAACAGCGCCAGCGAGCACACGACAACAAGCGTCGCAACAATCACAATCACCTGCAGCAAAGGCACGCTGGCCCCCGCGATTGCCACAGGCGTGTTAAGGTCCGGCCAAAGGCTGATTGCCTTGGGGCGCCCGCCATACACAGCCAACAACCCGTTTTGAATGACAAAACCAAGTGCAAAGGACGCGATCATCATTGCCACGGGGTCAGCACGGCGAAAATGGCGAAACACCACATATTCAGATGCCATCGCCAACAAGGCCCCGATCCCCAAGAGCATCGGGATCAATACCACCGCCGGCGCATGTCCTAAAAACATCACCGCGACGGCTTCGCTGGATGGCACAATCAGCGCAAAAACACAGACCGCAATATAGTCTCCATGCGCGAAATTCACCAAGTTCATCACTCCGAAAATCAGCGCGATCCCCAAGGCGGCCATGGCATAGATGCCCCCAAGGCTGGCAGCATCAAAAAAGAGTTGGGCAACATTGTTCATTGGGCTGTCTCCTTTTGGGACCCACCAAAATAGGCCTCTTTCAGCAGATCCTGTTGGGCAAATTCGGCTGCATCCCCATCGCCAACGACGGCACCGCCACGCAGCAAAATCATCCGGCCGCCCACACGCGCAGCACGGGCAGAGCTTTGCTCTACGATCAACAGAGTCAGACCGCGCTCTTCTTGAAGCGCCACCAACGTTTCATAGACCTGATCGACAATGTTCGGTGCCAACCCAAGTGACGGCTCGTCCACCATCATCAATTTGGGATTGGTCATCAGCCCCCGCCCGATCGCCAGCATCTGTTGCTGACCGCCTGACAATGCGCCTGCATTTGCATGGCGACGTTCACCCAAGATTGAGAACGCATCGTAAATATCTGAAATATCTGATTCAATTGCCTGTTTGTCGCGCCGTATCCCGACACCTACACGCAGGTTTTCTTCGACAGTCAACGCGCCGAAAATCTCGCGGCCTTCCGGCACCATAGACAGGCCCAGCCGTGCAATTGCCTCGGGCGGGCGACCACTCAGGATGTCGCCATCCATTTCAATGCGCCCATGTGACGTGCTAACAGCGCCGGAAATTGCCCCGAGTAACGATGATTTCCCGGCCCCATTTGGACCAGAAATAAAGACCCTTTCGCCCTCTTCCACATGCAGCGACACGTCGTTAAGCGCAGGCACTTTTCCATACCGCACGCTGACATCGAATACACCAAGCTTGGACATCACATTTCCCCCTGATCCGCGCCCAGATAGGCGTCGCGCACCTTGCGGCTGCTCAGGATGACATCCCGATCGCCTTCTTCGATGATTTGTCCGGCATCCAGCACATACACGTGGTGCGAGACCGACAGGACCAGCCCGACATTGTGTTCGATCAACAGCACCCCACAGCCGAGCTCGGCTGCGACCCGGGCAATGACTTGCGACAAATCCTCGGCCTCGGCTTCGCTCATGCCTGCGGCGGGTTCGTCCAACAAAAGAAAGCTGGGGGAATACATCAAAGCCCGCGCAATGCTGACGCGGCGCTCATCTGTATAGGGCAGCCCCATCGCGGGCATATCGGCTAGGTGGCTAACCCCCATCCAGTCCAAAACACGCTGTGCTTCGACCTCGCTGGCATGACGGGAATGACCAAGCCCCACGCCCGTCACCGCCAAATTGTCGAGGACATCAAGGCCCGCGAACAATCTGCCAGCCTGAAAGGTGCGCGCGACGCCGTTACGACGCAATTTGTGCGCCTTGTGCGTCCCGATATCGGTGTCACCCAACAGAATGGCCCCCGTCGTCGGGGCCTGAAACCCCGTGAGCACATTGACCATCGTGGTTTTACCCGCACCATTGGGGCCAATCAGCCCATGAACAGCGCCCGGCGTGATGGACATTGTGACGTCTGTGAGGGCCTTGAAACCTCCAAACGCCACAGTCACGCCAGACGCTGCCAGGGAGGAACCCTTTTGTTGATCCATGTGGGTCACGGATCAGGCCTCGGCCGCATCAGATGTCAGCAGGTACACGCCACTTTCGTGCAAATTGACGGTCCAACCCGGTTCCACAACAATGGTGGTGGTCACCTCTTCGATCACCGCAGGACCGCTGAGGGTATCACCCGCCCCCATTGCAGAGCCGTCATAGACAGGCGCATCTTGTGTGATGCCCTCTGCCGAGAACACCATCGGACGTGTGCCCTTAAGAGCGGACTCGGCCCCCAAACCTGGTGCAATTTTCATCCGGTCAGGTTTGTCCACGTGACCCGCGATGGTGCTTTCCACATTCACGACCTCTACGTCGCTGTTGGGCTCGTCATAGGTGTACAGCTCTTTGTGGCGGGTATGGAACGCCGCCTTGATATCCTCAAGACGTGCTTCGGTGACATCGAACTGGTCAATTTCCACTGTGCATTCATGCACTTGCCCGACATAGCGCATATCCAGAGACCGCCGGACAGAGATGCGATCTTCGGCAAAACCATCCCCTGCGAGATCCTTAAGGCCACGCTCTTCGAGACCCGAGAACAGGCTATCAAGCTTGGCCGCCGCAGGTGCCCCTTCAAGGCGAATTGGCGCAGGAGCCATATAGTTATATTTTACGTCAGAGATAATCTGGCCATATGCGCACAATCCCGAGGCCAGCTTGGAAATCAGCACCTTGCTGATACCCATTTCACGCGCCAACGCCGTGATGTGGGCGCCTGTGGCGCCACCTGCGCCCATCAGGACAAAATCACGTGGATCGTAACCGCGTTCGACTGACACACGACGGATGGCGTTGACCATGTTGTTATTCACAATAGTGAACATGCCATACGCGGCTTTTTCAATCGAAATGCCAAGCGGATCCGCGATCTTGGATTGGATCGCACCGCGGGCATTTTTGACATCCAATGGCAAGCGCCCGCCCACCAGACCATCCGCATTGAGATAGCCCATTGTCAGGTTCGCGTCGGTGGTCGTTGGGTTTTCGCCCCCTTGGCCATAACATGCAGGCCCCGGTTCAGAACCAGCCGATTGCGGGCCCATCTGCATCAGACCCATGCTGTCGATCCAGCCGATCGAGCCGCCCCCAGCGCCAAGCGTTTCCACCTGAATCATCGGAATTCCAATACGATAGCGCAAGAAGTCGATGTTTTTGTTGACGTTTGCCTGCCCGTCTTTGGTCAGCGTAATGTCAAAGCTGGTGCCGCCCATGTCGCAGGTGATGATGTTCTTCTCACCCCATGGTGCCCCCACATCCAACGCCGCCTGAGGCGCCGAAGCCGGACCGGAATTGATCGCATAAACCGACTGATCCGACACAACCTTGCCCAAGGCCAATCCGCCGTTGGATTGGAAATATCGCACGGGGTGCTGGCTGCCCAATTCTCGGAAATAGGCATCAATCGCTTCGACATACCGCTGCAAGATCGGCGCAAGATAGGCATTCACAATTGCCGTCGAGGTCCGCGTATATTCGCGCACTTGCGGATATAGCTGGCTGCCCACCGTCAGGCGCACATCGGGCATCATTTCACGCACGATCTCTGCGGCGCGTGTCTCGTGCTCTGTGTGCAGGACTGACCAGACAAAGCTGATCGCGACAGATTCCACGCCCTCAGCCAGAAAGTGGCGGCATGCATCACGCACATCGTCTTCGTTCAATGGGGTATAGACCGTTCCGTCAGAGATCACCCGTTCGCGAATACCGCGACGCAGATTACGCGGTACCAACATGGTTGCAGGGGGATATTCGGGATCATAGCGATAGCCGTCTTCTTTGTGTCCAAGACGGATTTCAATGCTGTCTTCGTGGCCTTTGGTGGCAATCAAGCCCGCTTTGGCCCCGTTGTGGGTGATCAGCGCATTCAGCCCGACCGTGGTGCCGTTGATACACAGATCGGAATTTGACACGATCTCTTGGGCCGTCAGGCCAGTTTCTTCGGTGATCAGCGCAAGGCCGTTTTTGATCGCTTTGGTAGGTTCGGTGGGTGTCGACAACACCTTAAAGATCTGAAGCTCGCCTTTTTTGTCCGCAAGAATGAAGTCAGTGAATGTGCCGCCGGCATCGATGCCCAGACGATATTGAGTACGCATGTGTTATTTCCTTTGTTCTGGGGCTTTAGGCGACAGAGCGCGCTTTGGTGGTTGCGGCTTCGTCAATGGTCAGCGACCCATCGTCCAACAGGATCACGCCGTAATCGAGCCGTGCGCCCTCTAGTGAGACCAGTCCGTTGCGGACATCTTCGACGACCTTGAGCGGATCGCGTTCAAATGCCGGGCCAAAGCCACCACCACCGGGATTAAGGTTCGCCGCCCGTTCTCCGGGATTGATGGTTTCAATCACATTGTCGGTGATGATCTCGGTGTCGCCGTTACGGGTCAGTTCCAACCGCCCGACCTTTTTGTGCACCATCGCCGATTTGGCGCCAGCGGCCCCCATGGCGGGAATGCGACGTCCTTCGCCGAAAGTGACAAGCGTCATCGGTTCGTTCAGCGGTTCAACCTCCCAGCGTGTGCCGGACCCGCCACGGAATTTCCCCGCGCCACCGCTGTCTTCCATCAAGCCATATTCGTGAATGATGATGGGATAACTGTGTTCAAGCATTTCGATGTCACCGCTGGTCAGCGCCCCGAAACAACATTCGGGTCCACAGGCGTGCCAGCCATCCTGACTGTTGGTGGCTCCTGCCCCAGAGATGATCGAGGCCAGCACCATCGTGACGTATTCTTCGTCGTGACGGGTATCCCAACCAGCGATGTTACAGCCGTTGGCATGCCCCCAGCTTGCCGACACTTTGTCTGGCGCGGCCTGCTCGAACGCCAGCCGTACCGCATCTGTCAGCGTTTCCATCGGCGTGGTCGTGCAATTCATGTGCGGGGCGGGCGATTTGGCGTTACACAGCGTGCCTTTTGGCCCCATGTTCACCGTCACATTCCGATACAGACCCTCGTTATAGGGCGGCGGCAGCTGGGCAAACATCATCAGACCCAAATACACACCTGAATACGAATTGCCTTCGTAAGAGTTGATGAAATACGGGATCTGTGGCGGGCTTGCGATCTCGATATGACACCCGTCCCCTTCGATGGTGACCGTGGCGGTGATGTCAAAATCCCCAAAACCGTGACCCGCGTCTTCGAGCACGGCTGTGCCAGAGTATGTGCCGTCAGGTACCTTGGCGATCAGGCCGCTCATGTGAGTGTTGGCCATCGACAACAGCTCTTCGATGCAGGCCTGAACCACGTCTTTGCCGTATTTATCCAACAGCGCAATCAGGTTGCGCGCGCCCACCTGACAGGCACCGATCAAGGCGTTAAAATCACCCTCTTGGTCACGGCGTGCCCGCATATTGGTCAACAACATGTTCAGAATGTCGTTTCGGGGCTCGCCCTTGTCCCAAATCTTGATTGGCGGAATACGAAGACCTTCGGCATAGATTTCTTTGGCGTCAGGGTTATAGCCCGCAGGCACCGGCCCGCCGATATCGGTCAAGTGGCCCTTGCAGACAGTCCAGAAAACCAACTCTCCGTGATAAAACACCGGATAATACATGCAGGTGTCGATGATGTGGCTGCCCGCATAATCCGGGTCGTTGTGCAGGATCAAATCGCCTTCGTTGATGTCGCCTTCAAAAAAGCCCTCGACCGCCTTCATCGCCGGAATGAGCGACCCAAGGTGAATTGGGATATCTTGCCCTTGCAGGATCATTTCCGGCGTATGATTGAAAAGCGCTGTGGAATAATCGTGCGCCAGATTGAACACCGAGCTGCGCGCGGTCTTTTCAAGCGTCAGCGTCATTTCGCGTTGGGTGGTCTCTAGAACACCCCGCACCACTGAAAGGGTGATGGGATCCACTTGGGATTTGGCCATGATGTCTGTCCTCTGCATGGGTGGTCGGAAAGGCCCCAGTGGTGGGGATGCTGCCCCAAGACCGGAGATCTTTCGTTGCACGTCGTTGTCTTTGCCTGATGCTCGCGGCAATCGGGGCCAGGGTCTTGACGCTGAGTGCAGAACCTCTTGCAAATCCGTGCAGGAATGCAAAAAAGCCTTTGTACACAAGGCGAAGCGGCGTAAGTTCGTTCAATCATTCTTTTGGGAGGAAGAGTGCAGACGCCATGTTGACGACATTTACCACCGCAGATACGCCGCCACAGGACCGCTCCAGCCAATGGAATGCGATCATTGCGGACGCATATTTCCCATTGCAGACGCATTTTCGCGACCCCCTGCAATTTAACGGGACTCTGTCGCGGGTTGTGTTGGGGCACGTAGGTCTGTCTCGCTTGACGTCCGCGCCAGTCAACTATGAACGTCGCCCCCGCCACATCCGCGAGGCGCGCGAAGAAGAATATCTGATCACCATCCCCAAAACGTCGGCGGTCGAATTTCGCCAACTTGGCAAGGATGTGCGTTGTGAACCCGGTAGTTTCATTCTGGAACGCGGCGATGAACCTTATCGGTTTATGTATGCCGACCCGAATGACCTGTTTGTGCTAAAGGTCCGCAAGTCGTTGCTGGCCGAGCGCGTGCGCCAACCAGACAGGTTTTGCGCGCGGGTCATTGATGCCACTTCGGGTACGGCAAACCTGTTTTCGACAATGGTCAACCACGCCCAATCCCAAGTCGGCCATGCCGGACAGGTTGCTTGCGAAACCATCGGACGGCAATTGCTAGAGCTTCTGGGCCTTGCATTAGAAGAGGAAAACGGTGTCGCCGGATCAAACGCGTCCTCTGTTCGCGCCGCGCACCTGAGCCGCGTGGATCAATTTGTGCGCTCGAACCTCAGAAACCCAGATTTGTCACCTGATCTGATTGCCACGGGCTGTGGCATTTCAAAACGCTATCTGCATGATCTCTTCAAAGATGTGAACAGTACGGTCAGTCAACAAATTCGGGATCAACGGCTTGTGGCCGCACGCGACAGGCTGGCGATTGTAGGGGAAATCACGATGGCTGACGTGGCCTATCGGTTTGGGTTTTCTGATCAGGCCCAGTTTTCCCGCCTGTTCAAAGCCAAGTTTGGCATTCCACCCTCTGATTTTCGGGCGCGTCATCTGGTCGAAGGGGCCCAACAGCCCTCAGTTTGACCCCCTGTATGGCGCCATCTCTGCCACCGTGTGCATCTGGTCCGGTGTTAGCCGATAGATACGCATGTCATCCAGACAATAGGCGCCCAACCCCTGATAAAATGTGATGGCGGGCGCATTCCAATCAAGACACCCCCATTCTAGCAACTGACACCCGCGACCAAGCGCGATCTGGCACAACGCTGACATCACAAACCGGCCTGCATGCTTGTGGCGCATCTGTTCATCAATCAGGAATCCGTCAATAAAAATCCCCGAGCGTCCGGTGAACGCAGACGATTTCTCACAGAAATAGGCAAAGCCAATCGGGGCGCCGTCATAGAGACAGAAAATCGCTTCGCCCTGCCCTTTTTCTAATAGACCACGGATACTTGCGGGTGTGGCGATGATGGCATCAGACATCTTTTGATACGCACCCAGCTTGCGCATATAGGCCACAACCTGCTCTGCATCATCCGGCGTCGCCCATCGCCACGAAAGATTTGGATCAATATCAGATTTTGCGGCAAGCATGTCATCACTCATCGGGGAAATCCGTCATAAGGGCCATTCATGGTGTCAGGAAATATCACAAAAAAGGTCCCTTCGCGAAGGGACCTTTTCTAAATTACGTGCCCTACTCGGCCGCCAGCTCTTCTTTGGGGTCTTCGACAGGTTCGGCTGGGGCAATCGGCTCTGCGTAGAACTCGTCCAACCGTGCTTGGCGATCTGCCGCCTTAAGCTGTTCGACACGCTGGGCAAGGCTCCAGCGCACACCAAACGGATCGACAACAACCGCAGTTTTATCCCCCCACCAGTTTGTCACGATGGACGACGATACAACCGCCCCCGCCGCCACAACCCGATCAAAGGCAGCATCCACATCATCCAGATAGTGGTGCAACGTGACATGTCCTGGACCCGCATACGGCAAGGCGTTCTCGTCCAGCACAAGAACCACAGTTGTTCCCGCAATTTTAATCACTGCGTGGACCATATTATCCGTTTGCGGCACGCTCAAAGTTTCAACAACTTCAGCTTCCATCGCTTCTTGATAGTATCCCAGTGCCGCAGAGATATCTGCAACCGAAATGGTCGCCGTGACAGCGGAAAACCCTTTGGGTTTTGTAGGAATTTTTGCAACGCTAGAGCTCATCAAAGTCTCCTTTTCAAATATGGCTGACCAAAGGCATCCCGCCCCGTCTCAGCCTGTTTTTTTGACAGTTTCAGGTGCCACAGCCGGCAGAGCCGCCACAGCTTTTGGCCCTGTTGGGCGGCCGGGCTTCTCAAGTGGCCCGAGTGAATTCAGATAAGTGCGGTCAAACTCTGGCTGATAGACAGGGAATGGCACGGCGTTGTCGCGGAAGCTCTTAAGAGGTTGCCCCATGTTCAGAACCCCACGTTCGCGTTGACGGCGGACAAGATCAAAATCGACTTCAATCGGAATCATCTCTTCCTGAACATTCCCGCGATGCAAAATTTGACCTGCGGGATCGATCACCATCGAATACCCATTCCCACCAGCCAACAAACCGTTGATATGGAAAATATAGCTTTGGAACATGGCCGCTGACCCTTGGGCGATCGCCAGATCCGCAGGGCGGTCCACAAAGCTTGCCAAGACCGGATTGATGATCACCTCGGCGCCCATCGCCGTCAGGGTGCGCGTCACTTCTGGGAACCAGAGATCATAACAGATCGACACCCCAAACCGGCCCACATCGGGCACGTCAAACACGCAGAATTCAGTTCCCGGCGTGACACCCTTTTCATACGGCGTGAACGGGAACATTTTGCGATACCGGGTGACGACTTCGCCTTCTGGGTTGAACACGGGTGTGGTGTTGTACACAGCCCCGTTGAGTTCTTCAAAATACGAGCCGGGGATCAACCACGTGTCATAATGACGGGCCATCTCGGAAAATTCTTTTTCAAAGCTTCCGCCCATTGGCTGTGCGGCATGCAATGCAGGACCATGCGCAGCGAGCTCCGAAAACACGACCATTTGCACCCATGGATAGAGATGAAACAGAATCTCCATGCGCTGGCGCATTTCTTCAAGGTTGCGGTGCGTGGTGATGTGCATCTGAATGCCCGCGATTGCGAAACGTGACATTGAAATTACTCCTCTTCGATAATCGGGGTGCAAGGAGAAAGATTCGACCATTCTCGATCTTCTCCTAAATGATTTCTCCGCCAGAACGCGGCCAAACGCGCGCGGCGCAGGCCGTCGGCATCACTCGCATCATGCGGCAAGCTGCGTAAAAAGTTCGCGTACCACTCTGGGTGCGGCTCGGACGGGTCCACATCGGGTGACGGCAACGCATGTGCCCCATCAGACGTGTAAGCAATGGCCTGCTGCCACGGCGTGACATTTGAAATGGCCCATTCTTGACTGGTTCCATCCCGCCAACTTAACCGCGCGGTCCCCTGTGTCGGGCGGTACGCCGCCGTATAAACAGTGCCGAACCCTTGGGCATAATTCGTGCTATAGATCGGGGGGCTGTGAAACGCCGCGTCCAGATCGGCACTTGTGACATTAGACGGGCCCAACAGGGTCGCGATGTGTTCAGCGCGGCCAAGTGTGTTGGACACACGCCCGTGGCGCGGCCATTCAACGCCCAACTGGTGGTTGGTCGCCCATGGCTGCATACGGACAATCGCAGGTCGATCAGGAGCCAGAAACACCGTTGCCCAATCTCCGGATTTGTCCACCAAAGTGACATTGTACGACATATGGGATGGCACGGCGCGCAGAGCTTCGATTGCCTCGGGAATGTCCCGACACATTTGCAAAACATAACGCATTATCAATGGGATGCCGAACCCTTTTGACGTAACAACCCGACCGCCGAACGTCAAAGACGCCGCAAGGCCAAATTCGTTCATCCCATCCGAAAGACCCGCCATCGCCTCGACCATGCCAGCAACACGTGTGCCCCGCCACGCCGTCGACAAAAACGTGGCTTCGTTCAGGTCGGGATCAAGATCATAGTTGCGAATGAGGTACGGGCCATCCTGATCGACGATCACCGCCTGAGAGCAATTGACCAGATACCGCGGCGGGCACCAAAAGCTGAGAAACCGGACCAGATCATCGTCTGCCCCACCTGCGAGGTTCAGATCATCCCACAAGCTTTCATATTCGGGCATATGGCGCCGCAAAGCCCGACGCGCGTCTTCGATACGTTGTGTATGTCCACCCCGCGCCAAAAACCATTCACTCCAGCCCGGCCAGCCATGAGACACCACGCGACGCCAAGCGTCCCCCGGTTGCTCTTCGCTCAGGCTGCGAAAGGTCAGTTGCATTCAGTCAATCCCCTTGGGTCTTGTCGCGGCGGTCTCACCTAACTAACACCATGGTACATGATGTCAAGAAATTGAATTCAAGCGATCGCGTTGACTTTCCGACGTGTTTCCACAAAATTGGCGCCATGTTGCCAGCACCAGAACCCACCACCGCCATCCGACAGAACGATATCCCCGCCTTTTTGGCGACCTATCGCATTACCCATTACCCTGTGATCGTCAGAACGTCGCGCCAAGTTCAAGGCGGCGGGTTCGGCGATCAGGAGAAAAACCCCAACACGTGGACCGTGTATTTCCTTGTCGACAATCAATGGGCGCATATCGAAAGCGCCCGTGGTCATCGTCGGGAATGGGGCAACCTTGATCGACTCGAAAGTTGGTTACGGGATCAGGGCTTCCGGTATTTCTGGGTGCGCAATGATATCGATCCGGTGGCGCCATCTATTCCAATGCCGGGCCCGATTGGAACAAACGGGCCCGACTGAAAACCTTAGAACCACTTACCGGCGGTCATATCAGACGGTAACGTGACTTGGGTGTTGGGCGACAACGGTACGCTGTGGAACTCGTTTTTGATGGCTTTGTTCCAAAGGCGCGCGCGTTCAAGCAATTCCCGATCATCTGACTGCATCCGCCCGCGTGCCAGCAAACACCCAAGATCTGCGCCGTGGTAACAATACTCACCCACACCATAAACCCGCAGATAGAAGGCTTCGTTCTCGTTCCCCAAGGCATTTATGTTGTGCGAGGCACGCAAGAATTCGATATCGCCCTCGTCGTCCATCTGCCAGATACCAGACTGGGGTGCCTTGGTGATCAGCTCGACCTTATCGTCTGTCTGCTTGAGAATAAGCTGTGTCCAGTGGTCATAGTGGTTCCAGCGCGCCTGAACTTCTTCGATATCGATCTCATAGTCGACGTCCATGAATTCCAGCAGGTGGAACAGGAACAAAGGACAGCCCCCATAAGTCGATGTGATCAGGTTTGTGGGAGGCGACGCGCCAGAAATGCGCGGGTTAAGTTCGCCCAAATAGACTTCGTTCGTGTCCGTATCCAACAGAAAATCGATGCAGAACACACCTTTGTAGCCTTCGCTGTACAGACGGTCGCCAAATTTGCGGGCCATTTCGCGCACTTTTTCCGGAACACCGTCCGGCAAGATCGCTGGGGAAATGTCATTTCCGCACCATCCACCTTTATAGGGTGTGATTTCCTCGAACCCGGTGATGTCGGTCATAACGGGACCGACCAACGTGCCATGGCGCGTCGCACAACCTTCGATGGTGCCCGGCAAATGGTTGAGACGCTTCATGATCTTTAGGTGCTGCCCAACAATTTTGCCCGAATTCTTGTCCCAGTCCGCCTTGGATTTGATAAAGAATGTCGTACGCCCGCTATCGCCATAGGGTGTTTGCACCACCAGATCAGCCCCAAGGCCCGCGCGTTCCGCCAACTTGCTAAGTTCGCCATAGGTTTTTGCCTCGCCCATGATGTTGGGGGCGCTGGCCACTCCAGCTTCATTTCCAAGGCGGGTTGTCTCGATTTTGCTGTCGAGACGGTTGCGCAAGTCATTTGACGGCAGACCAATGCGCAAGCCAATTTCCTCGCACAGCTCTTCGGTTTTGTCATCGAACTGAACAAACAGCGCCATGGCGTCTTTCTGGTTTTTGACGCGATCACGGAATTCGGGGTGGTCCACAAGATAGTTCCCCACATCTTCCATAGACCGGAAATCTTGTGCCTCGGTCTGGTTCGGGATCACCACACGCGGGTGCTGACCATCAAAGATATCAAAATAGTTGATGAACTCTAAACCTCCGACCCATTGATCCAATCCCATGAGATTAAACGGCGTCGGCATGATCACATATATAGGTGTCTCGTTTCGACGCAGGTATCGAAATATGTCGGTCAGACCCTTTAGGGTGCTTGATTCTGATGACATTTGTGGGCTCCTCCTAGAAATTTCGTCGCTGCGCAGTTGACCTAGAGTTAACCTAGAATCACGTAAACTTGCAGCTTGGTGTATAATGTCACCTCTCGTTTGCGACAGATGGTCGCTCAGAATACTACGCAAATTTTGCCATACCTTCCCTAGAGTAAACGAGCTTACTCCGCTGTTAAGTATAGATAAGTATTTATTACGCAATTTTACAGCCGATCAATATACACGTTAACTTTCTGACAAATTTGCAAACAATCCCTTCGAAATTGTTGCCTACAGCATTGTACATGGTGTACGACGCTAAACACGTTGAACACGCGGCACAAGCTTTTTGGCTAAGCGCAGGTTCAACGTTCTAGTTAGGGACACACTATTGTTTCGGAGGAGACAACATGAACTTCAGCACATTTACTCGTCGCGCTGCCTTGGGCGCGATTTCGGGCGCTCTCGCCCTGGCGACCGTCGCCACAACAGCTGCCGCATCGGACACCGTGCGTCTGCGCTTCCATACATTCTATGGCACAGAGATCGACGCGATCGCCAAGAAGTTCAGAAACTCTGTTAAAGAAGCCTCTAACGGAACTCTGCGCATTCAGTATTTCCGCGGCGGCGAGCTGGTGGCATCTGATCAATTCGCAGACGCTGTGTCAAAAGGCACCATCGACATCGTGCACGGCACAGGCGGCTACTGGTCTGGCCAAATCGACATCGGCAACATTGAAGCAGGTCTTCCCGGCGCATGGACAAGCGTTGAAGAAGCCAAAGAAATCTTTAACAGCCCCGAAGTTGATGCCCTGCTGACAGAAGCCTATGCCGAAGCCGGTACCGTATATCTGGGCAAAGGCTATGGTCACAACTATGACCTGCTGACCAAAGAGCCAGTGACATCTCTGGAAGATCTGAAAACCCGCAAAATCCGCGCAACATCCAACGTTGCCAAGGTTCTGAACGTTTTCGGCATTCCAACAGTATATCTGCCCGCTCAAGAGCTTTATATCGGCATGTCGACTGGCGTGATTGATGGCGCGATCTATGGTGGCCCAGTTGAGTACGAACAACTCAAGCTGCACGAAACTGCAACAAACTATACCTTCCTGAACATGCTGATGCCGGGCTGGACCGAGACATTCCTCGCCAATCCAGCCGCTTGGGAAAAGCTGTCGGACGAGCACAAGCAAATCCTCGAAGTTGCAATCGCGCAATTTGCCGAAGACATTCACCAATGGCTTGCTGAAGGCAACGAAGGTGTTGCAGAGGGCACATTCGAGTTCTCAACACTTCCGGAAGCAGACTCGAAAGAGCTGACAAAAGCAGCACAAAGCATCTGGCAAGAAGAAGCAGCACGCTCTGAGCGCAACCAGAAGTTCATTGACGCTCTGGTCGCAAATGCGAAAGCGCAAGGGCGCCTGTAATGAGCTTGGTGACAAGATATCTTGTCATTCAGGATGGCCTGTCCGAATTCGTCGGGCGGGCCATTTCTTGGCTGACGCTTGCCATGATCTCCGTGCTTGTGCTGGAAATTGTGGCTCGATACTTCCTCAACTCACCTACAATTTGGGCCCACGAGACAAGCACCATGCTCTATGGTGCTTTTTGTATGTTAGCAGGTAGCTATACGCTGCGGCATCAAGGACATGTGCGTTCAGAAGTGATTTACGGAATCATGCCGCCCCGCGGAAAAGCCTTTTGTGACACGATCATTTTCACACTTGGCCTGATCGTATTGGGCGTTTTCTTTAAAATGTCTGTGGAATTCGCAGCCGACAGTTGGGCCGTTCGCGAATACTCGAACAAAAGCATCTGGCAACCAGCGGTTTATCCGATCAAAACCGTGATCCCAATCGCGGTTGGCTTGGTCATCCTTCAGAACATTGCAGAGCTTTTGCGCTCTGTTCTGACGCTCTTTGGCATTCAATATGTCGATCCGCGCACGAAGGAAGAAGAAAGCGACATCGACCCAGAGCTTCTGAAAGCTGTCAAAGACTAAAGCAGATTAATGCGGGTGGTCGGATGATTGCCCGAGAGAGGAATAATTATGGCTGAACTCGATCCGCTTGCTGTGACAGCGATCATGTTCTTGTCGATGTTGGCCTTGATGGCGGTGGGGTCTCCACTGGCCTGGGCATTGACAATTTGTGGCGTAGGCAGCGCCTTTATGCTGTGGGGCCCTGGTGGTCTGGACCTATTGGTCAGCTCAACCTACAGCGCAATGGACAACTTTTTGCTAGTGGCATTGCCGCTCTTTATTTTTATGGGCCTTGTGCTTCAGCGGTCAGGCATCACCGATGACCTGTTCGAGATGATCCACAAACTGATGGGCGGCCTTCCTGGCGGTCTGGGTGTCGGAACCGTGATCATTTGCGCGCTGATTGCTGCAATGGCTGGCGTTTCTGGTGCGGCCACTGTGTCGCTTGGCATCATCGCGCTGCCTGCAATGCTTAAGCGCGGCTATGACAAACGACTTGTGACCGGAACCATCATGGCTGGCGGGGCCTTGGGCTTTTTGATCCCACCGTCGGTCCTGATGATCATCTATGCCTTCCTGAGCCGGGATTCCGTAGGCAAATTGTTTGCGGCTGGACTTATGCCCGGTCTGATGTTGGCGGGTATCTATATCACCTACATCCTGATCCGCTGTCGTTTGAACCCAGAACTTGGCCCCCCTGCCCCGGAAAGCGAACGCTTTAGCGGCATTGAAAAGCTCAAGTCGCTTCGGCACTTGATTGCACCGGGTGCATTGATCGCGACCGTCTTGGGCTGCATCATTGGGGGCATCACATCGCCATCCGAAGCATCGGCAATCGGCGCTGCAGGGTCTTTGTTGATCGCCGCCATTCATGGCCGCGTCAGCTGGGATATGATGCGCTATGTCATGCTGACCACCACCAAGTTGATGGGCATGCTGATGTGGATCACAATCGCCGCTGTGTTCTTTTCGAAAATCTATGTGGGCCTTGGGGCTGGCATGATTGTCGGGGAACTCATCGAAGACTTTGATCTGTCTCCGATGCTGGTCATTATTGCGATGCTGATCACGTATTTTGTGCTTGGGATGTTCTTGGATGATTTCGCTATCGTGTTCATCACTGTGCCGCTGTTCGTGCCGATTGTGCGCGACCTTGGGTATGACACAACTTGGTTTGCGGTGCTCTTCATCCTGTCGATGCAATCCGCATATCTGACCCCGCCGTTCGGCTATAATCTGTTTTATATGCGTTCGGTTGCCCCCCCAGAGGTCACCATCGGTGACATCTATATGGCGGCTCTGCCGTTTGTGGCGCTGCAAATCATCGGGCTTATTCTGGTGGTCAGCTTCCCGCAGATTGCTTTGTGGTTACCAAGCTTGCTGTTCTAAAAAGCAAAAGGTCTGCGACGATATCGACGCAGACCAAACACAATATCTTAACGGCCGCAAACCAATCGTTTGCGGCCGTTCTTATTTATGAGGTGGGCAAGGTCGGCGCGCTCTTGGACAGAGCCAGTTCAGCGTCCGAGAATTTCCATGGCCCACGCACGCCTTTGACGCCTTCGGGGGCGATCACCATCCCGCGGGCTTTGATCTGGGGATCGTCAAACGCTTGTCCAATCGAATTGATCGGCCCAGCGGGAACCGTCGCCGCCTCGAGGGCCACCAACAGATCTTTTGAATTCCACGCACCAAAAGCATCTTCAAGCTGTGCAGTCAGCGCAGCGCGGTGTTCAACCCGCGACTGGTTGGTGGCAAAGCGGGCATCTTCCCCCAAATCTGTCCGATCCAGTACGCCACACAAGCGCTGGTATTGTCCATCATTGCCCACCGCCAGAATGATGTGCCCGTCCGAGGTCGGCAAAACCTGATAGGGTGAAATATTGGGGTGGTCGTTGCCTTTCCGGCTGGGGCTGTCCCCTGTCGCCAGAAAATTCATCGCCTGATTGGCCAACAACGCAGTGGCACAATCCAAAAGCGACATGTCGATATGCTGGCCTTTTCCTGTGCGGTGGCGTTGTTCGACCGCCGCCAGAACCCCGATTGTGCCATAGAGACCAGTGACCACATCCGTCACCGCCACGCCGACCTTTTGCGGCTGGCGGTCAGGCTCGCCTGTGATCGACATCAATCCCGACATGCCCTGAATCAAAAAGTCATATCCCGCACGTTTGGCATAGGGGCCGTCCTGACCAAAACCGGTGATAGAACAGTAAATCAAACGCGGGTTCAAATCCTTGAGGCTGTCATAATCTAACCCGTATTTAGCCAACCCGCCAACTTTGAAATTCTCAACCAGAATGTCAGCATCCGCCACAAGGTCGCGGACAATTTTTTGCCCTTCTTCGGTGCGAAAATCAGCCACCACCACGTCTTTTCCGCGATTGGCCGCATAATAATAGGCCGCTGTTGTATCCCCATCGCGTTCAATAAAGGGAGGCCCCCACTTGCGTGTATCATCGCCAGACAAGGCTTCGACTTTGACCACGTCGGCACCCAGATCCGCCAGCGACTGGCCGATCCATGGTCCTGCCAAGATGCGCGCCAATTCGACGACTTTCAAACCTTCAAGAGGAGACATTCATCATTCCTTATGATTGTGATGGGCAAAACGCACACATCGGATACGTGAGACTTACAAGTATGGAGGCGAACAGGCCGAAATCACCTCGGCCGGACGGTCCGAAATATTGCGAAACCGGTGCGGTTCGCGGCTGTCAAACAAATAGGCATCGCCGGCCTTGAGAACACGAATTTCAGCCCCAACCGTGATTTCCAACTCGCCAGAAATGACGATGCCGCCCTCGTTTGAATCATGTTCGATCATCGATCCACCCGTGTCCGCACCCGCCTCATAGCGTTCGTGCAAGATCTGCAGGCCGTGCGCTTTGGCGTCTCCAACCTGTTTGATTTCGATCTTTTGTTGGGCCGGTTCGTTCCCCTGATACAACAGCGATGTCAGATCGCGCAGTTCTCCTGGGGTAAAGAACGGCTGTTGGGTTGTGACGGCATCTGGCTCAAAAAACTCAGACATGCTTATGCCAAATCCACCCAATATTTTGCGCAAACTGGCCACGGACGGGCTCGAACGGTTTGTTTCGATCATCGAAATCTGACCGTGTGGCACACCAGCCGCCTCAGCAAGTTGTCTTTGAGACAAAGAAAACTGCAATCTAAGCGCTTTTAGCCGTGACCCTACATCAAATTCATCTACCATCGTCCTACTCCATGCCAATCCTCTCGATATTAGTCGAATCGAAGGATGTTGCGCAACTTTTAGCTAGCATTGCTCGATAAATTGAGCAATATGATATCCAAATTATGGACAACAGGAGATTCGCCATGAGCGCCAGCCAAGATTTGAAAACGCGCCGCGAGGCCGCAGTCGCCAAAGGCGTATCGACACGTGGAATCTATGCCACGCGCGCCGAAAACGCCGAACTGTGGGATGCGGACGGGAAACGGTATATCGATTTCGCTGCCGGAATCGCCGTGAATAACACCGGCCACCGTCACCCCAAAGTCATGGCTGCGGTCGCAAAACAGTCCGAAAGCTTCACCCACACCTGCTTTCACGTCGCCCCATACGAGAGCTATATCTCGCTGGCCGAGCGGCTGAACACCTCGACACCGGGTGACTTCGAGAAAAAGACAATGTTGGTGACAACCGGTGCAGAAGCCGTTGAAAATGCGATCAAAATGGCGCGTGCCTATACAGGTCGGTCCGGCGTTATTTCATTCTCTGGCGCATTCCATGGCCGCACCCTGTTGGGCATGGCGCTGTGTGGCAAAGTGAACCCGTACAAAAAAGCGTTTGGCGCAATGCCTGCCGAAGTGGTCCATGTGCCGTTTCCAAACGAATTCCACGGCGTCAGCGTTCAAGACAGCTTGGATGTGCTGGAAAACATGCTGCGCAGCTCTATCGACCCAGAGCGCGTCGCAGCAATCATTATCGAACCTGTTCAGGGCGAAGGTGGCTTTAACGTAGCACAGCCTGAATTGCTGCGCGCCCTGCGCAAAATTTGCGACACCCACGGCATGCTGTTGATTGCCGATGAAGTCCAATCGGGCATCGCAAGAACAGGGAAGCTCTTTGCATTTGAACATTCTGACGTGGCCGCCGATTTGGTGACCATGGCCAAAGGTCTGGCTGGCGGATTTCCGCTCTCAGCCGTCACCGGTCGGGCCGAGATCGTCGATGCTGCCCCTGTGGGCGGCATCGGCGGGACTTATGCAGGCAACCCACTGGCGGTTGCCGCTGCAAACGCGGTTCTGGATGTGATCGAAGAAGAAGACCTGTGCGCCAAAGCCGTTGAGATCGGCGATGCCATCAAGGCACGCCTGACCGCATTGGCCGAACGTCAAGGCATGGAAGCCATCGGCGACGTCCGTGGCTTGGGTGCCATGGTTGCCTTTGAACTGGTGACCGACCGCACAAGCAACGATCCCGATCCTGCCCTAACCCAAGCGATCATCGCCGAGGCAGAAACCCGCGGCCTGATCATCTTGCCATGTGGCACACGTGCGAACGCCGTGCGCTTGCTGCCACCGCTGACAACACCGATGCCGATGGTTCATGAAGCCCTTGATATCATTGAGGCTTCGATTGAAGCCGCCCTTAACACAACCGCCAACGCGGCCTAAACATAGAGGCACTTATGACAGAACATCTATCTGCGCAGTCGCGCCCCGAGCTTTCTACATTTAACTGGGAAGATGCATTTCTTCTTGAGGATCAGTTGACCGAAGACGAACGCATGGTGCGTGACGCAGCCCGCGCATACGCCGAAGACAAGCTGATGCCGCGCGTCACCGAAGCTTATGCCACAGAAACAACCGACCCCGAGATATTCCGCGAAATGGGTGCGATGGGCCTGTTGGGCACAACCATCCCCGAGGAATACGGCGGAATTGGTGCCGGCTATGTGACCTATGGTCTTGTGGCGCGTGAGGTCGAGCGCATCGACAGCGGCTATCGCTCGATGATGTCGGTGCAATCCAGCCTCGTGATGTACCCCATCTATGCCTATGGCTCTGCTGAACAGCGCAGCAAATACCTGCCAAAACTGGCGTCTGGTGAATACATCGGATGTTTTGGTTTGACCGAACCAGATGCGGGTTCTGATCCCGGCGGCATGAAAACCACAGCCAAAAAGACCGACGGTGGCTATGTGCTGAACGGGTCCAAAATGTGGATTTCCAACGCACCCATCGCAGATGTGTTTGTGGTCTGGGCCAAATCAGAAGCCCATGGCGGCAAAATCCGCGGCTTCGTGCTTGATAAAGGCACACCCGGCCTGAGCGCGCCAAAAATCGAAGGAAAAGTGTCTTTGCGCGCGTCAATCACGGGTGAAATCGTGATGGACAATGTCGAAGTCTCCGAAGACGCGTTGTTGCCCAATGTTGAAGGCCTTAAGGGTCCATTTGGATGCTTGAACCGCGCACGCTACGGTATCGCCTGGGGTGCCATGGGCGCAGCAGAATTCTGCTGGCACGGTGCACGTCAATACGGTCTGGACCGTAAACAGTTCAAAAAACCACTGGCCCAAACCCAGTTGTTCCAACTCAAGCTTGCCAACATGCAAACCGAGATTTCTCTGGGTCTGCAAGCTGCATTGCGTGTTGGTCGTTTGATGGACGAAGCCAAGGCCGCACCTGAAATGGTGTCGCTGATCAAGCGCAACAACTGTGGTAAAGCCCTCGAGATCGCCCGCCACGCCCGCGACATGCACGGCGGCAACGGCATCTCTTTGGATTTCCACGTTATTCGCCACATGGTGAACTTGGAAACCGTCAACACCTATGAAGGCACCCACGATGTGCATGCGTTGATCCTTGGTCGCGCACAAACCGGACTGCAGGCCTTCTTTTAACCCCCGAAAATAGCCAATTCCCCCCCGAAGTGGCTATTTTCACTCGGGGAAAGCGCACTCCCCTGCTTTCCCCACCTTATTCCCTGATTTTTTCGAGAGTTCGTTATGAAACAGAACCTGATTGCCGGTGATTGGCTGGATGGCGAAGATGCCATTGAAAATCGCAACCCTGCTGACATCTCCGAAGTTGTCGGGGTCTATGCACGTGCGTCGCAAGCACATGTAGATCAAGCCGCACAAGCCGCACGCGCAGCTTTGCCAGCTTGGGCCGGCGCATCACCGCAGGTACGGGCTGATATGCTCGAGGCTGTGGCCCAGCGTCTGTTTGCACGCAAAGAAGAAATCGGAACTGTTCTGGCCCGCGAAGAAGGCAAAACCCTTGCCGAAGCGATTGGCGAAACGGCACGCGCCGCGCAAATTTTCCGCTTTTTCGCAGGCGAAGCCATTCGGGTTGCAGGCGACGCGGTGGCCTCTGTCCGGCCCGACGTCGATGTCGAGGTTCAGCGTGAACCCGTCGGCGTTGTCGGCCTGATTACGCCTTGGAACTTTCCCATTGCCATTCCGGCATGGAAAATCGCCCCTGCGCTGGCCTATGGCAACACGGTGGTGTTCAAACCTGCCGATCTGACGCCCGCAACCGCGCATATCCTTGCCGAGATCATTCACGAGGCGGGCTGTCCTGCGGGCGTGTTTAACCTTGTGATGGGTCAAGGGTCGGTTGTGGGGAACGCCATTGTGACCCACCCCGATGTTGATGCCATTTCCTTTACCGGCTCGGTGCCGGTTGGGCGCAATATGGCCGTTCAAGCCGCGCAAGGCATGAAAAAGATTCAGCTCGAGATGGGCGGCAAGAACCCGATGGTCATCATGGATGACGCCGATTTGGACATTGCAGTACCCACGGTCCTGAACGCGGCGTTTTTCTCGACAGGGCAAAGATGTACAGCCACAAGCCGGATCATCGTTCAGGCAGGTATTCACGATGCGTTTGTAGATCGCCTGTCAACAGAGGCGCTGGCGCTTAATATCGGAAACCCGTTGAACCCCAATACGCACATCGGCCCTGTGGTGTCTGAAAAGCAGTTGATGAACAATCTCAGCTATGTCGATATTGCCCAAAAAGACGGCGCAGAGGTCATCGGCGGCGAGCGTTTGGAGCGCGACACCGAAGGCTACTTCCAAGCCCCTGCCCTGTTCTTGAATGCCACCAACGCAATGCGGTCATCGCGCGAAGAAATCTTTGGTCCCTGTGCGTCCGTCATCAAGGTCGATGACTTTGACGAAGCCTTGGCCACCGCGAATGATACCGAGTTTGGTCTGTCGTCGGGCATTTGCACATCCAGTCTGAAATTCGCCCGCGCGTTCAAGAAACAAAGCCGAGCCGGAATGGTCATGGTCAATCTGCCCACAGCCGGGGTTGACTATCACGTGCCCTTTGGTGGTACACGGGCCTCGTCTTATGGGTCTCGGGAACAGGGCCGTTATGCCGCCGAGTTTTATACCATGGTCAAAACAGCATACAGCTTTGCGGGGTAGCGGAATGAATATTCAAACTGTGGGCATCATTGGTGCCGGACAGATGGGCAACGGGATCGCGCATGTGTTTGCAACATCCGGATTTGATGTGTCGCTGAACGACATTTCACAGGATGCCCTGACATCAGCAATGTCGCGCATCGAGAAAAACACGGCCCGTCAGGTGAGCAAATCGCAAATGAGCGAAGCAAACCGTGCAGCGGCCCTGTCCAGAATTTCAACAACGACAGAGCTTGGTGAATTGGGGGGCTGTGATCTGGTGATCGAAGCCGCCACCGAACGCGAATCCATCAAGGACCAGATATTTTCGGGACTCGCCCCTTCTCTGGCAGATCACACTCTGTTGGCGACCAACACGTCATCTTTGTCGATCACACGCCTTGCCGCAAAAACGGATCGTCCAGAGCGGTTTATGGGCGTGCACTTTATGAACCCGGTGCCACTGATGGAACTGGTAGAGCTGATCCGGGGCATTGCGACCTCGGAAACGACCTATCAAACCATGCTGGGCGTCGTCGAGCGTCTTAACAAGACATCTGCCAGCGCAGAAGATTACCCCGGTTTCATCGTAAACCGCATTCTGATCCCCATGATCAACGAGGCCGTGTATGCCTTGTACGAAGGTGTTGGAAATGTGGCCAGTATTGATGCCTCGATGAAACTTGGGGCTCACCACCCGATGGGGCCACTGGAATTGGGGGACTTTATCGGTCTGGATACCTGCCTGGCGATTATGAACGTTTTGCATGACGGTTTGGCCGACACCAAATACCGCCCCTGCCCGCTGCTGGTGAAATATGTCGAGGCCGGTTGGGTTGGCCGCAAATGTGGCCAAGGATTTTACGACTATCGCGGCGAAACGCCTGTCCCGACCCGCTAGGCCATGCGCCCATCGGCACCACGACGACCCTAAAAACGCCTGAAACACCGCACCTCAATTTTCTTGGGGTGCGGTGTAATATCTTGGCCCCCTCACACCGCAGACACCTTATGCACGAGTCGCAAATCGGTCGGTGCAAGTCTGATGGGTTTGAATTTTCTGTATACAACCGCATACCGAAACAATTTGTCACACCTACGCAATATTGGGTAGGAATGTGATTATGCGGCCTAACACAAAAACTGTGCATTCTTCGTCTGCAAACAACACATTGCTTTCAAACGATATTTTCAGCAAAGTCAAAAAAATTTACAAAATACACAAACCAGATGGAAAAATATTTACAAAAACTTTGTTACGTTTCTGTGGGTTATTTCATTATTTTCAACACGCCCTATGATCCTTAGCGAGCCGGATAATACTCTGTGGGGCGTCTGTTCCTGCAAAGTTCATTACTGTACCTAGAGGGAGGAGCCTCAATGTCATCCGAAAATACCGCTAACCCGACATATCCACCATCAAGCGACCTTGTTGCCAATGCACACGCAAACGAAGCAACTTATGACGCAATGTATGAGGCCTCGATTTCGGATCCGGAGGCATTCTGGGGAGAGCATGGCAAGCGGATCGACTGGATCAAGCCTTTTACCAAAGTCAAAAACACAAGCTTTGAACCGGGCAATGTCTCGATCAAATGGTTTGAAGACGGTACATTGAACGTTGCCGCAAACTGTATTGACCGCCACTTGAAAACGCGCGGCGACAAAACAGCAATCATTTTCGAGCCAGACAACCCCGAAGAACCCGCACAGCACATCACTTATAAAGAGCTGCACCGCCGTGTCTGCCGCATGTCCAATATCCTTGAAGATATGGGCGTACGCAAAGGCGACCGCGTCGTGCTCTATCTTCCGATGATCCCCGAAGCCGCCTATGCAATGCTGGCCTGTGCACGCATCGGTGCTATCCATTCTATCGTCTTTGCTGGCTTTAGCCCGGACGCGCTGTCTGCACGGATCAACGGCTCGGATGCCAAGGTTCTGATTACCGCAGACTATGCCCCGCGCGGTGGTCGCCAGACACCTTTGAAATCCAACGCAGATGCTGCGTTGCTGCACACCAAAGACTCAGTCAAATGTCTGGTGGTGAAGCGCACAGGTGGTCAAACCACTTGGGTTGACGGTCGTGACTTTGATTACAACGAAATGGCGCTGGAAGCCGACGAATTCCATACGCCCGCTGAAATGAACGCCGAAGATCCGCTGTTTATTCTGTATACATCCGGCTCTACCGGCCAGCCAAAGGGCGTTGTGCATTGCTCGGGCGGGTATCTGGTATTTGCCAGCATGACCCACGAATATGTCTTTGATTATAAAGAGGACGACATCTTTTGGTGTACCGCTGACGTGGGCTGGGTCACCGGACACAGCTATATCGTGTATGGTCCGCTGGCAAATGGCGCGACGACTTTGATGTTTGAAGGCGTGCCCACCTATCCAGACGCAAGCCGTTTCTGGCAGGTGTGCGAAAAGCACAAAGTGAACCAATTCTATACGGCACCAACGGCCCTGCGCGCTCTGATGGGCCAAGGCAACAGCTTTGTGGAATCTTGTGATCTGTCTTCGCTGCGTATTCTTGGCACGGTCGGCGAGCCGATCAACCCCGAAGCATGGAACTGGTACAACGACGTTGTCGGTGGCGGACGCTGCCCCATCGTCGACACATGGTGGCAAACCGAAACCGGTGGTCACTTGTTGACACCCCTGCCCGGCGCACATGCCACTAAGCCCGGATCGGCGATGAAGCCGTTCTTTGGTGTACAGACCGTTGTGCTTGATCCACACTCTGGCGAGGAAATTCACACGTACCCATGCGAAGGTGTTCTGTGTCTCAAAGACAGCTGGCCAAGCCAGATGCGCACAGTTTGGGGCGATCATGAGCGGTTCGAGAAAACCTATTTCTCGGATTACAAAGGCTATTATTTTGCAGGTGACGGCTGTAAGCGCGATGAAGATGGCGATTACTGGATCACCGGTCGCGTTGATGACGTGATCAACGTCTCTGGCCACCGCATGGGCACCGCCGAAGTCGAAAGCGCGCTTGTGGCTCACGCCAAAGTCGCCGAAGCCGCCGTGGTCGGATACCCCCATGATATCAAAGGCCAAGGCATCTATTGCTATGTCACTTTGATGAACGGCGTAGAGCCATCAGACGAGTTGACCAAGGAATTGCGCACTTGGGTTCGCACCGAAATCGGGCCAATCGCTTCGCCTGATCTGATCCAATGGGCCCCTGGCCTGCCCAAAACACGTTCGGGTAAAATCATGCGCCGCATTCTGCGCAAAATCGCCGAGGACGACTTTGGGTCGCTGGGCGATACATCGACCCTCGCCGAGCCGGGCGTGGTCGATGACCTGATCGAAAACCGCATGAACAAAGGATAAGCGCACAATGCTAGACACAGCACAAAACACCGCGCCCGTTCTTATTTTGCTTGGCCCCCCCGGGGCCGGCAAAGGCACCCAAGCGCGCATGCTCGAAGACACATTTGGCTTGGTTCAATTGTCCACAGGCGATTTGCTCCGCGCAGCGGTTGCCGCTGGCACCGAGGCAGGACTTGCCGCCAAGGCCGTCATGGAAGCTGGCGATCTGGTCAGTGACGAGATCGTCATCAACATCCTGCGCGATCGTCTTGCCGATGCTGACTGTGCCAAAGGTGTGATCCTTGACGGGTTCCCACGCACCACAGTTCAGGCCGAGGCACTGGACGATTTGCTGGCCGAAAGTGGTCAAAAAATCAACGCCGCCATCAGCCTTGATGTGCAAGACGCCGCCATGGTGACGCGCATTTCGGGCCGCTATACCTGCGGCAATTGTGGCGAAGGTTTTCACGACACATTCAAGCAGCCCGCCAAAGACGGCGTCTGTGACAAATGCGGCGGGACGGACATGAAACGCCGTGCCGACGACAATGCTGAAACCGTGGCAAGCCGCCTTGAGGCCTATCACGCACAAACAGCACCGCTCATTGCCTATTACGACGGCAAGGGCGCTCTGCAACGGATCGACGCCATGGGCGATATTGATGCGATTGCAGGAAATCTGAACGCGATTGTCAAAAAGGCAACCGCGTAAGGGGGAAGGGTAAGCCCACGGTCTGTGTTTTAGGCCGCGGGTTTATAGAGGAAACGGAAAAGAGGGAGGAGCCAATATGGCCGACGACTCATCCAACAATGCATACTGGTCTGCCAATGTGCGGATTATCTTGATCAGCCTCGTAATTTGGGCGCTGGTATCTTTCGGGTTCGGCATTTTGCTGCGTCCAATGCTCAGCGGCATCGCCGTTGGCGGAACCGATCTGGGCTTCTGGTTCGCCCAACAAGGTTCAATTCTGGTCTTTCTGGCGCTGATTTTCTTCTACGCCTGGCGGATGAACAAGCTGGATGCCGAACACGGCGTCAGCGAAGAATAAGGACCTAGGGACAGATGGATCAGTTTACGATTAACCTACTGTTTGTTGGCGCATCTTTTGCGCTTTACATCGGTATCGCGATTTGGGCCCGTGCGGGTTCCACATCAGAATTTTACGCTGCGGGTCGCGGCGTTCACCCTGTCACCAACGGTATGGCGACTGCGGCTGACTGGATGTCAGCGGCATCGTTCATCTCGATGGCTGGCCTTATCGCCTTTACCGGCTATGACAACTCGTCTTTCTTGATGGGCTGGACCGGCGGTTATGTGCTTTTGGCTCTGTTGCTTGCGCCTTATCTGCGTAAGTTTGGCAAATTCACAGTGTCCGAATTCATTGGCGACCGTTTTTACTCTCCAACAGCGCGCCTTGTGGCTGTTGTCTGCTTGATCGTGGCTTCGACCACATATGTGATCGGTCAGATGACGGGTGTTGGCGTTGCCTTTGGTCGCTTCTTGGAAGTATCCAACACAACCGGTCTGTTGATCGGTGCATGTGTGGTATTTGCATATGCGGTGTTCGGCGGCATGAAAGGTGTAACATATACACAGGTTGCTCAGTACGTTGTGCTGATCATGGCCTACACCATTCCGGCCATCTTCATCTCGCTGCAACTGACAGGCAACCCGATCCCTGCGTTGGGTCTGTTTGGCGATCACGTTGCTTCTGGCGAGCCTCTTTTGGCGAAACTGGACGCGATTGTCACCGAGTTGGGCTTTAACGAGTACACAACACATCACGCCGATACGTTGAACATGGTTCTGTTCACCTTGTCGCTGATGATCGGTACTGCGGGTCTGCCACACGTGATCATGCGCTTCTTCACAGTGCCACGCGTTGCTGATGCTCGTTGGTCTGCTGGTTGGGCACTTGTGTTCATCGCTCTGCTGTATCTGACGGCTCCTGCTGTTGGTGCGATGGCGCGTCTCAACATCTCTGACATGATGTGGCCAAATGGCGGCATCGAAGGTGGTGCTGTGACAACGCAACAGATCGAAGAAGAAAAGCGTTACGACTGGATGGCCACTTGGCAAAAAACCGGTCTGCTTGACTGGGAAGACAAGAACGGCGACGGCAAAATTCAGTATTACAACGACAAGAATGCTGACATGCAAGCAATGGCCGCTGAAAAAGGCTGGACCGGTAACGAGCTGACCAAGTTCAACCGTGACATCTTGGTTCTGGCCAACCCCGAGATTGCGAACCTGCCTAGCTGGGTGATCGGTCTTGTGGCTGCGGGTGGTCTTGCGGCTGCTCTGTCAACGGCTGCTGGTTTGCTGTTGGCGATCTCGTCTGCTGTGTCTCACGACCTTATCAAAGGTTCCTTGAACCCGAATATTTCGGAAAAAGGCGAACTTTTGTCGGCACGTATCGCTATGGCTGTGGCCATCGCTGTTGCAACCTATCTGGGGCTTAACCCTCCGGGCTTCGCTGCGCAAACCGTGGCTCTTGCCTTTGGTTTGGCTGCTGCGTCGATCTTCCCGGCTCTGATGATGGGTATCTTCAGCACCAAGATCAACAACACAGGCGCTGTTGCCGGTATGTTGGCTGGTCTGGGTGTGACGTTGGTCTATATCTTCCTGCACAAAGGCTGGTTCTTTGTTCCAGGCACCAACAGCTTCACAGATGCTGATCCGTTGTTGGGCACAATCAAATCGACATCGTTCGGTGCGATTGGCGCGATGATCAACTTTGCGGTTGCTTACATCGTGACAGGCATGACCAAACCAACACCGCAGCACATCAAAGACTTGGTGGAAAGCGTACGTGTTCCTAAAGGTGCTGGTGAAGCTCAGGATCACTAAGGTGTTTTGGTCGGGCAGATGCATCCCTGCGACTGCCCGCCATCTTTAAATCTGGTCCCGTTCGGTGCATATCGAACGGGACTTTTTTGTTCTAATTCGGGTAGAGTCCCATGCCGCTTTCTCAAGATAAAATCATACGGTTCCTCAAGTCCGTCCACCCTTACGATACGCTGTCTCTGGAGACGCTGACGTCGCTGTCGACACAATTCGAAGCTTGGGAACTTGAGAAAGATTTCTCGGTTTACGAGGTTGGTGAAACCCTGCGTGGATTATTCATCATCTATGAGGGCATGATCGAAATCACTGACGCAAACGATGTGGTTGTTTCCCATCTTGCCCTGCGGAATTCATTTGGCGAACGTGGCCTATTGCGAGACGGCAAAGCTGTGACCAGCGCGCGCGCTGACGAACATTCCATTTTGCTTGTCCTGCCCCCCGCCGCCTTTAAGGCGCTGATCGCCGCGCATGACACAGTGCGCAAATTCTTTGATCGTTCACGCGGCGAAAGCCCCCGTGGCAACGATCTGGCCACCAGCCGTGTGGAAACCTTGATGGCGCGCGCCCCGATGACATGCGCCGCCGATGATACCGTGCAGACGGCTGCGCAGATCATGCGCGACAAGAAAATCTCTTCGGTCTGCGTGACATCGGATCACACCCTAGAAGGCATTCTGACAACCCGCGATTTGTCTGGCAAAGTTCTGGCAGAGGCACGCCCCGTCACGACCCCTGTCCGCGACGTCATGACATCGAACCCGTTGACGCTCTCGCCCTCGGCCATTGGCTCGGATGTGCTGCATGCGATGATGGAACATAAGATCGGGCATATCCCGATCGTTGAAGCTGGCAAATTGGTGGGCATTGTCACCCAAACGGATTTGACCCGCTTCCAAGCCGTATCCTCTGCCGAATTGGTTGCAGAAATTGCGCATGCCAACACAGCACAAGAAATGGCCGTGGTCACCGCACGTATTCCCAAGCTTCTGGTGCAACTGGTTGCAGGGGGAAACCGCCACGAAATCGTGACACGCCTGATCACTGATATCGCAGATACGGCAACGCGGCGCCTGTTGTCGTTGGCCGAAAAAGAGCTCGGCGCGCCACCTGTTCCCTATCTGTGGCTGGCGTGTGGATCCCAAGGCCGGCAAGAACAAACCGGTGTCAGCGACCAAGACAATTGTCTCATTCTGGATGACGCGGCCACTCAGGACCACATGGCCTATTTCGCTGATCTGGCCAAATTCGTGTGTGATGGGCTGGATGTCTGTGGCTATGTGTATTGCCCCGGCGACATGATGGCCACAAATCCGCGCTGGTGTCAGCCGCTGTCTGTCTGGAAGCAGTATTTCCAACGCTGGATCGCCAAGCCAGACCCCGAGGCACAAATGCTCGCCAGCGTCATGTTTGATTTGCGACCGATCGGCGGCACGGCAAGCCTGTTTGAAGACCTAAATCAAAATACGCTCGGGGCAGCCAGTAAGAATTCCATTTTTGTGGCCCATATGATCAGCAATTCGCTTAAGCACACCCCGCCACTGGGGTTGTTGCGCGGCTTTGCCACGATCCGGTCAGGTGAACACAAAAACCAACTGGATATGAAGCATAACGGCGTGGTGCCCATCGTTGACTTGGGTCGGATATATGCGCTGCAAGGTCAGCTTGGCGAAGTCAACACCCGCGCCCGCCTTGAAGCCGCTGAAAAGAGCAATGTCCTAAGCCGATCTGGCGCTGCGGACCTGCTGGATGCCTATGATTTGATTGCGGAAACCCGTCTTCAACACCAAGCGGAATTGATCAAGCAAGGCCAAGCCCCCGACAACTATTTGCGGCCATCCAGCCTTTCGGACTTTGAACGCAGCCACCTTCGGGATGCATTTGTGGTGGTGAAAACCCTGCAATCCGCAATTGGACACGGGCGTGGCATGCTGAGCTAATAATATTTGGGGGCCCAGTATCTGAGCCCCCACGAGCCCCAAACCAGAGGGCTTTTGAGGAGGAGAAAACATGTTTTTGGAATTGGTTGCGACCATCGCGGCCGCCTTTGCTGCGGCGGGTATGGTTCTGTTGTTGAATCGGATCGTAGGAGGACGCCTGCCAAAATGGTTTACCCCTGTGGCCGCTGGTGCGGCCATGATCGTCACCACGATTTCGAACGAATACGGATGGTATCCACGGACCAAGGCGGCCCTGCCCGAGGGTCTGGTCATTTCCGAAACCATTGAAAATCAATCATTCTATCGGCCTTGGACATATGTGCGACCCTATGTTGAGCGGTTCGTCGCGGTGGATACCTTGTCGCTGCAAACACACCCTGCCCTGCCCGATCAACGCATCGCGGATGTCTATTATTTTGGCCGCTGGTCACCCGTCAATAAAATTGGTGTCCTCGCAGATTGCGCAAACGCCAGACGCGCAGCGCTGATCGACGCCATCAGCTTTGACGAGAGTGGGAACGTCAGCGGCGCGAACTGGGTCGGTGTCCCAAAGGATGACGGGCTTCTCGCAGCAATCTGCGAGGTGTCCTGATGTTTCACTCTCTCAGCTTGCGACTTAGGGTCTTTTTGTTTTTCGTATTGATGGGTCTGGGCAGCGTGGTGATCACCACGGGGGCACTCTATTATGGATATGGCCGTGCCCAAGCTGACGATCCAGCATCCGGATATATTCTTGCGGCTGTGATGTCGTCTTTCGGATTGATTGCCCTGATGATCGGGGTTTGGTTGCTGTTTGATGAAAACGTCGCCAAACCAATTGAACGGTTGGCCGCGACCATGCGCACCCGCGCCCATGCGGGCGTAGATCTTGAGCTGGACACCCATCAAGCACGGTATTTGGGGGATCTGGCCCCAGCAGCCAAAGCGGTATCCCACCAGTTGACCAAGACAACACTGGACACCGCAGAGGCCGTTGCGTCCGAAACCGCGCGTCTGTCGATGGAAAAAGAGCGCCTGACCGCGCTGTTGACAGAAATCCCCGTCGCGATGATTTTGGTCAGCCCGTCCCACCAAATCGTGCTGTACGATGCCCAAGCCGCCGAAGCCCTGAGCCAAATTCACCACCCGCGCCTGAACGCGTCAATCTTTGACTATTTCGACGAGTCCGGATTGCTTGAGGCCCACACCGACCTGCTTCAGTCGGGCATTGATGTCCCATTTACCGCCAAGGGCATTCACGGAAACCTTGAATTTGATGCGCGGCTCAAGCCGTTGGGGCATGCGCCCGGATATATGATTCTGATTGATGATGCCCATGCGATGGCCTCGCCTGATGCGGCGCGTCCGTTGATTTATGACTTTGACTTGATGGACCATGACGTCGAACACGTTTTGGAAGACACGCCGGTCAGCAAACTGAATTTTGTGGTATTTGATACAGAAACAACCGGTTTGTTGCCTCACAAAGACGAAATTGTCCAAATCGGCGCGGTACGTGTTGTGAATGGCAAAATCGTCCCCAGAGAACAGATCAACCAATTGGTGAACCCGGGCATGCCCATTCCGCCCGCCTCGACCAAGGTGCACAAAGTCAGTGACGAAATGGTCGCCGATGCGCCAGATATCCATCAGGCAGCAGAGAAGTTTCACGCATTTTCAAACCATGCGGTGATCGTGGCGCATAACGCTCCGTTTGACATGGCATTTTTGCGTCGTCACGGAAAAACATCTGGCTTGGCATGGGATCATCCCATCATTGATACGGTATTGTTGTCAGCGGTGCTGTTTGGCGCGAGCGAAACACATACGCTGGATGCACTGTGTGACCGTCTTGGGGTGACCATCCCGGAAGAGCTGCGCCATACCGCACTTGGCGACGCTCAGGCCACTGCCGAAGTATTGTGTTTGATGATCCCCATGCTGCAATCGCGCGGGTTTAATACCTTTGGAGACGTCATCCAGCAGACGCGTAAACATGGGCGCCTGCTCGAGGATTTGAACTAGGTCTTGAAGAATACAGTCTTGCACATGTGCAAAAATCGCGTAAATGCGTGTTGGCCTGACGCGCCGAACGGGACAGATCGCATATGAGCAAGACATTTACACCGGACCAAGACCACAGCCGCGAATTTCGCGATGCCTTGGGGTGTTTTGCGACTGGGGTTACCATTGTGACGGCCCAGACCCCCGATGGCCCGGTTGGTATGACCGCCAACAGTTTCTCGTCAATTTCGCTCACGCCACCGCTGGTGCTTTGGTCTCCGTCCAAACACTCAAAAAGATACCCAGCATTTGAACATGCCAGCCATTTTTGCATTCACGTTTTGCGTGATGACCAAAAGGACCTTGCGCTTGAATTTGCCAAACGTGGCGATGCGTTTGATCTGGTTGACTGGACGCTTACCGAGACACAAACACCTGTTATTCAAGACTGTTTGACATCTTTTGAATGCCGCACAGACGCGATTCACGATGGCGGTGACCATGTGATTGTTGTGGGACGCGTTCAAACCGTGCGGCTCAACGCGGGCGCGCCGTTGATTTTCACTCAAAGCGCCTATGGCGGGTTTTCCGGCACATAATCGCCAAAGTGCGGAAATGACATCTCAATTGCCGCAATGCGGACAGGCGCACGTGATGGCCACGTCATAGGGTTCGGCAACTCTTCGACGTTTGAGACCCCGCAATGAATGACATTCTCCAAGGCCTGATATCTGCTGGCTGGCTGATCATCACTTTTGACCCTGATCTCATAGAGATCGTGCTGCGTTCGCTTCAAGTGACCGTGGGTGCTGTGGTCGTGTCCTCGGTCATCGGGTTGCCGTTGGGGGCTTGGCTGGCCGTAAATCGCTTTCGGTTTCGTCGGTTTGTCATCGCCTTGATGAATGCCCTGATGGGTCTGCCGCCGGTGGTTGTTGGGCTCATTGTCTATCTGTTCCTGTCGCGCTCTGGTCCGCTTGGGGTTCTGAACCTCTTGTTCACCCCCAGCGCCATGGTGATTGCCCAGACCATCATCATCACACCACTGATCGCGTCCATCGCACACCAAGCCATTCGCGAGCTTTGGGCCGAATATCATGATCTGCTCATTTCCGTATCCACATCCCACCGGCAACGCATCTGCACCTTGCTTTGGGATGGGCGACGCGCGCTATTGACCGCGTCTTTGGCAGGCTTTGGTCGCGCCATTGGCGAAGTTGGCGCTATTTTGATTGTTGGCGGCAATATCGACCATGTGACGCGTGTTCTGACCACAGCGATTGCGCTTGAAACATCCAAAGGAAATTTCTCTCTCGCGCTGGCTCTGGGGTTTGTATTGATCGCCTTGGCCATCCTGATCAACGCAACCGTGCACAGCCTGTCGCAAACTGAAAGGAGCGGACGATGGTAGAGACCGCTTTGTTCCCATTGACGCTTTCAGAGGCCACTGTGCGCAAATCTGGCGTCACCCTTGTGGGCCCGGTTGATCTGGAAATTGGGCCTATTGGGACTACCGTTGTCATCGGTCCCAACGGGGCTGGCAAATCCACCCTGCTACGGCTGATGCATGGTCTTGATCGGGCCGCCAAAGGGCGTGTGGACTGGAATGTGCCGATGAAGGATGCCCAAAACAGGCAGGGATTCGTATTTCAGACCCCTATTTTGATGCGCCGCAGTGTGGTGGATTGTATCGCCTATCCCTTGCTGGTGCACGGGGTCTCTCGCAAAGACGCGCATGCCCAAGCATTGGACTGGGCAGACCGCGTAGGGTTGGCCGACCACGCCGCACGGCCTGCTCGCACCCTGTCAGGCGGTGAGCGGCAAAAAATGGCCCTTGCACGAGCCTTGATCCGCAATCCTGATATTTTGTTTCTAGACGAACCATGTGCAAGTCTGGACGGCAGCGCCACGCGCGAAATTGAAGGCATTCTCAAGTCCGCCCGGACTGCGAACACCCGCATGGTGATGGCCACGCACGACATGGGCCAAGCCAAGCGGCTGGCCGATGATGTCCTGTTTATCTATCGCGGTAACGTGCACGAACACAGCACCGCCGAAGCATTTTTCAAAGCCCCCCAAACCCCCGAGGCTCAGGCCTTTTTGAGAGGAGATATTCTCGAATGATCCCACGTCTATTGCTTGCCTCTGCACTGTCCCTATGTGTTGCAAGCGCTACGCTGGCCGACGACATCAAGATGGCTGTCACCACGTCGTTTCATAATTCCGGCTTGGCCGATGTGTTGCTTCCCGAAATCAAGGCCGATCTTGACTTGGATGTGCATCTGGTCGTGGTTGGCACGGGCCAAGCCCTGCGGTTGGGCCGCGCCGGAGATGTAGACGCCATATTGGTACATGCCAAATCTGCCGAAGAAAAATTTGTATCTGAAGGATACGGAACGCATCGTACCCCATTCATGTATAACGATTTTGTGCTGATTGGCCCTGCGGATGATCCTGCACATATTGCCCAAACCCAGAGCGCAGCCGAGGCTTTGGCGTCGATCCAATCAACACGCGCCCCCTTTGTGAGCCGCGGCGATGACAGCGGCACCCACAAAAAGGAATTGTCCCTTTGGTTCGGTGCAGGTCTGATCCCGGACGATTTTGCGACCACATGGTATCAGGCGGCAGGCGCAGGGATGGGCGCATCGCTCAATACAGCCAGCGCCATGAATGCCTATATTATGAGCGACCGCGCGAGCTGGCTCAAGTTTGGCAACAAGGGTGATCTGGTGCTGTTGTTCGCAGGCGATCCGGTTTTGTTTAATCAATACGCCTATATTCCGGTCAATCCGGCCACACACCCGCATGTAAAATCCGATCTGACAGCCAAGCTTGAGACGTGGTTGCTTAGCGCGCGTGCCAAAAGTTTGATCAATGAATATCGGCTGAATGGCGAACAGTTGTTTATCTATAACGCGCCTTAATCCGCCTTGGTCGCAGCAGACGTCATTTTTGCTGCGACCATCGAAAACCAGTCACCTAACGGGTGCAGCATCTCGTCCAATTCAGACAGCTGTTGCCCATGTTCGGCCAACCTCACCACCTGCTGTGGGGTGCCCCCCATCCGGTCATAGCGTTGCGCGCGCGCATACTCGGTCCAGCCACGTCGATCGACTTCTGCTTTGATCAGGCGCAACCGCTCTACGATCTGTAGCGTTGAAAACCGCCGCAAATAGGGCACCAAAGCCGCCGCATCTCCTGGACAGGACTCTGCAAAGACCTCAAGGCTCGTGACGGCATCCAAAGGCCAAAATTCATCCCCGATCAAAAAGGCGAAATCTTCGACGCCATGTCGACGTCCGGCATGTTCCCAATCAAACCAGATCACGCTGCCATCCGCTTGGACGGCGGCATTTCCAGAGCGGGAATCCCACTTTACAAAATGACGTGGCACGGATGACGCGGCCTTTGACAATTTAGCCCAGTCCACCAAGGGCGGCGTCATATCCAACGTGATCGACAATGCACGCGGGCCAGTACCAAACCGCGCGGCCCATTTGGCCGTGCTTGCCACACTTGGCATGTCTTGCACCAACCCTGTCTGCCGTGCCGCCTGTTTGATCTGCCAAAGGCTGTCAAATGCGGCGCGCGCCAACCGGCGTTGGCCAGCAGCGTCCTGTCGCGACATTTCAGAACTCAGGCGCCCTGCCCCCGCGTCTGACTGGAAAAGCACGCCGTCATGCTGACCCAGAAACTGTGGCACCGGCGCATTCAAGGTATTCAAAGCCTGAAAGACCGCGACTTCTCTGTTCCGACGCGTGTCGCGGTGCCGGTACGAGGCAATGACCGTCCGATCTTGGAAATGCACCCGCACAGAATCACGATTGCGCCCACCCGGGGCCGTGATCTTGATCACCCGTTGGCCAAAATGGGCCTCTGCGATGGCCGAGATTTGCGACGGTTCCAAATGTTTGGGGCGCGGTTGATCTTCTGAGGATGTCATGGACTTGCCTGTTGTCTCCGTCACAGCTTGCATTGAACCAGCCCCGTACCGCAAGCAATGGATTGCACCCGATTGACCTTTGGTCACGATCCGACATGGGCGAATTTGCTGTATCTGTCATATCGAGGTGATGTTTATCTGGTAGAATTCAGTCTACATACACGTCAGACGCCCGATCGGACCACCAAGGAATATACCGTTGATCAAATCTATTGTTTCTCCATCTTCAAAGGCAGTCACGCGCCAGTCTTTTGACGATATGCTTGCCGCGACGCGCGCCTTGGACCCGATTAAAACGGCCGTGGTGCATCCATGTGACGATGCCTCGCTTCAAGGGGCGCTGGCCGCACGTGACGAAGGCCTGATCATCCCCGTGCTTGTTGGCCCTCAAGCCCGCATCCAAGAAGAGGCCATCGCGGCAGGATTGGACCTATCTGGGATCGAGATTGTCCCGACAGAACACAGCCATGCGTCAGCTGAAAAAGCGGTCGCATTGGTCCGCGAGGGCAAGGTTCAAGCCCTCATGAAAGGCGCCCTGCATACCGATGAGGTGATGAGCGAAGTCGTGCACAAAGAGCGTGGATTGCGGACAGAGCGCCGTATGAGCCATGTTTTCGTGCTCGATGTGCCACGGTATTCCAAACCATTGCTGATTTCGGATGCGGCCATCAACATTTTCCCCGACCTGATGACCAAAGCCGACATCATCCAGAATGCCATCGAGTTGGGTCATGCCCTTGGCGTCGACACACCCAAAGTCGCCATTTTGTCCGCTCTCGAAACGATTTACCCAAAAATCCCGTCAACCGTCGAAGCCGGTGCCCTGTGCAAGATGGCGGATCGGGGACAAATCACTGGCGGTCTTCTGGATGGTCCCTTGGCATTTGACAATGCCGTCTCAAAAGACGCCGCCGAAGCCAAGGGCATCATATCAGAGGTGGCTGGTGATCCGGACATCTTGATCGCCCCAGATTTGGAAGCAGGCAACATGATTGCCAAACAATTGATCTATCTTGCAGGGGCAGAATGCGCAGGCGTGGTTCTGGGCGCGCGGGTGCCAGTGATGTTAACAAGTCGCGCTGATGGCGTGCTCTCGCGGGTCATATCGGCGGCGTTGGCGCAGCTTTTGGTACATCATCGCGTACAAAAAGGTGTCCTATGACCGCCGCAGTTCTTGTCATAAATGCCGGTAGTTCATCCATAAAATACGCGATCTACGAGGCGCGCCCTTCTGGGGACTGTCTTGCAAAGGGTCTTATTGATCGTATTGGTTTGGGGCCCGAGCATCATAGCGAAAACCGCAGCGAAACCTTGCCAATGGCCCCAGACGCCACGCATGCAGAGGTGCTGGAATGGTTGGCAGCCCAGCTCCAGACACGATTTGCGGATGTGGAAATTGTGGCAGGTGGTCACCGCGTGGTCCATGGTGGCCCCGAGTATTCAGACAGCCTGCGCTTGACGCCCGAACACATGCAGCGGCTCGACGCGCTGTCGCCGCTTGCTCCGGGACATCAGCCTCATAATTTGGCTGGCGTGCGTGCCCTGGAGGACATCTGGCCTGATATCCCCCAGATCGCCTGTTTTGATACGGCATTCCATCGCACCCAACCCACCGTCGCCCAAAGTTTTGCCATTCCACGCGCACTGACCCAAGAGGGCGTTCTCAGATACGGGTTCCACGGTCTGAGCTATGCCTATATCGCCAGCCAGCTTCCGGATGTCCTTGGCGACGCAGCCGAGGGCCGCGTGATTGTTTTGCATCTGGGACATGGGGCGAGTGTCTGTGCTATGCAGAACCGCAAAAGCATCGCCACAAGCATGGGATTTACCGCCCTTGATGGTTTGATGATGGGCAAACGATGTGGTGAAATTGACCCCGGCGTCATCTTTCATCTGATCCGTGAAAAAGGCATGAGCGCGGCCGAGGTCGAGACATTGCTATCGACCAAATCCGGCTTGTTGGGCGTGTCTGGTCAAAGCGATGATATGCGCGATTTGCTGGCCAGCGACCGGATCGAGGCCAAAGAGGCCATCGCGCTTTTTGTATATCGTGCTTGCGCCCAAATCGGGCGGATGGCTGCGGCCCTGCAAGGGGTCGATGCCATTGTCTTCACCGGCGGCATGGGAGAAAATGCAGCGCGCATAAGATCGGATATTATTGCAGGATCACAGTGGCTTGGCGTGCATTGTGACAGTGATGCCAACGCAGAAAATCAAACAGTTATCTCAACTAATACCAGTGCGGTCAAAGCCTTGGTTATCCCGACAAACGAGGAACTGGTGATCGCCAACGACACGAGGACCTTGGTGTGCACGCACCCCTAGACAGTGCATTTTCTGCCTCACTCGAGATATCGCATATGCACCTAAGACGCGGGTCGCCCTGCGTCTAGTCGGCGCGAAACTCGGCCTCTAACCATGCTTCAAACAACTGGCGCGCGGTGTCGTTCATACCCGAGGTTTCGCGCCCCACCAGATAATGGCTTTGGTTGATGGCCATTGGCGCCCCCAAAATGGAAATGGGTTTGCCCGTCTGAATAGCAGTATGGGCAAAGCGCTCCAAGATCATGGCACACCCTCCTCCTGCAGCGACGATATCAATTGCCGCGATTGTCGTATCCACGGTGTACGGAGGCGTATTGTTGGCGGCCGTATCGTGCGAATTCAGGTACTGGTGCCAAAGATCTTGGTACCCCAAAATCTGTACAACGGGCCCATGCGCCCACTCTGTCACAGGCAAATTCCGGGACGCCGCAGACGACGATGCAATCGGCACAACGCGTTCTTGGGAAATTTTCCGGCTGGCCAGTTGCGCCCATTCCCCATGTCCCAATCGAACATCCACATCGACGTCGTCCTGATCCGCAGAACTCGCCCATATATTTGACACAAGCTTGAGGGAAATGTCCGGATGCGCCGCAGTGAATTTGGGTAAGCGATGCGCCAGCCATAATGCCGCAGTAGAGATTGGCACGCGCACGGTCAGAACTTGAGCACTTGAAGGACCAAACAGGCTTGCGGTGGACAACCCAATATCCCCGAGCGCACGACGCACTGAAAACGCATAGGCCTGACCAAGATCTGTCAACGTCAGATGACGTGCTGCGCGGGTAAACAATTTGCAGCCCAAGGCCGCTTCGAGCGAGCGCACGTGCAGGCTGAGCGCTGTTTGGGTGACCCCCAGTTCAGCCGCAGCCGCTGTAAAACTCATGTGCCGTGCTGCTGCCTCGAACGAGCGTAACCAGACCAGATTGGGCAGTTTTGCCATTCTATCACCAAAAATTATTACCCATTTTATGAATTATTATTCATTTTACTAAGCTTTGTCGAACGCCTTTACTCAAACTGCGCTCAGACCCAATTGGCCTGACTGCATGACCCCGAACAAAAGGAACAGCATATGAAAGTCGGATTTATTGGTCTTGGGAACGTCGGAGGCAAACTCTCGGGATCACTATTGCGCAATGGCATTAACCTGACTGTTCTTGATCTAAATCCTGATCTGGTGGCTGAATTTGTGGCACAAGGCGCGCAGACAGTGGGCAGCCCAGCCGAGCTTATGCGCACATGTGATGCGGTGATTACCTGCCTGCCCTCGCCCGCTGCGTCCGATGCCGTCATGCAAGACATGTTACCCGAAGTGACAACAGGTAAAATCTGGATGGAAATGTCCACAACCGACGAAGCCGAGGTGCGCCGTCTGGGGGCACAGGTGATCGATGCAGGCGGGGCGGCCGTGGACTGCCCTGTATCTGGCGGTTGCCACCGAGCAGCCACCGGGAATATCTCAATTTTCGCTGGCTGCGATCGCGCTACGTTCGATCGTATCGCCCCGCTTCTGAAAACCATGGGGCGACGTATTCTGCACACCGGCGAACTTGGCAGTGCCTCAGTTCTAAAAGTCGTCACCAACTATCTGGCGACGGCCAATCTTGTCACCTGCTGTGAGGCGCTCGTGACAGCCAAGGCCGCAGGCATGGACCTAAACACCACCTATGAGGCCCTAAAAATGTCTTCCGGCACATCGTTTGTGCACGAGACCGAAAGCCAAGTTATTCTGAATGGCAGTCGCGATATTTCCTTTACGATGGACTTGGTCAAAAAGGACGTTGGCTTGTTTCAAGAGGTGGCCGAGCGCAACAATGTGCCTCTGGAAATCTCGCCAATGCTGTGCAAAATCTTTGATGACGGGATCGCAAAATACGGTGAACGGTGTTTCTCTCCCAATATTATCAAACGCTTGGAAGATGCGACGGGGCTTGATATTCGCGCCCCGGGATTTCCGCCTGAATTGCAGGATGATGAACCAGAAGAACCGGGATATGAAGTCATCCCCAACGGGCCCACAGCGGCCAAACTCTAATACGAAATTGGAATTAGGCCTGAGCCCCCCAAAGAAGAGGTTTGCGCTTACAGGTGGGAAAGCGGAGGACACAAATAGCCAGTAAGAGACCCAAGCAAGGTGAAATTATCGTAAAGTTACAACCTGTTGAAGTTTTGATGGGGCGAGGTATGCCTCGCATAGATGTTCAGTGTGACTAAACAAGCCTATTACCGTTGATCGACAGGAGATTGCGCAACAATGTGCCGATCGGATTCTAAGCCCTTTGCGTCGCCCTGCCTGAATTGGCCTTTGTGCGCAGTCCGTTCAAGGTTCCTGAGCATCGTGTTTGTCGCGTTCTGGGCCAGCAGAGACCCGCACAACGTCGATTGCCGACGAGACCTGCTGAGGAAGAACCTTAGTCGCGGCCATGATTGAGTTGACACGCCAGTAAGGTCGATACGGCTACCGTCGGGTTGCTGCCTTGCTGAGAGACACAGGCGGGGCCCTTCTCGGAAGCATGCTGCGCATGCGCCTGCCGGGCAGCGGGTGAATGACATTCGTGTCGAACGTCTGTGGCGATGTGATGGGCTTAAAGCACCAGTGAAACAACCGAAGAAACGGCGGCTCTGGCTGAACGACGGATCATGCGTCCGGCTGCGCCCTGAATATCACAACCGCGTCTGGCCGCACGATTTCGTACATCACAGGACAGACGATGGCAGAGCCATTCGCACGCTCACCATCTTGGATGAACACAGTGGGGAATGTCTGGCTATCTGGGTAAAGCAAAAACTGAACTCGACTGAGGTCGTCGACACTCGCCCCACCTGTTATCGTTCGCGGTGCACCTGCAAGTATTCGACCAGACAATGGTCCCGAATTTGTTGCGGAATCCTTAAGTGAATGGATCAAAGCCTTGAGAACCAAGACGGCTTACGTAGAGTCTGGATCACCTTGGATGAACGGGCACTGTGAAAGCTTCGACGGGAGATTGGGCGACGACTTGCTGAACAGCGAAATCTTCCACTCGCTCTGGGTCTCCCGACTCAACATCGAAAAATGGAAGAACCACTACAACAGCAAACGCCCTCGCAGTGCTCTGGGCTATCGCCCAAAGCCCCCGAAGCCTTCGTACCGATGGATCAAAGGTCAATCACGCCCTACATTCAAACTGAACCACTCAAATGGGGCCGCTCACAATCCTTCAAAAATGCGGACAGCTATCGGAACTGGCTGCACAAAAGATGCGATGAGGCTGGCTTTGTGGGCAGATCAAAACATGGCGTTCGCAAAGCATTGGCCGAACTTCTGACAGAAGAAGGCTGCCGCGAACATCAAATCATGTCGGTGCTATCGCACACCCAACCCAGCACGTCTGCTATTTACACCAAAGGCGCTGAACGCCGCGCGATGGCAGTCGAAACAATTCAAGTTATTTCGGTGTTCGGTTGGAGCTGCGGACCACGCGATTTTTCACTGCGGTCCAAATTGGACATTTATACGCATAAGAACAAATACTTGATGTGGTAAATGGTGCCCCCACACGGACTCGAACCGCGGACCTACTGATTACAAATAAGACTAGACGCTCCACGCACCGCTCGGTAAGCTACGGGAAATACTCGCAACCAACTGTAAACAAACAACTTACACGAACGTTACAGGGCTACGCCGAGCCACTACCCTCTTACCATTAGCGCCGAGGAACCGTCTTAATTCCGTCTTAGGCAGAAAAATTGGAGAACAAAGCATGAATATGGAGCCTGCCAAGCTGACCAAAGATGTCCTGGACAAGCTGCCCCCAGCCGAAACTGGCCAGTACATCCTTCGCGACACGGAGGAGCCAGGCTTCTTTGTTGTTGTTGGACGCAAGGCCAAGACCTTCACCGTGCAGATCGACGTGACGACGCCGCTCGGAAAGAGGCAGACACGCAAGCGCGCAGTGGGAAAATGGCCGCAGGTTGGAGTGGCTGAGGCCCGTCGGCTGGCCCGCGCCGCCAAGGTTGAGATTGCTTCAGAAGGTTCCCGCAAGGTTGGAACGGCGCTCACTTTGGGCGAGGCATGGGACGAATTGAGGGCAAACCTACTGCGTGAGGTCGCTGCCGGTCGCCGCAGCCAACGCACCGTCGATTCATACGAGTATGGCTCTCAGCTTCTGGCAGAGTGGAAAGACACGTCTTTGGCAAAGCTGTCCGACAATGCACATGAAGTTCGGGCGCGGCACCGTGCACTGAGCGAGGCCAGCGGCCCATCCGCCGCGAACGGGGCTATGGTGTTCTTGCGGCGCACATACAACTATGCCCACAAGCGCCGCCTTGACCCGAACCTACCGCACTACAACCCGGTGGACTCAGTTGACCTAAACCCGAGCGCGCGCCGCGACACTGCCATGAGTGCTGGTGAACTGGCCGGATGGTTCGGCAAGTTGCGGTCACTGCCAAACCCAGTGCGCCAAGAGTTCCACCTGTTCTGCCTCCTATCAGGTTCTCGCCCAAGCGCATTGACCGTGGCCCGTTGGGAACACCTCGACATGGGCCGCCGTGTTCTACACATCCCCCGCCCAAAGGGGGGCACAAAGAGAGCCTTCGACATGCCGCTTTCTCGGCCGATGCTTGCCTGCCTTGCGCGGGCGCGGCGCGCCGGTCGAAAGGTCCATGCCGTGAATGCCACTGAATGGGTATTCCCCGGTGATCTTGGGCGCTCGCGCAGGAAGGCCGGGCCACTGTCCGCCGGGCACATCGTTGAGTACAGGGAAGACCGGGAAGCCTTGCCCAAATGGGGCGGCGACCTCCGGCAGACTTACAAGACACTCTCCCCCGAGGCAGGGTTGACGAAGACAGACGTCATGATCTTGATGAACCATGCCGACGGCGACGTGAATGACGGGTACATGACCCGAAACAAGGTGGCAGAGGACTACCTCCGTGCGCAGCAAGAAGCCATGAGCCGTTACCTGATGGCAGCCATCAAGCGGGGATAACTACCTAAAATAATTTGTTATTCGCATCTTTCGCCCCGATTGCGGGCTTTACCGGGGCGTTTGCGACCGGTAACGTATCGAGATTAACCCGCCAACGGCGCGCAGGTAAGGTGATGCACCGCCGTTGCAGGGAAGAGTACGCGGGCCACCCTGCGTCTGAGCACTGACCACAGCGTCGGGTGCAGGACAAACGGACACGGCGAGCACCGCAGCGTCTCTTTTCGATGGCGACCCCCGAAACCTCGGGGTGTCGCTGACATCTGCGCCGCCCCGATCTCTTTGGAGATCGCCGGAATGACACCGAACCTAGATGAAATTGTCCAACTTGTCGTCGCGCGTGTGCGTGATGAGCTGGTGGAACCCGAATGGCTGACGCCTGACCAAGCCGCCTCTTACTGCGGACTTACTGCAAGGGGCCTTGAAGACCTACGATACCGCCGCAAGGGGCCAGTGTCCCACAAGGTCGGTGGGCGCATTGTCCGCTATCACCGCAAAGACCTTGACGCATGGATGATGGCGGGGAGGCAGGCATGAACATGGAGAACGAGAACACCCCCGGCTTTGGAACGGAAACCGGGGGCGCAGGAGTGCATGACAAAAGTCACTCGAACATCATCCCCGATACTATACCCGACGTTGTGTCAGAGGCGGACCAAAAAGACTTGTCGCCAATAGGGCGCACATCAGAAGCGGTCCAGTTCTTGCAGGCTTGGGCAGAGGATGGCCCTTGGGTGTTGACGGCAATCGCGCCAGATGGCGGGAAGATTACCACGACGACGTTTGAAGCCGGTCAACAGGCCGGAATGCAGGATTGGATTGAAGATCGGCAGGGCAAACAAAATTTGTACTTCACGGTGAACCCGGTAATCCGCCCAGTCCTGTCAAAGCCCAAGAAGACCGATATGCGGGGAATGCAGTGGCTACACGTTGATGTGGACCCACGCCCGGGCGAAAAGCTTGAAAGCGAACGCGTTCGGGCGCTGAAGCTTCTACGGGAGTTCGAGCCTAAGCCAACTGTCATCATCGACAGCGGCGGTGGTTATCAAGGTTTCTGGATGTTGGACAAGGAACATGAGACCAGTGGTGATGAGGCGAAGGCGGCGGAGTTGGAAGCCTACAACTTGAACATCGAAACGATGCTACAAGGGGATGCCTGCCACAACATCGACCGCATCATGCGATTGCCGGGAACCGTCAACGTGCCCAGCAAGAAGAAGCGCGAGAAAGGCCGCACGGCTGCACTGGCATCGGTCGTTGAGTTCGACCGGGCACGCGTCTATCCCCTTTCAGCCTTCAAGCCAGCTCAAAAGGTCAAGATTCAGAAAGTATCCTCGAACAAAGTCGACCTGCCTGCCGACCTGCCGCAGATCGCGCTGGACGACCTTCCGCCCTCCGTGTCGTCTCGCACCAAGATGCTCATCGTTAATGGCGACGACCCGGATGATCCAACAAAGTACCCTTCCCGGTCTGAGGTCTTGTTCGCAGTGTTGTGCGAAATGGTGCGGGCCGATGTGCCCGACGATGTGATTGCTGCCTGCGTGATGGATCGCGATCATGCGATCAGCGCTCACGTCCACGACCAGCCCCGTCCCCAGCAGTACGTCGCCCGCCAGATACGGCGCGCGCACGAGCAGGCGATTGACCCAAAGCTACGCAAGCTGAATGACCTTCACGCCGTTTTGAGCAACCAAGACGGCAAGTGCAGGGTCTTGGAGTTTGTCGAGATGCCGACTGGTAAAAGGGGCATAACTCGTCTTGTGCCATCGCTTCAAAGCTTTGAAGACGTTCGCAACCGATACCTAAACCAGAGGGTAGTGGTCGGGCAGGACAGAGAAGGAAATGAGCGCTTTATGCCATTGGGCAAGTGGTGGCTTGAAAATCCTCTGCGCCTCCAATTTCACTCCCTGACATTTCAGCCCCAAGCGGGTGAAGTCGTTGGAGAAGGCGCAAAGCGCAAACTGAACCTTTGGCAGGGATTTGCGGTTAAACCCGAACCCGGCGATTGGCATCTGATGAAGGTACATATCCACGACGTCCTCGCAGGCGGTGACGCTAAGCTTGCCGCGTATATTGAGAGATGGATGGCATGGACCGTCCAGAACCCTGATGAACCTGCCGAGGTTGCCCTTGTCTTCCGAGGCGAACCCGGAACGGGCAAGGGTGTCTTTGGCCGAGCGATGGCGCAGATATTTGGGCAACACGGCTTGCACACGGGCGGCAGCGAATTGATCACCGGGCGGTTCAACCTGCACTTTCGGGACTGCTGCCTCCTGTTCGCTGATGAGGTTATCTGGGACGGCGACCGCAAGGCTGAGGCCAAGATCAAGACATTCCTGACCGAGCCAACCTTGACCATTGAAGGGAAGGGAAAGGATGCAGTGTCGTGGCCCAACATGCTGCACGTCGTAATCTCAAGCAACAGCGAGTGGATTGTGCCCGCCGGTCCGTATGAGCGGCGCTATGCGGTCTTCGACGTGTCGGACGCACACAGGCAGGAGAAGGCGTACTTCAAGCCCTTGTATGCCGAGATCGACGGCGCGGGTTTGTCCGCGATGCTATACGACCTGCTTGCGATGGACTTGGGCGACTGGCACCCAAGGGACGACCGGCCCGATACTGCCGCACTGGAAGACCAAAGGGCACGTGGCCTTGATCCGGTGAAGGCGGCGGTTCTGGACATGCTGCGAGAGGGTTCGCTTCCTTTTGAAGCTGGCAGTGATCCCCGAGGCACTGAAGCCCGCCCATTCATTGCGACCAATGAGTTCAGAGATGCCATTCAGCGACAGACACGCGGCGCAGTGACCGCCAATGCCGTTTCGGATGCGTTGAAAAAGATCGAAGCTGAGAAGAGCCGGAAGGGGCGGCCCTCGGGATACGTCTTGCAGACCTTGGGTGAGGCCCGCGCAGCGTGGAACGCGCGCCCTGAACTGCCGACGCAGGAATGGGATGACGCGAAGGACTGGGCTGGGGGCGGGCCATTCTGAACCGACCTTTACCGACCTGCAACCGACCCCGGCTCTGGGGTCGGTAACGATAGGCTGTTGAATATAAATCGTTTTACCGACTTAACCGACTTACCGACCTTAGATCGATTTCGCCCGAGCCGACGCGGTGAACCCAGAAGGGACAAGCTTTAGGAAGCGTTCCCTATACCTCCTTTTAAGTCGGTAAGGTCGGTTAAGTCGGGAAACTATAGAATATACAGACACTTACAGGCAGCCGACCTTTACCGGCCTTACCGACCCCGGTTGTTTTTGCCCGTTTCCTCTTAGGCAGTTGAACACCGCAACACGCGCTTGTCGCTTCTCTAAAAGGGGCTGGCAAAATCCGCCCCTCCCAATTCGGTACAGCTTCCACCTACCCCGAAAGGGGTTGCCGCTTGGCAACGGCGAAAACCCACACTTGTTGGGCTTACTTAGCCACCAAGAAACCAACCCTCCAACCGAACGGTTGCGGGGGTAGACGCGCCAACATCGTTCACGCTACGTTCTCGCATTGAACTAACAGAACATGGAGCAACAAGGATGAAGAAACGTGCCGCGATATACGCCCGCGTCAGCACTGGCGAGCAATCCTCAGAGAACCAGTTGCGCGCTCTGAAAGCCGTTGCCGAGCGGGCCGGTTGGGATGTTGTGGGCATCTATGATGAAACTGTCTCTGGCGTAGCGGGCCGCTCCAAACGCACCGCACTTGAGGCCGTCGTGACCGATGCCGCCCGGCGCAAATTCGACGTTCTGATGGCATGGGATGTCTCCCGCCTCGGGCGTTCTCTGGCGCAGCTTGTTGGGCTGTTTGAGGAACTGCGTTCCTTGAACGTGGACCTCTACCTTGACCAGCAAGGCGTTGACACCACAACGCCCTCTGGCCGCGCCCTCTTGGGCATGGCCGCTGTCTTTGCGGAGTTTGAGCGGGCGATGATTGTCGAGCGCACGAAAGCCGGGATGGAACGCGCCCGCGCCCGGGGTGCGCAGATCGGGCGGCCACCGGCGGGCGATGGCATCGTTGCCGCCATCCGCTCTTTGCGCAGCCAGAAGATGGGCATGGACCGGATCGCGAAGACCCTTAAATGCGGAAAGGGATTGAGCCAGAGGGTCTGCACCGAATACGACCGCGAGATGAAGGAGGCGTCGCAATGACCGACCTGCCAGCCCGCCGCGTCGTCAATGACCTCGGCAAGAGCGAATACGTCGTCACCGACACCGGCCTCAAAGTCGTGCGCGACCTCGCGGCCCGTGGTTGCAGCGTCGTGACCATCGCCCGCGCCTTGGGCATGGGCCGCGATGCCTTCCGGGCCGTGCGTGGACGCCAGCCGGAGGTTGAAGATGCACTGGAACAGGGCCGCGCCGTCGAGCATGACGCCCTCGTGGGCAACCTCCGCGCTGCCGCCGATGAGGGCAACATCGTCGCCAACATCTTCCTGTTGAAGGCCCGCCACCAGTACCGCGAGGGCGAGGTGATAGAGGCGAACCTCAGTGTCAACGTGAACACGGGCGGCGTCTTGGTTGTCCCGGCGAAGCAGAGCATTGAAGACTTCTTGCGGGATGTAGATATGCGGGATGTGACGCCGACTGCGGCGCAGGACCGTTAAAGCCCCTTGCCGGTTGCCTGTTTCCGGCTCATTCCAGTGGCAAATTGCCTTCATTGCAACTATATGTACAAGCGACACCTTGCAGGTGTTCTCTGAATAATTTTGATTTCAATTTCGATTTGTCTTTGGGCAATCATTTAAGGAAAGCCAATGGGCATTGTAAAAGCTCTAATGATGGAAATGGAGGAAGCTCAATGGGAAGCGAGCGACGTGACCTTCTTTTGCCCGGAATGTAAATCAGAGGTTGATGGAACCGTTGAACTGCCAATTGTCTACGACAATGGCGATAGCACTCATCTACCCGTTAATGTGCGGTGTTTCAGTGGTGGGCACAGTTTTGACGGATGGGTGAAAACCGATTGGGATAGCTGCGAAATTGAGCTCGATGACTATCCCGAAAAGACAATCATAACTGATCCTATGCGTGGTTTCGCCAGTGACTACGATGACTATGACCACGAATACTACGAGTGGTTAGAACAGCAAGAACTGCTTTCTCGACCAGTTTACCGCGCATTCAATCAAACAATCAGTGATGTGAAGGCCCTGACTGCTCAAGTCTTGCTCGACGATCAATCTCAAATGTTGGCACGGATGCTTTTGGCACAGAGCATTACGGCTCTCGAAGCCTTTCTTGCGGACACGCTGATCCTGACTGTGGCTAACCATCCAAAAGCCCAAGAAAAGCTGCTCGGATCCAAGAGTTTGGGGATTGGTAGCAAAAAGTTCGAACTTGCGGACGCTATTGGTGTTGAAGACTTTGCGAAAACCCGGCTGCTCGAATACCTTAGGGCGGTGTCATTCCACGATGTGCAAAAAGCGAATAGCCTTTTCCGTGTCGGGCTTGGAATCAACATTCTCCCGGAGGGAAAAGAGTTGGAGTTGATCCAGAAGGCGATCAAAATGCGCCACGATTGCGTCCATAGGAACGGCGTGGACAGAGAGACCGGTGAGTTGCATCAAATTGATCAAGGGTTGTTATTGAGATTAGCCACAACGCTGGAAAACTTGGTCAGGACAGTGGATCAAAAGGTCGATGAGATTGAAACTCCAATGTAGCGAAGCCACTTAGCTGACGTAAGCAACAAGTCTTTCCAATCGCCTCTCCCCCAAACGGCGCGGTATCTTCCTATGCAGGAATAGGCCGCCCAGCGGAGGGCGCAAGCACACTGGCGGCCCCAAGCAGAGGAGCCTTGACCAGTGAACCAAACCGCCCCGAACGACACGCCACCACTGCCGCCGCCCGGCAAGCTGCTTGCCAGTGCTGAGATCATCAGCCTTGCAGACCATGCCGCCAAACGGGCTGCAAAGCTCGGAACCGTGATTGACGGCCTTGAAGCCGGCATCGCAAGCCGTGGCGAAGACGCGGCCAAGTCCGCCGCTGCCGCAGGTTTCCCGACCGAGGATCAAGCGTCAGCCGCTCGCAAGGTCGCCGCCAAGGCCCGAGGTGAGGTTGCCGCCAATAGCGAAGACACCCGTTGGGGCTATATCAAAGAGGTGAACGCCACCGCTGACTCAGTCGCACTAACCGCCACGCTGTTCGCCTCGCCGCAGGCCGTGCTTGCCCGCGCTGGCTTGGGCACTCTTGAGCGCACCAACTATCAGGCCCAGCTCAGCGGTGCAGGAAATACCGAACTGCGCAACATGGCCGCCTTTGCCGTCGCAACCGGCAACAAACCCCTCGGGGCCGCAATCGTCGCCGTTGTTGACCGGATGCCCCGGCGTGACCGGCCCTTGTCCACCGCCGAACTGGCCGAACAGCTTGTAGGCGACGAAACCCGCGCCGTGCAAGACGCCGTCACCAAGATCAAATTGGCGGCCCAGTCCGCCCTCAACATCAACCGCGAGTTTCAGGCCGGGCGGCGCGATCCGTTGGCCCGCGTGAAGCTGGCGCTCAACAAACAGGAGAATGCATGATGCCCCTCTTCCTCGTGACCCGGCCCAAGGGAGCAGAACACCTCAAGAACCCCGCGACGCTGCATGGCGCAGTCGTTGAGGCCACCGATGACACCGGCGCCATTGCAGCCGCAAATGCCCTAGCCACCCGCCACAACGCGCCCTTCGCTGGATTCGACACAACGCAGGTTGCCGCGACCGCAGAGGCCGGTTTCGTCCCGGCCCTGATCCAAGGCAATGTCTTGGGCGATGCCTACTCTGGCCCGGGGCGCGGCACATGACCCGGCCCGCGCACATTGAATCAATGACGCAAGCGGAGCGCGATCAGTGGATTGTCGCTGGCTACGCCAGCGCCTTCGCGCCGGAGATTCGCCTTGCACAAGCGGCGTTACTCGCTTGGGCATCGGAGGCCCCGGACAGCGACGGCTGGCCCATGCCCGCTGACGTGATCCGCTTCGCCAAATGTTACGGTGTCACGCCTGCCGCCTTGGGCGGACTGGTTGGCTTGTTGCCGCACAAGGTCGGTCGCCGCACTGTCTGGGCTGACATGGTCCGCACCCCTTCCGTTGGCTACACGGTCGGCATCGAAACATTCCCCCGCGAGGCTCTGCGCGGATATGGCCTGTTCCGGGCTGCATCGGCATTGATCGAACGTGAAGCAGCCACACTACATTGAGATAGGGTTTCTACATATTCAGTTCGAGCAGTGACCATGTTTCCGTGTCGCGATTGCGGCGCATCGTGGCTGAATAATTTGTGCGCACAAGCGCTCCAAAGCCGTTTTGTGCATCGACATACGCGTTGACAGAATACGTGCAGTCGCCGTTCGCGTGAACGGAAATTGAATTGATGGTTGGAAAATCCACCGTTGCTGGAGAGCGCAAGTTTGCTCGGACGCCTCTTTGTGACATGACATAGGCCATGACAGAGTGATCGTCGCCACACGCCTCCTCTAGTCTTTTCTGATTGCGTCGTGCGGTAAGTTCGGCTTCCCGTTCAGTACGGACAACGGCCCAATCCTGCGGGTTTTCGATACCCGCCTCCACGGCAGCTTGCCAGTCGTCACCACTTAAGAATCCTAGTTGTTGGGCATGTTGGTTTTTCTGGTATTCCTGCACGGAAAACACACCAAAGCTTACAACTGTTGACGCTAGCAATAATCGCAGTCCCAACTTTCTGTATTTCTTGATGAAAAGCAGAAACGCGCCGACAAAAATTCCGACTGAGAAAAATGCAAAGATGAATTCGAGTGCTGATGCCATGTTTAACTCCCTTATGGCGAAACGCCTAAATTGAAACGGCCACCAAGAGTTTCCTCTGGTGACCGGGGAGTTCGTAAGTCGCACGAAGACGACCGCTACGACCTTTAGGCCGAAGCCCTGGACATACGTCGCAGCCTCCCCGACCATAAAGGTTGAGGAGGTGCTATTGCGGCCAACACCAGCCGCTTCGTGCGAGGTTACGACGCCCCGGGGCTGACTTATTGCCCGCCCTGTAAATCGTTTACCTTGAAACACTACTGCGCGGCAAATGGTTATCCGGGCTCAGACCAACCCGGAAAACGGTCGGATACAGGGTGACGGGATGTATCTTTCCCTGCACCATATTTTACTGATGTATAGAGCCATCCGATAAGAGGCCCTTTTAGGGGTGACAGGTCGATAATGGCCGACACAACAATTTTGTTGTTACCATTGCACACAACACAAAAGTTGTGTACCAAGAGGCATGACAAATGGAATCATCCTCAATGAAAAAGAACTCAGAGAAGCCAAAGCACGCTTATCTAAGCTGACTGACGCGCTCTCATCCGAGGAGACTTTCAAGCACGTTGTAGCGGGTCTTCCACCGGAAGTGGTTTCGCAAGTCACACGCATTATGAAAGCAGAACGCAGCGACCTTCAAAAGGCGATTGATGCGTATCAGAACGCGAAAGAAAATGGTCGCGCTAAAGATTTGGAAGTCCATGCCAAAGCCGATCCCGGTGTAACACTGATCGTCGCACGTATTGCAAAGGGTTATTCCCAAAAAGAACTTGCTTGGCGACTAGGCCTGAAAGAGCAACAGGTGCAGCGCTATGAAGCGGACCGTTACAATTCTATAAGCATCAAGAATTATGGCCGCATAGCGTCTCTTCTGGGTGTTCATCTAAAGGCAGAGATAACCGACCTTCCCGCCCTAAGAGGCATGGATGAAGTCATAGCAAATGCCCCGAAGAACGAGATTAAGAAAATTCTCAAACATGGCCGCAAGCATGGTTGGTTTGGCGATGAGTTCGATGAGGACCACCTTAGACAGACAATTGCGGAGAATCGCATCCAATTTGGCAGCCCATCGCTTCTCCGAACCGGGCTAAACGTCGTAGATAAGAGCGAGGACATACTGCTCCATGCGTGGCGGGCACAAGTTGCCAAGCGCGCTAACGCCTTAAAAGCTTCTGGCAGCTTCCACTTCGATCCTTTGGACATTGGTTGGTTGCCTGAGTTCGTCCGCCTCAGTGCATTTGATGACGGTCCAAGGCGAGCTTTGGACATGCTCCACTCAAAGGGCATTCTGGCTGTCGTCGAACGTCAGATTGAAGGTCTAGCAATTGATGGCGCTGCGTTCATAGAAGATGGCTTGCCTGTGATTGGGCTAACTCTTCGCAACGATGCGCTTGACAACTTCTGGTTTACTATTTTGCACGAAATCGCCCATGCGATTTTGCACTTCAAGACGGGCCTATCGACTGGCTTCTTTGACCAAATGGACCTGCCTTCCGCAGACGAACAGGAGGCAGAGGCTGACCTTTTTGCCCAAAACATACTGATACCAGATGAGGTCTGGAGGCGATCCCCTGCAAGAATTTCAAAATCGGCTGGGGTGATACAGAAATTTGCGAATGACTTGGGGATCAACCCGGCAATCGTATTTGGCCGGATACGGCGCGAGAGGAAGAACTATGCTATCTTCTCGCAGAATATTGGGAGGAACACTGTGCGCAAACAACTGATGGAACAAGTCTAACGGAGAATCCGATAATGCTGCCTTACCACCCAACCCTGCGATTGAAGCTTGGCGAGTACGTCGCTGCGTCACGTATAGCTCGTGACGTTCAAGAACATATCCGCCCTCGTTTTGTAATTTGTCCTCCGAAAGAGCGCGACCCTGAAAAGGGCGCACCACTGTCTCCAGATGAGATCGCACACTACAGCGGTGAGAGGATGGGGAAGTATTGGCCTGTCCGCCCGGCTTTCGTGGATCCGCAATTCGTTGCACCGGCGCTGGGTGACAATGGCATCAAGACTCTCTTTAGAATAGCGCAAGGCCGCAATCCAAATCTGATTCCCGTCGCGACAGTCGCCGACCTATTCAACCCCATATACAAAGGTTTCCTTAGGTCCAAATCGCCCCGTCTTGGTGTTTATGTTCCCTTCTCCGAGGTAGAACCCGATACGTTATTGAGGGGTCTCCATGAGGTGGGCGCTCGCCCTGAGGACACCGTTGTATTCCTAGACTTCACCGGAGCCGACCTTATGCCCGAAATCGCGGCAGGGTCCGTTGCAGGTGTATTTGACTTCCTCAATGAATGCGCAGTTTGGGCTCGCATCGTCTTTCAAGGCTCAGCTTTTCCAGCCAAGAACCCCGCTGCTGTAGGGGCCGATAAGCTTGTGCCCCGTGACGAGTGGAAGACTTTCTTGGCGGCAATGCGTGAATGTTCTGTGCAGCGAGAGGTCATCGCATATGGCGACTTCGGCGCAGATTGCGGAGAGATGGCCTTCTCGACAAAGGGTGGTGGGCGTCCGATCCGTCACCTGAGGTACACCACCCCAGACCACACCCTCGTTGTGCGAGGCGGCAAAGAGGGGCAAGACAGAGATGTGATGAAGCAAGTGTTCCAGCGAATTTTGGACAGCGGACATTTTGCAGGCCAACATTTCAGCTATGCGGACGACCGCATTTGGCGTGGAGCTAAAGGGCTAGACGGGTGCGGCAATGCATCCATGTGGCGCGAATGGAATACGGCCCATCACCTCACTCGGGTAGTCCGTGATCTAGGAGCGCTAGAAGGAATCAAATTCGCAGATGCCCGTGTCAGCCAGCCAAGCCAGCAGATAAGCTGGCTAGAAGATGATGACATGGTGATCGAACCGTCCTAAAAACCGTCTTTTCAAACCGTCTTAAAACTCTTACGCCAGCTAAGTCTTTGATTTTAATGGTGCCCCCACACGGACTCGAACCGCGGACCTACTGATTACAAATCAGTTGCTCTACCAGCTGAGCTATAGGGGCACTGCAGGCGATTTAAGCCGAAACTTCCCGACCTGCAAGCAAAAAAAACAAGATTTTTTCATATCGGCAAAATCACTTGTTTGCGCGGGCCAACAAGCCGACTGCCGCGAGGCCGACGGCCACAATCAAGATCGCTCCAGGGCTTGCGTCTCCTAGGTTTTCGAGACTCGCCTGATCATGCACACGCGTGGCCAATGTGTCGAAATTAAACGGGCGCAACAGCATTGTCGCAGGCAGTTCTTTGACGCAATCCACGAACACCAACAGCAATGCCGAGCCGATCGACCCACGAATAAGCGGGAAATACACATCTTTCAGGGTTTGACCTTTGGTACGGCCCAAAGACCGTGCCGCCATGGCCAAGCTGGGGCGGACACGTCCCATCGCCCCGTCAGCAGCCCCTTGCGCAATCGCAAAGAAACGTACGCAATATGCCAACACCAGCGCAAACGCAGATCCAGTGAGAACCAACCCAGAGGGTTGTCCGGTGATGACCTCGATCAGATCCGCCAACTTGTGATCCAAGAGCGACAAGGGAATCAATATTCCGACAGCCAAAACCGCACCGGGTGCGGCATATCCAATTGTCGTCAGCGGCAGCAATAGCCGTGGCAGGCTGCGCCCTGACAGACGCACGCCGTAGACCAAAAATACACCAGCCAATACCGTTACAACCGCCGCAACCCCGCCAACGGACACGGTATTGATCAACGCCCTTACCAGCGCAGGATCTGTCCAGCGGTCTGCGTTTTCCAATGCGTGGGACAAGATCACACCGACGGGCAGTACAAACCCGATGGCAAAGGGAATAAGGCAGGCCCCCGTAGCCGCAAGCCCCAAAACGCCTGAAAGTTGAGTGCGCGTGGCGGGTCGGTGCCGGCTCGACAAACTAAAGAACTGAACCTTGCGTCGACTGGTTTTTTCCATGGTCACCAAAAAAATCACAAGGAACAGAACCACCGTTGCGATTTGTGCGGCACCACCGGCATTGTTGCTCTCTAGCCAAACACTAAAAATTCCTGTGGTCAGGGTTTGCACCGCAAAATAGTCTACGGTCCCGAAATCATTGACGGTTTCCATCATCACGATAGCGGTGCCTGCAGCAATCGCCGGACGCGCCAACGGCAATCCAATGCGCCAAAAACGCCCCAAAGCGCCCTCGCCTAATGAACGCGCCACGTCCTCACCTTCGGCCGACTGTTCGCGAAAGGCAGCACGCGCCAAGATATAGACATACGGAAACAACGCCGCCGTCAGCACAACCACCGCCGCCCCCATCGAGCGTATCTCGGGAAACCAATAATCGCGCGACGTTTGCCAGCCAAAGATCGACCGCAGTCCGGTTTGTACGGGTCCTGCGTATTCAAGAAAATCCACCAAAGCATACGCGCCCACATAGGCAGGGATCGCCAGCGGTAATAACAGCGCCCATTGCAACCAGCCAACACCGGGAAATCTATAGCGCGCCACGAGCCACGCCGCCCCCGTGCCCACACTGGCCGCCAAGGTTCCAACACTAAGCATCAGGATCACGGTATTGCGCATGTATCGCGGCAATGTGGTCGAGATCAGATGGGGCCAAATGTTTTCAGACGGATTCAGCGCGATATAGAACACTGCAAGAATTGGTGCCACCACGATCACACAGATAATGACCGATCCGATGGACCATGGGCTGATCTGAAAAGAACGCCCATTTTCAGAGGGAGAAAAGGCTTGTTGCGGTTTCATGATGCCCTGTTGCCTGAATCTGGTTTAACTGTCCAGAAAGCAAGATATAATAGATTGCGTAAACTCTAACATCATCCGGATACAGATGCAGGTTATTCTTCATATCGGGGCCCACTTCACAGACGATGACGGGCTCTTGAAAAGTCTTGGCAAAAACCGCACGTTTTTAGCAGAGCGCGGGGTTTCCATCCCCAAGCCGCGCAGCTATCGGCGCCAAATTCGGGACATACTGCATGATGTGCGGTCGGTCCCGCTTGAGGCGAACGCACGTGAAACCGTTCTGGGCAAGATGAAAGACCCGGCCATTTCGGAACCCGATCGCATCATTCTGTCCAACAGCAATTTTTTGGGTGTGCCGCGCCTTGCCGTGCGAAATGATCGTTTTTATCCGGCTGCCGCCGATCGTCTTCAGGACTTCGCAAGCCTGTTCAATTGCGATGATCTGGAAATTTTCATCGCTATTCGCGATCCGGCCACATTTTTACCCGCCATTCTCGCCGGAAGCCCTGATGATACACTTGATGAGGTGATCGAGGGATCAAACCCGCTGTCTTTGCGTTGGTCAGAGATGATTGCCCGTATTCGCGACGCCGTTCCAAACGCATCTGTGACGGTTTGGTGCAACGAAGACACGCCATTGATCTGGGAACAGGTGATGCGTGAAATGGCCGGTCTGGAAGCCACACAATCCCTTGAGGGCAGCGATGACTTGCTCTCGGGGATCATGTCATCCGAAGGTCTGGCGCGTTTTGGCGAATACGTTATCCAACATCCGGGCATGACCGAAGTGCAAAAACGTCGTGTGATTGCTGCATTCATGGACAAATTCGCCCTAGAGGATGAAGTCGAAGAAGAGCTTGATATTCCGGGCTGGACCGAAGAATACATCGACGCACTGACTGAGGCCTATGATGACGACGTCTACGATATTTCACGCATGCCCGGCGTCACTTTGATCTCGCCCTAAGTGATTTCGCCCCGACCATTGCAGGGCAAAATCAGATTCAGGCTTAGGCCATGCCAAGCGCTTCTTTGTACATCTCTAGAACGGCTTCTTCTTCGGCAATATCGTCTTTGTCACGCTTGCGAAGAGCAATCACCTTGCGCATGACTTTGGTGTCGTAACCACGTGATTTGGCCTCGGCCATCACTTCTTTTTGCTGTTCGGCAAGGTCTTTCTTTTCCATGTCCAAACGTTCGATACGTTCAATGAACTGGCGCAGCTCGTCTGCGGTCACGCGATAGCTGGCGTCCGAAATAGTGTCGCTCATGGGGCCTCCTGAGGGTCGGATGAAGGCCGCAACCTACCTCTGGCTCTCAAAGCTCGCAAGCCATCATTCTCTTGAAATTCGGGTTTTTGGCACAGCCTCGCCGATTGCCATGCTCTTGCGGCTTGCACCGCAATAGATTAGGGCACTCTGACTTTGGTTTTGAAAGGAAAACGGCATGGAATGGCTGGTTTGGTCAGGCGCTCTAATTTCATCGATCGGGCTTGTGGGTCTTGTTGTGTCGATCCTAAAAGTCGCCAAAGCACGTAAAGCAGGACTAAGTGACGAAGAGCTGCGCGCAGCGGTTCAGAAGGTAATGCCTTTGAATCTGGGGGCGCTCTTTTTGTCGGTGATTGGATTGATGATTGTCATCGTCGGAATTTTTCTCGGCTAGACCTGACAACAAGGTCAGGCAAGTGACCGAAAATCCAACCCATTCTTGATAAGCTCATCGAACGCAGGATCGGGCGACCAAAGCGCCGCGTTGTCAGTGCTGAACGCGGTTAAATCCTTGCGAATATGTAACAGACCCTCAAGGTTTGCGCTCATCATCGGGCCACCGCGGCGACGCGGAAATGCAAACCCGTGCAACATTACAACGTCAATATCAGAGGCCCGCGTGGCGATGCCTTCGCGCACAAGCCGCGCACCGGTATTGACCAAAGCGGCAAGACACCTGCGCTGAATATCATCATGTGTAAGCTCTCGCGAGGGCCAACGATATTGGTCTCTAAGCTGATCTATTGTCTCCAAAACGGTTACGTCTGCCTCACCATGGCCACCGTTTGGATAATGGTAATATCCCGACCGCGTTTTCTGACCCAGTCGCCCCGCAGCGCACAGCGCGTCTGAAACGGGAAACGCGTTGGCGGCCTGATCACCACCTTGATGCCCCCCCATAGAACGCGCGTGCCGATCCAGCCCCACAAGATCAAGTATCTGAAATGGCCCAAGCACCAATCCGTACGCGTGCATGGCCTTGTCGACCTCATATGGGCTTGCGCCATGCTGGACCAACCACTCTGCGGCTGTCTGTAAGGCATCCAGAAGCTGGCTTGCAATGAACCCGTCGGCCACCTCGGATCGCACGGGAATTTTCCCCAGTTTATGCACCAAGGCCACCATCGTCGCGACGGTACGAACATCTGTCGCCTGCCCCACCACCACTTCGGCCAAACGCGCCACCTGCCCCGGCATCACTACATTCAACCCGATGACAGACTCCGGGGCGTCGGACGCCGATGCAACACGATCAATGTCCAGATGCGATGTGCACACTGCGATCACCGCCGTGTCTTTGATAATGGCGTCCAGTTGTGCACACACATTGCGTTTTTGATCCAAGGTTTCTGGGGTGGTATCAAGGATGATGTCGGCGTGCGCCAGACTGACATAATCAGTGTCCGCCCCAAAACGGCGCATCATTTGACCACGTTTTTCGACATCAAGCCGGCCAGATTGTTCTTTTCGATCCATCAATTGCGAAAGGCGGGTGTGCGCCCGCGCAAGGCTCGCGGAGTTCTGTTCAACAAGGATCACTTCGAAACCGGCGGACAAACACGCCATGACAAGACCGGCGCCCAGACCTCCGCCGCCAACAACGCCTATTTGCTCTAGAGGATACGCAGAGACCCCACGTAACTCAGGGAATTTCGCGGCCATGCGCTCGGCTATGAACGCGTGGCGCAGTGCCTTGGACTGATCCGATGCAAGGCATGTGTCATACGCGGCCTTTTCAAATTCCAAGCCAACGGAAAACGGCAACAACTCTGCTGCCTCGACGCATCTGACAATCTCCTTTGGTGCCCTCTCGGGACGCCGATGCAGAGCCTTTTTGCGGCTTGATGTCTCTGACAAATATTTTGACGATCTGGAAAAGCCTTGCACCGCATCGCGCGTGCGGCGCGGCTTGGCCCCAGACCGGATCACATCACGTGCAAAATTCAACGCCGCATCGCGAATATTGTCTTGCGTGACCACATCAAAGAACCCGGCAACCTGCTGCGCATTGGCCACCGCCGGACGCCCCGACAGCATCATGTCCAAGACCACCTGCGCCCCAACAAGGCGTGGCGCGCGTTGTGTCCCACCTGCGTTCGGGATCAGCCCCAACATGACATCTGGAAATCCGATCCGTGCCATGTGATGCACCACGCGGTAATGTGCTGCCAACGCAAGCTCAAACCCACCGCCAAGCGCCGTGCCTTGAATGGCCGCGACCACGGGCTTGACGCAATCTTCAATTTGCTGGCAGACCCATGACAAAGGTATGTCTGACGGGGTCTGTTCGATATCTTCGACATCGGGCCCAGAGAAAAACGTGCCCCCCGCCCCGATCAAGACAATGGCACGCACGCCAGTATCACCACAGGCGCGTTTCAGCCCGGCGATAAGCTGTTCTCGCACATGGGCCCCAAGCGCATTCAAAGGAGGATTGCCCAAAGTCAGAACAGCGACCCCGTCAATCACCTCGTATTTCAGGATGTCTGCCATACGCCCTCCTCCTCGGGGGTTGGCACCAGCTTGGCGCACTGCATTGTGTCCTGATTGACTGTACGCAGAAGTATTGTTCGCGCAAGTTTTGAAAACGGCGCCAGCCGATGAAATCAGCCAGCGCCTTGGAAATTCACTTGGTCGGGCACACGAACGCGCGCTTAGATCGGCATGTTATCAAAACTGTCTTCGACCTCTTCGTCGACCAGCTCCAGATCCAGATTGCGCAAATGCGCGGGAACCGAGCCACCATGAACGCGGATATTTTCCAGCGCGCGGTGCAATTGTTGGTGCAACTCATAGCGTGCATCACCCACGCTGTTGGCAATTTTTGCTTCTAAATCTTTCGCCTGGGCGAGCCATTCATTCACTGTCATTTCAGATCCTCCTCAAAATCCTAAAAACTATCCTGCAACCTTTGCTGCGCATGTCTGACACAACGGTGCATCTGGTAATATCGTCAAGCGCTTGGCCGCAATTTCCTCGCCACAGCGCACGCAATCGCCATATTCTTGTTCACGTATGCGCTTAAGTGCCGCGCGAATGCGCAAAATTTCATCCTGCCCCGCTTGCCCAAGCTGCTCGAGCACTTCTTCTCCTTCGCGCTCGACAGCTTGCTCCTCCCAGTCTTTGGAGTGCGTGACATCCAACTCGGCTTCAATCACATGAAGACGGCTATCCAACTCGGAAAGGCGTTTCAAAAGTGCAGCTTTCTGTGTGCCAATATCGATCATCGCGGTCTCCTTCTGTTGGGTCCGGAAGGTCGCACAACTCTGACAAGAACACCTTGATTTAGGTCAACAGTCGCAACGGACTTGATACACATGCATAAATCATTATATGTTTGAGGCAAATCTGGAGGATTCCCAATGACCCCTGAGGTAAAAGCGTTCTTTGACAACGCGACAAACACAGTTTCATTTTTGGTCAAAGACCCCGAAAGCACCGCCTGTGCCATTGTAGACAGCGTGTTGGACTTTGATTACTCGTCAGGACGCACGGATACCAAATCTGCGGATGAGATCATCGCGTATGTGACGGCGCAAGGCTTGTCAGTCGAGTGGATTTTGGAAAGCCACGTGCACGCGGACCATCTGTCGGCTGCCCCGTATTTGCAAGAACGTCTTGGCGGAAAAATCGGCATTGGCGATCAGATCACTGTGGTTCAGGATACTTTTGGTAAGGTCTTCAACGAAGGTACACGTTTTCAACGTGATGGCAGCCAATTTGACCAGCTTTTCGTCGAAGGTGACAGCTTGATGATTGGTCAAATGCGCGGAGACGTTTTGCACACGCCTGGCCATACGCCTGCGTGTTTGACGTATGTGATCGGCGACGCGGCATTTGTCGGAGATACTCTGTTCATGCCCGACTTTGGGACCGCGCGGTGTGATTTCCCCGGGGGGTCTTCCGAGGTCTTGTACAACTCAATTCAGAAAATTCTGACATTGCCCGACGACACTCGAATATTTGTGGGGCATGATTATAAAGCACCCGGTCGGGATGAATACGCGTGGGAAACCACCGTAGCCGAGCAAAAATCTGCCAATATTCACGTCGGTGCAGGCAAGGACAAAGATGCATTTGTCGAAATGCGGGACACTCGGGATGCAACCTTGGCCATGCCAAAGCTTATTATTCCATCGCTTCAGGTCAACATGCGCGCGGGCCAAATGCCCGAGGCTGACGAACAGGGCGACGTATTTCTAAAAGTGCCTGTGAACAAAATCTAAACACAACCACTCACGGAGACTGGATCGGTTGCGAACTCTGATCCAGCATCCGCAACATCTCTCAAACAGGACAAAAGGAAACGCCATGTTTGACACAATTCCAACAGACTGGATCTGGGGGCTGATTGGCGGTTTGCTGATTGGTACCGGCGGTGCGGTTTATTTGCTTGGCAATGGCCGCATCATGGGCGCCAGCGGCATTATCGGCGGCTTGGTGGATGGCTCTGGCCGTGCATCCGCACTTGAGCGCTTGACCTTCTTGGCAGGGGTGATCCTGCTGCCGATCCTCATCAACCCGATCTATCGTCCGTTTTCGACACACGCGAGCCAAAATCTGGCGGTGCTGATCACTGCCGGGCTGCTGGTGGGCGTCGGAACACGGATTGCCAACGGGTGCACGTCCGGCCACGGAGTTTGTGGCATTTCACGCCTCTCACTGCGCGGCATGGTGGCCACGGTGTTCTATATCTTGGCCGGTGGCGTCACAGTCGTTCTGTTTCGGCATATTCTGGGGGTGATCTGATGCGGTTTCTATATGCGTTTATCGCGGGCGGCCTATTTGGCGCCGGCTTGTTTGTATCTGGCATGACGGATACGTCCAAGGTTCAGGGTTGGCTTGATGTATTTGGTGACTGGGACCCGACGCTGGCCTTCGTCATGGGCGGTGCAATCTTGCCAATGGCCATTGCGTGGCTCTTGACCAAGGGGCGACAGCCGCTTGTTGGCGGATCATTTCCGACACCACCAGAACCAAAGATCGGTCGGAACTTGGTTGTTGGATCGGTCTTGTTCGGCGCAGGTTGGGGCCTCGCAGGTCTTTGCCCTGGCCCCGCGATCGCGTCCCTAAGCTATGGTGGTTGGCCGCACTGGGTCTTCTTTGTGGCAATGCTCGTCGGTATGGCCGCCGCGCCGAAACTACGTCAACAACTGGACAAGGCAGTGCCTGCAGCGTAATCACAGAGCATGGATATTCGTCAAATCACACCCCGCTACTTCGTCTCGCCACAAATCTCTGCCGAGGATATTCCTGCCGTTGTTGCGGCAGGGATTTCGACGGTCATTTGCAATCGGCCAGATGCCGAAATTCCGCCTAGCCATCACGCGCTGGCGCTCAAGGCCACAGCCGAAGCAGCGGGGCTGACATTTGTCGTCAATCCTCTGACACATGACACGATGACTCCCGACAGGCTTGCGTTACAGCGCGACACATTGGAACAGTCAGACGGTAAGGTGTTGGCGTATTGTGCTTCTGGCACGCGTTCAACTGTCGCGTGGTGTCTTGGCCATGCAAAAAGCATCCCCGTAGACGACATCCTTGGCGCGGCACAGTCAGGTGGCTATGCGCTTGATGCGCTGCGTCCGACGCTTGAGCAGATTGCTGCGTCCTAAACTCGAAAACTATGCCTGAAGCGACGCTTCAGGCAACCCTGCCCCGTCAGACAAAAGATCATCTGGAATTTCCAGATCATCGAAATTTTCAACAAGATCGAGCATATTTTCGACCTCTTCGTGTTCCTGTACCTCAACCCGCGGTGCGGGTACTGGCGGTGCGGCTGGGTTTGGCGTCACAACGTCTTCCTCTGGCGGCGCAGGCTCCGCCTCAGGTGGTGCACTTGATGTGTTCCGTGGCAAATCAGGATGCAACACACGCACAGCTTTCATGCCGTTCATTTGTCCCAAAGATGCCGCCGAAACATGCTGACCGTTCGGCAGCTCTAGTACGGCCTTGTCGATCACATCGCCTTTGATCGGAATGACCTGGCCAACCATGAGATTCTGTAAATCGGTCAGCGCCAATTCCATCCGCGTCAAGACAACGTTCAACGTCGCCGGCGCACGCAGAACCGAATTACGAAATTCCTGTTTGCTGGTGTCGGTATGATCCCGCTCGGCAGGTTTGTCCTTGGCAACACGACGCATCGGCAGGACAAAACGCATACTCCCAGACTTTGCGCCACTCGCCAGAGAAACCAGCAGATCAATAACCACATACCGCGTGTCTTCGAGCGCTAAAATCAAACCTCGAGAGTCAGGCGCCATCGCGCCAAAACACAACCCTTCGGATTGAATTTGACCATGAGCCCCCTCCAAATCTGCATCGAGGCGCACAAGAGTTTCATCAATCAACGGTGCAACAAGCGCTGCATCCACTTTGGTTGGCCGCCGATCTTCGGCTGGTGTCGGCGAAACACGACCAATGGTTTCATGTTCGACCAATCCGCATAACACCGGCATGTCGATAATAACGCCCGCACGAATCCCGTCTCCTCCCTCGAGCAAGGCGTACATGGCATTGCTGGCAAACAGCTTTTCAAAGGCGGTCCAGCCCACTGTACGTTGAGAGGCCGATGACACACATAGTTGCAGCCCCAAAAGATCATCTGCCGTGCGCTCAAGCCCGATGCGCAAAGCACGGCACAGCGGATCATCCGACGCGCCCACATCATTTTGGGTATTGCGCGTTTTGCGTCCTAGAATAGAGGTTTTTTGTATTTCGGCCATTTCCCTCGCCGCAACCTGTCACGGAATTTCCGATAACTATAGGGCGGTGTTGGTTACGAAACTCTTTAAGATTCCCAAGGCTTAGACCTCATCTTGAGGAATTCGTACAGGAACAATCACCCGAAATGCCGCGCCTCCCTGACCGGGCAAATAGCTGACGGAGCCGCCAAGGCGCGCCAAAATTTCGCGACAAATCGCAAGCCCAAGGCCTGCGCCACCGGCCTTTTGCACGCCGACTCTTGCGAATTTTTCAAAAATAATTGCCTGCTCGTCTTTGGAGATTCCCGTTCCGTTATCCACAAAATCCACCATCACAACACCATCCGCCTGATTGACCTGAATACTCAACACTGGTGTCTCTGCATCACAGTATTTTTGGGCATTGCTGATGAGGTTAATAAAGACCTGACTGAGCCGATCCAGATCGGTGGTAAGCCACGCAGATTCCAACGCGCGATTCCGGCGGATTGTGATTGCTGTCTCGTCGCTTCCTGTCAGCGCGGTCACCACCGAGTGCTCGAGTAAATCTTCCAAATTCCCGGTCTGGATATTCAGATTTACCTGACCATTTTCCAGCACACTCAAATCCAACAAATCATCCAAAAGACGCGTCAGGCGGATCGCTTCGCCATGAATGATAGACGAGTATTTGACCTTTTCTTCCGCACTCAGGCGGTCGCTATCACGCAAAATTTCTGAGAACGCGCGGATCGACGTCATAGGCGTGCGCAGCTCGTGGCTCACCTGAGACAGAAACGCGTCCTTTTGCACCGAAATCTGGGTCAGTTTTTCATTCGCTTGGCGCAACTGGCGTGCGGTCCGCGCCTGTTCATCCGACTTTGCCTCAAGTTTGCTAGAGTATTCCATCATCTGGGCGGTTTCATCGGCAACCGCCATCAAATCGCGCACAGACACAGACGCGCCACCGACAATCTGGCCAATCATCGCATGGGCCGTGGCCGCGCCAACCGATCCTGACAATTCACGTTCCAGCACCTGCAGGAAATCCGGACTGGGTTCGGGCAGATATCCCGTCACTCCTTGGCGTTGCGCCTCGCGTTCAAAAAGCTTCTGCGCCTCACGTGCACCCAAAATTCTCTGGGCCATGATCATCAAATCCTCGCTTTGGGCGGCGCCGCCTGACCAGCTTTGTGGATTGGAGCTGTGTTCATAGACATTGACGAACTGCGCGCCTTGCAGACGTTCTAGAGGGGACGGGAACCCAATCAGTGATACAACAAAAAACACCAGCGAGTTCAGCGACATAGACCACAAAACTGCGTGCACCAAAGGATCCATGCCTTCGATGCCAAAGAACGCCTGTGGGCGCAGCCAGCCAATATGGAAAATTCCGTTTTCCATGATGCTCTGCGATATCAACGCACCCGTCCCAAAGCTGGGCAACAAGAGCGAATAGGCCCAGACCATAAAGCCCACTGTCAGCCCTGCGAACGCGCCCATACGGGTCGCGCCCCGCCAGAAGATTCCGCCAAGTAACACAGGCAAAAACTGAGCAACCCCCGCAAAAGATACCAGCCCGATTGCCGCCAATGCAGCCCCCCCGCCAGACAAACGAAAATAGAGATACCCCAATAGAACCACGCCGCCGATGGACACCCTGCGTGCCAAAATCACAACGTTGCGCACATCGCCCGAGATATTCGCCCCCCCGCCCGTCAGCGACAACCAGATCGGCATCACAATGTGGTTGGACACCATCGTCGACAGGGCCAAAGCCGCAACAATCACCATAGACGTTGCCGAGGAAAACCCGCCCAAGAACGACAACATCGCAAGCCCGTCGTTTCCGGTTGCCAATGGTAAGGTCAAAACAAAAAGATCCGGATTAGATCCTGCAGGCAATAGATCCAGCCCCAACACAGCAATCGGCACCACAAACAGGCTCATGAGCATCAGATAGGCCGGAAATGCCCAAGACGCAGTGCGCAGGTGGCCCTCGTCATCATTTTCGACAACCATCACTTGGAACATACGTGGCAAACACAAAAAGGCCGCTGCCGACAGGAAAATCAAGGTTGCCCAACGGTCGCCCTGAACATGCCACATGCCGATTTCAGACGTATCAATGCGTTCCAATGTGGCGGCGATCCCGCCACCAACGCCCCAAACCACAAAGACCCCAACGGCCAATAAGGCAAAGAGCTTGACGATAGCCTCGACCGCGATGGCAATCACAACCCCGTGGTGACGTTCGTTCACATCCAGATTTCTCGTCCCGAACACAATTGTAAACAGCGTCAACCCCATCGCCACAAGCAACGCCGTAGAATCACGATCAACCGGAGAGCTCCCGCCCGGCTGCGCGCCAGAGAACACTGTAAAGCTCAGGGTCACGGATTGAAGCTGAAGCGCGATGTACGGCGTGGTCCCAATGACGGCGAGGATGGTCACCCCAACGGCCAGCATGTTTGATTTACCATAGCGCGACGAAATCAAGTCAGCGATGGATGTCACCCGTTGCGCGCGGCCGATGCGCACCAACTTGCGCAAGATCCACCACCAGCCGACCATGACCAGCGTCGGACCAATATAAATGGTCACGTACTCCAAGCCTGATCGCGCGGCATAACCAACCGCGCCGTAAAATGTCCATGCCGTACAATAGATAGACAGCGACAAGGTATATACCATGGGCGAGCGAAGCCATCCGCCCTTGCCTTGCATCGCGGCACGTTCCGCCGCAAACGCAACCACAAACAGAAAGGTCACATAGATCAGACAGACCGCAACAAGAACATTGAGCGTGGCCATCTAACTGTCCTTTTGAGGGTCTTCCGCATCCGCTCGACCCAAAGTGCGCGCCAAAAATGAACTTAGCGTCACTAGCGCGATCCAGACCAGAAAGACAAAGATGATCGCGCTTGAGGTCTTAACGTCCCCATCGTCACCGTTGCGCCACAACATCGGCGTGGCCCAAAGCAAGCCCCCAACCAGTGGCAACACCTTAATCATGTCAATGAGGCGACGCTGTTTATAGCTTTGCCGTTCCAGAAACAGCGGAGACTTGCGCGTATTCACGTCGCAACCAGTTCGCGCACAACATCAATCACATCTGCATTGGAAAACGGCTTGGTCATAAAGCGGCTTGCCCCGGCACGCTCGGCCATTTCCCGATCTTTTGTTTGCCCACGTGCCGTCAGCATCAAGACGGGCATATCGCGTGTCGCCTCTGCGTCGCGTAGCTCTCGCAGAATTTCAAACCCGCTCTTGCCGGGCAGCATCACATCAAGGATCAAGAGTTCCGGAGGGTTCGCAAGAACCACCCCAACAGCATCATGCCCGTTTGAATGCGTAGCGACGGACCAACCATCTCGCGACAGAATAAAACTGATCGCTTCGATGATGTTTGGCTCGTCTTCAATCAGAAGAACTCGTTTCCCCATTCATCCCCCCCCCTTCGCCTGTTTTATCGGCGTTTTGTTAATCTTATCGGCGCAATTGTAAAAGCCAAGTCAAATCCCGTCTACAAGTATCGACGGCTCACGACGCCCTGCGCAGCCCTGAGCGGGACACACGCGACATGTAGAGCCGACTTCGTTGGCGTTCTGGGCCGGCGCATCGGCCGGTACAATCAGCATATAGGCATGATACAAAGGGTCTACGTTAAACTCTATGGCTCCGATGGGTTCCGCGATTGCATAACAATCGAATTGCCGTGCGTCCCGCCCTGTGACCAAAACACGCTGGCTGATCGGATGCAGGGGACGGCCGAGCGCCTGAAAAAGCGGCCATTTGGGGCAGGCGGAACTGAAACGCGGTACCGAAAACCCTTCGATCGGCTTACGCAACATAAGAGTCCCCGCCCCATCACACATCACCAAGCCCGCAGGCGTCTCAAGCAAATCATCCGACAGGATCGCGATGCGTCGGAACACGGCAGGGAGAGAAACGCGAAACGCGTGCGCGATCGCCGAGGGGTCAAGACCAACCTTGTCCAAGACTTTGGCAAAGGCATCCCGCGGCATCTGTTGCGCATCTGTGCGCAACCGCCGAAGTGAAGTTTCCGCCATGGTCCGCGCCGCAGAAGATTGCAGCATTGGCTGCGCTGCGACAAAGGCCGCAACATCCCCGTCAGCGTTTTCCAGATCAGGAAACCGATACTTGTGCTCCATCAGCATTGTCTCGACTTCTTCCATGGGAGACGACAAGCTCGCACCTGCATCCCCTGCCCCGTCCAGATATTCGACAAGCGCCTGAGAGCTTTCGGCCAAACGCTGGCTGTCTTCATTCAGGTTGCGATGAAACCGGTTGCGCCACTCCGGCTCGATCTCTTTTGTGTCGACCAGAATACCAGCGGTTGATCGAATTGCGGTCACCATGGTCAACACTTCATGCATGGATGTTGCCAGATGTGGGTCGTGCGTTAATCTGTCCGTCAAGGTCGCTGCTGTGCGTTCCAACATTCCAAGGCGGCTATGACCCTCTGCGATCAATGCGGCCCATCCCGGAAAACGCCCTGCAAATTCATCAATCAGATCCAATTCCGGCGAAACTGCGGTCGCATCTGCCGCTGCTTCACGCAGCGTAGATATCAATGCGGCTTCGGCGCCTTCGCTCAGCAAAGACGGCTCGACACCCAATATTTGCGCGATATCAACAAGCAGCTTCCCGCCGATTCTTCGACGGTTATGTTCGATCAAATTCAGGTAAGATGCCGAAATGCCAACCTCGCGCGCAAGCTCTGCCTGCCGCATGCCGGCAACGATGCGTCTTTCGCGAATTCGGCTTCCGGTCACTGTGTCGCGGGCCATATGATTTTCCTTGGTCTTTTCAAGCACCTTCTGCGATGCAGAATAATTTCTTTACAACAATTAGTACAACGCTGTCGATTAATTTACAAAAAAATTGTTACTCACAAAGCAGTTGTTGCGAAATTTTCTATCTGCCCACGATAATAGATTTGCACAATAGTGCGTTTGGCGCGTGGGAAGAGGAGCCCTGCGTCATGTTTCACGAAACGGGAGGATTACATGTCCAAAACGAATATGACACGTCGTGGTGTTCTTAAGACTGGCGCAGTTGCAAGCGCTGGCGTTGCACTGCCGACCATCTTTACTGCGTCTTCTGCTGCTGCTTACACAAACGAGCCAACTGGCCCGAATGTAACGCTGGGCTTTAACGTACCGCAAACCGGCCCATATGCTGACGAAGGTGCTGACGAACTGCGCGCCTATGAACTTGCTGTTGAGCACCTGAATGGTGGCGGCGACGGCGGCATGATGAACACCTTCTCGTCCAAAGCCCTGCAAGGCAACGGCATCATGGGCAAAAAAGTCGACTTCGTCACAGGCGACACACAGACCAAATCTGACGCTGCACGTGCATCCGCTAAGTCGATGATCGAAAAAGATGGCGCAGTGATGATCACTGGCGGCTCTTCTTCGGGTGTTGCGATTGCTGTTCAAGGTCTCTGCCAAGAAGCTGGCGTTATCTTTATGGCGGGTCTGACCCACTCGAACGACACAACTGGTAAAGACAAGAAGGCCAACGGCTTCCGTCACTTCTTTAACGGGTACATGTCGGGCGCAGCTTTGGCACCGGTTCTTAAGAACCTCTACGGCACCGATCGTAATGCCTATCACCTGACAGCTGACTATACATGGGGCTGGACCCAAGAAGAGTCGATCGCAGCCGCGACCGAAGCTCTGGGCTGGAACACTGTGAACAAGGTTCGCACACCTCTTGCTGCGACTGACTTCTCGTCTTACATCGCACCAGTTCTGAACTCGGGTGCTGACGTTCTGGTTCTGAACCACTACGGCGGTAACATGGTGAACTCGCTGACCAACGCGGTTCAGTTTGGCCTGCGCGAGAAAATCGTGAACGGCAAACAGTTCGAAATCGTTGTTCCACTTTACTCACGCCTGATGGCGAAGGGTGCTGGTGAAAACGTTAAGGGCATCCACGGCTCCACAAACTGGCACTGGTCGCTGCAAGACGATGCATCCAAAGCATTCGTCAAATCGTTCGGCACCAAATACGGCTTCCCCCCCTCACAGGCGGCACACACCGTATATTGTCAGACACTGTTGTATGCAGATGCATGTGAGCGTGCTGGCACACATAACCCATGTGGTGTGGCTGAAGCTCTGGAAGGCTTTGAATTTGATGGTCTGGGCAACGGCAAAACGCTGTATCGCGCCGAAGATCACCAGTGCTTCAAAGACGTTCTGGTTGTGCGCGGTAAAGAGAACCCGACATCCGAGTTCGACCTTCTTGAAGTTGTCGAAGTTACTCCGGCGTCGCAGGTTACGTATGCGCCAGATCACCCCATGTTCGCTGGTGGTGCACTGGGTACGTGTAACGCAGGTTAATCCTGATGCAATTGATCGGTCGCGCCTTTGCGCGACCGGTTTTCTCTTTCCCGGCTTGCGGCTGTCAATGCACAGGACCCGAGCACGGAAAGCTTTCAAAGAAACACACAGGTGGGGACCATGGACGCAATTATCCTGCAGATCCTGAACGGGCTTGATAAGGGCTCGGCCTATGCGCTGATCGCGCTGGGGCTAACACTTATTTTTGGTACGCTGGGCGTGGTAAACTTTGCCCACGGCGCACTATTTATGATCGGGGCATTCTGCGCCGTCACACTCAGCAAAATTCTAAACCTGAGCTTTGAGACCGTTGATCCAACACAAACGGACTTTTTGGGAAATCCACTCAAAGTAAAAACGCCTTATGTCATGGAGTGGTTCGGTGCCGAGACGGGCGCGGCCATTATCGACTGGGCTGTGCCGCTGGCCATCTTGTTCTCGATCCCGATTATGATCGGTATTGGCTTCATCATGGAACGCGGCCTGATCAAGCACTTTTACAAGCGTGAGCACGCAGACCAAATTCTTGTGACCTTTGGTTTGGCGATCGTTCTGCAAGAAGTGGTGAAATACTTCTTTGGTGCCAACCCGATCCCCACCGGCGCACCAGATGTGTTCAAGGGGTCGTTTGATTTTGGCGTCATGCTTGGGTTCGACCCGAACGCGATCATCTACCCCTACTGGCGTTTGGTATATTTTGCCTTCTCTGCGATTATTATTGGTGGCGTTTTTGCCTTCCTCCAGTTCACCACCTTTGGGATGGTTGTCCGCGCAGGTATGGCCGATCGTGAAACCGTGGGTTTGCTGGGCATCAACATCGACAAGCGCTTTACCATCATGTTCGGCATTGCGGCCGCGGTCGCAGGTTTGGCAGGTGTCATGTATGCACCGATCAACTCTCCGAACTATCACATGGGTATGGACTTTCTTGTGCTGTCCTTTGTGGTTGTGGTTGTCGGCGGCATGGGCAGCCTTCCAGGCGCCGTTCTGGCCGGGTTCCTGCTTGGTGTTCTCGAAAGCTTTGCCTCGATGAACGAAATCAAGTCGCTGATCCCAGGGATTGACCAAATCATCATCTACGTCGTCGCAATTATCATCCTGCTCACCCGCCCTCGTGGTTTGATGGGCCGCAAAGGCGTGATGGAGGAATAAGCTATGCTCGGACTCAACAAAAAAGACACTTCTCTTCTGGTCATCGTGGCTGCTCTGGTCATGTTTGCGCCTTTCATCCTGAACCCCTTCCCGTCCGATAGCGGCTTGGCACAGTTCAACGCTGGCTATCCGGATCTGATGCAACGCTTTGTGATCTTTGGTATCTTTGCCATTGGTTTCAACATTCTGTTTGGCTTGACTGGGTATCTCTCCTTTGGTCACGCAGCATTTCTGGGTGTCGGTTCTTACTCTGCTGTGTGGATGTTCAAGCTTCTGAGCATGAACGTTATTCCCGCCATTGCGCTGGCAATCGTGGTCTCGGGCCTGTTTGCAGTATTGATCGGCTTTGTCAGCCTGCGTCGCTCGGGGATTTACTTTTCGATCCTGACACTGGCGTTCGCCCAAATGTCGTTCAACCTTGCCTATTCGGTTCTGACCCCAATCACCAACGGTGAAACAGGTCTGCAACTGACCCTGAATGACCCACGTATTCTTGGTGAATCGGCCACGGCTGACGGATCCATTCCGGTCACATCACTGTTTGGGCTTGAAATGCGTTCGACCTACGAGATGGTTGTGGGCCCATGGGCCTTCCAGTTCAACGCTGGGTACTATCTGTGTGGCATCATTATGCTGCTGGCCTTCTATCTGTCGATCCGCATTTTCCGCTCACCTTTTGGCATGATGTTGCGGGCGATCAAATCGAACCAGACACGTCTGAACTATACGGGCCTGAACCCGCGTCCCTATGCGCTGGCAGCCTTTGTGATCTCTGGCATGTATGCTGGTTTGGCAGGCGGTCTGATGGCGTCGATGGATCCTCTTGCTGGTGCTGAGCGTATGCAATGGACCGCATCAGGCGAAGTTGTTCTGATGACCATTCTTGGCGGGACAGGCACCTTGATCGGTCCAGTATTGGGCGCGGGATTTATCAAGTACTTCGAGAACATCTTCTCGAAGATCAACGATACCGTGCTGCACAACTGGTTTAGCTTTATGCCCGACGGCCTCGAGGACTTTGTGGTCTTCTTGATCCACCCGTTCATCGGCAAAGGCTGGCATCTGACTTTGGGTATTCTGTTCATGCTGGTTGTGACCTTCTTGCCTGGTGGCCTTGTCGAAGGTGGTCAACGTATTTCTCGCATGGTCAAGAAGAAATCCGATGATGACACCAACGCCAAAACCACACCTGCAGAATAAGGAGACGGATTGATGGGAATTCTTGAAGTCAAAGACGTTGGCAAACGTTTCGGCGGCCTGCAGGCTCTGGGCGATGTCAACCTGAGCGTGGCAGAGAACACTGTCCACGCGATCATCGGCCCCAATGGGGCTGGTAAATCTACCCTGCTCAACTGTCTGGTGGGCAAATTGATCCCCGACACCGGTTCTGTCATGTTTGACGGACAGTCGGTTCTGGGGCGCACACCGTTCGAGATCAACCAGATGGGCATTTCCCGCGTCTTTCAGACACCGGAAATCTTTGGTGAACTGAGCGTGATGGAAAACATGATGATCCCCTGTTTCGCCAAACGCGACGGGTCGTTCCGCATGCATGCAATTGAAAACATGCACAACGAAAAAGACATCGTGGAAAAAGCCGAAGCCATGCTTGAAGACATGAATATGGCAGACAAGCGCCATATGCATTCTTCGTCCATGTCACGGGGCGATAAACGTCGCCTCGAGATCGGCATGTGCTTGGCGCAGGAACCTCGGCTGTTGCTATTGGATGAACCTACTGCCGGTATGGCGCGTGCGGATACCAATAACACCATCGACCTGCTCAAGCAGATCAAAGAAGAGCGCGACATCACAATCGCCATCATCGAACACGACATGCATGTGGTCTTCTCGCTGTCAGAACGCATCACCGTTCTGGCTCAGGGCACACCGCTGGTCGAGGACACGCCGGAAAACATCAAAGGCCACCCCAAGGTACGTGAAGCGTATCTGGGTGAGTCAGCGTAAGGAGAAATCAGATGAACGTGAAACCCGACTTCTCCAAAGGCCACAGCCACGCGGAAACAGCCCCCGCGTTCCTGTCGATCTGGAACATGGAAAGCTATTATGGCGAAAGCTATATCGTGCAGAACATTTCGTTCAACGTGCACGAGGGCGAAATTCTGGCCCTTCTGGGCCGGAACGGTGCTGGCAAAACCTCGACGCTGCGTTCGATTGCACGCATGGACAGCCCTCAGGTGACTCATGGTGAAATCTGGCTGGATCACAAACCGCTCCACTTGATGAAAAGCTATGAAGCGGCTGCGGTCGGCATTGGTCTTGTGCCAGAAGATCGCTGCATCATTCCTGGCCTCACGGTCGAGGAAAACATTCAGCTGGCACAAATCGCCCCGCCTATCGGCTGGTCAATCGAACGCCTGTATGAATTGTTCCCGCGTCTGGGCGAACGCCGCAAGCAAGAAGGTGTCACGCTTTCTGGCGGTGAACAGCAGATGTTGGCAATTGCCCGCGCCTTGTCGCGCGACATCAAGGTGTTGTTGCTGGACGAGCCTTACGAAGGGCTTGCCCCCGTGATCGTTGACGAAATCGAAAAGACTCTGCGCTTGATCAAAGAACAAGGCATGACGACGATTATCGTTGAGCAAAACGCGGTGCGTGCTCTGGAACTGGCAGACCGTGCGGTCATTCTGGATACGGGCGGAATTGTCTTTGACGGCGCCGCCGAAGAAGTGCTCGCAAACGAAGAGTTGCGCGCGGAATATCTGGCGATCTAAGCCACAGCATAAAGTCCTGTCCGCACCATCTGATGCGGGCAGGACACGTCTTGCCTCTCCGCAAGTCGGCCCCCTCCCCCAAAAATGATGACGTGTTGGCCTCGTGACTACGAAGAGTGCCGGACATTCGCCGTTTCGAGCGGCTATCGCATCAACGCTTTTCTCCGAATCCCCAAAATCAATCTAAAGTTGATTGCCTCTTTGGTGAATTCGCCCTAGCCTTTCTCCATGACTCACGATCGTCCTTTGCTTGGCATATCTTTGATGCTGGGATTTTGCATCATCGCGCCCCTTGGGGATGCGATTGCAAAGATTTTGGGTCAATCCGTACCTTTAGGACATCTCTTGTTCGTGCGGTTTGCAGTTCAGACGGCGCTTCTTATCCCAATCGTCTGGATCACAGGCCGGCATTGGCGCATGTCCTTTAATCTCCTACGGCTGGCATTCTATCGTACGGGCCTGCATATCGTCGGAATTGGTGCCATGTTCACCGCACTTCGATATTTACCTCTGGCAGACGCTGTAGCGATCGCCTTTGTCATGCCGTTCTTCATGTTGATTTTGGGAAAATACGTGCTGCACGAAGATGTCGGGGCAAGGCGTCTGATCGCGTGCAGCGTCGGCTTCATTGGCACGTTACTTGTCATACAACCAAGCTTTGCCACGGTGGGCTGGCCAGCATTGCTGCCGCTTGTGGTGGCTGTCGTCTTTTCATTGTTTATGCTGCTGACGCGCAAAATCGCCAAAGACACCGATCCGATTGCCCTTCAGGCCGTCAGCGGAGCCATGGCCACGGTTCTCATTTTGCCGATATTGCTCCTTGTGCCTCTCGCAACCCAAACTGATCTGGTGCCTGCCCTGCCCGATGTGCAAACTCAAATCCTGCTTTTGGTGATTGGCAGTCTTGGTACGCTCGCACATCTTCTCATGACATGGTCACTCCGATATGCGCCTTCGGCCACGCTTGCGCCGATGCAATATCTGGAAATCCCTTTTGCAACGCTTATGGGCTGGGCTGTGTTCGGTGATTTGCCCAACGGTCTGGCGTCGCTTGGAATATCCATCACACTTGGTGCAGGGCTCTATATCGTCTTCAGAGAGCGGTCCATGAGCCGGGCTGGCGCGCCAGTGCAGCCACCGCAAGCTCAAGACATGCACGCGGCAGAATGATTAACATCTTTGGTGCCGTAAACACCAACGATACCGGACCCTGAGCGGCATTCGAGGTCCCAACCCGCCCGTCGGGTGTAAAGACCAGTCCTTTGATCGGCCATTCCAAACCATCAGACACGCCTTCGACCAAAGCCATCGGAAACAGCGACACACGTGTGCCTGCCTCGAGCGGCAAGTCCAGCGACGGGGGCGCCAAAAAGGCGATGTCAGTGTCACCCAAGATCACACAACGGCGATCTGGATGGCGGACAAGCGTATTATAGCACGCCAGTTGATGGTCCAGTCTGGCTCCACTAAACCCCACCCCCAGCACGACAGGCGCGCGAATGTGGCTCAGGGCTTTGTCAAAATCTGTATTCTCCTGCTCGGCAACATGATGAAGGCGATCGGTTGGCAATCCCAAATCCAATGCGCCCTGAACCGAATCCATATCGCCAAGCACCACCTCGGGTGTGACCCCATATTTCAGACAGGCCAGCGCGCCTCCGTCGGCAGCAATCACCCGCGGCGCCAGCACGCGGCAACGCTCTAGGTCTTGGATTGTAGAGATTCCGGCACCAACCAATGTGATTGGTTCCAAACTGTGAACAATGTCCGTCATTTTCGCTCAAAATACCCCTAAAAAGGAAACGCGCCACATTCTGGCCCTGAAATGATACCCTGTATTCCACAGAATCGGTCAGCTTTCGTCTTGTCTGTCGTGGTAAACACAACATCGAGTAGTGCAAAGGACCCGCATATTATGGTTACGAATAGCAAAGTTTTAACAGTCTCATACGGGACTTTTTCCTGCACCCTTGAAGGATTCGATGACTCGTTTGATACGATGAAGGCCATCGCCGAGTATTTTCGAGACCTCGCAGGTGACGACAGGTATTTTGGCGCAGAACCGCCAACGCCAGACGCTGAAATGTTGGCGCGTATCGCCGAGCGAGAAATCGAAAGACGTGTACAGGCGCGCACGGAACATGGTGCAATTGTCCTGACCGCCCCTGCGGCACAGGCCGACGCCGAGATCGCACCAGAACCCGAGGCCCCGCAGGCCGCCCCAGATGTGGCAAGTGAGCCAACCGCAGTCTCAGAAGAGATCGTACCGGATGTCGAAAGCGCAACCTCTGCTGATGACGACACACATGATACTGTGACCGACGCTGGCGACTCTGTTGTTCCCCAAGACGCTGTGTCAGAAGACGTGTCCGACGAAGAGGTCCTTGAAGAACAAGAGATTCAGGACACACAAGAGATTGAAATTGTTGATGTTTCGGACACACCGGAGATCAGCAATATTCTTGCGTCCCTCTCGGATACAGACGACAATGACGATCAGGTTGCTCTGGACGACTCTGTAGATGATGCCGCTGAGGAGATCATTGAGGCCGAAATTATGGAAGCGCCAGAGGCGGAAACCGTTTCAGACCTTGCGCCTGCAATTGATCATGATGACGACAGCATCGCCGCCAAGTTGCGCCGGATTCGCGCCGTCGTATCCAAAGCAGACGCTCAGCCGGAAGAAGATGATTTTTCTGAAGACGAGCATGCCGAAAACCTGATGACCCCTGATGTCGACGACAGCGAGTCGGTACTACAACTCGATGACGCAATGGCGACGGCTGCCGTTGAAAGCGATGTGCGTGTGCAAGATGCCGAGGCCCAAACCGAGGTTTCTGAAGCGCAAGACAATGACGATACGCCAAAAACCGTAACCCCCGTACGTCCGGTGCGCGCCCGTGTCGTTCGCATGAAGCGTGAAGATTTTGAAGATGCCGTCACAAGCGGCGTTTTGGAAGCCGAGGAAGACCCCACTGACAGCGCAGACGCTGCTCAGGACGTGATTGAAGCCGAGGTCGCACCTGTGTCCGGTGACGCAGCCCGCGCATCCGAAAGCACTCTGACCCCAGAAGACGAGGCCGATCTGGTCGCGGAACTGGCGCAAATTGAAGCGGAACTTAATCGTGCCGATGCGTTGGGCGAAGACGCCGAAATCGAGGAAGACGCTGCGCAAGATGTGGCCCCAGAAATTGAGCCATCACAGGACGCGGTGATGGTCGAGGATGTGGCCGCCGCAGATGTGGATGTGTCCCGACTGATGGCAGAGACCGACAACCAGATGGACGAACCCGAAGGCAGCCGCCGACGCAGCGCCATTGCCCATCTGCGTGCCGCTGTTGCCGCGACCAAAGCCGAGAAGGCTGCTGGGCAAGAACTGCGCGATACAACTGACGGATCCGAAGCGTATCGGGACGATTTGGCCAGCGTGGTTCAACCCTTGCAAGGCGCACGCCCCAAGCGGCCGCAAGTTCCAAATTCCGAAGCAGAACAAGGCTCTGCGCCACGGCCTTCACGCGAGGATGGCCCTGCACCTCTTAAACTAGTGGCAGAGCAGCGTGTCGATGCTCCGACCCAAGAAACCGATACCACACAGCGCGATCCTGTTCGCCCGCGCCGTGTCTCGGCCGCTGACCGGACGGAGGCCCCAGTGGCTCCGGCTGCCCCGGTTAGCGCGCCCGAGGAAAAAGTAAGCAACTTCGCAGAATATGCAGAGAACATGGGCGCCAACAACCTGCCCGACATGCTCGAAGCTGCGGCGTCGTATTTGACATTTGTCGAAGGCCACGACCGGTTTTCACGCCCGATGCTGATGCGGATGGCACGCGATATGGACGAAGACAACTTTACCCGCGAAGACGGTTTGCGTGGCTTTGGCCAGTTGCTGCGTCAGAACAAAATTGAGAAACTGCCTGATGGTCGTTTTACAGCGTCAGAGCGGATCAGCTTCAAGCCAGAGGATCGCGCAGCCGGTTAAGCCGCGCGCCGCAAGGCTGGTGAATAGAGAAAAGGCGCGCAGGAGAATATCCTGCGCGCCTTTTCTTATGCTTAATAACCGGGGCCATCATCTGGTGGAGCATCCGGATCAGCCTGGCCAATGCCCTTAAAGAGCTTCTTGAATGGCAATATCCAGACAATCCCTAGCCCGACATAGATCGCGAACTCGACCAGTATCGACGGTCGCTCAATTAATGCCACCAAATTGAGGGCGACAACGATATACACCGGCAATCCAACCAAAAGGACCACCAACGCCCACCGTCGACGCGCTTTGTAGGACAACGCCATCAGTCAGCAAACGGGTCAGTGACAAGAATCGTGTCTTCGCGCTCGGGCGATGTCGACAACATGGCCACCGGACATCCAATCAGCTCTTCAACCCGACGCACATATTTCACGGCATTGGCAGGAAGATCATTCCAGCTTCTGGCGCCTTCGGTTGAATCTGACCAACCCGGCATTTCCTCGTAAACGGGTGTGCAACGCGCCTGTTGATCCGCCGCAGTCGGCAGATAATCCAGCATTTTGCCGTCCAATTCGTAACCCGTGCAGATTTTCAATGTCTCAAAGCCGTCCAAAACGTCCAGCTTGGTCAACGAAATCCCGTTCACGCCACTGGTGGCACACGTTTGGCGCACCAGACAGGCATCAAACCAACCACACCGACGCTTGCGGCCCGTGGTTGTGCCAAATTCATGTCCCCGTTCGCCCAAACGCTGACCATCGTCATCGTCAAGTTCGGTTGGGAACGGACCTTCGCCAACGCGCGTGGTATATGCTTTGACAATCCCCAGCACAAAATCAATCGCCCCGGGCCCCACACCAACGCCTGTTGCGGCTTGGCCTGCGATCACATTCGACGAGGTGACAAACGGATATGTCCCAAAATCGATGTCCAAAAGTGCGCCCTGCGCGCCTTCAAACAAGATGCGTTTGCCCGCTTTGCGCTTTTCATTCAGAACCTTCCACACGGGGGCGGCATATTCCAGAATGACCGGCGCAATTTCTTTAAGCTGTTTGATCAGGCCAACCCGATCCACAGGCTCGAGGCCCAACCCACGACGCAGCGCATCATGATGTGCCAAAGCCCGATCCACACGCAACTCAAGCGTTTTCTCATCCGCCAAATCAGCCACGCGAATAGAACGCCGGCCCACTTTGTCTTCATAAGCCGGACCAATACCACGACCGGTTGTGCCAATCTTGGCGACACCGATGGCATCTTCGCGCGCACGATCCAATTCGCCGTGAAACGGCAGAATCAGCGGTGTGTTTTCCGCGATCATCAGCGTCTCAGGAGAAATCGTAACCCCTTGTGCACGGATTGTTTCGATCTCTTTGACCAAATGCCACGGATCCAAAACAACGCCGTTGCCGATCACCGACAGCTTGCCGCCGCGCACAACACCCGAAGGCAGCGCATGCAATTTATAGACCTTACCGTCCACAACCAGAGTATGGCCTGCGTTATGGCCCCCTTGAAAACGCGCGATCACATCTGCGCGTTCGCTGAGCCAGTCAACGATCTTGCCTTTACCCTCGTCGCCCCACTGGGCGCCCACGACGACTACATTGGCCATTATCCGGTCCTTTCAAAGGTCAAACCCGCGCCCTTTTAGCCATGTTACCCGCGACGTGAAACCGCAAATGTGCCGCAGCACTGGACAGAGGCGCGAAATTTTCGCAAACCAATGGACAAAAATCGATTGGAGTACCGATGGGCTTGTTCCTGCGTTGGGTCTTTGCCTTTCTATTATTGGCCCTTACATTTAACCCAACACAGTGGAATTACGTCCGCTGGAGTGCGGCAAACTATATGGACGAAACCCCGTTAACGGTTTTGCTCGGTTTGTTGCTGCTGATTGGATATATAATTTATTTGCGGGCGACTTTGCGCTCTATCGGCGGGTTTGGCATGTTTTTGGTGCTGTCGGTCGTCTGTGCCTTGATTTGGGTTTTGTATGATTGGCACCTGTTGACGCTGGACAATAACAACCTGAACACATGGATCGGGATTTTCGCGCTGTCTGCGGTTTTGGGGATCGGGCTTGGATGGTCAATTGTGCGCCGGATGCTGTCGGGCCAATACGACATGGATGACGTCGAAGACTAAAGTTTGACCGGTGCTCCGTGCGGAGTCGCCAGATACGCCTGCTCCCACGCACCGCGCATCCGCGCAAGCGCCGCTGCATCGACAAGCGCGCGGTCCTGCAGAACGCGTTCAAGCGTTTCCAGCCATGCGACAAAGTAGTCTTCGCCACCGTTCAGGCTTTTGGAGGTTCCGTGCTGGCGCAGTGTGTCGCCAAATGCCGCGGCCCAATCTGACCATGCGAAAACGCCGGTTTCATTCAGATGCACGGTCAGCGCGAACACCTGCGCATGCCACGGCGCCTCGAACACGGGGGCGGGTTTTTCAACGTCATGGGTCATTCTGCGGGCCCCAAATAGCTTTGCCAAATATCCAAGATCACTTCATCTTGGGCATTGGCTTGTGCGCCCCACAGGTCTTGAGCCTCAAACGCCACCGCATACAGGGGTTCGGGTTGATCGCCCAAGTAATGCCCATTGGAATCGGGCAAGACATACCCCCCGTGACAGATCACAACCGTGCCTGTCGCACCAGCGGCATAGGCTGGCAAGCGGCTATGCCCCCCGTCAACCAGCACGTTGCCCGCCGGACGACGTGTTGTCACACGTGCGCCTGCTGAAAACTGCTGTGCCACATCACATGCCCGCGTATATGGGCTGCCCGAGGCCAACACCTTGGCAACGTCTTGGGCGCGTAACGCCTTGTTCGCCACATCGGAAACCCCGTGCCCGTGCCCGCTCTTGAGCTCATCCAGCGTGACCAAATCTCGGTCCACCAGCAAATCCGCCAGAGCCGCCATCCATTTCTCGTAATATGAAAATCGACTGTAATCTTTCGGGCTAAGGCATTCTCTGGCATGGCGCGACGAGTCGATATTCCAGCGTCCCAAGGCCCCTGCGGCCAACGTCAGGGCCAGCGCCCTTTTGTGCCACTCCTTCTCGAATGTGACAGAATCATCAGCCTCAACAGGACCGTCTCCAAAGCGCCCGCCCATGTCATGCACACGCGTCATTGGTCAGGATCCCGCGCGAGGCCTGTGCCAATCATGGAATTGCGTGTCACCCACCGCGCTAACGCCTGTTCGCTCAGGCCTTGAGTATCTTTGGGGCGCTGTGGAATCACCAAATAACGGATTTCCGCGGTAGAATCCCAAACCCGGATTTTTTGCGACGCAGGTATGTCCAATCCAAATTCGGCCAAAACCTTGCGGGGTTCGCGCACGACGCGCGCACGATAGGCATCAGATTTATACCAGCCCGGCGGAATGCCAAGCAAAGGCCATGGATAACAACTGCACAAAGTACACACGACAACATTGTGCACCTCTGGTGTGTTTTCCACCATCACCATGTGCTCGCCCTGGCGGCCATAAAACCCCAAGTCAGAGAGCGCGGGCATTGGATCGGTCCGCATGGCGGCGCGAAATTCTGCATCGTCCCAGAACTTGGCAACCACCTTGGCACCATTCTGCGGACCAATACGATTTTGATAAGTATCAATAATTTCGTCCAGCGCGGCGGTTTCGACCAACCCTTTGTCAGTCAAAATTGTTTCGAGAGCCTTGACCCGCAAGGCTGGATCAGAGGGCAAAACGGCGTGATAATGGTCTGGATCATGATCATGAGGCATAGGATGAACCCTGCCAGAACGTCCCCATTGGTGTCTAGTGCGGAAACCTCCTTGCCCCGCGCTCGAAACTTGCCTACATAGCGCGCTGAACATATCGAATGCTGGCACAGGTCCCCATGGAAAACGTTGTCCTAATTATCCACCTTCTACTTGCGCTATCCCTGATTGGGGTTGTGCTGATGCAACGCTCGGAAGGGGGCGGACTTGGCATGGGCGGCGGCGGAGGTGGCGGTGCCATGTCCGGACGTGCTGCAGCCACTGCCATGGGCAAGCTGACATGGATTTTGGCGATCGGATTTATCTGTACGTCCATCGCACTTACGATCATTTCTGCGCGCAACTCTGCCGGTGGTTCGGTGATGGATCGCATCAGCGATCAACCCGCGGCCACTCAGGAAGCTCCCGAAGCTCCGGTCTCTGATCTTCTGCCACCGGCAGAAGGTGAAAATGTACCGTTGGTTCCACGCGCAGACTGATTTCAGGCTAACGCTTTAATAACACTACAGATTGACAACTTACTCGGAACCGCAACAGCATCTTGCGGTTCTGTTGCCAATCTTATGCGAATCCTATAAGACTTAAGTCCCGTGATGCTACGGCAGATTCTCTGCTTGTGGGCGCTTGCAAAACTACTGAATTCACGGGGGTCGCCAACTTATGGCACGTTATATTTTCATCACAGGTGGTGTTGTGTCTTCGCTGGGCAAAGGCCTTGCATCTGCGGCCTTGGGCGCTTTGCTTCAGGCACGCGGATACACGGTGCGCCTTCGCAAGCTTGACCCCTATCTGAATGTGGATCCGGGCACGATGTCGCCATTTGAGCATGGCGAAGTGTTTGTGACCGATGACGGCGCAGAAACCGATCTCGATCTTGGGCACTATGAACGCTTTACGGGTGTACCGGCGCGCAACACCGACTCGGTCAGTTCAGGCCGGATTTACTCGAACGTTCTCGAAAAAGAGCGGCGTGGCGATTATTTGGGTAAAACCATTCAGGTGGTGCCCCACGTCACCAATGAAATCAAAGATTTCTTGCACGTTGGCGATGATGAAGTTGATTTTATGCTGTGCGAAATTGGCGGCACGGTCGGCGACATCGAAGGTCTGCCCTTTTTCGAAGCCATCCGCCAGTTCAGCCATGACAAACCGCGTGGCGAGTGTATCTTTATGCACCTGACGCTGCTCCCATATCTGGCGGCCTCGGGCGAGCTCAAAACAAAACCAACACAACACTCGGTCAAAGAACTTCAGTCCATCGGGATTGCGCCGGATATTCTTGTCTGTCGCTCCGAACAGCCCATTCCAGAAAAAGAGCGCAGCAAGATCGCGCTGTTCTGTAATGTCCGCAAAGAAGCCGTTGTGGCCGCCTATGACCTGAAATCGATCTACGAGGCGCCGCTTGCCTATCATCACGAAGGTCTAGACCAAGCTGTGCTAGATGCGTTTGGCATTGCCCCTGCCCCAAAACCCGACCTGCGTGTTTGGGAAGATGTCGCAGATCGTATTCACAACACCGATGGCGAAGTGAACGTGGCAATTGTCGGCAAATATATTCAGCTCGAAGACGCCTATAAGTCGATCAAAGAGGCGCTGACACATGGCGGCATGCACAATCGTGTCAAAGTGAACGTGAAATGGGTCGATGCCGAAGTGTTCGACACATCGGATGCAGCGCCCCATCTGGAAGGGTTCCATGCCATTCTGGTGCCTGGCGGATTTGGTGAACGTGGCACCGAGGGAAAAATCAAAGCCGCACAGTTTGCGCGCGAAAAGAAGATCCCGTATTTGGGCATTTGCCTTGGCATGCAGATGGCCGTCATCGAAGCCGCGCGTAACGTGGCCGGTATCAGCACCGCAGGATCAGAAGAATTCGATCACGAAGCCGGCGGCAAGCGCTTTGAGCCAGTGGTCTATCACCTCAAGGAATGGGTTCAGGGCAACGCCAAGGTCACGCGCAAGCACGATGATGACAAAGGCGGCACGATGCGCCTCGGGGCCTATGACGCCGTTCTTGGTGAAGGCAGCAAAGTTGCAGACGTGTATGGCACAACAGCGATCGAAGAACGTCACCGCCATCGCTATGAAGTCGACACAACCTATCGCGACAAGCTTGAAGAATGTGGCCTGAAGTTTTCAGGCATGTCCCCAGATGGGCGTCTTCCTGAAATCGTTGAATGGCAGGATCATCCTTGGTTTATTGGTGTACAGTTCCACCCGGAACTCAAATCAAAACCCTTTGATCCACATCCATTGTTCAAAGAGTTCGTACGCGCCGCCAAAGAAAATTCGCGCTTGGTCTAAGGCACATATCGTCGCCACCCGCGCATCGCACCTTCACAGCACTCGCCCCGACGGCGGGTGCTGTTTGCATTTGCTCCCCTGCAATTTTCTTGGCATCGCACGGCATTGCAGAGTAGCCTGAGATATGCGTGTTCTCTGTCTTATTTTCGCTTTGCTGGCGTGCACTGCACACGCCCAAATCACCCAAGTGGCGTATGATGATCTAAACCAGATATTGTCCGGTAAGATCACCTTTGAAACCCTGCCTCAGAAACCAGAACCCGGTTTTAACCTGAATGCCCCGATCCGTAGTGACGGCGCGTGGCTGGGTGCATATTTTGCAGGGCAAACACTTGTGCAGTCGCTTGCGGGAAACGGCACCCCGCATGACACCTTGGGGCACCCGTTTGCCCATCGCCCCCTGTCAATCAAGGCTGACGAAAACGGGGAAAACCTGTCGGTGGCCTTTCATCGCGGTTTTCGGTCAAATGCCGTGCTGCCGCTTGGCCCTTTGGGGTTTGAAAACATTTCCGGGCGCGGCGAAGGGGCATTGGCCATCTTGTTTGATACGAACCAGTTTGCCGCCGGATTTCGGGTGCACACCAGTTATGAAACCCCGTTGGGCACCGCACAAAAGCGCGGGACGATCACGGCCACGTTTTTCTCGCGCCAAGGTGTGCCATTGGCCAGTATGACCCTGACGCCCGATCAGGGTATTTCAGACTTTGGTTTTCGCATATTACCGGGATCGCGCCCCTTTGCGGGCATATTGATTTCCAATTCCGATCCCGGAGGGATTGCTATTGATGACATCGTCTTTCAAATTGAACACATGCTATTTTGAAAATTGGGGGATGCAGATGGCAAAAGGGTACTGGATTGGGAGTGTCGAAGTCGATGACTTGGAAGCCTACCAAAAATATATTGCCGCGAATGCCGCACCATTGGCAGAATACGGGGCCAAATTTTTGATACGAGGCGGCCAGTACATAAACCCCGAAGGATCCGCACGCACACGCAATGTCGTGATCGAATTTCCAAGCTATGACGCGGCCGTCGCATGCTATGAAAGCGACGCTTATCAAAAGGCAAAGGCGCTTCGTGTGCCTGTGAGCGTGAACAACATGGTCATCATCGAAGGGTATGACGGATGATGTGGGATGGATTGATTCGCCGGCTCAAGGGTGTACCACAGGCCCCTGCGCCCCTGCCCGAACCTGATGAACACTTGGCGCTTGGGGCGCTTTTGGTGCGGGTTGCCAAATCTGACAACCACTATGACGCCGTCGAAATTGGTGAAATTGACCGCATATTGGCCAAAACCTTCTCACTTGGCCCCATTGATGCAGCAAAAATGCGTGCCACCTGCGAAAAACTCGAGGCCCAAGCTCCGGGGACGCCCGATTTTGCGCTCTTGATTCGACAGAATGTGGATTATCCGCATCGTCTGGAAATGCTGCATACGCTTTGTCAGGTCATGGAGGTCGACGGCACCCATGCCCAAGAAGAAGAAGCGACGTTGTTAGAAATCCAAAAAATTCTGGGGATCGAAGACAACGATTGCCCCATCCGTTAGGCGCCGCATCGCGAAAAAGTTTCTTGGGCTGCATTATGACGTCAGCGCCCCAATGACAGAACAAGGCTTGTCGCGACGGCATCGGCGTCATACATCTTGTGGTATGTTCGGAGATTTTTTTAAACGCCTGACATCTTCAGGCCCAGACACCCTTGGAGATGATGACGCACGACTGGCGTTATCGGCACTGTTGGTTCGTATTGCACGGGCGGACGGCGATTTTTCCCAAGACGAAGCCACACAAATTGATCGCGTCCTTGCACAGCGGTATGCACTGTCACCTTTTGAGGCGACCGCGTTGCGCACGCAAGCCCAAGGTGTCGAGGCCGAGGCCCCAGACACCGTCCGGTTTACCCGCGCGATCAAAGACGCCGTTCCTCATGATGACCGTCTCAGCGTGGTCGAAGCCCTCTGGCAGGTGGTTCTGGCAGATGGGGTGCGCGATGCCCAAGAAGATTCGATTGTGCGTCTCGCCGCGAACTTGCTTGGCATAAACGATCGGGACAGTGCCTTGGCACGCCAAAGGGTTCACGCGCGCCTATGAAGGCCATGCTCGGCATGTATGATCGCCCTGAAACGGCGCCTGCACATGACCGGTTTTGGACGCGTATCCACGACGCATTGGGGTATGGCCCACCACAGCTCACGCGTGATGTTGATTTTTGGACATTATGGACCTCGCCAGATTTGATCTTGGGGCAAACCTGCGGGCTGGTGTACAAAACCCATCTCCATGGCCAAGTCCATTTGGTTGGCACCCCTGATTACGGTCTAACCGATTGTCCTGCTGGCCACGTGTTTGGCGTGTATCTGGCAAGGCGCGACGCGGTGTCGACATCGCTGTCCGATCTGTCGACCGGAACATTTGCCTATAGCGCGCCTTGGTCTCAAACAGGTTGGGCATCCCCCGCCCTGCATTTCGCCGAATTGGGCCTCGCCCCGACCACACGGCTACAAACCGGCGGCCATTATCTTTCCGCACGCGCTGTGGCTGAACAACAAGCCGACTTCACCGCCGTGGATTTTATGACGTGGGAACTCATTCGCCGCTATGATGACTTCGCGCAAGATCTGCAGGTCATTGGCCGCATGCCAGCAGTGCCAAGCGGCCCGTTTATCACCGCCGACCCGAGCGCGGTTCCAGCGCTGCAAACCGCATTGGATGCGGCCGTGCGTGACATGTCCAGCGAGGACCAAGCCATTTTAGGGCTCAAGGGAATCGCCCGGCTTCCGGTTTCGGCGTATCTTCAGCTCCCGATCCCACCGGTTCCGACACAGCTCTAGGCGCTGGTGGGGCAATTATTTCATGCTCGCGCGCGCCGTTCAGGCGATATTGCCATCCGTTTTGTGAAGACTCTCGCAAAGTCACCCGTTTTGGAAGTTGCATTTACCCGTTTTTTAAGTCCTAGTTAGCGTCTAACAATGTAACAAAAACGTGGCGGCGATCTTTGTCCGAAACTACTCCAGTAATAGAAATTCGCGATCTGCATAAGGCGTATGGCGAATTAGAAGTCATCAAAGGCGTGGATATTTCCGCCCACCGTGGCGACGTTGTGTCTTTGATCGGGTCCTCTGGATCAGGAAAATCCACCATTTTACGCTGTGCCAACCTTTTGGAAGACAGCCAGCAAGGCGAGATCCTTTTCAAGGGCGAGCCCGTGCATTGGAAAGGCAAAGGCCATCACCGCCACCCCGACGACTGGAAACAGGTTCTGCGCATTCGCACCAATCTGTCGATGGTCTTTCAACAGTTCAATCTGTGGGCGCATATGACCATTTTGCAAAATGTCATGGAGGCACCGGTCACGGTTCTGGGCCGGGACAAAGCCGAAGTCGAACATGCGGCCCGCAAATATCTGGACAAGGTGGGTATCGGTGACAAATGTGATGTCTATCCCGCTCAGTTGTCCGGTGGACAACAACAACGTGCTGCCATTGCGCGTGCGCTGTGCATGGAACCAGAAGCTCTGCTATTTGATGAACCTACGTCGGCGCTTGATCCTGAGCTTGAACAAGAAGTTGTGCGGGTTATCAAAGCCTTGGCCGACGAAGGCCGGACCATGCTGATTGTGACCCACGACATGAAAATGGCCGCGGATGTGTCCAACCATGTTGTGTTCCTGCACCAAGGCAAAATCGAAGAACAAGGTGATCCGGACACATTGTTTGGCGCACCCAAAACCGAGCGTTTGCAAGGGTTCCTATCGGCAACCTCTGCGCAATAATAAATTCATACCAACTGGGAGAAAATAGTATGAAGTCTCTAATCCTCAGCACTGCTGCTCTGGCGCTGACCGCAAGCTTTGCAATGGCCGAAAGCCATGGCGATGTTGTGCGCATGGGTACCGAAGGTGCCTATCCTCCGTACAACTTTTTGAACGACCAAGGTGAAGTCGACGGCTTTGAGCGTGAATTGGGCGACGAAATGTGCCGCCGCGCCGAACTGACCTGTGAATGGGTCACAAACGAGTGGGATTCCATCATTCCGAACCTCGTATCCGGCAACTATGACACCATCATCGCAGGCATGTCGATCACCGACGAGCGCGACGAAGTCATCGACTTTACCCAAAACTATACCCAGCCTGATCCGTCGGCATATCTGGCCATGTCAGACGATGCAGACATCAAAGGTGGCATCGTGGCCGCACAAACCGGCACAATCCAAGCCTCGTTTGTTGCCGCGTCTGGCGCCACACTGGTTGAATTCGCGACACCTGATGAAACCGTTGCTGCCGTGCGCAATGGTGAAGCAGACGCTGTTCTGGCCGACAAAGCTTATTTGTCGCCAATCGCAGACGAAAATGCTGACCTGATGCTGCTCAAGCAAGAAGAGCTGATCGGTGGCGGCGTTGGTATGGGTCTTCGCGAAAGCGACCAAGATCTAAAGATGAAGTTTGATGCGGTTCTGACCTCAATGAAGGCAGACGGATCGCTGAACAAACTGATCACCAAATGGGAAATCGGCCCGGGCTTCTAAGCGCGCGCCAAGGACATAGGCGGGGCCAAAATTTATTTTGGTCTCGCCTTTTTATATCATGTTTTCATACTGCTCTGATCCTTCTGCCCTCGATGGCATTGCTTGGTTGTCGTGCTATTTGACCACCGGTAAGCATATGGCGTTCTATACGTCGTTTGGCACCGTGCTCTTGTTGTTGGCAATCACTGCCCCCGTGGCCCTGATGTTTGGATTTGCTGGCGCGATGGCCGCACGTGGACGCATTGCACCGCTGCGCTGGATCGGCAAAGCCTATATCGCTATTGTTCGGGGTGTGCCCGACATTGCGTTTTTCCTTTTCTTTGTGATTGCGCTGGACCAGATCATCGAATGGTCGCGCCACAAAATTCTCTGTCCTGACTGGACAGGGCCCGTTCGCCAAGGCAACGATTTTGTCGTATGTGACGCGGCCAAGATGCCCTTATCGTCTTCACCGCAATGGATGCATGAAACCTATGGGTTCAGCCTTGCGATTCTCACATTTGCAATTGTGTTTGGTGCATTTGCAGCAAACGTGATGTTTGGTGCAATGCGCGCTGTGCCACGGGCCCAGATTGAAACTGCCGAAGCCTATGGTCTGACGCACCGGCAAGCGTTCTGGCGTATTCTGGTCCCGCAGATGTGGGTCTATGCCCTGCCCGGATTGTCGAACCTGTGGATGGTGTTGATCAAGGCCACCCCTTTGCTGTTCCTGCTGGGTGTCGAAGACATTGTGTATTGGGCAAGAGAACTGGGCGGATCGAAAACATCCAAATTCACCGAATACCCCCATCAAGATTGGCGGATGTGGTATTTCTTTGCTCTGCTGGTCTTTTACCTGATGTTCACCAAGGTCTCTGAAGTGTTCTTGGACAAGCTGATGAAACGGCTCACCCGTGGTCAGGCCACGACAGGTGGCGAAGCCCAAAGAAAGGCCGCCGCATGAGCTGTTGGATTACAATTCAGGACTATGCCCTTCGCTCGATCGGAATTGGCGAACGGCTGTTGCCGAAACAAGATTTCACCCTGTGCCAGCAATTCACCCTGATTGGCTCGGGAATGCTGTGGAACATCTATTTTGGCGTCTTGGCGCTTGCGGCCGGGTTCTTCTTTGCCACCGCTCTTGCCATGGGTAAACACGCACGCTCTGCGTGGCTGCGCAAACCCTCGGAGTGGTTTATCTTTTTGTTCCGCGGCTCACCGCTGTTTATCCAGTTTTTCTTTGCATACTTCCTGTTTCTGTCGCTCAAGCAGGTCGCACCGATGTTTTCCCCGTTTACCGCCGCATGGCTGGGCGCCTTGGTTGTTCTGTTTTGCAATACAGCCGCATACTCTGGCGAGATATTCTATGGGGCGCTGCTGTCGATCCCCAAAGGCGACATTGAAGCCGCAGATGCTTATGGGTTGTCAGGTTGGCACAGGTTTCGGCGGGTGATTTGGCCGACAATGCTTCGGTTGGCATGGCCTGCGTATACAAACGAAGCCATCTTTTTGTTCCACGCCACCACACTTGTGTACTTTAGTGGCTTTCCCGCGTGGCGACAGAAAGGCGATGCGCTGTATTATGCCAACTATTTCGCGGATAAGACATTTAACCCGTTTATCCCCTACCCGATCTTGGCGGGGTATTTCATCCTTCTGACACTGTGTGTAGTTGGGGTATTCGGCCTCGTGAACGCCCGATTGAACCGACATCTCCCACAAGAGCGCCGTGTGAAGTTGCGGTTTCGGCCAAACATCATTCGCTAAGATATCCATAAATAAAAGGCCGGTCCCTCAAAGAGACCGGCCTTTTTTGCGTGTTCGCTGAACGCTGTATACAGCGTTTACATCTTGCCGATGGTCTTCAACGCGCGCTTCTCAGGGACAACCCGGAACTGAAGCTTACCGGCAAATGTGGCCGCATCGATATAGCTTTCGATAAAGATGGTTTCGCCTGCCTTGATGTCAATGACGCCGGACGTGTTGTTCGCATCAGGCACCGAGAACTCGTGCGCGCCGGGGGACACCGAAACCGGTTGTACAGCGCCGCGTTGCATATGAGCGACGATATTGCCGTTCTGATCCGCAATATCAAAACGCACAGCATTTCCTGCTGTAGAACCGCCGCGATAGAAAACAATGAGCCCCTTGCCTGGCTCAGGAGCCGGCACAGATGCTGCAAAAGCCGCCATCGGGAACAGCGCGACTGCGGCCCCCATCGCCATCAGGCCCCGTCGTGTTAGCTTTGTCATAAAAAATACCTCTGAGAATGTTCATACTCGCACAACCCTGAATAGCTGCGCGCGCGCTGACAAGTCAAAATTCCGTGTCCAAATTAAAGTGAGCAGATATCGGCTTGGCGCAGGTCACACAGGCAAAAAGAAACCTCAAGAAAATATTTTGATCAAATTATGGTGACAGCCCCCCATCGCCTAAGGTAAAACACACAAAAGCTGCCAATGGAGCCCAGCATGGACTTATCGCAATTCTCAACCCTTCGTGTCGCCGTATCCGACTTGAACGGACAGATGCGCGGAAAACGCGTGCCATCCTCGTTTCGCAAAAAGCTGAGCAACGGCGCACTTAGAATGCCGCTGTCTGTCTTGAATGTGGATATCTGGGGGGCCGATGTGCGCAACTCGCCTTTGGTGTTCGAAACAGGCGATGCGGATGGTGTCTTGCTGCCCACGGATCGTGGTGCGGTCCCCATGCCATGGCTGGACACGCCATCTGCGTTGGTTCCAATGGCGATGACACTTGAGGATGGTAGCCCGTTTCTGGGGGACCCGCGACAGGCGTTGATCAGCGTTCTGGACCGTTATTCGGCAAGAAACTGGCAGGTCATGGCCGCCACAGAGATGGAGTTCAGTCTTGTTGATGACACAGGTGATCATTTACAGCCGCCTGTTGATCCAAGATCATCCCGCCGCCTGTTTGGCCAAGATATCCTGTCCGTAGACGAACTTGATGCGTTTGACGCATTTTTTACAGAGCTTTATGAGGGCTGTGTCGCGATGGGCCTGCCCGCGCAAACCATCATCAATGAATCCGGTCTTGGCCAATTCGAAGTGACGCTGAACCACCAAAATGCACTTCGCGCGGCAGATGATGCTTGGCTGTTCAAGGTGTTGGCCAGAGGCATCGCCCGCAAGCACAATATGGCCGCAACCTTTATGGCCAAACCCTATGCGGATGATGCTGGCAACGGCATGCACGTGCATTTTTCTGTGCTTGATGCCGACGGGCAAAACGTCTTTGACAATGGTGGCCCCGAAGGGACCGAGACGCTCAAACAGGCCATTGCGGGCTGTGTGCATGCGATGCCCGCTTCAACGTTGATCTTTGCACCGCATGGGCCAAGCTATGACCGGCTCGTGCCGGGTGCGCATGCACCAACCGGTGCGTGCTGGGCGTATGAAAACCGTACAGCGGCCATTCGTGTGCCGGGTGGCGCGCCGCAAGCACGCCGTATTGAACACCGCGTTGCAGGGGGTGACATCAACCCGTACCTTATGCTCGCAACCGTGCTGGGCGCGGCCATTGAGGGCGTCGAAGAAGGCATGATTGCCCCGGCCCCCATTACCGGCAACGCCTATGACCACGACCTGCCGCAACTTGCGCCAGACTGGGGCGCCGCAATCGATGTGTTTGAACATGACGCCTTTATTGCGCGTTGTTTACCTGATGTTTTGATCAAGAATTTGGTCATGACCAAACGCCAAGAGTTTGAAGACCTTGCCAAGCTTGCCCCCCATGATCACTGGAAACTCTATCTCGAAAGAGTCTGAGCCCTTTCGCGCCCACGGTCTTTTGTGACCACGCGCGGAAGGTCGCTTCTCAACGGTCAACCGAGGTTCGCCCCTCTTGCGGCATGAGCTTCTCTCGACTAGCGTTAATTTGATCATAAAATCGGTGACACATGAAAATCGGTATTTTACAAACCGGACATTCCCCCGAAGACCTGCGTGCGCAGATCGGGGATTACTCGGATATGTTTAAGCACTTGCTTCAAGGGCAAGGCTTTGAATTTGACGTCTATCGCGTCGTAGATGGTCAGTTTCCTGACTCGGCTTTGGCCGCGGATGGCTGGCTTATCACGGGATCCAAACACGGCGCATACGAAGATTTGCCTTGGATTCCGCCGCTTGAACAGCTGATTCAAGGCATCGCCGAAGCAGGGCGACCTTTGATCGGTATCTGTTTTGGACATCAGATCATTGCACAAGCGCTTGGTGGCAAGGTCGAAAAGTTTTCCGGTGGCTGGGCCGTCGGACGTCAGACCTATGATTTTGGCGGCGTCGAAATGGCGTTTAATGCGTGGCACCAAGATCAGGTCACCGAACGTCCTCAGGGGACTGTCGTATTGGCATCAAATGACTTCTGCGAAAACGCGGCGCTCTTGTATGGTGATCAGATTTTGACCATTCAACCGCATCCCGAATTTGGCCCCGATGTCATTGAAGGGTTGATTAATACCCGCGGAAAAGGCGTCGTCCCTGACGATCTTTTGGAGGCCGCCCAAGCCCAATTGGACGACCATATTTCAAGCGAAAGCTTTGCAGATCAAATGGCGGATTTCTTCCGCAAAGAGAGGTCCTAATGACTGACTGGATGAAATCGCTCCCCACGGCTGCACAGGAATATCTTGAGGGTCGACGGCTGGACGAAGTCGAATGCATCATTTCGGACCTTCCGGGCATCGCGCGCGGTAAGGCTGTGCCAGCCAAGAAATTCGCCCGCCAGGAGTTTTTCCACCTCCCCGATTCTATCTTCTACCAAACAATCACAGGTGGTTGGGGCGAAGCGGCTGGCGACGAGGGCTTTATCGAAAAAGATATGGTGTTGCGCCCGGATATGGCGACAACCACTGCGGCCCCATGGACAGGCGACTGGACACTTCAGGTCATACATGACGCCTATTTCACTGATGGCACGCCCATCCCCTATAGCCCGCGCAATGTGCTCAAGCGTGTGGTCGAGCTGTATCGTGCCAAAGGCTGGGAACCCGTCGTTGCACCAGAAATGGAATTTTATCTGGTCGCGCGCAACATCGATCCCGCCAAGGCGATTGAACCGATGATGGGGCGCTCTGGCCGCCCTGCCGCCGCACGCCAAGCCTATTCGATGACAGCGGTGGATGAATTTGGCCCCGTGATTGACGACATCTATGATTTTGCCGAAGCACAAGGGTTTGAGATTGATGGCATCACCCAAGAAGGGGGCGCTGGCCAGCTTGAGATCAACCTGCTGCACGGCGATCCGGTCAAGCTTGCGGACGAAGTCTTTTACTTTAAGCGTCTGATCCGCGAAGCCGCACTGCGTCACAACTGTTATGCGACGTTTATGGCCAAACCCATCGGGGCCGAGCCCGGAAGTGCGATGCACATCCATCATTCAATTTTGGATACAAAAACCGGCAAGAATATCTTTTCGGATGAAAACGGCGGCGAAACAGATGCGTTTTTCCACTTTATCGCCGGATTGCAAAATCACCTGCCGTCAGCGATTGCCGTCATGGCTCCATATGTAAATTCGTACCGTCGGTATGTGCGTGATCACGCAGCCCCAATCAATCTAGAGTGGGCACGGGACAATCGCACAACGGGTATCCGTATTCCGATTTCCTCGACGTCGGCCCGACGTGTCGAAAACCGTCTGGCGGGCATGGATTGCAATCCCTATCTCGGCATCGCGGTCAGCCTTGCTTGCGGCTATCTTGGTTTGCTGGAAAAAGAACAGCCAGACGCCCAATTCAAAGGCGACGCCTATGACGGCGAAGAGGCGATTCCTCGTGAACTCGGAGCAGCGCTTGAGCTATTTGACGAAGCAAAAAAGCTGCACGATGTGTTGGGGCCAGAGTTCGCACGCGTCTATTCCATCGTAAAACAGACAGAATACGAAGAGTTCCTTGGGGTCATCAGCCCTTGGGAACGCGAACATCTATTGCTGAACGTCTGATCTCGGGCCTTCCGACCTCGACCCAGAATATGCACTGGGTCGAGGGCATACCGAAACATTTCCGATATTACGTGTGTGAGGTGTCATGAACCTTCTTTATTCGAATGATACGCAAGGCCAATATCCCCAGAGCTGGTACGCGGCCTCGACTGAATTGCTAAGCCAGTTCCCGTCTCTTAAGGGGGAAACCCGCGCCGATGTGTGTGTGGTGGGCGCCGGATATACTGGGCTGTCCACTGCCCTGCACTTGGCCGAACGTGGCTATGATGTCGTTTTACTGGATGCGCACCGTGTGGGATTTGGCGCGTCTGGCCGCAATGGTGGTCAATTAGGGTCCGGCCAACGCATGGAGCAAGACGGCCTTGAGAAGCTGGTGGGGCGTCAAGATGCGCACAAACTCTGGCTCTTGGCCGAAGAGGCCAAACAAGTCACCAAGGGTCTGATTGAAAAGCACAATATTGAGTGTCACTTTAAACCGGGTATTGCACATGCCTGCCTAAGCGCATCCGAAGTCCGCCACGAACACGCCTATGTCGCACATTTGCAGACCGAATATGGCTATGACCAGATCGAAACGCTGGACCATGATCAGCTTCAGGATATCTGTCCGTCCCCTAAGTATGTCGGTGGGTCTTTGGATATGAGTGCAGGGCATTTGCACCCTCTGGCCTATGCCCTTGGGCTGGCGCGTGCAGCCCAAGCTGCAGGTGTGCGGATTTATGAGAATACCCATGTACACAACATCCAACATGGAAGCCGCCCCGTTGTGCAAACCGATCAAGGGCGGGTTGATGCCGAACATGTGGTCTTGGCCTGTAATGGGTATCTTGGCAGTCTGGAGAAGAAGATCGCCGCTCGCGTGATGCCCATCAACAACTTTATCGCCGCGACACGCCCCTTAACAGAGTCCGAGCTGGATACAGTGTTACGGCGTGATGTTGCCATCGCCGATTCCAAGTTTGTGATCAACTACTTCAGACTGTCGCATGACAAACGGTTGTTGTTTGGTGGGGGCGAAAACTATGGATACAAATTCCCAACCGATATTGCGGCCACCGTGCGCAAACCCATGACCGAGATCTATCCGCACCTGCGCGACGTCGAAATCGACTATGCATGGGGGGGAACATTGGGCATCACCATGAAGCGCATGCCGTATTTGACCCGTATCGCGCCAAATGTCCTGAGCGCATCTGGATATTCCGGCCACGGTGTCGGCACGGCAACCCATGCAGGGCAATTGATGGCCTTGGCGATCGCCGGACAAAGCGAAGGGTTTGATACCCTAGCCAAGGTCCCTGCCCCGGCGTTTCCAGGCGGAGGAGGTCTTCGGACGCCACTGTTGGTGATGGCGATGACATGGTTTGGATTGCGCGATAGGTTGGGCATCTAACCCGCAGTCAGCACGACAGATTTCGATAGACAAGAAGGTCGCAGGGTCAGTCCTGTGGCCTTTTCTTCATGCAAAATTCACATCAGAGCACGGTCAGGGGCTGGATTTTCATCAGCACTAGTTTTATATATTCTTCAGTATAGATACAGAAAAGTGAAAACTATGACACTGCCGCCCAACGTTTACGATGCCGAGCCAATTCCGGAATCTGCCCGAGACGAGATTGACCGCCTGCTGCAGTCCGGTGATTTGTTCCGTTACACATCTGCACAAGACGCGCCTGTGGCCCTGCTGGAAGCAGAGTTTGCCAAATTATTGGGGGCAAAATATGCGCTGGCAGTGTCGTCCTGTTCTGCGGCTTTGTTCTTATCTCTCAAGGCGTTGGCCTTGCCGCGTGACTCGCGTGTATTGATCCCGGGCTTTACATTTGCTGCGGTGCCATCGTCGGTTGTGCACGCAGATTGTGTGCCCGTATTGTGCGAAGTCGGTGAAAACTACCGCATCGATCTTGCCGATTTTGAAGCGCGCCTCAAAGATAACATCCAAGCCGTCATCATCAGCCACATGCGTGGCCACACCTCGGACATGGACGCCATTATGGCCCTGTGCGACGCCAGAAATATCCCCGTGATCGAAGACGCCGCCCACAGCTTGGGCACCACATGGCATGGGCGCAACATCGGCACTATTGGGCGCGTTGGCTGTTTTTCCTTCCAGTCTTATAAACTGGTTAATGCTGGCGAAGGTGGCATTCTGGTTACGGATGATGCCGACCTTGTGGCGCGCGCCGTCATCATGTCCGGAGCATACGAACATACGTGGCAAAAGCACAAAGCCCCCGAAGGCGACAACACTGGCGACTTAACCGCAGCGTTCCAAAAGTGGCAGAACAAGTTGCCGCTCTATAATCTGCGTTTGAACAACCTGTCCGCTGCGATCATCCGCCCGCAACTGGACGAAGTACCACGGCGCGTGCGAGATGGCCGTGCCAACCACGACCATGTGGCCAAAGCGTTGAATGCGTCCCCATGGCTGCACGTGCCCGAAAAGCTGGCACCAGAACAACGTGCGCCCGACTCGATTCAATTCAACACGCACGGCATGACAGATACCCAGATCAAAGCCTTTGCCGCCGCGGCCCAAGATCGCGGTATCAAAGTTCAGGTATTCGGTCAGTCCACCGATAACGCGCGTGCGTTCTGGAACTGGCAGTTCATGAAGGCCCTGCCCGACTTGCCAAAAACCCGCGCCATGCTGATGCAAGCATGCGATGTGCGTCTTCCGGCACGCTTGACCCAAGCCGAATTGGACGTGATCTCTGGTGCACTGACCAGCGCGGCCCATGCCGTGATGGGGACCGAGCGCGCCTTTGGCACCTAATTTCTGAAACACCCAGAAATACAAAAAGGCCCCGCATAAACGGGGCCTTTTGCGTTTTCACTACTTTATTTGAGCTTGGAAAGCTTATCTTGCAACTCTGAGAGCTGCTTCTTGATATCGCTAAGATTATCTTCGCCCTCAGAGGATGGCGTGGTGTCTTCACTTGATGCACCTGGTTGGGTTCCCCATGTGCCCAATCCCCCCGTCATCGCCTTGAGAAAGGCTTCTTGCTGGGCTTGGATCGCCTCGAGGCCCGGCATTTTCATCCCGCCCCCCAAATTACCGATCATTTTCTCTTGGCCTTCACGCAGCATCTCAAACGATGCTTGCAGGAATTGCGGCACCACACTGGTGGCTTGCGTGGTGTAACTGCGGACAAGGTCATTCAACACATTCACCGGCAGCATGTTCTCGCCACGGCTTTCATGTTCTGCAATGATCTGCAGCAGATATTGCCTTGTCAGATCATCTCCGGTCTTGAGATCAACAATCTGGACCTCGCGACCATCACGGATAAACCCCGCAATATCGTCCAACGTGACATAGTCGCTGGTCTCTGTGTTATAAAGACGGCGGCTTGCGTACCGTTTGATCAGTAGCGTTTTTTGTGCTTCAGCCACGAACTTCTCCCCAAGTTATGCGCGCTGCAGAAAACTTTATGCGACTGCAGCAGAAAAGGAAACAAAAGAAAAGGGCGAGCCAGAGGCTCGCCCGCGCGATCGGTACCATTAGGGAGGAGATGGGTACCGAGGGAGTATCGCGTAATCTTATTTAGAAGTCGCTTTTTTAGCGGCTGCAGTCACGTCGTTCGTGGCTTTCTTAACAGCAGCTTGAGCTTCTTCTGTGACGTCTTTGCCAGCAGCCATCATCAGTTCAACAGTTTCCATTTGAACTTTTTTAGCAACTTCAGCGAAAGCAGCCATGTTTTCAGCAGCAACTTCAGCTTGAGCAGATGCGAAATCTGTCATCGCTTTTGCATAGTCAGCAGGCTCTGCTTTGGCTTTGGACATTTCGCTCATTTTAGCCAAAGTGTCTTTTGTCCATTTGCTGGAGATCTCGGAAGATTTCTCAGCAGCTTCCAGAGCAACACCAGCGAACTTTTCGTTCATTGCTACGGTGTTTTTGAAAGCGTCTTCCATTGCAGAAGTGTCCACAGGGAATGCGCCCATCATGTCTTTGAGCATTGCTGTCATGTCAGGTGTATTAGCCATTTCACAGGTCCTTTAACGATGTGCGGAATATTCCGCGTTGGTGTTCTGCAAACAATATGCTTTCTGCAGCGCAGCATTTCAAGTATTATTTTGCTGCACTGCAGAATAAATTCACATATCAAGTAAAATCAACGCGTTGCGAGGGTCGCTACATAGGTCCCCGGTGCATCTTCGAGCACTGGATGCTCCGAATCGCCCGGATCACGCGCTGGAACTTGTTTGCCAGACCGAGATGACAGCCATGTGTCCCACCGCGGCCACCATGACCCTTCATGGAACTCTGCATCGGCCATCCATTGGTCTGGCGATGCTTTGGTGTCCTTGTTCACATAGTGGCCATACTTCTTTTTGCTCGGAGGATTCACGATCCCGGCAATATGGCCAGACTCTGAGACGATAAAGGTCTTGGACCGACTCTTGGTTTGCTGGAAACCTCTATAACAGTCCTTCCAACGGGCGATGTGATCCGTTTCACATGTGACCGAGCAAAGCGGGATGTCCACGTCAGAGATATGCAAGGTCTCGCCGCACAGCTCCAGCCCGTCGGACACAAACGCATTGCCCTGACACAGTTGGCGCAAATACTGATGTGCCATCTTACCAGGAAGCCCCGACCCGTCACCATTCCAATAGAGCAGGTCAAAGGCGGGCGGCGCTTCGCCCAGCATATAGCTCTTGATTGCGGGGCCATACACAAGGTCATTGGATCGCAGATACGAGAATGTCCGCTGCATGATAAAGGACCGCAAAATGCCTTCTTCGGCGATTTCCGCGTCAATCCCGTCAATAAAGTCGTCTTGCAGGAACGGGGTAAATTCACCTTGGTCAGCGAAATCGGTCAATGTGGTGAAGAAGGTTGCGGATTTGACAGACTTGTCCCCGCGCTTTTTCATCAACGACAGCGTCATATGCAGCGTGGTACCTGCAATACAGTATCCGACCGCGTTAACCTGTTTCTGGTTGGTCAGTTTTTTCACTTCGGAGATCGCCGTGAGAAAGCCACCCTCGATGTAGTCTTCCATCCCAATGTCGGAATACGATCTGTCCGGGTTGATCCAGCTGACGATAAAGACGGTGTATCCCTGCTCGACCGCCCATTTGATCATGCTGTTCTGTTCTTTGAGATCCAGAATATAGTATTTGTTGATCCACGGTGGGAAAATGATCAGCGGCGTCTCATGCACAGTCTCTGTGGTTGGCGTATACTGAAGCAGTTCAAACATGTGATTGCGAAACACGACCTTGCCGGGTGTTGTCGCGATATTGCGTCCGAGCTCGAATGCGTTTTCGTCGGCCAGCCGCACCACAAGCTCGCCATTGTTGGCCTCAAGGTCAGCGATCAGATTCTCAAGTCCTTTGACCAAAGACGCGCCATCGGTTTCGATCGCTTTCTCAAGAACATCCGGATTGGTGCCCAAGAAATTTGTCGGCGACATCATGTCGATGATCTGCTGTGAAAAATACTCCAGACGCTGGCGATCCTTGCCCTCAATCCCTTCGATATCGTTTACAGCCTGACGCACCGCTTCGGCATTGCGCATATATTGCTGTTTGAGGAAGTTGAAATACGGGTGATTCTGCCACAAGGGGTTCGAAAAACGCCGGTCAGAAGGGGTCTCGTCGGGGGCTGCGGCAATTTTACCCTGCAGCAACACATGTTGCGCGTCCACAAAGTGCTTCACAGACTTGGTCCAATAGTCCAACTGATGCTCGATCATTTTGCCGGGGTTCGACATCATCGCCTGCATGTAAGCGTTGGCCGCACTCATAAAAACGTCTTGGTCAGGTGAGTTCAAATCTTTGCGCAAAGGTTTGTGGTGTGTCATCACCTCAACAAGACGTTTTGAAAGCTCTTCAACGCGCTCCAAATTTTCGTTGAAAGTCGCCAAATTTGCACCTGCGGCATTCTCTTTTGTTGTCATATTCAATATTTCGCCCTATTCTCGCCGCTACGCAGCATGACAATCACCCCTCCACGGGCAACTTAATTGCCAATTCATAACGGGGGTACACAGGAGACGCCTATGCGCTACATGGCCACATATGACTTGATGGATACCATTCGAAATACAAACCAATGGATGGGCGCCTCTGCACTTGCTATGGCATCTTACCCGGTTTTCTCGATGGTACCTAACCCAATGTTCCAGTGGATGGCCGCATGGGGTGAAGTGACAGAACGCACATTCCAGCGCATGGTTGTTAAGCCCGATTGGGGCATTCGCACATTCACCTGTGAAGACGGAAAAGACCATCTTGTGAATGTCGAGACCGTTGTTGAACGTCCGTTTGGGGATTTGATCCACTTTAACGTCGCCGGCCGCGAAACACAGGCCCGCAAAGTACTGCTGGTTGCCCCGATGTCCGGTCACTATGCCACTCTCCTGCGCTCTACAGTCAAAAGCCTGATGGTGAACTGTGAAGTTTACGTCACAGATTGGCACAACGCGCGTGACATTCCTGTGTCCGAAGGCAAATTCGATATCGAAGATTATACTCTGTATCTTGTTGATTTCATGAAGGCCCTCGGCCCTGACATTCACTTGATTGCAGTTTGCCAACCCGCCCCGCTAACTTTGGCAGCCACCGCATATCTTGCCGAAGAAGATCCGGCAGCCCAGCCACGGTCGCTGACGTTGATCGGTGGGCCGATCGATCCGGATGCAAACGCCACCGAAGTCACTGATTTCGGCAACCGCGTTACAATGGGTCAACTCGAAGAAACCATGATTCAACGCGTGGGGTATAAATACCCTGGTGTCGGACGGATGGTATACCCTGGGTTGTTGCAACTCGCCTCGTTTATGTCGATGAACGGCGATCGGCACTCAAAAGCGTTCCAAGACCAGATCATGCGCGTCACACGCGGCGAAGCATCTGATCATGACGCACACAACCGTTTTTATGACGAATACCTCGCCGTAATGGACATGACAGCCGAGTTTTACCTCTCCACTGTCGAGCGGATCTTTAAGAATTGCGAAATTGCAAAGAACGAATTTGTTGTCGATGGACGCAAAGTTGATCTGGGTAAAATCACAACGGTTGCTGTAAAAACAGTCGAAGGTGCCAAAGACGACATCACTGCACCCGGTCAGTGCATCGCCGCGCTGGACCTTTGCACAGGCCTACCTGACAGCAAAAAGGCAAGCCATGTAGAACCCGATGCAGGGCACTATGGTATCTTTGCAGGCAAAAGCTGGCGCAATAACATCCGTCCACTGGTGTTGGACTTTATCGACGCCAACAGCGACGCCCCAAAGGCTGCTGCTGCCCCAAAACCCAAGGGAAAAGGTGCTGCAAACAAGAACGCAGCCGCGTAAATACTTGCGTCACATCAAAACATCAAAACGGGACCCGCTGGGTCCCGTTTCTGTTTGCGGAACGTCTTTTACACCTCGCAAATGTGTAAAAAACCATTCCGTTTCAATTTATTACTGAAGCACGAGGGGCTGTGCCATCCAATCGCGCAAAGCCGACGTCGTTGCCGCCGGTTGTTCAAGCGTAGGAAGATGCCCTGCCCCGTCGATGATACGTAGCTCTGCGAATGGGATAAGGTCCGCCATAAAGCTGTGACGTTTGACGGGCGTCAACGCATCATGCTCACCACACAACACCAAAGCCGGGACTTTGCACTTGCGCAGCGTACTCTGATGATCGCGGCGACGCTGTAGGGCACGCGCTTGGCGCACGAACATATCTGGCCCCAATGTCAAAGCCATATCGCGCACCAACGCAAGCACCTCTGGCCGCTGTGGCCCCGGTGCGAGATACTCTGGGCGCATAAACCCTGTAATCACATCTTCGAGGCGCCCCGCCTTTGCGCCGACGATCATCGGTTCGTAAGCCGCAGCGCTTTGCGGCGTTTCTGCAAGCGGGTTGGTATCAAGCAACGCAATACGCGTGACGCGATCTGGGGCACGTCGCAGCAACTCCATGGCGACGATCCCGCCCATACTAAGCCCCGCCAGTGCAAACTTTGCAGGCAGTTGATCAAGGATGCGCGACGCAATCTCTTCGACCCGATCCCCATGGGCCATCGAAGTCACCATCACGCACAAATCCGCCGAAAGCTCTGCGATCTGTGGGCCAAAAAGGCGCGCATCACACATCATTCCCGGTATTAGAACCAACGGTTCCTGCATTCCATTCCGCCCTGTTTGCTTGTCATTTCACTTGTTTGCACGTGCACTCTCTGCGCCGTCCCCACCAACGTCAACATAAGACATGGCGGCTACGCTATTGTTCGCCATATCCTTGCCAGCGAAATGCACCAGATGAGGACAGCGGCGAAAATGGATTAAACGCAATCTCCCAGACGTGGCGATCCGGATCTGCGAAATATCCGTGAAACCCGCCCCAAAACACGTCTTGGGCGGGTTTCAGAATTTGCCCACCTGCCGCCTTGGCCGCCTCGAGCACTCTGCCAACATCGGCTTTGGTGCGTACGTTATGCGCCAAGGTTATACCACTGAAGCCGCCGATCGCATCCGCAGGAATACCAAGTTCTTGGGCCAGCATGTCTTTGGGATAGAGCCCAAGCGTCTGCCCGATTAGATCAAACGCAATCACACCGTCTTGGCTGGGCACGCGCTGCCATCCCAATTTCTCATAAAAGCTTGCGGATCGATCCATATCCTGAACCCCAAGCGTGATTAAACTAACTCTTTGTTCCAATTCAACCACTCCAACATAAAATATGATGCATAGTGCATTGATATATATAAATTATATACCAAGGTTATGACAGAAAAACCGACGGATGACCGACATATTACACCGCCCCCGCCGAACGGTTCCCCTATCAAAGCCCTCGTGGCAAGACATCATCCCCAATCGGCAGTCGATGTCATACCCCAAACCGAAAAACATCGCAAAATGAAAACTATTCGGCAGAAATTACCTCCTCAATACTCTGAATTATCATATTTAGACAAGTCTCATCCGAAAACCTGTGGTCCGCATCTTTCACCAACGTCAGGCGCATATCAGGTCCCGCGGCATGCTCGAGCAACCGCACGGCTGTGGATGTGCTCACCGCCGTGTCTTGTGTGCCTTGCAGAAACCTGACCGGGAAATCCAGCGTCAAAGGCGTGCGCAAGACAAGTTGGTCCCGCCCATCCTCAATCATCCGCTTGGAAATAATATAGGGTTCCATGTAATCACTCGGAAGCTCGACGAAACCTTGCGTGTCCAACTCGTGTTTTTGGGTGTCCGAGAACGATGCCCAATACCCGTCTTCGGTAAAATCGGGTGCCGCCGCAATTGTGACCATCCCTGCAATCCGCTCTGGAATCGCCCGCGCCAGAAGCAGAGCCTGCCAGCCCCCCATCGATGATCCCACCACGATCAGCGGCCCTGTGGTCAATGCATCAACTGCTGCAAGCGTGTCCTGATGCCAATCACCAATACACCCGTCTTCAAATCGTCCGTCACTTTCACCGTGGCCGGAGTAATCAAATCTTAAAAAGGCCTGACCGCGTGCGTGCGCCCACGCTTCCAAATGTATCGCCTTGGTCCCTTCCATATCGGATTTGAGTCCCCCGAGAAAAACCACTGTCGGACCGGCGTCGCCAGACTTGTGATAGGCCAAACGGCGCCCCTCAGGCGTTTGAAAAAACTGTGTTGTCGACATGCTACCCTCGCGTATTTTCATCCAGCTTAGCGCGGCTTTTGGGAACGGGAAAGGTGACTTGACTTGCGATCATCAAAAGCGCAAACACACTGCCGAACCAAATACCCGCAACCGGGCGTTCCGTGGGCGCCAAACTGACGAGGAGCTAGAGGCTAATGGCCGATATTTCTCTTACTTTTCCTGATGGTAACGCGCGATCTTACAGCGTTGGTGTAACACCAGCCGAAGTCGCGACTTCCATTTCTTCATCGCTTGGTAAAAAGGCGATTTCTGCAACTGTCGATGGGCAGCACTGGGATTTACAGTGGCCGATCCAACAAGACAGTGCGATTGCGATCAACACTTTAAAAGACAACGACGCCGAAGCGCTCGAGTTGATCCGGCATGATTGTGCGCACGTGATGGCACGCGCCGTGCAAGAGCTATGGCCAGATGTCAAAGTTACCATCGGCCCTGTGATTGATAATGGCTGGTACTATGATTTTGACCGCCAAGAGCCGTTCACACCAGAAGATCTGGGTGAAATCGAAAAGAAGATGAAAGAGATCATCAATCGGCGCGATCCTGTCACCACCGAAGTATGGGACCGTGACCGGGCTGTTGCATTCTATGAGGCCAACAACGAACCATATAAGGTCGAGTTGATTGATGCGATCCCGGGTGACGAGCCCCTGCGCATGTATTGGCACGGCCATTGGCAAGACTTGTGCCGTGGTCCTCACCTTCAACACACGGGCCAAATTCCGGCAGATGCGTTCAAGTTGATGAGTGTCGCCGGTGCATATTGGCGGGGGGATTCAGATCGTGCGATGCTCCAGCGTATCTATGGTGTCGCCTTTAAGAACAAAGAAGACCTGAAAAAGCACCTGCACATGCTGGAAGAGGCCGCCAAGCGCGATCATCGCAAACTTGGCCGCGAAATGAACCTGTTTCATATGCAGGAAGAAGCCCCCGGTCAGATATTCTGGCACCCGAACGGATGGAAGATTTACACGCTGTTGCAGGACTATATGCGCCGCCAGCAAACCGCCGGCGGGTATGTCGAGGTCAACACCCCCCAAGTGGTCGATCGCCGTCTCTGGGAGGCCTCAGGGCACTGGGACAAGTATCAGGAAAACATGTTCATCGTCGAAGTCGACGAAGAGCACGCGCGCGAAAAGGCTGTGAACGCCCTGAAACCGATGAACTGTCCGTGTCACGTGCAGGTTTATAATCAGGGGCTCAAGTCCTATCGTGACCTCCCCTTGCGGATGGCCGAGTTCGGGTCGTGCAACCGGTACGAGCCGTCGGGTGCATTACATGGAATTATGCGGGTACGTGGTTTCACCCAAGATGACGCGCATATCTTCTGCACCGAAGCGCAGATCGAAGAAGAGACCCAGATGTTCATCGACTTCTTGTCGAAGATTTATAAGGATCTTGGATTTGAAAACTTCTCGATTAAATTTTCGGACCGCCCCGAGAAACGCGCTGGGTCTGACGAGGTTTGGGACAAATCCGAAGCCGCGCTTAAGGCTGCCACAATCGCAGCGGGCTGTGACTTTGAATTAAACCCCGGCGAAGGTGCCTTTTATGGCCCGAAACTGGAATTTGTGCTGACTGATGCAATTGGGCGTGACTGGCAATGCGGCACACTTCAGGTCGATTTTGTTCTGCCTGAACGTCTTGATGCCACATACATCGGCGAAGACGGCGCCAAGCACCGCCCCGTCATGCTGCATCGCGCAACCTTGGGGTCGTTCGAACGCTTCATTGGTATTCTGATCGAGGAACACGCTGGCAAGTTGCCCTTCTGGCTTGCACCGCGTCAGGTCGTCGTGGCCTCTATCGTGTCGGACGCAGACGATTTTGTGCATGAAGTGGTTTCCGAGCTACGTGCCAAGGGCGTCCGCGCAGAAGCAGACATCCGCAATGAGAAAATCAATTACAAGGTCCGCGAGCATTCGGTGGGCAAGGTGCCAGTCATTCTTGCCGTCGGTATGAAAGAAGTGGAAAGCCGGTCGGTCTCCACGCGGCGACTGGGCAACAAACAAAGCAAAGTCCAGAGTTTGGACGAAATCGTGAGCATCTTGTCACAAGAGGCCCTCGCACCTGACCTAGCGTAACAAAACTTGCAACAATTCACAGGCGCGCCACGGGAAACCGGGCGCGCCTGTTTCATTTTCAGTAGAATTTGGGGGTTCCTGCGCTGGAATCCTCACAAAAACGTCACGCCACCTGACGGGGCCGTGATACACGCCCCCGTGATTGGATCAATTGGGCTCTTAGGCTTTAGGTTTTTCATATGCCGCCAAACACGGTGGTCTGAATTCACAACCGACCAAAACCAAAAGGGAAGAGAAACAATGTCTAAGACCGTAAAAACCCTCGCCGTCGCATCCGCAGTTGCAGCAGCTCTGACAGCCGCCACACACACAGCCGCAAACGCCGCTGAAAAAGAAAAATGCTATGGCGTGTCCATGGCTGGCAAAAACGACTGTGCTGCGGGCCCAGGCACCACATGTGCAGGAACATCTTCTGTAGATTATCAAGGGAACGCATGGACATTGGTTGATGCAGGCACATGCGCCTCGATCGATCTGCCTGCGATGGCTGATGGCTCAATGCGCAAAGGCTCTCTGGAAGCACTCGAGCGTGATCTGCCAGCATAAGGTACCCTCCCCGCTCTGGCGCTTCGGCGCCGGGGCAATCCGATCGCACAACGTTGGAAGGTTATGGTACGATATCTTCCGAAGACCTAATTGGGATTCATTAAAACCAAAGATTTTGATGCGAAAGGATACCCCTATGTCAAAACCAATGAAATCAACCTTTGTCGCAGGTGCTGTTTTGGCCGCCTTGGCCCTCCAGACACAGCCTGCACAAGCCGCCAAAAAAGAAAAATGTTACGGTGTATCCAAGATCGGCGCAAACGGTTGCGCTGCGGGCCCCGGAACAACCTGCGCAGGGACATCCACCCGCAACTACCAGGGCGATGCTTGGAAATTGGTTGAAAAGGGCACATGCCTGTCAATTGAATTACCTCCGATGGCCGACGGCACACCGCGAAAGCCATCTCTAGAACCTCTTAAACGCGACCGTCCTGCTTAACCCTACTCACGGAAAGCCCGCTTCCATGTTCGACGTGACATCCCGTTTTCCATCCCTGCCCAATGCGCCGGGTGTTGGCTATAAACCCCAGCACTTTCAAGAGATTCTTGATAACTCTGGCGTCGTGCAGTGGCTGGAGATCCACGCAGAAAACTATATGGGAGCGGGTGGACGGCCCCTTGCTCAACTTGAGCACCTGTCAGAACGGTTTCCAATATCTGTGCACGGCGTCGGTCTTTCGATCGGTGGTGAGGCGCGGCTTGATCCGGATCATCTGGATCGCCTCAAGACCTTGGTTGGTTGGCTGCAACCGACTGTATTTTCGGAACACCTCGCATGGTCCAGCCACGAGAGCGCATTTTTGAATGACTTGTTGCCCCTGCCCTATACGCAGGACACTCTGGATCGTGTGTGCACCCACATTGATCAGGTGCAAAACACAATCGGGCGACAAATGATGCTGGAAAACCCGTCAAGTTATTTGGCATTTTCAGAAAGCACCTATTCCGAGCCAGAATTTTTGCGTCAAGTCGCCAAACGCACAGGATGCGGTCTGTTGCTTGATGTGAACAACGTTTTTGTGTCCGCCACAAATCTAAACTATGATCCACGCGGCTATATTTCGGACTAACCACTTGAATACGTTGGGGAAATACACCTTGGCGGGCATGACGAAGACCAAGATGACCATGGCGCACCGCTGTTGATTGACAGCCATGGCAAGCCCGTTGTCGATCCAGTTTGGGCATTGTTGGATCACACACTGGCCATTTCTGGCCCCAAGCCGATTTTGATCGAATGGGACAATGATGTGCCCGCGTGGCCAGAGCTTCATGCCGAAGCAGCGCGTGCAGCCGCAGCCTTGGCGGTGGTTCCGGCATGAGTGTATCACAAACCGATTTTCGCACCGCTATTTTGTCGGCTGAAACGCCGGTGCCGACGGGCCTTGTGGATGCACAGGGGCGTGCCGCTGGGCGCAGGTTTGACGTATATCGCAACAATGTTGCGGTCTCCCTCACCGAAGCCTTGGAAACCGGTTTTCCGGTGATCGCCAAGCTGTTGGGGGATGAAAACTTCAAAGCCATCGCTGGGGTGTTCTTGCGACAATCTCCTCCGTCATCGCCATTGATGATGCAGTATGGCGATGAGTTCCCGCGCTTTCTTGCAAATTTTGAGCCTCTTGCACACATCGGGTATCTCGCCGACATCGCTCAGATGGAATTGGCGCTACGACGCTCATACCATGCTGCGGATTGTGCTCCTCTCACCAGCGAAACCCTCGGCGCGATTGCCCCGGACGATCTGGCCGAACAAAAACTTGGCATTGCACCAAGCACCCAAATCATTCAGTCGGCCTGGCCGATATTTGATATCTGGACCTTCAACATGATTGATGGTGCACCAAAGCCCCGTGCGATCGCCCAAGATGTCATCATCACCCGTCCGGATTTTGATCCAGAACCGCATATCCTTCCGACTGGAGGGGCTGACTTTTTGTGCGAATTACGTGCGGGCCAGACGCTTGGGGATGCCGCAGAGACCACCATTGCACAGCATCCGAACTTTGATTTGGGGGCCTGCCTAGGTCAGTTGCTGGAACACCAAGCACTTACATCTCTCACAAAATAGGGAAGCACCATGACGATACTGATGTCAGCATATACCGCCTTTTTCCAACGTCTTGAACGGGCGGACTGGCTCTTGGCGACGCTGGCCAGATTTGTCTTTGCAGCAGTGCTTGCCGTCTATTTCTGGAACTCTGGCCTGACAAAGATCGGCGATGGCATTTTCGGTATTTTCACACCATCAACCGGTGCCTATGTCCAAATTTTCCCACGTGTGTTCGAGGCCGTCGGCTATGACAGTTCCCAACTGTCATTCTTTCACTGGGCCGTTGTCGTCGCGGGCACCTTCGCAGAGTTTGTCTTGCCAGCCCTTATTGTGCTCGGGCTGATGACCCGCTTGGCCGCGTTGGGCATGATTGGCTTTGTGTTTATGCAATCATTGACCGATATCTACGGGCACGGGGCGATGGACCACCCCGAAACCATCGGCGCTTGGTTTGATCGGTTTGAAAACAGCGCGATCATGGACCAGCGCACACTTTGGGTCTTTGTGCTGATGGTATTGGTGATCAAGGGGGCGGGCCCCCTATCCTTGGATCGTATCTTGTCGCGCCGGATCAAAAGTGGGCTTTAGGCTCGTCCGGTTTGCCTGCTGCGACTGCTAAAATTCCACCAAGTGCGGCAAAGCTGATCGGGAACATCGTGAACGGGTTAAATCCAAACGCCGCGTACATTCCAGCAGCAGAGAGCAACAACAGGATGCCTCCCCAAAGTGCACGCGCACGGGCCATTGCACCGCCTGCGATGGCCAGCATAGGGGCAAGCAAGCCGCCAATGCGCACCAATTCTACATTGTCGACTTGTTCAAAAAGGCCTTCGACCTCGCCGTATCGATCGACAACATCGGTATAACCCCAGCTAAAAAATCCGATGATCATCCCCACAACTCCTGCGATGATCCCCAATACCAATGCCGCGTTACGCATACTACGTCCTTACCTGTTCAGGCGTCTCACATAAGATGCCTGCGCAGCTTATCCAAGGGCCTCTTGCACATCCTTGCCCCAGCCAAGATACAATTTCCCATCTTTTTCAATCAGCGGGCGCTTCATTAAGGTGGGGTGCGATGCCAGCAGATCCAGCGGCGGCGTTGCGCGCTCGGTATCATCCAACCCGCGCCAAGTGGTCGAGCGGGTATTGACCAAAGCAGCACCGAATACTTCATATGCATTGGCAAGCACATCAGCAGGCACCCCATCCGCGCGCACATCTACAAATTGAACTTCCTCCAGCCTTTTCAATGCCTTCCGGCAAGTATCGCAATTCTTAAGACCATAAAGGACCATCTAGTTCTCCATTGTATTAGCGGCTAGAAACAGCCACCCCAGCGTTCATTTCGCGAGTTTTGCTTGATTTTCACAAACGCCGTGCAATGGTTTGCACAGCATTTTCCCGCTCCCCGCCAAACTACATTAAGTTTGCAGGTCCCGGGATCAAGTGCGAACTTGTCGCGCACGTCCGCGCGGCAGGCAAGTTAAAGAACAAAGGAGACGCGGTATGCCAAGCGGTACCGTAAAATGGTTTAACACAACAAAAGGGTACGGTTTTATTGCACCCGATGATGGCGGAACGGATATATTTGTACATATCTCGGCCGTCGAACGCTCTGGTTTGACAGGACTGGCAGATAACCAGAAGGTCGAATTCGACCTGTCCGAAGGTCGCGATGGCCGTCAAATGGCGGCGGATCTGAAACTTCTGTAATTGGATCGGGGCGCCAACAAGCGCCCCACCGGCACGTTAGGAACAGCCTTTGGTTCCAGCTGGGCACGACATTTGCCGTTGCGGGGCGGGTGCATAGTCTGCGCCGGCTGTTGGCGTGCCGCAGCAAATCACCCCGCCGCGCGTGACCGGCTGTAATCCTTGCGGACAATAGTTTTCCGCGGCTGGATACGCTGGCATATAGACGTTCTCGGGTTGGGACACCGCACCAATCACCGGGGCGTTGCTGCTCCATGTTTGTGCCGAGACCGGCAATGCGAGTACGGCCACGATTGCCGCCAGTGTGATTGATCTAAACATGGGACCCCCTTTTCTGGAGAAAATGCATCAAACTATTGCACAAAAATACGGTGTGCCTTGGGGGGCTATCAATTTCCGTATTGGAAACGATGTGTCATCGCCCCCTCTACAATCATGCGTCAATCATGTCCTGAAACTCGCGCCACTCGCGTGCACTCATGCCACAGGACTCGGCTGTGACCTCTTCACCTTTGAGAAGACCACGCAAAGCAACCATCATTTGCGCGGACATGGTGACCGCACCCAAGCGATAATCTTCAAAGGCTTTATAGGCTGCGGGTACCCAATCAGCGACAACCTGACAAATCGCATCCGCATATACTCTGATCTCGTATTGTGCATGAGGATCGGCGCGCAAGCGTAAGAAATGCAACAGATTATGCAAATCGACCTTCCAATACCACTGGGTATAGATATTTGATGGCAAGTTCATGCGCGCAAGCTCTCTGGCCAATCCAAGCTGTCCCTCTTCGGAAATCATGGCTTCATAATTGTCATAGGCACGGTTGCTGTCTGCCTTGAGAATTTCAAGCACACGCGCCGCCTCTTCCCCCTCGAGAACCTCACCGCGACCTTGGTTGTTCACGACAGATTGTGCATTCACATGTTCTGGTGCCGGAATATAGAATTCGCGATCCAAAATTGAGTATCTGGCCGAATATTCATTCACATTGGCCGTGCGATGGCGAATCCATTGACGCGCCACAAACACCGGCAATTTCACATGCAGCTTGATTTCGCACATTTCAAATGGCGTGGAGTGCCAATGGCGCATCAAATAGCGGATCAGGCCCTCGTCGTTTTGAACCGACTTGGTGCCCTTGCCATATGAAACACGCGCGGCCTGACAGATCGCAGCATCATCACCCATATAGTCGATCACTCGCACAAACCCGTGATCCAGCACATCAATCGCATGGTAAAGGTGCTTTTCCATGCCTTCACTTACGGCACGCACCGTCTGCTTTGGGCTAGAGCGCAAGTCTTGAATTTCGGCCAATTGGTCGGGGTTCAGAGGCATCTGGGCGATTCCCTTGTGGATTCTTACATTTCAACGACGACTATATCTTGTGATTTCGTTCACGGAAACCACCGTATTGTGGCGGTAACTGGGACACAGGCCGAGAATATTCTGTTCTCATTTTGTTGACTTTCACCCTCTGCTACGCGACTCTCTGTGCAATGACTCGGAAAACCGGGCGTTTAGCAGTTTGAGGCAGTAATATGATCCGCTCAGTAATGTGCATGACCGCATTGGTCAGCCTTGCCGCTTGTGGCAGTGGCACAAATCCATTTGCGACTGGCACTGACACAGACGGCAGCGGCGGCGCCTCTGTGGTGCCCGAAACTTTGGCCGGAAATCTCAAGTCCATCAATTACAATGCAACAGCAAAGACGCTGACTGCCGAAATTTATGCGTTGGATTCGACTCCCATCCAGGTTGTCTATAATCGCGATGCCGCGCGCGATATCGGCAGTTACGAAGCCTATTCCATTCAAGAAGATGGCTTAGACAGATTTTTTGTCGCCATGGTTGGCGAAAGCCACGATGGATCCGTTCAGGCGGGATTTGTCGGGGATGGCGGACAATTCAACCGCGTTTTACAGGGCGGATATTATACGCGCGTCGGAAGCTTTGATGCTCCAAACATTAGCACCGGCCCAGCAGCAGGTCAGGTCTCTTATGGACCTGTCACGGTTTGATGCCGCTCCTTTGATAGCATTTACTGCAACAAAGGAGATGAACTAT
>NZ_SULI01000049.1 GCF_005518135.1 Shimia litoralis | reverse complement strand
TCTTGTATCCATTCAATCGGGTTGGATACATCTTAGCACGCTGTCCGAATTTGCCGGACCACTTCAAGAAGGCAATGCCGCCATTGGTCAGCGCATATTTGAGAATGCCTGTGTTGAATGCCATGGCACTAACGCAGTAGGCAATGAAGGCGCAGGCCCCCCGTTGATCCACGTCATTTATGAGCCCAGCCACCATGCGGATGAAGCGTTTCAACGCGCCGTCGCCAATGGTGTAAGAAGCCACCACTGGCAGTTTGGCGATATGCAGCCAGTGGCAGGTCTGACGCGTGGTGATGTTGCAATGGTCATCGCCTACATCCGCGAGATCCAGCGCGCCAACGGAATTAACTAAGGATTGTCCCGATGAAAAAACTTGTTATCATTGCTCTCGTAAGTGCATTTTCCACTGGCGCAAATGCGCATTCTCGTGTGGACACAACGACGCCGGAAAACGGCGCGACTGTTGCGCAAGCTCCGTCCGAAATCAGCTTCCAGTTTGCCAAAGAAATACGGCTGACGCGGGTGGAGATGATCCACCAGGATCATCCCTCGGTTCGGCTCGATCTCGGTGACCAAACAAGCTTTGGCCGTGAGTTTGCGCTGCCTCTTGAAGGTATGGGAGAGGGAACTTACCACATCGAATGGCGGGGCCTGGGGGCGGACGGTCACGCCATGCAGGGCGACTTCTCATTTACGGTGGATTGAGCATTCCGGACACTTGGGAAGTCGCGGCGATTATCGCAAAGCTGATGCTCTATATCGGCTTCGCGGGATCGACCGGGCTTGTGATGGTTCGAATTGCGTTTTCAACTCTTGTGGCGCCGTTAGGCGACCGGATGCGAATGCAGTCAGTTTACTTGGCGGCGCTTGCTCTTGGCGCTTCCGTTGTTGGCTTTATGTTGCGCGGAGCCGCTTTGACAGGCGGGGCTGATGGCATGATCGATCCAGAAATGCTCGGTCTGTTATGGACGACGCCCGTTGGTGACGCCCTGATCTGTCGCATTATTGGCGCGGCTATGATCATTTGGGGGGAGTTTATCTCCCGTGTTGGCAAATGGGTTGCGCTTGTTGGCGGGATCGTCGCCTTTTGGTCTTTTACAAACATCGGGCATGTGCCCGACTTGGGCCAGTCCGGCATCCGTCTGCTCCTGCTTTTGCACCTTCTCGGCGTCGCGTTCTGGGTTGGCATACTTGGCCCATTGCGTAATCTATCACAACAGTCAGAGCACTTGGACAACGCGGCCCTCTTGGGGCACCGCTTTGGGCAAGTAGCGGCTGCGATTGTTCCGGTGTTGATCTTGGCCGGTATATTGATGGCTTGGCTGTTACTGGGCGATCTGGAGACACTAGGGTCAACAGTTTATGGGCAAACCCTTTTGGCCAAAGTCGTGTTGGTTGGCGTTGTGCTGGCCTTAGCTGCCATAAACAAGCTTCGCATTGTTCCGGCCATGCAAGACGGTGACGCTACCGTCGCAAAACGACTGGTGCGATCCATCGAAATTGAAACAGCGGTTATTCTGGCAGTGCTTGCGGCGACAGCAACGCTCACCAGTGTGATGACACTACCAAATTGAGGTTTTCCATGAACAGACGAGAATTTCTGATCACAACAAGTGCGGCAGCATTGGCGCCAGGTATCGCACTTGCGTCAACTTCCGTGGAGTTAGTTGCGCAGCCCGTCAGCGCCCAAATCCTGCCCGACGGTGAACCCGCCACTCCGATGTTGGGGTTCAATGGCAGCACGCCCGGCCCGGTGCTTCGCATCCGCCAGGGAGATATCTTTGACGTCCGGTTCCTGAACCAGATTGATGAGGGCTCAGCGGTGCATTGGCATGGGTTGCGGATCGCCAATGCGATGGATGGCGTTCCAGGAATGACCCAAGAGGTTGTCGAAGCGAACGCCGAATTTTACTATCGGTTTCACGCCCCCGATGCGGGAACATTCTGGTATCACTCGCACAATCGGTCGTGGGAACAAGTTGCCAAAGGGCTCTATGGCCCGCTGATCGTAGATGAAGCGACACCGCCAGATGTGGACCATGATCTGATCGTCATGATTGATGATTGGCGCATGACTGATCACGGCACGCTCGCTGAAGGTTTCGAAAACATGCATGATCAAGCCCATCAGGGGCGGCTCGGCAATTTTGCAAGGGCGCTTGTCGAACCGAATGTACCTGTCCGGCTGGGCGATCGGGTTCGTTTGCGGCTAATCAATGTCGCGACTGACCGGGTGTTTCCTGTCGATCTTGAGGGTGCAGACGGAAAGATCGTCGCCTTAGACGGCATGCCGGTCACTGACCCGTTGGTACCCTCAGGTTTAATTCTGGCCCCGGCCCAGCGTGCGGATATCATCGCAGACGTAACCTCTTCCGACCAGGTCAGTGTTGTCTTTCCGACACGGGATGGCCCTTATCTTTTGGGCGAAATTCCTGTGGCTGGAGAGAATACGGAAAGGCGGCCGTCGGAGATTTCCACACTTCCACCAAACAAGACCGCAAGACCTGACCTGAATGACCCGATCAACCTGACCCTTACCATGGAAGGTGGCGCAATGAGCGCTCGTATGATGCAGGGGATGATAGGTGGGGATATTTGGGCCTTCAACGACCAGTCTGGGCTGACGAACACCCCATTCCATAGCTTCCGGCGCGGACAGACAGCGCGCATCCAACTGGTAAACGACACCCGCTTTCCGCATGGCATTCATTTGCATGGACATCACTTCTATGAAGTTGAGAATGATGGCCATTTGGGCGCGCTGCGTGATACAACACTTGTAGACGCAGGCGAGACCCGTGACATCATTTGCGTATTCGACAATCCCGGCAAATGGTTATTGCACTGCCATATGCTCGGCCATCAGGCGGCTGGTATGAAAACATGGGTGGCGGTCACATAAATTTAGGGATGTCACCGGTAAATACTGAAACTGCGGCGCTTCACTGGAGAACGGCCAGTTGAGAGCGGACTTTGAATAGCCCCTAGTTTCTTAGACGCCTTGCAGTTTCCGTTCTTGTTGCCTTTCAAAGTCTGCT
>NZ_SULI01000048.1 GCF_005518135.1 Shimia litoralis | reverse complement strand
CATAGTTCATCTCCTTTGTTGCAGTAAATGCTATCAAAGGAGCGGCATCAAACCGTGACAGGTCCAGAATGGGCATTTTATGACGATGATAGCGCCAAATTCAGCTCTGTTTCGGCATATTTACAGATACTTGAGTTTCAGTTTCGCGCCCGCGGGCACAAAGCGGTGTTTACTGTGGCATTTATCAACCGGGCCAAGGCTATGTTTAATATCCGATATTGGCGTAGCGGGACAGGTGTGAAGCATTCCAAACGCTTGATCGCCCGATCTTTTTGGGAGCGTTTGGGAACCCGTTGGCTTGCAGTGTTTCGAAAATGATCAGTCTACTGTCTTTGCGGTTCGGGATGTGTTTTCGATTGCCACATCATGACGGGTTTGATTGTGTCCTGCTTATCGTGCCATCTGGGCGCGACAGACAAGGGCCATTGTCAGGATCATTCACGTGATGAGTTACGCGAAAACAATGAGCACCATTCTTGGGCAGGCAAGTTGGCGACGTGTGCGCAGGGTGTTTATCTTGGCAGCTGGCGCGTCAATCATCGAAACGCTTGGTATCGCGCTTATGGTGCCGGTGCTAAGTATGTCCTTTGGTCAAACCACCCACATGTGGGGTGTGCCGGTGTCGATGCCTCAACCCGTCATTATTGCGCTACTTGCTTTGCTGTATTGTTTGGGTCTGCTTTTGCGAATTCTCGCAATCAACAAAACGGCAACGACATGTATGCGCGAAGGTTACGCATTAAGCGCACGTATGTTTGGCCTGTTCCTTGCTCAGCCATATCAGTGGCATTTACAGAATAACTCAGCCGATCTGCGGGCCAAGCTCTTGAATGATGTTCAGGAGTTCATAGGCCTGTTTCTGGTTCCTCTTGGGCGGCTGGCCTCGCAGGTTTCATTGGTTCTGTGCGTCTTGTTGGTGCTGCTCATTGTGCGTCCGCTCGAAACAAGTGTTGTGGCCATGGTGTTGGGGGCGGGGTATCTGGTGGTATTCACCTTGGTGAAGCCCAGACTTGATAAAAGTGCTAAGCTTCAGCATCTGGCGCACGCCCGACGCCAGAGGATCAGCACAGAGGCATTTTCGTCGATCCGCGATGTCATGTTGCTAAAGTTGGAGCGCAAATGCACCGACGATTTTCGCGACGTTTCAAGCACAATTGCTCAAGCAACGAGCCAAAGGTCGGTCTATACGGAAATGCCGAAAGTTATTTTAGAGGCATGTCTGTTTTTGGTTCTTGTGTTGGTGCTCTCAATCTATCTTGCACAGCCCAACAAGAGCGGAGCCGAGGCTATTCCGGAACTGCTGTTGTTTCTTGCGGCTGGGCTAAAACTGTTCCCGATGGGACACTTGATTTATGTAAATCTCGCGAACCTGCGCAGTGGACAGGTCTTTGCAACCGCACTTTCCGATACGATCGGTGATGTACCTCAGCCAGAACCCGGCGTTGCATTCCCAAGAATGAAATCTGAGATGGTGATCAAGGATGTGTGTTTCACATATCCCGAAGGACGCAATCCCGTGCTTAAAAATGTGTCCTTTACGGCAAAATGCGGGGATACAATTGCCATCACCGGCCCTTCGGGGTCTGGGAAAAGCACGTTGATTGATATCATCTCTGGCCTTGTGTCTCCGACATCGGGTCAGGTCTTGATTGATGGAAACGCGCTAGGGTCTGGAAATGCAAGAAGTTGGCAGGACCAGATCAGCTATTGTCCGCAGACGCCAAGTCTATTCGATGACAGTATCCAAGCGAATGTCTCGGCGGGTGCGCAAACGCATGATGATCGTGTGCGCAAAGCTTGCGAGGTGGCTGGGCTGAGCCCTTTCTTGAAAAGCCTCGGTGAGAATGCCTTAACCGATCCAATCGGAGAAATGGGGCGGAGGTTGTCTGGAGGGCAACGGCAACGGATTAGCATTGCGCGCGCGCTCTATCGGGATGTGCCAGTCTATATTTTCGATGAACCAACCAATAATCTTGATACGAAGACCGCGTTGACCGTGATGCACGACATTCTGCAGTACAAGTCGCATGCTCTTGTTTTCATTGTAACGCATGATCCCGAGGTCGCAAAAAAATGTGATTTCGAGATTGGTTTTCGCTCGCCAAGTTGACCCGCGACGTCATAAGTTGGCTGGGGTTAGGTTGAGGAGGATTATCATTGGTCACAGGTCATAACGGTGGAACTTTCGAGTTTTCCACCCCAAAAGTTGTTGCAGAGAGTTTCCAAGAAGGTCTGGTTATTCTGAACTTGGATTCAGGAAAATACTTCGATGCAGGCGAGCGCCTAGTGCCGCTTTTGGAGGCGCTCACCACAGGTACCAGTCTGTCGTCTTTGACCTCGGGATTGGACGCGTTGGAGGCTGGCGTTGCGTCGGATGTCGAACAAGTCATCGAAAAACTGTTGGAATTTGGGTTGATCCGCGAAGCACAAAGTCAAACAAAACAGGCTGACGGTGATATCTGTGCGACCATTCTGGCGGCTGGTCAGAGCTTCTTTTTGGAAAGCCATGATGATCTTGCGGACTTGATTGCCGCAGATCCGATCCATGATATCGATCCCATTACTGGCCGGCTGACAAAATGAACGATCTTGCGGGCAGCATGAGTGCTGCTCAGTCAGATCTTGCTATATTTGTTCAGCAAGCATTGGCTTACGGGAAACAACAGTTTGAGCGGTGCCCGCCGTCTGAAAAGGTGGATGTGCAGGTTGGAGAGACGTCGTTTCGTTTGGCCGAGTCTCAAAATGATCTGCGGTCAAGTGTGGACCTGTGTCTTTGGTCTGGGGCTGCAAGCGAGATAGAAACACCCCCATTCAGCGTGTATGTTGATTACACATCGTGGCATCTTCGATCTGGTTTTCGCGCCCCGCATCATCATCAAAAGGACTTGTTGGAGCTGAACAAGGCGCTCGCGCAGATTGGCGTCAAAGCGATATATTCCCCCGAAGAACAAAGGTGGGATATCTTTGATCCTGTCGCCGGATTTGGCGTGCGATTGCAATGCGGTACGGAACGGTCTCCGGTATGGGAGAAAACTGCGCCTCTAGTGCATTTCTGCAATTGGATTGCGTTGGAGAATGGCAAGACGATGCTGCATGCGGCGTCGATTGGGACATGCAATTCCGGCGTTTTACTGGTCGGGGATGGTGGCGCAGGAAAATCCGGCACCACGCTTGGCGCGCTGATCGAAGGGCTACAATCTGCGGGCGATGACTATACGTTGATAACCAACGGACCCGATTTTCGCGCCCATGCCATTCACATGTCAGTCAAGCAAGATCCGAGTGGTCTTGAACGCCTTGGCCTAAGTGCGGAGGCCTCTCTGAATTGGCAGGGCAAGGCCGTATTCCGACCCGAGACTCAGATCGGGCATGCTATTTCAACATCCGTTCCTGTGAATGCGCTTGTCATGCCCGAAACGGGTGCCGCCAAGGCGCGGTATTATCCCATTGCGGCAGGCCAGGTGTTCAAAACTCTGACTTTTTCCTCACTCAAGCAACTGGGGTCTGATCATAAGGCGGTATTTCAAACATGTGCCGAATTGGTGCGATCCTTGCCATGTTACAAATTGGAACTGTCCAAGCATAACCAAGAAAATGTGAGTGTCCTAACTGACATATTAGAAAGTGTGACATGATAAGCGTCATTATTCCGGCCTATAACGCAGGCGCGTATATCAAAGCTGCTTTGCTCTCGGTCTTTCGACAAAATGTCGAGATCGGTTTTGAAATCCTTGTCTGTGATGACGGCTCTGTCGATGACACGCACCAAGTGGTTGACGAGATGTCGCAAAAGCACCCCGCGATAAAGCTTTTTAGGCATGCCGAGAACTTGGGTACCTCGGCCGCTAGAAATCTGTTGTTGGAGAAACTTGATGTAAACTCGAACTACGTGATTTTTCTGGATGCCGACGACATTCTGGCAAACGGAGCGATCGAGAAAAGCCTTGCTGTGTTGCGTGCCAATCCTTTGGCAAGGTTTGTGACGGGCATGTATCAGGTCGTGCCGACGAAGGCCTTGGAAACCGGCGAGCCTGTGTCGCCCGAGTGGCCGACTGTGGGGGGGGGGCATGCTGTCTGCCGGGATGTTTAAAACAGATCTCATTCGCGAGGTGGGGTGCTTTGATACCTCCTTTGATCACGGCGAAGATGCAGATTTTCGTCTAAGAATTGCAGAGATAACTAATGCTTTTGTGTTCCATGATTATATTTTCTTTTACTATCGGCGACACGCCAACAACGTGACTCGAGATTTTATGGCGTCACAATCCGGTATTCGTCGCGCGATGCTGTTGCACGCTATGCGCCGCCGTAAAAATCCTGCCCTATTGGGCGCTGCAGGTATGGTGCGCGCAGAGGATATGGCAGAAATTGAAAGGGCTCTAAAACTCTATGAGTAGTAGCATATATTCGGTAATCATCCCCGCCTATAATGCCGAAAGGTATTTGGCCGAGACAATACAGTCTGTACTTGCGCAAACTGTTCCCCCCAAGGAAATCGTCGTCGTAGACGATGGATCGTCCGATGCAACCGCCACCGTTGCAGAACAGCAAGGCCCGCTGATCAGGGTTATTCGAACTGAAAATCGCGGATCGGGATCGGCAACATCTACGGGGATACGCGCGACCACGACGGATATTTTCGCAACCGTCGATAGTGATGATATTTGGCTCCCGAACAAAATGGAGGCACAGCTTGCGTTGCTAAATGATCCCGCCCGACAGTTGGATGCGGTGTTAAGCCGTATGGCTCCATTTGGCGAGACAGAGAAAAGAACAGCGCCCGTCGAGACTGAAGTGGTCCTGCTTTTTAGGACAGGTTTGCGGCTTGGCTAAGATGCATCTGGTTTATGTTCA
>NZ_SULI01000047.1 GCF_005518135.1 Shimia litoralis | reverse complement strand
ATGAACATAAACCAGATGCATCTTAGCCAAGCCGCAAACCTGTCCTAAAAAGCAGGACCACTTCACTATCGTTCCGTCACTTAGTATCTTTCGAACAAAATGAGTATTGTTGATATCGTCAGATAGTCCAAAGGCCCCTAGAGCGACGCGTAGCAACCGCCGGTCAGATACAAGCTGATCTGCGCTCTGAATGTCGCCAATATTTTGCGCGAAATACTCTGTATCGCGGACCAATGTGGGGCTCTTCTGAAACGCTGTAGTCTGTACCTGCATTGTGCGATTCAGAAACCCCCAACCAGCTAGGCCTCCAACAGGAATGACGGGTTGAAAGGTCATGAGACTCTTGCCGCCAAAAGCCGTTTCTCTCTGGGAAGCAATGTGCGTAGGTGCTTCAGACCCAGATAGAAACGATGCTCCAAGATAGCATCTGTCGCATCCGAGAGCTGTCGGCGACTATCGATGTCAGTCAGAATTTGACTGAGTTCTTCGAGCCGATTTAAGATTTGCATCTGTGCATGGTCTGGGTCCGAGTCTCCGGACAACACAAGTTGTAGTGCGTAGCAAAGACGCCTTACTGGGGTATTCGCTTCTTCGGGATGTATGGCATCGCGCAGGCGGAGAATATTCGCATTTGGGGACACAATCGACAGCCGGCTGCGGCGATCGCCGTTCTCAATCACAGCGCCATTGATCAGGACACGCTCTTTTGGGCTAAGCTTTAGGACCAAACCGCTCATAATGTGTGCCCTCCGTCTCTTAGGCCACGCAGAATAGCTGTGTTTACTTCCAGCAAAGGTCTGACGCGTGCCTTTCCCTCTAGCACTTGTTCACTATGAAGGTTGGTGAACTCAGCGAGGTAAAACAGGCGGGCACGCAGATCTTGAGGAAGGGCATTGTTTTGGTCAGCAACCATGGTTGCAATTAGGATCCAGAGCTTTCTATTTTCATGTATGGCTTGAGCTAGATCGGCGAACCCTGGTTTGCCTTTTTGCGCAGCAACCTTAAGTCGGTTTGTGATGCGGGAAATTGTATCGTATTCCAGTCCGCGTGGTGTGCGAGTGGTTGCAGATGTTTCAGAATATGCGCGTTGCGCTGAGCTATGAGATGTCACGAGGCATCCTTCCAGAATGTGGAACTAGATAATTTGGTATGGGTGTGACGTACGCCACACCCATGTGCTCAGAGTGTTAGCGGAACAGCGACAGAATGGATTGTGGCGCCTGATTTGCAATCGATAGAGATTGCGTGGCAAGCTGTTGCTGTGTTTGAAGCGCTTGGAGACGAGCAGATGCTTCTTCCATATCGGCATCCACCATCGACCCGATTCCTGATTTTAGAGAATCCGATAGCTTCGAGACAAAATCAGCTTGAGTTGTGATCCGTCCTTCTGCCGAACCAAATGCGGCCGAGGCATCGATTGCAACGTCAATCAAACCTTCGATTGCAGTAAGCGCCGTTGCAGCATTCGATGCGCTAGACACATCAATGGAAGAAAGCGCACCTAATCCCCCTGATCCGGCATTCTTATACTGACCGGTGATGGTGAGGTCGTCAGTGCCACCGGCTGTGGAGAAGCTTAGCTCACCAGGAGTGCCGCTGTCGTAATCTACTGTAAGCCCGGTGATACCCATGCTGTCGATAGAGTTCTTTAGGCCAACTGCGATAATGTCGGCGGGTGTCCCTGCCGCTGCATCAGCTGCGGTCAGCGTATAGCTTGCAGTCTGATCTCCGATGCTAAAGGACACGCTGTCGCCTGCGGCCCAAGGATTTGTACCATCGGCGATGGTGATGGCACCAGAGGCCCCGCCATTCAAGGCAAGAACCACTGCGTCACCATCCCCCGAAGCGGTACCGTCCGTGGTCGCAAAAACATCATTGGCAACATAGCCACCGGTGGACAAATCTTGGGCGGTTACCGTGATGGATGATGATGTCACGGCACCGGTATTGTCGCGATCAAGAGATGACAGAATATCGGCGCTGGCGGCTGTACCATCAACAAGGTTCAGGCCATTAAACTGGGCTGCCCCTACAACAGACGCAATTTGATCCTTCAGGGCTGTCACATCAGTGTTCAGCTTTCCCCGATCAACGTTGTCCTCTTGAGCAGCAACAATTTTGCCTTTCATCTGGGTCAGAAGGTCGGTCACCGTTTCGGAAGCGTTTCGGGCTACCGCGACGGTAGACTTACCCAAAGACAGGCTCTCAGAAATAGATTTGAAGCCTTGAACGTCAGATTCCATGACTTTTGAGATGGCCCAGATGGCAGAGTTGTCCGCGGATGATGCGACGCGCTTACCAGTCGAAATTTGAGTCTGAGTATCTGAGAGGTTGGCATTTACAGACTTGAGGGTTTGTAGCGCAACCATTGCGCTGTTGTTTGTCAGAATGCTGGACATGGCATTTCCTTATTGTGTTCGATGCTTTGCATCAGTTTGAAGGTCGCGCCCATATTTTGAGAACGCAAGAATTGTCATTCTGACCTGTACCGTGCCACGTTGGCGTCGGTGCCACCCTTGTTGGATGCGCTGTTACCATGTCCTTGCAAGTGCTAACGGATTGCTAAATGCTCACACGCTAATTCATCACATTTGATATAAATCCGGTCAGGCACGCTTTTCTACTTGATGGATGACGCTGACCAGCACCTCTGATTTTTGTCCCTGTTGGTCATACGTGTGCAGACTCTGTTTAAGTTGTTTTAGTGCCTCAAGTCGCTCTGAAACCATTCTTATACCGCGCATTGCGCCCTCTAGCAGAACCTGATTATGGCGAAGTTTTTTGCCAAGGATTTTGATGCGATCAGGATCGGACGGAGTCTCGCTGTTGAGGGTGTCCAGAATTGCTTCCTTGCGCTCAAGTAAAAACGGTAGTGCATTGAGATCGCCCTTCAACAGCGCTTGTCGCTCGTCTTCCAAGAGTGCGTTCAGTGACTCGATGGCCGTGCCTGCGGTGTCATTTTTCATCTTGGGCTTCCTTGAGTGATTCAAAAATTATCTCTGTCAAACCGAGGCCACCCGCTTTGACAATTTCTTTTGCCTGAGCGTTTACAAGAAATGAGGAAAATTGATCCTCACCACTGCCCCCGCCGAATCCTTCTAGGGGTTTTCCTAGCCCCGAAATCTTCAACATTTCTGCTAGAAAGCTTGCCTCTAATTCTTGTGCTGCCTTGTAGGCAGGTGAGTGCTTGTATTCTGAACCTTGCGGGAGTGGAGGCGCTGGGGGCGCTGGGATTTGCATAGAGTACCTCGAAATTGAAGTGGTTTTTCTAAATCTAGGATGCAATCGGTAAAGAACTGGTAACTACCCTTCTGCAAGTATGGCCGCGGTGAGCAAGAATGCTTGAGGATTTAATGACGATGACACCGCCGACAGTTGAGGGAGTCCCCTTGGTCAAGACTATGGGGCGTTTGGCCCAACCCACGCTGGCAACGGTAGACAGCGCGGGCTCTGACTTGTTCGAAGCAGAATGGCAGGCGCAGATGGCGTCTGAGCATCCTCACCTAGCTCAAGATATGCTTGTTCGTGTGACTGATGATGAACATAATCAGGCCGCAAATATGGACACGAAAGATGCCCTGAATCACCGAGACGAGGCGGTGTTAGCGTCCGAAAACCCACAGGACCAAATTGCTGAACGACAGCCTGCCCAAGCATCCCTGGCGGTTGCGAACACCTCGACAGAATTGCCCATGCCCAAGTCTGGCATTCAACTCGATACCGACGAGTCAGCGTTGTCGTCGCTTCGTCCACCCAAGTCGCAAAATAGTAAACCGGAGAGCTTCGGCGAGCCAGCTCAACGAGATATTGCCATGCACGCCGAAACGACTTTGATAGACAGCGTGCCGGCAATCAGCGTCGGACAAGACAGACCCCAAACCGCACATCAATCGGCCGAAATAAGTCAGCGAACCGAACGGACCACCAGATTGGGTATACTGGACTCCGACGCGTCGCTGGCTCAGAAAACGAATTTGGATGTCTGGCAGAGGATGCCTTTGGCTGAAACGTCTATAAGTCATAAGCTCTCAGTGGACGGGAGCGCTCAAGCGAAAATCCAGACGCCAGATTCTCCCCACTCAAATCCCCCGGTTTCCGAGCGTCTTCCAACGGACTCTATCGTATCACGATTACCCGAACTTACTGCGTTGCCTCACGGTGTCATTGGGGTCGCGCAGAGTGAAATGGCCCAAACTACGTTTCCCAAGCACATGGGTGCATACGATGGTGCGTGGTCTGATCAGCGCACGCCTTCACCCACGGAAACGCCAGAGGCAGGCCTCGCTGGTGTGACCACAGCTAGCGTTGAAGGAGGAAAGCAGGTGCGAGAGCTCCCCTTTATATCGCCAAACCCTATGGGACACGAAACTCAGATAGATGCCCGCAGTGTATTTCAGCCCATGGAGCCTGAAGACTCGGAGTGCATGGCCGAGCTTTCCATAGGAGAGGGACGTGGCAGCGCATCGGTTTCCAACATCAGCGCCCCAATGACCATGACGACGACTCCGACACGTGTGGTTCAACAAGTCGTCGATGTGGTTCGAAATACATCTGAGTCGGTGTTGGAGGTAACGCTCAAGCCTGAGGAATTGGGCAAGGTGCGCCTGACCTTTGCGCCCTCTGAAACTGGTCTACACGTCACCGTTCTTGCAGACCGGCCAGAAACCCTTGACCTCATGCGACGGCACTTTGATCTACTCGAGAGCGAATTGCGGTCTTTGGGATATGAGGGGGTGTCACTGTCGTTCGGCGAGGGTGAGGCGCGTTCGGATGCAGACCAAAACAAACAGTCTGCATCCGGTATCTCAGACACAGCGTCCGAGTCCGCCAGCATACCTGAAGTGACCAGCTATCATTTGACTGCTGGCCTAGATATCCGAATTTAGAGAGGTCACATGGAAGTCACCCCAACACCGCAAGCTGCTGCTAACGCGCCAAAGCCAAACCAATCAGAGACCGTTCTAAGCTCTGACTATGAGACATTGGACCTGTCGCGTTTTAGTGCCGCCCCAAGTGCTCGTTTAAGCCACCTTTCGTTCGAAGGCGAC
>NZ_SULI01000046.1 GCF_005518135.1 Shimia litoralis | reverse complement strand
CCCGGTAGCTCGTCAGGCTCATAACCTGAAGGTCGTAGGTTCAAATCCTACTCCCGCAACCAATAATACCATACAATATCAAACGCTTAGTTCCCAAGTAAAACACTGGGGAATTATGCGTGCGCGTTTACATCAACGCCACATCAACACCGCACCAGAAAAATTGCATTCGCCCGCACTCGCGTGCATCGGCCTGCATTCGCGGGCATTCAACTGTCCAAAAATGGCTGTTTGGGATCTCTGAGGCGCTTACCTTATTCGATAAGGGCTGCCTTGCGTCCTACCCTGAAGCAACGCTCTTACCGTTAAGGATAAGATGCCTTGAGCAAAGCTCATCTTGCTGCTAGCTTTACCGAAAAGGGTAAGGTGGCGACAGATGGTCGATGATGCCGAGAAGAAGCTGCTGGCGGATGCCGGTAAGCGGATCCGCGAGACCCGCGCCGCGCAGGGTTTGAACCTGGAACAGCTGGCCCGCCTGACTGGCATCAGCGCGCCTGCATTGTCCTTGATCGAAACCGGCAAACGCGATCCGCGGCTGACAACGCTGAAGCGGATCGCTGATGCGTTGCGCGCGCCACTCGCGACGATCATCGCGGATGGCTCTCAAGCGGCCGAGCCCACCGCTCCGGTGCCATCCGAGGGCTATGATCTCGGAGAGTATCAGTGACCGCCTCCGTCCCCATCTGGTTTGATGACCTGGCGGTAGGGCAGGTCGACGTCGCGGCTGATGGATCTCTCTCTTTGCGTTATGAAGATCGCTGGCTGCAGACGGCTGGGGCGTTCCCCTTGTCCGTCACCATGCCGCTCCGCGCCGAACCCTATCCCTCTGATGTGATCTCCCCCTGGCTGGCGAACCTTTTGCCAGAGGAAGAACAGCTTCAAGTGCTGACCCGATCCCTCGGCCTCGATCAAGCCGACGTTCTGGCTGTACTGGCGGAGATCGGGGGGGACACGGCCGGCGCCCTGTCCTTCGGCGCGGCGACTGAGCGGGCGCTGTGGGCCTATACACCGCTCACCAGCTTCTATGACACCGCTGATCCGCGTCTGGCGCTCGAGCGCCACTTCGAAGATCTCGGACGCAGGCCGTTTCTGGTGGGTGAGGAGGGCGTGCGTCAGTCCTTGGCGGGTGGCCAGAAGAAGTCGGCTTTGGCCGTACTGGGCCCGGACGGTGCGCCTGTGCTGCGTCTCCCGCAGGAGGGAGACGTGCTTGCCATCCCGCTCATCGGGGCGCCGTCCACCTTGATCGTGAAGCCTGACAATCCCAACCTTCCCGGCATCACCGAAAATGAAGTCTGGTGCCTGCGCATGGCACAGGCCATCGGCATCGAGGCTGCGCAGACGACGATCCTTCAGTCGTCGAAGCGAACTGCCATCGGCGTGCTGCGTTATGATCGAAGAGTAGGGCGGAGTGGTCAGCTCCTGCGTCTTCATCAAGAAGACTTTGCCCAGGCTAATGGCTTGCCACCCGGGCGAAAATACGAGCGCGGCACACTGCCTGGGCTCGATCTGAAGACCCTGCTGGAAACCGGCCGCCACGTCAGCGCGAGCGATGCTTTGGCGCTGCTCGATCAGGTGATCTTCAACATCCTCGTCGCCAACACCGACGCGCATGCGAAGAACTATTCCCTGATCCTGCCGGTGGGCGCCGCGCCGCGCCTGGCGCCCATTTATGACGCCTCGACAGTGCTGTCCTGGCCCCATGTCGTAAAGACCTATGCCCAATCTATCGACGGCAAGAAGCGCAATCCGTACATGGTTGCGGGACGACACTGGGAAGCCATCGCGCGCGAAATCGGCTATCGCCCCACCGATGTGAAAAACCGCGTGCAGCAGATCGTTGACGCGATGGTGGCGAACAGGGCGGAGGTCACGGCGGCAGTGACCGCGCTGCCAGGCGCCACAGAGGGATATGTCGTGCAGACCGCCGAAGCCGTCGAGGAAAACGCGCTGCGCATGGCGGGGAGGCTGTAGATGGCGAAGGCGACACATAAATGGGCCTTCAAGCCGGGCATGCGGGCGGGCGCCTATAGTTGGAAGTCATCTTCCAAAGCGATCGAGCGGCTGAAATCAGCCAGCTCAGAAATTCGGGCTGTTGCGCGGGTCGATCCTGTGACAGCGGCAGAGGGTGTCATAGCGCTCGCCCAGCGCATCTGGCCTGCATTCGAGCATATCGACACCTCGTCAGGCGCGCTTGGTAATGCAGTCTGCCGGACGCTGGAGGAATTGCTGCCGATTCTGATCGATGCGTCCGCAGATGAGAAGACTCGCGCGAAATGGCTCGAGCAGCTGCGCCAGGCAATCGAGGACGACGGCGTGGATTATCTCGCGCCGATCGCAGACCGCTTTGGTCAGATCGCAGCCTATCCTTCGCTGATGAACCTGCATGCCGACAGGGACATCGACATGATCGAGGCGGCCTGGTCCGACCATGCGCGCTTCATTCATGCGCCAACAGCGACGCTGACGCTATCCTGCCTGTTGGAGGCTGGGCTGCATGACGAGTTGCTGGCACTTCTGGAGCGGAAAAAGACCCGCCTCTGGTTCGATGAGAAATTCGGTGCTGAGGCGCTGCTGCGCCAGGGCTGCGAAGACGAGGCCCTCGCCCGCGCTGAGGCGTTGCTCCTGGATCAGCACCGCCAATGGGGTCATGTCGAGATCGCCCAGTTCTGTGAGTGCATCCTGATCAGCAAGGGCCGCGAGGAAGAAGCCTACCGCCGCTTTGGCCTGCCCTCGGTCTCGGGCAACACCTATCTCGCGATGTGGCGCAATCTGGTGAAACGTTACCCCGACCTCGATGCGCGCCGTATCCTCGAGGATCTGATCGACACGCATGGATCGAAGGGAAAGTGGTTTGCCGCCGCCAAGACCGCCCGGTTCCTCGATATCGCGCTCGAATGTGCCGCGCATTACGATGCAGCACCTTCAACCCTGATCCGCGCGGCACGGGACCTGAAGCTCAAGGAACCGAGCTTCGCAATGGAGGTCGCTTTGCAGGCCATCCGGCATCTTGTCGAAGGCCGCGGATATGAGCCGAGCCCGCTCGACATCGATGAAGCTGTCGAGCACCTGATGGTTGCGGCTGCGCACCTTGACGAGGCGGATCAGGCGCGGCAGGCGCTTCAGCGGATTGCAGGCTCGGCGCTTGCGCCGGGGATGATGGCCGACAGGCTGGCTCGTAATATTGCGGCCCTTTCGCCAGCGGATCGCGACGGCTGAAAAAGCTAGAACGCCAGATTGCCGCCAAGCCACTCATCCAGCTTCGACCAGCGCCGCCGCCCAGAGATATTCTTCACCGCGATCGCCACGGCCTTCTTCTGACCAATGAGCACGACCAACCTCTTGCCCCGGGTGACGCCGGTGTAGATCAAGTTGCGCTGCAGCATCGCGTAGTGCTGGGTCATCACGGGGATCACGACGGCGGGGTATTCTGACCCCTGGCTCTTGTGGATCGTGGCGGCATAGGCTGGGACCAACGTGTCGAGTTCGCCAAAGAGGAATGTCACAGTGCGACCGTCGAAATTCACGGTCACTTCGCCGTCATCGAGATCGACGTCCTCAATCATGCCGATGTCCCCGTTATAGACGTCCTTGTCGTAATCGTTCTCGATCTGCATGACCTTGTCGCCCGGCGCGAAGGTCCAGCCAAAACGCTCGACCTTCTTCTCGCCGGCAGGGTTCAGCGCTGCCTGAAGCTCGACGTTGAGCGAGCGTGCACCGACCCCGCCGCGGTTCATGGGACAGAGGACCTGGATGCCCTTTATCGGATCGAAGCCAAAGCGCTGGGGGATGCGCTTGGCGACCAGCTCGACGATCCGCAGCCGGCACGAAATAGAAGTCCGCCTCCCCATCGGGCTTGCCGAGATCGGGCAGTTGCCCCGCATTGATCGCATGCGCCGTGGTGATGATCTTGCTCTGGGCTGCTTGCCGGAACACCTCGGTCAGTCGGACCACGGGCACCGCGTCAGAGCCGATGATGTCAGCCAGCACCTGGCCGGGCCCGACAGAGGGGAGCTGGTCGATATCGCCGACAATCAGCAGCGCCGCGGTGCTGGGTACAGCCTTCAGGAGCGACTGCATCAGCAGCACATCGACCATCGAGCTTTCGTCCACGACCAGAAGGTCGCAGTCGAGTGGGTTCTCCTCGCTGCGTTTGAAACCGAAGGCCTTCGGGTCGAATTCTAGAAGCCGGTGGATGGTCTTGGCCTCCATCCCGGTGGCCTCGGTCATACGCTTGGCCGCACGACCCGTCGGCGCGCAAAGGAGCAGCTTCACCGCTTTGGCAGCCAGAATGCGCAGGATCGAGTTCACGATGGTGGTCTTGCCAACGCCTGGACCACCGGTAATCACCATGAGCTTCGAGCGCAGTGCCAGCCGGATCGCATCGGCCTGGCTTGCCGCAAGAGTGAGGCCCGTCTTCTGCTCGATCCATGGCAGGGCCTTGTCTGCGTCGATCTCCGGCCAAGGCAGGGCGCCCGCGCGGATGCGCTTCACGTGCTCGGAGATCCCGCGTTCGGCAAGATAAAGCCCGGTCAGGAAGATGCAGTCCGCATCGCCCACGCGATCGGCTGTCACAGTCTCTTCCGCCAGTTCCTCTTGCAGCGCGCTCTCGATCAGCGGGGGAGGGACCTCGGCCAACAGGGTTTGGATCCAGTGGCTCTTGTCAGGATCGTCGAACGGATCCGGCCCGCGCAGATGCTGACCGGGCCCGTCGTGTGAGATCGTGATTTCAACGTCGTGTTCCGCGATGAAGTCGAGTTTTTCGCGGGAGATAGGGCGCTCGCACCCTTCGCAGGCATAGGCCGCTGTTTCCGGCCGGCCCTTGTCCCAGCCGCAGACCGTGATGCGGGCTGGCGGGGTGTTCGGATCTCCCATCAGATCAGTTCGGCCGGTGGGCTCGGAAAGTGCGGACATTGGGGGGACAGCGCAACTAATGGCAGGTTTGAGGCCGTTTTGACCGATGCTGCGCAGTGCATGAATTGGTAAGAAGGGCGGAAAGGGGTCGTTCGCTGCAAATTGCACCAATGTCTGCTGAGCAATACATTGCGGGGAAAATC
>NZ_SULI01000045.1:0-2500 GCF_005518135.1 Shimia litoralis | reverse complement strand
GGTAAGGTAACACTTACTGGAGGACCGAACCCACATCTGTTGAAAAAGATCGGGATGAGCTGTGCCTAGGGGTGAAAGGCCAATCAAACTCGGAGATAGCTGGTTCTCTGCGAAATCTATTTAGGTAGAGCGTCATCCGAATACCCTCGGGGGTAGAGCACTGGATGGGTAATGGGACCCCACAGGTTTACTGATCCTAACCAAACTCCGAATACCGAGGAGTACTAGATGGCAGACACACAGCGAATGCTAACGTCCGTTGTGGAGAGGGAAACAACCCTAACCTACAGCTAAGGCCCCTAATTCATGGCTAAGTGGGAAAGCAGGTGGGACGACCAAAACAACCAGGAGGTTGGCTTAGAAGCAGCCATCCTTTAAAGATAGCGTAACAGCTCACTGGTCTAATTAAGTTGTCCTGCGGCGAAGATGTAACGGGGCTCAAGCCATGAGCCGAAGCTTAGGATGCATTTATTGCATGGTAGCAGAGCGTAGTGTGACATAGTTCCTGTCCTCTTTAGCAGTCTTCGGACTGCCTTGGAGGATAAGGAGCTTTCAGTGAAGCCGGCGCGTGAGCGATCCGGTGGAGAGATCACTAGTGAGAATGATGACATGAGTAGCGACAAAGAGTGTGAGAGACACTCTCGCCGAAAATCCAAGGGTTCCTGCTTAAAGCTAATCTGAGCAGGGTAAGCCGACCCCTAAGGCGAGGCCGAAAGGCGTAGTCGATGGGAACCAGGTTAATATTCCTGGGCCAGGAGGATGTGACGGATCACAGAGATTGTTTCCCCTTATTGGATTGGGGAGGCCGTTGAGTGGTTCCTGGAAATAGCCCTCCGTGAGATCGTACCCTAAACCGACACAGGTGGATAGGTAGAGAATACCAAGGCGCTTGAGAGAACTATGTTGAAGGAACTCGGCAAAATACCTCCGTAAGTTCGCGAGAAGGAGGCCCAGTTTCTACGCAAGTATTGACTGGGGGCACAAACCAGGGGGTGGCGACTGTTTACTAAAAACACAGGGCTCTGCGAAGTCGCAAGACGACGTATAGGGTCTGACGCCTGCCCGGTGCCTGAAGGTTAAAAGGAGGGGTGAGAGCTCTGAATTGAAGCCCAGGTAAACGGCGGCCGTAACTATAACGGTCCTAAGGTAGCGAAATTCCTTGTCGGGTAAGTTCCGACCTGCACGAATGGCGTAACGACTTCCCCGCTGTCTCCAACATAGACTCAGCGAAATTGAATTGCCTGTCAAGATGCAGGCTTCCCGCGGTTAGACGGAAAGACCCCGTGCACCTTTACTACAGCTTCACATTGGCATTAGGCCGAGCATGTGCAGGATAGGTGGTGGGCTTTGAAGCGATGACGCCAGTCATCGTGGAGCCTCCCTTGAGATACCACCCTTGCTCTGCTTGATGTCTAACCGCGGTCCATTATCTGGATCCGGGACCCTGTGTGGCGGGTAGTTTGACTGGGGCGGTCGCCTCCTAAAGCGTAACGGAGGCGCGCGAAGGTTGGCTCAGAGCGGTCGGAAATCGCTCGTTGAGTGCAATGGCAGAAGCCAGCCTGACTGCGAGACTGACAAGTCGAGCAGAGTCGAAAGACGGCCATAGTGATCCGGTGGTCCCGAGTGGAAGGGCCATCGCTCAACGGATAAAAGGTACGCCGGGGATAACAGGCTGATACTGCCCAAGAGTCCATATCGACGGCAGTGTTTGGCACCTCGATGTCGGCTCATCTCATCCTGGGGCTGGAGCAGGTCCCAAGGGTACGGCTGTTCGCCGTTTAAAGAGGTACGTGAGCTGGGTTTAGAACGTCGTGAGACAGTTCGGTCCCTATCTGCCGTGGGTGTAGGATACTTGAGAGGAGTTGCCCCTAGTACGAGAGGACCGGGGTGAACGATCCACTGGTGTACCAGTTGTTCCGCCAGGAGCAGTGCTGGGTAGCTATGATCGGACAGGATAACCGCTGAAGGCATCTAAGCGGGAAGCCCCCCTCAAAACAAGGTATCCCTGAGGGCCGAGGTAGACCACCTCGTCGATAGGCCAGAGATGTAAGCGCAGCAATGCGTTCAGTTGACTGGTACTAATTGCCCGATAGGCTTGATTTGATCCAGTAATAGCCAGACTAGGCTATGAAAAATAAATCAAAAGCATACACGAACACACAAGTTCAGCGTATAAGACTTGGACAACAACCAGACCTGAGCTATTTACTCGGTTTGGTGATCATAGCGCGAGTGAAACACCCGGTCCCATCCCGAACCCGGCAGTTAAGCACCGTAGCGCCGATGGTACTGCATCTTAAGGTGTGGGAGAGTAGGTCATCGCCAAACCTAGTAAATAGCTCAAGTCTGTATCTCTCAAAACGATGAAAATTACCCCAAATAAATCAAAACATTTGGGGCAAGCGCAAAGTGCGCCTATTGGCGCGGGATGGAGCAGCCCGGTAGCTCGTCAGGCTCATAACCTGAAGGTCGTAGGTTCAAATCCTACTCCCGCAACCAA
>NZ_SULI01000044.1 GCF_005518135.1 Shimia litoralis | reverse complement strand
GAACATAAACCAGATGCATCTTAGCCAAGCCGCAAACCTGTCCTAAAAAGCAGGACCACTTCAAACAGTGCGGATCAAATGGTTTCCGAAATCGGCCAAATACACCCTCCAACCTAATTATTGATGAATTTTCCGCCGCCTTCCATCCAATTTCCGCCACATTTCCGCCCCACTTTCGAAACAATTGACACACATTGCGCACTGACCAGTGCCCCCACCTCAGGTCAAAAAATTAATCAATTATGCAAAAATTTGAAGAAATTCGCATGTTTTGGTTTCCCGAATCCCCTCAATAGATCATATTGGCTCCACGTCCGACTGGGGGACGATAAGTGGCTCGGGGCGGCCAACCAAAAATATTTAGAGCATCTACGTGATGTATCAGGCATGCGTGCGCGTGCGGTGAGCAGTCTTTTTCTCGCTCCTAAATGCGTGTGGTTTGTCAGAGAGAGCACGTGCGTTTAGAAATGAGGTTACTATGGCTGATCCTACTGGCCCGGGTGTCGTAGAAGGCACAGAGAATGATGACGTAATTGACTCCGGTTACTCGGATGGCGACGGCGACTCGACCTCGGGATCTGGCGATCTCATCTATGGCTTGGGCGGGGGCGACACCATCGAAGGTGATGGTGGCAATGACACCATCCACGGCGATAGCGGTGCTGATCTTGAAACTGAGCGCGAGATTTTCAAGTGGTCCAACAGCCCCTCGTTTTCTGACGGTGCCAACGCTGCGAATTTCACTCAAGACACCGGTCTTGCTGAGATTTCATTCTCAACCGTTTCGCAAAGCGCCGGCGTAGAAACAGAGTATGACACCGCAGCGCAAAATGTGGATGATTTGGATACTGATGTGTCTAACACATCGTCATTGAACTCCATCCTAAATGGTGACCCTAACTCTGCGCACTATCGCTGGGAATCAAATGCACCCATCGAAAATGTAGAATTCCGCATCAACGACATTGATGGCGATGGCCGTGTCACTGTGTTGGCATATGATGCGTCCGGCAATGCCATCGAGGTTCAACTGAGCGACGCTGGGTCTGGATTGTCGTTGACTGACACAAACAGCGTCACAGGCAATGATACCGCGACAAGTGTCGACAATAACTACACAAGCGCCGAAGCCGACGAGCATTCGGTTTTGGTGACGATCGCAGGTCCTGTAAGCCGCTGGGAAATCGTGCACGAACAAGACGGTGGCAATAACACAGGTATTTCGGTCACTGACGTTGCATTCGATGTGACCGAAGCCTCTGGCCTACTCGGTGGCGGCGACGACTCCATCTTTGGCGACGATGGCGATGACCTCATCTTTGGCGAAGGCGGAAGCGACACCATTGATGGCGGTGAAGGCCACGACACTATCTATGGCGGCTTTGAAGAAGAAGGCGCTGTCACAGGTCGTGAGAGCTTTAACTGGAGCGAGATCAGTGCGACGGCCACTGGTACTGGAAACACCATTCAAGATGGCGATGATATCGACCCGCTGTATACGCAGGATACGGGATCGGTCACCGTCACTTATTCCGAAGTGTCAAACACAGGCACATATACTAAGTTTGAAACAGACAATCAGAACATCGACGACATCGATGGCGGTTCCGAAACCGTAGACGACAACAGCTCGCTTGAATCCAAAACCGACAATGACGGCGAAGGTGCGACCTATCGTTTGGACTTCTCTGACCCTGTTGCAAACGTCGATTTCCGCGTCAACGACATCGATCATGACTCGGTTGTACAAATCAAAGCCTATGACGTGGACGGGAATGAAATCCCCGTCACCTTGACCGCCAGCGCCAGCACGGACCTGACACTCAGCGACGAAGACACTGTGGCAGGAGATGATACCGCAAGCGCGACCGGCAATTCCGGCCCGAACGATGGCGATGACAACTCGATTTTGGTCGAGGTGGCTGGCCCAGTATCACGGATCGAAATCATTCACAGCAATGATGGCGGTGACTCGAGCCACATGAATGTCACAGACGTGTTCTTTGACACATTGTCCACTGGCGACGCCGTCGACGATAGCGGCGATTCTTTGATCGGTGGCTTGGGCGACGATGTGATCTTTGGCCAAGGTGGCGACGATACAATCCAAGGCAATCAAGGTGCGGATTCAATCGAGGGTGGCACGGGCAACGACAGCATCGATTCATCCTCGGGTTCGGGTCTATTGAACAACAGCCCGGACTTGGGTTTCCCATCATACATGGGGCTTCCTGCCATTCCAGCGGATGGTGACACCGAAGACGACCGCGATTTTGTGGATGGTGGTGCAGGCAACGACACCATTGTCACAGGCGATGATGCCGACACAATTATTGGTGGTTCGGGTGATGACAGCATCGACGCTGGCGTGGATGCCGACACAATCCAAGGCGGAACCGGCGACGATACGATCATCGGTGGTGAAGGTAATGACACCATCGAAGGTGGCGATGATGATGACGTCATCTATGGTGGACTTGATCCATCTGCACCTGACTATCTGAATATCCCGAACGATGGTTCGGTCGGCGACCCTGATCCTGTGACCAACAACGGTCAAGACTTGATCGATGGTGGCGCTGGGAATGACATCATATTTGGTCAAGACGACGATGATACAATCACGGGTGGGTCAGGCAACGACTTCATCGATGCAGGTGTCGATAACGACAGCGTTGATGGTGGCCAAGGTATCGACATTATTACCGGCAATCAGGGTGATGACACCCTGTCGGGTGGCGATGATACAGACCTCGTGCTTGGTGGCACCGGTGACGATGTCGTCACGGGTGATGCAGGTGTTGATATTCTCGACGGTCAAGAAGGTGATGACACCGTCGATGGTGGCTCAGAAACCGACTTTATCTTTGGTGAAGAAGGCGACGATAGCCTGATTGGTGGTGACGATAGCGATCTGATTGTTGGCGGCATCGGTGACGATGAAATCTATGGCGACGGCACCACAGGCGAAGGCAACACTGCAGGTGGCACAGGCGACTTGTTGATCGGTGGCGAAGGCGACGACACGATTGTTGGCGGCTCTGGTGGCGACGTCATTGATGGTGGCGAAGGCGCTGACAACATGGTTGGCGGCGATGATCGCGATACCTTTACCGAGGTTGGTGTCGGGGATGTCATTGACGGCAGCGAAGGTGGTGACGACTTTGACACGTTGGTCATCAGCGGCAACGCATTGATCGATTATGACCCATTGGATCCATCAGGTGAATCCGGCACGATTTCGTTCCTTGATCTGACGACGATGACGGTGACAGGCACTGCGACATTCCAAAATATCGAGAATGTGATCTATGTCGAAGACCTTCCAAACCATGACGAGTTCTTGGACGAAGCGCTTGATGACGCTGCGGATGTGCCGGATGTAGTTTTGGTTTCGGGCAGCGAAGTCCTTGAAGACGACTTTAGCGGCGCAACCATCGGTATCGTTGATGGTACAAATGGTCCTGACCCCATTGATAACTCTTATATTGACGCAGAAGGTGACAGAGTTGATCCGCTCGCGAACGGGGTACCTGGCGCGACAACGAATGATGACACCATTCACGGTTATGACGGTAACGACACCATCTTTGGCGGTCTGGGCGAAGACGAAATGCTCGGCGGTGATGGCGATGACATCATGTCTGGCGGCGAAGGTGACGACGTCATGCGTGGCGAGGCCGACAATGACTTATTGTTCGGCGGCGATGGCAATGATGAACTGTCGGGGGGGGAAGGCAATGACACCCTCGTTGGTAATGCCGACAATGACCGTTTGGAAGGCGGCGATGGCGATGACTCACTGGTTGGTGGCACCGGCAATGATGGCCTTTACGCTGGCGACGGTGATGACACGTTGCGCGGCGGCGACGGCCAAGACGCGCTTTCTGGTGCGGCTGGTGATGACCTTCTCGACTTGGGTGGCGATGCGGGTCTCAATATCGCATACGGCGGCGACGATCAGGACACATTTATTGGCCTGAACGACAATCACACCGTGTTCGGTGGTGAAGGCGGCGTTGACTTTGACACCTTGGATGTCGGCAGCGCTGTGCCTCCGGGTGGGTCTTATCAAGTCAATTATACTGGTGGGAATCCTGCCAGCGAATCCGGCACAGTCAGCATCTTTGACTCTGGCAACAACCTTGTCGCCACAATCAATTTCGGCCAGATCGAAAGCGTGATCTGCTTTACCCCCGGTACGGCGATCCTGACACCGTTTGGCGAAGTTGCGGTCGAAGATTTAAAAGAAGGGGACCGTGTCGTTACGCGCGACAATGGGCTACAAACTGTGCGCTGGGCTGGCAAAAAGCGCCTGTCGGGCCGCGATTTGCTCGCGCGTCCGCACTTGCGTCCAATTCTGATCCGCAAGGGGTCTCTGGGATCTAACGTACCTGACCGCGACATGATGGTGTCTCCAAACCACCGCATGCTGTTGGTCAGCCGTGAAGCACAGCTTTTGTTCCAAGAGAGCGAAGTTCTTGTTGCTGCCAAGCACCTAACGCATATGCAAGGTGTGCAACAGCAAGCCACGACAGGCATCGAATATGTGCACTTCCTCTGTGATCAGCACGAAGTTGTCATGGCAAACGGATCATGGAGTGAAAGCTTCCAGCCGGGTGAATACTCCATGAACGGCATTGGCAAAGCCCAGCAAAACGAGATCTACGATCTGTTCCCAGAGCTGCGTGATGCAGATGGCCTTGATACGTATTCGGCGGCACGCCTCACACTGAAGCGCCACGAAGCAAAACTGATCGGATAACATTCTGGTCTGCGGTTTCAAAATCGTAACCTCAAAGGCTGAGACGTCGCCACTCGCGGCATCGTCTCAGCCTTTTTCGTTTCATTCACACCTTGCCATGCCGATGGAGTATCCATGTAGGTGCAACTGCGTCGCTTAAGCTCGCTGAGCAAGCACACCTCATGGAAGACATGAAGGCACCTAGACTGACGCGCTCATGCACAAACACGATCACAGTCTTCAGGCAACTCTTGCCGTAGTGTAGTTGGTTTGTTGCGTTGGTGGTTGGTGACCCCAAAAACGAACAAAGCCACCCTGAGGTGGCTTCTCAATCGACTTTGTTGGTTGCGGGAGTAGGATTTGAACCTACGACCTTCAGGTTATGAGCCGTAAATCCAATAAATTCAATAACTTATGAAAATCAACAACTTAGCCCGCATCGCTTTGAAAGCACGAACTCTCACCTCCAATAACCAGCCACAATCAGCGACGCCAAACAACAGACAGTTGGGTTAAAACCACCTTCGACTGTTGATGTGGTGTTGAGGTAAACTTAATCCAAAATCAGCGATCGTAATCACGTTAGGAGACGTAAGCCATGAGAGTTGGTTGCTGATTGGCCATTTGAAGATTTCCGGTTCGGACGGGCACAATGTCAATCTGTTGTATCTGACCCAGGCCTGACATACATCGTCGGAGCAACTTTTAGCTGGAGATAAAATTCATGGCTGAGACCCTCGAGAAAGAAACGTTTTCCTTTCAGACCGAAGTCGGTCAACTCTTGGAGATTGTCGCCGGATCGCTCTATTCCAATCGCGAAGTGTTCCTGCGCGAGCTGGTTTCAAACGCGTCAGACGCCTGCGATAAACTGCGTTACGCCGCGCTAACAGATACCGGTTTGGCTTCGGCGGAAGATCTAGCCGTCACACTTGAGATTGATAGCGGCACAAGCACCCTGTCGATCGCAGACAATGGCATTGGCATGAACCATGCCGACCTTTTGGACACCCTTGGCACAATTGCCAAATCCGGCACTGGCGCTTTTATCGAAGCGCTTAAGGCGGAGGAAAAGGATCAAGTTGGACTGATTGGCCAATTCGGCGTCGGGTTTTATTCAGCCTTCATGGTTGCAGACCGGGTGGATGTTATAACCCGCAAGGCCGGTGAGACTGAAGCATGGCTTTGGTCCTCCGATGGCAAGGGCGCGTTTTCCATAGAACCTGCGGATCGAGACAGCAATGGCACCACCGTCACCCTGCACCTGAAAGGCGATGCCGCTGAGTTCGCCGAGGAAGCCCGTGTCAAACATATCATCAAGACCTATTCAGAACACATCAGCTTTCCGTGAAGTGGTCCGGCAAATTCGGACAGCGTGCTAAGATGTATCCAACCCGATTGAATGGATACAAG
>NZ_SULI01000043.1 GCF_005518135.1 Shimia litoralis | reverse complement strand
TAGCCAAGCCGCAAACCTGTCCTAAAAAGCAGGACCACTTCAAAACAACAAAAGCACGCCAAAATTTGGATTATGTTTGCTGTGGGCGCAATGCTGGTCCCTATGATAATTGAGTTTGGAGGACGGGGGGAAATCTTCGCTCTTTCCACGGCAATTTTCATAGCCTTTCTTCGGCCTGATCAATTTAGGGTATTGTGTCGAATTCTAACGGTTCGGCCACTGCTTTTCTTGGGGTCTATCAGTTATAGCATATACCTGATCCACCCGTTGGTCATACAGGCACTTGAGGATTTCGGGATGATTAGCGAAACAGGTAGCTTTGCACGGTTTTCTTTAATCTACGGCATCACGGTCGCACTTTCTTCCTGCACCTATATTCTAATAGAGAAGCCAACAAATAAATTGGGCCGCAGAATGGTTGGGAGAAAAAGTTGACCGGATAGCGATCTAATTCGCCCCAACGAATTCAAAGCCCATTTTGTCGGTTATGCAGACATTTGCGCCCCCCGCATCGAAAAACCTTCAGGGTAGCGGCCCTTTGGCACAAAGCGGACTACTTCAAAGCTGGCCATGGTTTGCCGCGCCCAATTGTTAGTTTTTGGTTGGGCGCAGGAGTTTTTTGGTTCAGGCTGGCGACTTCGGACACGTCTCGGAGAGGCCAACCTGACGGGATGTCTCAGGCCTTTGTGGCGTCGCCCTGCCCTTCGACATTTGCTCTGCCGCCTTTATCCGCGTCGGCATTCCCGCCCTCCATCTGAGGGGTCCCTTCGACCTCGTCTGACATATCTTGTTCCATCGGCACGTCGAGGGCATCCAGGAACTCGTTGATCAGGCTTTTGTTCCGCTGGTTTGCGGTTTCTGCCAGCCTCGCGACGAATGTGTAGCGCTCTGCGTCAGAGGCCTTTGTCAGCCACATGTCGAAGGCAACCAGAACGGCTTTTCGGCTCGCAGTTTTGCGCTGTTCTTCGTAGGTTTTCTGGGCCGAAATGACGATGGCGAGTTTGCCAACCTGATTGGCAACTTTTGCATCAAAGATGTCTTTTTGAGTTACTCTCTTAGTCATATTTTTACTTTCGTGTTAAGTTTTAGTCCTCCGAATATGGTACGTTTTCAGAAACAAAAAAATATTTCTCAACTTTCTTATAACGCATTGTTTTCTTATGAGTTTTCGTCATAAATCACGGTCTCTCTCAGGGATTTTCAGCCTTTTCTCCATTTTTCTTTCGGCTCGCTCGGCTTTCAAAAAGTCACGTATAGCCTGCGTCTGCAGGCCCTTTGGAACAGCTGCCAGCAAGGTAGATTTCAACTGTTGGATTGTCTTCGCAGCCACCCGCACGGCTTGCGCCTCTGAGGCCAGGCGTTTGGCGGCTTTTTCATCTGCCTTGGCCCGCATCTCGCCATAGCTTTTGTGAAGCGATTGAAAGAACGCGCGCGCTTTTGATCCGGGGGCCTTGAGCCGCTCTGCAACTTTGCGCTCCGCATAAGTCTCTGGGGGCCGCAACTTTGGTGTCACTGCTACACTTGCGCCGTCAAACTCAATCTGGCCGCTGCTCACAGCCTCGGCCACCGCCACGATCTCCTCCGCCTCCTGTTCACGCACTGCCGCTTGCTCTTCTTGCAGCTTCGCCGCAACTTTTGCCTGCCGAGCCTTTTCTCTCTCGGCTTGTGCTTCGGCCAAAACATTACGCGCAGTCTGCTGATCTTTGGTGACAGCCTCTTTCCCTTTTGCCAAAGCCTCGGATTTTTCTTTCAACCGCTGGATTTCATGCGCCCACCAGACCGGGGTTGGGACGTGTTCTCGCATCAGCGGCACATCCTGCAAAACAGGATCGGACTTTGTCTTCTTCGCGATTTCTCGAGCTTTTTCGTTCTCCTCAAGGACGACCCGCCGCGCTTCTGCTCCGCGCACGCCGCGCTTCAATCCGATCTCACCAAAGAATTCCCCCACATCGTCTTGCGCCGCTTCATAGCTTTTCAGGAGCGGATAGGCCGATGGCTGCAACATGCGCTGTAACCCGCGTCGCGCCGAGGTCTTCTCATGACGCGGCATCAGGATTGCATGGATGTGGCAGGTGGTTTCATCATGATCGGCATGTGCGTGAATGACGGCATCGCCAAAACGCGACTGCAACCAATCTATGGCGTGGGCTTTGAATTGTGCTTCCCGTTCGGCGCGCTCATCCACATCAAACAGCGCGCCCATCTCAGTTGTTTCTGCGAACCAATCTTTGTTGGCTGTGAGGATGACTTCACGAAGCGGGCCGCCTTTTGACTCTTTCCATGGATCCACCAGCCCCTGCAGGATGCGTGCATCCATCTCTTTGCGGCGCTTGCGGACTTTCAGCGCCTGAAGCTCTTCTGTGAAGTTGGCGTGCCGCATGTAGTCGATCTCCGCCAGTGCGGTCTCAACCCAATCGTCCTCGCCAATCAGACGCTCGTTTTGGTCGGCGCGTGTCCTGTCCACATGACTCAAATCACCACCGGCCCGTTTCATATGCATGACGAACTTGGCAAGATCCTCGGGGCGTAGCTCTGCAAATCGCAAAACGATGGGATGGCGGGCGGCAACACCGCTGAGACCGCGAGCGTGATAAGACATGAGAGAGGCTCCTGTAGCAGTTCCTCCCCCACAGATGGGTCGCTTTTCAAAAAACAAAAACGCGCAGCTGATTTTGGGACCAAAGCGCCAGATCGTTACTCACTAAGCAAGTGGCACTCCGGGGATTTCATCCCCTGCGTTCCACTTGCCCATTCGTCGGGGCGCCGCCCCGAACCCCGCGCTGTGAGCGGCAGGCTGTCTGCCGAGCAAAGGACGCGTTCGCCACCGCCCCTTTGCAATCCCGACCGGCGTCTGTCTGACGGACTTGGGGCTGCGTTCTGCACCGGCCCCAAGACCCCATTGCGCCCGGGGAAGCCGTTCCGAACGCTTCCCCAAACCCCTTCAGCTCGCGCTCCCACGCGGGGCCAAGAGGGCAGCCCTCTCAACACTCTCCCAAAGCTTGCAAAGGCAAACTGCACCTCAAATTTGGCTCTGCTTGCACGTTTTTCATGACGCGCAAGCGGAGCCAAACTCTCGGATGCAAAATCAGACGGTACGGGTCCGGTGGGCGTTGTTTTCACCCACAACATCAGAGGAGCCTCTTAATGCTCGACACCTACCACCCAAATCCCAAACGCTCAGAAGATTGGCGTGATCACCTGAGCTGGGGAGACATTGTCTCTTTCCGTTTTCCCATTTTGGATCCCCCGCTTACAGACAAGACGCCGAAGAAACGGCCCTGTCTTATCATCGATCGGGATCCCAAAGACGGCATCCCCATGGTGACGATTGCCTACGGCACCTCGCAAGACACCCGCAAAACCCGCGGCTATGATCTGGCCGTGACCTCGCAGACTGGCATTCTCGCAGCTGGATTGCACAAGCCTACACGGTTTCTGTGTTGTCGCCACGTCCATGTGCCTCTGAGCCACAGCGGGTTTGTCTGGCTCGCAAAAACCAAATCTCCGGTAATGGGCTCACTGCAAGGCGAAGACTTGGAGCTGATGAGCCGCATTCGTGCGCGTTTACAAACACAAGCCGACAGCGCCGCAGGTTTGCGCAAACGCCGCCGTTTTTACGGACGTCGACCAATTCAAACCCGCTCGTTCACATTCATCACCCCCCATGCCGCAAGCGCACCTCACTCTTAAGGATTTTCAAATGTTCCCAACATCTTTCCCAGCTCAGAACACCCACCGCCTCGTAGTGTTTCATCCAGATTCACAACCCGTTGACATCGAACGCCTCGAAGATCTCGCAGCTGATGGTGTCAAAGCCCTTCGGGAAGGCTTCGAAGAGCTGAACGACTTGCGAGGTGACCTTGTAAGCCGCACACATAAAGCGACCAGACACCTTCGCGAACATCTGGCAAACCGCGACATCCTGTCGGATCAGTTTAAGGTCGACATGGAGCAGTGCCTCGAGAGGCTCGAACGCCAACTTCGGGAAGACGCAAACACCGAAGGTCTTTCCCCAATTCGATCCAAGTTCCTCGAATCTCTTGCCGCTTCAAACCGCGTCGCAGACCTGGTTGCCGCGGAACGCATCATAGGCCGTTTACGAGAACAGCATTCAGGCACGCGGTAGTATCAGCCACACACGTTCCTTTTTTGCAGGCTTAAGCCACAAGAGAAAGTCACACCCGCTTCCTTTTGCAGAAGCGGGTGTGCTGCGGGTCTCACACAAGGGCCATTCCTTTTCCACCGACGCTGAGGAGTTCGTGTCTCGCACGGAAAGGAAACCAGGATGGACCTCACAAAGTTGATCGACCTTATCGCCGAAGTTGCCGCAAAAAACGCTTCCCAAGAGAAGGCCAGTCGTGAGCGAACCTCGAAGGCAGTGCCCCCGTACTACCTCACAAATTTGGCAAGAGTCAGGCACAACTTAAGGGAGACGTCCCTTTTCACCTTCAATTCTCCATTTTTTGACGTTCAAATTGATTACAGAAGGAATCACTATGACCAAACCGCTCCGCGCCATCATCTATGCCTGTTACTCTACGGATTTGCAGAACCCGAACTCTGTTCAGGATCAGATCGACAAATGTCGCATTGAAGCGAGGAAACAAGGCTGGGTTGTCGTCGGTGAACGCGCAGATCATGGCATTTCCGGAACCCGTAATGATCGCCCGGACTTCAAAGAATTACTTAAAGATGTCCAAGCCCGAAGCTGCGATATCGTGCTTACCGAAAGCCTCGATCGGATCAGCCGAGATCAGGAAGACGCCGCACATTTTTTCAAACAAGCCACCTACCACGATGTCGAGATATACACGTTGGAACACGGGATCGTAAATCCAATCCAGCTTGGGTTTTCGTCCACCATGGCGGCCGTATTCATTGACGCCTTAGCGGCTAAAACCCATCGTGGTCTCACAGGTAAAATTCGCAGCGGCAAGAGTGCAGGTGGTCGGAGCTATGGCTACAAAGTTGCTCAAGATACGCGCGGTGTAGAAATCGTCGGTGAACTCGATATTGACGAAGATGAAGCCATCGTCATCCGACGCATATTCCGCGAGTTCGTTGCTGGCCGGTCCGCACAACAGATCGCTGCAGGACTTAATGAAGACCTGATCCCTTCTCCGCGCCACAAAGCCGGTCAAGGTGGTCACTGGAAACAAAACACCATCAACGGCAACCGCGCACGTGGAACCGGCATCCTGAACAATGAACTCTATATTGGACGCAGGATTTGGAACCGGTTGAATTACCGCCGTGACCCAGACACCCGCAAGAAAGTTTCTCGTCTCAACGATCCCGACAAATGGGAAGTCTTCGAAGTTCCTGACCTGGCCATTCTGGACATGGACCTCTGGGAGGCTGCCAAAGAACGCCAAGACCAACAGGCCAAATCGCGTGCCCAACACGCCCCAACTGACAAAAATGGACTGTCAGTGAGCCAAGGGTTGCGTCGACGCAAATACCTTCTTTCCGGGCTTCTCAAATGCAAAACCTGTCAAGGCAACCTGACCATTGGTGGCGGCTCTGGCACCAGAAAGACCTATTACTGTGCCAATGCAAAAGAAAAGGGCCCGGCAGTGTGTTCCGGCATGCCCGGCCTGCGCAAAGATATCATTGAAGAGAATGTCGTGTCACGTATGAGAAATGGCCTTCTGCAGGAAGAGGCCTATCAACAGTTCAAAAAGGATTTTCTACGGCATCAGACTGCAGCAAGTCAGGATGGTGAGGCCAAGCTTCACCTCAAGGATGCCCAAATCCGGGAACGCGAGGCAAAGAAGGCAAACTTGATTGAGGCTGTAGAGAATGGACTTGGCAGCAAACTTATCATTGAGCATCTCGATAAAGTTGATGCGGAGTTGACCAAACTAAAGGCGCAACGCGCCGAGGCAACACCTCAGAAGATTGATCTACCCGACGACCTCCCGATGATCTATCGCGCCCATGTTGCTGAATTGGCAGAAACGCTTTCAGATGAGACCGTGGCTGGCCGGGCCGGAGATGCGCTGCGGGATTTCATAAACCAAATCATCATTGGCTATGACGCCGACCTAAATGCACACACAGTTGAGTTTTCGGGCAACTTGGCCGAGATCCTAAACGCAAAAAAACCCACTGGATCAGCGGGTTTGTCTACTTCGACGGTCAAAACTTTAGAGACGTTCGCTAAAGTTGGTTGCGGGAGTAGGATTTGAACCTACGACCTTCAGGTTATGAGCCTGACGAGCTACCGGGCTGC
>NZ_SULI01000042.1 GCF_005518135.1 Shimia litoralis | reverse complement strand
GGTTCAACCGATGACCTGTTTCAACCGCATGGGCTAAGCCTCATACACAGAGTTTCGGATACTCCCCAGTATCATTTTCATCCCTGTCAAAGTCACATTTGATAGATCATCGAAAATCAGGAAAAAGATCAGCGGAGGCGCTAGGATGATCAGAGTAAGCACCAACATCCCATGTCATACGGACACCCCCCTGAGGACGTCTTTTTTGGTCAACACCGCCTTTGTGCCCTGCATCATCACCTCGCCACGTCGCAGAATCACAAAGCGGTCCGCCAAATCATATGCAAACTCAAAATACTGCTCGACCAACACAATCGCCATGTTCCCCTGAGTACGCAGATGCCGGATGACGTCCCCGATCTGTTGAATAATATTCGGCTGGATACCTTCGGTCGGCTCGTCCAGCAGCAACAGGCGTGGCTTGGTGATAAGCGCGCGGGCGATTGCCAGTTGCTGTTGCTGACCACCTGAAAGATCCCCACCGCGTCGATCTTGCATTTGCTTCAATACAGGGAACAATTCGAAAATCTCTTCAGGCACGACATGCTCGGAAGTTGGCAGACACACGAACCCAGTTTCAAGATTTTCGCGCACGGTCAAAAGCGGAAAAACCTCGCGGCCCTGTGGCACATAGGCAATACCCTTATGCGCCAGCGCGTGTGCCGGAAGCACACCCAAATCCTCGGTATCCAACACGATGCTGCCACCAGACCGTGGGTGGGTTCCAGAAATCGCCTTGATCAGGCTTGTCTTGCCCACCCCGTTTGTGCCCATGACACATGTCACCTCGCCAACGGCTGCCTCCATTGAGATGCCGTTCAGGATTTGAGAATGCCCGTAGTGCAGGGTCAGGTCTTGGATTTTCAACATTGCTCAACGCCCCAGATATACATCAATGACTTCTTGGTTCGAGGTCACATGATCCAGACTGCCTTCGGCCAGAACAGATCCCTCGTGCAGCACGGTGACTTTACAGTTCAGGCGCCGGACAAATTCCATATCGTGTTCAACAACCACAACCGCGCGGGTTTTCGCCGCGTGTAACAACAGGTCGGTGGTATGTTCGCGTTCTTGCGGGGTCATACCCGCAGCAGGTTCGTCCACCAGCAACAGGCGCGGTTCCTGCGCTAGCAACATTCCGATCTCGAGCCATTGTTTTTGTCCATGGCTTAATTCGCCGGATTTGCGCGCAAGCTCTTCTTTCAGGCCAATTTCCTCTGCGAGATTTGCCGCTTTCTCTAGGTCGGCCACATTGGCCCGATAAGCCAAAACCGCAAGCCAGCCCCGCGGCTTTTTCAAAGCCATCAACAGGTTTTCCTGTACGGTTTGATCTTCAAAAACGGTGGGTTTCTGGAACTTGCGGCCAATCCCGGCCTGCGCGATCTTTGCTTCGTTCATCTTCAGCAAAGACACAGATTTTTTGCCCCATATCACCCGACCCTCGTCAGGTTTGGTTTTTCCGGTGACAATATCCATGAATGTCGTCTTGCCGGCCCCGTTTGGCCCGATCACCGCCCGCAGTTCAGCCTCGCCAATATGGAATGACAGGTTGTTGATGGCGCGGAACCCGTCAAAGGTAACGGACACACCGGACACTTCAAGCAACACACTCATTGGCTCGCCTCCTGTTCGCGCAAGGCCCCGTCACTTGGGCCCAAGTCAGCACCGTGACGATTGGGAGTTCTGCGTTTGCTCCACAGATCGACCAATCCACCCATGCCTTTCGGGGCAAACAGCGTCACCGCAACAAAAGACATCCCCAGAAGCACCAGCCACCAGTCAACCCATTTGATCGTATAAAACCCAAGCGGGATATTCGGAGCCTGACCGCCGGTGAACCACGTGCTTAACAAACTGACAGAGGCCGCGCCAATCACAGCGCCATACAACCGCCCCCGCCCGCCAATGGCCACCCAAACCGCCAGATAAATCGAGGCAATCGGTGAAATTTCCGCAGGATTGATAATGCCCGCTTGCGGATAATACAGCGCCCCCGCAATGCCCGCGATACAAGCCGTCAAGGTAAAAACCATTAGTTTGTAGGTCTCAACCGAATATCCAAGAAAGCGCACGCGGGCTTCGTTGTCGCGAATACCACGTATGACCGAGCCGAACTTGCCGGAAACGATCCACGCCGCAAGCAAATACCCCAACCCCAACGCCAGCGCAGAGGCCCAGAGAAACCACAAAGAGACCACGTCTTGTGACGCTTCGACCCCGGGCAGATTTTGCAATCCTGACAATCCGTTATTGCCACGCAACCCGCTGTCGTTCTGAAACAGATACAGCGCCAATGCCAGCGTCATGGCTTGGGTTAAGATGGACAGGTACACGCCGGTGACCCGACTGCGAAACGCCAGCCATCCGAACACCAGCGCCAGCAGACCCGGAACTAGAACCACCAGCACCAGTTGCAAAAACAGGCTGTCGGCAAAGGTCCAGATCAGGGGGAAATCGCTGGATCCGACCACACCAAAAATCTGATTTCCAATGGCATCGGTCACCTCGGTCGCTGTTGGTGGAATCTCAACCTGCGACAGCGACTCGACGACAATCAATCGTGTGCGTTCATACATCAGCCACATGCCGATCATGTAACCACCAAGCCCAAAAAACGCAAAATGGCCAAGGCTCAGGATGCCGGTAAAGCCCCATATCAGATCCATCGCCACTGCGATCAGGCACAGGCACAGAGTCTTGCCAAGAGTTTTAATGAAGCTGGTCGAGATGATCCCGACGCCAGAGCCCTCGGACATGACCGTTACCGTTACCGTAAACAGTGCCAGACAGGTAAGAAAAATCAGAACCGAAGGGTTTCTGGAAATAAACGAGCGCTGCATGGATTAATCCCCCGCCGCACGGCCTTTGAGAGCAATGATGCCTCGTGGCCGGAACTGGATGAAAATAATGATAAAGACGATCATATAGGTCTGTGCCGCCAGGGTGTTTGATGGGTTCAACCATTCGATACCTTTTTGCAGAAAGCCGATCATCGCAGCCCCCGCAAGCGTCCCCCAGATGTTGCCGACACCGCCCACAACCACGGTCATAAAGCTTTGTACGATATAATCGTTGCCCAATTCCGAGGTCACCTTGGCAAACAGGCCAATGGCCACACCAGCGATCCCGGCAATGCCAGACCCCAACCCAAAGGTCAGCATATTGACCTTGCCGGGATTAATGCCCATCGACGCTGCCATGCGCGGGTTTTGGGTGACAGCGCGGGTTTCAAGGCCAAGCCGCGTGCGCTTCATGATGAACACGAAGACCCCGAGAAAAATCAAGGCAAGGATGAAAATCGCGATCCGGATATAGCTGATCGACACCACGTCGTTCATCACCATCGCCCCATCAAGCCAGCCCGGCGCTGTCAAAGGCCGTGCTTGAGTGCCAAAAATATTTTTGGCGAGCTGCTGCAGCGCAATCGAGATACCAAAGGTCGCCAGCAGGGTTTCCAACGGGCGGGCATACAGCCAACGGATCACCAACCGCTCCATCGCCACGCCGGCGGCAAAGGTGACGGCGAATGCCAGCGGTATCGCAACAATGATCGACGCGGTATGATTAGGGATGATCTGTTGCACTACATAACCAGTATAGGCGCCCATCATGATGAATTCGCCATGTGCCATGTTGATTACGCCCATCACACCAAAGGTGATGGCAAGACCGATGGCGGCAAGAAAGTAGATCGAAGCCAGCGACAAGGCATCAAGCGTAAGATCCAGCGCCTGATTCACACCGACCTTTAGACCGATGGACTTAAGAGCATTGCGCGCGGCGGTCGTGACCTCGTCCGATGTTTCGGCATAGCTGTCAAAGAACACATATGCGGCAAGGGCGGCATCGATATCCGCCTGCGTGACCAAAGCAGGCACGGTGCCGGCCTCCGCCAGCGCTGCATAGGCACGACTGCGGGCGGCATCCGTGTTCAGTTGCACCACAGGAATGCCGCCGGCGTGTCCACCGTCGATATTACTCGTCAGTGCGGCACGCATATCACCCCGTGAGACCCGCGGCGGGGCCAACGCATGTCTGACCAGAAAATCATAGGCGTCCTCCGTGGTGAACGCGTCGGAACCGGGCGTCAGATGTGTGGCGATGTTCACATCTTTAGGGATCTCCCCCAGAGCCACGCCGCGCGTTGTCGCCACCAAAGGATTCAGTGTGGCGCGCAGATCAAGGCCCAGATCCCCGGACATTTCCTCGATTGCCGCGACGCGGGCCTTGGTATCTTGGTCATATCCAATGGTTAGCAACCGTTCGAGCCGCTGTTTTTGGGATTTCAGCCCGGCGTCCTCTTCGCCTGCAATCGACGCGCGCAGCGGGGCCAGCATTGCTGCTGCGGGATCGCGCTGGATTGAGGTCAGCGCATCCTGTCGTTTGTCCTTGTCGGGGTCCATCAACTGAAACTGGACCAATGCGGCACCAATCATCCCACGGATACCGCTATTGGGCTTGAGCTGTTTCAAGGCTTGCTTGGGAAAAGTGCCCACCACCTTGCCGCTGTCAAAATCGGTCAGAACATAGGTTTTGGCCTCGGCCTGTTTTCCAATAAAAAACATTCCGTCGGATTTGCGCATCCACATGTCCTTGGCTGCCCATGTCTCTAACACGGACTGGGCTTTGGACGACCCGCTGGTGGCAATTGCATGGATGGCTGGACCGATGGTCTTGCGAGAACCTTTGGCGATCACCGACTGATGCTCTTGCAAAATGGGCTGGATGTCGGCGTCCTGTGCTGATGCCGTCAGGCATGACAACAGGATCGCGAGACCCGCAAGGAATAGTCTTATCATATCGGAAATGTCCGCGTCTCTGGTTGGAAGGGGGCCGCAAGCTGCCCCCTTCGCACATGAATGTGCTTAGTAGTTCGACAGGGTCTGAACGCAGGTTTTGGTTTCGGTGTTATACATACCGCAGCCCAGATCCTTCCAGTCAGATATCAGAACAGCCGACTCCGGCAGGAAATCTGTCCATGCATCACCCGGCACTTCCGAAGTCTGGCTGATGATATCGAATTGCCCATCGTCCTGAATTTCACCAATCAGAACCGGCTTGGCCAGATGGTGGTTCGCCAGCATCACAGCGGTTCCGCCTGTCAGGTTCGGATATTCCTGTCCGTACATCGCAGAACGCACCGAATCCACATCTGTCGAGCCCGCAGCAGTGGCTGCGTTCAGCCACATGTTAAAGCCAATATAATGGGCTTCCATCGGATCATTGGTGACGCGATCTTCCCCCATCGTCGCTTTCCAGGTTTCCACGAACTCGGCATTCACCTCGCTTTCTGCAGATTGAAAATAGTTCCAAGCCGCAAGGTGACCCACGAGATTCGAGGTATCAAGTCCGGCAAGCTCTTCTTCACCCACCGAGAAAGCCACAACAGGGATATCATCCGCCGAAACGCCTGCGGCTGCCAGCTCTTTGTAGAAGCCGATGTTGGCATCGCCGTTGATGGTCGAGATCACGCCGACCTTCTTACCGTCAGCGCCCAGTGCAACCACGTCAGCCACAATTTTCGACCAATCCGAGTGACCAAAAGGCGTATAGTTCACAAAAATATCGCTGTCTGCGATGCCCTTACCTTTCAAGTAGCTTTCCAGAATGTTGTTGGTGGTTCTGGGGTACACATAGTCTGTGCCGAGCAGTGCAAATTTCTCAACCCCGAGCTCCTCGAGGAAGTAATCCGTTGCAGGAATCGCCTGTTGGTTTGGCGCAGCGCCAGTGTAGAAGACGTTCTTCGACGATTCCTCGCCTTCGTACTGCACTGGATAGAACAAGAGACCGTTCAACTCTTCGATCACCGGCAGCACCGATTTACGCGACACGCTCGTCCAGTTGCCAAAAATTACGTCCACATCATGCACCGTCAGAAGTTCACGGGCCTTTTCAGCAAACAACGGCCAATCCGAGGCCGGGTCAACCACAACGGCTTCTAGCTGTTTGCCCAGCAGGCCACCTTTTAAATTCTGCTGGTCGATCAGCATCAACATGGTGTCTTTCAAAGTGGTCTCTGAAATTGCCATGGTGCCCGAGAGCGAGTGCAATACGCCGACTTTGATCGTGTCTTCGGCAGCCATCGCGGCACCTGCCAGCGAGGCAAAGACAACCGATCCGGCGAGGGTGGATTTAAGAAAGTTCATACGATCCTCCAGGGGGCGGGGTCACCGGCAGGGCTTGCGCTATGGCGTATAATTCCTTTACCTGTCCCCGCAACTTTGTGTTGCAATCCGTGTGGCGGCCGCTTCGAGGTCCAATCGTGAGGCCGTCACACACCATACTTTCCAGACATCTTGTCCGCAGCAGGTGCCTCATCGTTTCTGCATTGCAGCAAAATTTGCAAACCAGATCATGATCGCACTCTAAAATGCGGCACGAGTTGCACAAATTTTGCTCGAAATATGCTGCAGTTGCATAAAAATCAGACTTTTGCACCTGAAGTGGTCCTGCTTTTTAGGACAGGTTTGCGGCTTGGCTAAGATGCATCTGGTTTATGTTCATG
>NZ_SULI01000041.1 GCF_005518135.1 Shimia litoralis | reverse complement strand
GTATCCATTCAATCGGGTTGGATACATCTTAGCACGCTGTCCGAATTTGCCGGACCACTTCAGTTTCCAGATGTGCGCCAATAGGATTGCGTTACCTTAGGGCAGGTTGTGGCCCAAGCGATACACAGGGTTCAGGCGTAACGTTTCCTGAATGCGGTCAATGGAGTTGAATTTGGCAAATTGAATTGCTTTTGGAAACAAGGGCCGATTCGTTTGGCCGGTCAGAGGTGTTTCGGAGAAAGGCGGGATTTAGTAGGTGAGAAGTAGGCGATCTTTCACCTCTTCCGCCTCAAGCGTTTGACCATCCATTTGAAACCGCTTGAGCATAGAGCGCCCGATATTTACAAAATGCTCATTTTCAAACAGATCTTCGGGATAAGCGATATCACAATATGTGTGCCCAGATTTTTTGGTACCATCAATGCTCAATGCCACAAAGACTCCGCGGGCCTTGGCATCAGCGATGGCATCCATCAAATCCGCCAACCGAAAGGCTTGCGCGCCATATAATATGCTTTGCGAGTGGCTATAGGGCGGATCGCAATACACCAGATCACCGGTTTTTGCGCGCGCGAAGGCGTCCAAAAAATCTAGGCGTTCGAAATTTGCCCCCGCCGTTCGCGGCACCCACATATCCACGCGCCGCGCGAATTTTTCAGGTTTGACAATTGGATGTGAACCCATGGGCGTGGACATCATCCCATCCTTTTTTCGAAACCTGACGACGCCACCATAACAGGCCCGACTTAAGAACAGGAGATCTGCGCCGTTTGGGGACGCATTATACCGTGCTTTGATTTCTTCGTACCGCGTGAGCTGATCGCCCGCATGCACATAACTCCACCTGTCATGATACCATTGTTTCAGGCGATCAGGGTCTTGAGACAGGCATTGCCATATGTCGATAAGCGGGCCGAACACATCGGACGCCAGCGCACGCGACGGGGCAAGGTTGGCCAACACGCCACCAGAGCCAAGAAATGGTTCATAATAGGTGCCAAAGCTGCGCGGGAAGTGTCGGATGATCTGATCGGCATAGCGCTGTTTGTTGCCGACCCATTTGATGAGTTGCGTCTTAAATGGGGGGATTTCCCCTGTCTCGCGGTCGCGAAGTGTTGTGAGGTCGGAAAACAGGGAGTGTTGCATCAACTGTGCGACCTTGATTTGCGTGAATTCAGGACAGTGTCTCGGTTCAGCGCGTTGGCAGCAAGAGGAAAGTTGCGGTGGCTTCTGACTTGGTCTGCTCGGCCATGTTCTGGAAAAATATTGCAAATTTGCTATTCTGGGCTCGAATCATTCAAGGAGAACGCAGATGCGTTGGTTCAGCTATGCTCTTATTGCTGCTTGTTTTGGCGGTACGGTGCTTGCGCAATCGGTTTTGACGCTTGAAGATTTCGATATGGGCGCGGATGCCGATGACACCGGTGCGGCGTCCCCCGTCGCAGCTCAGTCAGATATGGAAGCTTGCCTTTTGGATCAAAGCAGTTGTGCAAATGATGAATTCCGCTCGGCCACCGCGTTGTCTTTGGATGATGTGGTGAACCTTGGCATTGTGGATCACGAAGAAGCCCCATTGTCTGTATCCACGGAGACGTCACCGGGAGCACCTGCAAAGATTGTGAGTGCCAGTCAAACATTACCAACAATCGACATGGAAATTTTGTTTGATTCCGGGTCGGATCAGGTGCGCGGCGATCAGGTGAGCAAACTTGTCGATCTGTCGACGCTGCTCAAAAGCGAAAAATTCGATGGCTATAGATTTTTGTTTCTGGGCCACACGGATGCCAAAGGCGATCAGGCGTACAACATGACGTTGTCCAATCGGCGGGCCCAAAGTGTGGCCAATCTTGTGCGCGGATTTTCCGGACTGGACCCGTCTCGCGTACTGTCCTCTGGAATGGGCGAGAGTCGTCTCAAGGACCCGAGCTTCCCCTTGGCGGGCTTCAATCGTCGCGTACAATTGGTTCTGGTGCCACGCTAAGTGGTCGTCAGCCATTCACTGAATTTCAAAATCTTTGAAGCCGTACTCGATCTGGCCAAAGCCTGGCGTATCAAGCATGCCTTGTGCCTGACCTGCTGAGATTCTTGAGACCACTGATTTCAGGACATTCCGGATGTCTTTCTTTGCGGTCATCCCTGGGGGTTCACACAGAAACCCCAGTTGGTGAATCCCCTTGGCGTCCGAATCCTGAACCACCAGCCCGTATCGTGAACCGGGGGAAATCTCATACCGCATTTGGCCGCTGTCCATCGCGACTTGCCGGAAAAACTTGCGCGGGATGGGAATAAGCTTGTTGTCGGGCGTGACGTTTACAAACATCGGCGTGCAGGCCGACGGGACATCTGCCACGACGGAAACCTCTTGGCCAACGCTGACTTTGGCTGGATAAACAGTCAAGAGGGCCCGCAGGTCATCGGTTTGGGTTTGACCGCCGCCTGTTTCGCGAAAATAGAACTCTTTTTTCATCTGGGACAGCTGTTGGGGGCGCTGCTCGCCCAATGTCTCGTCCATTACGTCACTTGTGACGCGCTTCATAAGAACCGAGACTTCGGTATTCGGGGTGCGCATATGGCGCGCCAAAGATCGTGCAAATGGCGAGTTCTGGCCAGAGCCATCGGATGCCACCGAATTGGGCAGGGTTGCATAGGTGATCAGCATATCACCTTCGGCTTGAACCACTGCGAACCCACGTTTGACCGAGGCGCTGCGCGACCCACTGAGCGAGCGTTGGATCATGCGATCTGCCCAAGGGTTGTTGCGGCATGCATCCAAGAACACAAGGCTGATGGGAATGGGTTTGATGATTTGGATGATGGTATCAAGCGATATCGTTTCGCGTTCGATCGAGCTTTCTGATTTTAGCGCCGAGTCGACCGGCACAAGATAGTTCTTGCCGTCTTTCTGCAAACCATGTCCGGCGAAGTAAAACGCCACGACATCGGTGTCATCGTATTTGTCAACGATGGCATCAATTGCGGTTCCAAACTGTTGTTCGGTGACGTCCACAAGGACATCTGTTTCAAACCCCATCGCGCGAAAGGCCGTCGCCATGAGTTGGGCATCGTTCGTGGCATTGGGCAGCACGCCAGCAGATTGGTACGCTGAATTCCCGATCACCAGCGCATAGCGTTTTTCGGCGTGGCCCGGTGACGAAGCCAGCATGCCAGCGCAGAAAATCAACACGAAAACCCGAATGCAGATACTGAAGTTCATGGAACGGCCCTTTTTCTATGCTTGCAGGATCGCTTATGGGGCATGGGCTGGCAAGTTAAGACTTGCGCCAGTGTGCAAGCTCAGCGTGACAAGGACGGGCATTGTTTGTAAGAGGTCTGCGAAGCTAGGCAGGAAAACGATTTTGGCAAACTCTGGGCACCTTTCATTTATGGACGTCGCCAAAGAACTGAGATCGGCGCATGTCGCAACAGAATTGCGCACCGCGTGGTCATTTACCGTGTTGTACAGGGTGGTCAGTCTTCCGATCAGTTGGGCCTGTTTACGTGCCGGCTATAGCCCGACTTCAATTTCGCTTGTGGGGCTATTGGTGGCTTTGATTGCTCCATTTGCCGCTTTGTATCTGCCCTTGGGCTGGGCCCCGTTGGCGGTGTTTTTGAGCGGCGCGCTGTTTCAGGTGTTGGATTGTTCGGATGGAACCGTCGCGCGCATGTCTGGTAAAACGTCGATCCTCGGCGCTGATCTAGACTATTTTTTTGATATCTTTCAGCACATCCTTTTGTACACAGCCATCGGTATTCTAGCGGATCGGGTGTTAGGTACGGCGGGGCTTTGGGCGGCATTGGGGGCCACGGGGGCAAGCTTGCGCTTGATGGCGCGGTTGATTCGCGAGCAAGTCGCGACGCGCGTGCCACAAACCCAACCTGGGCCGTTCAAAATATCCGAGCTTCCAATTGCCTTCTTGTCAGGTCTTACGGGACTCATCCCGTTTGGAGCCCTAGCAGGTCAATACACCGGCTATGTTGTGATTGCCCTGATCGTATATTCCGTGGCTGATATCGTCGATGCGGCTATGCCCATGACCAAAGCACCGTATCGATAACTGCGGCCTTTCATTTCAGGCCGTCGACCAGCCATCAAGTGCTTTAGAAAGTGAACTTGGCGGAGAATAGTATACGGTCGGCATCGAATTTCACGCCGTTGCCCTGTTTGCGCGTGCCCGTGTAATACTCCACGCCCAATTGAACATTTGATGCAACTTGGTGAAATGCTGACAAGTGTAAAGTCGTCAAAGATTTGGTGTCTGTTGCCGCGGCTGTTTCCAAATCTGTGTAGCCGGTCGTCGCGACGAGCGTCGTCTTGTCCCCGATCTGTTGGCTGATGCCCAATGATAATCCGTTTACGCCAACTTCATTGCCACCAGTTGTCACGGCTGCGCCTGACAGGCCAAAGACAAGGATATCCGAGATCCCTTCGCCCGTTGTGTAAATTCCGCTAAGTTTGCCACCATCCCAAGCGTCATATGTTCCCGATAGGCTCAGGCCCCAGCCTTTGACGGCGGTCCCTGCCAAGGTTGTGTCTCTGTACAATCCCGCGACACGCATCATACCTTTGTCAAAGCCATATCGCGCCGCAAACGTATAGTGTTGGTCATCTGCATTCCCGACATCTTCTTCGATCGAGGCAGAGACACGCCAGTTCTCGTTTGGTTTAAATGTATATCTCAGCTGTGGCAGCCGTGCGAATGGCAAGCCCGCAGGCCCTTGGAAGTCAATTGTATTCCCCAAGGTTTCGACCGACATAAAGTTGGTCCAGTTCTGGCCAACCATAACGCCTTTCCATGCGACATAGGCGTGGCGTGTTCGCAAGCCATCTGCTCCAAAGAAGTCCCCTTCGATGCGGGCTCTGACATCTCCGGACTGGAGAAAGAACCCGAGCCGGCTTTCACGCAGATGCGCCCGTTTGGAGCTTCCGGCCGCGGGTCCACCAATAGTGCCAATATTTTTGAGGCCGAAGGTGGTATCGCCAAGATCATAGTCGCTGTCTGAAATAAACGTGCCTTTGACATAGCCGTAGAACGTCAGGCGCGTGTTTTCGGTAATATCCATCACGAACGGAGATTTTTGCGCCGCCTCTAGAGAATTGGTGTCGGCAGAGGCGCTTGATGCTGCCACTACTGCCAATAATGAGCATGCTGTGCGAAATAGATGAGAATACATGTCGTGGCCTCCGATAGATTTACCCCATTAGGCCGATCAAACCGCTGTTAACGCAACGGAAACTTGTGGCCGAGACAGTTTTTCGCGCTCCATTTGATGCAAAACGCCCTGATTTTGTGGTATTTATGCATACAATCGTCACCGTGGATGGAGGTGTCGAACGCCTGCACATTCGGACGTGCATGCGCAATCGCCATTGCTGTGTCGAAGAGCGAGCAGGGGTGGAAGCTTGGAAAATGGTGCTGTGAGGGAGGATTGAACTCCCGACCTCACCCTTACCAAGGGTGCGCTCTACCACTGAGCTACCACAGCATTTACCGTGGCGCGGATTTAGACGCAAATGTGGGGCGGCGCAAGCGGAAACTGGACCCTTTTTTTTACCTCATGTAAGGAAAGGGTATGGAAAGCAAATCGCCCCCTAATAAACCAAAGCCAAAACAACAAACGCGTGAGGACCGTCTTAAGGCGGCTCTCAAGGCGAACATGGGCCGCCGCAAGGCCCAAGCCAAAGCGCGTGCGACTTCGGGACCAACCGAAAGTTCGGCAAAAAACGATAAAGGTTAGAGCAGATGGATTCGATTATTGTACGTGGCAACGGGCCACTTAAAGGCCAGATCCCGATTGCAGGCGCCAAGAATGCCTGTTTGACGTTGATGCCCGCGACGCTGTTGAGCGAAGAGCCGCTGACGCTGACCAATGCCCCGCGACTGAGCGACATCAAGACGATGACTGAATTGTTGTCGTCGCTTGGTGCCGAAGTCTCGAGCTTGCAAGACGGCAAGGTACAAGCCATGTCGAGCCATAATATCGATAATCACATTGCCGACTATGACATTGTGCGAAAAATGCGGGCCTCAAATTTGGTGCTCGGTCCGATGCTGGCGCGGCTCGGGCATGCGGTTGTGTCGCTTCCGGGGGGCTGCGCAATTGGGGCACGCCCAATGGATTTGCATATTCATGGGCTCGAGGCGCTGGGCGCCGAGATCGAACTCAAGGACGGATATTTGCATGCCAAGGCGGTCAAAGGCCTTAAGGGGGCGACGATTGATCTGGCGTTTGCATCGGTTGGTGCAACGGAAAATATTATGATGGCGGCGACATTGGCCAAGGGCACAACCGTTATCAATAATGCCGCGCGCGAGCCGGAAATTGTGGATTTGGCCACGTGCCTGCGTGCCATGGGGGCCCAGATCGAAGGGGACGGATCGTCTTCGATCGAAATTCAGGGCGTGGATCGGCTGCATGGTGCGACGCACCCAGTGGTCACAGACCGGATTGAACTTGGGACGTATATGTTGGCTCCGGCGATCTGTGGCGGTGAGGTCGAATGCCTTGGCGGGAAAATTTCACTGTTGGGTGCATTCTGCGAAAAGCTGGATGCCGCCGGTATTCACGTCGAGGAGACCGAAAAGGGTCTGAAAGTGGCGCGTCGGAATGGCCGCATTCAGGCGGTTGATGTCACCACCGAACCTTTCCCAGGATTCCCAACCGACTTGCAGGCGCAGATGATGGCGCTCTTGTGTACTGCCGAGGGGACGTCCGTGCTTGAGGAAAAGATTTTCGAGAACCGCTTTATGCACGCTCCGGAATTGACGCGGATGGGGGCTGACATCGAGGTGCACGGCGGCACGGCCACCGTACATGGCGTCAAGCGGCTGAAAGGTGCACCTGTTATGGCGACCGATTTGCGGGCCTCGGTGTCCCTTATTCTGGCGGCGATGGCGGCGGAAGGTGAAACAATTGTCAATCGTGTCTATCACCTAGATCGTGGATACGAACGGGTCGAAGAAAAACTGGGCAACATCGGCGCTCATATCGAACGGGTGAAATCATAATCATGCAAGACGCAAGCTTTGAAGATGGACAAGAACGCCCGCTGAATCTTGGGGCGCTAGATGCCGAAGATCTGCAAATTCTGTCGACACTGGCACAGGATGCAGTGTTCCCGGTCTCTGAAATGTCCTGGCGCGCCGCCGAGAGGCGCTTTGCGCTTCTTATCAATCGGTTTCGTTGGGAAGATGTGCCTGCTGCCAAAGCGCGAGGGCGCGCTGTAGAGCGCGTTCAGGCCTTGATGGTGGTCGATAATGTGCTGGCGGTTGCGACACAGGGCATCGATCGGACCGACAAAGATATTATCCTGTCAATCTTGTCCGTGCAATTTGTCGCGGGGGATGATGGCGCAGGCGAGGTCTTGATCACATTGGCGGGTGACGGTGCTGTTCGGCTTTCGGTCGAGGCGCTTGAGGTGACCCTTAAGGATGTGACGCGCCCCTATATTGCGCCGTCTCGTCATGTGCCCGGCCATGATGGCTAGGATGTCCTGACGCGCCTAGAAAATGTCGACGGAAAACTGTCATGCCATCGTATTAAGACCTCAAAGTGATTTTAACTTAAGGGCATATTGATGCGACAGATTTTTCTTTTTCCGATGGCCATGTTCTCGCTTTTGCTGGCAGGGGGCATTTTCGGCTTTTTCTATGCATGGGTGTGTTCCACCATGTGGGGGTTGGATCAAGCTGATCCGAATGTCGCGATTTCTGCGATGCAAGCCATGAACGCGTCTGTGCGAAACGGCATTTTTGCACCAGCATTCTTTGGCACGCCATTTGTCATGATGCTGACGGGGGCTGTGGCATATCGATCTGGTCGCAAGGTTGCCGCCGCGAGTTTTGGGGCAGGCGGCATTATCTACCTATTGGGAGGCATGGTTCTCACAATGGCTGTGAATGTGCCGATGAATGAAGTGGTCCTGCTTTTTAGGACAGGTTTGCGGCTTGGCTAAGATGCATCTGGTTTATGT
>NZ_SULI01000040.1 GCF_005518135.1 Shimia litoralis | reverse complement strand
CTGTCGCCTTCGAACGAAAGGTGGCTTAAACGAGCACTTGGGGCGGCACTAAAACGCGACAGGTCCAGTTCTTATCGCTGACGAAGACGGTGTGTGCACGACTGAGATGATCCCAATGAGGGCGTTTGGAGAGGTATCTTCCGATTTTCTAAGGCTCTTTCTTAAATCGCCGGAGTTCATTCGCTACGCGGACGATTCCACTCATGGGATGAACTTGCCACGCCTTGGTACTGAGAAGGCCCGTATGGCCATTGTACCGTTGCCGCCGCTCGAAGAACAACACCGCATCGTAGCCAAGGTGGATGAGCTGATGGCGCTGTGTGATGCGTTGGAGCGGCAGGCTGAAGACAGCCTCAAGGCGCACCAAACCCTCGTCGAAACCTGCCTCGCCACCCTCACCAACAGCCAATCCCCCGAAGAGCTCACCCAAAACTGGACCCGCATCGAAACCCACTTTGACACGTTGTTTACGACTGAAGAGAGCATATCAAAACTAGAAAGAACCATTGTCCAGCTTGGCGTAACGGGTCGGTTGGGCTCTCAGCAAAGCACTGATGAACCAGCCAAATCCATCTTCGCAGAAATCACCAAACGCGACACCAAGTCAAAACGACGAGCGAAAGCAAAACTTCGAGGGCAGATTTCTGTGAACCGCTCAGATGAGGTTGGTTTTGAATTACCAGAAGGCTGGGAGATGGTCGAGTTCGATGAACTTATTGAACCAGACAAACCAATTGCATACGGTGTTCTTGTTCCCGGAAAAGATACTGACGGCGGAGTGCCGTTCGTAAGGATCGCAGACCTTTCGATTGATGCACCGGAAGAACTGCCTGAAAAATCAATTCTCCCGGAGGTTGACGAACAATATGCTCGCACTCGCCTTGAGGGGGGCGAAATACTCATGGGGGTCGTGGGCAGTATTGGGAAACTCGGTGTGGCACCTGTAAGTTGGAAGGGTGCAAACATTGCTCGTGCAGTCTGTCGCATCGTTCCTGCGACTGAGTTATCGAAAGAATATGTGCTCCTGCTATTGCGCAGCGACTTGATGCAACGCGGCTTCAGGGGAGATACACGAGTGTTGGCGCAACCGACGCTAAACATTGGTCTCATCAGGGCGGCACCAACGCCAGTGCCCCCGTTCGCTGAGCAGCTTCGCATAGTCAAAAGAGTGGAAGATCTATTGAAATGTTGTGCTTTGCTTCGTTCGAAAGCCGAACTCTCGAGCAAGCTCGCCGTTCAGTTGGCTGATACCCTTACCTCCCAAATTCATTGAGATAACATGTATCTAACGTCTGTCTGGTGCTGCGAGCATAAGAGCCCTAACCAAGTTAACTCAACCTCCCTACTTTGCGCGAGGGTTGCCCATGCCCTGGCCTGATTTCACTGAGCTGACCTTTGGGTTCGCTTTCCTGCGCGAGCTGGAACAAAACTACGTGCTTGGTGGTAAGTTCCCCAAGGCCCCCGACTTCATCAGCCAAGGCGCAGAGGCGACGAAAGGCTATGACGTCGAGGTCACCCTCGATGGATCAACGCCGCTCTTTATCCAGCTGAAGCGCTCCTACGTTCTGGTGCGCAACAGCGCGCGCGAGATACAGGACGGTCTTTACGCGGCCCCGAAGGTCTATCGCATGAACCTGCACAAGAATGGCAAGTACCGCCAACACAAGGCGCTGCAGGGGCTCGAAGCGCTCGGCAACGCCGTCTTCTACGTGACCAGCCAAATACACACACCCAAGGAATTCTCGGACGCCTACAGCGCCGGAACGGTCGTGTCCCAGGCCTCGGCCATGTTCGCGCCCAATGAGATCATTTTGCCGGACGACACGAAGGATCATCACGTCAGCTTCAAGCCGAATGATAGTTTTGGCTACGTGTATTCCAAAGAACCGCACCCGTTTGAACGAAAGTTTCAGAGCTTTGATAGCTGGCTTCCGGTCGTTGGGCAGCGCGCGCAAAGTGCGATTGAGAATCGGCAACTGCTTGAGAAGACGGTTGAGTTCTTGAAGAAGAAACGAAGGCCTCGCGATCCGGTTCTGCAGATGATCCGCGACCAACCGCTCGAAGCCCAAGCCGCGATCCTCGCTTATTTTATCCTCGACGCCCAACTGACCTTCGTGAAGACATAAGGGAAATCTATGCGCCTAAAATCTGTCTGGATCAGCGAATATAAGAACCTTCGCGACTTCACGCTCACCTTTGACGGCGACAGTTTCCTCGACATCTTCGTCGGCAAGAATGGCACGGGTAAGTCCAACTTCTTCGAGGCGCTGGTGGAAATCTTCAACTTCGTCTTCGCCTCGACGAAGCGGCGCAGCAGGATCGGTTTTGACTTCGATCTGTTCTACGAGATCGATGGCGATGATGTGCGCGTACGTCGTGAGGGTGGCCAGTTGCAGGTCAACGGTGCGAACCGTTCGAAAATCGCCGACGCGCTGACACCCGACAACGTGATCATCTACTATTCCGGTCACAGCGACAAAATCACGTCTACCGTAGATCAGTACGCCCGGGCCTACGCCCGCCGGAACCGCAAATGGACCGGCGAGGAGGCGCGGGAGTTCATTAGCATCGGCGCGGAGTACAAGGAGATGCTGCTTTCGATCCTGCTAATGCAGCCTGACGATTGTGCGGCCCGTCGCTACATCTGCCAGAAGCTGGGGATCGAGGTCACGTCTGAAACCGTCACACTTCGGCTTTCGCCGCCCAGGTTTAAGCACAGCGATGTCGAGGTAGGCGATGTGGCTTCGTTCCTATGGGGGGCGAAGGGCCAATCACTCGTATTCGTTGAACGGTTGCTCAACTGTGTTAGGGGCGAGTTCACACGAGACTCGATTTATGACCGTGGGCAAGATCGATATACTATCCGCATTAACCTTGAGCTCTTCCGTGAAGAGTTTGCCGACGCGTCGTCGTCTGATCTTTTTCGCCAATTCGACAACCTGAAAACACTTGGCATGTTTGAGGGCTTGTCCATTCCGATCGGCTTGGGCGACGGAAGGCCGATCCTTGTCGGAGATTTTAGCGACGGTCAGTTCCAATCCATTTACATTTTTGCCATCACGGAATTCTTCAAGGACCGTAACTGCATCACTCTCCTCGATGAACCAGACTCCTTTCTGCACCCGGAGTGGCAGTTTAGCTTTCTCAAGCAGGTAGAAGACATTGCGGCCACCGAAGCGGCGCAGACCAATCACGTTCTACTCAGCAGTCACAGTGCTTCGACGATCGTCGAGGCCAACGAACCGCAGATACGCCTTTTTGAGATTGCGGATGGCAACGTCTCGGCAGTGCAGCGTGATAAAGCGGCAGTAGTTCAGTCACTCTCGGCAGGGCTAATTACGTTTAGTGAGCGTGAGGCGCGCCTCAACATTTACCACAATCTCAAGAACACCAATGGGCCAGTACTCATGGTTGAGGGAGTAACGGACGAAATCATCTTCGAAACAGCTTGGCGCAAGTTGTATGGAGCAGAGGTGAACCGGCCCTTTGAGATATTGAGCGCATTTTCTTGCACAACACTTGGCCGTTTGATGCGAAGCAACGAATTCTACCAAGACAATCAGGGGCGCACAATTTTTGCGTTGTATGATTGGGATGAAGCTTACAACGAATGGAACATGAACCACAGTCAAGTTGTTCAAAACGATGTTTCGCGTTGTTTGGCAAAAAAGCGGAATGGAGTGGACGGCTACAACCTGATGTTGCCAGTTTCCGAGGAACATAGCTGCTACGGACAAGTTGTAAACGCAGCCACCGGGGAGCATTATAAAAGCAAGTCAAGTTTTCCCATGGAGCTGCTTTTTCGTGATGCGCCTGGAGTAGGCGCACATTTTGAAATCGACCCGACGCGCCCCGGCGATTGTCAGCGCTTCAAGGGAGACAAGGCAACCTTTGCTAAGGAAATAGTTCCCGCTCTACCGCCTGCGGCGTTCGAACCCGCCAGGCCCGTTTTTGACTTTATCCTGCATACTATCGGCCAATAAGAGCCAAAACTACTCTTCGCCATAGAAATAGAACTTACGGCGCGAGACGTCGCTGTTTGTCAGCAGTATTTTCCATAGCGCTTCGCCAATAAATGCGAGGATAGCCCCGGCAACGCCAAGGTGCAGCAGGAACAGAGTGTATATGTCCCAAAAGTGTCCGGTTTCAGAGCGATAGGAGATGAAGCCAACGCTGGTGACAACCAGTAGGACAATCCCCATCACGCGCAAAGAATTGGCGAATTTGTTGATTGGCGTCTTGGGGTCTTTCAAATGTTTCATCGGGTTGTCCGCCTTAGCCAATGGCCGAAAAGAACAGCTTTGCCTCGCTTTGCGGCGAGGTACCCTTCGAAAGGGCTTGCTCAAAGATGTAGTGTGAGAACTTTTGTATTTCCGCGCTGGAAAACGTCCTCTTGTTCGTTTGCGCATGATCAAACACAGCCTGCGCGGTTTCCCCGGCTAAACGAGCGGACTGCTCACTGTCAGGCACGGAGCTTCCATACACCAGCCACATGAGGTTCTTGTCGAACTCCTCGCAAAACTTGACTGCGATCGAGAGCGGCAGCTCCCGTTTTTCAAGCTCGTAATTCTTATAAGATTTGTCAGCGATCCCCAGGATCGCTGCGACTTTGTTTTGAGGATAGCCAAGCTGACTGCGTACGCTCAGCATCCTTTGGCCAATTCCAATCAATACAGTTGACATTCGGACAAATGTTCCCATATCTGGACTTACGTAACCTTTTGTTGCGTATTCTTTCTATTGATATCACTAAATGCCAAAGAGGAAAGAACTATGGACGATTGTTCCCTGCTTACCCCGAGAGAATTGGCAGCTCATAGCGGCTGGCCTGAGAAGCGGATCAGGAAGTTGATAGCCACCAGAAGCATTCGATTCCTCAAGAACGGGACTAATTTCCTACTGCCGCAGGACGCGGTTCAGGACTACATCGCGCGGAATATGGTGGAACCTGACGAGCGTTCGGGCGCGAGCAAGCCATGAGCCGGGCAGGGCAAACACCCATCATGGCCAGCGAGACGACCGCCGCGCGGTTGCTCGATTTGCGCACGAACGAGTTCAAGGCTTTGGTCGATGAAGGTCACCTACCGCCCGGGCATGAAATTGCGCCCGGCGTTGTTCGTTGGGATACTGAAACGCTCAAGCGAATTTCAGGTGGAGATGTGACAGGATTATGGGATCAAATTCAGTGGTAGGCCGACGCAAGAAATACCTTTGGCAGCATCCGTCTGGCCGTTGGTATGTGCGTAAGAGCGTCAACGGCAAGATGTTCTATCTGGGGCGGATCACGGCGGAGGAAGGCACGGCAGAGTTCGACCAGCAGTACTGGGAGATCGTCAGTGGGAAGAAAGCGGTCTCCAAGACATCATGGGGCGCTTTGATTGATGCGCTGCGCGAGACGGACAAATGGAAAGATTTTTCGCCTCGCTATCGGCGCGACCTTGAGCAAGTTTTTGAGTATTTGACCGAAAAGATAGGGCGCGCTGACGTGGCACGCCTGACCCAAGCCGACATTTATGACGCCATGGAAAAGAACCGGCATCGCGTGCGGTTTGCCAACTACATCCCGACCGCGATCAGCATGTTATCCAAAATGGCGGTCCGCAAACGCTGGCGCGGCGACAATCCTGCGATTGATATTGAGCCGTTGAGGGTTCCGAAGGACCGCAAGAAACCGCATTTGCCGTGGACAGATTGGGCGGTGGAGAAGATGCGGGAAGAGGGCGAGCCATTGCCCCGCCTGATTTTTGAGATCGGCGTGGGGAGTGTGCAGCGCCCCGGTGACTGGGTGGACTTCCAGTGGGGCGACTATGACGGCGACACCCTCAAGCTGCGCCAGAATAAGACAGATACCGTCCTTTCACTGCCCTGTACGATTACTCTCAAGACGGCACTGGACTTTGCGAAGGCCGATCTGGGGTTCGCGCCCCACCCATCGCGCCACATCCTGACGCGGGCTGATGGTTCGAAGATGGATTATCACGCGATGGCACGTGTGATGGTTCGAGAGCGTAAACGGTTGGGCCTGATGGCCTTTGACCAACACGCCTTGCGGTATCGGGGCGTGATGGAATTGGCGTGGGCGGGCTGCACGGACGATGAAATCGCCAGCTACAGCGGCCATACATCCAAAGAGATGATCATCAAATATGCGGGGGAGGCCCGCCAAATCATGCGCGCGCGACAGGCGGCAGCAAAGCGCAAATGACTACGAACAGAACAAGCACAGAACGAGAAACTGATACCCGAGGTGATACCCAATGAGCAGAGAGAAACGTAACCCATTGATTTTATTGGAGGCGAGTACCGGAATCGAACCGGTGTACACGGATTTGCAATCCGGAAATTTTCGCTGATTTAACAGGGAAAAATTGTAAACGGACTTGTTTCGTTCACGGGCACTTTTCAATAGGTTACGAGGCCGAGGTAAACGGTTTTTCGCAGGTCAAAAGGCAAAGAAAAACCGCTGAGGGGGCGGCCACCCACCTCAACGGCATAAAAGAACTTTTCTACCCTCATCAGTACTCGAATTTCGGCCTGACCTCAAGCCAATTGGCGGTGAGATTATGAGTTGGCGTGTTGCAAATGAATGCGCCGAGCGTCGCTTTGGCAGTGCCGCGCGCAAGCAGATCATCATGTTCCTGGCTGATAAGGCGAGCGATGATGGTTCGGGCATCTGGTGCTCCAAAGGAACGATCCAGCGCCACACAGAGCTTAGCGAGAGCACCGTCAAACGTACCATCATCGACTTCCTACGGGAAGGCATCTTGATCGAGACGGGGCGGCGGCAATGCCAGAACGGTTACACGGTCATTTACCGCATTGTCCTCGAACGCGTGGCTTCGATGAAAACCACTGCCGAACCCGATATCGGGACGGGGGTCACTGTGAACCCCGTCCAGCCTGAACCCGGTACGGGGCCCACTGTGACCGGGGTAGGGGGTTCACGGTGGACCCCAAACCATCCTAAAACCATCCATAAACCACCTACGCGCAGGCGCGAGGCGGGGGAGGAGGTTGAAGATCTTGAATCTGAGAAGATTCTGGCCGCCTACCCCGAGGACAGGATCCGAGACCGGCGGACCAGTCTGCGTCTGGTCGCAGCGGCCTTGAAGGCCGGTATTGCGCCCGATGACCTGCTCCAGACGGTCAAAGCCTACGCGAAAGAAAGCGAGGGCTACACACGCAGCAAGGTTTGCTTCTCGGACAACTGGTTCAAGATGCGTCGATGGGAGAAGGGGCTTACCCAGGTACAGGCGGACCGCGAGAAGGCGCGAGAGGCCGAAGCCAAAGGGCGTGCCAGCCTCACCGGGTGGATCCACGAACGCCACCCCCTGTGCCGCCACATCACCAACCGGCAGATCGAAGATTTGATCTCGTCAAAGCTTGTGACACCCGAACAGGTTCGTGCTGCGGGGCTGCGGGTATGACCACACGACCATTTTTTGCCGCCGACAAAATCAGTTTTGCGACTGTATTCCCGATTTCCTTACGGGTGGGTGCAGCATTGATTATCTCTTTCTAACGCTTGGCGACGTTCCGTTGCTAGGCGGAAAATGAACCAACGAAAAGGAAAAGAAAATGGCAAACCCACGCCCTACGAACGGCCCGTCAACCACCGGCAACAAGTCTGGTTCTGGTCGCGGAAACAATCCGCCTAAGGGGAAATAAGGAGCCTGTAGTCAGCCGTGTGCAGGATGCACACAGGCTGCTGCAAAAGGCACTACCCCCACAGCTACTGAAGAACTGATTGGGATGGCGGTTGCGCCGCCATCCCGTTATCGAGGTGCAAAGTGTATTATTCAAAAGACAAAGAGTTGAACAAGGTGATTGCAGAGGAAGTGAAGTCGGGGGCACGCTATGTCTCTGGAAAGAAACACGCAAAGCTATTCTTGGAAGGCGGCGGCTTATTGGTATTCTCTCGAACTCCTAGCGATCGACGGGCGTTTCGGAACGTGAAGGCTGAACTATCCAGGATACATCGCCAACAGGCCGAGGTGTGACCGTGTCCGACACTCTACCAAATGCCCAACTTCCCACTTCAACCTCCGCACTCCTTTACGTTGTGTCATTGTTTTCCTCTCCGGAATGGCAGCACACGGAACGCCGCCGCTATGCGGGAAATCGGATGCAATTACTTGGAAATGAAAAGCAAAAGGGATCGCTTGAGCGTACGTCCGAGTTGCTTGACCTGCTTAGGCAGTCTTGGGGTCAGGAAATTTCATCGAGCCTTTGGGGCGACGCATTTGAACAAGTCTACAAGCAAATGGAGTGCCTGGACGCCCTTGAGCTCCACACACGAACATTCTCGGCAACTCCACAGCAGGCGCTTTGGGTGCTTCTTGCGTTCGACGTTATGCCTGCCCTTGGCAGAACGTGGGGTTTTTGGTGCCAGGATGAGCCGATTTTGCCTCAAATGCCCGAAGACGATCTTTGGTTTTTACCGCACCAAGATCCCGCGAACCCAGATCGGCTGATTTTGCCAGTCGAGACAATGCTGTCCTGGTGGTTAGAGCAACTTGACGGCCCACTAGATCGACTTTGGGGGGAGTACGACGACGAAAGACGACGTACCCTCGACAATTGGAAATCAGGCCGGACGACGCCAGCTGTTGCCAAGATTGTGGAGTGGTTTAGTGATGAACATGTATTTTCTTACACGAGCTCAGGCGAAGCTCATCTGTCGTCTTCGCAGCTTCGCTCTTTGTTGCTCTGGGCGCGTGCGATCGAGCAAGCCTACAAGGATCTCGTTGGTTTCCTGACGCCAGATGTTGAACCGAAGGATGCAGATCCCATCCGCAACAAGGCGTTGCAATTGATCGAGCTCTTTAGGTGGAGTCACGAGGCCACAGTCGCGACAGACCCCAGGAACCCAGCAATGGCCGATCAGGCGTTTGTTAAGGCGCTACCATCGTGGATAAAGGAAGGTCCGTTTCGTGTGATTACACCAGATCGGTCCAGAGGGCTTTTGGCCACCGAGCAGGTTGCAGATTTTTTGACGTTAATCTTTAAAGACTTGTCGGGCGACGGTGCGCTTCCCGATATTTTTGATGATCTTAAACTGAGATCGCCTGTACCATGGGGACATGATCAAACCCTATTGGAGCAGCGCCAGAAATTGTTGAATGTCACTGAGAACTGACCCGGTAGAGGTCAGAATTGTCACTGAGAAATGACCCATGTGTA
>NZ_SULI01000004.1 GCF_005518135.1 Shimia litoralis | reverse complement strand
ATGAACATAAACCAGATGCATCTTAGCCAAGCCGCAAACCTGTCCTAAAAAGCAGGACCACTTCAAATCGCGCGGAATTGGCGGCCCTTGCCATGAGCGTGGGGTTGTTGCCTGATCCGCTCTCACATTCTGGAGAAAGCCGAGAAGTGGTCCGGGTTGATATGGGGGTGCCAGAAGTCGGATCACGTAAATCAACGCGTTTCCGAATTCGAGAGTGACTGCGGTCCTAAAAAAGGACGCCCCAAAAAAGGACGTCCCGATGCTGCTAAAATCACTTCACGATACACCGAGCCCACTCACGGAACTATACTCGGCATAGCTGTACGTTACCGCACAGGCAGAAGACTTCTCGAGGTGTTGCCTAGAAAGCTGGGTACGTACTGGCCCAATGAAAGGCCGTGTGCCTGATTATCTTCCGCACCCTATTTTACGATGATCAGAAACGATTGTCGCGTAGGGAATACCCAACTTTGGGGAGGAATGATGATGTCTTTATTGACAGTACTTTTGCCTAAATCTGTAACAAATAACAGTTAACGAGGGGGGCGCCAGAATTACTATACCCGCTTGACGAGAATCGACCCAACCGAGTATCCGGCGCCAAATGAACAAATAAGACCGACATCGCCAGGGCGCAGATCCGCCGAGTGCTTTGCGAATGCAATGATAGATCCCGCCGAAGACGTATTCGCGTAGTCTTGCAAAATGTTGGGTTGTTCACCTGCTTCAGGGGCGCGCCCAAGAACCTTTTTCCCAATAAAATCGTTCATGGTTTTGTTGGCTTGATGAAGCCAGATGCGCTTCATATCGGTGTTTGTCAGCCCATTGTCGGCCATATGAGACAAAATGTGGCCAGAAACCAATGGGAGGACTTCCTTAAAGACTTTTCTGCCATTTTGCATAAACTGCATGTCACGGCGATCTTTCACGCCATCGGGCCGAGAGCGACGTAGAAATCCGTTGTTGTTGCGGATGTTGTTTGAAAATTGGGTCGCGCAGCGTGTTGATAGAATTTCAAAGGCATCCCCTTGGACGTCTTCTTGGCGTTCGATCACGGTCGCGGTTGCGACGTCTCCGAAAATAAAATGACAGTCCCGGTCCCGCCATTCCAGATGTGCCGAACAAATCTCTGGATTGACGACGATCGCCTTTCTGACCGAGCCAGAGCGGATCATATCGGCAGCGGCTTGAATGCCAAAGGTCGCAGATGAACATGCAACATTCATGTCAAACGCAAACCCACCCGCGCCAAGCGCTTGTTGGATTTCGATTGCGACGGCTGGATAGGCGCGTTCCATATTCGACGCCGCGCAGATGACCAGATCAATGTCTTGTGCAGCGACGTTGGCCTGTTCCAATGCTTTTTCGCAGGCATCCACTGCCATTTCCGCCATCAATGAAATTTCATCATCCGCGCGTTGGCGCAGCTTTGGGTGCATCACCGTTGGATCAAGCACGCCGGATTTGTCCACGACATACCGCTGTTCAATTCCCGAGGCTTTGAAAATGAAGTCAGTCGAAGAATGTTCGATGGCATCCATGTCGCCTGCTGCAATCGCATCGGCATTCTGTGCGTTTGTCATATCGGCAAATGCATTGAAGGCTTCGACCAACTCGCCATTGGTGATGGTTTGGTCGGGGGTGAACACTCCGGTGCCGGATATAGCGGGCTGATACATTGAAAACCTCGTGAATGATGCGCTCTACCAAGCACCAACCAAGGGGGAATGGTCAAGAGTTACCTTAAGGGAAAGCATCGAAATTGGGGGCGCTCAGTGAAACCCTACCGCATGGGTTGTACGTAAGGGGGGCGCAGAAGGCAAAGGCATGCATGGCTTTGCGGAATCTACGTTCAAAAAGGCGCTTCAGGATATCCGACACCTGCAAGATACAGTCCTTGCGGGGGGGACACCGGCCCGCACGCCGCACGATCACAGGCTTCAAGGGCCTCTCTAACATCTTCGGGTGCCCAGCTCCCGGCTCCGACGCGTTCCAGCGTTCCAACAAAGCTACGGACTTGGTTGTGCAAGAATGATCTGGCGCGCACGTGAAAGTGGACCTCGCTGCCCCAAGGCATTTCAACCGGCTCAATGCGAAGCTCGTCCAAGGTTTTGACGGGGCTGGCTGCCTGACAAATCGAGCTCCGGAACGTGGTGAAATCGTGGTGCCCCAAGAGCATATCTGCACCAGCCTGCATTGCGGTCACATCAAGATGCTGGTTCACCTGCCACACAAGACCTGCTTGGTGGGTCGCGGGCGCACGCCGCATCAGAATGCGAAACAAATAGCGTCGTTCGACAGCTGAAAATCGGGCGTGCCAGTCATCGTCTACGCGCACAGCATCTACAATTGCGACCGGAAGTGGCTTGAGATGAAAATTAAGCGCTTCGGAAAGGCGAAAGGGGTCCCAGTCTTTGGTCAAATCACAATGGGCGACCTGCGCAAGACCATGTACGCCGGAATCTGTGCGACCCGCGGCGGCAATGGTGTGCGGACCAGTTTCGAGTTTCCCCAGCGCATCTTCGATGGCTCCTTGCACCGAAGGCTGGTCTGCCTGTCTTTGCCATCCGGCAAAAGGGGCACCGTGATATTCAACTTTGAGAGCAATTCTAGGCATGAATTTGCGATAAACCATCCAAGGGCGAAACAAAAGGCGTTGCGATACACCACTGGAAATGCCGCATAGCAGCGCCTAGGTTGACTTGGAATAATGAAAAGGGCCTGCCGTGGTCATCTCTAGCATTGCCGACAGTGTGACGCGCAGCGTCGAAACAGCGAGCGACCGGCTTTCGCAAAGCTTGTTTGAGCCAGTGATCCGTCTGGGGGTGACTGGTTTGGCACGTTCTGGAAAGACGGTTTTTATCACGTCGCTTGTGGCCAATCTGTTGGATCGCGGGCGTATGCCACAGCTGTCTGCCGCAGCAGAAGGGCGCATTGTGGCGGCGTATTTGCAACCACAACCAGATGACACTGTCCCGCGTTTTGATTTTGAAACACACCTAAGTGATGTGACTGGCCGCGCGCCCCAGTGGCCAAACAGCACCCGATCCGTGTCCGAATTGCGCCTGTCTCTTAAGGTGCAGCCCACCGGCATTTTGGGGGGCATGCAGGGCCCGCGCACCGTGCATCTGGATATCGTTGACTATCCCGGCGAGTGGCTTTTGGATTTGGGTCTGATGGAGCAGACATTCCGCCAGTGGTCTGGAGATACGCTGGCGCGCATTGCGGATCGCCCGCAGGCCCAAGCCTATTTGGATAAAGTTCAACACGCGCATGCCCTGAGCGATTGGCAGGAGCCATTGGCCAAAGACCTGTCCGAAACATTTACGCGGTATCTCGATGCTGCGCGGCGTGACGGATATTACGATATGACACCGGGGCGTTTTTTGCTGCCCGGTGATCTCGAGGGCTCGCCGGCGTTAACGTTTGCGCCGTTGATCGACGAGGATCGCCCTGACCGTAAGGGATTATGGCGTGAAATGGAGCGCCGTTTTGACGCGTATAAAGCCAAGGTTGTGAAGCCGTTCTTTCGTGACCATTTTTCCCGAATTGACCGTCAGATCGTGCTTGTTGATGCTTTGGGTGCCATTCACAGTGGGCCACAGGCCGTGCATGATTTGAACAGGGCAATGGTCAGCACGTTGCAGGCGTTTCGACCAGGGACGAACAGCTTTTTGTCACGGTTGTTGCGTGGCAAGCGGGTGGACAAAATCTTGTTTGCGGCCACCAAGGCGGACCATCTGCACCATACCCAACATCCGCAACTGACGGCCTTTATGCAGGCGCTTACCCGAGAAGCCGCTGATCGCGCGCAATTCGCAGGCGCAAAAACCCATGCGATGTCACTGGCGTCTGTGCGTGCAACGGTGGAAGAAACCTTGAACCATGATGGTCAAGAATTGGCCTGTGTCCGTGGCACGTTGTTGGAAACCGGAAAACAAGCAGCGCTATTTCCCGGAAACCTACCGGATGATCCGTCGCATCTGTTACAGCCCGCGCGCAATGGCGCCAAAAAATGGCTGGATCAGGATTATCAAGTGATGAATTTTGCGCCTGCTCAGTTGACCCTTCGCCCCGGAGAAGGACCACCACATATTCGGTTGGATCGCGCCGCTGAATTTTTGATCGGAGACCGTCTATGACTCAAGGGCCTGTATTGATTGATCTGGACGACGCGCAAACGCCAAAGGTCAGCGAGGCGGCACCTGTGCCCGATTTGCCTGATCGCGCCCCCGAAGGGCAGGCCATGCAAGTGGCGGCCCGTCTTGCGGCGCGCAAGCCATCGCGGTTGTCGCGGTTGTTCTGGAGTGTTCTCGGCCTGCTTCTTTCGACTGTGGTGTCGGTGGCCGCGTGGGATTTCGCCACAACGCTCATGGCACGCGCACCAATTCTGGGGTGGGTGGTCACGGCCCTGATTGGGACGTTGATATTTATTGGATTGCTTTTGGCAGGGCGTGAACTTGCGGGGTTTTCCCGTTTGCGCCGCATGGATAGCTTGCGACAGGCTTCGGATGCGGCTTTGGCCTCTGGTGATTTGGGGGATGCTCGGCGCGTTCTGGATCAACTGGTGACACTGTATCAATCGCGCGATGACACATCGTGGGGCCGCCAGCGCGTGGCCGAAACCCGAGATGACGTGTTGGATGCCGATGGTACGCTGGCCTTGGCCGAGACCGAGCTCTTGGCGCCTTTGGATATGGCGGCGCGCGCCGAGATCGAGGCCGCGGCAAGACAGGTTGCGATGGTCACAGCATTGGTGCCGTTGGCGCTGGCGGATGTGGTGGCCGCCTTGACGTCAAATATCCGGATGATCCGACGTATTGCTGAAATCTATGGCGGGCGCTCCGGGACATTGGGCAGTTGGCGATTGTTGCGCGCGGTGATGACCCATTTGGTGGCCACAGGGGCCGTGGCGATTGGCGACGACATGATAGGCACTTTGGCAGGGGGTGGGGCGCTGGCCAAGGTGAGCCGCCGATTTGGCGAAGGTCTGGTGAACGGGGCTCTGACCGCGCGTGTCGGGGTGGCGGCGATGGATGTCTGTCGGCCGCTGCCCTACGTCAGCGCCAAGCGCCCCTCTGTGACCCATATCGTGAAGCGGTCCCTGACAGGGCTTTTTGGAAAATAGGTGCGCTATTTCAGGACCGGCGGCGTATCTGCGGGGCGGCGCATCTGCTGAATGCCAAATTTGAATCCATCACCAATCCGATGCGCCAACGCAGAGAACGCGCCTGCGGCAGTTGGGTCTAGTTCTTCTGAGAGGGTCTGGTCAAAAAGCCCAAGCCACATTTCGAAATGCTCAACTTTGATTTCGGGCGTTTGAAGGTGCACTCGCATTGGATTTCCGGAATACGAATTCTCGCGCAGAATGGCATTTCGCCAGAAATCGGCAATCTTGGCTTCGTGTGCGGGCCATTCATCATGATCGATATGCGCTCCAAAGACCGGGCCCAACTCTGGGTGCTCGCGAATACGTGCATAAAATACACGCACAACTTGCTGAATTTCGTCCGGCGAGATTTCAAAGCGTTGTAATGGGTTGGACATCATAGCTTTCCCTAAAGAGGCAGCTATTGGTCTGGAGGAGTTTTCAGGGAAACAAAAGGGGCAATTTCGCCGCGCGTGCTCGGTCTTGTGGTTGAAGGATGGGGCGGCAACCATCATGATGGCTGTATGCAAGATCACGGTCACACACTCGGGGAAATCCGGCAGCGCATTGATACACCACCTGGTCGCGGCCAATTGCGGGATCTTGTGTACGGCGGCATCGACGGGTCGGTCACAACCTTTGCCATCGTCGCGGGGGTTGCTGGGGCGGGATTGCCGCCATTGATCATCGTGGCATTGGGGTTTGCGAATGTCCTCGCCGATGGGTTTTCTATGGCGGCGGGTAATTACTCTGGGACCAAAGCCGAGCTTGATAACGCTGAGCGGTTGCGACAGGTCGAGATACGTCACCTGCGTGAATTTCCAGCTGGAGAACGACTTGAAATCAAGGAAATTCTCAGCCGTAAGGGCTTGAGCGGGGCGGTGCTAGAGGCCGCGACTGATGCCATTTTTGCCGACAAAGAGGCCTCGGTCGAATTGATGCTGGAAGGGGAATACGGACTGGCCAGTGTTGATCCGCACCCCATGCGCGCAGCGGTTGCGACGTTTATTGCGTTTTTGGCCGCTGGAATTATCCCGCTCTTGCCATTTGTGATGGGTTTGCAGAATGCGTTCTTGGTGTCTGCGTGTGTTACAGGCGGGGTTTTCTTTGGAATTGGCGCGCTCAAGAGTCGGTGGTCACTGGCGAAATGGTGGCGTTCGGGGCTGGAAACCTTGTGGATCGGCGGGATCGCGGCCGGAATAGCCTTTGGTGTCGGGACGTTGTTCCATACGTAGCCTCACGTGCTGAATTGGCGCTAACGGATACTCTGGTGATATCGATGTATGCTTGCCCACCTGCGATGACTTGGACCTTTACCCTGCTTGGGCTGCGGCCTATAACGCGGGCCATGACACGCCTTATCGCGATCATTATTCGAATTATTGGCCCGGCGCTCTGATTTAGACGAGCCGCCGGGACAAGGCGTATGGGATACCACGCCGCCCCTTCATCCTTGATATGATCCGACAATTGAAGGACGCCACAGATGTGCGCCGAGACCCCCGACTATAAAGATACTTTGAACTTGCCGAAAACCGCGTTTCCAATGCGCGCAGGATTGCCCAAGCGCGAACCAGATTGGTTGGCACGCTGGGCCGAAATCGGCGTTTATGATCGCCTGCGCGAAAAAGAAGGCCGCGAACCGTTTACGCTTCATGATGGTCCTCCCTATGCCAACGGGCATTTGCACATTGGCCATGCGCTAAACAAGACCATCAAAGACATGATTGTGCGGTCTCATCAGATGATGGGCTATGACGCGCGCTATGTGCCGGGCTGGGATTGCCATGGTCTGCCGATTGAATGGAAAATCGAAGAAAAATACCGGAACAAGGGCCAAGACAAAGACGACGTACCTGTGATTGATTTCCGTCAGGAATGTCGCAAGTTTGCCGAAGGTTGGGTCGATATCCAGCGCGAGGAATTCAAGCGTTTGGGCGTCGCGGGCAATTGGGAAAACCCGTATCTGACGATGGATTTCCATGCAGAGCGTGTGATCGCCGAAGAATTTATGAAGTTCCTGATGAATGGAACGCTGTATCAGGGGTCAAAGCCTGTGATGTGGTCGCCAGTTGAGAAAACTGCTCTGGCTGAGGCCGAGATCGAATATCACGATCACAAGAGTCATACGATCTGGGTGAAATTCCCGATTGTGCGCGCGATCGAGGCGACCGGTGCGCGCTCGGGGCTTTTGGGTGTGAATGTGGTGATCTGGACAACCACACCATGGACCATCCCGTCAAACCGCGCTGTCGCGTTTAATCCGACGCTGTCTTATGGCCTGTACAAGGTGACCAAGGCGCCAGAGGGCAACTGGGCGAAAAAGGGCGATCATTACCTGTTGGCGGATAATCTGGCCGAGGATGTGCTTAAGGCGGCGAAAGTCGACGAATTTATTCGCAAGCGCGATGTGACCGCCGAGCAATTGGATCTGGTGATCTGCGCGCACCCGTTCCGCGATATCGCGGATGGTGAAGGCGAATGGGATTATGATGTACCGATGCTTCCCGGGGATCACGTGACGGACGAAGCCGGAACCGGTTTTGTTCACACGGCCCCCAGCCACGGTGCGGATGACTTTATCCTTGGTGTGAAGCACGGTCTGCAAATGACGCATAACGTCATCGAAGACGGTTCATTCCGCAAGAGCCTGCCGCTGTTTGGTGGCGAGGTGGTGATTACGCCAAAAGGCAAAGAGGGCGGTGCCAACACAGCCGTGATCAACAAGATGGCCGAGGTCGGTGCGCTGATTGCACGCGGTCGTATCACACACAGCTATCCACATTCTTGGCGTTCCAAAGCGCCGGTTATCTTCCGCAACACGCCACAGTGGTTTGCCGCGGTTGATAAAGATGTCGAAGACGGGCAGGACACCTATGGCACAACCATCCGCCAGCGTGCGCTGACCAGCATTGATGAATTGGTAAAATGGACGCCGCAAGCGGGTCGCAACCGTCTGTACTCCATGATCGAAGCACGGCCTGATTGGGTGCTCTCACGCCAACGCGCGTGGGGCGTTCCGCTGACGTGCTTTACCAAAAAAGACGCACTACCGTCGGATGAGGATTTCTTGCTGCGTGATGAAGCCGTGAATGCGCGGATCGTCGAGGCGTTTGAAGCAGAGGGTGCCGACTCTTGGTATCAAGACGGTGCAAAAGCGCGGTTCTTGGGCGATGATTACAACCCAGACGAATGGGAGCAGGTCCTAGACGTGCTCGACGTCTGGTTTGATTCCGGTTCGACGCATGCCTTTGTGTTGCGTGATCGCGAAGATGGTTCGCCGGACGGGATTGCCGACGTCTATATGGAAGGCACGGACCAGCATCGTGGATGGTTCCATTCATCGTTGTTGCAGGCTTGCGGAACGCTTGGGCGCGCGCCCTATCGCAACGTTGTGACACACGGCTTTACGCTGGACGAGAAGGGCAACAAGATGTCCAAATCGCTTGGCAACACAATTGTCCCCGAGACGATTGTGAAACAATACGGTGCTGACATTCTGCGTTTGTGGGTCGCCCAGACCGATTATACAAATGATCAGCGCATTGGACCTGAGATCCTCAAGGGCGTCGCGGATAGCTATCGCCGTCTTCGTAACACCATGCGATTCATGTTGGGTGCGCTGAATGATTTCTCGGAATCTGATCGTATGGACCCATTTGAAATGCCCGCAATCGAGCGCTGGGTTTTGCACCGTGTTGCGGAACTGGATCAAAAAGTACGCGCCGGATACGCCGCGTATGATTTCCAAGGTGTGTTCTCGGCTGTCTTCAACTTTGCGACTGTGGACCTTTCGGCGTTCTATTTCGATGTGCGCAAAGATGTTTTGTATTGCGATGGTGATACCGAACGCCGCCGCGCCGCGCGCACGGTGTTGGATATTCTGTACCAACGCCTGACGACATGGTTGGCACCGATCTTGGTGTTCACCATGGAAGAAGTCTGGCTTGAACGGAACCCTGATGCGACCAGCTCGGTGCACTTGATGGATTTCCCTGAAACGCCTGCGGCCTGGACGAATGAGCTGCTTGCGAGCAATGTTGCTAAGGTACGTCGCGTGCGTCGTGTGGTGACCTCTGCGCTTGAAATCCAACGTCAGGAAAAGGTCATTGGTTCGAGCCTTGAAGCGGCTCCGCGTGTGTATATTTCGGACGAGGAAACATTGGCGTTGCTGCGCCCAATGCCCACGGAAGAGCTGTTCATCACGTCGGACGTTGTGTTGACAAATGATCCTATGCCAGAGGATGCGTTCTGTTTGCCGGACGTTGAAGGTGTTGGGGTCGTTTTCGAGAAAGCGTCTGGCGCCAAGTGCCAGCGGTGCTGGAAGATCCTTCCCGATGTGGGCACGCATGCGCATGCTGATGTGTGCGGGCGTTGCGACACAGCCTTGAGCTAAGCACACCGCCACCACTATGGCAGTCACGATTGAAACGCCCCGCTTGCGGGGCGTTTTTTTGTGACGCATGATAGGGACATGACGCAACTCACGCTTGATACCCCAACGGGGCCCATGTGCTTGACCGAACGCGACGGTGCGATCGTCCGCTTGGAATGGGGTGAAGGCGGCCATGATCATACGCTCTTGCTGGATGCGGCCATGCGTCAGGTGCAAGACTATTTTGCGGGACAGCGCGAGACGTTTGATTTGCCGCTTGTGGTCGATGGGTCGGATTTTCAGCGCGCGGTCTGTGATGCGATGATCGCTATCCCTTTTGGATATACAAAGACGTATGGCGAGATCGCCAAGGCGCTGGGCGTACCTGCGCAAGCGGTGGGTCAGGCCTGTGGCGGCAATCCGATTCCGGTGATTATTCCATGCCACAGAGTCATGGGAGCCAAGGGGTTGACTGGCTTCTCGGGGCAGGGCGGTGTCGAAACCAAAGTCGCCCTGTTGCGCCTAGAGGGCGCGGGCGGCTTTCTGATTTAAGCTTCGTCTTGTGCGGGAAAGACTTGCTGTGCGATCCCAGCAAACAAAAGGTAAATTGAGGTTACGACCAGCCCCCAGTGGGCCCAGCTTTCGGGATGAAAATCAACCCATGCGGCCCAACCGGCAAAGAATGTCCAAGCCAGCGCCATGGGCAGAGTGACAAGCCGCCAGCGTTCGGTTCTGACAGGGTGCACAAACTTGAGCGGCACAAACATCCCAACGGCCAACACAGACACCAGCACAAATGAAACCCAAAAGTTAGGTTCGAGCGCAAAGATCACCAGCACCACCATATTCCAACACCCGGGAAAACCCGCGAAGGAATTATCCTTGGTTTTCATGCGTGTATCCGCAAAGTACATCGCGCTGGCGAAGGTGATGACTATAATGGCGAACCAACCTGTCCAGCCGTCCATCAGGCCGGATTTGAACAGCGCAAAAGCTGGAATGAACACATAGGTGAGATAGTCAATAATCAGGTCCAGCAACACACCATCAAACTGTGCTGCGTATGTTTTGACCTCATAGCGTCGTGCCATCGGGCCATCGAGGCCGTCCACAAAAAATGCGACAACGAGCCAGACAAACATCAGGCTCCACTTTTCATCCACCGCAGCCAGCATGGCCAACATGGCAAAAACTGCTCCGGTGGCAGTAAACAGATGAACGGCAAGGGCGCGTGTTTGAGGTGTCATGCCGATCTCATGCCGTACTTTGCGCTAATGTGCAATATTTCTGAAGCGCGGTGACAACGATTGATGTTGAAACATCAACCCGTCGCAAGTGTCGTGGCACAAGGTCAACATTTTTGGTGCCGAAGTTTGAGCGCACGGATATTGGCCTGGATCAATTCTGGCAGCGATGTGTCTGCGAGTTCTGGCGCAGCATCCAACGCGCTTGCGACATCTTTGGTCAAAATGCCAATGGTGTTGTCGGCCTGCCAGCCGTCACGCGCGAATTCGATGGTGTCAAATCCGGATGCCAACCAGTTTTGACCAGATGACGTATCAATCAGGTTCAAGAGCTTTTGCTCATCGATCCCTGCTTGATCCGCCCAGTCCAAAACCAGACGTGTCATGGCAGTATGCGACGCCGCCAACAGATTGTTCAAAACTTTGGCCTGCATCCCCATTCCAAAGCCTCCCATGCGATGAAAATGCTCGCCCATCGCGTCGAACAAGGGTTGGTGCGCATCCAAATCTTGGTCGGTGCCGCCAAGCATAAAGGACAGCCGCGCGTCTTGAGCCGAGATTGCAGCACCAGACATCGGGGCATCAATCAAGGTGATATGGGCTGGGATGCGGTCGCGCAGGTCACGCACATATCGCGGCGAAAGCGTAGATGACAGAATGATCGTGCGCAGGTGGGGGGCTTGAACAAAAGATTGCGCACCGAACAACAGGTCTTCGGTTTGAGGGATGTCGCGCACAACGCTGATCAACACCTCCAGACGTTTGCTGAATGCTTGGTCGGTCAGCATGAAAGGTGCGAGCGGCCCATAGCTATCATAAGGTTTTACGTCATATCCTGCGGCATCAAAACCCGCGTTGCGCAGCGCGGCGAGCATTGGCGCGCCCATGCGGCCACACCCTGCTACACCTATCCCCGAAAGCGCCATGCGAAGTCCTTCCAAAATCAACTATGCATCGTCACCCTGCGAGCAGAATTGGGATAGCGCAACAGGATATCGCGGTCGCTATTTTACGATGTGTTCGTCTTTTACAAACATGTTTGCCCATGCGCGATCGATCAAGTCTGGTGACATTTGATAGGGTATCCCTTCAAAATCACAAATCGATGCCATCTGATCAATCAGGAACACAGGTTGATAGTTGGCATATACGTTATCGATGGTCGGGTACTTCTTTTTCAACAAATGAATCAGCGCTTCTTCGTTCAGGGGCATGCCTTTTTTCTTGGCGACAAGTGCAAAAATCTTGAGGAAGTTCTCTTGGTTCGGACCGTCGATTTTGATCTTGAAAAAGATTCTGCGCAACGCCGCTTGGTCAAAGATTTCATTCGGGTGGAAGTTGGTCGAGAAGATCACCAAGGTGTCAAAGGGCACTTCGAATTTCTCGCCAGACTGCAGGGCCAGAATGTCTTTGTTTTCTTCAAGCGGGACAATCCAGCGGTTGACCAGAGATTGTGGAGGTTCGGCCTGACGGCCAAGGTCGTCCACAATAAAAATGCCGCCAGTTGATTTTAGCTGAAGCGGCGCCTGATAGGTACGCGCCGTTGGGTTGTAGACAAGGTCAAGCATATCAAGGCTGAGTTCACCACCAGTGATGACCGTGGGCCGGTCACACCGAATATAGCGCGTATCATAGCGCGCAGCACGGCGCAGACGCGTTGGATCATCTTCTTGGGCTTGGGCCGCAGTATGAACAATAGGGTCGTAAACTGTGATTACCTGGCCCGCGTATTCGATCGCATAGGGCACATAAATCTTGTCCCCCATGGCATCACGGATGCCGTTAGAAATTGATGACTTACCGTTCCCGGGAGGGCCATACATCAAAATGGAACGACCTGACCCGACGGCAGGCCCCAAGTGATCAAGCAAGCTATCAGGTAAGATCAAATGACCCATGGCTGCTGTCAGCTGTGCACGTGTGATCTGGACGTTTTTGATCGACTGGCGTGCGATTTGCTCGCGGTACACATCAAGCGGCACAGGCATCGCGCCAAAATACTCGGATTGCGTCAGCGCATCTAATGCGCGCGCTTTGCCAACATCGGTGAGCTGATACCCCATCTCGTTGCCACTGTTGGCATTCAGGGTGCCTGTTGCCTCGAGCAGACGCTGGTCACGCGCCATATCAATGAGTTCTTGTGTCACCGCAGTCGGGAGACAGATTGCCTTGGCCACATCGCTGACCATGTCGACGTTTTTACGAAACATGGTCTTCAACAGAATGTCGCGCATCATGACGATTGGCAGCTTCATCTCGTCTATCCGACGCGGAGCAGGGGGGGCCATAACAGTGCTGGTTTGCATATTCATAAGCGGGTCTCTGGCTGGTATCTTTGCGGTTTTCGATGCCCACATCGCGCAGAAAATGCACGTAAGGACACCGTCAGGTTTCCCTAGGTACACATCATAAACATGGCAATTTTCAGGCCCCGTAGAGGCACGCCAGTATTAAATACAAGGAAAGTGTCCCGCCCAACGCGAGCCCCATCGGGAAATCCCAACCTTGGTCCCAGCTGGTCCAGTCCGGCACCATGCGTCTGATCGGGGAATGTTTGGCTATCCGGTGTGTGACCCAAGCCGCCAACAAGTTGGCCGCAAATAGCGCCCCAAGTAGATGCAAGTCACCAATCGCCACGAAAGGCGCCGCAGCAGCGGCGAATTTGGCATCTCCTGCGCCGACAAGACCGGACGCGTTCAAAATCATCCCAACCAGTAATACGATCACCAATTGCAACAATCGCCAGCCATACTCGGGCAGAGGAAACAGGAATATGCCGATAACGACAAAGATTGCGGTCAGGATCAAAACCGATTCATTCGGGATACGCATGGCGCGCATGTCAGACCAGGCCACATAAAAGCAAACCGGAACGACAAACGGCAGAAACCACAGCGCGGCTGTTGCAGACATCAACATCTTTAGCTCGCTGAGCCTTCTTCAAGCGCGCGCAGTGAGCGCACAGCGGCTTCGAAATGCTGTGGGTGGGTTTCGATGGCTTCGCGCAACAGGGTCTTACCCGTTTCGGTGTCGCCCTGTTTGATCGCGGATAGGGCCAAGGTATGCAAAAGCTGGGCGCGCTCTGTCTGGACCATCGGGATCACAGGAAGCGTATATTTGCGTTGGGCACCACGGGCGAGAACCATATTATTCTTGGCTGTGAACAGGGATTGATCCTGACGAATGGCGTCGCCAAACAGCCGTTCGGCATCTGCGTAATCCCCACGGGACAATTTCGAATAGCCCCAGTTATTCAACACACCCGACGGACGTGTGGTCAGGCCCACGGCCGTTTCATAATAGCTGTCTGCCTTGCGCCATTCTTGATTGCTGTCCGCAATCATAGCCTCAAGGCGATATCGCTTGAATGTTTCGTGGGTTGGCGGGATGGCATCAAGTACCTTTTCGGCACCGTCCCAATCGCCGGCACGGATCATTGCATCCGCCATGTCAACACGGTCCACATCTGTGGAGTCCTTGTGTTTGACAACTTTTTGCCACGCGGGGACGGCCTCGGTGTACCGTTTTGCACGTACCAGCGAGATGGCAACGCCGCGCTGCAGGTCAATGCGGTCCGGGTTGTCCTTGAGCGTGCGTTGGAAATAAGACACCGCCTCGTTTGGATCGGCGACCGTCAACATCACGTCAGACAGGTTTGTCTCGTCCACAGCGTTCACATTTTGAATCGCGCGTTCCACAGAGTCGTCCTTGGAATCGCCGCAGGCAGATAATGCCACGGCGCCAGTTAGACACAGGGTCACAAGAAAGGGATGGCGCATTTTTGCGTCCTTTTACTGCTCTTGCCTCTTACGGTGTTTGACGGATTACATAGTCACTGCTGCCCCGCCGCACCAATTTATAGTCTTGTTTTGAGCCATCATAGGCAGAATTATTCGTTTTTGCGAGTGCCAAGCGCAAATTATCGCGAATAGAGTCACTTTGGCCATTATCTAGGGCATAGGCTTTGCGAAATACTTGTTCTGCCTCGGCATTTTTGTCCCGTTCCATTAGTACCACACCCAAATTATTCCAGATTTCAGGGCGGGTTGGGTCAAGTTCAATGGCGTCGCGCAGCAATTTTTCGGCCTGTCCCAGTCGCCCCAACCCCAAATTCGCAGTCCCAAGCGCACTCTGAACATCTGCGGTCATGCCTTGGTCTGCGGCGGCGCGGATAAAGGCGTCATATGCCAATTCGTATTCACCTGCGGCCATCAAGCGGTGCCCGACAACCAGCCCATCAACGGCATTTTTGTTTGGGGCGCGAGAGGGGGCATAGGGGCTGTCGCTGGACGTGCCAAGGCCGCCTGCGGTGCAAGCGGCCAATGCAAAGCTTGTGATCAGCATCGCAACAAATAGAGCGAATCTCATACTGTGTTTTCGCTTACTGCCCAAGTTTGGTGATGTTGATGATCGAAGGAGATACCAGAATGATCAGCAACGGCGGAACGGTGAGCATCATAGTGGCAAGTGTCATCTTGGTTGGCAACTTGTTTGCGGCCTCTTCGGCGCGCATCACACGCTTGTCGCGCATCTCTGCGGCATAGACCCGCAACGCATCGGCAATGGATGTCCCGAAGGTGGTCGATTGGATCAAAACGGTCACAAAAGATGACACATCCTGCACGCCACAGCGTTCGCCCATGTCGCCCAGAACCGAGGCTTTGTCTTTGCCAGCCTTCATCTCATAGGCCACGATGTCGAATTCGTCTGCCAGTGATGGATAGGACGCGCGCAATTCAGATGCGACCCGCACAATGGATTGGTCCAAAGATTGGCCAGCCTCGACGCAGACAAGCATCATATCAAGCGAGTCAGGAAAACCTGCGGTGATCTCTTCTTTGCGTGTTTCCACGCGACGAGTCACCCAATATTTGGGCAAGAAATATCCGGCCGCACCTGGCCCGAGAATGGACATCAACGTGTCTTGCGTGGATGAGGATACGCCGCCTTTTGCGACCATGAAATAGGCCACCCCCAAGCCGAGTCCCAAGATGCCTAGCAACATCTGAGCAAGGTGAAAGGCACGGACAGCGTCACGCGACTGATAGCCTGCCTGCATCAATTTGAGGCGCACACTGGACAGTTCTTCGGCGTTTTGTGGTTCCAGAAAGGATTTGTATTTGGCCAGCTTTTCGTTGGCCGAGGCGCGGCGCAGCTTTTCTTTGTGGTGGCCTTTGGTTTTTTCAAACTCGGTCCGCTTTAGTTTATCCAGAGGGTCGTCACGCCCTTTGATCATCATCGTAACAGTGATGAGCACCATAACGATGCCAAGCACGTCGACGATGATAATCGGACCAAATGGGCCCAAAGTGTTCTGAATGAGGTCAATAATGGCCATGGCTAAATCTCTCTCTTACACTTTGATGTCGGTCAGGATGCGCATGATAAACAGGTTCGCTGCAAGGAAGAGCGCCACCGTGATACATCCAGGAATGAACAACTCGTGGGTTTTTACGTCATCGTAATAGTGCGGGTCGCTCAGGTTGATGAAGATCAACGCAGCCACGGGGAAGCCGGACAAAAACTTGCCTGACCATTTGGCCTCGGCGGTGATCGCCTTGACGCGGCGGAACAAGCGGAACCGCGCGCGGATCACTTTTGACAAACCCGCAAGAATTTCAGCAAGGTTACCACCAGATTGCTGTTGGATGGTCACGGCCACAGCCAAAAAGCGCATATCCTGCATTTCCAAACGTTCGGCCATGTCTTTAAGGGCTTCGCCAACATCGCGGCCATAGGCGCTTTCGTCTGCAATCATACCAAATTCAGTGGCCAGAGGATCATCCAGTTCTTTTGATACGATTTGGATGGCCGAAGAAAACGGATGTCCGACCTTGAGTGAACGCACCATCAGCTCGATCGCGTCAGGAAGTTGCTCTTCGATCATGCCCATACGCTTGCCGGCTTTCATGCTGACCCAAAAATAGATGCCACCGATGCCCATGATCACAGCGATAATGGCATTCATCATCGGTCCAGTTTGCGTCCCAACGGTCAGCCCAATAAAGGCAACAACCGACAAACCACCCATCATCATGATCAATTGCTTGGGCGAAAAGGCAATGGCTGCTTTTTGTGCTTTGCTCGCCAGCATGGAATACAGGGGGATCGTCCGTGCTTTGCCGTGCTGCTGCATTTCCTTGCGCAGCTGCTCGAGCACTTCTTCACGGCGCGCACCTTTGTCTAGCATATCCAGACGACGGCTTACTTTGTTGTTCAAGCTAATCGAACGGCCAAATACTGTCAGATAGACGCCTTCGACGAGGACAACGACACCTACAAAGATCAGGCCATAAATAAGAAGTTCGGGGCTGATAGGCATGTGATTTATCCCGCTGTTGGTTCGTAGATGCTTGCGGGCAAGTCGTAGCCCCACATCTTGAAGCGTTCAGAATAGTGGCTACGCACACCTGTTGAGGTGAAGTGACCGATGATTTTGTTATTTGGGCCAAGGCCTGTGCGCTGATACCGAAAGATTTCCTGCATCGAGATCACGTCGCCTTCCATGCCCGTGATTTCTGTGATCGACGTCATGCGGCGCGACCCGTCCTGAAGACGGCTTGCCTGTACAATTAGGTTCACAGCTGACGAGATTTGCGAGCGAACGGCCTTGAGCGGCATTTCAATGCCGGCCATAGCGATCATATTTTCCAAGCGGCTGACACCATCACGTGCCGAGTTGGCGTGGATTGTCGTCATAGAGCCGTCGTGGCCCGTGTTCATGGCCTGAAGCATGTCGATGACTTCTTCGCCACGGGTCTCGCCCACAATAATGCGATCTGGCCGCATCCGCAGAGCGTTCTTAAGACAGTCGCGGGGTGACACTTCGCCTTTGCCTTCGACGTTTGGCGGGCGGCTTTCCATGCGTCCAACGTGAGTTTGCTGAAGCTGAAGTTCGGCGGTGTCTTCGATGGTGAGGATACGTTCTGCGTTGTCGATGAAAGAAGACAAGGCATTCAGGGTTGTTGTTTTCCCCGAGCCCGTACCACCCGACACAATTACGTTGAGGCGCGTGGCGACGGCCGCCTGCAAATAGGCGGCCATTTCTTCAGAAAAGGCCCCAAAACTCACGAGATCATCAATGCCGAGTTTGTCCTTTTTGAACTTCCGGATCGACACCAGGGATCCGTCCACGGCAACAGGGGGCACCATCGCGTTAAAGCGGGACCCGTCCGCAAGACGCGCATCCACATAGGGGTTTGATTCATCTACACGACGGCCAACCGCCGAGACGATTTTGTCGATGATGCGCAACAGGTGCTTTTCATCTTTGAACGTGATGTCGGTCAGTTCAAGTTTGCCCGCGCGCTCCACAAAGATTTGCTGAGGGCCGTTCACCAGAATATCGTTCACAGATTCATCTTTGAGCAGAGTCTCGAGTGGGCCAAGACCTGTGACCTCGTCATAGAGCTCCTGATTCAAAGTTGATCGTTCATCACGGTTCAAAACAATGGCACGATCCTGCAAGACCTCACTTGCGATTGCGCTGATTTCATTGCGTAAATCGGCTTCGGTCGCGTGCTCGAGCGCTGATAGGTTCAAGTTGTCCAATAGCTCGCGGTGTAGCTCTAGCTTGATTTCCCCTAGGCGCTCCTTGCGCTTGCGTTCCTTGTCGCCTGATGCTGCCCGCGCTGCGACCTGTGGCAGTGGCTTGCGTGCAATCGATGGTTTGACGGCTTCTGGGGCATCATTCGCAGGCGCAGCCGTAGCGACCGGAGCAACTGCGGCAGGTGCTGCGGCCTTTGGGGTGTCTGCTTTTTTGTAACGTGAAAACATTCTCTGGTCCCTCTATTCAGGCCGCTTTGGGATCTGTTTGATCAAGCTGGTGCAGGCTCTGCGCCAGTTTTGCGATTTCCTTGCGCAACGGGTTTTTCGCCGCTGACGCTAAGAGGGGCTGGCCGTGATCTGCGCCCTGCATGACTTGGCGCCCGCCGTCAGGCAACAGCACATCAATCGAGATGCTCAGGCTCTCGGCAAGGCGCTTCACGCGGCTTTTCCCGGCCAAGTCGGTAAACTTGGGAGCGCGGTTCAGAACATACCGCAGCTTTTCAAAGGGAAGGTCTTCGGCTTGAAGGGCACGCTTGAGACGCATTGCGTTCTGGGCTGAACGCATGTCGATTTCCAAGGTGGCGAAATAGACATGCGCGGCCGTCAGAACGGTTTCGGACCACTGCACCAGCGTAGATGGCATATCGACCACAACATAGTCGAAGTGGCGTCGGGCTGTATCCAGAATACGCTCAATGTCTTCTGATGCCACCAAATCCAGAGGGATCATATCCGAGGGGGCTGTCAAAACGCGCATCTTGTCGTCAAAGCTGACAAGCGCCTGATCGAAACTCTCGCTGTCCATGCTTTCGGTGTCCGCCAAAAGCTCGAACACGGCTTCACGTCTGGGCAGGTCTAGGTATGTCGACACCGAGCCAAACTGCAGATCCAGATCAAGCAGGCAGACTGATGGATTATCTTTTTTGCTTGTGTTCGCCAGTTCCCACGCCAGGTTCACCGCAAGCGTGGTCGCGCCGGTGCCACCTGCAAGGCCGTGCACCGCAATAATCACGCCTTCGCGAGATTGCTGATCCGGTTGCAGAGCCATTGTGGGGGCGGCCTGGGGTTCCGGGGCAGGGGCTTCGACGGTTTTTGGCGTGCGGATGCGTGTGATGGCGTCCTGAAGCTCGCCTTGAGGGAGCGGATACGGAATAAATTCGTCGGCTCCATGCCGCAAGAGCTTGTGCAAGGATGCAGGTGTAACGTCTTCGGCGATAAGTATGATGCGGATGTCCCGGCTTTTGGCAGCGTCGATGACAGTCATCAACTGAGCGAGGTTTTCCTCGTCATAATCGTCAATTGCGAGCGCAATGAACTCAAGACTCTTGGCATCTGGTTGTCCGAAAAACTGTAAGACGTCAGTGAAACCAAGGTCACCCCATTGTTCGCCCAGTGCGTCTTCCATATCGACGATCAACGTCTCGAAATTCTGCACATCCCGGCATACGGTGCATGCCAAAATTGGGCTTGGGTCGGATTGTATCATGTCACTCGTCATTGTTCGCCTCGGTTCCTGTTTGACGACGCTGTGAACTGGTTGTCCGTCCGCAAGAGATACAAACACATCTCGTGGGGCGGCATTCACTTGTGTCGTGCCCGACTCACGCCGGACGCACTACTGCCTTTGGAATGAATGTCGCTGTGAACTTGGGCAACATTGGGGCCAAAAAACCGAAATTGTGCGGTATTTTGAGACGATAACCGGATTGGGGCCTTATTCGCTCTCGCTGCCAGCGCTTGCGATACCGGACAGCGTGGTCTTGACCTCGGCGCTTTGGACATAGTCGCGGTAGATGATCGCAGCGTATTTGCCATCAAGCACAGTTGGGTGCCGTTCCACAAATCCAGAGACCTCGGTGACGGTGCGGCGATTCTTGCGTTCCCGACCCTGGCTTACGATCAGAGGTTGGGTTTTGCCCAATGAAACAACGGCTTCTAGGCGGTCACGCCCAATGCCCTGTCTGGACAAATAGGCGACAACTGCATTTGCGCGACGCTTGCCCAGTGCATAGTTATAGTTGCTGGACCCAACCGCGTCGGTGTGGCCATAGACACGGAAACGTACTTCTGGAAATTGGCGAATCCAGTCGGCTTGTTGCCGCAAAACTGTTCGCGCTTGATCATCCAATTGAGCACTGTCGAACCCGAATGTCACAGTAGAGGTGACTTCGTCGGCAAACCGGTTCGCCAAGTCTATTCTATACTGCTTTTCACCCGAGTGAATTTGCGTGTTGTTCACGGTCGCAATGCCAAAGGTGCCACGATCAATCGATGCGCCGGCCTCGCGATAGTTGTCAAACGAGCAAGCAGATAAGGCAATCAGTGCGCTGGCGGCGATGGTTTTCTTCATTGGTTCGCGCATGCCTTAATCCATCACATAGCCATAAGAACCGGTAAAGTCTTGCTTGGCGACCTCTCCGGCGGTCCCTTTTTTCGGGGCATTTTCGCGCGCGACGCGGCCAAACAGGAAGAGATCGGATTCGCTTGGCGGCTTAATACGGTCTGTTGGGAGGGCCAGGGCCTCTCCACGTGTTGGTGTCACGAGATGCGCAGTGATAATGATCACCAACTCTGATTGAGAACGCTGATAGTTCGCGCTCCTAAATAGTGAGCCCAACACTGGAATATCACCAAGCCAAGGCACCTGACCATTCGCATCGCTAAAGTCATCCTGAAGCAGTCCGGCAATCGCAAAGCTCTCGCCATCGCGCAATTCTACGGTGGTGGATGTTTCGCGGCGCTTAAAGGCGCTGATGGTAAATGTCCCGTCTTGATACGCGTTCGTGGAATCTAGTGCGGACACGGCAGCCATCAATTCTAGATTGATCAAGTCGGTGTCTACAACGCGAGGCACAAAGTTCAGCTCAACACCAAATGGTTTGAATTCAATTGTAACGGCACCGTTTTCTTGGCTGACGGGAATTGGATACTCGCCACCCGCAAGAAACTTGGCTTCTTGACCAGAAAGAGCCGTCAAATTCGGTTCTGCTAAGGTGCGCACAACCCCTTTGCTTTCAAGGGCTTCCAGCAATAGCCCGACTTGGACACTGCCTGCGTTAAAGCCAAACAGAACTGCGCCGTTATTATTATTTGATGTTGGCAGGTTGCCGGACAGTGCATTGTCTACGGCCCCGTTGGTGACCGTCGTGTTGGTCCCGCCTTTGACGCCAGTGCTTCCACCGCCCAAAGCGCCGCTTATTGAAAGCGAGGAACTTAGGGATTTAGATACGGTGCGTTGCATCTCGGCAAATCGGACCTTCAGCATGACTTGCTGAACGCCACCAACAACCATCAGGTTGGACACGCGCTCGGGGGCATACCGCTCGGCGAGATCCATCGCGCGCTGAAGTTTCTGCGAGCTGGACACGGTACCTGATAACACGATGCCATCATTTGCAGTGCGCACTTCGATTTTCTCGCCGGGCAAGATCTGGCGAAGGCGCTCTTTGAATTCGCTGATATCGGGTGCGACGCGCACCTCTACATTGGTGATCAAACGTCCAGAGCCATCAAGCAACGTCAAGGTCGTTGCCCCTGGGGCCTTGCCCAAGACATAGATCGTACGATCTGAAAGAGAGGAAATATCCGCAATCGCGGGGTTGGCGATAGAGAGTTCTGCAAAGGGTACGTCGCTTTCCACGACCACCGCGCGATTCATCGGCACCCCAAGCGTTGAGGAGGTTCCGTTACGTACAACACGAAGAGTTTCCGCCTGCGCAATGGGCGCAAAGCTAGGAACTATACCAATGGACAGACCCAACAGGGCTGCGCCAACTAAACTGCGATATTTCATGTGACCTGCCTTTTTGATCACGCCTCGGGTGTGGATCTTTTGCCCACATTTGGGATCAATGTGCGTCAATTTGCGTTTCATTGCAAGAATCAATGACTTCGACGATCTTATTGATGTGTGCGCCGGGCAACATAGCGACAGCGAAAAGAGGGCGTTTCTGGATGAAGCGCCCTCTAATAGATTGATAACATGTTAGTTTGTGCAAGGGATTGGAATTTGTACAACATCGGCTCCGCGGCGGGTCTTGATGGTACAAACCTTTTCTTCCTCGATTTCTTGCGCAATTTCCTCGCGCTCAATCCCCAAGAGGCTGCGTTGATCGACCTCAATGGCATCTGCGATGGTGTCATCTTTTGCGCCCACCAAGGCCAACATCAGGCTACCGGTTGATTGCGCCTGTGCCAGTGCCGCAACTTGCTGAGGGCTGACGGCCACGGTGACAGTGCGCGCCACTGTGCCAGCTTCGACTTCTTCATTGGCCGTCTGGTCGATTGCGAGCAATCCAACGCTGGTTTCGATGAGCTTTGTCACCTCTTTACCTTCGTTGCGCTTGCCTGCGTCACGCACGCTTCCGGTCCAGTATACGTCTACGCGATCACCAGGGCGCAAAAAGCCGGACACGCCGCTGGCGACATCAACTTTGATTGCAAACGCCCGCATTCCGCGTTCAAGGCGCGAGGTCAATCCGCCATCTTCCCCGGGCTTGGAAACCTTGAGCGCCATGATGGCTTCGTTTTCTTCCATTGCGCGCAACACCACGCGTCGACGATCATCATTTTCGGGGAACAGATCTTCTTTGGTTTGAAAGACCCCCTCAGGAAGCGCCTCTTTAGGGAACTTCACGATGCGGGCGTCCTCCTCCAGCAAATCTTCGCCGTATTTGATCGTACGCGTCATGACATAGACATCCACGGTTTCGATGTCCGGCTTTTTGGCCGCGCGTTCCTGCTCCAAGGCGGATTGATACCCTTGAATATAGTTCTGGGCCATATAGACGGCGAATCCTGCCAATCCTAAACCGACCAATAGAACGAGAGCGAATACTATACGCATGTCGTGTCCTTTCTTTCCAATGCGCCACATAACATCCGCCAACGGGGTGGGGCGGGCACAAGTGGGTTCGAGCTAAGTTTCACAGAGGATTGTGGCGAAATATTGGAGCCTTATGGCTCGTTTTTGGGCTTTCCCGCGTCATTTGCGCGAAAATTATTTCGCGCGATCTGAAATAGTTTTTCCGGTGGTGGTCGCAAGGTTGGTCGCCTCTGTCTCAATCAGAGTCATGGCCGCTACGCCAAGCGCAACAACGCCCGCGACGATAACGACCCAGTCAACGGTGACTGCGCCGCGCTCGTTTCCGCGAAACTTTGTCAAGAAGCGTTTCATAGTATCGACCTTCACTTGAGAGTGCCTGATATTGTCAAAGCTAACGAAAGTAGGGCAGCCGTCTTAAACAGATAGGACTTGTCTATATCGGGAAAGATGTTTTCCGCGTTAACAAGCTTTGGGGCCACGCCCTCTGGCGAGGCCCCAAAACAGAGATACGAATTAGGGAGGGGCTTATTTGCCCACTTCGCCTTTAACAGTTGTTGCCGCTTGAGCAGCCAGTTCTTTGGTGTTTGTTTCGATGGCGGTATAGGCTGCAACAGCCAGGCCAACGACAGCAGCTGTCAGAACAACCCAGTCTACAGTTACAGCGCCGTTGTCGTCTTTGCGGAAGTTTTTGATAAAGTTCATCATGGTGTGTCCCTCCAAAGGATCAGTAAATTTTTGTCTCAACCCGGCCGGGCAAACATTGATGGGCTAGAACTGTGTGCCCGTGTCCGACTTGGTATGAGGATAATATCGCTGTTGATTGGGGCACGATTTGGGCGCGAATGGTGCGATTTTAGGAAGGTTGTCTAAATATCCGGAAAATTATTTTAAGGTATTGTAAGTATTGTATAATAATTATCATCTGCGATAATTTATGCGCCCGTAATAGTTGAATTTCGTCCGAGCAGGCGGTGAAATCTGGTGTTGAAAGAGAGTTTCTGACAGTCTGGCCGACATGTAATCGTACAATGAGTCGAAAATGATGAGCTTTAGGTTGTGTCCCGGCATATTGGCGATTGTGTTGACCTGTGTCACAAGTGCGCGCGCCGAAGCGCCCACGCCCTTTCCTGACTTTAGTGCGAAACGCGTAAAACCGCCGAAGCCGGGGCAAGGTCCAAAAATTGACGTGCAAATCTCGCCCGAGGACCCCCAGTATGTAAGCCCCGTGAGCCCTAGCACAGCCGATGGCGATGCAGTGCCGTTGTCACGATATGATTGGTTTTGGGAGAGCACATCCCCCTTGATTGCTGATTCAGGACCGGGGCGGCTTGCCCCGGCTTTGGTGTCGTTGGGGAATCCGCCGCAAGGAAAAGGCGTGGCTGCGCCGCGCCTGCAAGATATGCACAATATTGCGCGGGCCTATGGCGTAGATATCTTGCGTGCTACGGTCGGTACGCAGGTTTCTCCGGCGTTGGTGTTGGCCGTGATCGCGGTTGAATCCGGAGGGGACAGCGATGCTGTGAGCGGAGCAGGGGCGCAGGGTCTTATGCAATTAATGCCTATCACGGCTGAACGATTCGGCGTTGATGATGCCATGGTCGCGCAAGATAACATTAAGGGCGGGGTCGCTTTTCTTGATCTCTTGATGGAGAATTTCGAACGTGACCCGATTTTGGTTTTGGCCGGATATAACGCCGGTGAAAATTCTGTGAGATCGCACAACGGGGTGCCACCTTTTGCCGAAACGCGCGACTATGTGCCTAAGGTGCTTGCCGCATTCACTGTGGCGCGCGGGATATGCAAGACCCCTCCCGAACTGATTTCGGATGGATGCGTATTTGCGCTAAACTGAGATTGGCGATGATGCCCATAGGCGGCTGGTGGCAAATAATCCTAGATGCCACCAGAACCTCAGCAGTTTGGCACGTTGACGGCAAGGCCACCTAATGAGGTTTCTTTATACTTCTCATGCATGTCGTGCCCGGTCTGACGCATGGTTTCAATGACCGAATCCAATGGTACAAAGTGTTGCCCGTCCCCGCGCAATGCAAGCGATGCAGCGCTGACGGCTTTAATCGCCCCAAGACCATTGCGTTCAATGCACGGCACCTGAACAAGCCCTTTTACAGGATCACAGGTCATGCCAAGGTGATGCTCGAGCGCGATCTCCGCTGCGTTTTCCACCTGCTCGGGGGTGCCCCCCATGACCGCGCACAGGCCGGCAGCGCCCATTGCTGCCGCACTGCCGACCTCGGCCTGACATCCTGCTTCGGCGCCCGAGATAGAGGCGTTGAATTTCACCAACCCGCCGATGGCGGCTGCGGTTAACAGAAATTCGTCAATTCGCGTTGCCGATGCACCCGGAACATGATCCAGCCAATAGCGGATGACCGCAGGCACCACACCCGCTGCGCCGTTTGTCGGAGCGGTGACAACTTGACCACCGGCGGCGTTTTCTTCGTTAACCGCCATCGCATAGGTGCTCATCCAATCGTTGATGGTATGCGGCGCATTCAGGTTCATGCCACGCTCTGCCTCAAGCGCATCCCGAATCCCCTTGGCGCGACGTCGGACATTCAATCCACCGGGTAGAATGCCCTCGGTGGCCATGCCGCGTTCAATGCACGCGTTCATCACGTCCCATATTCTGGCTGCACCCTTTGCAAAGCTCTCGGGGCATCCGCGTGCAATTTCGTTGGCCTTTTTCATTGCAGCGATACTCAGGCCCGAGGCCTGCGCCATCTCCAGCATTTCAGCAGCCGTTTTGAAGGGATACGGTACAGGGGGGCCCTCGTTTGTGTCTTTGCCGGCGGCCAGCTCGGCCTCGGTCATGACAAACCCACCGCCGATGGAATAGAATGTTTCCTGCAGTATGATGTCGCCTTGGGCGTCAGTGGCCATCAGCACCATACCATTTGCGTGACCGGGCAAGGCCGGTCCAAAATCAAAAAGCAGATCGGTCTTTGGGTTGAAGTGCAACTCGGGCAGGCCTTGTGGCGCGACGCGCTGGTCGGTGTGAATCTGGGTAAGCGTCAGTTCCGCTTTTTGTGCGTCATAGGTATCGGGCACGAACCCGGCCAACCCCAAAATCGTGGCCCGATCGGTGGCATGCCCTACGCCCGTGAACGCCAATGACCCATGCAGCGAGGCGCGCACGCCGTGGAATTCAAACGGTGAGGCGCGCATCATATCCAAGAACTGTGCGGCGGCGACCATTGGGCCCATCGTGTGGGAGGATGACGGGCCGATTCCCACCTTGAACATGTCAAATACGGATAAAAACATTGCTACAGAGCCACTCCTTCGGGCGGATTTGGGGCAGTAGGTCGGGTGAACGGGGCCGGTTCCATGCCTTCGGCGGCACAGAGCGCGGCAACGCTGTCACGCGTTTCCAGATTACGGGCGATCGCAGACAGATTTGGCCAGTCCGTAAGGTCGAACCAATCGGTTTGCCCCTGCGGATACAGCGCCATCCAGCGTAGGATGGCCGCCAGATACAACGTGAGAGACGACGGGGCCTGAGTTGAAAACCAACTGTGGTTTTCTGCGGCGAGGCTCTCAAAGAGCGAAAGGCTTTTGCCCAGATTCGCTTGCACTTGTGTGCGCAGGGCAGCTTGGCATGTGGTATCTTCGCCAACATATTTGTCAGGATAAAAAGACATGCGCAGGTTCGGGTGAACTGTGTTGGACATATAAAACAGCCACTTGAGAAATGCCCCACGGTCGCAAGATCCCACAGGTGAGGCCAATCCGCCAAAGCGATCAGACAGCCAAAGCAGGATCGCCCCTGTTTCAAACAGTGGACCGTCTGGCGTTTCCAGCGCGGGAATAAGCCCTGCCGGATTAATGGCCAGATAGGCAGGGCTATTTTGGGCGCGGGTCGAGCGATCTACCAGCACGGTTTCGTATTGCAGCCCCAATTCTTCGAGGGCCAGCCGCACGATCAGCGAGGCATTGTCAGGGGCATAATGAAGGCGCAAAATTTCAGTCATAAAGGCATATTACTGGCCTTGTTTTGCAACTGGTCGGCCTAAAACGACGTTTCCTATCGGAAACGCGCAGGGCCTAGGTTCGTGATAGCTTTCGCGCTCGCAAAGCAAGGCCATCCTTCATGTTGCGTGTTAGCAGCGTGATATTGGTTGCGCCTGCAACAAGTTCCAGAGCTTGTACTGAATAGAACAGGGCATCAAATTGGTCAGCTCTGGCACGTAGAGCTAAGAAAATCGCACTGGGTAGTAGGATCAAGAGACCATTGGCGGCGATAATTTGCATTCTCTTGGATTTACGACCAACTTGCGGCAACTTCCATCCTTTACCAAGCGCAGCACCAGTTGCACCCGCAGTTGTCATCGCTGGAATAAGAACGATCATCCCGAAAAGAACACCGGTTTTAACGCTCGCGATGGTGGCGTGACTCGCAAAGAGTTCACTCAGCACTGTGCTGATCCAAAAGGTCGAAATTGTCAGTAAGGCAATGCCGCCTGAAAGGGCGTGTATCTTGAGTTTCATGTGGTCTCTCCTATTGAATAGCATGCTATGTAAAATGCGATTGAATAGCTGGCTATGCAATTGCACATTTGTGCACATGAGTTTTACAAAAATGCACTCGGCCGGATATCTGGCCAACCATTTCGCGCGACTGATGGCGGTCGGGCTGCAACGACGCCTTAAACCTCTTGGTTTGGCGCCCGCCCAATTCATGGTGCTGCTTGAGCTGTGGGACCGTGATGGGCAGACCCAAGCCGAGCTTGTTGTGGGGTTGGATGTCGAGCAAGCGACAATGGCGAATACGCTGTCTCGGATGGAGCGTGATGAGTTGGTGACGCGCAACCCGAGTGATGAGGATAAGCGCGTCAAGATCATCCGTTTGACCGAAAGGGCCAAGAAGCTGCGCGTGCCGGCCCAAAAAGCAGCATACGATCAGAACATGCATGCCTTGTCTGATTTGGATGAAAATGAACAATTTCAGCTGGTTCAATTGATGCAGAGGGCGGTTTCCACCCTTAAGCGGCGCTAGTTAAGACGGTTTTGCGTGATTTCCCCATAGCCCCCCGAACGCTTCTTTCCTATAACTCTGGCAACACGAACAGGGGAGTCGCGCCATGACCGGAGAATTGTCACCCATAGACAAAGCCAAATTCGTCGCAGCCAAGAAGGCCGCCGAGTACGTCGAGGATGGCATGCGTGTCGGGCTTGGAACCGGGTCTACTGCCGCGTGGTTGGTGCGGTGTCTCGGGGAAATGGTGCGTGACGAGGGGTTGCGTATCAAGGGTGTCCCCACATCGACGCGCACAGCCGAGTTGGCACGCGAAGTCGGAATCGAAGTGATCAGTCTGGATTCGGCCAAGTGGTTGGATTTGACCATTGACGGCGCAGACGAATTCGACGGCAACATGAACCTTATCAAAGGGGGCGGTGGGGCGCTGTTGCAAGAAAAGATCGTTGCGACCGCCAGTGACCAGATGGTGGTGATCGCCGATATCGGCAAAGAGGTTGAAACACTTGGCGCGTTCCCTCTGCCCGTAGAAGTGATCCCGTTTGGGTGGCAAACCACGCAGGCCTTGATCGAAGAAACGCTGGTCAGCATGGATGTTCTAGGACGTACATCGACCCTGCGTATGAATGGCCAAAGCCCGTTTGTGACCGACGAAGGCAACCATATTCTTGATCTGCATCTTAATCGAATTGGCGATGCGCGTCAGTTGTCGATGGTTTTGAACCAGATGCCCGGTGTGGTTGAAAACGGCCTGTTCGTTGATATCTGTGACGTAGTTGTGATCGGCTATGGGGATGGACGTGTCGAAGTGCGAGACATAAATGCCGGAACAATCGAAGAGAGTATGCTCGACTTTGCCGAGCCGGATAATCTCTTCACTGATCTGGTAGACTAAGGACGAAACATGGCTTTTGATTATGATCTGTTTGTCATCGGTGGTGGATCCGGTGGCGTTCGGGCCGCACGGGTGGCTGCTCAAGAAGGCGCCAAAGTCGCGCTGGCTGAAGAAGACCGATATGGCGGCACCTGCGTGATCCGCGGATGCGTGCCCAAAAAACTCATGGTGTTTGCCAGCGAATACGCCGACATGGTCGAAGATGCCCAAGCGTATGGGTGGGATATCAAGCCCGGAAAGTTTGACTGGAATGTCTTTCGCGGCAAGCTCTATGCAGAGCTGGATCGCTTGGAGAACGTGTATCGCGGTATCCTGAAAAACAATGGTGTCGACACATTTGACCAACGCGCCAAACTGGCCGACGCGCATACGGTTGAATTGGCCGATGGCACGCAAAAAACTGCCAAGCACATCTTGCTGGCAACAGGCGGCCGTCCGGTGAAGCTTGATATGCCGGGTGCTGAACTTGGCATCACGTCAAACGACATTTTCCATCTCGAGAAAATGCCAAAGAATATTCTGATCGTTGGTGGGGGGTATATCGCCAGCGAGTTTGCAGGCATCTTGAATGGCCTAGGTGTTGAGGTCACACAGTATTATCGCGGGGCACAAATCCTGCGTGGATTTGATGACGAGGCACGTGGCTTGGTCAGTGACGAGATGTGCCAAAAGGGGATCAATCTTCATTTGGGCACCAACATTGTCAGAATGCACAAAGAGGGTGACCAAATCCGTGTGGTTGCCACCAACGGCGACGAAACGCTGTTTGATCACGTGATGTTTGCAACGGGCCGCGTTGCGAATGCGGATGATCTGGGCCTAGAGGCTTTGGGTGTCGCGCGTGGACGCAAAGGCGAAGTGATTGTCGATGACTATAGTCAAACGGCTGTACCCTCGGTGTACGCCGTGGGCGATATTACGGATCGCGTAAACCTGACACCTGTTGCGATCCGTGAAGGTATGGCGTTTGTCGAAACGGTCATCAAAGGCAACCCGACCAAGCCGGATCACACGCTTATTCCGACAGCCATTTTCACCCAACCCGAGATGGGGACCGTCGGTCTGTCAGAAGAAGCCGCGCGCGAGCAAGAGCCGATCGAGGTCTATGCGACCAGCTTTAAGCCGATGCAACAAAGCTTTGCAGGGCGCAGCGAGCGGGTCCTGATGAAATTGGTCGTCAGCCAGAAGACACGCAAGGTATTGGGGTGTCATATCGTGGCGCCCGGCGCAGGCGAAATGATCCAGCTGGCAGGTATCGCGGTAAAAATGGGTGCAACGAAAGAAGACTTTGATCGCACCGTAGCCGTGCATCCGACCATGTCGGAAGAATTGGTAACAATGAAGACTCCCGTAAGAACGGGTTGAATTTTCCCCTTGCGCGCCACAGGTATGAGGCTGCGCATGGGAACAACGGAAGGGGATACACCTTTATGTCAGGTAACAATGGCGGCCCTTGGGGTGGCGGTGGAAATCAAGGCGGCGGTGACAATCGCGGCAACAACAATGGCGGTGGCGGCGGTGGCCGTGATCCCAAAGATGATGGTCCGCAGATTCCAGATATCGATGAGCTGATGAAAAAAGGCCAAGATCAACTGCGCGTCCTGATGGGCGGTCGTGGTGGCAACGGCAGCAATGGCGCTGGCGGTGGTCAATCCGGAGGGCGGCGTCCTTCTGGTGGCGGACTGTCTAAGGGGACAGTTCTGTTGGGAACCGCTGCCGCAGTCGTTCTTTGGGGTTTGGCAAGTTTCTATACCGTGCGCCCAGAAGAACAGTCGGTAGAATTGTTCCTTGGAGAATACAAATCTACGGGCCTACCTGGTCTGAACTTTGCGCCTTGGCCTTTGGTCACGGCGGAAATTGTACCGGTAACGCGCGAGCAAACCGAAGACATCCCGTCGTCGGGCCGAGCAACCGAAGGTTTGATGCTGACGGGTGACGAAAATATCGTCGACATCGACTTTCAGGTCGTGTGGAACATCTCTGATCCAGCTCAGTTCCTGTTTAACTTGCGTGATCCCAAACAAACGATTCAAGCGGTGTCTGAATCCGCGATGCGCGAAATTATCGCGCAGTCCGAGCTGGCGCCAATCCTGAACAGAGACCGTGGGATCATCGCGGACCGTCTCGAGGAGTTGATCCAGTCCACCCTTGATAGCTATGATTCGGGCGTGAACATTGTGCGGGTCAACTTTGACGGTGCCGATCCCCCCGAGCCCGTAAAAGACAGCTTCCGCGAGGTACAATCTGCCTCGCAAGAGCGTGACCGTCTTGAGAAACAAGCAGACGCCTATGCAAACCGCAAACTTGCGGGGGCACGTGGTGAAGCCGCACAGATTCTTGAAGAAGCAGAAGCTTACCGTGCACAAGTCGTGAACGAAGCCGAAGGTGAAGCCAGCCGCTTTACAGCTGTTCTTGGAGAATACCAGAAGGCGCCAGAGGTTACGCGGAAACGTTTGTATCTGGAAACCATGGAAGAGGTCCTTGGCCGCGTAGACAAGGTCATTCTGGATGACACCGAAGGCAATCAGGGCGTTGTGCCGTATCTGCCTTTGAATGAACTGCGTAAGGGAGACAAGTGATGCGGAAAACAACCTATCTTTTGCCGATCCTCGTCATTCTGGTCGCAGCCGCTTTGTCGTCGGTGTTCATCGTGGACGAACGTGAGAAGGCGCTCGTGCTTCAGTTCGGCCGCGTTGTCACAGTCAAAGAAGATCCCGGATTGGCGTTCAAAATTCCACTTATTCAAGAAGTTGTCGCCTATGACGACCGTATCCTGAGCCGTGAAGTGGGACCTTTGGAAATTACCCCGCTTGATGACCGTCGTTTGGTTGTGGACGCGTTCGCACGGTATCGGATTGCCGATGTCAAACAGTTCCGCCAAGCCGTAGGTACTGGCGGTATCGAATTGGCCGAGCGTCGTTTGGACAACATTTTGCGGGCGCAAACCCGTGAAGTTCTTGGTTCTGTGTCCTCAAACGATATCTTGTCGTCTGATCGTGCCACGTTGATGCTGCGTATTCGGAATGCCGCAATTTCCGAAGCACGTGGTCTTGGCCTTGAAGTGATTGACGTGCGTCTTAAGCGTACCGACTTGCCGCAAGCCAACCTCGAAGCCACCTTCTCGCGGATGCGCGCCGAGCGTGAACGCGAAGCCGCAGATGAAATCGCGCGTGGTGAAGAAGCCGCGCAACGTGTGCGGGCGCAGGCTGATCGGACCGTGGTTGAATTGGTCTCTGATGCCAAGCGGGAATCAGAAATCGCGCGTGGTGAAGCGGACGCAAAGCGGAACGCAATTTTTGCCACAGCTTATGGCGCCGATCAGGAGTTCTTTGAGTTCTATCGGACCCTGAATGCCTATCGTGGTGCTCTGAACGAGAACAACACCACAATGGTCATGTCGCCTGATGGTGATTTCTTTAACTATCTGAAAACTGCTTTGCCTGATCAATGATTGGCATCGCACTATTAGCGATCGGCCTTGTGCTGATCATCGAGGGGCTGGTGTATGCACTGGCCCCTTCGCTTGTCGAGGATCTGTTGGAAGCACTGCGTGCGCTTCCAGAGAGCCAACGCCGCACGATGGGCCTTGTGGCAATGGCATTGGGTGTCGTTCTGGTTTGGATGGCGAAATCTCTCGGGGCCTAAATTCAGGCGCGTGATATAACAGGATGGAAAACGTCGTTGCACGTGGTGGTAACGGGGGTTTCACATCTAATTGTCTGCGTGAGAGGGACGGTGAGTTGCACATAGCCCAACCTGCATTACATTAGAGACCAGCATGGTGCCCCGTTTGTGTGGGGCATCACCCCGTATCAATACAGGAGATTTGGGAGTGAACACTCAGGCAATCGCAATAGGGCGCCAGCACATGGCGCAGATGCGACTCATTTGGATTTCAGCTCTGGCATTTGTGTTGGTGCTCGCGCAGGCCCTTGTCGCGCAAGCCCGTCCAGATAGTTTTGCTGATTTGGCCGAGAAGATCAGCCCGGCCGTTGTCAATATCACGACGTCCACCGTCGTGGCAGGCCGCACTGGCCCGCAAGGCATTGTCCCAGAAGGCAGTCCTTTTGAAGATTTTTTCAATGAATTTCAGAACCGGCAAGGCGATGGCGACAAACCACGGCGCACGTCCGCGTTGGGCTCTGGCTTTGTGATCTCAGAAGATGGATATGTCGTTACAAATAACCACGTTATTGATGGTGCCGATGAAATCCTGATTGAATTCTTTTCTGGCGAAGAACTTCCGGCAAAAGTGGTGGGCAAAGACGCCAATACCGATATTGCGCTTCTCAAAGTTGAGTCTGACAAGCCGCTTTCTTTTGTGAGCTTTGGCGACAGTGACACAGCCCGTGTCGGCGACTGGGTTCTGGCGATGGGGAACCCTCTTGGGCAAGGGTTCTCGGTATCGTCTGGAATCGTGTCCGCCCGTAATCGCGCGCTTTCGGGAAGCTATGATGACTATATCCAGACCGATGCCGCAATCAATCGCGGGAACTCTGGTGGGCCGTTGTTCAACATGGATGGGGATGTCGTAGGGGTAAACACCGCGATTCTGTCGCCAAATGGCGGGTCAATCGGCATCGGCTTTTCAATGGCATCCAACGTCGTGACGAAGGTTGTAGATCAGCTGAAAGAATATGGCGAAACGCGTCGTGGTTGGTTGGGCGTCCGCATTCAGAACGTGTCCGAGGACATGGTGGATGCGATCGAAGGGTTGGAAACAGCCGAAGGTGCTATGATCACGGATGTGCCCGAGGGACCTGCGCTCGAAGCTGGGATGCTGGCTGGCGATGTGATCCTAAGCTTTGATGGTCAAAACGTTTCTGATGTGCGCGGTTTGGTGCGCGTGGTCGGAAATACCGAGGTTGGCAGCACCGTGCGAGTGACTGTGTTGCGCGATGGCAAGACGCAAACCCTAAAGGTAACGCTGGGTCGCCGCGAGGCTGCTGAGGGGACCGCTGGAAACAATGGATCTTCCGAGGCACCGGTGGAAAAGCAGGCTGACAAGATGATCCTTGGCTTGACTGTGGGTCCCTTGACCGATGCGTTGCGCGGCGAACTTGGCATCGACAGCAATATGAGCGGTCTGGTGGTTAAAGACGTCGACGAAATGTCGGCGGCCTATGAAAAAGGGCTGCGCGCGGGGGATGTCTTGACAGAGGCAAGCCAGCAAAAGCTCACGTCCGTGGCTGATCTTGAGGATCGGATATCAGAAGCCAAAGAGGCAGGGCGCAAATCTTTGCTGCTTTTGGTGCGCCGTGCGGGCGAGCCCCGTTTCGTGGCCCTGAATATCCAAGAGTAACCAAATGAAAACAACAAGGGGCGCAGTTGTGTGCCCCTTGTTTCCCTGACAGCGTCGCACAACTGATGTGGGTTACGCAGGATCGCGCTCTACGGCCACCAGCCCCAACTGACGCGCAGCTTCCAAGGTCAAGATTGAACTGTTCAGGCCTTGTGGTTCTTGAAATCGACGGATTGCGGCCCGCGTACGTTTGTCCATTTGCCCCGAAATAGGTCCATAGAAATGGCCGCGCGCTTTGAGAGCACGTTGCACCGATGCCGTGAATTCTTCGGTCCAGACATCTTGGCAGGGCGTTTCAAACCATGTTTCACGCCGTTCCTTGACGATGCGTTGCTGGGTTTCGCTACGGTAGATGGCCTGGCTGATAACTGTGCCGTCCGCCTGTACTTCGGCGGGTTGAATAATGACTTGTTCGGTTACGGTTTCGATGATTGCAGGATCAACCTGTCGCCGCCCCCGGAGGCGCTGCAGCCTGCGTGCGCACGACATCCGGTTCCCCCAAAGCCCCAAGATCAGGCGCAATACCGCTTGCCTGATCGCAGGCCGCCACGAGCCCGAAGGCCAATACTGGCAGGGTGGGGAAACGAAGTGTCATGCTCTAGCCTTTGGCGCCCTCGTGCGGGGTGTTTAGGTCTTCTTAGCTGTTTTTGTCTCATCTCAAAAGCGTAATGCGTGAGGAAATGTTGTGGCGTTGGCCCGTGATGCGCCAAATGGTAAATTGGGCAGGTCCAAAGGCGTCGGGACCAGAGGTGGAAATTGGCCGCGTCCTCTTGAGGAGCCAAACCGAATTGGGTCGACATGGACGCAGATCACAAGGAATTCAGTGGCAAAGTACAAAAGGGGCTGGAAGGTGGCGCAGAGCAAGATTAGATGTGGGGAAATTCTTGCAAGGAAAGTGCGCAGACATGCCTAAAATTACTTATGTCGAACACAACGGTACCGAGCACGTTGTAGATGTCGCCAATGGCCTGACCGTTATGGAAGGGGCTCGTGATAACAATATTCCGGGCATTGAGGCGGATTGTGGCGGTGCCTGTGCATGTTCGACATGCCATGTGTATCTTCACCCGGATTGGGTCGAGAAAGTTCCCGCCAAAGACGACATGGAAGAAGACATGCTGGACTTTGCCTTTGAACCTGATGCCGCACGTTCGCGCCTGACATGTCAGATCAAGGTGACGGATGCGTTGGACGGCCTGGTCGTGCAAATGCCTGAAAAGCAAATCTGATGTGGAACGGGGCGCGGCGTCTCGGTGTGCGCGCCCTGAAAACACACGCGCGCCGCGTGCGGCACGTCTTGAGCGCGTGGCTGGCTGTTATGGCCTTGGGGGCTGTGGCAAATGCCGAAATCATGTCCGCAACCTATGCAGACCCCACGACGCGATACGATCACGGCATTCTTGGAGACGCAATCGAGTTTGAAAGCTTGGTTCTAAAGTTGGGTGACGGGCGCACCGTGCGCATTCGCTTGCCCGACACGCGTGTCTTTGAGGATGTGGCACCCCGATTAGCCGATGTTGACGGAGATGGTGCCCCAGAGGTGATCGCGATTGAGACCGATCTTTCAAAAGGCGCACGCCTTTCGGTTTATGGTGCACAAGGGTTGATTGCAGCGACACCGTTTATCGGACGTACGCACAGATGGCTTGCGCCCATCGGAGCAGCGGATTTGGATGGAGATGGCCAGATCGAGCTTGCGTATATAGACCGCCCACACCTCGCGCGCACGCTTAGGGTCTGGCGTTTTCAGGGCGGGGCGCTTGTGCATCTTTGGGATCAGCAAGGGCTGACCAATCACAAAATTGGGCAAGACTATATTTCAGGGGGGCTTCGCGCGTGTGAGGCCAAGATTGAGATGATCACGGTCAATCGTGATTGGAGCCGGATCATGGCCACATCATTTGATGGCACACGCACTCACAGTCGTGACATTGGCGCGTATCGTGGCCGCGCGAGTCTGGTGACAGCATTGGCCTGTCCAAGCGAATAATCCGAACAGCAAATTAGTGCGTATACGTCGACGCGCAAAAGCGGAATCGCTCTTGGGCATCTCGTGATATACCCAAGACAACCAGCAAGTTTGGCGTGATCCGCCCCTCAGAGTTGCTTTGACCGAGCAGCTGTTCATGGGCGCGCATTATTCCTTTGCGGGTATTGCCGCCCGGAGAACCGTCGGGCCGCCCTACGTTGATCCCCAGCGCGTTCAACTTTGCCTGAACTTGGCGTACAAGTTCTGGGTTTGCGTCATCCAGAACCCCGCAATATTCCGCAGGGGTCGTGATTTGCGCGGCGGTTAATGGTACCGGCGCAAAATGCCAGTAATCGTCTTTTGCGAACTCGCGCACGTAGGCCAACAGCGCCCCGCGATGGGCGAAATCCTTGATCGCGATGCCCAGTTCAGTGTTATCTATGCCCACTGCGATCGAGTCCATCTGGTCATAGTATTTCAGCGTTGTGGGCTTTTGCATGAAGGACACCTGCCCATATCCAGATAGCCCGCAATAGGTCGGACCACAGACGTGTGTGTTCCAAGTGTTGTCGGGTTGGCGAATGCCCATACAGGCAAAATTCCGACCTGCTTCAAAGGTGATAAAGCTGTTCACGTCAACTTGAAGGTTGTGGATGATATCCATGCTCGAGGTCTTATGCATCGCGCGAAATTGTTGACCACAATAGGCCAACGCGGCCCCGCGCGTTGCCGAAAGCGCGCCAACCAGATCGGATTGCGTGTCCTTAGCCTTTGCAATCAGGTGAATATGCTCGCCGGCCATCTCGATTGGGCCCAATCGGTGCATCGCGTTTGCGGGCGTTGCATACATCGCATCCAGCAGGCCAATCGAGACACCCGATTGCAAGAACAGTTGCGTGACCCGATTGGTTGATGTCGACAGAAGAGCAAGGATCGTGTTCACCTCTGATGCCGAATATGTTCTTTCCGGTAAGGTGAGAGCAGGTTGGTGCACGCCAAGTTGCGCGGTGATATGCGCGAAACGACGGGGAAAGAAAAATCCTTCGTATGTTGTGAGACCTGCCAGAAAGACCAGAGCACAAGCACTTTCACACCGCGTGTTTCCACCAAGAACGGTCACAAAGTTCTCGGCGCGGACCAGTTCCGCCATGCGGAGCGCCTCTGCAAAATTTCCGCCAGGCGAATCCAGTGAAATGACATTGGTAAAGGGGCAGTATCCAGCCGACAAACAGTTTGAAAGCCCGGCATCACGCACCAGTGCCGCGAGACGATCCGCATCCCCTTTGGCGATCTGCCCCGACACATGCACGACGCGCCCCGCGCGCAGACTTCCGAATGCGGCGGGCATATGAAGCGTTTCATAGGTGTGCGCACCGTCACCCGATAGCCCTCCATCAAAGGCCCAACGCCATTTTTCGGTCAGCACATCCAAGTTCGGGGGCGGGCCATATCTCTGAATCATACCGTCCGCGCCAATATAGGCCGGATTCAGGTTCAAAAGCCGTAACCGCCCGTCATCATAGGGGTTCTGTGGCAAAATTCGAATATCGGCAGCAAAGCTTGGAACGGCGATCCAGCATGTCAAAACCAGAGCGAGCAGGCGGGAAAGAATACGCATTAAGCCTCCGAGCATCGTGTCAGTGCCCCAAGGTTACAGTGCAATCGCAAGAATACAAATGCCCAGATTGTTATCGGTTGGTGCTGGTTGATGCGATATGGTTGCTGCCGATGGCGCCAAGCGACTGAAACAAGCCTGCGGTATTGCTGGCACCGAATTTTTTGAGCAGGTTCGCGCGGTGGACCTCCACTGTGCGATTGGACATCTGGAGCTTGATCGCGATTTCCTTGCTGGTCAGGCCTTCCCCCATCAATGAAAACACTTCGCGCTCTCGCCGTGTCAAAGGGTGATAGGGGCGCGAGTCACTGAGGTCGGCAAAGCTCCAGACTGCGCGTGTCAAAGGGTCTTCGGGCGTAAAGGAATGCCCCCGAACCCGACACCAAAACAGATCGCCCCCGTTGCGCATCATCACGCGTTCATCCCAATACTGGTTGGTCTCGCGTAATTCTTGGATGCCACGGTGTCGGATGTTCGCGAATTCTTCCTGTGTTGGATATAGGGTCGCAAACGTGTGATCCTGCAATTCTTCGCGTTCATATCCAAACATTGCCGCAAAGGTTGGGTTGCAGTCTCTGATAACTCTGCTTTCAGTCACTACCAAGCCAATGGGTGCATAGGCGAATGCCAAATTCGCAAAGTCGCGGTCCTGATAGGCTGCGTCAATTGAGGGTAAGTCAGAGATGGTGTGGCCTCGAAAATCTGTTGATTTCCTGTACGATAGACCGTGTCTGGCCAGTGCGCAATTTGTTTGACCATGTTGGTGCATGCAAACCTGGCACATGTGATTGCCGCGCTTGCCACAGGGCGCAATCTGCGATTCAGCAGCGTTGCATGCCAACGAGCGTTATGCTGCTCTCACCTCGAAGCAAGAGCAGCCCTGAGCCGAGCGCAGGCCGGGTTTTGGTTTAGAGAGCACGCCACCCGATGTCAGACCGATAGAACCCTTCTGGCCAGTCGATTTGATCCACCATGGCATAGGCGCGATCACGGGCGTCCTTTAGGCTGGAGCCGCGCGCCGTCACATTCAGAACACGTCCACCAGTTGCGGTAATCATCCCGTCTTTGGCCGTGGTGCCCGCATGAAATACCATGTTTTTACTGTCCTGCGGAATATCCCCTAGGCCCTTGATGACAGTTCCCTTTTCATACGACCCGGGATAGCCATTTGCGGCCATGACAACGGTAATGGCGTGGTCATCCCCCCAGTTCACCTGCGTATCAGCCAATCGTTCTTCGGCGGCGGCTTGCAGCAGATCAAGCGCTTGTGCACCTAGGCGCATCATCAGAACCTGACATTCAGGGTCGCCAAAGCGTACGTTGTATTCGACCAGACGCGGCTGACCGTCTTTGATCATCAATCCCACATACAGAACACCTTGGTATGGGGTGCCGCGTTTGGCCATTTCATCGATGGTGGGTTGGACAATCTGATCAAGCGCTTTTTGCGCAATGTCATCCGTCAGAACCGGAGCCGGAGAATAGGCGCCCATGCCGCCAGTATTTGGGCCGGTATCACCTTCGCCCACACGTTTGTGGTCTTGGGCTGTCCCAACCGGCAATGCGGTTTTACCATCACACAGAATAAAGAACGACGCTTCCTCGCCCTCCATGAATTCCTCGATCACGACCTCTGCGCCCGCGCCGCCAAATGCACCGCCAAACATGTCATCAATGGCCTCAAGGGCTGTGGCTTCGTCCATGGCGACGATCACGCCTTTGCCTGCGGCCAGCCCATCCGCCTTGACCACGATTGGCGCGCCGTTTTTGCGGATATGCGCTTTGGCCGCATCCGCATCGGTAAAGTGACCATAGGCCGCTGTAGGAGCGTTAGCTGCATCACAGATTTCTTTGGTAAAGCTCTTGGAGGCTTCCAGACGTGCGGCGGCCTCTGAGGGGCCAAAGACCAGAACACCCGCATCACGCAGGCGATCCGCAACCCCGTTGGCCAAAGGGGCTTCTGGGCCGATGATCACAAAGTCGATGGCGTTTTCTTCGACAAAGTTTACCACCGCGGTGCCGTTGTCGATGTCAAAGCTTGCACAATCGGCGATCTGGGCAATACCGGCGTTTCCGGGGGCGACGATCAGCTTGTCGCATTTCGGGTTTTGCATCACTGCCCATGCCAGCGCATGCTCGCGTCCACCGCTGCCGAGAATAAGAATGTTCATGGGATGCCCCTTCTGCTTGGCCTTCGTCTTTGGGCGTTCTAAGCTGTGCCGAGCAGTTGCACAAGCGAGGCCAAATGTCCGACCTCATCGATTCTCCAGCCGAGGGCGAAAATGCCCCCGAATTTAGCGTCACCGAAATTTCGAGCGCGCTCAAACGCACCATCGAAGGTGCCTTTGGGCGTGTCCGCGTGCGGGGCGAAGTGGGCCGCACCATGTTGGCCCGTTCGGGGCATTTGTATTTTGATGTCAAAGATGATCGGTCGGTGATCGCCGCCGTCAGTTGGAAGGGGCAGGTGTCACGTCTGTCTGTCATGCCCGAAGAGGGTATGGAAGTGATCGTGACCGGCAAGCTGACCACATTTGGATCCCAATCCAAATATCAACTGAATGTGGATGATGTGACCGTTGCGGGCGAAGGCGCCCTGATGGCCATGCTCGAAAAACGCAAGAAGCTGCTGGCCGCAGAAGGATTGTTTGACCAAAGCCGCAAGGCCCCGCTGCCGTATTTGCCAGAGGTCATCGGGGTTGTGACCTCGCCCAGCGGTGCTGTCATTCGCGATATTTTGCACCGGTTGCGGGATCGCTTTCCGCGCAAGGTGTTGATTTGGCCAGTCGCTGTGCAAGGCGACCAATGTGCCCCACAAGTGGCCCGCGCCATCGAAGGGTTTAACAAACTGTCGGTTGGCGGTGCCATGCCGCGCCCTGATTTGTTGATCGTGGCGCGTGGTGGCGGCAGTATCGAGGACCTCTGGGGATTTAACGAAGAAATTGTCGCCCGCGCGGCGGCGGCGTCTGACATCCCGTTGATTTCGGCAGTTGGTCACGAAACCGATACCACGCTTATTGATTTTGTCTCGGATCGGCGTGCCCCCACGCCGACAGCGGCTGCTGAAATGGCGGTTCCTGTCCGGCTTGACCTGATGGGGTGGGTCGATGAACAGGGTGCGCGGCTGACGCGGGCCATGGGTGATGGGGTGACGCGTCGGGGTCAGCGCCTTCAGGATGTGGCGCGTGCCTTGCCCCGTGCTGACAGTTTGCTGCAAACTCCGTCGCAACGTCTGGATCACATCGCAAACCGGTTGCCACAGGCGCTTATTGCGGGTGTGCAAACCCGCAAGGTGGCGCTGAGCCAGTCAAGCGGGTCGCTGCGGGCATCGACCTTGACACGTATGATCGACACCAAGCGTCAAGCATTGGGACGTCGTGCAGACCGTTTGAGCGCCGCGACCTTGGTGCGTGAAAATCTGCGTCGGCGCGACAAGCTCGAGGCCCTGTCTCGGCGGCTGTCAGATACCGGGCAGCGACAGGTGCGCACACTCTCAGATAAACTTGAGCATCTGGAACGGATGCGTACCACGCTTGGGTATCAAGCCACGCTTGATCGTGGGTACGCAGTTGTTTGGGGCGATAATAAAGTCGTGACCGATTCCGTTTCGGCCAAGAAGGCATCCGAGATTGAAATTCAATTTGCGGACAAACGGATCAAGCTTGGGGGGAAGTCTCCTGTCAAGAAACCAGCAAAACCACAGGATAAACCCGACCAAGGCAGCCTTTTTTAGGGCAGGGCATCGCCGTGGTCATGTGGCCTAGACCCCGACTTCGGGTCCAAGGCAGAGCATTTGCGTGTCGCCATGATCCACTTCGTACAAGTTGGTTGCGGTGCTGTCTGAGGTGAACTCGGCCAGCAACTTGCCGCCTCTCAAAAAGAACTTCCAGCATTGCGGGGCAGGGTTGTCTTCATACACAAAGCAAATGCTCTGATGATCTGGATACCAATAGCCCTCTTTGCATTTACCATCCAGAAAAGACCAGCGGACACCTCGGTTCGATAGATATTCTTCGGCCCCATAGTGCTGACCGTTATTGCCATAAAACAAGGTCTTGCCCTGCGTATATGCGTCGAATTGCGGTCCGGTCATAGGTGTTTCGGCCAATGCAGGCAGACCAAGGCAGATCAAAAGCGTACAGAGTGTTTTCATGCAGGGATGTTGGCCCAGCATGGGACGTGAATCTAGGGGATGGTGTGTGATTGGCGCAAAGCTGCCAATTTCGGGTCCATCACTGCGCGCCATTTTTGTGGCCAAAGCGCCAAAAGCCCCATAACGGGCAGGGAACGGGGCAACGTGGGCATCTCTGTCGGATCAAGATCCAGAGACGGATATGTCTTGAGCGGATGCATGTGATGGTCTGAATGTCGGGGCGCGTTCAGCATAAGGGCGCTTGAAAAGAATTGGGGTGCGTTCCAGCTGTGTTGTGCAGAGACTGGTCCAAATCGGCCGTCCGCACCGCGTTCGCGTGCAAGGCCATAGTGCTGAACATAATCAGAGATCAGCAATTGCATTTGGGCATATCCGGTGAGCAACACCAGTGCAACTAAACCGCCAAGGCCCATGACGGCATGGGTCAAATACGCGACACACAGGCCTCCGGCGATATACGTCACATAGGGGTGGCTCCAGAAATGCGGCGGTGTGGTCTTGCGCGCGCGCAGACGTGTTTCGGCCATCCAGCCTTTGCAAAATGATCCGACCCAAGCACGCATCCAAAACTGATAAAAGTTCTGGCCTTTTGCGGGGCTATTTGGGTCCATCGGAGTCGCAACCCAAACATGATGAACTTTGGGATGTGCCGAGGCATGATGCCCAAATAGCAACGATATATAGACGGCTTTGCCAAGTCGGCGCGGCCATTTCGCCTGTTTGTGGATCAACTCGTGCGCGTTGGCATTGCTGACCTGTCCAAAGAACAAGCCAAATGCAAAGAAGCACGCGACGCGCTCGGTCCAGCTCAAACCACTGGGGCCTGCCAGCGCATAAAGAGCAATGCACAGTAAAACCAGATGGGACAGGCCCAGAAAAATGGCGAGCTCCTCGCCGACAGGAAATTCACCCGACGCAGCCCGACGTGCCACGGTCCCGTGCACGATGCGATCCATGAAATAGGTAAACCCGGTTAGATAGATCAACGCCACAGCACACCAGAGGCCCCCAACGGTGCCAGCCATCGCTAGAAAAAGAACAGGTGATATGGTGGCAATGGAAAACCAGAGCATTGTAGCGCCTCGTGACACGTTCCAGTGATCCATAGTTTGCTCACAGGTTGCGCATGGATACAATGAGGGGTGAGGTTCAAAGGAAACAGAATTCCTAACGCATACGGGCGTATGCATGTCGCTTTTGACCACGTCGCCCCCCCGTCCAAAAGGGTAGTGTTTCGGAAATAGCAGATCACGGGAGGCCGCAATGGCACTGGATGAAGCCAAAAAGGGCATCTGGAAATCGGGCAAAGGCAAAGGGCGCAAAACGCCCAAAGGCCGCCAGTTAGACGATGTCGCGCACGCCGAAGTGGTTGAGTTGCTTGAGCACGGTCCTCGCAAACGCGATATGTTGATCGAGTATCTGCATCTTATTCAGGATACCTTTGGTCATCTGTCGACGGCGCATATTCGCGCCCTTGCTGAAGAACTGCGTCTTGGGCAGGCTGAAATTTTCGAAGTCGCCAGCTTTTATGCGCATTTCGACGTGGTCAAAGATGGTGAAACACCCCCGCCCGCTCTGACAATCCGAGTATGCGATTCGTTGTCTTGCGAACTGGCGGGCGCCGAGCAATTGCAGGCCGCACTCGAAGACGGCCTTGATCCGGCTCAGGTGCGGGTCTTGCGCGCACCTTGCATGGGGCGGTGTGATACGGCGCCCGTTCTAGAGATTGGGCACAACCACATCGACCATGCGACACCGGAAAAGGTGCTGGCGGCAATCTCTGCGGATGATACGCACGCGCATATCCCCGACTATGAAACCTTTGCCGACTATGTGGCCCAAGGTGGATACGAGACCCTGAAAGATCTGCGTGCCAATGGCGACTGGGAAGCTGTTCAAGACAAGGTTCTTGAGGCCGGTCTGCGCGGTTTGGGCGGGGCGGGTTTCCCGTCTGGCAAAAAATGGGGCTTTGTTCGCATGAACGAAGGCACCCGATATTTGGCCGTAAACGGTGACGAAGGCGAGCCAGGGACCTTTAAAGACCGCTATTATCTTGAACGCACGCCGCACCTGTTCCTTGAGGGCATGCTGGTGGCGGCTTGGGCTGTCGAAGCCGAAAAAGCGTTTATCTATATGCGAGACGAGTATCCGGCAGTTTTGGCGATCTTGCGTCGCGAAATTGCAGCCTTGGAAGATGCTGGAATTGTTGAGCAAGGGTATATTGATCTGCGGCGCGGGGCAGGAGCCTATATTTGCGGCGAAGAAAGCGCGATGATCGAGTCCATTGAGGGCAAGCGTGGAGAACCGCGCCATCGCCCGCCGTTTGTGGCGCAAGTCGGCATCTTTGGCCGTCCGACCTTGGTGCACAACGTGGAAACCCTGTTGTGGGTGGCCAAGATTTGCCGCGAAGGACCCGAATGCCTGAACTCTGTTGAACTGAACGGACGCAAAGGCCTTCGGTCGTACTCTGTGTCTGGGCGTGTCAAAAATCCGGGCGTGCATTTGCTGCCTGCTGGATCGACCATTACCGATGTGATCGCGGCGTGTGGTGGGATGGCCGAGGGACACAGCTTTAAGGCCTATCAGCCGGGGGGGCCGTCTTCTGGGCTCTTGCCAGCAAGCATGCACGATATCCCGTTGGATTTCGATACGCTGCAACCACATGGCACGTTTATCGGGTCTGCGGCGGTTGTGGTTTTGGGTGACCAAGACAGCGCACGTGACGCCGCGCTAAATATGTTGCGGTTCTTTGAAGACGAAAGCTGTGGCCAATGTACGCCGTGTCGTGTTGGCTGTGAAAAAGCTGTGAAGTTGATGCAATCTGACACATGGGACACAGGGCTTTTGGAAGAGCTGTCGCAGGCGATGGTGGATACGTCCATCTGTGGCTTGGGGCAGGCGGCACCAAACCCCATCCGGTTGACAATGAAGCATTTCGCCAACGAAATCTGATCGCGTTCAAATATTTGAAGACATGTAAACGCCCTGCCAGTTTTGGCGGGGCGTTTTCGTCACGGCACCCAAGACAAGCAGCCCGAATTGAGGCAGGATCACAAGACACGCTCATCTCGGAGGCCCTATGTCCATACTTGAAGAAATTGCGCTACGGCAGTCGTTTAGACTCGGCTTTCTATTGGTCGGGGTGTCGTTTGCTTTGGTCTATGTGGTGGGGTTTTGTTACCGTGGGCCGTCGATGGTCAAAACACTTGTCAAAGCGGTGCCTTTGCTATCATTCGCTGCGGCGGTTGGGGTGACCTTTGGGCATCCTCTGATCATTCTAGCACTGGTGAGTTCTGCGATTGGTGACATTGCGTTGTCGCGATCGAGCGACAAACCTTTTTTGGTCGGCTTGATCAGCTTTGCTATCGCACATGTGTTTTACATTGTGCATTTTTGGGGGCTGTCCGGCGGGCTTGATGGGGCGTTGGCATTGCCAGTGGCGGCGGCTGCGCTGGTTATTTTTGCGCTGTCTACCGAGGTGTGGCTTGGCCCGTTCACGGACGAGATGCGTTGGCCAGTGCGCGTTTATGTGGTCTTGATTACGGTCATGGGACTTACGGCGCTAGGGCTTAACGGTATGCCGCTGGCGATGTTTGGCGCGTTTGCGTTTTTGATGTCCGACACGCTGTTGTCTATTCAGTTGTTTCGCATGTCCGACCATTCAGTCTGGCAGGTGCCGACCTCGGTCGTATTGTGGCTATTATACGCGGGGGGACAATTTGCCATCCTTGCAGGCGCTGGATGGTCAACGCCGCTCTTCCAAATCTGGTAAACTCGCATTAGGTGGGTAGGAAGGTTCTGCCGGAGGCTAATATGGCGTTTTTTTCCAAACTTAAGGATAAACTGTTCAAATCTTCTTCAAAGTTGGAAGAAGGGTTGGATGCCATTGTCGAGGATGGCGGTGACCAAAGTGTCGACGCTGCGGTTGAAATCGACCCTGTGCAGACGTCCGAGCCTGATCTTGTGCAAGATGTGTTGCCCACGGATGCTGGTGAAGGCGCCGCGCCAAGTGATGCCGCCGCTGCCATGCCCGAACCCATTGCTGCGCAGCCGGCGGCCCCAGTGACTCCCCCCCATGCCGAGAGCGAAAAGCCGGGCCTTTTGGCACGACTAACCGGACGCGGTGCGGGACAACCCGTTGTAAAGCGTGTGCTTGATGATGACATGCTCGAGCAGCTCGAAGAGCTGTTGATTGCGTCGGATATGGGTGTCGATACTGCATTGCGCGTGTCCGCCAACATTGCCGAAGGGCGTTTTGGCAAGCGGGTTTCAACACAGGAAATCAAATCGCTTCTGGCCAAAGAAGTCTCGCGGATCATGGAACCAGTGGCCAAACCTCTGCCAATTTACCCCAACAAGCCCCAAGTTGTGCTTGTTGTCGGTGTGAATGGATCAGGGAAAACCACCACAATCGGCAAGCTGGCCAGTCAATTCAAGGCCGCGGGCAAATCGGTTGTTATTGCTGCGGGTGATACGTTTCGCGCCGCAGCTGTGGAACAACTTCAGGTCTGGGGAGATCGCGCAGGCGTACCCGTATTGACCGCGCCCGAGGGGTCCGACCCTGCGAGCCTTGCGTTTGATGCCATGACCCGTGCCGAGGCAGACGGAGCGGACCTGTTGATGATCGACACGGCGGGTCGCTTGCAGAACCGGGCGGATTTGATGGAAGAGCTTGCCAAAATTGTGCGGGTAATCCGCAAAAAGGACGAAACCGCGCCGCATAATACGTTGCTGGTGCTGGATGCCACCACGGGACAAAACGCGGTCAATCAGGTGGATACGTTCCAGAAACTGGCCGATGTGTCCGGGTTGGTCATGACCAAGCTGGACGGCACGGCCAAAGGGGGGGTGCTGGTTGCGCTTGCTGACAAATTCGGCCTGCCGATCCACGCCATCGGTGTCGGCGAACAAATTGATGATCTTGCCCCCTTTGACCCAGAAGAGTTTGCGGCGGCCCTGATCGGGCTGGACAAGGCCTGATCCTGTGGGGCGCCGGCTAAGTCCGCTACACCATCATGATGAGTGACTGGATTGTCTCTTTAGAAGGGACCGAGGCGGGTGAACAGGTCGCGCTGATGCTGGCGCTGACGGCGGCATTTCTTCACGCCGTCTTCGGGGCATTGCAAAAGGGGCGGGTCGATCCGTGGCTGTCACGTGGTGTGATCGATCTGTGGTTGTTGATTTTTTCTTTCCCGATTGCCTTGTTTCTTGTGCCATGGCCACAGGGCAACGTGTGGTGGCTCCTGTTGGGGGCGTTGAGTATCCATTTTGTCTATAAGCTCGGGATGGCGCTGGCCTATTCGCGTGGCGCCTTTACGGTGGTTTATCCGGTGGTGCGTGGCACGGGGCCATTGTTTACGGTTCTTGGGGCTTGGATCATCTTTGACGAGAGCTTTTCCGGCACACAGTGGTTGGGCGTTGCGGTGCTGGTCGCGGGGATTTTTGGGCTTGCGGTCTATAACCTGATCCATGTGAAGACAGGGCGCGATACTCTTATTCCGGCATTGTGGCTGGCTGTTGGAACAGGGGCCATTGTGGCGCTTTATACGACTTATGATGCCTATGGTATTCGCGCGACGCCCAATCCGTTTACATTTTTGGCGTGGTTTTTTCTGATCACCTCTGTCGATTTCCCCATCATTGCCGCCCTGCGGTGGCGCAGCATGACACATCATCCTGAAATCAAACCGTTGATGTGGCGTGGGATGGCCGGGGCACTGGTGGCATTCGGCAGCTTTGGGTCGGTGATGTTGGCGACCCGTTTGGGCAAGGTGGGCGAGGCCGCCGTCTTGCGCGAAACATCCCCTGTGTTTGCCGCAATCATTGGCTGGCTGGTGTTGCGTGAAACCGTCGGACCACGCCGGATTGCATTGATGACCTTGATTGCGGCGGGCGCAGTCATAGTTGAACTGGGCGGCTGATTGCGCCAGATAGAGTTTGAGAAAAAAGGAAAACAGGCCATGGATCGCAAAAAGATCAACCCGACGCTCAAACTTGTGCTTGAAATGGGGCCGATCGTTGTATTCTTCGTGGCGTATCTCAAACTGCGCGAAAAGCTGTTTGTGATTGGTGGTACCGAATACGAAGGTTTCATTTTGGTGACTGCGGGGTTTATCCCGCTGATGATCCTGTCCAGCGCGATCTTGTATAAACTCACCGGTCACCTTTCCAAGATGCAGGTCGCCACCTTGGTGTTGGTGGTTATCTTTGGCGGGCTGTCGGTGTGGCTGAATGATGATCGTTTTTTCAAGATGAAGCCGACCATGATTTATCTGCTGTTTGCAGGGGCCTTGGGTGTCGGGCTTTTGCGAGGGCAATCGTACCTTAAATACGTGATGGAAGAAATGCTGCCCCTGCAGGACGAAGGGTGGCTTGTGTTGACCCGCCGTCTGACGGCGTTCTTTTTTATTCTGGCCGTCCTAAATGAACTGATCTGGCGGACGCAAACCACGGATACTTGGGTGTATTTCAAGACATTTGGTTTGAGCGCTGCAATATTCGTGTTCTTTATGACCCAAGGCAAAGTTTTTCAGACCTATGCCATTCCCGAAGATCATCCCGCCGAAGCGGAAGACCTTTAGCAGGCTGTTTCAGGAGACTTTCCCTTGGCTCAAGATCATGACATCAATCCCGTGCTCAAACAGGTTCTCGAACTGGGGCCTACGTTGGCATTTTTTGCGATTTATCTGAACATTCGCGATGACATGTTCGAATTTCGCGGCGAGCAGTACACAGGGTTCGTTGTGTCGACTGTGGTGTTTATTCCCATTCTGATGGCGGCGATGGCTGTGCTTTGGGGCATGACGCGCGAACTTAGCAAAATACAAATCTTCACGGCTGTTATGGTGGTGTTCTTTGGCGGGTTGACGGCGTGGTTCAATGACGAGCGGTTTTTCAAAATGAAAACAACGCTGGTGTACGCGGTGTTCTCGGCCATTCTTGGGGTCGGTCTGTTGCGCGGCCGTAGCTATTTGGCGCTTGTGCTGTCCGAGGCTATTCCACTGGCGCCTGCCGGATGGATGCAATTGACCAAACGATTGACGTGGTTTTTCGCGGTGTTGGCAATTGGCAACGAAATTGTCTGGCGCACGATGTCCACCGATGCATGGGTCAAAATCGAAACCTTTGGCTTTACGATCGTGATCGTCGCATTCTTGTGGTGGAACATCATGGATTTGCAAAAACCGGATCGCAAGGCGGCCGCCCGCCGCAAGTAATGCCCAAGCGCCTAGCGTTTGAACAGGACGCCATGGGCCTTTTTATCCGTGCTGATATCCCCGCGCAGCTCTGCATGTAGTGCGCGCCCACGTTGCACACCGGGGCGTGCTGCCATCAGATCAAGCCAGCGCGCTAGATGCGGCTTGTCGTCCAGTGTTTGTTGTTGACCTTCCCACAAGGACGCCCAAGGCCAAATCGCAATATCCGCAATAGAGATGAAATCACCGGCGACATATTCGTGATGTGCAAGCTGTCTGTCGAGCACGCCGTACAGACGGGCGACTTCGTTGCGGTATCGATCTTTTGCATAAGGCAGATCATTTGGGGGATCCATGGCAGGCGCGTATTTCAAAAAGTGGTGGGCTTGGCCTGCCATCGGGCCGACGCCCCCCATTTGCCACATCAGCCATTGCGTAACCGCTATTTTCTCGCGTGCAGTGCGCCCCCCGAATTGATCGGTTTTCTGGGCAAGATATTGCAAAATTGCGCCGCTTTCAAAGATGGATATGGCCGCGTTTTCAGGCCCTTGGTGATCGACAATTGCAGGCATGCGGTTGTTCGGAGAAATGGCAAGGAATGCGGGCTTGAACTGGTCGCCGGCGCTGATGTTGACCAGATGGGGTTCATACTTCAGGCCCATTTCTTCGAGCGCAATCGATACTTTCCATCCGTTCGGAGTTGGCCAAAAATACAGATCAATCATGCCACAATCCTTAGTGGTTCTCGGGGTGGGGTGTTGTGACTCCTAGCCTAGTGGACAAACGCATGCCGCGCCAGTTCATTGGCTGCTTGGGCGGCGTTCTGGGTGCAGATGGGGCCGATAGGGCCTGAAGGTATTGTAAAGGTAGCCGCTCAGGTGTTCGGATCAGAGCCCGATAAAACGGAAATGTACCGTCCCTAAGGTAGGTCGACCAATGGCATGGCCAGCGCCGTGACGGGTGAATTTGGAATCCCTCCTGCGCCAAGCTGTCCAAGACGGACGGCATATCGATACGCAGATTGACTGCGTTGTGTGCGTCTATCCCTTGGCCGATGGATTTGTCGTCCCGCGATAGGGCCGGGATCGCCCATTCGAACAGCTTGTCGTATAATCTATTTTCGGCGCTGATCACATTAATGACGTCGCTTGCACGGCCTGCGGGGGTCTGAAGCATGCGCTTGGCGTATTGTTGATAGGTCGCCCCGTTGAGCAAAAGAATCCGCCCCAGATCACCTTGGCGCAGCAGGGGCAGGGCACTCAGCGCAAGATGAGTGCCCATCGAATGTCCCACAAGATGTACAGGCCTGTCGGGCGCAAGGGTGCGCAATATTCCAATCAGCGTGGCCAGCGCGCGCGTGGCCGTCTGGGATGTTTGCAGCGCTTGCCAAACGGTTCCGCGCGACATCCATCCAAACGCAATGGCAATGCCCTCGTCAGGGTCACCGCTGCCATACCCAAGCCCGAGCGGCCAACTTGTTGCTGTGCTCGCTGACGTGGGCGGATCAAGTGAAAAAATGTGCGCATGGGGGCAGTGGCGAGGATCGTAGGGGGCAAAACTATAGCCGTGGATCATCACTGTAATCGGGCCTGTGTGGTCCAAGGCTCTGTGCAATACGGGAGAGAGGGCACGGGATGTGCCATGTAAAACGGGGTTGGGACCATCTGCATTGATCCTGATGATGGACATCGCGGTTCTCCCACTACATCTAGTGTGCGGTATCCTGAATGTTTGCGTATTCTTGATGAAGTTGGGGTTACAGCTGCGTGACGGTGTTGACCGTGGCGCATGCGCCAAGTACAGGGGGGATGTGGCGATTTGTTACCGGATTGCGGGCCACGTTAAATATTTCCGCTAAAAGGTCAGGACGAAGGACCCCCCTTTTGGCTTGGCCGATCGGGGGTTTTTTTATGGGTTGATGACCCAAGGAGGACGCGATGAGCGACTGGAATACGCGCACAAAGTTGGTGCATGGCGGCACAAGACGCAGCCAATACAATGAAGTAAGCGAAGCCATTTTTCTGACGCAGGGCTTTGTCTATGACACCGCAGAGCAAGCCCAAGAGAGGTTTCTTAAGGCGGGCGATGATGAATTCATTTATGCGCGTTATGGCAATCCGACTGTGGCCATGTTCGAGGAGCGTATTGCCCTGCTTGAGGGTGCCGAAGATGCATTTGCGACGGCCTCTGGAATGGCGGCGGTCAATGGCGCGCTGACGTCCATGTTGAAGGCCGGCGATCATGTTGTGGCTGCTCGGGCGTTGTTCGGGTCGTGTTTGTATATTCTCGAGGACATTCTTGCGCGCTTTGGGGTCGAGGTCACCTTGGTGGACGGCACTGATTTACAGGCCTGGCAAGATGCTGTCCGTGCTGACACGCGGGCTGTCTTTTTTGAGTCGATGTCCAATCCCACGCTTGAGGTGATCGACATTGCGGCGGTGGCCGAGATCGCCCACAAAGTTGGCGCGACAGTGGTCGTGGACAATGTGTTTTCAACGCCGGTCTTTTCAAATGCCATCGCTCAAGGTGCTGACGTTGTGATTTATTCCGCGACCAAACACATTGATGGTCAGGGGCGCGCCTTGGGGGGCGTGATTTTGGGCACCAAAGAGTTCATTCGTGGCACTGTCGAGCCGTATATGAAACATACCGGAGGCAGCCTCTCACCATTTAACGCTTGGGTGATGTTGAAGGGACTTGAAACCATCGATCTGCGTGTGCGCGCCCAAGCTGAAACCGCGCTTAAGGTTGCTCAGGCTCTTGATGGGCATTCCAAGCTGTCCCGCACGATTTATCCAGGGTTAAAGGCGCATGCCCAAAATGATCTGGTACAACGGCAATTGGGCGGCAAAGGTGGTACCGTGTTGTCGCTTGACTTGGCGGGGGGGCAGGACGCTGCATTTCGATTCCTGAACGGTCTGAACATCGCCGTCATTTCCAACAATCTGGGGGATGCAAAATCGATCGCGACACATCCGGCAACCACAACACATCAACGGCTGCCCGATGCCCAGAAAGCAGAACTCGGGATCACACCGGGATTGATCCGCTTTTCCGTCGGCCTTGAAGATTCCGATGATCTGATTGCTGATATTACCGCGTCGCTTGATGCCGTGTAGGCGGGCAGGGACGTGACGCCATGTCATCGTACGTGCGAGGTCGGTACAGAAAATTGTGCCGACCCCACGCACACGATTTACGGCCGTGATGTCGCTCGGATGGCACGTTTTGGCGGTTGTTGGGGGTGCAACGGTGTTGGTTTCGGGCAAAAGGGCGTAAAGAGCCGACGAAAGGTCGAAGTTTGCAATCCGGTTCTGAAGTATTAAGTTAATTTGGCGATAGGAACAAAAGGCTGCTCTTTATGAATATCCAAACGAACAAGCCGCAAACCCAACCCAGTAAGGACGATGCTATCGAAGCACTGGCCAAATTACGGGCTTGGGCCGTGCAAGCCACTCCAGAGGAAATTGCTGCTCTGGAACCGGCGGTGGCGCGGTTGCTTCCTGATCAACCACTGGGCAACTATCCGGCCCTCACGCGTACCTATCCTGATGATTTTGTGGCGGATGAGGCATATCGCGCGTCGCTGCCTGATCTTCAGAACGGCCCGGCCAGTCTGATCCGGGGGGAAAAACAGCAGATTCAGCATGTGGGTATTTCCAATTTCCGCCTGCCCATTCGCTTTCATGCGCGGGATGGCGCGGACATGACGCTTGAAACCAGCGTCACCGGGACTGTGAGTTTGGATGCAGAGAAAAAGGGCATCAACATGTCCCGGATCATGCGCTCGTTTTATAAACATGCGGAAAAAACCTTTAGTTTTGAGGTCATGGAGGCCGCCCTTGCGGATTACGTGACGGATTTGGAAAGCCTTGATGCGCGCATTCAGATGCGATTTTCCTATCCCATGCGCATCCCGTCGCTGCGGTCCGGTTTGGCCGGATATCAGTATTATGACATCGCGCTGGAAAAAGTGCAGGTGAACGGCGAACTGCACAAAGTGATGCACTTGGATTATGTGTATTCTTCGACGTGCCCGTGTTCCCTGGAGCTAAGCGAGCACGCCCGACAGTCCCGAGGCCAGCTGGCGACACCGCACTCTCAACGATCTGTTGCGCGTATTTCGGTACAGGTGCGCCAAGATGAACTTTTGTGGTTTGAAGACCTCATAGATATGGCACGCAAGGCGGTTCCGACCGAGACGCAGGTGATGGTTAAGCGCGAGGATGAGCAGGCCTTTGCAGAGCTGAATGCCGCCAACCCAATCTTTGTAGAAGACGCGGCACGCCTGTTTTGCGAGCAACTCAAGGCCAACCCACGCGTTGGCGATTTCCGTGTGATTGCGAGCCACCAAGAAAGCCTGCACAGCCATGATGCCGTGTCGATCCTGACAGATGGCCCATTCTTTGCCGCGTCAAGCCTTGACCCCAAGCTGTTCAACACTCTGTTTCACATCGGCTAAGGTTGATGTGCGGGATGCAAAAACGAATGCTGTTCTGTGACGGCTTGGAATTTTCTCATCCCGACGGGCGCCTTGACAGGCTTTTGAAACGGACTTGAATTTCATTCTGGAAAATGGCGATTTACCTCTCGGTGATCTGGGGGCTTCAGGCCGCAACATGGCTTGACACTGGCACAATCAGACGCCAACGCTTTGCGCATGTTAGATCTTCGCCCTGTTGGATATGTCATCGGCCTTTTGGTTGCGATGTTGGGACTGACCATGATCTTGCCTATGGGGCTGGATTTGGTGGAGGGTCGTGAAAACTGGTCTGCCTTTCTGGAAAGCGCCATTCTGACAGTCTTGGTCGGCGGGCTCGTCGCGTTGTCCTGCCAAACTGGCAAGGGCAAAGGGCTGACCATTCAACAAACCTTTTTGCTGACGACCGGTGTTTGGCTCGCGTTGCCGATTTTTGGGGCGCTGCCGTTTGTGGTCGGCGCGACAGAGGCCCGGTTTGTGGACGCCTTTTTTGAGGCCATGTCGGGTCTGACGACCACGGGATCAACGGTGTTGTCCGGGCTGGATGAATTGCCACGCGGGCTTTTGCTGTGGCGGGGGTTGCTGCAATGGCTTGGCGGGATCGGGATTATCGTGGTGGCCATGGTGTTTCTGCCAGAGTTGCGTGTCGGCGGAATGCAGATTTTTCGCTCCGAAGCATTTGATACCATGGGGAAAATCCTGCCAAGGGCCACCCAGATTTCTGGCCAAATTTCGGTTGTGTATGTGGCACTCACGGTGGCATGTGCCTCGACATATCTAGTGCTGGGGATGCAGCCGTTTGATGCTATCGTGCATGCGCTCACAACAGTGTCGACAGGTGGGTTTTCGAACTATGATGCATCGTTTGGAACCTTTGGTGGCCCTATGGAGTATGCGGCATCGTTGTTCATGATCTTGGCCGCGCTTCCGTTTGTGCGATATGTGCAGATGTTGAATGGACACTCGATGCCGTTGTTGCAAGACACGCAAGTGCGCGCCTTCCTGATGACCATTCTGATCTTGGTCATTGTGTTCACAATCGTGTTGACCGCGATCTTTCCGCATCACTGGGAAAAATCTTTCCGCGAAGCCCTGTTCAATATCACCTCGATCATTTCGGGGACCGGATATGCCAGTGTCGATTACATGACTTGGGGCAGCTTTATCGTGTCTGTGTTCTTTTTCATTGGCCTGATCGGGGGCTGCGCTGGGTCGACAGCGTGTTCAGTTAAGATTTTTCGGTACCAGCTTCTTGTGTCTGCCATCAAAGCGCAAATTCGCCAAATTCAGCAGCCTCGGGGCATTTTCACACCTCGGTACGATGGACGGCGTGTCAGCGATGATGTGTTGAGTTCGGTCATGTCGTTCTTTGTCTTCTTTACGGTGACTTTGGGGGTTTTGGCTGTTCTGCTGAGTATGACAGGTCTGGATTTCACCACGGCGGTTTCTGGAGCAGCGACCGCAGTTGCGAATATTGGTCCGGGTCTTGGAGATATCATCGGTCCGGCTGGTAACTTTGCGCCTTTGAATGACACGGCCAAGTGGCTGTTGATCGCGGGGATGTTGATCGGGCGCCTCGAGCTATTGGCGGTTTACGCCATTCTGACAACGCGGTTCTGGAGAGCATAAATGACACATAGACCTTTGGGTGCACAAATCTCGCATATGCTGAAAGCGCGGGGTGTAGATACGATTTTCGGAATACCCGGCGTGCATAACGTTGAAATGTATCGTGGCATTGAAGAAGCGGGCATTACGCATGTCTTGGCGCGGCATGAACAGGGGGCCGGCTTTATGGCCGATGGGTATGCGCGGGCCACGGGCCGCGTGGGCGTGGCCTATGTTATTACGGGACCGGGTCTTTGCAATATCATGACAGCTCTGGGTCAGGCGTATTCCGATTCTGTATCGGTGTTGACCTTGTCATCCTGTCTGGATGAAACCGCAGCCCGCAAGGGGCAGTTGCACCAGATGTTGGATCAGAGTGGCGCGGCAGATACCGTGTGCGACTGGAGTCAGGAAGCCCGATCGCCAGAAGCGGCGTATGAACTGGTTGACCGCGCATTGACCGAGTTTGCGACCATGCGCCCAAGGCCGAAACACATTCAGGTTGGAATTGACGTCTTGGGCGGGGTGGCACCAGCGCCCAAGCGCGTGCCCGCACATCCGGTGCAACGCACCCGTGCGCAGTTGGATATGTCGCAGGTGGCGGATATCCTGAACGCTGCCACACAGCCGATGGTCGTCGTTGGGGGTGGGGCCATCCAAGCCATGGATGGCTTGCGCCAGCTGACGCGGACCCTCAAAGCGGCCTCGTTTGCGACCTATGCAGGGCGAGGCGTCATTTCCTCCGAGGACCCATTACATTTCGGGACCTACCTTGCGCGGCCAAGTTCGGCCGAGGTCATTGCGCAAGCTGATGTGGTTTTGGCGGTGGGAACAGAGTTGAGCGAGGTCGATCTATGGCGGACCGACCTTGGTCACACTGGTACGATGATCCGGATTGATATCGACCCGTCTGTTCTGTCCAATTGCGTTCAAACAACGTTGGGCGTCCATGCGGATGCACAAAACGCAATCGACTCTCTTGTGCCACTGCTCGCTGCCAAATCCACAAGCGCTTGGCGACCGGAAACCGTGGCACAGACACGGGCGCATTGGAAAGCCGAAGTTGACGCGGAGCGTCCGGGAATCGTGCCCATCGTGGATGCGCTGCGGGCGGTGATGCCTGCTGATACCATGATCTATAGCGACATGACCCAGTTTGCCTATGCCGCAACGGAGGTCTGGGATTTGCCACACCCAGGCCATTGGCATCACCCTTACGGGTTTGGCACACTTGGGTATGGCCTTCCTGCGGCCATTGGAGGAGCGGTTGCGCGTGGCAAGGCTCCTACCGTTTGTATCGCAGGGGACTATGGGTTTCAGTATACCATTCAGGAACTCGGCACAGCGGTGGAGCTGGGTCTCTCCCTGCCAATATTGCTGTGGGATAACGGGAAGCTGAAAGAAATCGAAGACAGCATGGTCAACAGCCAGATCGCACCAAATGCGGTCGTTGCGATGAATCCTGATTTTTGCAAGCTTGCAGAGGCGTATGGGGCGTTGGCATGCGAACCCGAGACACTTGCAGAGTTACAGCAGGCGGTCCTTGATGCACTTCAGGCAGATCGACCAACTCTGATCCGTATGACGCCTGCCTTAACCGCCTAGTGCGGACTGTGACGGCTGGCACCAATAGCAAAGGCCGGGGCTCGATGCCCCGGCCTTTGCTGTATTTGTCAAACTAAGGTTTTAGTTCCAGCAACTTACCAAGACTGTCATGTCGGCCGCAAGCCGTGTGATATTCTCAGCCGCCAGCGTGCCGTTCCCAGTTCCCGAGGTCGCACTTACACCGGACTGATCCAGCAGGGTGCGCAATGTGTCTGCGCCCACCGCAAAGCTGACGTCCGATGGAAGCTGCTGACCGTTGGCTTGGGTTTTGGGCAACAACAAACCCAATACGGTGCCTTCGCTATCAAATACTGGTCCTCCCACATCGCCTGGCAACGCAGTTAGGGCCAAGCGTTTGAATGCGGTGTCTCCTGCAAGGCCTTTTACGTCTGCAAGCGTCCCAAAGGTCAACGTTGGTGCCCCGAGGATACCCTCGTAAGAATATCCTGATACAGCCACATCGGATTGCAGGCGAGCATCGCCATCACGCAAGGTTGCGACTGCCATCGGTGAGAGACCGTCAACCGGACGCAGCACAGCGACGCCAAGCCGATCATCGATCCCGACCACCGTCGCTTCATAGTCATTGTCCAGTGTGACCTTGGTGCAGCTCTGTACGGCTTGCGCGGTTGTCACAACGACGCCGTTGTTATCCACAAAAAATCCGGAACGCGACATCTTGGGTTTGCGCAGGTTCAGACCTGCAAGCAGATCAATGCTTTGGGCGTCATTGCTGCCGGCCGCAGGATCAAGAACGCCGTCAACGCGCGAGAACGTTGCCTGCATTTCACCAAGGATGCGTGTGCGGCGTTCTTCGTCGCCGATCGGCCATACAAGTGTAAACCCTTTGATCTCGCCGTTTTTCAAGGAGACCTCGGTATGGGAAATGATCTTGCCATTGCGCCCGGTAAGCACAAAGCTGTCTTTCTTGCGTGACCGTTCGCCTTCAAGCGGGACGATTTCCAGCGTCTGCATGATGTCGTATAATCCAAAGAGCGTGCTTTGGTCCCCGCCCTGAGAAATCATCAAGACTTTGGCAGGATTGTCACCGGATGCTTCAAATCGGACAAATGGAAACTCGGTTGCTGTTTCGCGGACCACACCCATCGGGATTTGCATTTCAATGCCGGCGTCGGCATTGGTGACAGTGCGCAAATCCATGCCCTTGAGAACCGCGAAATACTGATCGCGCAATTCTTCGCGTTGAAGCGTTGTCATCACGCCCGTGGCGTCCCATCCATTATCGGCTTGCCAACGTGACATTGACGCCCGCGTTCCACGGCCGAATGCACCGTCAATTGCCGAGGTGTAATACCCAGCCCATTTTAACCAGCTTTGCAGCTCTTTGCGTTCTGCTTTGGTTAGGGCTGCTTCGCTGGCGCGGGCTTGGCGTGGCGTCTCGTCAACCTGTTTGATCTCTGGTTCAGGGGCAGGAACGACCGAGGCTGACGCCGTGTCTTGCGGTGTCGCGGTTTCGGTTGTGCCCAGAACATTTGCACCGACGGGCCAGAACTGGCGGCGAAATGCCGATGTTTGCGCGACAAAAGCATCCCGTGGAATCAGACCTTCGTTGCGATACACGTTCAGCACTTCTTCGGCGTCGACGCGCCGGTATGGCCCAAGCGCAATGGCGTACCATCCGCTGCCCAGATCAAAACCATTCACATCCTGAAGGTCTTGTGCATAGAGCTGAGCACGCTGTGTCGCAATTGTCAGGCTTGGCTGCGCCTCGACCTGCACCCACGCAATGTCGGTGTCTGAAGTTTGCGAGAACGCGGCTTGCACAGCCACGAAGAAAGAGAAACAAATTGAAAGAAGTACGCGGAGCATAGCAGAATAGGCCTCAAAAGGTCTGGAATTGGCATTATTGGCCATCTTTAACAAATCCGTCGGCACATGCACCCTTATTTTGCGCTTTGGTGCAATTGACCCCGTGCTGTGTTGCGCATAGGTAAAAAACGCGTTTTCCAAGGGGCAGGACCATGGCAAGTACCGACAGCAAACCACGCAGTTTTCAAGAAATCATCTTGCGACTCCAGAATTACTGGGCCGAGAAGGGCTGTGCAGTGCTTCAGCCGTATGACATGGAAGTCGGTGCAGGCACGTTCCATCCGGCGACCACTTTGCGAAGCCTTGGCACAAACTCGTGGGCCGCGGCCTATGTTCAGCCATCGCGCCGCCCGACTGATGGTCGCTATGGCGAGAACCCCAACCGGTTGCAGCATTATTATCAATATCAGGTGCTGATCAAACCCAGCCCGCCAAACTTGCAGGAATTGTATCTGGGATCGCTCGAGGCCATTGGCATCGATATGGATCTGCATGACATCCGTTTCGTCGAAGACGATTGGGAATCGCCAACTTTGGGCGCATGGGGCTTGGGCTGGGAGGTCTGGTGCGACGGCATGGAAGTCAGCCAGTTTACCTATTTCCAACAGGTCGGCGGCCATGATTGCCATCCAGTTTCGGGCGAGCTGACCTATGGCTTGGAGCGTCTGGCGATGTATGTGCTGGGCGTCGATCACGTGATGGACATGCCCTACAATGATCCACAGACACCTATTGCATTGACGTATGGGGATGTTTTCAAACAGACCGAGCAAGAATATTCGCGCTGGAACTTTGACGTTGCCAACACCGATGTGTTGCTCAAACAATTCGAAGAGGCCGAGGCCGAATGCGGCAAGATACTGGCCCAAGATCACATCGACCCAAAGACGGGCAAGCGCATCATCATGGTGCATCCGGCCTATGATCAATGCATCAAGGCGTCTCATCTGTTCAACCTGTTGGATGCGCGCGGGGTGATTTCTGTCACGGAACGTCAGGCGTATATCGGGCGCGTACGGGCGCTGGCCAAGCAATGCGCGGATGCGTTTGTGCTGACGTCGGCGGGTGGATATGCAGCATGAGTAAGTTGACCGCAGAAGAACAGCTCGAGAAATTCAAGCGTCGCCATGACCGCAATATGCGCGTGAGCGAAGCTTACGGCATGCTGACCGGCATTACCGCCATGCTGCGCCCCGGTGACTTTGTGATCGATTGCGGGGCAAATGTGGGTGTTGTGACGGAGCCGTTGGCTGCGACAGGTGCCACAGTGCATTGTTTTGAGCCTGATCCATATGCGTTTGGTAAGCTCACCAAGAAATTTGCCGATACGCCAAATGTCACGCTGCATAATGCGGCAGTGGGCGTGAAAAAAGGCACGGTTCAACTCATGAGAGCCGACAATTTTGACGATAATCCGAATTTCGGGTCTGTCAAAAGTACGGTGGTTTCCGGTGGCCGTTCGATCAATGAAGACACGACCATTGATGTCGAGCAGATCAACTTTATTTCCTATTTGCAGGACATGATCGACCAACACGGTGAAATCGCGTTTCTCAAGATGGATATCGAAGGCGCCGAGCTAGAGATTTTGGAAGAAATGGAAACCGAAAATCTGTTTGATCCGATCCGTTGTACCGTTGTGGAAACCCACGAGCGTAAGTTCAAAGCGCTGCGTCCGCGCTTCAAGGCGCTCAAAGCTCGGATCGCCAAAGCTTATCCGATGCGCAAGGTAAATTTGAATTGGATTTGATCCAACGCTCTAAGGAGAAGTCTCATGGTTGGTAAAATCCTTGCGGGGGTCATTGTCTTGTCTGCTCTTATTGCCGGTGTGGCGATTTATTATCTTCAGGTGTACGCGTTTTATGAACCCGTCAAAGTCAGTGGCACCAATGACGTTGAAATGACGTTGATGGTGACAGGCGCACCTGATCCAATTTTGTACAATGATTTTGAGGCGATCGACGCCTCATCGTCGCCTATCCGCTATCGTGCGTGTTTTACGACGACGATGTCTCAGCCCATGCTGACCGAAACCTACGAAGCCTATGATCGCGCCGAGCCGCTGAATGCACCGGGCTGGTTCGATTGTTTTGACTCCAAAGAAATTGGTGCAGCGCTTGAAAACGGGTCTGCCTTGGCTTTCTTGGGCACCAAAAATATCGAATACGGGATTGATCGTGTGGTGGCCGTGATGGAAGATGGTCGCGGCTTTGTCTGGCATCAAATCAACAAATGCGGTGAACAGGTATTTGATGGAAAACCTGTACCAGATTTCTGCCCGCCGCTGCCTCAGGAGTAACCCTGTGCCGACTCAGGTTCTTATACCCGACTTTTTGACAGCGACGCTTGGGTTTGCAGTGTTTTTGTTGGGGGCACGCCTGACGCGCAGGATCGCAATTTTGCGCGAGTTCAATATCCCCGAACCGGTGACCGGCGGTTTGTTGGCAGCGGCCTTTTTTGGGCTGTACGGCATGGTGATGAACGTTCAGCTCGAATTCTCGATGGCGTCACGTGATATGTTTCTTGTGTTGTTTTTCGCGTCGATTGGATTGAATGCGCGCTTGTCTGATCTTGTTGCAGGGGGAAAACCTCTTGTCATTCTGCTGGTTCTGACATTGATCACCATTGTCTGCCAGAACGTGATTGGCGTCGCTGCCGCGATGGCCTTTGATTTTCCGATGCAAACCGGTGTTCTGTTTGGATCTGCGGCCCTCATCGGAGGGCACGGTACCGCCATCGCTTGGGCGCCGGATGTGGCAGAGGTCTCTGGCTTGACGGGTGCACCTGAACTCGGCATCGCCGTGGCGACGATTGGTTTGATTGTAGCGGCGCTGATCGGGGGGCCTGTGGCCAAGTTTCTGATCGAACGGGACGGCTTGAGTCCCAGCCGCCCTGACGAAGCCCATTCGGTTGGCCTGCCTTTTGAAAAAGAAGGGCACCAAAGCCCCATCACGCACATCAGCCTGATGAAGGTGATGTTGGCGCTAAATTTCTCGGTGATTTTTGGATATATCCTGCACGATGTGATTTCGGACGCGGGTCTCAAGCTGCCTCTGTTTGTGCCATGTTTGTTGGTGGGGATCGTTTTGGGGAATCTTCAGCCTTTGCTGTTTCCCAAGGCGTCACAAATCTCACGCACTCCGTCGTTGGCCGTGATCTCGGATTTCACTTTGGGGGCGTTCTTGGCCATTTCTTTGATGACACTTGATTTCACGACATTGAGCGGGCTTGGCTTGCCAATCGTGGCCACACTGGCGGCGCAAACTCTTTTTGCGGTGCTGTTTGTCGTGTATGTGCTGTTTCCCATGTTGGGGCGCGGGTATCGTGCTGCGGTTCTGGCTGCTGGTTTCGGGGGATTTGCACTTGGCGCGACGCCGACGGCCATCGCAAACATGACGGCTGTCACCAAAAGATACGGCCCGTCGCCCATCGCTTTTGTCGTTTTGCCCTTGGTTTCGGCCTTTTTTGTCGATATCGCCAACGCGATTGTTATCCAGGCAATCGTGAACTTCTAAGGACCTCTCATGCCAGATCTTTTGATTGAACTGTTTTCCGAAGAAATCCCTGCTCGTATGCAAGTGCGCGCGGCAGAGGATCTGAAAAAACGCATGACGGATGGTCTGGTCGAGGCCGGTCTGACGTATGCACATGCGCATGCCTTTTCGACCCCGCGTCGTTTGACGTTAGCGCTTGAGGGGCTGCTGGGTGAAAGCCCGACAATTCGCGAAGAACGCAAGGGCCCCAAGGTAGGGGCACCGGACAAAGCCATCGACGGATTTTTGCGCGGGGCAGGGCTGACGCGGGATCAACTGGAAGAGCGCGAGACGCCCAAGGGGGCAGTCTATTTTGCATCAATCGAAAAACCGGGGCGCCCGGCGGCCGCCATCATTGCCGAAGTTCTAGAAGACACCATTCGGAATTTCCCTTGGCCCAAGGCGATGCGCTGGGGCACTGGCAGCTTGCGTTGGGTGCGCCCATTGCATTCAATTCTGTGCATCCTGTCTGATGAAGCTGGCACCGAGATTGTGCCATTTTCGGTTGATGGCATCAAAGCGGGCGACACGACCGAAGGTCACCGTTTTATGGGCGGTGGTCGGTTCGCCGTCACTGGGTTTGAAGATTATCAAATCAAGCTCAAGCGCGATCATGTGATTCTGGAAAGTGACGAGCGCGCAGAACATATTTGGAATGACGCAACCAATGTGGCGTTTGCACAGGGCTTAGAGGTTGTTCAAGACAAAGGTCTATTGTCCGAGGTTGCGGGTTTGGTCGAATGGCCCGTCGTTTTGATGGGCGACATTGCCGAAGATTTCCTTGGACTGCCGCCCGAGGTGCTTCAGACCTCGATGAAAGAACATCAAAAATTCTTTTCGGTGCGCAATCCCAAAACGGATCGTATCGAAAAATTCATCACGGTCGCCAACCGTGAAACATCGGATCATGGAGCCACTATTCTGGCAGGCAACCAAAAAGTTTTGTTCGCTCGTTTGTCGGATGCCAAGTTCTTTTGGGAAAATGATATTCGCGTCGCAGAAGCTGGAGCGCAGGATTGGGTCGACAGCCTGAACAACGTGACATTCCATAACAAGCTTGGAAGCCAAGGCGACCGTATTGGCCGGATTGCGGCGTTGTCGCGAGAGTTGGCAGGGGTCGTGGAGGCCGACGCCGATGTGACCGAGGCCGCCGCACGCTTTGCCAAGGCGGATCTGTCGTCCGAAATGGTCTATGAATTCCCCGAACTGCAGGGCCTGATGGGGCGTTATTATGCAGGGGCCGCTGGATTGCCGGTCGAGGTCGCCAATGCGGCACAGGAGCATTACTCGCCGTTGGGCCCATCCGATGATGTCCCCTCTGCGCCGGTGTCTGTCGCAGTGGCATTGGCGGACAAGCTGGACACATTGACGGGTTTTTGGGCCATCGATGAAAAACCTACGGGATCGAAAGACCCCTTTGCCCTGCGCCGCGCTGCCTTGGGTGTGATCCGTTTGGTGCTGGAGAATGATCTGCGTCTAGGGCTGGATACCTATTTTGACTGGCAATTGTTGCGCCACGAAGCCCATCAGGGTGAAGATGCGCTTTTGGCTCAGGCATTACTTGCAGATGTCAGCGCGCAGATTGCGCAGCATGGTGTTCTCGGTTCTGTGGTGCGAACCGTGCAGGATGCCGTCGACGGTGATTTGCCCAAATACATTTCGGATTTGCGCGACAGTTTGCCGGACACGTCAAAGGATTTGCTTGGGTTCTTCCATGATCGTTTGAAGGTTTATTTGCGCGAGCAAGGTGTACGCCATGATGTGATCGACGCGTGTATTGCGATGCCGGGCAATGATGACCTGACGTTGTTGGTGAAACGTGCACGGGCGTTGGGCGGTTTTCTGGGCACAGAGGACGGTGTCAATTTGTTGCAAGGCTTTAAACGGGCCAACAACATCCTGACCCAAGCCGAAGAAAAAGATGGCGTCGAATACAGCTTTGGCGCGGATGTGAAATTTGCAGAAGATGACGCGGAAAAGGCGCTGTTTGCTGCGTTGGATGCACAAGAGGGTGCAATTTCTTCGGCCATCGAAGCCGAAGATTTTGCGGCCGCCATGGGCGGCATGGCCGCACTGCGTGCGCCCATCGACGCGTTCTTTGAGGCTGTGCAGGTCAACAGCGACAACGAGGTTGTGCGCCGCAATCGTTTGAACCTGTTGTCGCGCATCCGCGTGGCGTGTCTGGGCGTGGCCGATCTGACCCGGGTGGAAGGCTAACCTGTCTCTGATCCGGGGCATGTGACCTCGGGTCGGAAAACCTTTTCCTTGCCTCGCAAGGCTTTGGGTTTATGCTGCACCTCAAAGAAGGGTGCCGCAGTGCAGCAAAATGATCCGAATATGACATTCATAACCGCGACGGCCCCCGTCGCGACCAACAGTCATGGCGGGCGTGCAAAGTGCTTGCAACGCCTTGTGCGGCTGGAGTTGCCGGTTCCCAAAACTGTTGCGTTATCTTTTGCAGAAGTGCATCGCATTGCTGGCGGAGAGATGCCGGATATGGATGCGCTGCTGGCTCCTTTTGAATCGGATGCGATTGTGTGCGTACGCCCGTCCTCCGAAGATCCTGACTGGGGTGGCCCCGGAGCGATCCTGAATATTGGTATGAATGATGCACGCCACGCATCGTTGTCTGACCAGATTGGCGCGCGCGCCGCAAATGGGCTTTATGCGCGATTTATTCAATCTTATTCGGTCAACGTGGCGCGGCTTGATCCTGATACATTTGATGACATGGATTATCAGGCTGCAGACATTTGCCGTCAGCTTCTGGATGCTTATGAAGATGAGGCAGAAGAGCCGTTTCCACAAAGCCGTGCAGATCAGTTGGCTGGCGTTTTGCGGTCGATGGCGCGCGCTTGGGAAGGGACGTCGGCCCGCCTGTTACGTCAGGCAAAAGGCGCGCCTGCCGATGCGGGACTCGGACTTGTGGTGCAGGAAATGGTGCTGGGTTTGGGGCATGGGGAATGCGGATCCGGTGTCTTGCAGCTTGTGAATTCAACAACGGGTTTGCCCCAAATTACAGGACGGTACCTAAGCCAGTCGCAGGGTCGAGAAGCTTTGGAAACGGGGGCAGCGCTGTTTCTAGAGCGTGACTCGCGCGGGCCGTCGCTTCAAGAAACGGTGCCGGAAGCGTTTGAAGAGCTAAAGGCGCATGCGGCGTTGATGCGGATTCGCTTGCGCGCCGAAATGCAAATCGAGTTCACGATTGAAAGTGGCAACGTCCATATTCTGGATGGGGTGCGCGTGCAGCGGTCATCACGGGCAGCTGTGCGCATTGCGGTGCGCTTGGCCAAAGATGGCATTATCCCAAAACAAGAAGCCCTGATCCGTGTCGAGCCGCGCGCCCTGAGCGAACTTTTGCATCGTCAGGTCGACCCCGAGGCGCAACGGGATGTGATCGCAACAGGAATTGCCGCGAGCCCAGGGGCCGCGACTGGCAAGATTGTCTTTTCTGCGGCCGAAGCACAAGCGAGCGCGGCGCGCGGTGAGGCCTGCGTTCTGGTGCGTCGGGAAACAAACCCCGAAGATATTCGCGGGATGCATGATGCAAGTGCTCTGCTGACAGAGCGCGGTGGAATTACAAGCCATGCGGCCGTGATCGGCCGTGGGCTGGGAGTGCCCTGTGTCGTGGGTGCATCGTCGCTCCGGTTTCAGCTGCGCAAGCGTGCCTTGATCGCACCCGACGGGCGGGTGTTCCGCGAGGGGGAAACCATTACCATTGATGGCACCGAGGGCCAGATACTGGCTGGGGAACCTGCCATGCTCGAGGCAACTCTGGATGACTCGTTTCAAACCCTGATGGCTTGGGCTGACGAAGAACGCGACATTGATGTGCGGGCCAATGCGGATACCCCTGCGGATGCGCAAACGGCCCGAAACTTTAATGCCAATGGCATCGGTCTGTGTCGCACCGAGCATATGTTTTTTGAGGCCGATCGCCTGACGGTAATGCGCGAAATGATTTTTGCGGATGCCAGCGATGACCGCCGCAGCGCAATTGAACAATTGCTCCCCATGCAACGGGATGATTTTACCAAGCTGTTTCGAATTATGCAGGGGCAACCTGTGTGTATTCGTTTGTTTGATCCGCCGTTGCATGAATTTTTGCCCACAGACCGTGCGGGGTTGCGCGATCTGGCCGAGGCTCTGAATCTTCCATTATCCGTTGTCACAAGACGCGCTGATGCATTGGGGGAATACAATCCGATGCTTGGCATGCGTGGCGTTCGACTGGGGATCACTGTGCCCGAAATCTATGACATGCAGGCACGTGCGATCTTTGAGGCGACGATCGCAGCCAGCCGCGACGGGGACCCGATCGTTCCCGAAATCATGATCCCGCTTGTGAGTGCCAAGCGCGAGGTCGAATTGGTGAAGACCCGCATTGATGCTGTGGCGGCGGCAGTCCGCACAGAACAGGGTACGGATTTTGACTATCGGTTGGGAGTCATGGTTGAAACACCGCGCGCAGCGCTGCGTGCGGAAGATATCGCGCCGCATTGCCACTTTTTCAGCTTTGGTACGAACGATTTGACCCAGATGACCTATGGGCTTTCTCGTGACGATGCCGGACGCTTTATGTCCACATATGTCCGCCAAGGCGTCTTTCCCGAAGACCCGTTTCACACGCTTGATGCCGATGGGGTTGGTGAGTTGCTTAAGTTAGGCGCGCAACGCGGGCGTGCGGCACAGCCGGATTTGACGTTGTCAGTGTGCGGAGAGCATGGCGGAAGCCCCGAATCAATCGCATTTTGTCGAAAAATCGGCATCGATTATGTTTCTTGTTCGCCCTTCCGGGTTCCAGTCGCACGGCTTGCCGCTGCTCAGCTCGCGATTTTGGACAAAATAGGGTAATTTTCAACAATATACTCACATCATCTTGACATTTTTGAATTCAAGGGTGTCGAAAATTCCCTTGGGTGGACTAAATCACAAAAGTGATGTAGGACGCCACGGATGTCGGACAGGGGAGGGTCCGCCAAAACAACGAGTGTGAGGCTAGAAATGCGTAAGACTCTTATTGCGGCAGTGACCTTGATGGTCGTCGGAAGCTTGGCGATTGCCGATGCGCCTGATGAGCGTGTTGTAAAGACGACAAAGGCGCGTCACGGACAGACTCTGTTTTCTGGCACCAAGCTCAAATCCTTGTTGACCAAGCAACGCATCGAGACGCCTGCTCAAGTAGAGTACAGTCGCGCATGGATCGATGCGCAGCCCAAGGCAATCAAAGGCGATGCCGAGTGGCAATGCCTGTCAGAGGCTTTGTACTTTGAAGCTCGCGGCGAAAGCGTCAAAGGTCAATTTGCAGTCGCCGAAGTTATCATGAACCGCGTTGATCACGATTATTATCCAAGTAGCCTGTGTGGTGTGATTAAGCAGGGGACTGGTCGTAAGTATCAGTGCCAGTTTACCTTTACCTGTGATGGGGTTTCCGAGAAAATCAATGAGCCCGCAGCCTATGATCGCGTGGGGAAAGTCGCACGCTTGATCATTGATGGGGCCCCTCGTGAATTGACATCGGGTGCCACGCATTATCACACCAAGGCCGTTAATCCGAGCTGGGCGCGCAAGTTCAAACGCACAGCAACGATCGGTGTGCATCATTTTTACCGCCAACCCACACGTGTTTCCCAAAATTAGCGTGTCCTAACGTCCGTTGCGATTGTCCCGCCGAGGTGTGAGGGCAATTGCGATATGATGGACCCGACGACACAAATTTCGCCACACTCAATTGGTTGAATTGACGTGTTTCGCCTCTGGTTTGCCGCGTGATGCCCTGATAGAGCGTGGCCCAAAGCGTAAAATGCCATGGCATGACACAGGAGTGGCCAACATGTCCAAAGAAGTCCGTCTGGCATTTGCCCACCCCGAAGAGCGTGCGGGCGCGACATCTGGTGCGCAGATGCGGGATCGCATTTCGTTGCGTGATCACATTGTTGACGTTGAAATCGGGGCCTTTCAGGCCGAACGAGGCAACACGCAGCGCATTAGTTTTAACGTTGTCGTCGAGGTACAGCCGATTGCCGAGCCTGTGGCGGATGATGTGGACCGAATTCTGTCCTATGACAAAGTGACCGAGGCCATTGCACATGAACTTGCAGCAGAGCGCCTGAACCTTCTGGAAACCCTTGCTGAACGCGTGGCAGATCGAATCTTGTTAGAACCACAGGCTGTGCGTACGTTTGTTCGGATCGAAAAACTTGATCGCGGCCCCGGTGCGCTTGGTGTCGAGGTCGTGCGTGCACGTGCGGACACACCGCTTGAGATACTGCAAGAAGAAGAGAAACCGCATCCACGTATCGTGTTCTTGTCGAACGAAGCGCTGGAGTCGCCAAATCTCGACGGATGGATTGCGCAGCTTGGTCAACAGGAGGCGCCGCTCATTTTCTGTGTCGGACCACATGATTTGGCCGCTCCACAAACAGGCCACAAGATGACCCAGCGCCGTATTGATCTTTTGGCAATAGAGCAAAATGCATGGATGCTGGCGGCCAGAGATTCCCGCTGTGTGGTTGTCGAAACCCGTACCGAGTTGGATTGGGCCATGAAAAATGGCCAGATCTGTGTCTGGGCCCCTTCCAAGATCGTATTGGACGCGGTTGACGGACCTGACATCGATCCTCGGGATGCGGTGACACTTGCGCTGTGGTTCGCCCAAACGGTGGTTGCGTCTGACATCATCTTGATCGGAGCAGATACAATGCCGCGAAGTGACATTCCTCTACGGGGTGTTCAACTGGCGGATGTGTCTCTCTGAGTTCTTGCCAACTACCTCGTTTTAGGCATTAGTTTAACAACGATTTCACGATCAATGGATTGAAATGAAAACTTACTATCGCGCGATTGCGCAATCGGATGCGGCGCAGCCGGAAGACGCCTATGTGCTCGCCGGTGGGTGGACTTGGTTTTCCCATGTGGAATGCCTGCGTCGGGATGGAACGCGCAGTGTTGTGCCGGCCAGTACAGTACCCGATCACATCCTTGAGGCTTTGACCAAACGGCGTGCGCCGCTTGGGTATTTGCCGATGACCAAACCGCAAATTATGGGGATATTGAACGTCACCCCTGACAGTTTTTCAGACGGTGGGCATTTTGATGCGCCTGAACAGGCGCTGGCGCATGCACGTATGATGGCCTCTCAAGGGGCAACCTTGATTGATGTTGGAGGCGAATCCACCCGTCCGGGCGCGGCAGAAGTGGCCGTGTCAGACGAAATTTCTCGGACAATCCCTGCCATTCGTGCCATTTCGGATGCTCTTGATGTCCCGATCAGCATTGATACGCGCAAAGCGCCCGTTGCGCGAGCTGCGCTTGCAGCAGGGGCTATGCTGGTCAATGACGTCGCCGGTTTTACGTTTGATCCTGAATTAGCGCCACTTTGTGCAGAACTGCGTGCTCCTGTGTGTGTGATGCACGCTCAGGGTGACCCGCAGACCATGCAGCAAAACCCGCAATATGATGATGTGTTGCTGGATGTGTATGATTTTCTCGAATCGCAGATTGCGATGCTGGTTGGCATCGGCATTCCACAAGATCAGATTTGCGTGGACCCAGGGATTGGGTTTGGGAAAACTCTGGCGCATAATCTGGCATTGCTGTCACGCATCAGCCTGTTCCATACCTTGGGGTGCCCGGTTTTATTGGGAGCGTCCCGCAAAGGGTTTATCAAAACCATCGGAAATGCACCAAACCCCGAACGACGTGTTGGCGGATCAGTCGCAGTCGCGTTAGAAGGGGTCGCACAGGGTGTCCAAATATTACGAGTCCACGATGTGGACGACACACGACAAGCCCTGCAATTATGGCAGGCAGTAACGATAGGAGAGTTTAATGGGGCGTAAGTTTTTTGGTACGGATGGCGTGCGTGGCACGGCCAATATCCACCCCATGACTGCCGAGATGGCGCTGCGTATTGGGGCAGCTGTCGGTCGGTATTTTCGAAATGACGGGAAAAACAACCACCGGGTGGTGATTGGAAAAGACACCCGCAGATCAGGGTATATGTTTGAAAACGCACTAACGGCGGGGCTGACATCGACTGGGATGAATGTGTTGCTGTTGGGGCCTGTCCCAACCCCCGCAGTGGGGCTACTGACAAATTCTATGCGGGCGGATCTTGGCGTGATGATTTCCGCCAGCCATAACCCCGCGGTGGACAACGGGATCAAGTTTTTTGGTCCTGATGGGTTTAAGCTGTCTGATCAGGCAGAATTGGAACTTGAAGAACTGATTATCAAGGGGGTCGAGCCCGCACAGGCGATGAACATCGGTCGCGCCAAACGTATCGACTCGGGCCGTTTCCGGTATATCGAGAGAATTAAGTCGTCGCTGCCGTCGTCGGTGCCATTGCGCGGCATGAAGGTTGTGATCGATTGCGCCAATGGCGCGGCACATAAAACCGCACCAGAGGCTCTTTGGGAGCTGGGTGCAGAGGTGATCCCGATTGGTGTGTCGCCCAATGGGTCGAATATCAACTCGGGGTGCGGATCAACGCATACGCAAGCGGCCGCTGATGCGGTGGTCGCGCATGGCGCAGATGTGGGTATTTCTTTGGATGGGGATGCCGATCGCGTCATGATCATTGATGAAACGGGTCACGTTGCGGATGGCGACCAAATTATGGGGTTGTTGGCGCATCGGTGGGCGTTGCAGGATCGTTTGCGTGGTGGCGCATTGGTGGCAACCGTGATGTCAAATCTGGGTTTGGAGCGCTTTTTGGCCAGCAAAGGTTTGAATCTCGAGCGCACCTCTGTGGGAGACCGCTATGTCGTCGAAGCCATGCGCAAGGGCGGCTTCAATCTGGGCGGTGAGCAATCGGGCCATATCGTGATGACGGATTATGCCACCACCGGCGACGGCCTGTTGGCGGGTTTGCAATTCCTTGAGGCGATGGCCGAAACGGGGAAACCGGCGTCTGATTTGACCAAGAGCTTTGAAACGGTACCGCAGTTGTTGAAAAACGTGCGCTATGAACTGGGTCAAACGCCTCTGGAAACGGCTGGCGTCAAATCCGCGATCGCGTCCGCAGAAGCGGCTCTGGTTGGCAAAGGGCGCTTGCTTATTCGCAAGTCCGGCACAGAACCCTTGGTTCGGGTCATGGCGGAATGTGAAGACGCAGCGCTTCTTGAGCGTACAGTTGACTCGGTTGTTGATGCCGTGGCCAGCGCGCTCTGAACCAAAACTTCAAGAGGAATGTCGATCCCACGGGTCGGCATTCCCAAAGAGATCAGGTCAAAAACAGTCTTTTGATTGCGCCGAACTGGCTTAGGCCAACACCTGCCAATATCAGGACAAGCGCGAACAACAGGCTTGCTGGTAATGGCTCTCCCAAAATGACATACCCCAGCAGGACTGACCAAATCGGCACTTGGTAATTTGTCAGGCTCATAAATGTCGGACCTGCGCTTCTGATTACAAATATACGTAACAAGTTTGCCGCAGCCGTGGGAAGCAATCCCAATACGGCTAGAATGGCCAAGGTTTTGCCAGACGGCAATGGCGGCGGTCCCTCGATGATCCACGCGGATGGTATGACAATTGCGGCACCCACGATCAGCAAAACTGTCGCGAGACCAATCGGATCAATCGCGGGCAGACGCCGCACCAATACAGAGCTCAGAGCGTAACAACTTGCTGCCGTGATACAGGCGAAACGACCTGCCGTTTCCAAGGATGCACCTGTGCTTTGAAAAGCCTGTCCGCCGATCAGAACTACCACCCCCGCAAACCCCATGCCAAAGCCCAGGGCCTTGCGCAGCGTCAGCTGTTCACCGGGCACCATAAAATGCGCCAAAGGCAACACCAAAAGAGCCACGGCGGCCATGCTGACCCCTGCAAATCCGGATGTCACATATTGCTGCCCCCAACTCAGAAGCATAAACGGTACAGCCGAAGACAACGCTCCGATCGTTGCAAGCGTTCCCCACGCCTGTTTGTCCTGTTCAAGGAAAAGACGCCAACCGTATGCGGCCCATACGACAATCATGAGCAGGGAGGCGAAACCTATCCGCCCTGCGGCAAGCCAAAAGGGTGTGATACCTTCAAGCGCGACCTCGATGACCATGAACGTCGACCCCCACACAAGGCCAAGTGCTGCAACCATCAGCCAGCTTTTGCGGGTGATTTCGGGCGAGGTCATATTTGGATCATGAGAAAAGGGTTCGGGCAAATGACGCAAATAGCGCGGCAATGGCCAGTGTGACGATCACGCCAGCAACCCGCCAGCCCACCGGTGTCGGGACGCCAGGCTTGGCAATCAGAACTGCGCGCACCAGCGCCAGTTCAAAACATGCCAACAACACCGCCAACACTCCGGGAACAGCCGAGGGAAGGGGCAGCACCACCAGCAAGGCCAGCAAGGGCTGGTGAAACAACGCAGTGCCCCAGTTTCCGACCCAAAAGGTTTCCCCAAGCGGCAATTGACCTTTTAACAAGGCGCTGAACCAAGCCGGTCTGAACATCCCGGTTTTATCCTGTTCAATCTTATCCATCGTGACCCCTCACATATTTTCTGCAACATGGAACGAAAAAGGGCGCCCCGCAAGGCGCCCTTTTTGAACTCAAATCCGTGTGGATCAGTTCTTTTCTTTGTCGACCATTTTGCCAGCCGAAATCCACGGCATCATGCCGCGCAGTTTGGCGCCAGTTTCTTCGATGCCGTGCTCGTCGTTTGCACGACGTGAAGCTTTCAAAGTTGGCTGGCCAACAGCGTTTTCAAGCATAAAGTCGCGCACGAATTTGCCTTGCTGGATGTCTTCCAGAACGGCTTTCATGCGGGCTTTGGTTTCTTCGTATGGCAGGATGCGTGGGCCGGTGACGTACTGGCCGTATTCTGCTGTGTTCGAGATCGAATAGTCCATGTTGGCAATGCCGCCTTCATAGATCAGGTCAACGATCAGTTTTACTTCGTGCAGGCATTCGAAATAGGCCATTTCTGGTGCGTAACCAGCTTCGACCAAAGTTTCAAAACCACAGCGGATCAGTTCAACCAGACCGCCGCACAGAACAGCTTGTTCGCCGAACAGGTCGGTTTCGCACTCTTCGCGGAAGTTGGTTTCGATGATGCCGGAGCGACCGCCGCCGATTGCGGAACAGTAGGACAGACCGATTTCCAGCGCTTTGCCGGTTGCGTCGTGGTCAACGGCCACAAGGCACGGCACGCCGCCGCCTTTGGTGTATTCGCCGCGTACAGTGTGACCAGGGCCTTTTGGCGCCATCATGATCACGTCAACGCCTTCTTTGGGCTCGATCAGGCCAAAGTGTACGTTCAGGCCGTGAGCAAACGCGATGGCGGCACCCGGCTTGATGTTGTCGTGCACGTATTTTTTGTATGTTTCTGCCTGAAGTTCGTCGGGCATGGTGAACATGATGACGTCACACCAAGCGGCCGCTTCGGCGATACCCATAACCTGAAGGCCTTCGCCTTCGGCTTTCTTGGCAGAGGCAGAGCCTTCGCGCAGTGCCACAACAAGGTTTTTCGCGCCAGAGTCGCGCAGGTTGAGCGCGTGTGCGTGGCCTTGCGAGCCATAGCCCAAGATGGCGACTTTTTTGTCTTTGATCAGGTTAATGTCGCAATCGCGATCGTAGTAAACGCGCATGTGGGCGCTCCCTCTAATAAGTGTCTGAGCAGGAATATACGCGTCGACCCAAAAGATACGAGTCTGAATTGTTGTAATTATTGCTGATGATTGAATATAATCATTCTCGAAAATTGGAAATTTGGATAAAACTATGCTTGATGATCTGGATAGGCGCATACTGCGTCATCTACAGGCCGATCCCGCGCATTCTCTTCCCGAGCTTGCGGATCTGCTTAAGACGACGTCGTCCAGATTGTCGCGTCGACTTGACAAGCTTCATGCCAGCGGCATTCTCAAGGGGCAGCAGGCAATTATTGATTGGCGCGCGCTGGGTTATGCCGTGGAGGTGAGTCTGCGCGTGACGTTGGACAAAACACAGACCCGCGCCTTTGATGAATTTATTGCAGCAGCCCGCGACATACCCGAAGTCATCGAAATCCAGACCTTTCTTGGGCGGGTCGATGTGCGGCTGTCAGTGATCGCACGGGACATGCCGCATTATCAGACCATCTATCGCGCGCAAATTTTGACATTGCCCCATATCGCCGACATCGAGGCGCTGATGCATGTCGCGAGAATTAAGTCCGACGAAAGCTTGCCGCTATGACCGACCTTGATGACATCGACCGTAAACTTCTTAAGGCACTGGCCAATGACGCCACGCAAACAGCAGGGGCGTTGGGGCGACGGTTTGGGTTAAGCCAACCAGCCACGTGGCGGCGTATCAAGCGCCTTCAGGATAATGGGATTATCGTGGGCCGCAAACTTGATCTGGATGCGGAAAAACTCGGCTTTGGGGTGACTGTCTTTTTGGGGGTCAAGCTGGCGGCAAAGGGGCGTGTGTCACTGGATGATTTTGAACGCGCGGTGTCTGCGATCCCCGAGGTTCAGACCGTCGAGCATGTTCTAGGGATGTATGATTATCGTTTGCGTGTAACGGCGCGGGATATTTCGGATTTTGAACGTGTTTTGCGGCGACGCATCATGACCTTGCCGGGGGCAGGAGATGTCGAGGCCAACGTCTTATTGTCCGAAGAGCGCCGGCCGGGGCCACTTTGAAACGGCATTCAAACTAGGCTTTGCGTTCCTTTCTGATCCGCGCTAGCCGTATTGAGATGATGTAATAGGAGAGCCGCAAATGGCGAGTGCAGTAGATCCAGAGGGCCTTGATGAGTTTTCGGTGGTATTTACCGATCGGTCGTTGAACCACATGTCGCAAACCTTTCAACAGGTCATGCGCGACATTTCAGCGATGCTGAAACAGGTCTATCATGCAGACGCAGTTGCGTTGGTTCCCGGTGGTGGCACCTATGGTATGGAAGCCGTCGCCCGGCAATTTGGACGTGATGCCAAAACGCTTGTGGTGCGCAACGGCTGGTTTTCCTATCGTTGGTCGCAGATTTTTGAAGCGGGCGCATTTGTGGCTGAATCGACCGTGCTTAAGGCGCGGCAATCTGGAAATGGCGTGACCGCCCCGTTTGCGCCAGCCCCGATTGAAGAGGTGGTTGCGCGTATTCATGCTGAAAAACCTGATATCGTGTTTGCGCCGCATGTAGAGACATCGGCTGGGGTGATCTTGCCCGATGATTACGTTACGCAAATGGCCCGTGCCGCGCATGATGTAGGGGCGTTGATGGTGCTGGATTGCATTGCGTCCGGCTGTGTCTGGGTCGACATGCAAGCGACAGGTGTGGATGTCTTGATCTCGGCGCCGCAAAAAGGGTGGTCCGCCTCGCCATCTGCCGGATTGGTCATGATGTCCGAGCGTGCGTTGGCGCGCATGCAGGACACAACCTCGGACAGCTTTGCGCTGGATCTGAAAAAGTGGCACGACATCATGATGGCCTATGAAAACGGCGGGCATGCATATCATGCCACGATGCCAACAGATGCCTTGCGCGCTTTCCGTGATACGATGCTTGAGACCAAAGAGTATGGCTTTGAACGCCTGCGCGAAGCTCAGTGGGCGTTGGGAAGTGGCGTGCGCGGTATGTTGGCGGAAAAGGGCATCAAATCTGTGGCCGAAGACGGGTTCGGCGCACCGGGTGTGGTTGTCAGTTACACCACAGACCCAAATGTTCAGAACGGCAGTAAATTTGCGGCAGAAGGCATGCAGATTGCAGCCGGTGTGCCATTGGCTTGCGATGAACCCGACGGGTTTATGACCTTCCGGTTGGGCCTTTTCGGGCTGGACAAGCTCTATGCGGTTGAAGCAACTCTGGCGCGTTTGCAAGCGACGCTGGACAAAGTGCTGTGAGCGCCAGCTGAACCATCAATGACATACGCGGCGTCCAAGGTTACCTTTTGGACGCCGTTTATTTATTTATTTGGCGAAACAGCAGATGTTTAGCGGACGCCAAGCCCCATTTGCATAAGGGTTTTGCGCACTGGCGCGAGAGAATACAGCGCATTCAATCCGGCTGCGCGGGCGTCTCGTAACACGGGGGCCTCGAACATGGATGCGCGATTCAACAGGTCAATGCCGCGAACGCGCAGCTTGACCTCTGTCTGGCGTTTGCGATGATACGTCGCCAACATATTCGCATCCCCAAGGTCGGTTGGATTGGCCTTGGCCAAGTTCAGCAGAACCCGCATGTCACCCAAGCTCATGTTTAGACCCTGAGCACCTATGGGCGGGACAACATGGGCCGCTTCGGCGACAAGGGCGAGGCGCTCGGAAAACAGGCGTTCGGCGGATTGGCTGATGATGGGCCAGATCGTCCGGCGCGAGGCAAGGGTCAACGGGCCATACAAAGAACAGCTGCGCGCGGTCATTTCTTTTTCAAAGGCAGCGACGTCCATTTCAAAAAGCTGTTTTGCCCGCGGGCCGCGCTCCATCCAGACCAATGCAGACGATGGCTTGCCCTGATAGTCCGGCAGCGGCACCAACGTGAAAGGCCCGCCTGAACGGTGAATTTCAGTCGACACATTGTCGTGTGGAATGGGGTGCGTGACGGCAAATGCCAGTGCTTTTTGGCCATATCGGGTTGTGTGAACCGGAATATTGGCGGCCTGACGCATTGCGGAATTGCGGCCATCTGCTGCAATGACCAAACGCACGTTTGATCGTGTTCCGTCGCTCAAGCCTACGCGCGCTTGGTCGGTACGGGTGAACAGAGATGTGGTCGCGGTGCCCAAACGCAGGTCGACATTATCCATCTCAGACAATCGTGCCAGCATTTCACGCCGCAACAACCAGTTTGGCAAGTTCCAGCCAAAAGGCTGATCAGAAATATCGGCCGCTTTGAAGTCTTTGACAATGCGTGGCTCGGGGATGTCGCCACCTGCGTCGACGATGCGCATGATTTGCAACGGCGCAGCGTGGGGAGCCAGCCGGTCCCAAAGCCCAGCTTCTTCGAGCAAGCCTTTGGCGGGTTGCAGAAATGCGGTTGTCCGCAGGTCCGACCCTTCGGCGTCTCGCTCTGTGATGGGGGGGGTTGGGTCAACACATTGAACCGTGAAACCCGCGCTTCCAAAGGCAGCTGCAGCAGTCAAGCCTGCGATGCCGCCTCCGGAAATTAGTATGTCATAATCTGAAAGGGTGGTCATGTCTGCCTCCTGACGGCACCCTATCCCTGTGTGGCGGATGATCCAAGAGGCACAATTGTCATCCTTTCGCGCCGATGATCAAAAACAGATATACGACCGGTACAAGCGCCAAGGCCGGCAAATACAAGCCAGGTACGCCAAAGACATAAATGGCCCCACCCCAAGCGGCCATAAACACGGCCAAGAAAGCGAAAACCATCTTGAGACCTGCTGGGCTGATGTGTTCTTCGGCGTGATCGTTCGAGGTTTCTGTGGGACTCATCTGAGGGCTCCTTTGTCCAGTTAAGGAGCAAATATACATTCCAAATACAGAATTAAACGTCTGGATTGTCGCAGTTCGGTGATTTAGCGCAGTTTGGCCAGAAACCCGGCAAGGTCCGATGTCTGGTGGTGGATGTGGTCCGCGTCAATTGCAGTGTCGGCCACATGTACGGTGCGCATGCCCATATCGTGAGGCGCTTTTAGGTTGCGCGGGTCATCTTCGAACATTGCGGCCGTGTGTGTTGTGGTGCCATCCAACTCGAACACAGTCTCGAATGCAGCGCGTTCCGGTTTTGGTAAAAAGTTGGCGTGTTCGACACCGTAGACAGCATCGAAAAGCCCATTCAGGCCTCTGGCTGCTAATACCTGTTCTGCATATGGGGCAGTGCCATTGGTATAGACGATACATCGACCGGGCAGGGCAGCAATCTGTGCCGCCAGCGCAGGATCAGGATCCAATACATCAAACGAAATGTCGTGAACGTCAACAAGATAGGGTGTGGGGTCTACATCGTGTTCTCGCATCAATCCGGCCAAGGTGGTCCCGTAGTGACGCCAATAATGCTGGCGCAAGTGATCCGCTCTTGCACGATCTACGCCCAAGGCATCCATGACATATTGGGTCATCCTGACTTCGATTTGGTCAAACAGCCGCGCTTGGGGCGGGTACAAGGTGTTGTCCAGATCGAACACCCAAGTCGCGACATGAGAAAATGAGTCTTTGGGCATAGGGTGAACCTTGGTTGAGATGCACCACGGTGCAATGGTGGGGTTGAAAAGATAGGGCCTGCAGGCATAGTCTCGACGCTAGCGCGATATGTGCAGAAAGAAAGATAAATCATGTCTCAGGTGCGGTCACCACACAAAGATGCTTACACGCTTATTCTCGAGGCGATTGACGTCGGCGTCTATAAGCCCGGCGATCGCCTTGTCGAGAGCGATCTGGCCGAACGGTTCGGCGTTTCGAGAACGCCCATTCGAGAGGCGCTTCAGCGTCTGGAAACCCAGTCATTGCTGGCGCGAGACGGCCGAAGCCTGATTGTGTCATCCTTGGATCACAACCAGATGGCCGAGCTGTATGTTGTACGGACCGAACTTGAAGGGTTGGCGGCACGGTTGGCGGCCCGCCACGCCACCGAAGAAGAGGTACGTGTTTTGCGGGATATGGTTTCGGATGATCATCGATTGGTAAATGATCCTTCCGCACTTGCGCGGGCCAATCGTCGATTTCATAAACAAATCCACCTTGCGTCGCACAACCGGTATCTGGTTCAGCAACTTGACTTGGTACATCGGTCTATGGCGTTGATGGCGACAACGTCAATTGCTGTGGAAGGGCGCGGAGAAGACACGCTTGTTGAACATGCCGCAATTGTCGATGCGATTGAGGCACGTCAAGAATTGGCGGCTTACGAAGCGCTCCGTGATCATATCTCCAAAGCGTTTGTCACGCGTCTCAAACAGGAATCTGATTCCTGATCAGGTGGTCGCGGTGGCTTCTGTGGTTTTTCCGTGTGCAGTTTTGTCCCAATAGAACGGACGAAAGGCTAGCTCGAACAGAGCTTTGTAAGCGGCAAGCGTGGCCAGCGTGAAATAGATTGGCATCGTCAATATCCAGCCAAACAGAGCGATGCGATTTTGACCCGAGATCGCCCTTGCTGCGATCGTTGCGTTGATCAAGCCGATACACAACAGCGCCACAGCGACGAGTTTCATGGCAGGTGGTGGCAGCCAGCCTATGATAGGATGCCCCCCCCCCAAGCAGTGTGCCCCAGAACATCCAGATCAACGGCGCAAGAATGAACTGAGACAGGGTGGCGACAAAAATGAGTTGGACACCCAAAAATTGACGGGGGCCGATTTCTGACCAAAGCCGGAGCGGGCTGCGCATATGGACCAGATAGGTGGTCATGTATCCCTTGAGCCAGCGTGATCGCTGACGGACCCAAGCCAAGGGACGACAGTTGGCCTCTTCTTGGGTGACCGTCGTCAGAAGCTCTGTACGATATCCAAAGCGTGCCAACCGAATCCCCAAATCGGCATCTTCAGTGACATTATGCGCGTCCCATCCTCCGACGGCCTCGATGACGTCGCGGCGCAAAAACAGGGTTGTTCCCCCAAGCGGGATCGGGAAGCCCATGCGAGCCAAACCCGGAAGCACCACGCGAAACCACGTAGAATATTCTATTGTAAAACAACGTGATAACCAGTTTGTCCAAGGGTTGTAATAGTCCAGTACACCTTGCAGGCAGGCCACATCAGGATCAGCACTGGCGAAATGTTTGGCAACGTGTTCCAGTTGCGCAGGTGCGGGGGCATCTTCGGCGTCCCAGATGCCGACAATGTTTCCTTTGCAAAAATCCAATGCGTAGTTAAGTGCGCGTGGTTTCGTCGTCAGCCCGCTTCCAGCGGGGACTTCGACGACTCTTAGCCATCGTGGCAAAGCTGTACGAGATATGGTTGCGCGGGTGAGGTCATCCTTTTCTTCAAGAACCAACAGCACATCAAGCAGCGCTTTGGGATACGAGAGTTTTGCGAGGCGTGCGATTAATGCGTGCGCAATCTCAGTCTCTTTGTACAACGGGACCATAATGGATATGCGTGGAAGCGGTGCGCGCGGCGCACTTTGGGTCTGCGCAAGCGGAGCGCGCTTGTGTGCCACAGTGGCCAACGTCTTCATGGTTGCAACTGCGAAGAGGGAAAACAATGCCCACAGGGTAAGAAGCACAAGAACCGAATTGGCAAAAATCGCACAGGTGATCAGGCTTGCGCCGATGAGCCCCCATACTTTTGCGGCATGTGTCGACTGGGTGATATTCCAGTTCCGACAGCTATAGATGGGATCGGTCCGGGTCTCAGCTTGGCGGGTCAGAGCGCGCCGGTGCAACGTCGCCAGACAGGTTTCGACATCCGTCTCTGTGGATACTGCAATCAATGCGCGCCGTACTTCCAGTGGCAGATTTGGCCTCTGGGTCTCTAGGTGCTCGGGGCGTCCGGTCACCAGAATAAGCAAGCCTCCGACCGACATCCACGGTACGATGTTGTATTTTAAACATAAATCTGGGGGCAGGATATTGGTCAGACGTGGGTCGGGCGGTTGTATTCTCAGGTTCACGCTTTGTGCAGTCAGGTGTCTGGCCAGAGCGTCGCGCCAGTCCTCAGGAGTGATCCACCCATTTGACAGTAAGATATCCCCCAAAGGGGCATCCCATTGTTTTTGCTTGTCCAAAGCATAAAACAACTGCCAAGGGGCAATCAGGTCAGTTTCAAGGAGATGGCGCCCAAGAGAAATCTGCCCCAAATGGTGCGGGGCCGCTGCGGCCTCGCGCATTTGTAGTCTTGGTTCGCTCATGCCCCCGCCCTCGCTTATCTTGGAGCAAGATCGTGCGCGAGGATGGGTTAATAAGGTATTAATAAAGGTGAAGGTTTCACCTTTTCAACGCGTTAAGCTTTGCGCTCTGCCATGTAGGCCGCAAATTTCTCAAACAGATAGAAGCTGTCCTGCGGTCCGGGGCTTGCTTCGGGGTGATGTTGGACCGAATACACTGGGCGGTCCGTCATGCGAATCCCACAATTTGACCCATCAAACAAAGAGCGATGTGTTTCCGCGATGCCCTCCGGCAACGATTGTGCATCGACTGCAAACCCGTGGTTCATGGATGTGATCTCAACCTTGTTGGTTTCCAGATCCTTAACAGGGTGGTTTGCGCCGTGGTGGCCGTGGTTCATCTTGACGGTTTTTGCGCCAAGCGCCAAGGCCAGCATCTGATGCCCAAGACAAATGCCAAACACCGGCAGATCTGTTTTGAGAATATCTTTGATCATTGGCACGGCATACGCACCGGTCGCCGCAGGATCACCGGGGCCGTTGGACAAAAAGACACCATCGGGGTTATGGGCTAGGATGTCGTCGGCGGTGGCAGAGGCAGGCAATACCGTGACATCACAGCCAGCAGACGCCAAGCAGCGCAGGATGTTGCGTTTTGCACCGTAATCAATTGCCACAACTTTGTGCTTTGGGGCTTCTTGACGGCTATAGCCCTCGGGCCACGCCCAGCGCATTTCATCCCAGCGATATGACTGTGCACAGGTCACGGTCTTGGCAAGATCAAGCCCCTCGAGGCCCGAGAACCCACGTGCTTTGGCGATCAGGGCATCCGTGTCAAAAATTCCATCCGGGTTATGGGCCAAGGCGGCGTGTGGCGCGCCTTGCTGACGAATGGCGCGCGTCAGACTGCGGGTATCAATGCCGCCAATCGCGATGCGTCCGCGCGACGCGAGCCAGTTTGACAGTGTGTCGGTCGAGCGCCAGTTCGAGGGCTCGGTCGGATCCCATTTAACCACCATGCCTGCGGCGGCTGGATCGGCTGTTTCGTCATCTTCTGGCGTGACGCCCGTGTTGCCGATGTGGGGGAAGGTAAAGGTCACAATCTGGCCCGCATAGGACGGATCGGTCATGATTTCCTGATATCCGGTCATCGCTGTGTTAAAACAAAGCTCTGCCACAGTCTCGCCGGTGGCACCAAATCCACGTCCATAAAACAAGGTGCCATCTGCAAGGGCAAGGCAGGCGGTCGGGGTAGTTTTCGTCTCGTGGGGCATGGTGCGACTCTCTGGCTGGCAAATTGTCGGGAAACTATGTCGGCACGCGCGCAGCGTCAAGGGATGGGGTAAATTCAGATATTGTTGAAAAACAGTATCTTAGCTGAATTGACACAAGGTTGCCACGCGATGCCGCATTATATATGGTCCGAGCCTTGTGATTATTAGCAATTGGCGAACCGAATGACACTGCGAGACGAAATCAATTCTGCGATGAAACAGGCGATGCGTGATCGAGCCGCTGATCGGCTTTCGACGCTGCGGCTGATCATTGCTGCGATCAAGGACCGTGACATTGCTGCGCGCGGCGATGGAGCTGAAGAGGGCGTTGGTGACGCTGAGGTGCTGTCCATTTTGTCCAAAATGGTCAAACAGCGTCAGGAAAGTGCGCGGACCTACGAAGAAGGTGGGCGTCTTGATCTGGCCGAGCGCGAGCTTTCGGAAATTACGGTCATCGAAGATTTCCTGCCAAAGCAACTGAGTGACGCGGAAATTGTAGCTGCTATCGAAGCCGCTGTTGCGGACACAGGTGCCAGTTCTATTCGTGATATGGGCAAAATCATGGGTGCGCTCAAATCCAAATACACCGGTCAAATGGATTTTGGCAAAGTCGGACCAATGGTTAAGAACCAACTGAGCTAGCCGAACTGACTGGTTAGGGCAGATATGAGATGCCAAGAACACGATAAAGCCGCCCTCGGGCGGCTTTATGCGTTGTTGTCTTACTTTGGCCAGATGGTTGGGAACCAATCTTGGCGCAGCTTTTCGCCTGCTCGCATACCATGGTTGGGAAAGGGCGGTGATGTTGGGCCGGGGCGCTCGACATAGTGTGCATCATCCCCCAGAAGGCGGAGAGAAAAGGCCCGTCGGCGGGTTGTTGACGTATTGCCTCGCGCCCCGTGCAGAACATCAAAGTTGAAGGCCACCGCGTCGCCGGGTTCCATCGTCCATTCGAGCACGCGCATGCCTTCTGCATCGGGATCAGGAATTGGCATATAATCGTCTTCGTTGGCAAAAAAGCTTTCTTCGCTGACCCACCGTGTCGGCAATACGGGTTTTTCCCAGGTGTGCGATCCAGCCACCATGCGCAATGTGGCCTCTTGCACGGGATCAACCGGCGACCAAAAGCTGACGGTTTGTTTGCCTCGCACAAAATAGTAAGGCCCATCCGTGTGCCATGGCGTGGCCATAGAGGTTCCGGGTTCTTTGACAAGCACATGATCATGAAACACCTGAACGGTGTTTGATTTCATCAGATCGGAAGCCACCTGCGCTGCGGCAGAGTTTCGAATGACGTCCTCGAACTCTGGAATGGATTGCCAATTGCAATAATCGTCAAAAAACCGCCCCGTCTGGCCGGATTTCTCGTTATTTGACGCATACGGTCCAGGGTTTTCCATATTGCGTTCAATACCAGCCCGCAGCGTTTGCACATGATCGGCAAACAGGCCCCGCACCAATACCACGCCGTCCTTTTGAAACGCGTCAATGTCCTGCTCGCTCAATAGCGGATGTGTCATGTTGATACCTTACTTAGAGTTTGGCAGATGCTGATCCGATCGGAAGGTCAGGTCAAGATACCAAACGCCTCGTGGGATCAATTGAGATGGCATTTGAAACAACTAAGCTTTTGTCGACAAGGGGTTATTTGGTGAATAGCTGGCCAAATTCCGGGTGTATGTCCGGCACGTTGGCCAAGCGCAACATATGCCAGGCGAGGGCTTGATTGCTGGATAGAACTGGAACGCCCGTGCGCTGCTCGATCTCTGGGATGATCCGCAAACACCGCAGATTGGTGCACGAAATGACGATGGCGTCACACGGCGACATCTCGGCCACTGCAAGGGCGGCTTGGACAATCGACTGTTCGCAAATGCGCGCGACAACACGATCGTCGCCTTCTTCGAACGAGCCAAAGCCGGCAATGCTAAATCCTGCATCCTCCAGTCTGGATCGCATCTTTTGAGAGACGTCGGCCACATACGGTGTCACAAACCCGAGTCGTTTTGCATCCAACGCGTGTCCTGCTGCCACAATTGCCGCGAGCGGGTCGGTCACTTGGGCGTTGGGGCGTTCAGATTTGATGGCCTGCGCAACCCCATCCGATCCAATGACCGAAGACGCAGAGGTGCATCCGTAGCCGATCACGTCAAATTCCAAAGATGACGGGAACAGCCCAACCGATTTCGGAAGATCTGTTTCCATACGCGCCAACGTGTCAGGGCGGATTTCGGCAACCATCGGGATGCGGCTGTGATACAGAGCGACACCGGTGATATCGGTCATGGTTGCGAACTCGCTCTCGAGCGTTTCGTCAGTTTCCAGCACGATGATGCCCAAATTGGCGCGTGTGCCAATGCCGCCGTCTGTGGTGAATTCCAGTTTCATCCGAGGCTCCTGTGCCTTAGCCAAGCGTTGTGCCGGTCATGATAGCATCAAAAATGTCAGGGTCCGTGACCCCTTCGGAGCCAATCAACAAGATGCGTGATGTGTCATCCAGCCCAAGCTGTTCGGATAGGCTCAGCGATTGACGTGCCGCAATCAGGGCCGCAAGTCCGGCCACGGCGCTTTCTCCAGCGTCGAGCGCGGGATCACCGTCCAGAGGTCTGGCCAAAAGACGCACAGTGGGGGCCACAATGCTGTCGGGAATGGTCACATAGTCGTTGGCTTCTTCTGCCAGAATGTCCCACGCCATTTCAGACGGCTCCCCACAAGACAATCCCGCCATAATGGTCTCTTCTGCGATATCGACCGATGTGGCGACGCCTGTGCGCGCGCTCTCGTACAAACACGCGGCCAGTTCGGGTTCGACAATCACAACCCGAGGGCACGCATCCCCCCAGTATTGTTTCAGGCTTGCCGTGACCGATGCCGCCAGACCGCCGACGCCCCCTTGCAGGAATACATGTGTCGGGGCACTGGTGAGGGCTTCGCAGGCCTCGCGGGTCATGACGCCATATCCGGTCATTACGTCTCGAGGAGGTTCAGAATACCCCTCCCAACTGGTGTCCGACACGACAAACCAGCCATTCTCATCGGCTTCGGCGCGGGCAAGGGCGACCGAGGCATCATAATCCCCGTCGATTCGAATGACCTCGGCGCCCAAATCCCGCATGGCTTGGGCACGCCCTTCGCTGACCTCTGCGTGGATATAGATACGACAAGGTGCGCCAAAACGTTGACAGCCCCACGCCAATGACCGGCCATGGTTGCCATCTGTTGCCGACACCAAGGTAATCTGCGTGCATACTTCCGCATAGCGGCCATCGCGAATGTCTTGCAAGCTGACCGGATGGCCCACACGGCGCGAGACCTCTTGCGCCAAGACCCGCAGCGCCGCATAGGCCGCGCCAAGCGCCTTAAAACTGCCCAGACCAAAGCGGGGGCCCTCGTGTTTATAGTCAATGCGCGCGACATTCACGCGTTTGGCGAGATGCGCCAGCGACACCATAGGGGTTGGCGCATAGCCGTCCCATGCGGTGATCTCGGTCCACGCGGCCTCAAACCCCGATCTGGGCAACACGTGGTCGACGGCTGTCCCAGCTTTGGGCGTGGCCGCAATGTGGTGCAATTCGGCGTGTGCAAAAATATCAATCATAGTCTGTCCTTTTCGACTGGCAGGCGATCCTTGACCAACTGCACCCAGAAGTTTGCGCCAATCGGCAGCAACGCATCATTAAAATCATAATCCGAGGCATGAAGTGGCTGTCCATTTGGGCCGTCCATGCCATTGCCCAACAGCAAAAAACATGCCGGAACCGCAGTGGCAAAATGTGCGAAATCTTCGGAAAAACTCATCGGGGTGCGATCCTGAATGACGCTCAACCCTGCGGCACCCCCAGCGCGATAGACGGCCTCGGTCGGGGTTCGGGCATTGATCGTTTCGACAAACTCGGTGCGAAATTCCACATCAATGGTCACACCATGGGCCGCGGCAACTCCTGCCGATATCTGTCGCATCAAATGTTCAATGCGTGCGCGATCTTCGGGGGCTCGCGCGCGGGCATCCCCCTTGAGCACCGCCTGACCGGGTAAAACGTTGCGCTGACCATCCGTCGAGAACTCTGTCACGGAGACCACAGCACCCGCGCCGGGGGCGAGTTTACGTGCAACAATGGTTTGCAACGCGAGAACGAGCTCTGCTCCGACGGTGATGGCGTCGACCCCAACTTGGGGCATTGAAGCATGTCCCCCTTGGCCAGTGATTGTGATTTCGAACAGGCTCTCGCTGCTGCAAATCAATCCGGCACGCGTCGAGATTTCCCCAACGGGTGCGCCGGGCAGATTGTGAATGGCATAGATTTCATCCAGTGGAATGCGCTCCAGCACGCCTTCTTGGATCATGGCCTGTGCCCCAAGCCCAAGTTCTTCGTTTGGCTGGAATATGAATGCGACGGTTCCATCAAACCCGCCGTCCTCGACCAGACGTTCGGCTGCTCCCAAAAGCATGGTCATATGCCCGTCATGGCCGCAGGCATGCATCACACCCTTGGTTTGGGACGTATAGGAGTGGCGTGAGGTTTCAGTGATCGGAAGCGCGTCCATGTCTGCACGCAATCCAATCGCCCGGTTTCCCGACCCGGCGCGTAAAATGCCCACGACCCCAACACCCGTTTGAACTTCGATACCAAGATTTTCGAGGTGTGCGGCGATGGCCTGCTTGGTGCGCTCTTCTTGAAAGCCAACTTCGGGATTTCGATGAAAATCCTGCCTTAAGGCGGTCAGTTTGTCATGAAACGCGCTCATTTGATCCCTCGTACTCAGTGTTACGGAGATAATATGAGACTTGAGGAATTTATTTCTTTTGATTTTCCCAATATTCGAGGAAATTAGTCGTGAAGCGAGAGTTTTGAGAGGAAATGCAGAAGTGGATGAACGAGATTTAGATATTCTGAGACTTGTGCAATCGAATGCGCGACTCACAGCGGAAGCTATTGGTCATGACGTCGGGTTGTCGCCGGCCGCCGTGCAAAAACGATTGCAAAAGATGCGGGCATCAGGGGTCATCGAGCGTGAAATTGCAGTGATCAACCCGTCTAAGCTTGGGCGGGAGATGACGATCATTGTCGAGGTTCTTTTGGAGCGCGAGAGCCGCGCCCAACTTGAGGCCTTTAAACGTCGGATGCGTGCAGCACCTTGTGTTCAGCAATGTTACTATACCACTGGCGAGGGTGACTTTGTCCTGATCCTGAACGTGCGCGATATCAACGAATACGAAGAGTTCACTCAAACGCATTTCTTTGATGAATCGAACCTCAGCCGCTTTAAGACCGCCGTGGTGATGGATCGGGTCAAAGTGTCTTTGGATGTGCTTTGAGCGTTAGGATTTGCGCAAAAGATATATATCCATGATCCAGCCATGTGCCTCGCGGGCTTTTGTGCGGGTGTCCTGAATGACGGGGCCTATGTCTGAAAGGGGGCCCTGTAACAGGATTTGTTCGGGCATCCCGACATAGCCACCCCACCATATGTGCACGCCCTCGGTGTCAATATGCTGGAACGAACACTGCCCATCCAACATCACCGCAACCGTGTCTACGTCGGCGGGCCAACCATGATCGCGCAAGCGTCGTCCTGTGGTTATCTGTACCGGAGCGCCGAGCGTATTCAGCGGAATGGCATGCGCGGCAGTCAGCATTTGCAGGCTTGTGATGCCGGGCACGACATGGACGTCAATGGCCATACCTTTGGCCAAGACGCGATCTGCAATCCGCAGCGTGCTGTCATAAAGCGATGGATCGCCCCATACCATCAAGGCCACAGACCCAGTGGGGGGGACGTGGGTTTCGATCAAACCAGACCAAATCGTTGCCAATGCATCATGCCACGTGTTCACACCGTCAAGGTATTCTGGCGTATTTGCATCCCGCACGGGATAATCAAACTCTACGACTTTTGGAGATGTCGTAAGAACATCTCGGGCAATCATGCGCCGAAGATCAGCCAGCTCGGATTTTTCGGCCCCTTTGCGCGGGAGCAAAATGACATCGGCTGTTTCCAGCATGCGAATGGCTTGCAATGTCAGGTGCTCGGGGTTTCCCGATCCGATGCCGACAAGAGACAGAGTGATCATGGTAGGTCTTTCGTTAAGGATGCGGCCCCATCGATAGGGGCCGCAGATGGTCAGTTTAGCTTAAGACACAGAGCCTTTATAGACGCGCTCTGCGACCAAGTTGGTGTGTTCCAAGCGATGAAGCGCTTTGGCGGCGGCCAGCACGGCGAGATCCGCAATTGGTTCGACAATTACGACCAACATATAGGATGCGCCAAAGGCCCCAATTGCAGCAAAGTTTTCCGCGCCAAAGCCTTGGCCGTATACCGCCCAAAAGGCGACCCACGCCACAACGCCGCCTTGATACGCAGTCGAAAGGGCAAGCGCCTGACGGTACTTCAGATCGACATAGGCCGTTTGGGGCGCAATGATACGCTTGGCCAAGGCCGCAATTGCGAACAGGGGCACCAGCAAGGTTGTCACGTTCATGAAATATTGCGGCAAATCTGCGGGGGCAAAAAGAAGACCTTGAATGGCCAAGCCAGCCATCAGGCCAACCGCGGCCGGGGCCGCCCCGAACATGAGAAAGATGGTCGATCCCAGAATAAAGTGCACTTCCGAAACCCCGACCGGATACTTCGGCAAGACTTCGAAAAAGACAAACACGGCCAGAGTTGCCAGAAGGCTGCGCAAGAGGAATGCGGCAATGCCGTTTTCCTTGCAGGTCTGCGCGATCAGTTTCACGCCGTATGTGGCTGCGCCAGCTGCAGTTGCATAAGACAACACGAGTTTAGCGCCGGTTACGACACCGGGTTCAATATGCATGGTTTTGGTTTCCTTTTCATTGCGCAATCCCCGCGCAACAGGATGAGAAAAAACAGGCAAAATGCCTGCGGTTGCATGCTATTGGCCGGTCTCCGGGCTTGCGAGTGGGAGTCCCTTCCCATCAATGACCACCTTCCCGCGGATTCGAACGCAGTGGCATTTGACCATTGATTGTCTCGCTTACCGTTGCGGGGGCAGCGCCGGACTGGACCAGATAAATGGTCGTCACCGTCTTCCCGTTTCATCTCAGGCTCAAATCAGAGCCTGAAACACCAGTAGCACCTCTTTCTAAGAACGACAGTCATCTCAGGTCAACAGGCAAAATGACATCGACGTTTAATCTGCCAAATCTCCGAACATGATCAGCCCCGGCGCACTGGAAATGTTGTGCGCCAACTGGGTTGCAAGCTCTGACATCGTGGCCCGCTGCAAGGTTTGGTCGGCGTGACTTACGTTTTCGGCCAACAAGGCCGGGCACGTGCGTGGCAATCCGGTTTGAAACAGCTTTTCTGCCAAAGCTGGAAACGTCCGCTTGGGCATAAACAGTACCGTTGTGGCCCCCGGGTCTGCAAGCGCCTGAAGATTGAGGTCACCGGGCAAAGCGCCAGCGATGTCATGGCCCGTCACAAACTGGACGCGGCGCGAGACAAGCCGTCGCGTCAAGGGAATTTGTGCCGCGGCCGCAGCAGCGCAGGCCGATGTCACGCCGGGGATGATTTCGAAATCAATTCCGGCCGCCCGCAGTTCGGTAATTTCTTCTTCAAGGCGGCCAAAAATACCAGAGTCACCAGATTTAAGCCGGACAACACGGGCACCGGATTGGGCATATTCTACCAACAATCTGCTGACATGGTCCTGTTTGGGCGAAGGACGGCCCGCACGTTTACCTACGCCCACCAGATCGGCGTCTTTGCCGGCGTGCTCAAGGATCGGACCCGATGATAGGTCATCAAAAAGAACGGCATCTGCGTGTTTCAGGCGGTCCACAGCCTTGAGTGTCAATAATTCGGGGTCGCCGGGGCCTGATCCGACAAAGCTAACAAATCCGCTCATGCGCTTGCCTCTGCAATCAAATGGAAAAACGTGCCGGTGACATGTCCGCGGATAGACCCGGTTTCTGGAACAGGGTTGCCATCCGCATCCCCGACCTGCGCCAGCGGCGCGTCAGGTTCATCCAAAATAGTTGAATAGTGAAACTCGTGTCCACGCAGGCGCGCCCCTTGTGCGAACCCGGGCATGGATGCCTGTAATGTGGCCTGTCTGTACCCCAAGTGGAATTTGCGTTTTTCATACGAGGTGACCAACCCAAGCAAGCCAGCCATCTGATGGTGTGTGCCGTCCTTGTCAATCAGGGTCTCGCCCAATGCCATGTACCCGCCGCATTCGCCATGCACAGGCTTGGTTTTTGCGTGCTCTCTGAGGCCAGTCAAATATGTCGAGGCCGCCGCCAGTCGCCCCGCGTGCAACTCGGGATAGCCACCTGGCAACCAGACCAGATCGGCGCTGGGATCGGGGGCCTGATCCGCGAGCGGTGAAAACGGCATGATTTCGGCACCCGCATTCCGCCAGCCGGTCAATAGATGCGGATAGGTGAAGCTAAAGGCGGCATCTTGGGCAAGGGCAATGCGCTGGGCCGGTGGCTTGGGCAGGTCCCCCACGTCGGCATTGCCCGCGCGCGCGGCCGCTTTGATCGCCTCAAGGTCGACGTGATCGCGCAGGAACGTGGCATAGCCTTTGATGGCTTCTTCCAGATCAGGGTGTTCTACGGCTTGGATCAGACCAAGGTGACGCTCTGGCAATGCCAGATCTCCGCGACGTGGCAGTACCCCGAGCACATTGATTCCGGCCTTATCCATTCCCAAACGGGCAAGACGCTCATGCCGTGGGCTGGCACAGCGATTGAGAATGACACCGGCAAATGGCAACTCTGGCGCATAAGATTTGAACCCCAATGCCGTTGCTGCTGCGGATTGGGCTTGGCCGCCCACATCAATCACCAGAACAACAGGCCATCCCATGCGCAGGGCGGTTTCCGCGCTCGAGCCAAATCCTGCCTCGCCCTTGGTTGCCACACCGTCATACAGGCCCATTGACCCCTCTGACACGATGATGTCAGCCCCAGCGGATTGTTGGGAAATTCCCCCAAGCAACCCTGTAGGCATGGCCCATGTGTCGATGTTGAACGATGGGCGACCCGCCGCAGCGCGATGGAATGCGGGGTCGATGTAATCAGGCCCCGATTTAAAAGGCTGCACGTTCAACCCGTCTTCGGCCAGTGCGCGCAACAGACCCAACATTACGGTGGTCTTGCCTGTGCCGGATGATGGCGCAGAAATTAACAGTCCAGGGGCATTAGTCATCGCCATGGCTCCAGCTTGACCAAGGGCTATCGGCTGTTTGTGGACGATAGCGCCGGTCGTATTCGGTTGCGTAAAGGCAGCTTTCTTCAAAGCCTTCGCCCGCAAGTGCGGGGCCGACAAGAATAAGTGCCGTGCGGGTAATGTTTTCTGTCACAGAGGTTTTCAAATCGCCCAGCGTGGTGCGGATCACTTGTTGATCTGGCCAAGACGCCCGATACACCACCGCAACAGGGCATGAGGACCCATAACCAGGGGTCAAATCAGCAATCACCTGATCCAGATTTCCAATTGATAAATGGATTGCCAGCGTCGCGCCTGTGGCGGCAAAGTTGCGCAGGGTTTCGCCTTTGGGCATCGAAGACGCGCGCCCCGGCGTGCGTGTCAGGATCACAGATTGCGCCAAACCGGGTAGCGTTAGCTCGGTTTCAAGTGCCGCGGCTGCCGCGGCAAAGCTGGGCACACCCGGTGTCACGCTAAAGGGAATGTCTTCGGCGCGAAGGCGGCGCAATTGCTCGCCCAGAGCCGACCAAACCGAAAGATCGCCCGAATGCAAACGCGCGACATCCAACCCGGCGACATGGGCCGACTTGCACTCGGCTATGATGGCATCCAAATCCATCGGTGCCGTGTTGATGATGCGGGCATCCGTGGGGCAGTGCGCAAGGATTTCTTCGGGCACCAGCGATCCTGCATATAGGCACACAGGGCTGGATGCGATCAGATCACGCCCCCGAAGGGTGATCAAATCAGGCGCGCCCGGGCCTGCGCCGATGAAATGAACTGTCATTGGGGGTCTCCTTTGAGGGACTGGGCAAGCGCGCAGGTCGCCATGCGATCCGAGGACACATGACGCTGGGCAATAAGGGTGGCATTTGGCCCAGACGCTGCAAGGGCGCAGGCTTCGGCGACACTTCCTGTGCCGCGTTTTTCAAGCACGCGGTTGGATTGCGTCGGTGTGGAAATGGCCGTCATGGCGTCTGATGATACCGCATGAATCGTCAGGCCCAAGGTGGTCGCCAGTGTCTTAAGACATGTGTCTGCGGCCTTGTCTTTTGGCGCACTGAGCGCATCCACCTTTTGGCCGCGACTGGCCTGCAGCAGCGCGTCGCGCAGACTCTCTGATGTGGCGGCCCCGCGAAATCCAAAACCGGCCACAATCATTTGGTCACGCTCCATTGCACAATGGGATAGCTGGATTTCCATCCGCGTTTACGTCCCAGAGGTTTGCTCTGGGCAAGCTCGATCCGCATCAATGATCCCCCTTTCTCGGCGTGCCACTCTGCCAGCAAAACTTCGGCTTCAAGTGTGACGCCATTGGCGACCAGTCGACCGCGATCTGGCAGCCGGTCCCAGACAGTGTCCAACATCTGATGGCTGATACCGCCGCCGATGAACACAGCGTCAGGCGTATCTAGCCAGGTAAGCGCATCAGGTGCGTCCCCCGTGACCACATTCAGCCGCTCAAGCCCAAGGCGTCTTGCGTTGTCGCGAATACGCTCGGCCCGTGTCGCGTCTATTTCAACAGAGGTGGCGCGCATGGTCGGGTGTGCCCATAACCACTCCAGCCCAATAGAGCCTGATCCACCACCGATATCCCACAGATATTCGTGGGGACGCGGAGCCAACGCCGAAAGCGTGAGCGCACGTATCGGGCGTTTGGTGATCTGGCCGTCGTTTTCAAAAATGTCATCCGGGCGTCCCGACGCCAGAGGTATTACAGCGCCGTCCCCTGCGACCTCAATCGCCAACACCACGGGGTGCTGGATGTCGGTCAGGGCCATATCGGACAGCATGTCTGCGGCCATGATGTGACGGATGCGTTCGCGCGGGCCGCCCAGTGCTTCGAGCACATGCAGGTTGGACGCCCCAAAACCTTCGGAGACGAGCCAGTCAGCGCATTGCGCGACGGCGTCCCCGTCGCGCAATGTGATAATAATACGGGATTTTGGGAACAGGTGCGGTTTGAGTTGAGAAAACCGCGCAGCATGCAGACCAAACGTCAGCGTGGTCTCGAGGGGCCATCCCAAGCTGGCCGCGGCCAGAGACATGCACGATGGCGCGGGCAGGGCGCGCCATTCTGACGGGGGAATATGGCGTGCCAATACAGCCCCCGCGCCGTGCCAAAACGGATCGCCAGACGCCAACATGACAACCGGTTCACCGCGCAGGTCCAGCAATTGCGCAATGCCCTCTGAAAAGGGTACAGGCCATGTGATGATCTCTGCATCCAAATCAGGCAAAAGCGCCACGTGGCGGGCGGCGCCCATAATGAATTTGGCATCGGCAAGGGCTTGACGGCTTGCGGGGGGCAGGCCATCCAGTGCATCTTCGCCAAGCCCGACAATGGTCAGCCAAGGAGTGTCAGACATGTCCGTGAATCTCCTGATCTTGGGAGGCACCACCGAAGCCAGCGCCTTGGCGCGCGCCGTTGCCGAGCGGGGCCTCAAAGCCACGTTTTCTTACGCCGGTCGGGTTAACACCCCACGTACGCAACCGATTCCGCACCGTATCGGCGGTTTTGGCGGTGTCGAGGGCCTGATGACGTATCTGCGCGACCATAACATCACGCATGTGATTGATGCCACGCATCCTTTTGCTGCGCAAATGAGTTGGAACGCGTTTCACGCCTGTGAGCGCGCGCGCGTGCCCTTGGTGGCGTTGACGCGACCGGCTTGGGTCGCCCAAGACGGGGATACTTGGCGCAATGTGCCGGATGTCGACGGCGCCGTGGCCGCACTGAGCGGCGCCCGTTTGCGCGTCATGCTGGCCTTGGGGCGGCTGCATATGGATGCCTTTGGAGCACAACCGCAGCACCATTATGTGCTGCGTCTGGTGGATGCGCCGGAGACACCGCCGTGCTTGCCCGATCACAGCATTGTGGTTGCGCGCGGGCCTTTTGACCTGACCGGAGATCTGGCCCTGTTTCGCAGTCATAATATCGAAGTTGTCGTGTGCAAAAACGCAGGGGGCAGTGGTGCGCAAGCCAAGTTGCTTGCCGCACGCGCGCTGGGCCTGCCGGTCATCATGATCGACCGGCCCATTTTGCCCGAGCGCGCGGAAACCGCCACACCCGAGGGCGTTTTGCAGTGGCTCGGGTCTCATTCCGGTATGGAACGCGGCGTATAGACCAAAGGTGCGCCTGCGCGCGCAATGATACGTGTCCGTGATGATCCCAAAATTACCACAGTGCGCATATCCGCCATATCAGGCGTGGCTTCATTCAGGGGGACAATCTTGATCGTTTGGTCTGGCCGCGACACGTTGCGGGCAAAAATAATCGGGCGGGCATCGTTGCATTCACGCTGCAACAGCGCCAGCGCCTTTTCAAACCCCTCGGGGCGGGATTTTGAACGCGGATTATAGAATGCCATGGCGAAATCAGCTTGCGCTGCCAGTTGCAGCCGCTTTTCGATGATTGCCCAAGGTTTCATATTATCGGACAGGTTGATGGTGCAGAAATCATGCCCCAATGGCGCGCCGCATGCCGCCGACGCGGCAAGCATGGCGGTGATGCCCGGCAGAATGCGGATATCCAGATCGCGCCATTTTGGATCGCCATGTTCAACGGCTTCCAAGACGGCCGCGGCCATGGCAAAAACGCCCGGATCGCCAGACGACACCACAACCACGCGCTTGCCTTGGCTGGCCATTTCAAGGGCGTGACGCGACCGATCCAGTTCAACGCGATTGTCACTGGGGTGCAATGTCAAACCGTCTCGGGGCTGGACACGTTCGACATAGGGGATGTAGCCGACAATATCGGTGGCCTGATCCAAGGCGTCTTGGGCTTCTGGCGTGACAAGGGCATCATTCCCCGGCCCAAGTCCTGCAATGACGATCCAACCGGTCATGGGCGTCGCCCCTGACCATGTACGATCACGATCGAGAAATACGGCGTGACTTTGTCCGTCATTTCCGAGAGCTTGGTCACTGTCTGGTTCGGCATCGTGGCAAATTGCACGATCCATGCGTCGTCAAACTTGCCAGATGCCTTGAGCGCGCGGACCACCTTGTCAAAGTTGCGGCCAATTTTCATGACCACCAAGGCGTCGGTGTCTTGCATGTGACGAGTCAGCTTGTCCTCGTCCAAGGTGCCCATCAACACGGTCAGCACATCGTCGCCCCACGTGATGGGCGCCCCCGTTGCGGTCCATGATCCGGACATACCTGTGATTGCAGGCACAACTTCGACTGGCACCACGTCTTTGAGGCGCGTAAACAAATGCATGAATGAGCCGTAAAAGAACGGATCCCCTTCGCACAGCACGATCACATCTTCGCCGCTTTCAGCCAGCGCGCGCACATGGGCCGCGACCTCGGTGTAAAACGCCGAGAGAATTTCGTTGTACCTTGGGTCAGACACCGGAATTTCCGTGGTCACAGGATATTCCATGGGGAATTCGATGGCATTCTCGGCCAGCAGGCCTTGTACCATTTGTCGAGCCTGGCCTTTGCGGCCGGCTTTGCGGAAAAAGGCAACATGTTTGGCGTTGCGCAGCAGGCGGTCAGACTTGACGCTCATCAATTCCTGATCGCCGGGGCCAAGGCCCAGACCATAAACGGTGCCGATCTTTGTCATCTGTGTCATTCCTTGCGGCTGGCGATGGCGTTGATGGCCGCGACGGTGATCGCGGATCCGCCAAGACGGCCTTTGACGATACAGTTTGGCACGGGGTTTGCCTCCCAGAGGGCGTCTTTGGATTCCTGCGCCCCAATAAACCCAACAGGGCAGCCGATGATGGCTGCTGGGCGCGGACAGCTTGGGTCTTCGAGCATGTTCAACAGATGGAACAGCGCGGTCGGGGCATTACCGATCGCGACAATCGCGCCACCAAGTTTGTCCCGCCAAAGCTCGAGGGCCGCGGCCGAGCGGGTGTTGCCCATCTTGGCCGCCATGTCATAGATACCTTCGGCGTGTAGCGTGCATATGATTTCATTGTCTGCAGGAAGACGCGGGCGCGTGACACCTTCTGATACCATGCGCGCATCGCAAAAAATCGGTGCACCGCCTTCCAGTGCTGCGCGTGCGGTGGCCACCATGCCAGGCGAAAAATGCACGTATTCTTCAAGGCCAATCATGCCAGACGCGTGGATCATGCGCACGGCGACCTGTTCTTCGTCTTTTTCAAACCGTGCCAGATTGGCTTCGCGTCGGATGGTGGCAAAGCTCTCGTCATAGATCGCTTGGCCGTTTTTTTCGTATTCATACGGCATCATAAGTCTCCGATGCGGTCAGGCAGGGTGTCTGGGTCAAGATTGAATTGGTCGGGCTCATCCCATGGCAGGCCGTTGCGGACAAGATCAAACTTGCCATCGCGGCCCACAAGGGTGGTTTCACAAATGCGCGGGCGCGCACATCCTTTGGCACACCCAGAGACATGAACCGGACCGCTAGCGGCGCGGGCCAGCTTGCGGGCAAGGCTACGTGTATCGACCGAAGCGCTCTCACAAAAGGGGGCACCGGGGCAGGCGTCCATTCGCAGCAATGGGTCTGCGTCATGGGAGATAAAGCCGGTTGTCGCGGGATGCGTAGCGTTTTCCAGAATAAACAACCGCCACGGTGTGACGCGCAGGGCTGTGGCCTGTGATGCCAGAAAAAGGGACGTGAGGGCCTGTGCCTCGATTTGTCCAAATGCAACGCCATATGCGTGACCTTGGGCCATCAGGCCTGGTGTTGGTTTCTTAGCTGCGCTTGCGGGTTCAAGGTTTTGCCAGGTGTCGGGAAGGGGCACCTTGGTGACATGTTTGGCCATACGTCGGTTTTGTGCCCCGCCGGTGTCACAAAACCACTGGGCCATTTCAATAAGGGCGAGAATTGCTGTATCTTGCGTGATCTTGCGACCGGCCGTTGCACCATCGGCCCGCAGTATCAGGTTGCCGGTTGCTGCGCGCTCAATCCGGAAATCCGCCGAGTCCCCTTGAAGGATCGGCGTTGGACCTGCGTCAATGGCAAACCCCATTTTCGCCGGTAGCTGAGGAAAGTCGGCCAATCTTTGGATCAGATCATGCGCAATGTGTGCGTTGACGTCGCCGTGGTGCCAAAGCGGGGTCACCAAAATATTGCGACGGCCTTCAAGATCGGGATCGTCGTTGAGCAGCCCAAGTTCCAAAAGCCCTGCAAGCAACGCCTCGTGATCACTTGGGCGCACGCCACGGATCTGCAGGTTTGCACGGCTGGTCAAATCAATCAGACCAGACCCATAGGTTGTCGCCAAATCGCAAAGCCCAAGGGCCTGCGTCTGTGTAAGACGCATCATCTGCGGGCGCACGCGCACAATCAAACCATCGCCCGAGATCATGGGATGATACGCCCCAGGGCACCAGCCTTTTGCAGCAGGGCGCGTCATTGGTATGTATCCAGATCGGCCAAAATCGAATTCCGGCGGGTTTGCCAAAGACCCGCTTGGTACAGCGCGGTAAACCGCTCTTTCATCGCGGCCAAGGCTTGCGGATTCTCCTGTTCCAGAAAGGCGACGATGGTGTCATTTCCCAGTGTCGCCTCGTGATAGGCGTCAAACAATTGCGGGGATACGACGTCGGCCAAATGGGCAAAGCTTGCCATGTGATCCAGTGTTGCGGCAATTTCGGCCCCGCCGCGAAACCCGTGGCGCATCATGCCCTCGAGCCAATCCGTGTTGGTCGCGCGGGCATGCACGACCCGTGCAATTTCTTCGCGCAGCGCACGTGCGCGCGGTTGCTGAGGGTCGGTGTTGTCGACGTGATACAGGGCGGCATTGCCCCCCACTCTTGCTTGGGCCGCTGCGAACCCGGCCTCGTGCGAGGCGTAATCGCTGGCCATCAACACATCCGTTTCGGGCATGTCCTGAAGATGTACAAAACCTTCTGCCTGAGAGATCCGCTCGGAAATGGCGGCAAGATTTTGTGTGGCTGTGTCGCCATCCAATGACCACGAACTGGCCTGTAACCAGGCCTGTCCTGCGTCTTGGCGCCCGTCCTCGGAATAGGTTTCCACGCTTGCGCCCATCCCGATGCCATAGCTTCCCGGAGCAGGGCCGAAAACGCGCGCGGCGTCTTGCGCCTGTACAAAGGGGTTCCAATCGGGGGCTTCGTCGCGCTCAGACAACGCGCGAACGGCTTGCGAAAACAACGTCGACAGCGTCGGAAAGACATCGCGGAACAATCCAGATACCCGAAGTGTCACGTCAATGCGGGGGCGATCCAGTAAGGTAATAGGCAAAATTTCGACACCCGACACGCGTTCGCTGCCTTCGTCCCAGACGGGTTTGGCCCCCAACATATGCAGGGCCATGGCAAATTCCTCGCCAGCCGTGCGCATGGTCGCGGACCCCCAAAGATCCACCACCAAGGTTTTGGGGTAATCGCCTTCGTCCTGAAGATGACGGCGCACCAGCTCTTCGGCAAGTTTCACGCCTTGGGCATATGCGGCGCGTGACGGAACCGACCGAGGATCGGTCGTGAACAAATTGCGCCCCGTCGGCAGAACATCTTGCCGTCCGCGATACGGTGAGCCGGATGGTCCTGCCGGAATGCGATGGCCATTCAGCGCAGCAATCAACGCCTGCTTTTCATTTGCGGCAGACGGGCCAATATCAAAACTTCCAGCGATGTCTGGAACGCGCCCATAAACATGCAGGCCGTCGCCAAACTGGCTTTCTTTGATGTCACACACAAAGGTGTCGATGCGCGTCAAAGTTTCAGCGAGCGACGTGGCCTCATTAAGCCCCAGTTCCGCATGAAGCCCCAAAGCCTCGGCTTCGTCGCGAATGTTGTCTTGCAGCCGATCACGACGTTTGGGGTCAAGGCCATCCGCGTTGCTAAACTCATCCAGCAAGGTTTCCAGCCGCGCAAACCTTTGGGGTGTGGCGCTGGCTTTCATTGGGGGCGGCACGTGGCCAAGGGTCAACGCACCGATGCGGCGCTTGGCTTGGGCTGCCTCGCCGGGGTCGTTGACAATAAACGGATAAATGACAGGAAGCGCTGCGGTCAGGGCCTCGGGCCAGCAGGCGTCAGACAGGGCCACCGATTTGCCCGGCAGCCATTCAAGCGTGCCATGCGCGCCCACATGGACAAGCGCATGTGCGCGGTGGGCATGGCGCAACCACAGATAAAACGCGACATAGGCGTGACGCGGTGTGCGCGCCAGATCGTGATATTCTTCGTCGCGTGTTTCCAGCATGCCGCGTTCTGGCTGCAGGGCCACAAGCGCATTGCCGCGCCGTGTTGCGACGAATTGAAAATGCCCGTCCAAAACATCTGGGTCGTCCTGTGGGGCGCCCCATGCTGCGGTCAGGGCATCTTGTAACGCTTGGGGCAAGGTTTTCAGGGCGACGCGATAGGCCTCCAAGGACCATTCCAGCCGATCCGTTTCCAAAGCGTCCGCCAACGGCCCGGCGGTGTCGATTGCGTACCCGTCTTGGGCAAGATCACTTAGGATCGCGTCGGACGACGCCAACGCATCAAGCCCGACCGCATGCGCCATCTGCCATGTTTTTCCGGGATAGGTCGACAATACCAGAACGGGGCGTTTGTCACAGCTAGGTATCTGGGCAAGAGCCACCCAACCACACACATGATCGACAATCGCACGGATGCGGTCGGGATGCGGCGTATGGGCCAGTCGGGTGAACTGTAAATCAGTATCCGCTGTGCCTGCTTCTTTGAAAGAGGCCACGCCCGCAAACAAGCGCCCGTCGACTTCGGGCAATACAACGTGCATGGCCAGATCCGCGGGGGAGAGCCCGCGTTCTGCCGTCTGCCATGCGTTTGTGTCCGAGGTCGCAAGGGCCACCTGAAAGACAGGGGCGTCTGTGGCGTCAAGCGGCGAGGAGCCATCCTTGCCTTTGCCTGAAAACGATGTCGCATTCACAATCGCGGCAGGGCGCAGGTGTTCCAGCTGGGTTTTGATGAATTTGCGCGCACTCGGGGCCTTGAGCGATGGCCCAAACAGACCAATCACGTCAAATCCACGTGCACGAAACGCTGCAAACAGGGCTTCGATTGGGGCCATGTCAGCGGCAGTTAAATAGGCGCGGTAAAACGTGATCGCAATCAGCGTCAGGTCTGTGTTGCGCACCGCATCGGGATCACACACGCCGGTTTCCGGCGTCCAGCCGCCTTGATCGGGCAAGGTTTTGGCACCCGCAACCGGACTGGCATATAGACCTGCGGCCAACGACAGTTGCGCCAAAGCAGCTTGTGCGGCGATGGCCCCGCCGGTGTCACACAGATGCGATAACCGATGCAGCGTGCTGGCCGGAAGTGTCGAAACCTCATCCAATCGCGGATCAGGCCGCCCGTCAGCAGGCAAGACCGCCAGCGCGATCCCACGATCCCGACACAGCCGTTCCACCTGCTGAATGCCATAGGACCAATAGGAAATTCCGCCAATCAGGCGGATCAAAATGGCTTTGGCACCTTCAAGCGTTTGCTCGATATAAGTGTCCACCGAGAGCGGGTGTTTGAGCTGGGTCAGATTGGCAAGGCGCAACGTGGCCAATTTGCCTGTCGCGCCAGAGTTCGCCCGATGCCATCCTGCCGCGAAAGCCCCAAGATCACTGTCGGAAAACGACAACACCACAAGATCCGCTGGGCTTTGGCCCAGATCGGTCGGTGTTTCGGTCTCTTCGAGGCCATGACTTTCGCGAAAGATGACATGCATGGGGTTTAATCAACCAATGCCTTGCGGATCGCTTCTTCGTTTACGTCGTGATGCTCTGCAATCACGACCACGCGGCCCTGACGTGCCTCATCCGGCGCCCAAGGGCGGTCAAACTGGTGGCGCACGCGTGCGCCAACGGCCTGTACCAACAGGCGCATGGGTTTGCCTTGAACTGCTGCGTACCCTTTGAGACGCAAGATGTTTTGTGTTTTGGCAAGGGTTTCGATTTTGGCCGCCAGTGTCGCGGCATCCACTTGCTCGGGCAGATCAATAACGACGCTTTCGAAATCATCGTGTTCGTGATCGTCTGCACCATCATGGTGTGACGGACGGTTGTCGATATCGTCTTCGGCGGCTGCATTCAGGCCCAAGATAATGCGCGGATCGACGACACCCTCGGCGACTTCGACTACGGGGAGAGGGCGGGGGGCTTCGGCCGCAACAACGGCTTTGGCTTTGGCAACACCGTCTGGGCCAGCCAGATCAGGTTTGGTCAACAGTACAATATCGGCACAGCTGATCTGGTCTTCAAAGACTTCCGACAACGGGGTCTCGTGATCCAGACTATCGTCGGCAAGGCGCTGGGCATCCACCGCCGCTACGTTTGGCGCGAAGCGGCCATCGGCCACGGCTTCGGCATCGGCCAGCGCAATCACGCCATCGACGGTGATTTTCGAGCGAATATCAGGCCAGTCAAACGCCTTGAGCAATGGCTTGGGCAGGGCCAGACCAGAGGTTTCGATCAGAATGTGTTCGGGGCGCGGATCCAGCGCCATCAAAGCCTCGATGGTGGGAATAAAGTCGTCCGCCACGGTGCAGCAGATACAGCCATTGGCCAGCTCGAGAATGTTTTCCGCAGGGCAATCGGGGATTGCACAAGATTTCAAAATCTCGCCATCCACACCGACATCGCCGAATTCGTTCACGATCACCGCCAGACGTTTGCCCTGGGGGTTTTGCATAAGCTGACGGATCAGCGTCGTTTTGCCGGATCCCAAAAAGCCGGTGATCACGGTGACAGGGAGTTTAGACAGATCAGACATTTGGAATCTCCAGCGGCGGAATGCGCGCAATACAGTTTTTACGGAAGTGAACCGAGCGTTCGCGCCAAGGCACAAGCCCGTCATGGGTTGCGGCATATTTGGTGATGCCGTCATGAATCAATGCGGTGTCTTCAGGGCCGGTGAAATTGCCATAGACATATGTCCAGCGATCCGTGCCGCCACGTACAACAATCGAACAGCCACTGTCACAGTTTGAGAGGCATTCGACGGCTTTGACAGTTACGTTTTCAGGCCAATCTTGAGCCTGCAGCGCATTTTCAAGCAGTGTCCCCGGGCGTGGGCCCTCAATATCTGTGGATTGCCCCGCCCGACAGGTGGTACAGACCAAGAGTTCTACGGGCACAGTATTGTCGGCCATTTCATCTTCCCATATCGGGAACGGGGAAGATGACGGGGCGCAAGATGGCGCTGACCCGACACCGGAGTCACCCCGTCCGGTTTACGTCTTTTGGCGCTGGCAGGTCTCCCGGCTTGCGGATTTAGGCACAGTTGTCTGTCCCTGTGGCGACCCCGCCTTCCCGGATGAAACCAGTGGCAATGGGCAACCTCTCCGGTCACGGTCGCGGGGGCGGCTGCGCTTAAGGATACATCTGATCCCCATCGCATTCCCTATTCACCTATCATAGGATAGGCACCAGCGCGCTCAAGTGAGCCAGAGCACCATAGTTTGTCAAGCAGGAGAGGCCACGTTGGCACGCAATACAGCCGGTTTCGACCAGGTTTGGCCCAATAGCGGCATTTGGGGTGCATCTTTTCGCGTTATGTTTGCCCTTGCTGCCCTGTGGTCTGCGGTCTGTGTGGCGCTTTGGCGGTGGGGCGTGGTCGTCTGGCCGAATCTTGACCTGTCGCTCCAGTGGCACATTCACGAGATGACTTTTGGTTTCGGGGGCGCGGCAGTGGCAGGGTATTTGCTGACCGCTTGCAGCAGCTGGACCGGGCGGGCACCCGTGTCGGGATGGCCGTTGTGGGGGCTTGTGGCTTTGTGGCTGGCGACGCGTCTTGGGCTTGTGATCCCTCAGGTGCCGCCTTGGTGGGCACCGATGACCTCGCTGGGATACTTTTGGTGGATGGCGGCCTTGCTGTGCGTCGAAGCGCACAGGGGCGGCAAAAGCTGGCGTCCGGTATTCATCGTGTTTTGCCTGATGGCGGGTGTGGGCTCTGCTGTTTGGATTCTGCGGGTGACCTCTAATGTAGGCGTGCCGAGCATGGCGCCCATTCTGATGTTTGCGTTACTTGCCAGTGTTGTTGGCCTGCGCATGGTGCCCGCATTCTTGCAACAGGCGGCTGTCCGTATGGGGCACAGGGTGCGTGCCCAATCCCGATCTGAATATTTGTTTGTTATTCTGCTCATAGTGATCTCGGGGGGGCTTCTGGTCGTTGGGTACACAACTGTTGCGGGGGTGGTGTTCTTCGCATCGGGTATCGGAATGCTTCGCCAGCTAGGGTCCTGGTCCCTGCGCCCCTCTCTGAGCGATAGCCTTTTGTTCATGCTGGTGCTGGGGGTGCTGTGGTTGGCAACAGGTGCCTTGATGCTTGGTGGTTTTCTGATGGTGGGCCGCTTTTCGGGGTCCGTGGTGGCGCATGCCCTGATGATGGGGGCTATGGGCGGGCTCATTATGGGGGTGTCTGCGCGGGCCTTTGCGCGGCGTACCGATCAGGGGTTAAAGGCGCGGTATGGCACCCTCATAGCCTTTAGCCTTGTTACGGCCGCAACAGTGGCACGGCTCGCGCAGGCTCTGGATTTGGCGGCTGGCCTTTGGTGTGCAGGGTGGGGGCTGTATCTGATTGTGATCTTGCCACATCTCTTTGGGCCTGTGCCGCGTCCGGTGTTTAGCGGCGCACGCGAGACCTGAGATGTCGCAGGATGGCTTGTGCTTGGGCGAGGCCTGTGGTTTCGTGCCGAAAATTTTGCGCGAACCCGTCAGAGGCCCATCATGAGCGACAGCATCGACCAAAACACCCGTCACACTGAAAAGATGAAAAAAATCAAGGCCGCACGTGATCGTCTGATGGCGACAAAAACCGAGAAAAAGGGCCTGATCATGGTCCACACCGGGCCGGGCAAAGGCAAATCCAGCTCCGGGTTTGGGATGATTATGCGCTGTATTGCCCACGGAATGCCTGTGGCGGTTGTGCAATTCATCAAAGGCGCGATGGCCACCGGGGAACGGGCGTTTCTTGAGCAGCATTTCCAGAACGAGGTGAAATTTCACGTCTCTGGAGAAGGATTCACATGGGAGACCCAAGACCGTGCGCGTGACATTGCCAAAGCCCAAGCAGGTTGGGAGTTGGCCAAAGAATTGATCCGCGATCCCGCCAATCAGTTTGTATTTTTGGATGAGATCAATATCGCCCTGCGTAACGACTATTTGGATATTGACGAGGTCGTCGAGTTCTTGCTGACGGAGAAACCCGACATGACCCACGTTCTTTTGACGGGCCGGAATGCCAAGCCGGAACTGATCGAAGCCGCAGACCTCGTGACCGAAATGACGTTGGTCAAACATCCGTTTCGTGATGGGATCAAGGCACAGGCTGGTATTGAATTCTAGGGCCGATCAACATCTACATAATTGATTTTCAATGAAAATCGGTTCTGCAACACGCGGGTAAAAACGGGTGTCCCTGACATCCCGGCCCAACAGGAGCACGCATGTCCAAGGCAATTATGATCCAAGGCACGGGTTCGAACGTCGGCAAGTCCATGCTGGTTGCTGGATTGTGTCGTGCTGCCTTGAAACGGGGACTTTCCGTGGCACCTTTCAAGCCACAAAATATGTCGAACAATGCGGCTGTGACCTCGGACGGGGGGGAAATTGGCCGCGCCCAAGCCTTGCAGGCGCTGGCCTGCCGACTGCCAAGCGTGGTTGACATGAACCCGGTCTTGTTGAAGCCAGAGACCGATGTCGGCTCGCAGGTGATCGTGCAGGGCAAGCGCCTTTGTACGGTTAAGGCGCGCGAATATGCGGCCCTGAAACCCCAGCTTATGGCGCATGTCCTAACCAGCTTTGAGCGCTTGAAAACAGCGCATGACCTCGTGATTGTCGAAGGCGCCGGATCGCCCGCCGAAGTGAACCTGCGGCAAGGTGATATTGCCAATATGGGCTTTGCCGAGGCTGCGAATGTGCCGGTGATCCTTGCGGGGGACATCGATCGTGGTGGGGTGATCGCGCAACTTGTGGGCACCCAAGCGGTGATTTCACCCGAAGACGAAGACCGTATTGTCGGTTTCATGGTGAACAAGTTTCGTGGTGACCCAACATTGTTTGACGACGGCTATGCGTTGATTGAACAGCGAACGGGATGGCGCGGGTTTGGAGTGCTGCCGTATTTTGCCGAAGCATGGAAATTGCCAGCCGAAGATGCACTGGATATCAAGGATGCACGATCCGGCAACGGTTTGAACATTGTGTGCCTTGGATTGTCGCGCATCGCGAATTTTGACGACCTTGATCCATTGGCCCAAGAAGACAATGTGAACCTGACCATGTTGCGCGCAGGCCAGCCGATCCCCGGCAACACCGATGTGGTGATTATCCCCGGCAGCAAATCTACGCGCGGCGATCTGGCGTTTCTCAAGACACAAGGCTGGGATATTGATCTTGCGGCCCACGTGCGGCGCGGGGGGCATGTGTTGGGGATTTGCGGCGGCTATCAAATGCTTGGTGCGCGTGTATGCGATCCACAAGGTATCGAAGGCCCAGCCGGAGATACAGCTGGCCTTGGGTTGTTGGATCTCGAGACGGTGATGACCGCTGATAAAAGACTGACCGAGACCTCGGCCACGCATGTCGCCAGCGGACAGACCTTTGGCGGATACGAAATCCATATCGGGCGGACCGAAGGCCCAGATCGGGCGCGGCCCTTTGCAACCGTGGCTCATGCGGATGAAGGGGCCACAAGCCCGAATGGCCGCATTTCGGGAAGCTATCTGCATGGCATGTTTCGCGATGACGGGTTTCGCAGGGCTTGGTTGGCACAGTTCGGGGCGGTGTCTGGGTCACAGGGATACGATGAAGCAGTGGAACGCGTTCTGGACCAACTGGCAGATCACATGGAAACGCATATGGACGTCGCGGGGCTGTTGGGGTTGGCACGCTGACTTTGCGGTTGCGGCGCTGCGCGCTGCGCGCAATAGTTCGCACATGAATGTCCTGCGACAACTTTTGGGGGTGGTTTTCGGAGTGGCGGTTGGGCTTGCAAGCGCGCCGTCTCTTGCGGGGGAGGTGACCGTGTTCGCCGCCTCGAGCTTGAAAACCGCCTTGGACGAAATCGCGGTACAATGGCAAACTTCCAGCGGGCATACCATGCGCGTGTCTTATGCAGGAAGTTCGGCACTTGCGCGCCAAATTCAACAAGGGGCGCCTGCGGACATCTTTGTCTCGGCCAATGTGGATTGGATGGATGTGCTGGACCAGCAAGGCCTGCTTCGGGATAATTCACGTCGCGATCTGTTGGGCAACCGGTTGGTCTTGATCGGAACAGATCCTACACCTGCCGCCTTGGTCTCGGATGATATTCTCGACCGCCTTGATGGGGGACCGCTGGCCATGGCGATGGTGTCTGCTGTGCCCGCAGGGATATACGGTGTTCAGGCGTGGACAGCGTTGCACATATGGGATGATCTAAAGCCACATGTGGCCCAGACAGACAACGTGCGGTCTGCGCTGGCGCTGGTCGCTTTGGGCGAAGCCAATCTGGGGGTTGTATATGCCAGTGATGTGGTCGCCAGCTCGGATATTCACGTCGTGGCGTCGTTCCCTCAAACGCTGCATGATCCGATCATCTATCCTGTAGCGCGGGTCAGCGAAAATCCCCTGAACATCTCTGCGATGACGTTTCTCGCGGGGGCAGCGGCCACAGAGATTTTCCGCAAAAACGGGTTCACCGTTCTGGGGGGGCAATGAGCTGGCTGGGGCCTGATGGATGGACAGCGGTGTTGCTGTCTCTCAAGGTGTCGTTCTGGGCGGTGTTTCTAAGCTTGCCCTTTAGTATTGCCATCGCATGGATTTTGGCACGCAAAGACTTTGTCGGAAAACAGGTGGTGAACGGTCTCGTGCACCTGCCGTTGATTTTGCCACCGGTTGTGACGGGATATATCCTGTTGATGATACTGGGGCGCAATGCGCCCGTCGGGGCGTTTCTAGAGCAGTACTTGGGCATCGTGGTCGCTTTTCGCTGGACGGGCGCTGCGGTGGCGGCGGCGGTAATGGCCTTTCCCCTAACTGTGCGGGCAATTCGATTGGCAATCGAGGCTGTTAATCCCGGTCTGGAGGATGCCGCAAGCACGCTTGGGGCATCGCGTGTGCGTGTGTTCTTTACGATTACCTTGCCGCTGATTGTGCCGGGGATCATCGCAGGTGTTGTGATGGGCTTTGCCAAGGCTATGGGGGAATTTGGCGCGACCATCACGTTTGTCTCGGCGATTCCGGGGCGCACACAAACCTTGCCGTCTGCGATCTATGGACAGCTTCAGGTGCCGGGCGGCGAGGATTTGGCCCTGCGGTTGGTTCTTGTGTCTGTCGTCGTGGCGATGGCGGCTTTGGTTGTGTCCGAGGTGGTGTCGCGCCGCGTGGCACGCAGGATCGCAGGACAATGAGTTTTTCGGTTTCCATACGCCACCGAATGGGTGGGTTTTCGCTGGATGTTGCCTTTGATGCGCCAAAAGGTGTGACGGCCTTGTTTGGTCGATCCGGCACCGGCAAAACAACGGTGGTCAATGCCGTCGCAGGATTGCTCAAGCCTGATGCGGGATATGCGCGCATTGATGACGTCACATTGTTTGACCAAGCCGCAGGTATATGGTTGCCAGTGCACAAGCGCCGTTTGGGGTATGTGTTCCAAGACGCGCGATTATTTCCGCATATGACGGTAGAAGAAAACCTTGCCTATGGGGCCAAGGCGCAACGCCGTGACATGAGCAAGGCGCAAAAAGACCGTGTCATTGATTTGTTAGGGATTGGGGATTTGCTGGCGCGCAGACCCGCGCGTCTGTCAGGGGGCGAAAAACAGCGGGTGGCGATTGGGCGTGCCCTTTTGGCTGATCCCAAACTGCTTTTGCTGGATGAACCATTGGCCGCTTTGGATGAAGCGCGCAAAGCCGAGATTTTGCCATTCCTTGAGCGCCTTAGAGACGACGCGCAGATTCCGATCCTATACGTGAGCCATTCGATTGCCGAAGTGGCGCGTTTGGCGACCACCGTTGTGGTGCTTGAAGGCGGCCGTGTCGCGCGCGCCGGGGCGATGGCCGATGTGCTGTCTGATCCTGATGCGGTGTCGGCGCTGGGCGTGCGGGATGCTGGGGCCGTTCTTGCGGCCAAGCTGGTCGCACATCACGCCGACGGCCTGAGCGAGCTGACCACATGTGGCGGGGCGCTCTTGCTGCCGGGGGTTCAAGCCGAAATCGGAATCCACATGCGGGTGCGCATTCGGGCGCAAGATGTGATTCTGTCGCGATCTGCCCCCCAAGGCCTGTCCGCGTTGAATGTGCTCAAGGGCAAAATTGTATCTATGCGTCAGGGGGCGGGGCCGGGGGTGATGGTGCGTATTGCCTGCGCAGACGAACACATTCTGGCGCGGATCACGCGACGCTCGGCGGTGGCGATGGGGCTGCAAAATGGCGACGAGATTTTCGCAATTATCAAATCGGTCTCGGTCGCTCAGGGGGATGTTGGCGGCTAGGGTGCGCCAAAGTTTCGCTCTGGTGGTGCTGCGCTGCGCACAGACCTGACAGAATTTCCATGTATCCGGCGAAACGCGCGGGAAAAGCTGGTTTGTGACGAAAACCCAGTCGCAAGCGCGATCTCTTGCACGGGCATGTCGGTATCTGTCGCAAGACGCAACGCTTCGTTCAGGCGCACCCGCAGATAATAAGCATGCGGTGACATATCCAAGTGATTTGAAAATCGTTGTTCAAGGCTACGCACTGACAGGCTTACTTGGCGTGCGATTTCGCCAATCGACAGAGGCACGTCGATGGTTTGACTCATAATGTTCAAAGCCCGTGCAATTTGCGGATTGCGGCGTATCGGATCAGCCGGGGCGCTTGGGCGCTGGGGTCCTGCGGCCAGCGGGTCGTACAGAAAGGCACTGGCAACCCGATCTGCAAGGGGGCGACCAAAACGTTCGGCGATCAAAAATAGCATCATATCAAGGCCGGGGGCCGCGCCACCTGACGTTGCAAACGGGGGGCTGATGACAAATCTGTCCTTGCGGGTGTCAATTTGCGGAAACCGCGTCGCAAAAGCATCCAAATCTTCCCAATGTGTCGTCGCCACATGACCATCCAGCAATCCGGCTTGGGCAAGAAGCCACGGCGCGCCATCAATCGCTGCGATGACGGCACCTGACTTGCAAAGCCTGCGCAAGCTGGACAGCAATCGGGGGGTTGCGTGATCTTCCAATCCGAATCCGGCCACCAACAGCAAGAGATCGCACCGCGCGAGCGAGGCGATGGGGGGACCTTGAATAAGAGGACCGCTGGTAAGTTGGGCAGGGTCGCCTGACGCCGTGTAAAACGTCCAGTCAAACAATGTGCTCCCCGAACGTCGGTTGGCCGCGCGCATCGGATCGACTGCTGCCGCAAAGCTCAGCGTGTTGCACTGGTCAAAAACAAGCACCGCAGTCTCCAACGGGGTCGACTTTGGAAAAAAGCTCATTTTTGCGGTTTCTGACATATATCATTCGTAAAAGGTAAAGTTGAGTATTTCAAGAACGGGAATACTTGGGTCAACAAGAAACGAGGAATCACCCCATGCCTTTGCAAATGTCCCAAGACGTGTTCATCACCTGTGCTGTGACCGGATCTGGCAGCACCCAAGACCGCAGCCCCCATGTGCCCCGATCCCCAGAGCAAATTGCCGACAGCGCCATTGCGGCCGCCAAAGCTGGTGCCGCGATTGTGCATTGCCACGTCAGAGACCCTGAAACTGGCGTGCCAAGCCGAGATTTGGGGTTATACCGCGAGGTGACCGATCGCATACGGGCATCTGATACGGATGTGGTTCTGAACCTCACAGCGGGAATGGGGGGCGACATCGTGTTTGGGGATGTCGAACAGCCGCTTCCGGTCAAGCAAGGCACGGATATGGTGGGGGCCAGCGAACGAATGGCGCATATTGCCGAGTGCCGGCCCGAGATTTGCACGTTGGACTGTGGCACCATGAACTTTGCCGAGGCCGATTATGTCATGACCAATACGCCCGGGATGTTGCGCGCAATGGGCCAGATGATGACGGACCTTGGTGTGAAACCTGAAATCGAAGCCTTTGACACGGGGCATCTCTGGTTTGCGACGCAATTGGTCAAAGAAGGCGTTCTAACATCGCCCGCACTGGTTCAGCTGTGCATGGGCGTGCCGTGGGGCGCGCCGAACGATTTGAATACATTCATGGCCATGGTGAACAATGTGCCAAGCGACTGGGATTGGTCGGCATTTTCGCTTGGGCGGGATCAAATGGCCTATGTGGCGGCGTCGGTTCTGGCGGGTGGCAATGTGCGCGTTGGGTTGGAAGACAACTTGTGGCTGGGCAAAGGCGAGTTGGCCGAGAACTATCAATTGGTTGCGCGTGCCAGAACCATCATCGAAGCCATGGGCGCAAAGGTGATGGGGCCGGAACAGGTGCGCGAGAAACTTGGTCTGACCAAGCAATCGCCTGTCACGATGTAAGGTGATCTGACGGGCGATCCCCCGAGGCAATTTCAGTGGCCAGAGGCCGACCTCTGATCCAACCAACAAGCGAGACACGACTATGAGCAACACAGCAGCAATCATTGGCGGCGGCGTTATTGGCGGTGGATGGGCCGCGCGGTTCCTTTTGAACGGATGGGATGTGCGGGTGTTTGACCCTGATCCCGAAGCCCAGCGAAAAATCGGTGAGGTGTTGGACAACGCCCGCCGGTCCATGCCGGGGCTCAGTGACACCGCACTGCCGCAGGAAGGACGCCTCAGCTTTCACGACACGATGTCCGAAGCGGTTCAGGGCGCGGAATGGATTCAAGAGAGCGTGCCCGAGCGCCTTGAGCTGAAACATAAAGTGTATCAAACGCTTCAGGCCGATTGTTCGGAAACTGCGGTGATCGGATCATCCACATCGGGGTTCAAGCCCAGTGAATTGCAAGATTGTGCCACGCGACCCGAACAAATCGTGGTCACACACCCGTTTAATCCTGTGTATCTTTTACCGCTGATCGAGCTTGTCCCGACAGAAAAAAATAGTGCCGATCTGATCGCGCGCGCCAAAGCGACTCTCACCGCGTTGGGCATGTATCCTCTGCATGTAAAAAAGGAAATCGACGCACATATTGCGGATCGCTTTCTCGAGGCGGTCTGGCGCGAGGCGCTGTGGTTGGTCAAAGACGGAATCGCCACCACCGAAGAAATTGACGAAGCCATCCGGATGGGCTTTGGCATTCGCTGGGCGCAAATGGGGTTGTTCGAAACCTACCGCGTGGCAGGCGGCGAGGCGGGCATGAAGCACTTCATGGCCCAATTCGGCCCGTGTTTGAAATGGCCTTGGACCAAGTTGATGGATGTCCCCGAGTTTACCGACGAGTTGGTCGACCTGATCGCGGGTCAGTCAGACGCGCAATCGGGCCAGCATTCTATTCGCGAGCTCGAGCGTATTCGCGACAACAACCTTGTGTCCATGATGCGTGCCCTCAAGGCGCAAAATTGGGGCGCGGGTGCTGTGATGAATGCACATGATGTCCGGCTCTCTGCCGAGGCAGGTATGGTGCGCCATGCTTCTGACATCACAGACGCAACCCAGCCGATCACCACCGTCCGTCGCGCGGTGCCGGTGGATTGGCTTGATTACAATGGTCACATGACCGAAAGCCGCTATTTGCATGCATTTGCCGATGCGTCGGACCGGTTGATGGAAATTATCGGATGTGATCAGGACTATATCGCGACGGGGGGCAGCTTTTTTACCGCCGAAACCCATATTCGCCACATAGACGAGACACATCTGGGCGCGCGTATCGAAGTGCACACACGTGTCTTGATGGCCGAAGGTAAAAAAATGCACCTTTGGCACGAAATGTACGCGGGGGATACCTTGCTGGCCACAGCCGAACATATCTTGATCCACGTCAGCCTTGAAACCCGCCGCCCTGCGCCGTTTAGCCCAGAAATTGCGGCCAATTTGGAGATGATTTGCAAGGCGCAATCCGGCCTTGAGGCCCCCGAAGGCGTTGGGCGTTATGTTGGAGCACCTCGGTGATGCCGCGGGTTTTAATTACCGCGGGTGGCGCGGGCATCGGGCGCGCCATGGGGCACGCATTTGACGCTGCAGGTTATGATGTCTGGGTCAGTGATCTGAACGCGCAGGCCCTGTCGCAAGTTCCTTCGCATTGGCGCACCAGCCACGTGGACGTGATCAACGAAGATCAGATGGCAGCCCTGTTTGAGGACATCTCGAATGACTGGGGCGGACTTGATGTGCTTTGTGCAAATGCGGGCGTGGCAGGCCCTACAGCCGCTGTCGAAGACATCCAGCTTGAGGAGTGGCAGGCGTGTGTCAGCGTCAATCTGGATGGGGCATTTCTGGCCGTCAAATACGGGGTGCCGATGATGAAGGCGGCCAAATCCGGCGCCATTGTCATGACGTCGTCGACCGCTGGTCAGTATGGGTATCCCAATCGAGCACCTTATTGTGCGGCGAAATGGGCGGTCATCGGATTGGCCAAGACCTTGGCGATGGAATTGGGCACCTTTGATGTGCGGTGCAATGTGATCTGCCCCGGGTCTGTGATTGGCGATCGTATGGAAGGGGTGTTGCAACGCGAGGCTCAAGCCAAAGGCATGACGCGCGATCAGGTATACCAAGGCTATGCCTCGGGCACATCTTTGGGACGCTTTGTCGAGGCGTCCGAAGTCGCGGACATGGCGGTTTTCCTAAGTGGGCCAGCCTCTGGGGCTATATCCGGTCAGGTGATCGCCGTTGACGGTCATACGGTCAACCCCGATCCCAAGGCGGATTGATTTGATGGGCTGTGCCCTAAAGCACGTCCCGTAACGTGTCTACGTGGTTGGGAATTTCGCGCGCAGAAACGCTTGCTTGGCGCACCAGAGTGTCGAAATGTGTGCTAAAGCTTTGCACCCGCTCTGTGTCGCGAAAGGCCAAGTAGTTGCGGCCGGAATATAGCACCGCGAGCAGCGGACCAAAAACGGTGACAGGTGCGGAAAACAGCTGTCGTGCATCAAACAGATACACGCGCATGCGTGGATATAGCTGGGTTGTCAGGGTGCTGAGGTGATCAAGCTGTCGGCGTCGTAAGTCTTTGGGCAATCCCTCATAATACCCTGACCCCGATGCAAAGCTCTGGAGTTCGTGCAGCGGAAGCGCAATTTCATAGTCCGACTGGCTGGCGCGCATCCAGTTCAGACGATCTTCGGATGCGCCAATCGCTTGATCCGTGGTGCGCCCAAGGTGGGGGGTGTATTCCCACTCGAGGATTTCTTTGGTCTTCAGCATGTCGGGCATGCCGGCAGGGACGTGGCGAATTTTGTATCCGGCGGCTTCTAGATGCCAACCGAAAATATGTTCGTCGACCAAGGCACGCGGTGCTTCGGTTAATGTGAGGGAGTTGGCCAGAATGTCGGCGGCATTTTCGGGCCTGTCGGTCAAAGACAACAACCAGTCTGCTGAGACGCCCAAGGCCGACGCGCATTCCCCGACAACCTGTGCGTTGGGCAGGCGCGCGCCTGTGTCTTTCAAAAGCTGGGAAATCGTAGACCGATCCACCCCGATTGTCCGCGCGAGGGCACTTTGGGACATGGCGCGGTCTTGCAGCGCGACACCAAGCCTTTGGCGAAACCGATCAGCCCGCACACGTTTGTCGACTATTTTGCTCATATGGTGACAAATATCACAGATGATTGATTTTGTGAATTATTCTCTGAATTCCGAAAAAGGGAATATGCAGATAAGAAAGAAGGCGAACCTCCCATATTGCAAGGTGCAAACATTAATGGAAACGCGTCGGCGATCGCTTCTTAAGGCATTGATATGGAATGCAATTGGTTTGGCAACCATGGGGGCCGTCGGATTTATCGCGACCGGGTCGCTTGCCGTCGGGGGACAGATGGCGCTGATAAATACCGCCGTGGGGCTTTCGCTGTATCTGGTGTACGAACGCATTTGGGCCAACATCGGCTGGGGACGCAAGACCCCCTGAGGTTTTGCACGGCTGGTCCTGGTTTATGACTGACAGGGCGTAACGGGCTGGTGTTCTGAACCTGCGGTGGGCATTACAGACGTCATGGAACTCTGGATACTGGCCTCGTTTGCCGCCGCGCTGTTTCAATCAGTGCGCTTCATGTTGCAAAAACATCTGTTTCAAGGGGCATTGTCAGCGTCTGGGGCGACATTCGCGCGCTTTGTGTATTCGGCGCCCTTGGCGGTGCTGTGTCTTGGTGTGTACGGGGGGCTGACGGGCCACTTACCCTCTTTTCCCAATCTGACCTTTTGGAGCTATGGTTTTATAGGTGGTGCGGCGCAGATATTGGGGACTGTATGTACCGTGACACTCTTGGGGCGACGCAACTTTGCTGTTGGGCTGACGTTCATCAAAACCGAGGTTCTGCTGACGGTTGTCATCGGCTTTATCGTTTTGGGAGAAACCCTGTCGACAATGGGCGCGGTTGCGATCCTGTTGGGGGTGGCGGGGCTTTTGGTTCTGTCTGGGCCCGTTGAGCGTGGGCATGGTCCCATCTGGCGTCGCCTCCTAAGCCCGTCTGCGGGGCTGGGCCTCTTGGCGGGGGGGCTGTTCGGCGTTGCGGGGGTCTGTGCCCGCGCGGCATCTCTTGAAGTGGCCAGCGATCTTGCAGGGGTGCGGGCTTTGATCACGTTATCGGCCATCACCACGATGCAGATGACTGGCATGGCGATTTGGATGCAGATCCGTGACCCTCAAGAGATCAAACGCGTGTTCTGTGCATGGCGCACGGCGCTTTGGATCGGTTTGACCAGCATGGCGGGCACCTTTTGTTGGTTTACGGCATTCACGTTGCAAAAGGCCGCTTACGTCAAAGCCGTCGGACAGGTCGAGATCGTGTTCGGGATTTTGGCGACCGTGTTGATTTTCCGAGAAACAATCAGGCCGCGTGAATGGCTGGGCATTGGGCTGGTGAGCCTCAGCGTCTTGGCGTTGGTGCTGTGGGGATAAGCGAACCCCCACAGTTTTGCGAAATCTAGGACGGCACGCTAGTCTTCGCGATAATCTGGCGTGCGTCCGCGAAGCTTCAAAAACAGGCCTTCTTCGTCATCGTTGCGAAAGAATGGCACGTTCTCTGGTGGGGCAGGGTCTTCAAGACGCGCTTCCACTTCGGCCAGGACCACCTCGGTGATAAAGGGCAGATTGTATTCCCGTGCTTTTTGCAACGGAATCCACTGAAGATGAGAAAGCTCGTCACAAGCTGATGTGAAATCATCAAGGTTGCTTGCAAGCTCTGCGGCATCCAACAGGAAAAACCGTGCATCAAATCGTCTTGGTCGCCCCGGAGGGGTGATTGCACGAAACACGAACTGGAGCCCATGTGCCGAGGGCAAATGCCCCGTGGCCGCAAAGGTGGTCCAATCTGCGGGCGGTGGCGATTGCCATTCTCCGCGGGTTCCAAGGATTTGCCCGGTTTCTTCCCACAATTCGCGGACTGCAGCGACGCCCAGCGGATGCACCAACGCAGGGTCAGATTGATCAGTGAGCCGGTCGCGGCAAAGCTGGGGCATTTGGTTGGCAAGAGCGATATCTGCATCTGCGGCATCTACTGCTCCGCCCGGGAACACGAACTTGTTCGGCATAAAGGCCGCCTTGGCACCGCGTTGACCCATCAAAATATGCGGATCGGTTAACCGGTCGCGCAATACAATGACGGTCGCTGCGTTACGAATAGCTGTCTTGTCTATTGTCATGTTGTCCTCTTGCCGTTGCGGATGAACGATTATGAATCGTCAAACCCATTCATGCGCCGTGCCCATTGAAAAGCAACCACCACACCTTTTAGTCTAGGCAATAGGTATAGAGACAACGCCACACATCCAACCGAGAAAATCGTAAACAAGATCAACGGTTCTGGGCGCCAAGCCACAAACACGATGTGCAAAAGAGGCGCCATCAAGTGGCCGACAATCAAGATTGTCAAATATGCGGGGCCGTCATCGGCGCGCTGGGGCGTGAGATCTTCGCGGCACACCGGGCAGCTGTCGCGCACCTTAAGGTAACCTTTTAGCATCGGGCCATTGCCGCAATTCGGGCATTTTCGCCGCCAGCCTTTGAAAAGGGCCGGCCGCAACGGGCGGTCTTCGACCATCGCTGTTGTATCTGTCATATTGTCCTCGCAATCCACGTGCCAAGATGTGGGCATTGTCGCCATATTTGAAGGGGCAATAGCGCCTTGCGTCCCGATGTCGCAAACATGTCTTTTTGGAAAAAAACCAGGTGCGAAAGAAAAATGAAAAACTTGCGACGGAAACTCGGATATCTCGCGTTTTATACTTCGAAAGCAGATCAGAACACTGCTTTGATTGTTTGAAACAGGAGACGACACATGAAACGAGCACTCTTTATTTCTGGTATCGTGGCTGCGGCCTTGAGCGTTACAGCGGTTTCTGTTGCTGCAAAGGGCATGGGGCGCAACGGCCCAATGATGCCAAGCTTTCAGGAGTTGGATGCGGATCAGGACGGAAAGATCACCCCAGCTGAAATCGAGGCCTTTTCCAAGCTTCGCTTTGAAACTGCTGACACCAACAGCGATGGATTTCTCAGCGCGGACGAACTTGAAGCCCAAACATTGAAACGCATGCAAGAGCGGGCGAAAATGCGCAGCGCCAAAATGCTCGAGAAAAAAGACGCCAATGGTGATGGAAAGCTGAGCCTTGAGGAAATGAAGCATAACGGCAAGCGCCAAGCCAAAATGTTTGAACACATGGATGCCGATAATGATGGCGCCATCTCAGCCCAAGAATATCAAGCTGCCAAAGCCAATATGAAGCAGCGCCATAAAGGCAAGCATAAGGGTATGAAAATGGATGGGGCACCAGAGGCATCTGGCCAAAATTAAGCTCTAACGAGTATTAGGCCCGCCACGTGTTTTGGTGGCGGGTCAGATTGCCCCCCTTTGTAATACAGGCTAGGCCATCGGGAAATGACTATGCCCTATGACGCAAACGACGAGATTCCGGATGACGCCCTGTTGGTTCTATATGCCAACGGTGATCAGGCGGCTGCGCGTGTCTTGACGTTGCGATTGACGCCAAAGGTGTTTGGCCATGCGGTGCGCATGCTGGGAGATCGTGCTGAAGCCGAGGATGTGGCGCAAGAGGCGTTGATGCGCTTGTGGAAGATCGCACCGGACTGGCGTCAAGGCGAAGCCAAGGTGACCACTTGGTTGTATCGGGTCGTGGCGAATTTGTGCACTGACAGATTGAGAAAAACGCGCGGAGTGGCGCTTGATGCCATTCCCGAACCAGAAGATGACGCGATTTCAGCGCCAGAAATGCTGCAGAACCGTGCGCGCATGGATGCATTGCAATCGGCCTTGGGGGCATTGCCCACTCGGCAGCGTCAGGCAGTGATATTGCGCCACATCGAAGGGGTGTCAAACCCCGAGATCGCGGCGATCATGGAGATCGGCGTGGAAGCTGTTGAAAGTTTGACCGCGCGTGGAAAGCGTGCATTGGCCGCCGAACTGGGCAAAAGACGTAAGGAATTGGGGTACTCACATGACTAAGACCGACCGTGACATGGACATGCTTGATGATCTGTTCGATGGCGCTGTGTCTGATCCAGCGCTGGCCCCGTCACCTGATTTTATGGCACGTGTCCTAGCGGATGCTGAGACACATCAAGAAGTGATGCGCGCAGCGTCCGTGTCGCCCGACCCGACCCGCCGTTCCAAAGGCAAACTGTTCAGGCTTATGCACTCTTTGGGCGGCTGGCCGACGCTGGCTGGTTTGGCCACGGCAACCATAGCGGGCGTCTGGGTCGGCTTTAGCGCCACGTTCACCGTATTGCCCGACGCTTTGACCGACGTATTGGGAAGCACCGACGATTATTATCTGACTTATCTGGATTCCGGATACGTCTTTGGCGACGAAGAAGGGTAAGCTGATGACACCAGAAAATGTAACCCCCACCGATACTCCTGCGGGCATGCGGCCCAAGATGCGTTATCTGTTGATCGGGTCACTTGCGCTTAACCTTGTGGTCCTTGGGATGGTCGCAGGATCAATCGCGAGCCACAAACGCGGGGATTTCGGGCCACCATCCGGAACAGATTTTCGCGCGCCCCATGTGCAGGCATTGTCACACGCAGACAAACGCAAAATTGGCCGCGACATTCGAAAGTCACACAAGTCGTCAAGCCAAACGCGCAAACAGCAAGCGGCACTCTATAAACAGATGGCGGTTCTGATTGGTACGGTCCCGTTTGACAAACCCGCAGTGTTGGATTTGCGGCAGAAACTGGATGCAGTATCGCACAGCCAAAGGGCCGTGGCGTTTGACGCATGGTTAGATCGCGTCGCAGGTATGGATGACGAAGAACGTGCCGAGTATGCGGCGCGCATGCTCGAAATTTTGGCGGAAGACCGTCATCAAAAACGCAGAAAATAGCCGCGTCGCCCCACTAGATTTTGGCGTTTCGCAGCCCGTGGAACTCTGGTGGGACCGTCTGAAAAGCGGCCTGATTTCGGCCATCTGATTTTGCATCGTAGAGTGCTTTGTCAGCATATTCCAGCAGCTTGGCCGCCGCATCGTCCGAATGGACAGCACAATCATTGCCCATCACAACCCCGATGCTCACGGTCATCTGAACATGCGCTGCGGGTTCGGAAATATGAATGGGCGTGCGACTTACGTGCGCACATATTTCAGACGACACTTGGGCTGCAGCCGCTCTTGTACTTACTGGCATGACAATCAGAAACTCTTCGCCACCGATGCGTGCCAGCAGATCGACAGGGCGCAAACACTGTCTTAAACGTTTGGCCACCTCTGTCAGCACCCGATCGCCAGCCGCGTGGCCAAAGCGGTCATTCACAGACTTAAAGTGGTCGATATCAGCAATCATCACCGCGAAATCTTGACGTGTGCGTTGGGCATGCGCGGCAATTCGTGCCAGATGGGGAAGAGCATAGCGTCGGTTATAAAGGCCCGTGAGTGGATCCGTGACAGCGGCTTGCAGACCATCTTGCACATTCTGGCGCAGCCGATCAGCAAGACGTTTGCGTTGGACGATTGTGCTTAAACGCAATGCCGCTTCTTCGGGGTGAAAGCCGTCTGTCAAAACATCGTTTGCCCCGAGATCAAGGGCATCCACGATGTGGTCCTGCTGATCTTGGCCCAAAATGATAAGAACACCTGCTCGGCGTGTGGTGGCCCGCGCTCTGATCTCGGCCAATAGACGCAGTCCGCTCTCTGGTGATGCCGGATCTAAAGCAATTACAAAGGCATCAGGGGGCGGTGTCTTGGACATGCGCTGTAATGCATCGCCCAGCTTTAGATGATGCATTGCAAAGGGCACCAACGGTTTGAGCTTGGTACGCCACTGAAGACCGGTCGCCGCATCCGGAGTTGCGAAGAGGATTTGGGCCTGTTTTGCAAAGCTGTTCGATGTTTCGGCAAACCCAAAGACACGTTCGGTCTGGTCCCGTAGTCGAAGTTCTTCTGTAGCTTCTCGGTTGCGCATCAGACTGCGGATACGCGCCAAAAATATTGGATCGTTCACGGGTTTTGCGAGGGCATCATCGGCGCCCTCTGACAACGCACGCATACGCAATTCGCGCGTAAGCGCGCTACTGAGCATCATAATGGGGGTGGTTTCTGCGATGGTTGACTTGAGGCGTCTGCAAATCTCGAATCCCGCATCATCCGGCATTTCCGCGCTGAGAATGACCAGATCCGGGTTTTCTTGTTGGATCAGGGGAATGGCCTCTTGCAGAGAGGCCGCCTGAATGACCTTATAAAATGCGCTCGACAACTTCACCTTTAACACAATGCGATTGGTTGGAAGTGGATCGAGAATTAGAATAGTGCCGGGCATAGGGTAACCTGACTGCTTGCAAACGGGTTGATTCACTTTGTATTCGCATTGGTTAAGAAATTGTTTCGAAGGTAATGAAAAATGTCGATATCTCGGGAAGCATCCGAAACTCTTGGATTGCAGGCATTGACCTGGTTGGTGGGGAATGATGATCTTTTGCATGTCTTTTTGGGTGCATCAGGCGCATCGGTTGACGATCTCAAAACCCAAGCCGGAAACTCAGACTTCCTTGTGTCGGTCTTGGACTTTTTGACGATGGATGATGCGTGGGTCATGGCATTTTGCGATGAAACCGGCCGCGCGTACACCGACCCCATGATTGCGGCGCAGGTTCTTGGTGGCACCTCCAAGACACACTGGACGTAAACAAACAGAAAAGCCGACTTCGTAAAGTCTTGGCCTTGTATCGTGCACAGTTGCGCGTCACTGTGCCTTGGAAGCAGATAGGATCATACCATGCGCGTTGATGGCATTTTGTTCGATAAGGACGGAACTCTTTTTGATTTTGGCAGCTCATGGAATGTCTGGGCAGGGCGAATGATTGGTGAACTTGCCAAAGGTGACATCAAGGTTTTGCAAGCTGTCGCGCAAGAGTTGGAGTTTGATCTCGAACGTCAAGAATTTCTCCCGACAAGTTTTGTGATTGCAGGGACAAATCTTGAGGTGGCCCAAGCCATTGCCCGGGCTATTCCTGGCACGGATGTGGCCGAACTCGAAGACCTGCTGATGCGTTCTGCGGCGCAGGCACCGTTGATGCCAGTTGTCCCGCTGGGGCCGTTTCTTGATGATTTGGCAAATCGCGGTCTGCGGTTGGGGGTTATGACCAACGACACCGAGTTTTCTGCTCAGGCGCATCTTAAGAGTGCTGGCGTGGCAGAAAAATTTGATTTCATCGCAGGTTTTGACAGTGGATATGGTGCCAAGCCCGATCCAGACCCGTTGCTGGCTTTTTCAACAGCGATGGATGTACCCCCGGCCAGAGTGGCAATGGTGGGCGATAGTACGCACGATCTGATCGCTGGACGCGCTGCAGGGATGCAGACTGTCGCTGTCCTGACCGGCGTTGCGCGTGAAGAGGAACTTGCACCGTTTGCCGATGTCGTTCTGCCGGATATCGGGCATCTGGAGGTTTGGTTACAAGCCTAAAGCCATAATTCCTGACAGTGTAAATCGAGCAGTATCGGCTTGGCGGCTGATGGCAGGCGGAATGCCTGCTGAGGGAACGAGGTGCTGGGATTCGCACTACCAAGTCTTTGCAAAGGCTCTTACATTAAACGCACACATGATATCCGGAGGCACAGGATGACAAGCTCTGAAACCGAAGTGATGACGGGCCGTGCGGCAATGGCATTGATCGGCGCGCTGGCGGGGTTATCAATGTGGCTGTTGATCGACGTAATCCCGGATGTTGTGCACAATCAGACCCTTCTTGTGACTTTGACGGCTGCGGTGTGCGGGTTTTTCGGGGTGTTGCTGGCCATTTCTGGGCCCGTGCGCTTGGGGCTCGCAATGGCGGGGGCTGCGGCACTCGGTGGGTTTGCGTCTTTGATGTTGGGGCTGGCAAGCCTGCGGTTTGATACGGTCGAAAATTTGCTGGAAAATAGCTTCGCCATTCCGGCATGGGGTGTGATTTTGTTTGTCTCAACGCCCTTCGTGTCTGTCATGCTGCGGGATCGAACTGGGTGGCGCGACTATCCCAGGCTATTTGATTGCACGTGGTCTATCATCGTTCGGTATTCTGCAGCGTGGCTGTTTGTAGGGGTTTTCTGGCTGATTTTGATTCTGTCCAACGCGCTTTTGGAGATTGTTGGCATCGACATCATTGACCGGCTTATTGATGTCGATGCGGTGCCTCATATTTTTACCGGCTTGGCATTAGGGCTTGCTCTCAAGGTTGTGCATGAGATGCGGGATTATCTTTCGCCCTATATGGTTCTGCATCTTCTGCGGCTGATAGTTCCGGTGATGCTTGTTGTTGTCGCGGTTTTTGTCGGGGCCTTGCCGATGCGTGATCCCAATGAGCTCTTTGGGGGATTGTCTCCGGCGGGGACGTTGTTGTCGGTTGCGCTGGGCATGATTTTGTTGATCAGCGTAGCCATGGACAAAGATGATCAGGACGCGGTGAGCAGCAGATGGATGCGATTGGCAACAGAGGGGCTGGCGCTGTTATTGCCTGTGGTTTCTGGTGTGGCGGTCTATGCGATTTGGCTTCGCGTTGGACAATACGGCTGGAGCCCAAGTCGGCTAGCAGCGGCCACTGCTGCGGGCTTTGCTCTGTCATATGCGCTGTTGTACGCACTGGCGGTTGTGCGGCGAGGCGCGTGGATGGCAAGGTTACGCCAGTCCAATGTGTGGATGGCATTTGCCCTTGTCGTGATGGCTGTCATGTGGTTGTCGCCCATCTATAATGCTGAGAAAATTTCTACCAATAGCCAGGTTGGTCGATATTTGGATGGACGTGCGTCTGTCTCGGAAACTGCGATTTGGGAAATGACCCACGAATGGGGGAAACCCGGCATGCGTGGCGTAGCGATTTTGCGATCATTGACCGGCGAGACACATCTGGAAATGCGCGAGGCCCTAAGTGTGGCAGCATCAACCGACAGGAAATACGTGTTTGATCGTAAGATAAATGATGATGGGCGCAACGACGATCTGTCCCAGCTGGCGGCCTTGATCCGTCCGGTTTCGGGGCAGGACCCGATCACTGCCGATCAGCTTGCAGGTTTGCCGGATTACCGGATCGAGTATTGGGTTTCTGCTTGTGGGCGCTCTACAGACCACGCATGCGCCATTGTTTTCGAAGATTTCGATCCGCAAAGCGCTGGGCGGGAAGGGTTTATTTTTATCCCGTCTCGCGGCAATCAGTTTGAGGTGGTCAGCCTGCGGGTTCATGACGGCGCGTTTGTGGCCGGAAATGATCTGCGCGACCGCGAAAGTGGCGGCAACGTTTTGTTGTCTGCGGATCAAGTGCAAGGCATTCTTGATGGCGAATATCAGGTTGCCCCCAGCAGTCAAAAATCACTTTGGCTGGAAAACTTGGAGCTAATTCCAGACAATTGAACCTATTGGGGAATTTTTAAGACCTCAATCGGCATACTCGCGTCATATAGAACGGGAAAGTGCCATGCATGGTTTAATAAACAGGGCGATTCAGTGCTTTGTTCGGGATAGTTATGGTCGACAAAGATGGGTTGAGGTCACGCATCTGGCAGGCCTTGAATTCACGGATTTCGAGGCGATGTTGCATTACGATGATGACATTACCGACGCAGTACTCGATGCCACAGCTCGATCGCTTGGAGTGCCGCGGGATACGGTTCTCGAAGATATCGGGACCTATCTTGTCTCGCACCCGAACGTTGAGGCGTTGCGACGATTGCTTCGGTTCGGTGGTGTGAGTTTTGTCGAGTTTTTGCATTCTCTTGATGATCTGCCTGCGCGGGCACGTATGGCTGTAGATGACTTGAGATTGCCCGAGCTTGAGTTGTTTGAGCATGCGCAGAATACGTTTGAACTGACATGTCGCCATGATCGCAAAGGGTTCGGCCATGTAGTGATGGGAATGTTGCGGACAATGGCGGATGATTATGGGGCCCTCGTGTTTCTAGAGCACCAAGGAATGTATCAAGGAGCAGAAGTTATTGATATCACTTTGATTGAAAGTGCCTTTGCCGAGGGCCGTAGTTTTGAGTTAGGTGTGCGAACAGGGTGACGTGTGACGCAAGTGTTTGATTTTCTGGACGTGTTATGTCCGATGCATGCGGTTTTGGATCGCGATGGCGTAGTATGCCATTCCGGACCGACTTTGCAAAAAGTGTATGATAAAACTGATCTGATCGGGACAAAGTTTCTTGATCTATTCGACGTTCTGCGTCCCCGCACAATCAATGATATGGGGTCTTTGCTTGGTACAGCGGGCGCCAAGTTGCATTTGCGTAAATCCAATATGCCGCAAACAGCCCTAAAAGGTGTTTTGGTTCCATTGCCCGACACGGGTGGTGCGATTGTGAATTTGTCCTTTGGTATTTCGATTATGGAGGGCGTACGAGATTATGCGCTGACCGAGGCCGATTTTGCTGCGACGGATCTCACAATTGAGATGCTCTATTTGATCGAGGCCAAGTCGGCCGCGATGGAAGCGTCCCGCAAATTGAACCTGCGCTTGCAAGGGGCAATGATCGCAGCTGAAGAACAAGCATTTACCGATACCTTAACGGGTTTGAAAAACCGGCGGGCCGTTGACCATATTTTGCCGCGCTTGATAGAGCATGGTGCAAAGTTCTCTTGTTTCCAAATGGATTTGGATTTCTTTAAAGCTGTGAATGATACACACGGGCATCCTGCCGGTGATCACGTATTGCAACACGTCGCACGGGTGCTGGTGGAAGAAACGCGGAGCGACGATTGCGTGGCGCGTGTGGGTGGAGATGAATTTGTTCTCCTGTTCAGTGGTCCAAAATCTCGAATACAGATGTCGTCTATTGCGCGACGGATTATTGACCGCATAGAAACACCGGTCATCTTTAAAGGCGCAGAGTGTCGAATATCTGCGAGTATCGGCATTGCTGTGTCAGATGATGTTGATCCATTGTGCGCCGACGCTGTGTTGGCGGCTGCAGATTCGGCACTGTACCAGTGCAAAAATGCAGGCCGGGCGACCTATGCATTTTATGCACCTGACCATCGCTGTGATGAAATTGCTTAAGAGAAATGTGGATAGTTTCTGGTTTCGGCCCAGTCTCGTATGCGGCAAGGGGGACCATAGGTGAGCTGAAAATATGCGTGAGATAATGATCCAAATGTCGCATTTTTGTATGACGGGTCGCTGATACATCATTCATGATGACGGAGCCGATACGTGGCGCAGATACTTTTGCGAGATAACGACCATGGACACAAAACTACTTCTCATTATTCTTGATGGCGTGCCGTGGGCCAATTGGTCCCTATTTGGAAATCTTGAAGGGTGGGTGGACGCAGGCGATGCGCGCAAGTGGCGCATGCGTTCGGTGTTACCGTCTACATCAGCAAGTTGTTACGCGTCCATCCATACCGGGGTCGCGCCAGCGCGTCATGGGGTGACGGGCAATGATAACGTATTTAGGGTCGCGCAGCCTGACATTTTCGGACAGGTGCGCCAATCGGGGGGCACCACTGGCGCAGTTACGCATTCGTATTGGTCAGAATTTTTCAACCGATCGCCGTTCGATCCTGTCAGGGATCTCGAGTATGACGAGCCCAATAGCCAAACCATCAATCATGGCCGTTTTCACACGATGACGGGCTATGGATTAGACAACCAGATGACACCATCGGATGCAGACCTTTTTGCCACGCTTACGATGCTGACCGATCGGTTTGATCTTGATTATGGGATTTTGCACACGTGCACATTGGATTCTATGGGGCATCGTTTCCAACACGATTGTGCCGAAATGGACCGCGCGATTTTTCATCTGGATGAAAAGCTGGCACCTTTCATATCGCGTTGGCGCAATTCGGGGTACGAGGTCATTGTGACTGCGGATCACGGGCAAAATTCGCGTGGGCACCATGGTGGGCGTGGTCCGGACCAACAGGATTTTGCGGTCTACTATTTCGGGGCCGCGTCTGGCCCCGCCAGAAATGTGGTGCTCGACCAGAGGCAATTGGCCCCCACGATTTTGTCACGCCTCGGGGCTGACATTCCCAATACGATGCAATTGCCACCTTTTCTGACGGTGTCGGAATAGCCCCCATCACACCAAAATCGGCAATTGGGCCGTGGGTCTTGTATTCAAACGCTTGACCGCTCGTCGAAGATTTGTATTCATGCGCGGGCAATCAGAAAGGGCGCTGAGCGCGGCTCGAGCTACTCGGGCAACCGTGGCGCTGGCCCCTCGTGTTTGTTGATTGCCACATTGAGTAGGGGCCACATATTGGAGCCCCGAATGAAGACCATCTTTGAACCTTTTCGAATCAAGTCAGTTGAACCTATTCGTATGACGTCGAGAGACGAGCGCAGGCAACTGATCCAAGACTCACATTATAATCTGTTTGGCCTAAAATCTGACGATGTCATGATTGACCTGCTGACTGATAGCGGAACGGGCGCCATGAGCGCGGCTCAATGGGCGGCTGTCATGCTCGGTGACGAGAGCTATGCGGGCTCGCCATCCTATTATCGTTTTCGCGATGCAGTTCAGAATTTGATGCCGCTCAAGCACATCATCCCAACCCATCAGGGTCGTGCGGCAGAGGCCATTCTGTTCTCAATCTTTGGTGGCCCCGGGAAAAACATCCCGAACAATACGCATTTCGACACCACGCGCGGGAATATCGAGGCCAGCGGTGCCATGGGGCATGATCTGGTTATCGCGGAAGGAAAAGACACGTCATCCTTGCATCCGTTCAAGGGCAATATGGATATTGCCAAACTGGAAGCGTACCTTGAAAACCATGGCGACAGCGTGCCGTGTGTGATGCTGACGATCACCAATAATGCCGGGGGCGGACAGCCGGTCAGTCTTGAAAATATCCGCGCGGTTTCGGCCCTGGCCAAGGCACATGGTAAACCCTTTATTATTGATGGTTGCCGTTTTGCAGAAAACGCATGGTTCATCAAACAACGCGAGCCAGGTCAACAAGATCGCAGCATTCATGACATCGTGAATGACTGCTTTGCCTGTGCTGACGGGATGACCATGAGCGCCAAGAAAGATGCGTTTGGCAATATTGGCGGCTGGCTGGCGCTCAACGATGATGACCTTGCTGAAACCGCGCGGGCGTGCCTAATCCGAACCGAAGGTTTTCCGACATACGGCGGGCTTGCCGGACGGGATCTTGAGGCGCTGGCCCAAGGGCTGACGGAAATCATCGATGAAGATTACCTCCGCTATCGTATCCAAACCAATAGCTATATCTTGGACCGGCTCGATGCCTTGGGCATTCCCGTGGTCAAGCCCGCGGGCGGCCACGCCGTCTTTGTTGATGCGCGCAAGTGGCTGTCTCACATTGATCCCCTTTGCTATCCTGGACACGCGGTGGCGGTTGCCTTGTATGAACTTGGGGGCATCCGCAGTTGTGAAATCGGGACCGTGATGTTTGGTCGCCAACCTGACGGCACCGAAGTTCCTGCCGCAATGGATTTGGTGCGCCTTGCGATTCCGCGCCGTACGTACACACAGTCTCATGCGGACTATATGATCGAGGTATTTGAAGAACTTCATGCAATGAAAGACGAATTGCGCGGGTTCAAAATTGACTGGGAACCCAGCTTGATGCGGCATTTCACCTGCAAATTTTCACGTCTGTAACCACTCAGCGCAAGGGCCGCGAAAGCCCTTGCGCACCTCTGGGACAGGGAAGGCTGCACACCCGCTGTTATGCGCTTTTGACAGCGCACACGGCCAACGCACAGGAACGTCCAACATGACAAATACCGTCATGAACGGTCGATTCAGAGAAATTGTTTTGAAAAATCGGACCAGACTGCTAGCGTTGAAGTTCATTTCAGAGCTGCGACACGAAAGGAAACGTCTTGAAAATCAATAAATTTTCATTGGGTGTTTGTGTGCTGGCCATGTGTACGGCCATCGCGGCCCCGCAAATTGGGCGGGCCAATCAATCCTTGAATGCGGATCACTTACAGACCATCGAAACCGCAAGATCACTGTTGGGATACGGCGTAGAAAACCGAGACCCAGTGGCGCTCATTCAGGCGGTGCGTATGTTCAACTCTGTCGGGTTGGTCGAAGGCAAGCAAGCCAAACGGGTCGGAGGTACGGTGACGTCCTCAGAAGATTCAAAGACCAAAACCATGTCGGATGTCTTGGCAAATTCGAACCACAACTTGCTGCATCTCGCAGCAGAGTATGCTGGTGACAACCCAGAGCTTTTGGCGATGATCGCGGACGCCGAAGCCGAACAGTCACGCGGGGCAGGTGGATTGGTCTATCTGGAAACGGTGGCGGCTGGGGCAACGCAAGACTTCGTTGTCGAGTTCGATCCAAGCGAAACGGCAGCCATCTATGTCGAAAGCGACTTTGGAAGCGCCATGATGGTGTCGGTGAATGACGCCAGCGGCAACAAGGTTTGCGGCACTCCCATGGCGACGGAGTATTTTCGATGTGAATGGATGGCGGGCGATGCTGGCAGCTATACCGTGCAAATCCAGAATGCCGATGCCAAACCCCAAGAATACGTCTTTTTGACAAATTGATCGGAGCAAGCGTGATGACACATATCAAATCCCTGAAATCCAAGTTTTATCTGTTTGCTGCGGGTTGTTTGTCACTGGTGGTGGCCGCACCGCAGACGGCACAGTCCTTGGCTGTTGACGTTGATGACTCGGATGCGCGCGTGAAACAGCGTGCAAATGAACTCAAGGTCGCGTTTGCTGGAAAACATGGTGTGGTGCCAAAGGTGCTTCCCAAATCGCCTGTGCAAAAAGCGTACCATGGCGGCAAACACTGCTGTGCCGCAATGGGTGTGCGCGGATAGTCCTGCCAATTTACTGCAGGTGATTCATGCAACATGACACGCCAGAGATCGGGTTGGTGCGCTTGCCCGGTCGATTGCCAACGACCGTGGATGACATCGGTTTTTGGTATGACGATGATATGGCCACGCGGTTTTCAGTTGCGGCATGGGATGTCGCCGGAGCATGGTGGTCGGGCCTGTTTTCCCAGAACACCTTGGTGGCAATCCGATCCGTAAATGGTCGGCTGGACCACACGCGCCGCAGCTTGCGCCTTAAGGCGCAGGGGGTCGATGCAGGCGCCATGATGCGAGCCGCTGATCAGGCGTTGCAGAACCTCAAAAATCCCGCATTTTTTGACAGCGCCGAAACATATCTAGAGCAAATCGCTCATATTGAGGCGGGGTTTCAAATATTGAACACGCTTCAGGACAACGTGATTTTTGGCATCAACGGTGCGCGTGTGGCTGGGCTGAACTATGGAAGCTCGGTCGCTTTGGGTGCGTTTGCATCCGGTCAGACATTGCTGCAAAAGCTTGTCGAAAACGCGGTCGAACAGATGCCGCCACCGAATGAATTTCTGTTTCTCAAGATCAAGGACGAAGGCGAGCTTTTGTCGGCGCTGATGTTGACCGAAGTTGTGCGGCGGCGCTGGCCGAATTGTCAGATGTGTCTTGGGGATCATGGTCACGAGAATTACTCGCTGCATTCAGTGCTCAAAGAACAGGGGCGTGCCCATCCGTTGTTTGACATGTTTGACGACGTCGTCGTCGAACGTGGGGCCATTCCGGTGGTGCTTAAGTTGCGGTTTCCGGTGTGTGGCGCGGTGCCATCCAAAACGCTGGGCGATATCTATGCGCATGACTTCGAGATTTTTGCGCCGAAACGCATCCTTACCATGCGCCTAAGTGAAGGGCGGTGTTATTGGGCAAAATGCACCTATTGCACGCAAAATGCCAAATTCGGAAATGGGCGCGCACCGTCCAAGTCAGATCTGGTTCAGGCGCTGGACAGACTTTCTGGCTTTGCGCAGGCTGGCGTGTCGCATTTTCAATTCTCAGACGAAGCCTTGTCTCCGGCCTTGTTGCGTGAGTTCTCGCAGAAACTGGTGACGCTTGGGATCGATATCCATTGGGCCTGCCGCAGTAAGCTGGAGCCGGTATTTGGTAAGGTGTTGTTCGACCAATTGGCTTTGGCGGGATGTTACGAGGTGCTGTTTGGCTTGGAAACAACGGTTCCGCGCATTCAGATTGCGATGGACAAGTACGACCGCCGTTTGGACGAGCCCGCCGTCGCCGAGATATTAAATGCTGCGGATCAGGCCGGAATCGGCATTCATCTTAATCTGATCGCAGGCTTTCCGAGTGAAACCCTTGCCGAGCTTAATCAAACGGTGGATTTTCTGATTCAGGTGGGGCAGGGGAAATCGGGTTTTACCTTTTTGCTGAACGAATTTGTTCTGTTCCGTGATACACCAATGTTTGAGAATCCGCATGATTTTGGCATGGAACTGGTGCCGGTCGGCGGTGACATTTTCCCGAATGCACCGTTTGTGGTGCCGCACCCGATGCCGGATGCGGTCACGCCTGACGACGTGTTGCGCGAAATGCAGCGTGCGTTCGAGCGTCTGCACTGGGGGCGCCTTGGGGAATTTGCAGGCGGTGATCTTGCCGTGCATCTCTATTTCACCAGCGGGCATGGATCTGTGTTCAAATCTGGGTTTAACCCGTTTGATTGCGGCGACAGCCGCGCCGTGGCCTAGAGGAGGGGAACTGTGCGCGTATTGGTGACCGGAGCCAGCAGCAATTTGGGGACATTCGTTTTACCCGCTCTGTGCGAGGCGGGATATGACCCTGTTGCGGTGGTGCATTCTGGTGATGTCGATGATCGTTACGCCAGCATTCGATGCGATCTGTCGCGTCCGCTGCCCGAATCTGTGACAGCGCAAACCTGGGATGGGATTGTCCATTTGGCCAGTTCTGGTGCGCAAACGCATCAAGAGATATTAGATATCGATATCACAGCGATGCACCAGCTTTTGGCACAGTGGACACGGGGCCCGTTTGTCTATTGTTCCAGCCAAACCGTGTATGGCGTGCCGCAGGGGGTCTTGTCCGAAGAGCATCCGCTTGATCCCGTGACGCCCTATGACTGGGGCAAGGTTGCCAATGAATTTCGACTGTTGCAGCAAGCCAAGGAAACTGGGTGGCCGGCCAATGGGCTTCGGATTGGATTGTTATGTGGCCCCAACCAATCGGAGAAGACCCCACAGTATCTCGATATGATGACCGCGGCGCTCATGGAGCAACGCAGGTTTGTCTTTCCGAGTGACAAGGCCATGTATCTAGGCGGGACGTCCATTTTGGGTGGCCAAGATGCGGGGCGTGCGTTTGCAACCGCGCTTTCGCTGAAAGAGTCCGCGATGTGGAATGTTGCCGGGCCCTATTGTTGTTGGCGTGATATTCTGGATGGGATTGCCGCGCGGTTGGGTTTGGCGGTCGAAATGTGCGTGGCGGGATCCGACGCGCGTCACCAAGATGATTTTGTCCTGCCCGGATCCGTATCCAACGTCCCTGCAACCCAGTTCGCCACTGCAACGACGTGGTCATCACAAGAAACCCTTGAGACCATCTTGGATACCTATGTCGCGAGCTTGTACTAGGCCAGAACTGTCGACACCCGCCCCCCCCAACTAAGACCAAAGTCCAATATCCACATCGCACTTGCGCTCTTACGGTACCCCTCAGCACCGACTGATGGTCCCAAAACGAGGAGAGGGGCCGTTGAGGTCGATGCATTTCTTAACACTCTTTTAGGGGGGAGGAATGACATGAACATTCAATCTAAAACACAGCTCAGCAGTGCGCTGGACACATCGCATCTGGACGTCGCGTTCCCATTCAAAGCGCGCTATGGCAACTTTATCAATGGTGAATTCGTAGAGCCGCTCTCGGGGCAATATTTCGAAAACACCACACCGATCACCGGCGAAGTGATCTGTGAAATCGCGCGATCCAACGCGGATGACGTGAATCTGGCACTTGATGCGGCACATGCGGCTTTCCCGGCATGGGGCAAGACGTCGACCACCGAGCGCTCGAACGCGTTGCTGAAAATCGCCGATATCATGGAAGCCAACAGCCAAACATTGGCCGCAGCGGAAACGTTGGACAACGGCAAGCCGATCCGTGAATCTATTGCGGCGGACGTGGCGCTTTGTATCGACCATTGGAGATATTTTGCGGGCTGTATTCGCGCCGAAGAAGGCGGCATTTCTGAGATCGATGGCGATACTTATGCGTATCACATTCCCGAGCCTCTGGGCGTCGTGGGTCAGATTATCCCGTGGAACTTTCCACTATTGATGGCTGTTTGGAAACTTGCACCGGCTTTGGCGGCGGGCAACTGCGTTGTGATGAAACCTGCGGAACAAACACCAGCATCGATTTTGGTGTTGATGGAGTTGATCGCAGATGTTCTGCCTGCGGGGGTTTTGAATATTGTAAACGGGTTTGGCCTTGAGGCTGGCAAACCGCTGGCCAGCTCGAACCGGATTGCCAAAATTGCGTTTACAGGGGAAACCACGACGGGTCGCTTGATCATGCAATATGCGTCCCAGAACCTGATTCCTGTGACGCTTGAGCTTGGTGGGAAATCTCCTAACATCTTCTTTGAAGACATTATGTCGGCGGATGATGCGTATTTTGACAAATGTCTTGAAGGCTTCACCATGTTTGCCCTCAACCAAGGCGAAGTCTGTACTTGCCCAAGTCGAGCACTGATCCAAGAGTCGATTTATGACGACTTTATCGGGCGCGCAATCGAGCGGGTCAAAGCGGTCAAGCAAGGCAACCCATTGGCCATGGACACCATGATTGGCGCACAGGCCTCTGTTGAGCAAAAAGAAAAGATTGCGTCATATCTCCAGCTTGGGAAAGACGAAGGTGCCGAACTGTTGACTGGTGGCAATGTTTCCACGCTCAGCGGACTTGAAGGCGGCAACTATATCGAGCCGACGGTATTCAAGGGCGATAACAAGATGCGGATTTTCCAAGAGGAAATCTTTGGGCCAGTTCTTTCGGTGACCACCTTCAAGGACGAAGCAGAAGCGCTCGAGATTGCCAACGATACGCTGTATGGTCTTGGCGCGGGTGTTTGGACACGCGATGGCGCGCGCGCATTCCGCATGGGGCGCGAGATTCAGGCAGGCCGTGTGTGGACCAACTGTTATCACGCCTATCCTGCACACGCTGCGTTTGGTGGATACAAACAGTCGGGTATTGGCCGTGAAAACCACAAGATGATGCTGGACCACTATCGCCAAACCAAGAACCTTTTGGTGTCATATAGCCCGAACGCTCTGGGTTTCTTCTAACTACGTTTTCTGGCCCCGCCGTTTTGGTGGGGCCAGCTGTTTGATCGGGAGAGATGTGATGCAGGATGATGTGAAAATGCGCGTGACAGCGACCGATGATGCGCTGACATTGATCCAAACGCTCAAAGACAAATACGGATCTGAGCTGTTGTTTCATCAATCGGGCGGATGTTGTGACGGGTCGGCGCCAATGCTGTTTCAGCAGGATGACTATATTGTCGGCGATCAGGACGTTCTGATCGGAGAGATTGGCGCTGTGCCGTTCTATATGAACGCAGATCAATACGAGCGCTGGAAACACACCGATTTGGTGATTGATGCGATTGACGGAATAGGTGGCATGTTTTCGTTGGATAACGGGTCTGGGCGGCGTTTTTTGACACGGTCAGATGTGTGCATCCGCGAGAGCTAATCGAGTGTTTCCAAAAAAGCGCGGAGCAAGTTCGGATCAATCGGTTTGTACAGCAATGTCAAACGCTGATCGTCGCAGAGTGTCGCCAGTTCTGGCGTTCGATTGGCGGTAATCAGACATGCGCTGCAGTTCCCGTATCTGTCACGCAATTGAGAAATTGTTGTAGTGCCCAAAGCTCCGTCATCCAGTTGATAGTCAGCGATGATTGCGTCAGGCGTCATATCTATGGCTTCAAGCACGTCATTGGCCTCGTTGGGCCCAACGCATGGCAGCACATCGATGCCCCAGCCTTCAAGCGTCAAAGCGAGGGCCGCGCGCAACTCGGCATCATTCTCGATCAAGACAACGATTTTTTGCGACAAAGATGTAGCGGTTGTCTTGGCAGGGTGCTTGAATACGCTGCGTGAAACAGCTTTGGGGATCGCACGTGGGATTTCGACCGAAAAACACGTCCCTTGTCCTTCCCAAGATCGCAGATTCAGCGGGTGTTGCAGCAAATGACAGGCCCGTTCGACAATCGCCAAGCCAAGCCCCATACCATCGGACGGGCTCGCGGTGGTACTTAGGCGCTGAAACTCTTCGAAGACCTTGTCCTGCTGGCTTTCGGGGATGCCATGACCAGTATCCCAAATTTCGACACGTACGGATGTCTTGAAATGCCGTACACCGACAAGAACTTTGCCGTGATCCGTGTACCGGATGGCATTCGACGTGAGGTTCTGCAGGATGCGGCGCAGAAATGAAGCATCACTTTGGACGACGGCACCTGTGTCAACCAGACAAAACTCGAGGCCTTTTTGCACGGCCAAAGGCACCAGTTCGTCTTGCAGCTGGACCAAGATGTCTTGCAGGGAAATCGACGTGATGTCGACAGCAGCCTGACCAGAGTCCAGTTTGGAAATATCAAGCAACGCATCAAGAATGCGCTCTACGCTGACAAGGGCATTTCCAGCCTTATGCGCACGGTCCTTAATGTCTGTTTGGTTAAGATCGGCTTCCAATGATGCCACATACAGCTTGGCGGCAGACAGGGGTTGCAACAAGTCGTGGCTTGCGGCGGCGACAAATCGCGATTTTGACGCGTTGGCGCGCTCTGCTTCGGCGAGGGCGTCTTCCAATTCAAGTGTGCGCTCGGTCACGCGGCGTTCGAGCGTTTCGTTGACTTGGGAAATCGCATGGACTGCTGCGCGCTCAGCGGACACATCGGTAAAGCTGATCACAAAGCCCCGGTCAGGCATTTGTTGGGCAAACACAGCAAGAGTGCGATCATTTTCCAGACGGATTTCAAATGACAATGGCGCACGTTTGGATGTGCTTTCGACCCAGCGCGTGACCTGCTCGGTGTTCTGCAGGCTCATCGGCGCAAGCGCGCCGCGGATATGGTCGTGTAACGTCGAAAAATATGTGCCCAACCGAAATTTGTTGGCTTGAATGTCCAGCAACTCGCCTGTGCGACGGTTCCAATCAACCAATCTGTTTTGGGCATCGAAAATGCAAATTCCCTGATTGAGATGCTCAAGCGTGGCTTTGATGAGACGGGCCTGATCATCCAAGAGCCGGTCACGTTCTTGCCGCTCTAAACGCATCATGTCCGTGATGTCTGTTTGCAGGATGACCGTGCCGCGATCTGCTGTGCGGTGCTCGCTGACTTGTAACCAGCGGCTCCCGGCCATGCGCGCATTGAACACCGCGTGTTTGTCGCGGTGGCGCGCCATGCGATAGGCCGCCCATCCTTCGGGCGTTTCCCCGTCTGGCAAAGACAAAAACGGGCTGGTGCTGACCAGATGTACATACTCGTGAAAACGCAGGCCGGGTTTGAACAGGTGGTAGATGTCCAGCATATGTTTGCCAAACCTGCTGTTGCACATCACCAGTTCATCGTTCTGGTCAAAGAGGGCAAACCCCTCTTGCACAGTTTCGATGGCGTTCGCGAGATTGGCGCGTGCCGCTTCTGTTTCGGCATTGGCCAGTGCGAGCTTGGAATTCGAGGTATTCAGAAGATCCAACGCGCGCGCGAGTTCTTGTGTGCGCAGCCGCACCTCTTCCTCGAGCATGACAGCGCGTTGAAATTGCGCATAGGCAACGCCAGTGTCTTCTGTGCTTTGCTCCACGCGGCGCATCAGGGTCTCGGTGATCTTGAGAAGTTTTTCGTTCTGCCGTTCGAGACTGTCGTTGGGGTTGATAAGACTGTGTACCACGCGCCTAGTCTCCAACCGGAGGGTAAATCGCGACACCCGTCAGGGTTTGGTTCACGTGCATAGAGTTGATTTGTTCTCCATAGGTGGAAAACCCGACGGCTCTGTTTTCAACCATGATCTTGGAGAGGTGCGATGTGACCTGTTTCTGCTGGGCCTCTAGACGGCGCAAAATACAGTCGCACGCCAATATAACATCTGGCGCCTGATCTTGTGACAGAGCTTGCATCTCGCGCTCGAGATGGGTGACCATGTTCTCTGGGTCAGCTAGCGTCAGCACGACGCCTTCGTCGATGGCGGAAAAGAACACCAGATCCCCATTTTCAGCCACCTGCTGAATGGCACGCACATGATGCTGATCGCCAATCTGGACCACCACGGGATGGGCTGCAAAGGTAAATGGTGTCAATTGCTCGGGGTCTTTTCCTAGCAAACGGGCATATTCTCGGGCGGCGGGCTCGGCGTTGATTTCATGTACAATCCGCCGTGCAGGATCTGCCCCAGTAACCACCATGCGTGTTTGTGTTGGGATCAGGTGGTCGGTTTTGAAAACGCGAATGGGGCAATCTGTGCGCACTTGGATCAGCACAGCGGCATTCGAGTGGGCCGCGCCTCCATGCAGGACATATGTTTTGCCAAAATCCGTGCCATCGCCAGCGGACCCACCAAAAAAGGGCACCGGGCCCAGACCAATCGCCAGCGCCGAGGTTAGCGCGTCTTCTTGGGTTGATAACCCATCCACAAGCAGAAAGGTGAAATCCGACAGCCACTTTGGGTGCGTCCGCGCCATTTGTTCGCGGTTTTGGATCATACGTTCCACGAGCGCTTGGCGATCATAGTCGCCCAAATCATCAATCAGCACAGAGCGGCTGTCAAAATGCGCACTTGGGAAGCCAAGCGCGACGATGCCAGCTTCGCTATAGCCAAATTGGGAAATTTCACCTGCAGTGGTGCATCCGACAACTTTAGCAGGTGCAAAAACCTCTTGGGCTTTGGCAATCAGATGCGACACGTCGGTTTTGGGGGAAAGAAACAGCACGACAAGGGATAGGTCGCCAGGTTTCAAAGTGCTGGCCAGACGTGCGATGGCATCATCGCTTTGGCAATCCGCAAACCCCGTGCGAACGATCAGGGCCGATCCGGGTGGATCATGGGATTGGTTCATTCTGTTTCCTCTCCAATAGGCGCAGCCACCTTAGCCAGTGGGTCCGCCGTCTTGCAAGATATTTGCAAAGCTGGAGTTCTTCGCAATCAAAACGGCCTGGGTGCGGCTTTGAACGCCAAGTTTGCGCATGATTGCTGTGACATGTGCTTTGACGGTTGTCTCTGCAATTCCCAAATCAAATGCGATTTGTTTATTCAGTTTACCTTCGCAAATCAGCTCGAGAATACGGGCCTGTTGTGCGGTCAGCGATGCTAGGCGGTGCAGGGCGTCGTCACCGTCGCTTTGGTGTTGGGTCTCGATCAGCATATATCCAGCAGGAATGAACATCTGACCTTTCGCAATGGTGTGGATCGCCTGTTGGAAGACATCGCGCTGGCTGTGTTTGGGAATGAACCCTGCAGCACCCGCATGGATCACGGAACTGATGACGCGATTGTCTGCCATTGAAGAGACCACGACCACCGGACAGGAGACGGCGTTGCGCAATCTGAGCAATCCGTCCAGTCCGTTCACATCTGGCAAATTCAAATCCAAAACAACAAGGTCGATGTCAGCGCCACCCGCCAAAAGGTCCAGACCTTCGAGAAGGCAAGAGGCGGTGTGCATGGTGTTGATTGATGAAACGGCCTGAAGGGTCATGGACAATGCATCACAAAACAGCGGATGATCATCGATAATCAAAGCTGATTGCAGCAAGGTGTCCGAGGAATGATCAGGCATTGGCCGCATAAGACGTCCGTATAAAAGGTGGCCCATTCTAACAACGGGCGCGACATGATTGATATACGCCTAAAGTCGTAGACCGACAAACACCCCAAGAAAATGCACAATTCTTGCGAGGGTTGGTCTTGACCCTTCTGAGGGATTGAAATACTAGGTCATCTTGTTGAGCGGGCGTTGTGTAGTGGTAAGACCTTAGCCTTCCAAGCTAATGACGCGGGTTCGATTCCCGCCGCCCGCTCCAAAAAAATCCACATTTGTTTTTCCTTAAAAATATGCGGCGTCACAGCAGTTTACCTGTGGTTTCTGGGGTGTGGTTTGCGCCCTGCGTGCAGGGAAATTGGATTTTGCGACGTCTGGGCGCTTGACCCTTAGGCTTTGCAGGGCCAGTAACGTCAAAATACTGAACCAAAGAGACATCTCATGGCTAGAAAACCTGCGCAGCAACCCAACGAGATGGATCGTGAAAAGTCCAAACGTGTCGGCGCACTGCGCGGATTGGGACCTTTTCTTGCCCCGTATCGCCTGTTGGTCATTCTGGCGGGTTTGGCGCTGACGCTGACAGCGACAGTTTCGCTTGTGCTGCCGTTGGCCGTACGGCGCGTGGTCGATAATTTTGGGACAGAAAGCGATGCGTTGCTGGATCAGTACTTTCTGGCTGCGCTGGGGTTCGCAAGCCTCTTGGCGGTGGGCACTGCCTTGCGGTATTTATTGGTCACACGGTTGGGCGAGATGGTCGTCGCCGATATCCGCAAAGCGGTGTTTGATCGTGTAATTTCAATGAGTCCCTCGTTCTTTGAAAATATCCTGACGGGCGAAGTCCTGAGCCGGATCACCACTGATACAACCGTGATCCAATCGGTCATCGGATCATCCGTATCTGTCGCATTGCGCAACGTGCTCCTGTTTTTGGGTGGGCTGGTTTTGATGCTGTTCACATCCGCCAAGCTGACCGGGATGGTGTTGCTTATTGTGCCTGCTGTCATCATTCCCATTCTGGTGTTGGGGCGTCGGTTGCGTGGGCTGAGTCGTGAAAATCAGGACTGGATTGCAGAGAGTTCTGGCAACGCCTCAGAGGCCCTTAGCTCGGTGCAAACCGTTCAGGCGTTCACGCACGAATCTCAATCCCAAGCAGGCTTTGCAGACATCACGGATCTGGCTCTCAAGGCTGCCAAGCGGCGCATTGATACGCGGGCCGTGATGACGATGATAGTGATTTTCCTGATCTTCTCAGGAGTCGTTGGCGTTCTGTGGATCGGTGCGCGCGATGTCAGAGCGGGCGGCATGAGTGTCGGCGCGTTGGTTCAATTTGTGATTTATTCGGTGATGGTTGCCGGAGCTGTGGGGGCTTTGTCCGAAATATGGGGGGAACTCCAGCGGGCCGCTGGCGCAACAGAGCGCCTTGTCGAATTGCTTGAGGTCCAAGATAGCGTCAAAGATCCAGTTTCTCCGTCTGCGCTCACAGAGCCGGTGCGTGGGGAGATCACGTTTGAAAACGTTTCGTTTTCTTATCCGTCACGTAAATCAATTTCCGCGCTGTCGGGTGTCGACCTTACGATCAAACCGGGTGAAACCGTGGCTTTGGTTGGTCCGTCCGGGGCTGGAAAAACAACAATCATTCAGCTGATTCAACGATTTTATGATCCAGACAACGGGCAGATTTTGTTGGATGGGGTGCCGTTGACCGATTTAGCACGCTCAGATTTTCGTGCACATATGGCGTTGGTGCCTCAGGACCCCGTTATTTTTGCCGACACTGCGCGGGAAAATATTCGCTTTGGTCAACCGGATGCGACGGATGCACAAGTCGAAGCTGCCGCCAAGGCCGCTGCGGCGCATGACTTTATTTCGGCTTTGCCAGACGGGTACGATGCCTATGTCGGCGAGCGCGGCGTTATGCTGTCTGGCGGGCAAAAACAGCGGATTGCCATCGCGCGTGCGATCTTGCGCGACTCTCCGGTACTGCTTTTGGACGAAGCCACAAGTGCGCTTGACGCCGAAAGCGAACGTCTGGTGCAGCAGGCAGTGGATGAAATGGCGCGCACGCGGACGACCATTATTGTGGCGCACCGTTTGGCCACTGTGAAAAAGGCCGACCGCATCATCGTCATGGAAGACGGTCAAATCGCCGCCCAAGGCACACACGAAGACCTTGTGGCACAGGGCGGGCTCTATGCCAAACTGGCCAAGCTGCAGTTTACCGACGGGTCCAATACGCTCTGAATTCCCCCTATCTCTTGGCGTCAGTTCCACGCAAGGTATGTGCAACTGAAGTAAGGAGACTATGGCTATGGGTTTGTGGAATTTTTTGAAGGGCGCTGGGAAATCTCTCTCCGGAGGGGATGATACGCCAGATGCAGATGCTCTTAAGCAAGAGGTGTCTGACTTGGGGCTTGATACCGAGGGTCTCGATATCTCGGTTGAGGGCGATACCGTAAAAGTCACTGGTGCGGCCGTAAGTCAGGAAATGCGCGAAAAAGTGATCCTCGCGGTGGGGAATGTCGAAGGTGTCTCTGCTGTTGCGGATGAAACCAGTGGGCCAGAGCCCAAGTTCCACACTGTCGAAAAGGGCGATACTTTGTGGGGGGTGTCTAAGAAGGCGCTTGGGGATGGCAACCGCTATTCCGAGATTTTCGAGGCAAATCGCCCGATGCTCAGCCATCCTGACAAAATTTATCCCGGTCAGGTTCTGCGCATTCCGCAAGACGCCTAATTAGGCTCATGATCTTGAAATTAAGGGCATCCGACGCGGGTGCCCTTTTGTTTTTGGTGATCCGTCGAATTTTACGCAACGTTCCGAAACTGCTTGACCCAGCGTAGCCTGTGGCCAAACCCTTGCGAGATAGTGTTTTTGGCATCATCTTGAACAAAGAGCGTAGCGCGCGCGGCGGGCACCACGGGGAGGAGACCACCAATGACGTTTTCGTCAATTGAAGACCTGAAGAAACTTGAAACAGAAATGCCGTGGGGCGAGCGGAACTTGCCTCAGACCATGTACACGTTTCTGACACACACCAAAGACCGATTTCCAAATCGCCCAGCGGCGAGTTATCAATTGTTTTCCGGCGCGACGGACCCTGCAGAGACCCTGACGTGGTCGCAACTGCACACCAAAGCGGTGCAGGCCGCGAATATGTTCCGTGACCTTGGAATCGGCGAAACCGACACTGTGGCATTTGTGATGCCCAACTGTAACGAAACTCTTGTCGCGCTCTTGGGCGGAATGATTGCGGGCATCGTGAACCCGATCAACCCGCTTTTGGAGCCAGAACAGATTGGCGCAATTCTGCGCGAAACTGATGCCAAGGTTGTTGTGACGCTCAAGGCGTTTCCAAAAACGGATGTCGCCCAAAAGGTCGCCGAAGCCGTGCGCCACGCACCCCATGTGCACACCGTGCTTGAGGTGGATTTGAACCGCTATCTGTCACCACCCAAAAGCTGGATCGTACCGTTGGTGCGCCCCAAAAACCCCGGCAACCATCACGCCGACGTCAAAAGCTTTAACAAAGAGCTGGCCAAGCAAAATACCACGTTGGATTTTGCAGATTCTGATGGCGATCGCGTCGCGGCGTACTTCCATACTGGTGGTACAACTGGGATGCCCAAAGTGGCCCAGCACCTGTATTCAGGCATGATTTATAACGGGTGGATCGGCGACACATTGCTGTTCTCCGAGCAAGACAACATCATGTGTCCGTTGCCATTGTTTCACGTATTTGCGGTTCACGTTATTATGCAGGCCGCGATTGCGTCCGGCGCGCATGTGGTCTTTCCGACGCCTGCCGGATATCGGGGTGACGGCGTTTTTGACAACTTCTGGAAGTTGATCGAACGTTGGAAAATTTCCTTTATCATCACGGTGCCCACAGCGGTTTCGGCCTTGATGCAACGCCCTGTTGATGCCGACATCTCATCGGTTAAAACGGCATTTTCTGGATCGGCCCCGATGCCGATGGAGTTGTTTAAGAGATTTGAAAGCACCTGTGGTGTCGATATCGTTGAGGGATACGGCCTGACCGAGGCAACCTGTCTGGTCTCCTGTAACCCGCCCACCGGCGCAAAAAAGGTCGGATCGGTTGGCCTGCCGCTGCCGTACTCGGACGTGCGTATCTTCAAAAACGCCCCAGATGGCCCTGTCGAATGTGCCATGGATGAAGTGGGCGAAATCTGTGTGTCAAATCCGGGTGTCTACGACGGCAACACCTATACCGAAGCTGAAAAGAACGTGGATTTGTTCCATCATGGGAAATACCTGCGCACAGGCGATCTTGGCCGTATGGACGAGGATGGATACCTGTGGATCACAGGGCGTGCGAAAGACCTGATTATTCGCGGTGGTCACAACATCGATCCGGCAGAGATCGAAGAGGCACTGTTGGCGCACCATGATGTCGCCTTTGCAGGAGCAATCGGGCAACCCGATGCGCATGCGGGCGAAGTCCCATGTGTATATGTTGAACTCATCGAGGGCGCTTCGGCTGATCCTGCGGATTTGCTCAAGCATGCCAAGGTACACGTGCACGAGCGCGCCGCACATCCCAAGCATGTCGAGATTATGCCTGAATTGCCAAAGACGGCGGTGGGCAAAATCTTTAAGCCCGATCTTCGGAAAATGGCGATTTCGCGCATCTTTGATGCTGCACTTGCCAAAGAGGGCGTACCAGCCAAAGTCGCATTTGTTATCGACGATAAAAAACGCGGTTTGATTGCGCAGATTGCGAAAACCGGTGATGCGACGGATGAAGAAGTCGGACAGGTGCTCGGCGCGTTTGTGAATGCTTGGGAATGGGAAAAGCCCGCAGATCAAGCGTGAATTTGACAATTTGACGAAGATTGACCGGATGGCAGTACCCTGCCATCCGGTTTTCCTTTTCTTGGCGGAACCCACGCTCTAGATCGGATGAGAACAAGGTCTCTGAAATTCGAGGATGACATAGATGACAAAGGCCAAGGACATCGTGGATGTGTTCGTCATTGGCGGAGGCGTAAACGGAGCAGGGATCGCACGCGATGCCGCTGGCCGTGGCTTGTCTGTGGTGTTGGCGGAGAAGGGCGACCTTGCTTCGGGGACATCGTCTGGGTCCACCAAGCTGTTTCACGGTGGATTGAGATATCTCGAGTACTTTAAGGTGCGCCTTGTGCGCGAGTCATTGATCGAGCGCGAAGTCTTGTTGCGCGCGATGCCGCACATAAGCTGGCCCATGCGATTTGTTTTGCCGTTGCATCCCGACATGCGGTTTCCGCAAGACACGCCGGTGGCTAAGGTTCTTGGCCTGCTGATGCCTTGGGCAAAGGGACGTCGCCCCGCATGGGTGATCCGGCTGGGGTTGTTTTTCTATGACACCCTAGGAGGGCGCAAAATATTACCCGCTACGGGATCAGTGGATTTGTCCAAAGATGTCGCGGGTTTACCTTTGGTGCCAAAGATACGCCGTGCCTTTGAGTATTCTGATTGCTGGGTGGATGATGCGCGTTTGGTTCTGTTGAATGCCCGTGATGCGCAAGCACGCGGCGCGCGCATCTTGACGCGCACCAAAGTGACAAAGGCGACACGCGAAGGATCGAATTGGTGCATCACGGTGCAAGACCAAAACGGGTCGCATCAAATTCGGGCCCGCGCCCTTGTGAATGCTGCGGGGCCTTGGGTCAGTCAGATCGTCGATGATGTCGTCCAAACCAACAGTCGCGAAGGCGTCACACTGGTCAGAGGGAGCCACATCATTGTGCCGCGCCTGTATGATCATGACCGCGCCTATTTCCTGCAAGGATCTGACGGGCGGATCATTTTCACCATTCCTTACGAACAGGATTTCACGCTGATTGGGACGACCGATGAGGCCCATGAGACTGCAGACCAAGCGCCCGAGTGTAGCCCAGAAGAGCGGGACTATTTAATTGATTTTGCCGCCCAGTATTTCAAAGAACCGATTACCCCCCAAGATGTGGTCTGGACCTATTCCGGGGTGCGTCCGCTCTATGATGATGGGGCAAGTTCTGCGACGGCTGCGACGCGTGATTATGTCCTGACCCTCAAGGATGAGGGCGCACCGTTGCTGAATGTGTTCGGCGGCAAGATCACCACGTATCGCCGTTTGGCCGAGGCTGCGCTTGGCCGCCTTGGGTCTTTTTTTCCAAAGGCCGGTGCCGCGTGGACTGCTGGGGTCGCTTTGCCGGGTGGCGCGTTTGAAGTGGCGGACAAGCCTGAGCTGATCACGCGTTTGAAAGACGATTTTGAGTTCCTGACAGATGTCTGGGCCGCGCGATTGATACGCACCTATGGGCTTGAAGCATGGCAGGTGTTGGGGGCTGCAAGGTCGCATCCGGATTTGGGACAAGATTTTGGAGCCACACTGACCGAGGCCGAGTTGCGTTGGATGCACGGTCAGGAATTTGCCCAAACGGCCGAGGATGCCTTGTGGCGGCGCACCAAGCTGGGCCTGAGGTTGGATCAGACACAAAAGGAGGCTGTCCAAGAGTGGTTTGATGCGCAAAGGTGATTGGCGCGGACGCCAAATTGCGCCAATCTGGTCCCAGTTCCGCACCATAATGTGATAGAGATATGACCCATATTCTTGCGATCGACCAAGGCACCACATCTACCCGCGCGATCTTGTTTGACGCCAATATGGCGATCATCGGTCAAGCCCAGCAGGAGTTTGCGCAACATTTTCCGAAATCCGGTTGGGTGGAACATGATGCTGATGATCTTTGGGGGACGACCGTTAAAACCTGTCGCGAGGTGTTGCAAAATGCGGGCCTGAGCGCCTCTGACGTCGCAGGCATTGGCATCACCAACCAACGGGAAACGACGATTGTCTGGGACAAAGCCACCGGACATCCCGTGTATAATGCTATCGTGTGGCAGGATCGGCGCACGTCGGACATGTGCGAAACCCTCAGAGCGCAGGGTCATGAAGACACGCTCTGCCAAATATCGGGCTTGGTGGTGGACCCATATTTTTCCGGCACCAAAGTGTCGTGGATATTGGATCATGTCCAAGGTGCGCGCGCGCGGGCCGAAAACGGGGAATTGTTGTTTGGAACCGTTGATAGCTTTCTCATCTGGAAACTAACTGGCGGGGCTTCGCACGTCACCGATGCCACCAATGCGTCGCGCACAATGCTATATGATATTCATCAAGGGGCATGGAGCGCGCAGGCCTGTGCGATCTTGGATGTTCCCATGGCGATGCTGCCTGATGTCAAAGATTGCGCCGCAGAGTTCGGCCAGACCACGCCCGACATTTTTGGTGCTGCCATCCCGATCTTGGGCGTCGCGGGGGATCAACAGGCGGCGACCATAGGGCAGGCGTGTTTTGAACCGGGTATGATGAAGTCTACTTATGGGACCGGATGTTTTGCCTTGCTCAATACGGGCCAAACACCGGTGACATCGCAAAACCGTCTGTTGACCACGATTGCCTATCAGTTGGACGGGCAGCCAACCTATGCGTTGGAAGGATCGATTTTTGTGGCGGGGGCCGTGGTGCAATGGCTGCGTGATGGGTTGCAAATAATTGACAATGCGCGCGACACCCAGCCTCTGGCGCAGTCATCTGATCCCTCCCAGAATGTGATTTTTGTGCCCGCGTTCACGGGCCTTGGTGCCCCATATTGGGCGCCGGATTGCCGTGGGGCCATATACGGGTTGTCTCGTGGATCAGGCCCCGCCGAGATATCGCGCGCGGCCTTGGAAAGCGTCGGGTTCCAGACACGGGATCTGATCGAAGCCATGCAAGCCGATATCGGCCACAAGGCGGACACCGTGTTGCGGGTTGACGGGGGGATGAGCGCCAGCAATTGGACGATGCAATTCTTGTCGGATATTCTGGGCGCACCGATTGATCGCCCAAAGGTGTTGGAAAGCACGGCGACTGGGGCTGCGTGGTTGGCGGGGATGTATGCGGGGCTTTATCCGGACGCCAAAACTTTTGCGCAGACTTGGTCGCGCGATTGCAGGTTCGAGCCGGTGATGACCTCGGACATAAGCGACGAAAGATACGCAAGCTGGCAACGCGCCGTGCGTGCCACCTTGTCGGTTTAGTCTTTGATTGCCACGATAAGGTCCATGACGTTGGTGCCCGTGGGGCCGGATTTGAAAACGGCCCCTTGCTGTTCAAGGAAATGGCCACTGTCGGCCAGCCGCAGCGCACGGTGGCCTTCCTCGCGCCACGTCACGCCGCTGATCAATCCGCCAGCGGCATCCGTCGGGCCGTCCGTCCCGTCGGTGCCCGCAACCAAGACCGTTAGCCCAACCACGCCAGAGATTTCCCTGCTCAGGGCCAGTGCGAGCGCTTGATTTCTCCCGCCTTGGCCAGGGTCAGGCGGGAGCACAATTGTGGGTTCGCCGCCCCAAATATGTACACCCGCAGGCAGCTGACGCAGCTCGTGGCCGATTGTTTTGGCCAGATCAAAAACATCCGCATAGAGGGTTTCTTGGTTGGTGATCACCTTATGGCCCAAAGATGTGGCCTTGTGAGCACAGGCCGCGCGCGCAATGGCGTTCGAAGCGACAATGTAAGGGTCAAACGAATATCGGTAGCTTTCCGGAGCTTGCCCCAATCCGGACCCAATAATCGCAAGGCTGTCCCCTTCGACGTCGGAAATTGCCAACGTGGTCACCAGCTCGCCAGAGAATTCCGCCAAAAGCTTGCCACCTTTGATCATAGACAGCTCTTTGCGCCGCGCATTCATGGCGTGGATGTCCAGCCCACTGGCCAGCATCTGTGTGGTCTCGGTTTGTAAATGAGAGAGAGTCATGCCTTGGACCGGAAGTTCGGCAAGGGCGGAAGCCCCACCAGACACCAGCATCAATAGATGTGCATTGTCCGGCAACTGACGCACGGTTTTCCAGACTTCATACCCTGCGATCAGACTGTTTTCATCCGGCAGGGGGTGTGCGGCCTCGATGACTTTTGCAGCAGCGGGCAGGGGGGCGAGATGATCATATTTGGTCACCACGAGGGTAGGCACCTGTTCATCAAACACATCAAATACGGCGGCGGCCATGGCGCATGCGGCTTTGCCAACCGCGATCACTTGATCCGGGCGCGTCACTTGCGCGTTGACCAATGCCTTGGCGACGCAGGCGGTGCCTTGAACGGCTTTTACACCGTGCCACCAGATTTTTTCGACATGATCTTGGCGTGTGTTTTTCATACGAACTCTGTGGGGGTTGTGTGCGCTCAGGATGACGTAATTCCCTGTTGTGTACCAGCCCAAAGGCCAAGAGCGAATGCGCTAGACGTTGATGGGTCCACAGGTCATAAGCAAATCAAGTTTTTCAGGAGATGACCATGGCCGATATCTGCGCACTTTGTGGGGCAACAGAAGACCTCAGCACTTATACTGTCGCGCCCAAATCCGAGAACATCCTGCTTTGCCAGACATGTCTTGCGGGTGTTGACGGCCAAGTGACCGATGCGCCGCATTGGCAATGTCTGCACGACCCCATCTGGAGCACGACACCAGCAGTACAGGTGGTGGCGTATCGTGTGTTGCACGGATTAAGTGAGGCCCCATGGGCGCGAGATTTGTTAGACATCGCCTATCTGGAAGATGACGTAAAAGATTGGGCCGAGGCAGGGTTGGCAGATCCTGATGCCGTGACGCATCGCGACAGCAACGGGGCGGTTTTGGCCGCCGGTGATGCTGTTGTTTTGATCAAGGATTTGCCCGTAAAAGGCGCAGGTTTTACAGCAAAACGCGGGACGGCTGTGCGCAATATTTCTTTGGTAGCAGATAATGCCGAGCACATCGAAGGTCGTGTCGAGGGTCAGCGCATCGTGATTTTGACCAAGTTTGTCAAAAAATCCTGATCGCGTTCATACCTCAAGCCAAATTGTCACGGGACCGTCGTTTTGCAATGCCACCTGCATGTCGGCCCCAAATTGTCCGCGCTCGGTTTGAATACCCAGCGCCGCGATTTGGTCAGCAAAATATGTATACAGGCGTTCACCCGTCTCAGGTGCAGCAGCCGTTGAAAATCCCGGACGGTTGCCGCTTCGAGTGTCCGCTGCCAGCGTAAACTGGGACACCACAAGAGCAGCGCCACCGGTCTGCAGCAGCGACAGGTTCATTTTGTCCGCGTCGTCTTTGAAAATTCGCAGTTTTGCAATTTTTGCTGCAAGTTTGTCAGCCTGTTGCTCTGTGTCTCCTTGCATGGCGCAAACAAGAACAAGCAACCCCGCATCAATCTTGCCAATCAACTCGGATTGGACATGCACAGAGGCGTGGCTGACACGCTGGACCAAAGCTCTCATTGTAATTCCATGGTTGTGGGTGGATTGGCACCAGCGCGCGTGACCGAGAATGTCGCAGCGCGCATGCCATAAGCTGTGGCGCGCATGATCGGTGCGCGGGTGGCGGTTGCCAATCGTTGTGGATGCAACAGGCCATCGCGGGCCAGACTGGCAAGCAGGCCCGCCACAAAAGTATCGCCCGCTCCGACGGTATCCACAACCGACACAGGGCTTGCGGGCAAATGCTGAGATCCGTGGCGCGAGTAAACAGTTGCCCCTTGATCCCCATGTGTGTGCAAAACCAAGGATGCGCGTCCCGCCAACAGCTGCTCGGGGGGATCAGGGCGCAACCAGTCGATATCTTCGTCCGAGAGCTTGACGATATCCGCCATAGCGATCATCCGATCCAACCGTTTACGATAGGCGTCTTCGTCATCAATCAAGGTTGGGCGAATGTTGATGTCTAAAACCGTCAGGCGCTCAGGGCCCGCGATCTGCATGAGGGCCTCGAATGCGCCAGCCGCAGGACGATGGATCAAGCTGATACCGCCCAAGACAAGGGCATCAACCCCGTCAAGTATCGGAAGCTGCGCAGGTGAGACCGCGCGGCCTGCACTTTGGCTATCGTAAAAGGAATAGCTGGCGACACCGTCGTTGAGATGGGCAAATGCTAATGTGGTCGGTGCGTCGCTCATACAGGCATGCGTGGTCGACACAGATTCACGGGCCATCGTTCGCGCCAGAAGTGACCCAAAGTGATCGCGAGACAGCCCGCCAAAAAATCCGACCTGTTGATCCAATCTGGCAAGAGCAATGGCAGTGTTCACCGCCGCGCCACCAGTCACGGCCTGATATGTCGGCGCATTTTGGTCCGCCGGCACGGGCAACATATCAACGACGGCCTCGCCGCAGCACAGGATCATGATGCTGTCCTCTAGTATTGGCATCGCGCGCAGTTTTACCGAGGGTGCGATACTCTGACGTGAATGACAAGCGTCGTTCGGTCATCAACGAAAGACTGTGAGGAGTGAGCTATGGGCCTCGCAAAGTCAAAGTCTCTGCAAGGTCCACAGGCCGGATTTGAAGAAATGCTCTGGGCTAGGCAACATTTTCGAGCAGTATTTTTGGGGTCACACCAAGGGCATGACAGACATCTCGCGTCAGCTCGGGACGGTTGAGTGTGTAAAAATGCAGCGAGTCCACGCCTTCGTCCAATAAATCGGAGCAAAGTTCGGCGCAGATTGCCGTTGCCAGCAAATCGGTACGTCCGTCGCGGTCTGCTTTGGTGAAGGCCTCGTCGAGCCATGCAGGAATGTCGGTCCCACACCGCATTGCAAAGTTGCGCGCGCCTTTCCAGTTCTCAATCGGCAAAATGCCTGGAACAATCGGGGCATCAATTCCGGCTTTTACACACGCATCGCGGAACCTCAAAAACGTGTCGGCTTCAAAGAAAAATTGGGTCAGGGCCTCGGTCGCGCCAGCGTCGATTTTGCGCTTGAGCCAGTCAATGTCGGCTTGGGTGTTTTCGGCTTCTGGGTGCTTGTCGGGATAGGCGCCGACACGGATGTTGAAATTTCCTGCTTGCGCCAGCGCTTCAATCAACTCGACAGAGTTGGCGAACCCCTCGGGATGCGCTTGGAAGGACTGGCTGCCTTTTGGGGGATCACCACGCAGGGCGACAATGTCGCTGACACCGGCTGCGGCAAAGTCATTGGCGATCGCCAGTGTTTCCGCGCGGGTGGCATTCACGCAGGTCAGGTGGGCCGCAACATTCAATCCGCTGGATTTGTGCAGGGTTGCGACTGCGTCACGGGTGAGGTCGCGGGTCGTTCCACCTGCGCCATAGGTCACAGATACAAAGCGCGGGTCCAATGGGGCCAAGGTCTGGACCGTGTCCCAAAGCCGAAATGATGCTTCGAGGTTTTGGGGCGGAAAAAACTCAAATGAAATTGTTGGCTGGTTCATGTTATCAGGTCCAATCTTGTGGTTGCCCTCATGTTGCACACATGCCATTTTGAGGCAAATTCATACTTTTCAAGAAAAACATGAGGCTGACACATGAAGATGCACATTGAGTTCCGTCACTTGCGCACGGTGCGTGCGATTTACCAAGCGGGCGGGCTTGCGCGTGCTGCGGAACAGCTGAACATCACACAGTCTGCATTGAGCCATCAAATCAAAGGGCTTGAGGAACAAACTGGTGTAGAGTTGTTTGTCCGGCGCTCAAAACCCATGACGCTTTCGGCAGCGGGGATGCGGTTTTTGCGGTTGGCCAATCAGGTGCTGCCCCAGATCGAGGCGCTTGAGGCCGAATTTGATGGGCTGCGCGAAGGCAGCTCTGGCCGGTTGCATATCGCCATTGAGTGTCACGCGTGTTTCGAGTGGTTGTTCCCGGTCTTGGAAAAGTTTCGCAAGCTGTGGCCGGACGTGGATGTCGATATTCGTCCGGGATTGGCGTTTGACGCGATGCCTGCTCTGCAAAAAGAAGAGGTGGATTTGGTGGTCTCGTCTGATCCCGAAGACATGGCGGGTATCTCGTTTTCGCATCTGTTTGACTACGCCCCGGTTTTTGTCGCGTCATCTCAGCACCGGTTGGCGCAAAAACCGTATATTGACGCCGAAGACTTTCGCGGTGAAACGCTGATTACCTATCCGGTCGAGCGGTCGCGACTGGACATCTTTTCGCAACTGCTGTCGCCTGCCAAAGTCGAACCAGCGACGATCCGGCAGGCCGAGTTGACCGCAGTGATCTTGTTGCTAGTGGCGTCAAATCGTGGCGTGTCGGTGCTGCCTGATTGGGTGGTGCGCGAGGTCAAGTATTCATCTGACTATGTGACTCGCCCACTCACGTCCAAAGGGCTTACGCGGGGCCTGTTTGCTGCCACCAGAAATGATGATCTTGCCAAGCCGTATATGGTCGATCTGATCCGGCTGGCCGGAGAAGAGGCAAGGCGTTTGCAGCAGGTTTAGGTTGCAACCACAGACACCGAAATGTCGACTCGGGCTTTGGCAACAGACGCCCAGCCGACCATTCACCGGATTTTTTGCGATTATCCCTGCATTATTGGGCAAGAATGCCCCAAACGTCATGGTGACAGAGCTTACGGCCTTGGCAAATGAGCAGAGGGGGCGTATACGCGCGGCCTGACACATCCAAGGAGCCACGCCATGCCGGGCAGTGCAAATCTCAACATCATGATGAAGGCCGCCCGTAAAGCGGGGCGCTCACTGGTCAAAGACTTCCGTGAGGTCGAGAACCTGCAGGTCTCCATGAAGGGTGCCGGTGACTTTGTCAGCCGTGCCGACATTGCCGCAGAGGCTATTCTCAAGGAAGAGCTGATGACGGCCAGACCAACGTATGGTTGGTTGGCAGAAGAAGGCGGCGAAATCGCGGGCAAAGATCCAACACGTCGCTGGATTGTGGACCCGCTGGATGGCACGACCAACTTTTTGCACGGCTTGCCGCATTGGGCGATTTCGATTGCTCTGGAGCACAAGGGCGAAATTGTTGCCGGTGTGGTGTTTGATGCAGCCAAAGACGAGATGTTTTATGCTGAAAAAGGCGAAGGCGCATGGCTGAACGACAGTGTGCGTTTGCGTGTCTCTGGTCGCAATCGCATGATTGAATCGATTTTCGCCACCGGTTTGCCCTTTGCTGGGCGGGCTGACCTTCCTGAAACACTTCAGGATTTGGCACGTTTGTTGCCAGCAACTGCGGGTGTGCGCCGTTGGGGTTCGGCTGCTTTGGATATGGCTTATGTTGCTGCGGGTCGCTACGACGGGTTTTGGGAGCGTTCGCTGAAAATCTGGGATCTCGCGGCTGGTGTGATTATCGTCAAAGAAGCAGGCGGCTTTGTTGAACCGCTTGATAAAACAGGCAATGTTCTGGAAGATGGCGACGTTGTCTGTGCGAATGAACCCATTTTTGATCAGTTTGCCAAAGTTATCCGCAACAAGTGATCCCGTAAAAAATGCGATGCCCAGCATGTGCTGGGCATGCGTCAGGGGCGTGATGGTGTGAAATGCCCGCTGACTACGATGCGCTATGCATCGGATGGATGATTGACACCATCAACCCAATCGATTTGACCTAGATCACGCGGGTTTACGCCATCTATGGCCCCAAGATTGACGCCGTATTCGTTCGGGTTTGAGCGTCGTTGGTGATGCGTGTAGATGCCACACGTCTTGCAGAAATAGTGTTTCGCGGTCTTGGTGCCCCATTGATAGAGCGTCAGGTTTTCAGCGCCAGACAATACCTCAAGACCATTCAGTGGCACAGTGACGGCGGCTGCCCCACGTCGTCTGCAAAAGCTGCAATCGCATCGTGATGCGGTCTTAAGGCCATCGGCCAAGGCCACCCGCAGAACAACAGCACCACAATGACAGCTGACAGTATGGGTCATTTTTTTTTCCTTCTGACGATGGGCACAAGGCTTGTCGTCGTGGACAGCTTGGTCGCTGGATTATTCGGGCGTCCATGCGTTTTTTGCCAATACGCAGGCCCGCCGCGCCGTCGCCAAAGCGAGATAGTAAACAGAACGCCCGCAACAAATCCCCCCGCATGTGCCCAGTGCGCGACACCACTTGTAGCAGCGTCGGTCATGGTGCCATTGAACAGCTGCAGTCCGAACCAAACTCCGAGAACCACCCATGCAGGTACAGGAAAGATCTTAAAAAAGATGATAACAATCAAGATCACATCCACGCGGGCTTTGGGGAACATCAACAAATACCCGCCCATGACCCCCGCAATGGCGCCAGAGGCCCCCACCGTGGGAATTTGGGATGTCGGATCGGATATGACCTGTGCCATGCCTGCCGCAAGTCCGCAAAGCGTATAGAAGACAGCAAAGCCGACGTGGCCCATTTCGTCTTCCATATTGTCCCCGAACACCCACAAAAACAGCATGTTGCCTGCAATGTGCAAGACACCGCCATGCAGAAACATGGAAGTAAATAGCCCGAGCGGTTTGTCGCCATTGCTGACATCATAGGGGATCAGCGCCCAGTCATAGAACAAGGCGCCAATGCGTTGCGGATCATCCAGAATAGGCCATGTCAGTATGAAAATCCCGACATTGAGGATCATCAAGGCATAGACGACATAGGGCGTGCGCCCGGACGGGTTGTGGTCACGTATTGGAAACATGCGCCCAAGATGGCGAAATCGGACGGGGCGTCAAGTCACCCCGCCAAGCAATGCTGCATTTCCGCCTGCGGCAGTTGTGTCGACACAGATATGACGTTCACCCACGGCGCGAGCAGTATCCGGCAAACCGGTGATCAATGGCAGAATTGGCCCAGAACGCTGTGCCAGCGCTTGTTCATACGCCCGCCCTGTTGCTTGATCGCCCCACCAAAGCACACCTGAAATACCCTTGAGTTGACCAAGTGCATCTGGCGCCAAGGTGCCCGTGGCTTGGACGGCGATACCGCCATGTGCCTCGATCGCATCGGCTTGGGCTTGGGCGGCTGTGGCCCCGGGACCAAGGCAAAGCACAGGCGGGCGTGCAAATGTGGTCAGTCGGTTGGATTCCCCGGTCGGCCCCGGCAAAGAGATCGATGTGATGGTGTCGCGCGCAGGGGCCGTTGTTACAAGGTTCTGCATGATATCGTGGGGCATTGTGATGTCCCATGTGCCAGATGGCTGTGCCTCGGGTTTGGCAAACCGCGCAAGGTAATGTGGGCCGCCAGCCTTTGGGCCTGTACCGGACAGGCCCTCGCCTCCAAAAGGTTGGCTGCCGACGATGGCACCAATCTGATTGCGGTTCACATAGATGTTGCCGGCCTCAATGCGATCGCTGATGCTTTGCACGCGGTCATCGATACGGGTTTGTAAACCAAATGTAAGCCCGTATCCCGTGGCATTGATGGCCTCAACGACAGCGTCCAGTTCGTGGGATTTGAACGTGGCGACATGCAGGACAGGGCCGAAGATTTCGCGTTCCAGATCGGCAATACCCGTCACACGGATCAGGGTTGGCGCAATAAATGTCCCAGTTTGGGGCGCAGGGAGTTCGAACAACACGCGCCCTTCTGCTTGGGCTTGGGCGATGTGGGTCGCGATACCCGATTGGGCTTGTGCGTCAATCACGGGGCCACTGTCTGCTGCCAAATTCCAAGGGTCGCCAGTATGCAGCTCTTTCATTGCCCCTGTGAGCATTTCCAAAAGCCCGTCGGCGATATCTTCTTGAACATAAAGGCACCGCAGCGCCGAACACCGCTGGCCAGCGGATTGAAAAGCGCTTTCGACGATGGCGGTTACGGCTTGTTCTGGCAATGCGGTCGAATCCACGATCATCGCGTTCAGACCACCGGTTTCCGCAATCAACGGCGCGCCCGGTGTCAGGTTATCTGCCATTGCACTGCGAATTTTCATCGCTGTTTCGGTGGATCCGGTAAAGGCGACGCCATCAACCCGTGGATCAGACGTGAGCGCCGCACCGATGTCTCCGGCCCCTGGCAGCAATTGCAGTGCAGACCGGGGCACACCCGCTTTGTGCAGCAGCGCGACGGCTTGGTGGGCAATCAGCGGTGTTTGTTCTGCGGGCTTTGCAAGGACAGCATTACCAGCAGCCAGAGCCGCCGAAACTTGACCTGAGAAAATCGCCAGAGGGAAGTTCCACGGGCTAATGCAGGTGAAGTTGCCTGCAGGCGGGGTCGCAGGCGCATGTGTCCCGTAGTAGCGCAGGAAATCAACCGCTTCGCGCAGTTCGGCTACGGCATCCAGTTGGGTTTTACCTGCCTCGCGCGCCAATAGCGCAAACAAAAGCCCAAAGTTTTCTTCGTAGAGATCGGCGGCCTTGTTCAGGATGACACCGCGCTCTTGCGCTGGGATATCCCATGGTTTGGCGGCATCAAGTGCTGTGTTGACATCCTCGAGGGTCGCGGTTGCGACAGTGCCGACGACATCGGCTGGCAGCGCCGGATTATGCATCGTTTTGGGGGTGTGTGCGTTTACGTCACCGGCCAACAGGGGGGCAGCCTCCCATGTGTGTGCGTGAAATGGCGCGCGCGCGGCGTCTATTGTTGCCAGCGTGGGAACGTCGCGCAGGTCAAACCCGATGGAGTTCGGGCGCTCTGGTGCAAAAAGCTCGGGACCCGTGGGCAATATTGTGTGGGCATCATTGATGGTGTCAAACGGGTCGCGCACCACGTCTTCTGGTGCGACCTCTTCATCGACAATCTGGTTCACAAAAGAACTGTTTGCGCCGTTTTCCAACAGGCGTCTTACCAGATACGCCAAAAGATCGCGGTGGGCGCCAACAGGGGCATAAATCCGGCACCGTGTGTCTTGCGCCTTGTGCACGATGTCGTGCAGGCTCTCGCCCATGCCGTGCAAACGCTGGAACTCAAAGGTTTGCATGTCGGTGGCCATATCCAGAATTGCGGCAACCGTATGCGCATTGTGCGTCGCGAACTGGGGGTAAATCCGGTCTGTCATCGCCAGAAGTTTACGTGCGTTGGCGATATAAGAAATGTCCGTTGCGGATTTTGTCGTAAAGACCGGAAAACCATCAACTCCCATCACTTGGGCATTTTTGATTTCTGTATCCCAGTATGCACCCTTGACCAAACGCACCATGATCTTGCGATCCAGTTTCGTGGCAAGATCATACAGATAATCCAGCGTTGCGCCCGCCCGCTTGCCATAGGCCTGAACGACAACGCCAAACCCGTCCCATCCTGCAAGAGCCGGTTCGCCAAGCACGGTTTCGATCACATCCATCGACAGCGACAGGCGGTCGGCCTCTTCGGCATCGATGTTCAGACCCATGCCCGCCGATTTGGCCAAAAGCGCCAGCGAGCGCAGACGCGGAACAAGTTCATCCATGACGCGGACGCGCTGGGAAACCTCATACCGCGGATGCAGCGCCGACAATTTGACGGAAATTCCGGGATTTTGGCGGATGTCGGAATGTGTGCAGGCCGCAGCAATGGCGGTGATCGCACGGGAGTAGGACAGGTGATAGCGCATGGCATCGGCATCAGTTTTGGCGGCTTCTCCCAGCATGTCATAAGAATAGGTATAGCCCTGCTTCTCCATTCCTGCCGCGCGATCCATTGCGCCAACGATGGTTTCACCCAACACAAATTGGCGCCCCATTTCCTTCATGGCACGCGCAACGGCGGTGCGAATGACAGGTTCGCCAAGACGTTTGACCGCCCCGCGCAGGGACCCGATCAATCCAGGGTTTGGATCATCAAGAACTTTGCCTGTCAGCATCAACGCCCAAGTGGAGGCGTTGACCAATGATGATGTCGACGCGCCCAAATGTTTGCCCCAATCGGACGGGGCAATTTTGTCTTCGATCAGGGCATCGATGGTTTCTGCATCAGGAACCCGCAACAGGGCTTCGGCCAGACACATCAGGGCAATGCCTTCGTCTGTGGACAGGCCGTACTCTGCAAGAAACACTTCCATCATGCCCGGGTTGGTCTGTGCGCGAATGGCGCGCACCAGATCTGCGGCTTGTTCAACGATGCGCGCGCGATCCTGTTCAGAGAGGGCGGCCTCGGATGTCAGCTGTTCCAGCAACGCGGCTTGGTCGGCATATGTCGAAGTGTCAATCAACGTTCGGGAAGAATTAGACATAGGATGCTCCATCTATTTGTGTCAGTTTAGAACAAACACACAGGTCGCTTTTCCTGATTTTTAAATTTTAGCGACCCAATCGCGTTGATTTGTGGAGGATGTGCAATGCAAAATGGCCAAGTTGCGCTGGATCGGTTTGATCACGCGATTCTAGAAGTCCTGTCCGGTGAAGGGCGTATCTCGGTGACCGACCTTGCCAAGCGGATTGGTCTGTCCAAGAGCCCGACACAGGCGCGTTTGCGACGTCTCGAGGCCGAAGGTGTCATCACGGGATACTGTGCATTGATGGATCCGATCCGGCTGGGGCTTGATCACGTCGCCTTTGTCGAGGTCAAACTCTCGGATACGCGTGAAACGGCATTGCGGGCGTTTAATGCTGCTGTTTCTGCGATTGGAGAAGTCGAACAAGCACATATGATCGCGTCAAATTTTGATTATCTGCTTAAGGTCAGAACACGGGACATGGCGGCCTATCGCAGCGTCTTGGGCGAAAAGATTTCGGCGTTACCCCATGTGGCAAGCACGTCAACATATGTGGCTATGCAGGCGGTCAAAGAAACAGCTCTCGGGGATGTGACTTGATCCCTGATGAAATCGTGCAATCTTTGCAATATGAAACAGTTTGCCTTCATAATCTGCATCGCGACGCCAGCTTTTGCGCAGGCGTGTCCTCAGGCACCTGATCATTCTGCAGCCCTCGAAAGGTTGATCGCACAGGTACAGGTGGCGCCCAATGAAATGGCCGCCCAAGAGATATCAAACGAAATGTGGGCCTATTGGGCGGATGCCCCTGACGAAGTTGCTCAGCAAATATTGGATCGCGGCATGCAAAAGCGTGGCGGCTTTGATTATTTGGGCGCGCTCGAAGAGTTTGATGCGTTGGTCGAATACTGCCCTCACTATGCCGAAGGCTATAACCAGCGGGCCTTTGTGAATTTTCTCCGCCGCGACTTTGCTGCGGCGTTGCCGGATTTGGAACGGGCGCTTGAACTGTCCCCACGCCACGTCGGGGCCTTGTCAGGTCGGGCGATTACCCTGATCGGGCTTGGCCAAGACGCCGCCGCCCAAGATGCCCTTGCTGCCGCCCTTGAGGTCAACCCGTGGCTTCCGGAACGGGGTCTTCTCAGGGCCCCGCAAAAAGATAATGCGGTTGGGCAAGATTTGTAGCCATTGGGTGCTTTACAGGCAGGACAAAGCCGCTATTGTCGCGCCACCTGACCGAAAGGTCAGACTTGTGATCGCTATGTTTTCTTTGCGCCATATCTGCCTGAGTGCAGGCACGTGTATGGGTAAAGATTTATCAGCGTCATATGCGGGCGTGATGGAATGGTAGACATACCAGACTTAAAATCTGTTGGGCCTTGTGCCCGTGTGGGTTCGAGTCCCACCGCCCGCACCATTTTTTCCATTTGACCTCGAGTATTTTGTCTTACGGAAAGATTTGCATTCGGCCTTATATCTGCACAAGGCGTGCAAGAATTTGCTCAAGGTAGTGACTTCGGGACCGCACTGAAAAGTTTTCGCTGGAGCGCCCTCTGTGGTTTCCATATGAGACGCGAAAATCTGCATTGGCATTACATTTTTGTCATCCAGTCCTGATACGAAACGGTCAATATCGACGCGCCCGGTTTGATTCCTAGATCTTAGTGCGCCCGTGTCTTCATAATCGGAGCTTTTTCCTTGACGCAACCTTCCCAATCATCGCCCGAAGTTCCAGACCACGCCTATCGGCGTCTGATTGCAAAACTTAATCACGGCACTTCGCCGGTGGCCCCAGTGACCATGTTTAGCGATTGGTGGCTGCATTTGGCGACGGCTCCGGACAAACAATTGGAGCTGGCTAAATCGGCGCAGGAAAGTGTTGCAGCGTGGTTTCGATTTGTGAACGCTGGTTGTCCGGCTGAAGAGAGCGAACGCCCGATATCTCCGACCAAAAGAGATCACCGTTTTGCGCATAACGGCTGGAGTAGCCCGCCATTTGCAGCGCTGGAACAAGCCTTTTTGCTTGCAGAGGATTGGGCCGATCAGGCGACGACGAACGTGCCAGGGCTCAGTCAGGACCATGAAAAATCCATGCGGTTTATGATGCGCCAGATGCTGGATGCAGTGGCGCCGTCCAATTTCCTGCCGACGAACCCAGAAGCTCTTGAGTGCACGGTGACTGAAAAGGGGGCGAACCTGCTCCGCGGGGGGGCAACGCTGTCGCATGATTTGCGCGACAAGCTTACGGGGGCCAATCCCGAACGCCCTAACCGTGTCGGAAAAGATGTGGCCACCGCCAAGGGACAAGTGGTGTATCGCAATCATCTGATCGAGCTGATCCAATACGCGCCTACAACGGACACCGTGCATCCAGAACCCGTGCTGATCGTGCCGGCATGGATCATGAAATATTACATTCTTGATCTCAGCCCCGAGAATTCAATGGTCCAGTACCTCACAGCACAGGGATTTACCGTCTTTATGATTTCTTGGCGAAACCCGTCTGAAGAAGACGCCTCGTTGGGAATGGATGACTATCTTGAATTGGGCCCTTTGGCAGCGCTGTCCGAAATCACGACGATAACCGGATCGCCAAAAGTGCACACGGCGGGATATTGTCTTGGGGGAACGTTGTTGTCGATCGCGGCGGCGACCTTGGCGCGCAAGGCAGATACTCCGGTCGCGAGTATGACCTTGTTCGCCGCCCAGACTGATTTTACCGAAGCAGGTGAACTGACACTTTTTATCAACGAAAGTCAGGTGTCGTTTCTCGAAGATGCTATGGCCGAACAGGGGTTTCTTGAAGCAGAGCAAATGCTCGGGGCGTTCCAGATGCTGCGATCAAATGATCTGATATGGTCGCATATGGTGCGTGCCTATCTGTTGGGAAGACCGGACATGCCAATGAACGACTTGATGGCATGGAATGCGGATAGCACACGGTTGCCTGCCCGAATGCATTCGGAATATCTGCGCAAGATGTTCTTACAGAATGATCTGGCGGCGGGACGGTATCAGGTGGATGGGCACGCCGTTTCGTTGCGTGATATCCGCGTTCCGGTGTTCGGCGTGGGAACTGAAACCGATCATATCGCACCATGGACTTCGGTCTATAAGATACACAATCTCGTGCATGCCGATGTGACGTTTGTTTTGACCAACGGTGGCCACAATGCTGGTGTGATTTCCGAACCGGGACACCACCACCGTCATTATAAAATGCACACAACCCGAGACACGGACAAAGCGTTGTCTGCGGCCGACTGGCAAGACGCGGCACAGCGCCAAGAGAGCAGTTGGTGGCTCGCTTGGAGCGCTTGGCTGTCGGATCTGTCGAGTAAAAAAATATCCCCCCCAAAGATGGGTCGCAAATTAGCTGAAGCGCCCGGAACATATGTGATGATGGAGTAAACTGATGCTGATGCAATCTGATATGCTGGCCGGCAAAAAGGGTCTTGTTGTCGGGGTGGCCAATTCCCACTCGATTGCGGCAGGATGTGCGCAGGCGTTCTCTGCTGCTGGGGCCGACGTTGCGTTGACCTTTCAATCTGAAAAGGCGCAGAAACATGTGCAATCGGTCGCCGAGGCGGTGGGCGCAGAGATGCTCTTGCCGTTGGATGTGACCGACGACACTCAGATGGATGCTGTGTTTGATGCCATTACGGCCCGATGGGGCAAGCTGGACTTTCTGCTGCATTCTATTGCCTTTTGCCCCCGTGATGATTTGCACGGGCGGGTGACGGATTGTTCTCGCGAAGGGTTTGGAATGGCGATGGATATCTCGGTGCATTCGTTGATCCGAATGGTCAAGCGTGCCGAACCTTTGATGACAGAGGGCGGCACGATCCTGACAATGTCGTATCACGGATCCGAAAAAGTTGTGGACCATTACAATGTCATGGGGCCGGTCAAGGCCGCACTCGAGTCCACTGCGCGCTATCTATCGGTCGAGCTGGGGCCGAAGAATATTCGGGTTAATGTGATCTCCCCGGGGCCGTTGCAGACCCGGGCGGCGTCAGGGATCGACCACTTTGACGAATTGATAGAAGACGCAAAGGCGCGCGCGCCGCTTCACCGGCTGACAACTGTCGAAGAGATTGGCGCAATGTCTGCCTGTCTTGTCTCGGATTTTGCCCGTTCGATAAGTGGAAATACAGCCTATATTGATGGTGGCCACCACGTCGTTTGAGAACGGCCTTACATTGGATATTCGTGATACGCCGCTGCGAAAAACTTCGAAACTGAAGCCTGAATGGGCTTTGGGCGATTGCACACAATGCAATTGCCCAATCTGGTGATGTCAGGCTATGCTAGCGCAAATTTATTTTGTTGTTAGGATATTTGATGCGTTTTTTGACTGGATCGGCTGTCGCGTTCTCACTAGTTTTGACACCCCCGTTTACCGGCCCTGCGCGCGCTGACAGGGCATCCGCAATCATCGGCGGGGCGTTAGGTGTCATTATTCTGAATGAGGCCAATAAATCCCAGAAAAAACAACGCAAGAAAATGAATCCGGCCCAAGCGGGTGAACCCGCCATGGATCGTGCGACGAAACAACAAGTTCAGTCGGCGCTTAATATTCTTGGGTTTGATGCGGGGATTGCTGATGGTGTTTTCGGGAAAGGAACACGGGCGTCCATCCGCAGATATCAGTCGAAATATGGATACCTGTCGTCCGGATATTTAACAACGGCACAGCTTGAACAACTGCAACAGGCCTATTTTGAAGCCGAAGCATCTGGCAACCCCCGTCTGGATCGCCCGTTGACACGTGGTGATCTGCGTCAGTTGCAGAAATCGCTTAAAGATTTGGGGTATTATTCCGGGCGCATTGACGGCGTCGCGGGCAGGGGAACGGATCGGGCGATCTCTGGATATCTTGTGGATCGCAATATGAATCCGGCCACCACGCCCACATATGAAGTGCTTGTGATGGCGGGCGAAGAAAGCGGCGTGCGACCGCGCCAAGCCGGAGAGCCGCAACAAGGCACCGCGGCATCAAGCGGCACAGTGGTGTCTGCGTCGAATGCATCCAGCCAATCCGGCGCCAGCGCTACCCACGGCTCTGCGTTTTCGACCGAGAGTTACGATCTTGGCCGAAAGGACCCTGCGTTTGACCGAGAGTTATTCCTGAGTCGGCATTTGTTGAAAAAACGCCCTGATCTTATTGATAGCGACGGGGCTGCCCAGCATTGGATCAAAAAGGAATTCCCACAAAAACGCTATGGTCAGGGCGATGCGTTGGCGACGTCTATGACGGCTGCATATTACGACGGGTCAAGCTTTGAGCGCCAAGATGCGCTTGCTGGATTGCGGCGGCAAATCCAAAGCACAGAACCGGCCTATCCCTTGCCATACAAGATGGAGATGGGGTTTCAGATCGCTGTCGACCTTGGTGGGTTTGTCCCCGGAAAGGGCGTGCCTGTCCGATCTGCCAAAAACCGGTCTCTTAATGGGAATGCTTTGCTGAAAAGTGAACGTTTGCACTTGGATCCGTTGAACCGGTATCTTCAGTTTTACTTCGAAACCAATCTGGATGTGGACTATATCCCTCTTACCCAAGATCAGGCGCGCGCGTTGGCCAGCCGTGTTCAAGGGGAGCATTTTGTTCGGTTCCAAATGAACCGCTATGTCACTCTTACGGATATTGAAGCGCTGGAAGAGGTGTATTACGGCAGCAATACCATGTCCGTGGCCGGGGCGTCTCTGGATGCGGTCACCATTACGTTGAATGATACGCGCGACGGGCGTCTTCTGGATACGGTGCATACTTGGAATGCAAGTGACGCCAAAGCCCCGCAGGATGCGGGTGGGCTTGAAGCCTATGCAAAATGGCTTGGCTTACCCATGCACAAAGAACACCTGGTTCGGTATGCCGGACTTGGTCAGCCTTCTAATGATCCATTGCTCAAGCAGAACTTTGGCGGCTGGCAACGGTTGGGGCTGATGGCGAAAGTGGCCGCAAACCCTGCCATTCTGGATGACGACGATAACTTGGTGAATTATGCCGGATGGGTGTTGAGCGAAGCGCAAAAACGCGAAGCCGCGCAAGGTAAGCCGTTGTTTAATGCGACTGGACGCATGAACTATGGCCGTCAAGCGTTGAACCAATTCGAATTCCACGCTGCCGTGAAAAATCTTCGCGAAAACTATCTTGAAGACATCCTGAAACGTCGACCTCAGTATCCCTTGAAAGCGGTTGAGGTCACCGAATACGTTTTGGGCGAGTATGATTTTGGTGCAGAATGGTTTGCTATTTCGACCCAATATCCTCCTGGCTTCAAACGGATGCATGGGCAACTGGCCATTAATGCGAAGGTGCGTAAATATCCAACAACCCTCGAGGTCCCTCTGAGCGAAGCAGAAGGTTTTGCGGATATGCTCAAGAACGTCAATCCCGGTGCGTATTTGCCACCATTGTATCTGGCGCATTTTGTGACATTGGATAACCCGCAGGCCAACGGCCAATCGACAAGCCTTAGAGCGAACACAAGCCATTTGGCGATGTTTGCGGATCGCGCCTTGACGCAGCATCTTTTTGACATCGAAGCCTCTGATGGGTGGCGCATCGTTCCAAGTGATGCTGCACAAGTGTTGCGTGGAAAAGGCAATGTCTGGACCTCAGAATCTGCATTGATGTATCTGGCTTCTCTGCAACCGGAAAAACTTGAGGATCGCGCGTTTCTAAAGACTGTTTTGGGGAATATGCAAGCGCACCAAAATGCTGGCACGGCCTCGCCTTTTAATGGAATTTTGCCCGATCACCTGTTGGGACGACGCATCGAGATCACCGAACATGACTGGCACCAAATTCAAACTGCGCTCAAGACCGCGGTGGCTGCTCTGGATTTCGAGACGCTACAGCTTGTCTACCCGTTTGATGCCAAGCCGACGTCGGATGGGCAGCTATTGTTGAATCTGGACACACATCTTCAGCGCGCCGCGAGCGGAGCAGAAGGCGATTCAGAGCTGGAAATAGTACGCAATCTGGTGCCGGATGCGGATGGTATTTACCAAATTCCAAGCAGCAAAGAGACGCCGTTTTTTGTGGCACTTAAAAATGCCGAGGGTCTGCTGTCGGTGGGGGCTCCAATGCCGAAGTCAAGTGACGCAGGCGGCCAGTGGCCCGGCACTCTTGAGCTGAAAATCACCAAGAAACACAGAGCAAACTGGAAATCAGGACGTTCGCTTGTGGTGTTCGAAGCCGAACCTACGAAGGTTGTTCTAAAGGATGGTCCCAATCAAAAGATTGTGGACTTGCAAGATCGAGACGCCGTGGCCGCCGCCAAGCCACAAGCCGCAAAACGCAAGATTCTCGGGGTTGAGCTTGGGATGTCTTTGACCAAGGCCGAAGAGGTGATTGCAGAAAACCTGCCAGAAGGTCTGGCGCGCAAAGCCTTGGGGGGTGTTGGCGAGGGGCTGAATGCTGGCGTTGCTTACTATGATATGAATGGCCGTTCTGTTTGGTCTCATATCGCATTGTTTCAACAGGATAATACGCCGTCTTCACCGGTCACTGCTATCACGCGGTTGATGTCTTGGACCGAAGAGGACGGAGTTACTTACGAGGATGTGTTGACCGCCTTGATCGACACCTATGGCGCGCCGGATATCACAAATGACGGGCGTCTGGGCCGGTATACGTGGTTTGAATCCCCGCAAAAGACGGCAGATATCAAGCGGCAAGACCGATGGGGAAATCAGTGTAATCCCAATTCACTGGATTCTCTCAAGCTGCCCTATGCGTCTGCGGGAATGTTGATTGGCGGGTCTGATACTACGGCACGCCTTGAAGCGCGCGAAGTGACACAATCTTGCGGTGAAGTTTTGACGGTCACGATGGAGTATTCGTGGATGCTGATGTCGTTGGTGGACACAGATGCAATCATTGCCGAACGCACGTCGCAAAAAAACCTTGAGGCGGAAAAAGCCGCCGAGGATGCGGCTAAGGCCAAGAAAGCCAAGAAGCTGAAATTCTAGGTGATCAGAAGCAAGAAATCTTGGTAGCCTCCGCTCTTGTCATGAGAGCGGAGAAAAGTCTGTAGGGTCTTGTGGTTTGGCAATCTCTTAAAGAGGCACAAGATGATTGTCCCACGCAAGGTCAAAGGTGTTGAGTTCGCGTGTGCCTTTGCCTGAACTCAGGATTTGGCCTTGGCCTGTCGTGGCGATGAAACCCGCTGTGAACGGGGCCGCGCCACAGATGTCCGGCTGGGTCAGCGTCTGTATCAATGTCCGGTCCCGTGTCGAAAATATTTGCATTTGTCCACTGCGCGGGGACGTGGCCGCAACCTGTGTGCCATCGTTGGAAAAGGCGATGCTGCCGACATAGCCATCAAGCACGTCTCCGGCCCCCAAAAGGGCCATTTCGCGCCCTCGTTTGTGCAGGCCAATCAGGGCAGGTGCGCGGCTTGTGTCGCCTTGCCATTGCATGCCCACTGCCACCGTTCCATCAGAATGCACAGACAGATGCCGGATCGAAGCGTGATGCTGAGAGGGCATGATCTGGTCAAGCAACTCCCCGTTTTGGGTCACATAGCTCAAATTGGGTTGCATGGTAGCAAGGTTCAGCTTTTGACGGCCAGTTTCGGGGTGGGTATCGATCCCGCCATTGGCGATGACAAGCGTATCGTCCGGCATCAAGCGGATGTCATGTGGACCAATGCCTTGGCTCGAAAATTCGCCGATGCGTTTGTATCCTTTGGTCACATCCCACACACCGATGCGCCCTTGACCGTTTTCAAAGTCGTTTTCAGTTGTGAACAGCAGACCTCCAGAGGCGTCATATGTGCCATGGCCATAAAAATGCAGGCCAACGGGGCTGTCCAATGTGGCAAGCGTGGTGCCGTCCCGGCAATCTAGAACCACGGCAAAGCGTCCGGGCCTGCGCGCAAACGCGACTGCGTGGGGCAATCGCGGGTGGGCTGTTGCGGCATGTCCTCTGCCCGGCAAGGGCAGCCGAAAGGTTTCGGTACCTTCCATAGATACCCCGACAAGGACATATGCCCCGTCTGCAGTGCGGGCAGCAGATATATATTTTGGTGCGCCTGCATCAGCCCACGTCGGGGCTGGGAACACGCCTGCTGCAATAAGACCTGCCAGAAACCCTCGACGCGATGCCATTTAGTCACCATCCAATGCGTTAAAACCGGCGTCTACTCCCAAGAGGGGACCAAGCTGTGTTGTGATGACCTCGCGGATATGGTCGATGTCTTGTTGCAAAATCTCGACTTTCAGGCGTCCGATCGGATCGGATACCAATGACAAATCCGCACCCCCGGTCAGGGTCGAGATATTCTGTGCTCTAGAGAGCGCACGCGCAAAGGTTTCATCAACGGCCGCCTGAACATTCGTATCGCTTTGTGCCAGAATGCTGGCCAAGGTGCGCAGGCTGATCAGGGATGTTTCCAAGTTTGCGAGTGACCGTTCAGAGCGGCGCATTTCTGCCCGCTTGGGACGAGGGCGTTCAAATGTTCCCAATGGTCGGCCAAGACGCGTATCGGATGCAAACTGAAGCCCCGTCAACAGCGCCTTGTACAGTTCTTGCACAGCCTCGGCTTCGCTTTGATACGTGTCGTTGTGTCCCGCGCCACGCATCAGATCGGCATAGCGATCTTGCCAGTCCAGATTGATTTCATCTGCCGTGGTCCGTGCGTCCTCGGCCAGCGCCTTGATGACGTCACATCGGCGTGGGTCATCCACAAAGGCGGGATCATAGAGCAAAAATTCGAGAGCATACACGCCGCGCCCAGCGATAGATGCCGTGCTCACATCCAGAGGGTCTTGCTCCAGAAGGGTCCGCAAGGCCTTGGGGGGCGCACCGCGTGGATCCGGCCAAAAGGCAAGGCCAAAGGCGCGGTTGTCTGCTTCGGTTGGACCAAAGCGCAAGTGGGACACCGCGAGCCAGGCTTGGGTGACATCTTGCCATTCAGCGTGCGGCGCGCAGGTCTGTGCGTCTGCCAGCACCTTCGTCGCCATGGATAATTGTTCGAATGCCGGAAGAATATGAGTGTCCAAAGCCGCGTCCACTCTGGGGTCGGCAAACGCCAGTGTCGGCATCAAGGCTAGAATAATAGGCAGTCGCATTACAAGGACTCCAAGAATAAGATCAACGCGTTACGTTCGTCCGTCGGCAGGGCAACCACTGTGTCGCGTGCATCTTGCGCTTCGCCCCCATGCCAAAGCACCGCCTCTAGCAAAGAGCGTGCGCGGCCGTCGTGCAGAAATCTGGTATGGCCCGAGACCTGCTGGGTCAACCCAATGCCCCAAAGCGGCGGCGTGCGCCATTCTTGACCCGTGGCCACATGCTCGGGGCGGTCGTCTGCTAGGTCAGGCCCCATGTCATGCAGCAATAGATCGGTATAGGGCCATATCAACTGAAAGCTCTGTTCAGGTTGGTTGCTTAACCGATGCGTGACATAGTTCGGCTGATGGCACGCGGTGCACCCACTTTCGTAAAAGACCTGTTTGCCCTTTAGGACAGTGGCATCGCCGACGTCTCTGCGGGCGGGAACGCCAAGGTTCCGGCTGTAAAACGTGACCAAATCCAGCGCGACATCGTCAATTTCGTCCCCTCTCACGTCACCCGCGCCGTGGGGTGCGGTACGGCATTTGGTTTGCGCGCTGGTACAATCCCCCCATGGTGCGGTGAACAAGGGGTTGGAAATGCCGATATCGCCTGCAAATGCGTTGGCGGATTGCTCGCGAAGTGTTGGCAAACCTGCCTTGAGGCCAAAGCGGCCAAGCATTGCGCGATCAAACTCTTTTGACCAGACCACATTGGGACGGCCTGAAATACCGTCGCCATCGATGTCATCCGGATCGGCCAACGCCAGAATGTCGGCGGCGGGGATTGCTTCGAGCATGCCAAGCCCGATCATCTGGGGCGCGACACGTGGAGAAATCATGGCCTCTGGATGCAACGGCCCATAGCCTAGATTTGTCGCCGAGTATGTCGGGGCTTGTAACATCACCACGGTGCCATCAGCCAGCTCTACCGGGCGACGTTCATAAGCAATTTCGAGGCTGTATTCCGCATTGTGGCCGGGTAGGGCAAAATCCTGAAGCTGCCCGCCGTAATTGGGATCAGGTGACGTGCCCAAATAACCAGCGATCTCTGAAATCGCAGCATCCTGATCTGGAATGGAAATGCGCAAAAACATCGAGATCGAGGTGTCTTCGGGGCCCGTGGGCGGGTGACCGCGCCCGTCTTTGATGTGGCATCTCTGACATGAACGCGCATTGTACAGGGGGCCAAGCCCGTCAGAGGCTTTGGTAGACGACGGAGACGACACCCATATTTTTCGGAACAGCCCGTTGCCCACCTTGAAATTCAACTCGCCATCAAAGGAAATTGTTTTGGATGGCTGCGAGAAGGCTTCGGCATCTGGTGTGACGCGAACTGTGGCTGCGCCCGCGCTAAGATGTTCAAAGGCTTGCGGAGCATCAAAGGTGTCAGGACCTTGGGTGGCTTTGGAGATGCGCTTGGCTTCCTCGGCCGTGCGCGGGACGATATCCAAATGGATATCTTGCAAGTCCGCTGCAAGCCCGACCGTCGGAGCGCTCAGGCCAATCGCGAGCGCGATTGCAGATACGAGAACGCGCCGCGTGGGTAAACATGTGTGGGGCAGGGGTGTCAAAGGAACCTCATCGGCGTTACCAGCTCAGGCCAAGGCGCAATAGACTCGCGTCTCGCGCAATATATACGCCTGTCATTTCAAGATTGCCAGAGGTTCCTTACTGTTTTTGTCGGATAGGGCCATGCAAGAAATACATGGCCCAGACCTAGCGTTGTTGTTGCTTAGCCGCCCAAACCCAAAACAAGGTTTACGCCGAAGATGTTATCGCGCACGCCATTGTCGTCGTTTGTAGCAAGTGCTGCCCCGATGGTCATATTGTTTTGGAATTCATACTCGACGCCCACGGAAACACCTTCCAATACGCCACGGCTATCCAGGTCGCGGTGTACATATGTCCCCGATAGGGTGGTCGCCTGTCCGAGGGTATACGCAAGGTTCATCGTCACATAGGTGGCATCGTCCGATGTGCCTTCATAGCCATCAAATGCGGCGACCTCACCGTAAAAGTCAAAACCGCTGCCGAACGAATGGCCAAGACCGACAACTGCGCCGGTCTCATCCGATACGTTTCCAATGCCAGCCGACTGATATCTTAGACCGGCAAGAACGCGTGTATCGCCATATTCGTTGGCCCATTGCAGCGAGGCGTTATCAAGTTGCCCCGTATTGCCCGCGCCACCTGCAGCGGTCGTGTTGCGTCCGCGGTTGTGAAACGCCGACTCGCTGAGGACTGTGTCGTCAGCATAGAACAATGCGAAAGACAGGACCCCGTTTTGACCCATGTCATAGTCAACAGCGCCCCCGATTTTTTCAACCAATTCATAGTCTTCGGCGATGGTCCCACCAAAGAAACCGGCGGTTTCATCCCATGCTGCCCCAAATTGGGGGTGGAATTTACCAATGCTAAACGTTGCCGCACCTGCATTGAACCTCATGCCCAACTCGTGGAAATACATTCCCAGATCCCTCACACCGTTGCTTGGGCCTGTCATCTCTTCAAGCGTTAGGCCTCCGAAGAAGGAGACGCTGTCGGATACTGCGAATTCGCCATTCAGCTCGATGAAGAGATAGGGATCGTTCACTTCATTTGCGGCCGCGTCTGAATCATAGACGGACTCGTAGCCGAGTTCGATTTCCCCATCCCACGTGAAACGAGAAGATTCCTGTGTATAGCCTGCATTTGCATACAACAGAATTGAGGCGCTGGAGGCCAGCGCCATAGTCAGTGTCTTTTTCATGATCTTACTACTTGTTTAGAAAGTGAAAAGTCTGCTGGCTATGGGCTGGCTGCTTATCAGTTTAGAGAAGGAGGTGGCGCGTTATTCGAACACGGCACCCGGGTTATCCAGGCTGTCAGAGCCTTCGATTTCGATCTGGGATGCGCCCAGTGCTTTGACTACACGTTCGATGCTGCGGGTTTGATCAATGAGGGCATTCACACCGCCCATGACCAACTCTTCTCCCGCGGCATTGCCGGCGGCCAGCATCTGATCGTATGAAAAACCAGCCTCAGCGGATGTTTTGATTTCACCCAGTTCACGCATGGTTGTCGAAAGCTTGCTCTGCATTTCGGCATCAAGCGCAGGGTCGGTTGCGGCCACCAGCTCTGAAAGCGAGACACCGGAAACGGTCGAGCCATCTATGCGGGTATAGCTTCCGAGGTACACGTTCTGAACGCCCAATCCATCATAGTAGTGGCTGTTGTGGGTGTTGTCAGAGAAGCAGTCATGCTCTTCTTCTGGGTCATTCAACATCAGGCCAAGGCGCATTCGTTCGCCAGCTTGCTCGCCATAGGACAAACTGCCCATACCGGTGAGGATCGTGGCAATACCTGCTGTATTGTCCGCCATGACAGTGGACCGTGCGTCGCCGCCCTCGGCCCATTGTGCGCTCATCCATTCCAGATCGCTGACCAGCAATTCTGTGGCGGCTTTCAGATACGCACCGCGTCGATCACAGTGACCTCCGGTACAAGCCTCACCCATTGCGTAATCTGTCCATGGGCGGGCGCCCGCGCCATGGTCCGTGCCGTTCAAATCCTGACCCCAGAGCAAGAATTCGATGGCGTGATATCCGGTGGCAACATTTGCTTCGACACCATCTGCTTCGTGCAGAGCTCCTTCAAGAAGGGCCGGTGTGATGTCTGTTGCGTCAACGTCCTTACCCGACAGCGCAAATTTTGGCGTCGCGATGACGTTCAGAACGGCCAGTTCGTTTTCATCTGACGGGCCACCATACGAGGCGTCGACATAGTCGATCAGGCCTTCGTCGAGGGGCCAGGCGTTCACTTTGCCTTCCCAATCGTCAACGATTGCATTGCCAAAGCGGTATACTTCGGTCTGCTGATATGGCACGCGCGCGGCCAGCCACGCAGATTTTGCGGATTGCAGGTTTGCCTCTGATGGATCAGCAATCAGTGTGTCCACCGCAGATTGAAGCGTACGCGCAGTTGACAGGCTGTCGGCATATTTCGCTTCGGCGATATTCGAATAGTTTTCCAGCACATCGCTGCGAATGTCTGCCAAGGCAGATGTGCCCAACAAACAAAGGGCAGTTGTCGTCAAATAGCGGGTCATTTTTAGGGTCCTTAGTGGATGAGATGAGGAAATGGGGATGACGCACGTACCTGAGAGCGGGAACGGCTCTTGGGGAGTGATTGGGGTGAAATACGCTTGAGGGCGAGGCCAAATTCACGGGCGAGATCGGCCAGCCCGATGGCATAGTCAGCGCGGACAAGAAGCGTCGCAATCAGGGCAGCATCTTCGTGTTGACCCTCAGCTGCCGCGCTCACAAAGTTGGCAAAACAGCTTTCATCGGCCCCAAGGCATCTGCAGCTGATCTGATGACGCACAAGTGGACGGCGTCCGTGTTGTGTGCACAGCTCGCAGATCTCGGCGAGGCAATGCGTGGCACGCGTTCCATGGCCCACACCCAAAGCGAGGTGAAAATCGTGCTCCAATTGATGTTTGCCTGCCGCGCCATCGCACCAAAGCCGTAAATACCGAACCGCAAGATGTTCGATGTCGCTCAGGTTCGAAAGGTAGCCAACAGAGGCGCCGCCCCGGGAAGTGTTGTTATCGTTCACGGACTTTGCTCCGGTGGCTTAAGGTCGATGTATCGGGTGCGCATCAATTTGAACATTAGCATCCGATCATGATCGAGATACCAGCCAGACCGAGGTGCAACTGTTGCGAGGTGTTTAAAGCGACGAATTGGGTCACCCCAAACACTTCGCATAAGTTGACTTAAAGAATCAGGAAAGTCAATTCCGATTCTTTTACTAAGGTATGAAAAGTCAAAACCTGACCGTGTCTGGAATGTGCAGGCGCGGGCATCATAGCTTTGTTATTATTTGATTTTTTGAAAAAGGCGCTTGAAGCTCATAGATATGTGAGCGCTTTGGATGCGGGCTGCCGCGTCAAGGTCATGTGATCTGAGCGCGTGTTGTAGGGCCTCAAGCTCGTGATGAAAGATGCGAAACTCGCCAACCAAATCCAGCTTGGCGTTGATAGCCGCCCAAAGCCACAAGCGTTTTGTTTGATAGTACAGCCGTTCGAGTGTTTCTCTGAGTGGGGCATTCCCTGTCAGCTGCAAGAGGAATTGAAACACGTCCATGTCAAATTCTGTAAACTCGAGCGGTGTGCCGTGATCAATGATTTTGGCGCTTTGCATGATGAAGTTATCCAGTTTTTGCATAAACGCCGCGTCAGGCAATCTTGGATCAAGGCGCGCCGGAAGTGCAGTCAGTTCGACGCGCAGTTGATATACATGCTCAAGCTCGTGAATGTCGGCGTCGGTCACAAGCGTGCCAACCCCGTGCACAGATTGCACAAGCCCTTCGTCTTCCAATCTGGCCAGCACCCTGCGCAGGGGAGTTCTGCTGGTGCCGAATTCCTGTGCGAGTTCTGTTTCAGACAGGCGCGCGCCGGGAGGGTATTCCAAAAGGCAGATACGCTTGCGAATGGCGTGGTGCATTGCATCGCGGCGATCTTGGACCGACAGTTGATCCGCAGGATCACTCGGAAGAAGGGGCTTGGATGTCACGTAGGGACCTCGCGAGTGTCTCTAGGAAATTCAGGCATGTCTGCAATTGGTCAATCGCAAGGTATTCATCCGGTTTGTGCGCCTGATCAATTGAACCCGGGCCACAGACCACCACATCCATGCCAAGGGCTTGGAAAATACCGCCTTCGGTGCCAAACGCAACCAGATGTGTGTCATTTGCCCCCGTCAGTTCACCGACGATGCGCCGCGCCTCGTTCGAGGGGGTTGGGTCAAGGCCTGCGACCTCGGCGATGGTTTCAAGATTGATAGACGCGTCCGGCCACACCGCACGCATGTCTGGCAGCAGGTGTGCATCACAGAACTTCTGAAGCTCGTTTTTTACGAATTCGGCGTCCGAGGGGCGTACTGGGCGCATTTCCCAGTCAAGTTGCGCGCTCGATGCGATTACATTGTGGGCGACGCCACCATGCAGCGCCCCAACATTAATCGTGGTCCATGGGGGCGTGAATTGGCTGGATTTCGGGGTCATGGCGCGCAGCGCAGATTTGAGGTCCAGCAACTTGTTGACATAGCGCGCGGCAACTTCAACGGCATTTACCCCCATATCCGGGGCTGATCCGTGGCCAGCCAAACCGGTAAAATGTGTGGAATATTCGCAACATCCCTTGTGGCCTTCGACAATGCGCATTTCTGTGGGTTCGCCGATAATCGCGACATCGGGCCTGAGACCTTGGGCATTTAGAACTTGCGCAAGGTGTTGTGCGCCAATGCAACCGATTTCCTCGTCATAGGTCAGGGCGACATGGATCGGGCGTCGGTCGACGTGTTTGGCAAACTCTGGTGCCAGTGCAAGCACTGCCGCGATGAATCCTTTCATATCGCAGGTGCCGCGGCCAAAAAGTTTGCCATCCCGCTCTTGCATCGCAAAAGGATCACTTTGCCAAAGTTGATCGCTGACGGGCACCACATCTGAATGCCCAGACAACACGGTCCCGCCATTCACCATCGGGCCGATTGTGGCAAATAGGTTCGCCTTGGTACCACAGGGCGCATGCGCCACGTCGACATGCGCGCCGCAGTCTTCAAGAATGTTCCGCGCGTATGAAATCACTTCAAGGTTGCTGTCGGATGACACGCTTGGGATGGCCACAAGATCGCGCAGGATGTCTTTTGTACGTGTCAGGCGGTCCATGGGCCTAGTCCTTTGAAAACAATTTTCGGTCCACATTACAAAGCGTCTCGGCGGCGCCGTTGGGTTGAATCAGAATGGTTTCGGTGGTCTCAAGTCCCCATGTGTCCATCCAAAGTGCAGGCATGAAGTGAAAGGTCATGCCGGGTTCAAGGATGGTGGTGTCTTCGCTTCTGATGGATGCTGTGCGTTCGCCCCAATCTGGTGGATAACTTAGTCCGATAGGATACCCACACCGGCCTTCGCGGTGGATGCCATGTTTTTTGAGGACGTCGATAAAAGCATTTGCGATATCACAGGTGCGGTTGCCTGCGCGTGCGGCCTCAAGGCCGGCTGCGATCCCCTCAAGTTGGGCTTGCTCGGCATCGCGCATGTCCTGTGGCGGTGTTCCAAGATAAACCGTGCGGCACAGCGGGGCGTGATAGCGTCGATAACAGCCGGAAAGCTCAAAGAACGTCGCCTCGCCGGCGCGCATGGGCGCGCCGTTCCACGTCAGATGTGCCGCAGTGGCATCCAGCCCCGAAGGGGTCAATGGCACGATTGCTGGGTAGTCGCCCCAAATGTCATCCACGCCCGTTAATCCTGCGTGATAGATGTCAGCCACCAGTTCGTTCTTGCGCACACCCGGTGCTGCACGATCGATCGCGGTATGCATGACCTTTTCGGAAATGCGGGCTGCCTTGCGGATAAAGTGGATTTCTTCCTCTGATTTGATCAGCCGTTGCCAGTTCACCAATGCGGTGGCATCCACAAACCGCGCATCTGGAAGATTGCTGGTGAGAACCGAATGCGCTTTGGCGGAATAGTAATAGTTCTCCATCTCAACCCCAATACGGGCAGAGCCTTTGCCAAGGGACTTAACCAAATCCGCAAGAGGTTGCATTGGATGGCGATCTGTCGATTGCACGAATTGGTCGCCGTACCCGTGGATGCAGGTGTCGTCCATCCAGCAGGTGCGTTTGGCACCAATGCTGTCCATATATCGCCCCCACCAGATCGGATCAGAATCAAGCGAAAGCAACACCCCCTGGTGTACATAAAATGACCAACCGTCGTATCCGGTCAGCCATGCCTGGTTCGACGGGTCGGTGACGAAAAGCAGTTCAATGCCAGCTGCCTGCATTGCGTGTCGCGTTTTGGCAATGCGGCGATGATATTCTTGTGTGCTGAAGGGAATGTCTTTGTCAGTCATCGCAGCGCCTTTCAGAGAATGGGGTGTTGTGCACAACAGTCATGGGATTTGAGGTCGTGTACCGACATTTTGTCAAAATTGGGCGTTTGACAAGCAAATTTATTTGGGTTGTGTACAAATGGGGGCTTCAAGCGTCTCTGAAGTTGTTGAAGACGCCAGCTCAACGCGCCTGTCCCAGCTGGGCGGAGGAGTATCTAACCTCGTGTGGGGCGGGCTGTCGCGCAAAGATATGCGAAAAACCCATCTTTCTGACGCAGATCAAATACAGGTGCGTTCAAGACGCGGTATGGCACCTTTGAAAATGCCTAAACGAGAGACTTGATATGCTACGGCTTGCTTTTATTTTGCACCTTTTCATCGGTTCGACCTTGGCCGGGAGCGCGATGGTTTTTGCCTTGGTGGCTGGATATGACACCATGATGCCTGTGGCGATGTCTGCTTTGATCGGCTTTATCGTGTCTTTCCCAGTGACATGGATCATCGCGAAGAAGCTGTACTCGGAAGAGTAAGCAATTCCTTGGCGCGATGGGTTTTAGGCTTGGCTGCGGTCAAGCCAAGCGCCGACGGAAAGCACAAATTCTTTTGGTTTTTCGGCATGCAGCCAATGTCCGGCACCTGTGATTTTGGCAAAGCGTGCTTTCGGGAAGTGCTGTTTGATGACGGGCCGGTGGTCCGGCATCACATAATCTGACTCTGCACCTGACAAGAATAGGGTCGGGTGCTCAAAGGTTCCCTGCACATCTGGAAATCCAATGATTTTGGGCATCTCGGCTTCGAGCACATCAAGGTTGAGCCTCCAGCGCTTTTCTTTGATATCAAGAGACTGCGTGAAAAAGCTGCGCAAGGTGGGATCATCGACGTGTGCCGCAAGCTGGTCGAGGGCATGCGAACGTTTTTCGACTGTGTCCAAATTGACTTGCCGCATGGCATCGATGTGCTGGGTTTGCGAGTGGGCATAGGACACTGGCGCAATATCCGCCACAATCAGCCGATTGACCAACTCGGGGTGCTTGAGCGCGAGTACCATCGCGGCCTTGCCCCCCATTGAGTGCCCCATCACGTCCATTGGTGCGCCTTGGGCTTGGATAACTTCGGCCAGATCATTGGCCATGTCGTCGTATCCATTGGTGCTGTACCAAGGGCTTAGACCATGGTTGCGCTGATCCACCGAGACAATCCTGCGTCCTGTGGCAAGGCGTTTGGCGATAGCGCCCCAGTTGCGCCCAGAGCCATAAAGGCCATGAACAATAAGAAGATCGGGTTGGTCGGTGCGGGTGCCGTATGTAATCGAATTAAGCATGTAAGCTTGATAGCGGTCTTGAATTGTATCTGCCACCCCCGTTGAGCGAGGCGCGCGCGTAGTCTAGGGTTGGGTCAGGAGACCGCGGCATGACAAACACAAAAGACTTGGAGACCAAGATTGCACATCTGTGCGCCTTGGCACGTGAAAAGTTCGGGGTGCGATCCGATAAATTGGATGTGGTCATGCGCAAACTGGGGCGACGTGTTCCCAAACGCATCCACAAGCACGCAGAGGTGTTGTTGTCTGCCCAAGCCAGTTTGGGGCATCCGACGCTGGCAATGATGTTGGACGAGAAAAAGATCACCCAATCCTACAAGGCGATTGCAGAGCATCTAAAGTCGATCGACCCAAAGCTGCGCCGTAAGAACAAGATGCTGGATGTGTTGGCATCTATGGCCTTTAGCATTTTGGTTGTGTTCGCGCTGATGATTTTGGTGCTTGTCTGGCGTGGGCTGATCTAGTGATCATGTTGATGTGATAGAAAAAGGCCGCCGCAGTATTCTGCGACGGCCAAAGATGTCGAAATCTACGCAAAAATTACAGGTTCGGGTACATTGGGAAGCGGGCGCAAAGCTCTGCGACCTCGGCACGGACTTTCGCCTCGACGTCCGCGTTTCCGTCCTCGCCGTTTGCGGCCAGCCCATCCACAACCTGAATAATCCAGTCTGCGATTTGACGGAACTCGGCCTCGCCAAACCCACGTGTAGTCCCAGCAGGAGAGCCCAGACGAATACCAGATGTCACTGTTGGCTTTTCAGGGTCGAATGGAACGCCATTCTTGTTGCAGGTAATGTGCGCACGACCCAAGGCTTTGTCGACGATGTTGCCGGTCACGCCTTTGGGGCGCAGGTCGACCAAAACAACGTGTGTATCGGTGCCGTGGGTCACGGTGTCCAAGCCGCCTTTGATCAACTGGTCTGACAATGCTTGCGCGTTGATGATGACCTGTTGGATGTAGCTTTTGAACTCGGGACGCAATGCTTCGCCAAAGGCCACGGCCTTGGCTGCGATCACGTGCATCAAAGGACCACCTTGGATGCCCGGGAAGATGGCCGAGTTCACTTTCTTGGCGATCGCTTCGTCGTTGGTCACAATCATGCCACCACGTGGACCGCGCAGGGTTTTGTGTGTGGTGGTTGTGGCAACATGGGCGTGTGGGAAGGGGGAGGGGTGCTCACCTGCAGCAACCAAACCGGCAAAGTGCGCCATGTCGACGTGCAGATACGCGCCAACGCTGTCAGCGATTTCACGCATCTTGGCGAAATCGATCTGACGTGGAATCGCCGAGCCGCCCGCAATGATCATTTTTGGCTGGTGTTCGGTGGCCAGCGCTTGAACCTGATCATAGTCGATCCGGTTGTCTTGCTTGCGCACACCATATTGCACCGCGTTGAACCACTTGCCGGACTGGTTCGGTTTTGCACCGTGGGTCAAGTGACCGCCAGCATCCAGAGACATGCCCAAAATGGTATCGCCGGGCTGCAACAATGCTTGGAACACACCTTGGTTGGCTTGGCTGCCTGAATTGGGCTGAACGTTTGCAAAGCCACAGTTGAACAATTGTTTGGCGCGCTCGATGGCAAGGTTTTCAGCAACGTCAACGTGCTGGCATCCGCCATAGTAGCGGCGACCTGGATAGCCTTCGGCGTATTTGTTGGTCAGGACCGAACCTTGTGCTTCCATCACCGCCGCAGAAACGATGTTCTCGGATGCAATCAATTCGATCTCGTCGCGTTGGCGACCCAGTTCGTTGGTGATTGATCCAAACAGCTCGGGGTCACGGGTGGCGAGAGTTTCGGTAAAAAAACCGGGGTCACGGGTGGCAGTCATGCACTTGGCTCCAGAACAGTGTTTATTTGAGGCTTTCGTAAAGGAAACACCCCATGGTTAAAAGGTCAGAATGCGACACACCCCCTTGCCAGAGCGTCTAGTCTGGTGCAGGGGATGGAGATGTGGTTCCATCGGAAACACAATAGAGGGCATCGGAAACAAAATGCAGAATCCCGCAATGCTAGAGAGAATCGCCTTTCTCGCCAGTGATGCGCCCATCGCGCAGACGGCGCGTGCCGCTTTGATCGGTCGTTATGGCAATTGCATGCCTCAAGAGGCGGATGTGATTGTGGCCTTGGGGGGGGATGGTTTTATGCTGCAAACCCTGCACGGCACAAATGGGCTTCAGGCGCCAGTTTATGGCATGAACCGCGGGACTGTCGGTTTCCTGATGAATGAATACAGCGAAAGCGATCTGCCGCGGCGACTGGCCGCCGCCGAAGAAGAGGTCATCAACCCGCTTTCCATGCATGCGGTATGTGTGGATGGTACCGAGCATGCGGCGTTGGCGATCAACGAGGTGTCATTGCTTCGTGCGGGACCTCAGGCTGCAAAGTTGCGGATCACGGTCGACGGTCGTTTGCGCATGGAAGAACTGGTTTGCGACGGGGCTTTGCTGGCCACGCCTGCGGGATCGACGGCCTATAACTATTCGGCGCATGGGCCTATCCTGCCAATTGGTTCGGATGTGTTGGCGCTCACCGCGATGGCAGCCTTTCGCCCCCGTCGGTGGCGCGGGGCTTTGCTGCCCAAAACGGCCAATGTGCGGTTTGATGTCGTGGATCCTCAAAAGCGCCCTGTGATGGCAGATGCCGACAGCAGATCGGTGGCGGACGTCGTTTCGGTAGAAATTCGATCAGAACCGACGATTGAGCATCGCATTTTATTTGATCCCGGCCACGGATTGGAAGAGCGGCTCATTCGCGAGCAGTTCGCTTAGTCGTAGCCTGCGCATATCTCGCAACAAAAAAGGCCCCGCAAATTGCGGGGCCTTTCGTCATTCTGTCATGCGGCTCAGTCTTTGGCGTAGCCGATTGTCTGAAGTGCGACCTTGATTTCATCAAGAATGGCCGGATCATCAATCGTGGCGGGCATTTTGTATGGCGTGTTGTCCGCGATATTCACCATGGTGCCGCGCAGGATTTTACCAGAGCGCGTCTTGGGCAGGCGGTCAACCACAACGGCCAGTTTAAAGGCCGCAACCGGGCCGATTTTTTCCCGAACCAATTTGACGACTTCTTTGACCACATCCGCATTGTCGCGATCTGCACCGGCGTTCAGGCACAAGAAACCAACTGGCATTTGCCCTTTGAGCTGATCGGTGACACCGATAACGGCGCATTCCGCGACGTCGGGGTGGCCGGCAAGGACCTCTTCCATGCCGCCTGTGGACAGGCGGTGACCGGCAACGTTGATGACGTCATCCGTGCGCGCCATGATATAGAGATACCCGTCCTCGTCCTTCATGCCTGCATCACCCGTTTCATAGAACCCTGGGAAGGCTGTGAGGTAGGACTTCTTAAAGCGGTCCTCTGCATTCCAAAGGTTCGGAAGTGTTCCCGGAGGGAGTGGCAGCTTGATCGCGATGGCACCCAGTTCGCCGGGGGGCATCGGGTGGCCGCCTTCGTCGAGGATTTGCACGTCGTATCCGGGCATGGGGACAGCAGGCGAACCAAGCTTGGTCGGCAGCTCCTCGATGCCCAGCGGGTTCGCGGCAATGGCATATCCAGTTTCTGTCTGCCACCAGTGATCAACAATTGGCACGTTCAACTGGTTCTGTGCCCATGTGATTGTGTCAGGGTCGGCCCGCTCACCAGCAAGGAACACTTGCTTTAGGCACGACAGGTCATATTTTTTGACGTACTCGCCTTTTGGGTCTTCGCGTTTCACCGCGCGGAACGCAGTTGGCGCGGTAAAGAACGAGGTCACATTGTGCTCTTGGATCACGCGCCAGAAAGTGCCCGCGTCAGGCGTGCCAACGGGTTTGCCTTCAAACACGATTGTGGTGTTGCCGTGGATCAGTGGGCCATAGCAAATATACGAGTGCCCAACGACCCAACCCACATCCGAGGCTGCCCAGAAGACATCGCCTTGCTGAACATTATAGATGTTTTTCATGGTCCAGTTCAAAGCAACCAATTGACCTGCCGTGTGGCGGATCACGCCTTTTGGCTGACCGGTGGTACCCGAGGTATAAAGGATATAGGCAGGGTGGTTGCCCTCGACAGGCACGCATTCTGCTGGCTCAACACCATATTGGAAGCCGTGCCAATTATAGTCGCGGCCCTCGATCAACTGAGCCACTTCCTGTTCGCGTTGCAGAACAACGGTGAAATCGGGCTTATGGTCTGCCAGATCAATGGCGCCATCCAACAGCGGTTTATAATGGACAACACGGCCCGGCTCTAGACCGCAAGAGGCGGCAATGATGGCCTTGGGTTTTGCATCATCAATACGTACGGCCAGTTCGTTGGCTGCAAATCCGCCAAAGACAACTGAATGCACGGCACCAAGACGCGCACAGGCTAGCATGGCCTCAAGTGCTTCTGGCACCATGGGCATGTAGATGATGACGCGGTCGCCTTTTTCAATGCCTTTGGCGCGCAGTGCGCCGGCAAGCATGGCCACGCGGTTGCGCAATTCAAAGTAGCTGATTTCGCGTTTTGTGTGGGTGATTGGCGAGTCATAGATGATGGCGGTCTGGTCCCCCCGACCAGCCTCGACATGGCGATCTACGGCGTTATAGCATGTGTTGACCTTGGCATCTGCAAACCATTCATACAGATTGTCGCCTTTGTCGGTCAGGGCTTTGCTTGGGGCTTGATCCCAGTCAATCGCTTCAGCCGCGTCCATCCAGAATGCTTCTGGATCTTTCTGCCAGCTCTCATACACATCTTTATACGCCATGACGTTCTCCTCCAATACGTTAGAATTGTGTTACGGGTGGCTTGAGATTGCAGCAAGATTCTTTTAGGGCGTCGCGTCAGATTATCGCGGAGAATTTGCAGAATTACGCCTGTGAGGGCTGCAAACTTTTGCAAACTTCCGGTATTGTTGCGAAATAAAGCAATATTCTGCCATTTTGCAAAATTGCAAACCCAATGCTGCAAAAATGGTAAAAGGCGGGGAAGCCCCGCCTTTCTGAAAATAGTTGGTCTAAATCTTGATCTCGGTGCTAGCCGTAGTGGGCGACCGGCGTGCCAGCAATTGCTGCCATGTTAAGCAGGCCGCGTGGTGTAATCGACGGGCTGACAATATGGGCCTTGTTTCCCATTCCCATCAGAATGGGTCCGACCTCGAGGCCATCCGCGCGCATTTTGAGAATGTTGCGGACGCCGCTTGCTGCGTCGGCATGTGCAAATATCAACACATTTGCTTCGCCAGACAATCGGCCATTGGGGAATATTCGGTTGCGCAACTCCGGATCAAGAGCCGCATCGACGTTCATTTCGCCTTCGTACACAAAGTCGCGCGGCTCGCGGTCAAGAATGGCCATCGCCGCCCGAAGCCGTTCCCCCGTGTCACAGGCCAAGTTGCCAAACTGTGATTGCGCGCATAGGGCAATCTTTGGCTCCAGACCAAAGCGACGCACATGTCGGGCCGCGCCCAACACGGTTTCGGCAATTTGTTCAGGAGTTGGGGCGGTGTTGACTTGGGTGTCGGCGATGAACAGGGGGCCATCTTCGAGGATCATCAACGACAGCGCGCCTTGTGCCTTATACGAGTCTCCTCCGAGCATCTGTGTGACGTAATTCAGATGCCAGCGATATTCCCCAAACGTCCCACAGATCAAGCTGTCGGCCTCGCCTCGGTGTACCATAATGGCCCCGATCGCGGTGGTGTTGGTGCGCATGATGGCTTTGGCCAGATCTGGTGTGACACCGTTGCGTTGCATGATTTCGTGGTACGATGTCCAGTAGTCACGGTATCTTGGGTCGTTGTCCGGATTGACGATGCGAAAATCCTTGCCGGGGCGAATGGTCAGGCCCGCGCGTTCACAGCGTGCTTCGATCACATTGGGGCGCCCGATCAAAATGGGGGTCTCGGTGGTTTCTTCAAGAATGGCCTGTGCTGCCCGCAGCACGCGTTCGTCTTCGCCTTCGGCAAACACAATGCGCCGAGAGGCAGCGCGCGCGGCGTCAAACACTGGGCGCATCAGCAATGCGGATTTGAACACCGACTGGTTCAGTTGCTCTTTGTAGGCTTCAAGGTCGTCGATGGGGCGCGTGGCCACGCCGGTTTCCATGGCAGCTTTGGCAACGGCCGAGGACACAATACCGACAAGACGAGGATCAAAAGGTTTCGGGATCAGGTAGTCCGCCCCAAACGACATTTGTTCACCGCGATAGGCTGCGGCGGCCTCGGCGCTGGTTGTGATGCGCGCCAGTTCGGCAATACCGTCAATACAGGCCAATTGCATGGCGTCGTTTATCTCGGTGGCACCGACGTCCAGTGCACCACGGAAGATGAACGGGAAGCATAGGACGTTATTGACCTGATTGGGAAAGTCGCTGCGGCCAGTTGCGATAATGGCATCGGGCGCAACGCTGCGCACAGCATCAGGCATGATTTCCGGTGTTGGGTTGGCAAGCGCAAACACGATCGGTTGTGTAGACATCTTAGCAACCATGTCAGGCGTCAGCACGCCAGGGCCGGACAGCCCAAGGAACATGTCCGCATTTTCGATCACGTCCTCCAGTGACCGAAGTTCGCTGTCTTGGGCGTATTCCGCTTTCTGGGGGGTCATGTCTTCGGTACGGCCTTTGTAAACCAGACCGTTGATGTCGCATAGCCACACGTTTTCACGTTTTACGCCAAGTTTCAGAAGCATATTCAGGCAGGCGATACCCGCTGCTCCGCCACCTGTGGATACGATTTTGATGTCCTCAAATTTCTTGCCAGCGACCTGAAGGGCGTTTGTCGCGGCGGCTCCGACGACAATCGCTGTTCCGTGCTGGTCATCGTGAAATACCGGGATGTTCATCCGTTCGCGGCACAGTTTTTCCACGATAAAGCAATCGGGTGCTTTGATATCTTCAAGGTTGATTGCCCCAAAGGTTGGCCCCAATGCGCACACAATATCGGCCAGCTTCTCGGGGTCTTTTTCGTCAACTTCGATGTCAAAGCAGTCAATATTGGCAAACTTTTTGAATAGAACGGCTTTGCCTTCCATCACGGGCTTGGAGGCCAGTGCGCCAATATTTCCGAGCCCAAGCACCGCAGTCCCGTTTGATACGACGGCCACAAGATTGCTGCGCGCTGTGTATCGGCTGGCGTTTGCTGCATCAGCTTTGATCTCCAGACAGGCCTCGGCCACGCCGGGAGAGTAAGCGCGACTGAGATCACGACCATTCGCCAACGGCTTGGTTGCGCGAATTTCCAGTTTCCCGGGTTTGGGGTATTCATGGTAAAACAGCGCGGCTTGCCGTTGGTTTTCCTTGGACGTGTCAGACATTTTGAGGCCTCGAGATTATTTGGTTTAGCGTTAAACTACTTTTTGCATGGTGGAAATGGGACAACTTGACCTTAGGCAATCTTAGGGGCGGATCGTAGGGATGTCGCGTGAAAACTGAGGTTATCGCTGTGATGTCTGGCATGGCGGATCGTCAGATCACGATGTTGCGCGCAGACCCCCTTTACCTTTGATCGGATCGGGCACATGGTTCTTGCGGCGGGTGCGATGCACCCAAGAGATACACACAAGCCTCATCTGAGACGATTGAAGCGCAGTAAAACGGGGATTTCATGACACTTCAGAACATTGCTTTGGCGGTGCGCGAGAACGCCTATGCGCCATATTCGCACTTTAAAGTTGGTGCCGCGATTCGATCGGAAAATGGGACAGTTTTTGCAGGATGTAATGTCGAAAATGTCGCCTATCCAGAGGGGACCTGCGCGGAAGCAGGCGCGATTGCGGCCATGGTTGCCGCAGGAGAATGCCGCCTGACCGAGGTCTATGTGGTGGCCGACAGCCCCATTCCGGTTAGCCCGTGCGGAGGGTGTCGTCAAAAATTGGCGGAATTTGGCACCGGCGACGTTGTGGTTACAATGGCCAATCTCAAGGGCGTCGAAACCAAGATGACCTTGGCTGAATTGATGCCCGGTGCATTTGGTGATCATCATATGGAAACTTCATAAATCATGGACGCGCGTGCAATAATTGCGGGGCTGCGCATGGGGCGCGAACCCAGCCAGCAGGAACTGGCGTGGTTTGCCAACGGTCTTGCGGATCAATCGGTCAGTGATGCACAGGCTGGGGCGTTTGCGATGGCGGTGTGCCTGCGTGGATTAAGCGAAGAGGGCCGCGTGGCGTTGACCCTTGCGATGCGCGACAGCGGCGATTGCATGCGCTGGCAGTGTTCGGGGCCCGTTCTTGATAAGCATTCAACGGGCGGGGTTGGCGATTGTGTGTCATTGGTGTTGGCCCCTGCGTTGGCGGCATGCGGGGCGTTTGTGCCCATGATATCGGGGCGCGGACTGGGGCATACAGGCGGTACGCTTGATAAAATCGAGGCCATTCCAGGACTGCGCACGACCCTCAGTGAAACCGATTTTCGACGCGTCGTGGACACGGCGGGCTGTTCCATCGTCAGCGCGTCGGCTGAAATTGCGCCTGCTGATCGACGGCTCTATGCCATTCGCGATGTGACGGCGACGGTCGAAAGTCTTGATCTGATTACAGCTTCAATTCTGTCGAAAAAACTGGCGGCGGGGCTTCAGGGGTTGGTGCTTGATGTCAAGGTTGGCAGCGGTGCGTTCATGAAAACGGCCGCAGAAGCCAATGCCTTGGCGCAGTCGCTGGTGTCGACCGCAAATCTCGCAGGGTGTCCGACAAGCGCAGTCATTTCTGATATGAATCAGCCGCTTGCCCCGAGTTTGGGGAATGCGCTTGAAATTGCTGATGTCATGTCTGTGTTGTGCGAGGGGCGTGGCGGGGCGCTTGCCGAATTATCCGTGGCATTGGGGGGCGTGCTTTTGGCAAATGCCGCGCTTGCCAAAGATGTGGATGCAGGCTGTGCCGCGATTGCCGAGGTACTGGCAGATGGTCGCGCGGCAGAGCGCTTTGGGCGGATGATTGCCGCGATGGGCGGTCCCGTCACATTTACCGAAAACTGGCGCAGGTTCTTACCCGAGGCCACGGTTATTCGCGAGGTCGGTGCGCCAGAAACAGGTTACGTTCAGGCGATCGATGGCGAAGCTCTTGGGCTTGCGGTAGTTGCGCTTGGGGGCGGACGTCAAATCGAAAGCGATGTCGTGGATCCGTCGGTCGGGCTTTCCGATGTTGTGCGCCTTGGGGACAAAGTTCAAAAGGGGCAACCTATCTTGCGCATTCATGCCGCGCGTGAAGACGCAGCACAACATGCTGAGCGCGCGGTGCTTGCCGCGTTTGCGATTGGGTCAGAGCCGATGTCTCCGCCGCCTCTTGTTCACGAAAGGATTCGCTGATGCCGCGTGCTTTTTTGGTGGTGATGGACTCCGTTGGCTGTGGCGGGGCGCCTGATGCCGATCTTTTCTTTAATGGAACGCGCCCGGATACCGGGGCCAATACCTTGGCGCATATCGCACAGGCCTGTGCCGAGGGGCGCGCAGAAGAGGGGCGCAGTGGGCCACTGAGCCTGCCAAATCTTGATCGATTGGGGTTGGGCGAAGCCGTCCGATTGGCCAGCGGAGATTTGACGCCCGGGCTTGATGCGCAGCCCACCGGATTTTGGGGCGCAGCGCGTGAGCACTCAATGGGCAAAGACACGCCTTCTGGTCACTGGGAATTGGCTGGGGTTCCCGTACCGTGGGACTGGCATTATTTCCCTGACACAACGCCCGCGTTTCCGGCTGATTTGGTGTGTCAGGTGTGTGCCGTGGCTGGGACGGGAGCGATTTTGGGGAACTGCCATGCCTCCGGCACCCAAATTATCGCCGAGCATGCTGCCGAGCATATCCGCACAGGCCATCCCATTTGTTATACCAGCGCCGACAGCGTGTTTCAGATTGCGGCCCACGAGGAGCATTTCGGCCTGCAGCGCCTGCTGGACCTTTGCGAAACTTTGGCCCCCAGTCTTCATGCGATGAAGGTTGGCCGTGTGATTGCGCGCCCGTTTATCGGCAATGTCACCGATGGTTTTCAGCGCACCTCAAATCGCAAGGATTACGCCATCGCACCTCCGGCGCCGGTGTTAAGCAACTGGGTGCAGGATGCGGGCGGTACCGTGCATGCTGTAGGAAAAATTGGTGACATTTTCTCCATGCAGGGGTTTGATGATGTGGTGAAGGGCACGGATGCCACGTTGATGCAGGCGCTTGGCCATCTGGTGGATACGGCAGATGACGGCAGTTTGACCTTTGCCAACTTTGTGGAATTTGACAGCCTGTATGGCCATCGACGCGATATTTCAGGTTATGCCCGCGCGTTGGAATGGTTTGACGTCCAGTTGGGTCAAATTTTGCCCCGATTGCGGCAGGGAGATTTGCTTGTATTGACCGCGGATCATGGCAATGATCCCAGCTGGAGCGGCACGGATCATACTCGTGAAATGGTCCCCGTGATTTGTGCAAATGTTGGACACGGGCAGGCGGGTGTTGTTGATTTTGTCGATGTGGCCGCGACGGTGGCGGCGCATTTGGGTGTTCCTGTATGTGGGACCGGAAAGGGGTGGTTATGACCTTTCAAGAGTTGCCCAAAGTAGAGCTGCACTTGCACCACGAAGGGGCCGCCCCGCCAGAGTTGATCAAGCAACTGGCGTTTGAGAAAAAGGTCGATCTGAGTGGAATATTCACCGACGATGGTGGGTATGCGTTTCAAAATTTTACGCATTTCTTGCAGGTCTATGAGGCAGCGACCTCTGTGTTGCAAACCCCCGAAGACTTTGCGCGTTTGACCACGGCCATTCTGGAAAACAGCTCCGCGCAAGGCGTTGTGTATTGCGAGACTTTTCTGTCCCCTGATTTCTGTGGCGGGGCAGATGTTTCGGCGTGGCGAGAGTACCTTGCGGCGATACAGGAAGCCGCTGATCAGGCCGAGAGCGCACATGGTATTGTGATGCGGGGCATTGTGACCCCGATCCGCCATTTTGGGCCCGAGCGCGCAAAAGCCGCTGCGCTTTGTGCCGCAGAAACCGCTGGGGACTGGATTGTCGGGCTTGGGATGGGGGGCGATGAAACCCAAGGCCATCAAGGTGATTTTGCCTATGCATTTGACATGGCGCGCGAGGCCGGGTTGCGATTGACAACCCATGCGGGCGAGTTTGGCGGGCCGCAGTCCGTGTGGGAAGCTGTGAATGACCTGAGGGTTGAGCGGATCGGCCATGGCGTACGTGCCGTCGAAGACCCCAAGCTGGTGCAAGAGTTGATCGCACGCCAGATTACATTAGAGGTCTGCCCGGGGTCGAACGTGGCACTGGGCCTGTATCCTGCGATCACAGCCCATCCGATTGCGACGCTGAGAGATGCCGGAGTCAACGTGACGGTTTCAACGGATGATCCGCCATTCTTTCACACAAGTCTGACGCAAGAATATGAAAATCTGGCGCAAGCTTTTGCTTGGGGTGCCGATGATTTTCGCGTACTAAACAAGACCGCTGCGAATGCTGCTTTTTGCGACGAGAAGACCCGAGAGCGGGTGCTCAAAAAACTGGAGACGAACTGATGGATCATTTGACTGTTGTTGATCACCCGCTGGTGCAACATAAACTTACGCTGATGCGTAGAACTGATACGTCCACAGGAGAGTTTCGTCGCCTGTTGCGTGAAATCAGCCAGCTTTTGGCGTATGAAGTCACGCGGGAACTTCCGATGGAAATGCGGCAGATCGATACTCCGATGCAAAAAATGGACGCGCCGATGCTGGCAGGGCGCAAGCTGGCGCTGGTGTCGATTTTGCGCGCGGGCAATGGATTGCTGGATGGGATGCTGGAATTGATCCCTTCGGCACGTGTCGGATTTGTCGGGTTGTACCGTGACGAGGAAACGCTGGAACCGGTACAATATTATTTCAAAGTTCCGCCAGAAATGGATGAACGGCTGGTGATTGCGGTTGATCCCATGCTTGCGACGGGGAATTCGTCGGCTGCGGCGATTGATCTTCTCAAAGAGTCTGGTGCCAAAAATATCCTGTTTTTGTGCTTGCTTGCTGCGCCAGAAGGGGTGGCCCGCATGAAGGAAGCCCACCCCGATGTGCCAATTGTAACGGCCTCGCTGGATGAGCGTTTGAACGAAAAAGGATACATTATGCCAGGGCTCGGCGATGCCGGAGATCGCATGTTTGGGACAAAATAGATAGAATTCCCCACCTATGGACAGTTTACTCATATAGAGTTTTCCGGCTAGACTGGCCCCCATATATTGTGGGGGCACAATGAAACTGACCAGAGTCATCGCGATCGGTGTGATCGCATCATCTTTGGGATTGGGCGCTGCGGTGCACGCGCAATCCCTGAAAAATGTAGAAACGCCGTCGGAGTTTCCGCCTGCGTCCTACAAGGGCAAGCAATACGTGGACAGCAAAGGCTGTGTCTATATCCGTGCGGGTGTGGATGGAAACGTCACGTGGGTGCCGCGCATGACGCGAAATCGCAAGGTGGTTTGTGGATACAAACCCACAATTGCTGGCGCGAAACCGTCCACAGGGTCTGCTCCCAAGCTGAACAATGATGTGGTCTTTATCGAACCTGCCGCAAAGCCAAAGCCACCCACAACAATTTTCGGAACAACGGCGCCCGCAACTGCTGCGGCAACCAGCACGGCATCGACAAAGCCAAAAGCCAAGTCGACCACAAAATCGACAGCGAAAGCGGCGTCAGCTCCAAAGACAACGAGTGTCAAAAAAGCCTCAACAAGCAGCGCAAAGTCGGCTCCTAAGGCAACGCCCAAACCGCGCACCACACAGGCCACCGCTGCAAAAACCGCGACCAAGCCGGCAAGCACAACAGCCACCACAACGACTTCGGCGACATCCGCGCGCCGGTCAACAACACAGGCTCCGCGCGCTTCTGGACATTCGTCGCCTTGCCGAAGCGCCTCCGGGGCGTCCGCGATGCACGGCAAATATGCTGTACGCTGCGGCCCACAGAGCGAACTGCCCTATACACCGGGCACTGGCAAAGCCACAGCACCCGCACCCGTGATCCGCATTCAGCGCCAATGGTCCGAAGTTATCGGCAGCCAAGGCGTTGTCGTCGGACAGATCGTGAAAGAGGGCGAGGTATCGCCGAATGTTCGGGTAGTGCCGCGTCATGTGTATGAAAACCAGTTCACACATTTGCCTGCGCCTACGGTTCCTAAAGGATATCGGCGTGTGTTTGATGATGGTCGTTTGAACCCGCATCGGGCCGAACAGACCTTTGCTGGCAAGGCGGCAATGGATGCCGCATGGAGCGAGACGCTTCCAAGAACCATGATCCACCGCCGTACTGGCGAGACGATTGTAATGTCATCAAAATCGTCTTCTTATGCGACGTCCGCGCCGTTTGAAAAGACACCGCAGTTGGCGACGCAAAGCACCTCGAGAGCACCCAATGCGCCTGTTGTATCGACGCGAAGCGCCCCAGTGACAAAGTCGCTGCGCCTGTCAGGGGCCCATTATGTGCAGGCCGCCACATATCAAGACGCGCAATCCGCACAAGCTGCCGCGCAGAAGCTTAGAAAACAGGGGCTTCCGGTCAAAATTGGTCGCTATACCAAAAACGGGGAAACCCGCCGTATGGTTCTGGCTGGTCCCTTTGGGTCTGAGACAAGCGGCGAAAACGCTCTGGCCGTCGCACAGAAATCAGGATTTAGCGGGGCTTTCCTGCGCGACTAAGCGCGGGTCTTAGCCTCCGCAAATCCCCTGAAGTGCGACCCAGTCTCCATCTGATAACAGCGGCTGTGCCCCTGTTCCAAACGGATCGGCCTCGATCAGTTCAAGCGTTGTTTCGCCCGTAGCATCAAGGGCATAGGCAAATGGGGTGGACCGCACGCGCTCTGCTGTGAAACGCTCAAGCAGGGCGTCGGTGTCGATATCTGGTTCTGGCGCCGCCAGCAGGATCTCGGCATAGGTGCGCAAGGTGTCTTCTGAAACGCTGCCCGTTGTGAGCAGTCGAAAGCTTGCCGATAATCCCGAGGCTTTTAACAAAGCCCGCAGGGGATCGTTTTGCGCGGCATCTGTCTTTTGAACCACGACGTATCCCGCCGCGACGTCGGGCTCTTCAAAATCCTCGACAACGGCGCGGTTCATCAAAACGGCACCACCGGGCAATAGTTTGGCTGTGCGCACGCCCCCACGAACAATCACAAGCTGGGGCGTATCAAGACGGGCGGATAGTCGACGCAATGCTGGTGTCGCCAGAATATCTGCACAGGGTGGCCCAGTCAGCCGGAAGGTCTGTGTCAGTAAGGCCGCCCCAATTTCGGCGCGCTTTACATCGGGCACCACCGCCACCGTATGGTTAAGCAATGCTCCGGGCAGCCAGAACACTGCCAGCGCCAATACGGAAACCGCCGAAACTGCCAATGTCGCCATGCGCAGCCGACCAGGGTGGGGGCGGCGGCGATCAATTTCCGATCTCAGTTTCTCGATGGCCTTGACCATATCTTCTTCTTGCTCGCCCAGTTCGAGTGTCTCGTCAGGGTCTGCGTCGGGGCAATAGATGGCTGGGCGCTTTCCGGGATTGACCCGAGCCACAGCCGGAAGCGACCAATGTGTCAGGGCGCGATCATTCATGTCAGAGATCACCAGCGTGGCGTCACCAATCGATACAATCACCTCTCGGCGTTGTTCTTGCGGTGAGGGACGCCAAAGAGCGGTGGCCTCTAGTCGGTCATATTTCTTGAGCGCTGTCATCGGTGTGGCCTGCTCTGCCGTGGTTTTGTAGGAAATTACACGCAAACTGGGGGTTCAGCAATCCACCGATGCGATCCAGGTGACCTTGGCGGGACCTTGGAACGTAAAAGGGCGCAGGACCAAAGCCCCACGCCCAAAAGAATGGTGTGTGTTGTTGCCTAAACCAGCTTGCGCAATTCGAATTTTTGAATTTTCCCGGTCGAGGTTTTTGGAAGCTCTTGGAACACCACTTTCTTGGGGGCTTTGAACCCTGCCAAGGTTTGTCTGGAAAAGGCGATAAGCTCGGCTTCGTCCACAGTGGCACCATCCTTGAGCTCGATAAATGCACAGGGGACTTCGCCCCATTTGTCATCCGGTTTCGCAACAACTGCAGCAAGGCTTACGGCCGGATGCCCCATCAGGACGCCTTCGACTTCGACAGACGAAATATTTTCTCCGCCTGAAATGATGATGTCTTTTGCACGATCCGCGATCTGAATATACGTATCCGGGTGCTGTACCGCGATGTCGCCAGAGTGGAAATATCCGCCTTCAAAGGCCTCCTTGGTTGCCTCTGGATTTTTGAGATACCCTTTCATCACCGAGTTGCCCCGGATGGCGATTTCCCCTTGGGTTTTCCCATCCATCGGAACTTGGGTCATGTGCTCGTCCAAGACGGTGATATGCTCCATCATGGGCATGGCCACGCCTTGACGGGCTTTGATGGCGGCGGTGCCTGCTTTGTCCAAATCGCCCCAGCTGTCATTGTTCCACAGACATTCGGTGACATGCCCATAGGTTTCGGTAAGTCCGTATACTTGGGTGACGTTGAAACCGAGGTCTTCGATTTTGGCCAATGTCGCGGGGGCAGGTGGTGCACCCGCAGTAAAGACTTCGACGGTGTGGTCGAATGTCCGGCGCTCTTCGTCCAATGCGTTGACCAAAAGGTTCAGCACAATCGGCGCACCACCAAAGTGGGTCACGCCCTCGTAGTGGATCGCATTATAGATCGCTTGCGCTGTGATATCACGACAGCAAACCAGCGTACCGCCCACCAGTGGCATCATCCACGTGTGGTTCCAGCCGTTGCAGTGAAACAAGGGGACGATCGCCATAAAGACCGGGTTTAAGACCATTCTCCAGCTGACGACCGTGCCCATGGTCATCAGGTAACTGCCCCGATGATGATAGACGACGCCTTTGGGGCGGCCTGTGGTGCCAGAGGTGTAATTCAGCGCAAGGCTTTCCCATTCGTCCTGAGGCATGAGCCATTCAAACTCTGGATCACCGGTGGCCAACAGGGCCTCGTATTCCATATGCTTGCCCGTCGCGTGATACCCAGCTTGATCGTCTGCCACCTCGATCAGAATAGGTGCCTCGCCTTTCATCTGGGCGCATGCGGCCTCGGCCAAGTCAAGGAACTGTGGATCCACCAAAACAACCTTGGCACCACCGTGGTCGAAAATATAGGCCACGGTATCTACATCCAAACGGGTGTTGATCGTGTTCACAATCGCCCCGCAGGCAGGGACACCGAAATGGGCTTCGGCTTGGGCGGGTAAATTCGGAATCAGCGTGGCCACAACGTCGCCCGATTGGACACCTTGTTTGGTCAACGCAGATGCCAGTTGTGAGCAGCGTGCAAAATATTCGGCATAAGTTTTGCGATGCTTTCCATAACTCACCGCAAGATGGTCAGGGAAGACCTTTGCGGCACGTTGTAAATGTGAAAGCGGTGTCAGCGGTACAAAGTTGGCCGTACATTTGTCCAGCCCTGTTTCATCAGCCATCCAGCCCATCAGATCCCTCCCGTGATTCTCTGAGTGTAGTATTGCTTTTACGATAAATTCCCTCTCTGGTGTAAGTCTGTAGTCTTACGTATCCCCTTGAAACTCAACGCGACGGCATTCATGGCTTTTTCTGATTCAAATCGACCATTTGCCTCAGCGGTTTCGATGCTGTCGGCGATGTTTATCATCGGCTTGATTGATAACTTCATTGCCAAGTTCACTGGCCGGATCAGCGTCTGGCAGTTCATCATGATGCGCTCTGTGCTGATGGTGCCTCTACTGTTGGCGCTGCCGCTGTTGGGGTTGGGAACGTTGTGGCCAAAACGTTGGGGGGCTGTGACCGCCCGATCGGGTGCGCTTACTGGTGCCATGGTCCTGTATTTTGGGGCTTTGGGGTTTATGCCACTTGCAGAAGCCCTTGCAGGGCTTTTCACATCGCCGATTTTCGTGGTGTTGATCAACGGCTTGGTGATGAAGCAACGGATCGGTCCTTGGCGGATACTGGCCGTCGTCATTGGGTTCGTCGGCGTCCTTCTGGTCCTGCAGCCCGGCGTGCAAGGCGTAAGTATGCTGTCGATTATGCCTGTTGGTGCTGGATTTTTATATGCGGTCTCGTCGATCGCGACACGCAGTTGGTGCGCGGGAGAAAGCACCGTTGCTTTGCTGGCCAGCAACATGATGATGCTTGGGATCGTAGGTGCGGTTGGCTTGGTCATCCTATACATTATCCCCGTCGGCCCAGAGGTGGATTTTCTGACACGCCCGTTTGTCTGGCCTGTTTGGGATGTGGCCCCGTGGATTGTGCTTCAGGCTGTAGGGTCGCTTGCTGGGGTGTTTTTGATCATTCGAGCGTATCAACTGGATGTGCCAACAAATGTTGCAGTGTTTGAATATTCGGTGATGATATTTGGCCCCGCATTTGCATGGATGTTGTTCGGTCAAACGCTGGAACTCATGCAGATTCTCGGGATATTCATGATTGCTGCTGCGGGGGCAACAATTGCCCTTCGTTCTGCCTAGTGGTTAACGAAAAACAATCCATGTCGCACGGTGTCTGGTTTGATTGAGGCCACTTTCGGGGTAATGATCCAAATAAGCGCGCATTGTCCGTAACGCGGAAACATTGCCCCAAAACTTCCTTATTTCTGGCTCAGAGACACCCAACATTTTTAACCAACTATCTGGGCTGCTATCGACCTGAGATAAGGGAAAGACAATGTTCGGATTGACCAAGCTTCGCGGGCCTGACGCCAAGCCAAAGGCCCCAAAAAATAAATTGTTGGATCCTGTCTTGCTGGGGGCTGGCTGTGGCATTGTCGAAGGAACACTGGTCATGACCCACAGAGGGCTGACCCCGATGGAAGCGGTCAGCGCAGGCGACGAGTTGATGACGTTTGACGGGGGGATGCAGCCGGTGTTGGCGGTGTTGCGCGACCAACTGTGGGCTGGCGTCGGTGAGTGCCCCGAAGCGCTGTGGCCGCTGCACGTATCGGCTGGCACAATCGACAATGAAAATGAAATGCTCGTGATGCCGCATCAGGGTATCCTGATCGAAACCGATGAAATTACTGACCAATGGGGCGACCCGTTTGCGGTTGTGCCTGCTGCGGCGCTTCAGGTGTTACCGGGCGTCGAGAAACAACGCCCCTACGGAACGGTCGAGGTGATGCTGCCGATTTTTGAAGAAGATCAAATGGTGTTCGCAGAAAACGGGTCGTTGATGTTTTGTCAAAGCCATTGGGGCGTTTCGGCCGGCTTTTTGCCCAAACATGATCCGTCCAGCAACTATAATATGCTGCCTCTCAGTGTCGCGACGCGCCTGTTACAAATGGAGTTTGCGACAGACCGCCAGAGTTTTGCCGTCGCCTGATAACGGGTCTCGCAACTCTGAAAATTTCGATCCTGAGCCAAAGAAAAAGGCGCGTCCAAAGACGCGCCTTTCGTGTGTTCATGATACTGATTGCTTCGCTTATGCGGCTTTTGCGCTTTTGTCGAAACGACCATAAAATGTTTGGTTCTTTTCGGCCATTTCACGCAACAGCGGTGGGCAGGCAAAGTGATCGCCAAATTTCGCCTGAAGCTCGTCGCATTTTTCTGCGGCCCAAGGTGCCCCAACGATATCCAGCCAGCTGAACGGGCCACCGGACCAAGGCATAAAGCCCCAACCAAGGATGGCACCCACGTCGCCTTCGCGAATGTCCTCGAGAACATCGGCTTCCAGCGCGCGTACAGCTTCCAGAACTTGTGCGAAAATCAAGCGGTGCTGGACTTCGGTCACATCTGGTTGTTCGTCCAACTGTGGGAACTTGTCGGCAAAGCCCTTCCAGTAGCCCAAGCGCTTGCCGTTTTCATCATAGTCAAAAAAGCCCGCGTTTGCTTTGCGGCCAAAACGACCTTCTTCGACCATCCAGAACGTCACATCGTCGGCAACAGACTTGGGATAGGCATTGCCCATCGCCGCCATGGTGGCTTTGGCAATCTTGGCGCCAAGATCCAACGAGGTCTCGTCCACAAGCTGAATGGGTCCAACAGGGAAGCCCAGCAATTGCGCCGCGTGGTCCAACAGCTGAGGTGCCACACCTTCGCCAGCCATTTTCACACCTTCGTTGATATAAGGGATGATACAGCGGTTGGCATAAAAGAAGCGTTCGTCGTTCACAACGATGGGCGTCTTTTTGATCTGGCGCACGTAATCAAGAGCTTTGGCAACGGCACGCGGGCCGGTTTCTTTGCCCTTGATGATTTCCACCAAGGCCATCTTTTCCACTGGTGAGAAGAAGTGGATGCCGATGAACTGGTCCTTGCGCACGGATGCTTCGGCCAAGCCGGTGATCGGCAAAGTCGAGGTGTTCGAGGCAAAGATTGCGTCTTCTGGAATGATCGCTTCGACCTTTTTGGTCATCTCGGCTTTGACACCGGGATCTTCAAATACGGCTTCGATAATCAGGTCGACGTCAGACAATGCTGCCAGATCGGTGGTAGCATTGATTTTCGCCAACAGCGCGTCTTTTTGCTCGGCGGTCGCTTTTCTGCGCTTGATGCCCTTGTCCATGAAGGTTTCAGAGTAGGCTTTGCCTCGGTCCGCTGCTTCTTGGTTCTGGTCAATCAGGACCACATCCATACCTGCTTTGGCAGAGACCAGCGCAATGCCTGCGCCCATCATGCCTGCGCCCAATACGCCAACCTTTTTGACGCGTTGATCTGGCACGTCAGGACGGTTCGCGCCTTTTTCCAAGGCTTCTTTGTTGATGAACAAGCTGCGGATCATCGCCGACGACGACGGGTTCATCAGAACGTTGGTGAACCAGCGTGCTTCGATCTTGATGGCCGTGTCAAACGGCACCATCGCACCTTCGTACACGGCTGACAGCAGAGCTTTGGCAGCAGGGTAAACGCCCCATGTGTTGCCGTTGACCATCGCGGATGCCCCCACAAAGGTCATAAAGCCAGCAGGGTGATAAGGTTCACCGCCGGGCATTTTATACCCTTTGGCATCCCATGGTTTCACAATGTTCGGCTCTGACAGAACCCATGCTTTGGCGTCGGCCATCGGATCTTCGCAGACCTCGTCAATGATGCCAGCCGCTTTGGCCTTTTTGGGGTCAACCATTTTGCCCTGAAGCAGGAAGGGCGAGGCAGCCATGGCCCCCATTTTGCGAGTCAGACGTGTTGTCCCGCCCGCGCCTGGGAAAATGCCGACCATGATTTCTGGCAGGCCAATTTTGGCCTTTGGGTTGTCCGCAGCAAAGATACGGTGGCATGACAATGGCAGCTCGAGGCCGATCCCCAACGCGGTTCCCGGAAGAACGCAGGCAATTGGCTTGCCGCCTTTGTTGGTTTTCGGGTCCATGCCCGCACGTTCGATTTTGCGCAGGATGCCGTGCATGTTCATGACGCCATCAAACAGGCCTTTGGCCGGGTTGTCGCCTGCACCATCGCGCATTTTGGCAATGACATTCAGATCCATACCGCCAGCAAAAGATCCAGCTTTGCCAGATGTGACAATCGCGCCTTTGATGGCATCGTCTGCTAGAACCTTGTCAACAATGTCGTTCAGGTCGGAAAACGCCTGTTCGGACATGACGTTCATAGATTTTCCAATGGTATCCCAAGTGATGATACCAACGCCATCGGCGTCTACGGAGAGGTTGAAATCGCTCATTTGTTTCGCTCCTTACACGCGTTCGATGATTGTGGCTGCGCCCATGCCCGAGGCAATGCACAGCGTGGCCAGACCGACTTCTTTGTCAGAGCGTTCCAGCTCGTCCAGAAGGGTGCCAATGATGATCGCACCTGTCGCGCCCAACGGATGACCCATTGCAATGGACCCACCGTTTACGTTGACCAAGGCTGGGTCGACGTCAAAGGCCTGCTGGAAGCGCAGAACCACCGACGCAAAGGCTTCGTTGACTTCGAACAGATCGATGTCGCTGATCGACATGCCGCTGTCGGCCAGAATTTTCTGGGTGGCTGGTACGGGACCCGTCAGCATGATCGTGGGATCGGTGCCAATTTTACAGGTCTGGCGAATGCGTGCGCGTGGCTTAAGGCCGTATTTGATGCCGAACTCTTTGTTGCCGATCAAAACGCCAGCTGACCCATCTACGATGCCCGACGAGTTGCCAGCATGGTGAATGTGGTTGATGCCTTCAAGATGAGGGTATTTCATCAGCGCGATTTTATCAAAACCGGGCATAACTTGACCCATTTCGGCGAATGATGCTTTGAGACCACCCAGCGACTGCATGTTGGTCTGAGGGCGCATGTACTCATCATTGTCCAAAATTGTCAGACCGTTTTGGTCAGTGACGGAAATGACGGATTTTGCAAAGCGGTTATCATCCCAAGCGGCCTTGGCGCGGCGCTGTGACTCGACGGCCAGTGCGTCGGCTTGCTCGCGGCTAAACCCGTATTCGGTCGCGATGATGTCTGCGGAAATCCCTTGGGGTACAAAATATGTGCTCATTGCCACTGAGGGGTCGACTGCGATGGCTGCGCCGTCGCTTCCCATGGCCACGCGGCCCATCATTTCGACACCACCTGCGATGTATGCATCACCAGCGCCACCTTTGACTTGGTTTGCCGCAAGGTTCACGGCTTCCATGCCGGATGCGCAGAACCGGTTGATCGCCAGACCAGGGATCGATTCATCCAGATCAGACGCCAACACAGCGGTACGTGCCAGACAACCGCCTTGTTCTTTCACTTGGGTGACATTGCCCCAAATCACGTCCTCGACAGCGTGACCATCAAGGCCATTACGATCTTTTAGTGCGTCCAGCACATTTGCGGACAGGCGCACCGAGGTGACTTCGTGCAAGGCGCCGTCCTTGCGGCCCTTGCCGCGCGGTGTGCGCACAGCGTCATAAATATAAGCTTCGGTCATCATTGTCTCCTATTCAAGCGCGATCCGCGGGGGAACCGGGCATCAGGTCGTAAGGGTGTTTCCAGCCGGGGGTGTTTTCGATGTTTGAAAGCCACCGGTCGATGTTGGGCCAAGCCGCGCGGTCAAATCCGAACGGTTCGGGGTAATACAGGTAGCCACAGCAAGACAGGTCGGCATTGGTCATGCTGTCGCCGACAATCCAGTCTCGGCCCGCAAGTTGGGTCTCGAGCGTTTGAAATGCAGCTTTGAGACGGCCTTGGTTAAAGGCAATCACATCCGCGTTGCGATGCTGTTCAGGCAAGAAGTTCATCAGAAAACGGGTCATGCCCGCCTGTGAACTCAGCTTGTGATTGTCCCACAGAACCCAGCGCAGAATTTCGTAATTCTCGTCGCGGGTTTTTCCGCCGAATTTGCCGGATTTTTCTGTGACATAAGCTTGGATGGCACCGGATTGCGACGTGCGAAAATCGCCGTCGACAAGCACGGGGGCTTCGCCCATTTCATTGACGGTCTCACGGTATTCCGGCGTGCGGGTTTCACCAGCGAAAAAGTCGACTTTGACGGGCTCCCACTCAAGACCGGAGAGCTCTAAGGCCAGAGCGGCCTTATAGGCGTTTCCGCTTTCACCAAAACAATGAAGCTTGATTGTCATTCTCTTGTCCTCCCAAACAAAATCAAAGGCTGCGCGAAATCAGTTCTTTCATGATTTCATTCGTACCGCCGTAGATACGCTGTACACGGGCATCTGCCCACATTTCGCCAATTGCGTATTCCTGCATATAGCCATAGCCGCCAAACAGCTGCAGACATTCATCCAGAACTTCGCCTTGGGTGTCGGTGATCCAGTATTTGGCCATTGCAGCCTTTTCGACGGTCAACTCACCTGCGATCAGTTCACTGATGCATTCGTCCAAAAACGCCCGGGCCACTTTGGCCTTGGTTTGACATTCTGCCAACTTAAACCGTGTGTTCTGAAATTGCAGGATCGGGCCACCAAAAGCCTCGCGCTCCTTGCAATAGGCGATGGTGCGCTCGACGGCTCCCTCGATTGATCCCATGGCGATGCACGCAATGACCAGACGCTCTTGGCCTAGCTGCTTCATCATTTGGTAAAAGCCTTGGCCTTCTTCGCCCCCAAGAATGTTCTCGGGTGGAATTTCGACGTTATCGAAAAACAGCTCGGACGTATCCGCCGCGTGGCACCCGATTTTCTCGAGGTTGCGACCACGCGAGAAACCTTCGGCATTCTCGGTTTCGACGATCACCAGCGATGTGCCTTTGGCGCCTGCCTTGGGGTCTGTTTTCGCGGCAACAATCACGAGATTTGCGTGTTGGCCATTGGTGATAAAGGTTTTTGACCCTGACAGACGGTAGGAATTGCCCTCTTTCACAGCACGGGTTTTGATCGCCTGAACATCAGACCCACCCGAGGGTTCAGTCATGGCCAACGCGCCGACAATCTCGCCCGAAACCATTTTGGGCAACCAGCGTTGTTTCTGCTCTTCCGAACCGTATTCCAGAATGTAGTGCGCCACGATCCCAGAGTGGATGCCATGGCCCCAGCTTGCCAGATTTGCGCGGTTGGCTTCCATCAGGATCACGGCCTCGTGGCCGAAATCACCCCCAACGCCGCCGTATTCTTCTGGAATGGATGGGCAAAGCAATCCCAGCTCGCCTGCTTCTTGCCACGTTTCGCGATCCATCTCGCCCTGTTTGCGCCATTTCTCAAAGCGCGGTGACCATTCATCGTTGATGAATTTTGCGGTCATATCAGAAAGCATCTGGTGCTCGTCGGTCATCCAGCTTGAAGCCATAGTGTCCCCCAGGGTCGCAGTCAGCGCTTGCGCGCGTCGAGATCGGAATTGAACGCCCGAAGGCGATGGGCCAAACCATCGGCATCGGTCACTGAGTCAAAGTTTTCAAAGAGAAAGGACAGCGCCTCGCCTTCGTCCAGACCGGCTTGGGCTGCGAAACTGCGCAGCTTGCGATATCCGTCTTCTGTCATTGCGACAGGGAAACGGCGGGTCAAACGGAAACGTTTTGGCATCTGTCCTCCTCAAAATTTGTGGGTGGGCGGGGAACCCCCGCCGCGCCCTTAGAATGCCTGTGCGTCCAGAGCCATAACAGTGTCTGCGCCAGATTGAATGCGCGACAGATGCAGGGCGGTGGCCGGCAAGCGACGAGCCATATAGTAGCGTCCGGTCGTGAGCTTGGTCTCGTAGAACGCAGCGTCAGAAGTCCCGGCTGCGAGAGCTGACGTTGCGGCCTTTGCCATACGTGCCCACATCAACCCAAGGCAGACGTGCCCAAACATGTGCATAAAGTCATAAGACCCTGACAGAGCATTGTTTGGATTCTTCATGCCATTTTGCATGAAATACATACCTGCGGCCTGAAGGTCCTTGGAGGCTGCCTTCAACGGCTCGATGAAGTCCTTCAGAGCTTCGTCATCGCCATTTTCTTTGCAGAAGGTTTTCACCAGATCAAAGAACGCCATGACATGTTTGCCGCCATCTTGGGCCAGCTTACGACCCACAAGGTCCAGCGCCTGAACGCCGTTGGCACCTTCATAGATCATCGCGATACGGGCATCGCGAGTGAACTGGCTCATGCCGTGCTCTTCGATATAGCCGTGGCCGCCGTAGACCTGTTGCGCTTGAACGGTCATGTCATAGCCTTCGTCGGTCAGGAAACCTTTGATGACTGGTGTCATGAGCGATACAAGGCCGTCCGCATCCTTGTCCTGTGCACGGTGGGCTTGGTCGATCAAGCTGGCACCCCAAAGGATAAATGCGCGCGCCCCTTCGATGAAGGATTTTTGATCCATCAGCGAACGACGGATGTCAGGATGCACAATCAGCGGATCCGCAGGACCGTCAGGGTTCTTAACTCCGGTGACATCACGGCCCTGAAGGCGGTCCTTGGCGTATTCAACCGCATTCTGATACGCCGCTTCTGCAGCAGACAACCCTTGCATGCCGACGCCTAGACGGGCTTCGTTCATCATAGTGAACATGGCACGCATGCCTTTGTGTTCTTCGCCCAACAAATACCCGGTGGCATCGTCATAATTCAGCACACAGGTCGAGTTGCCGTGGATACCCATCTTTTTCTCGATGGCGCCGACGCTCACGCCGTTGCGCGCCCCAAGCGAGCCGTCTTCGTTGACGTTGAATTTTGGCACGATGAACAGTGAGACACCTTTGATGCCGTCAGGCCCGCCAGGGATTTTGGCCAACACAAGGTGGATCACGTTGTCCGCCATGTCGTGGTCACCCGCCGAGATGAAAATCTTTTGGCCCGTCACCTTATAGCTGCCGTCCGCTTGTGGCTCTGCTTTGGTGCGCATCAGGCCCAGATCCGTGCCGCAATGAGGCTCGGTCAGGTTCATGGTGCCTGTCCATTCGCAGGAGACCATGTTTGGCAGATATGTGTTTTTCTGGTCGTCAGTCCCGTGGGCCAAAATTGCAGCAGCAGCCCCGTGTGTCAGGCCTTGATACATTGTGAAGGCTTGGTTTGATCCGGAAAACATCTCGCCGACAGCGGTCCCAAGAACGTACGGCATGTTTTGGCCACCGTATTCTTCGGGCATATCCAGACCTGTCCAGCCGCCTTCTTTGACCTGCTCAAATGCTTCTTTGAACCCAGTAGGTGTATAGACGATGCCATTTTCCAAACGACAGCCCTCTTGGTCCCCCACAACGTTCAGCGGAGCCAGAACTTCGCTGGTTAATTTTCCAGCTTCTTCCAGCACGGCGTTGGTGAAGTCCATTTCCAGATCGGCATATCCGGGGATGTCTGATTCAGAAACATTCAGCACATCGTGCAGAACGAATTGCATGTCTTTGACGGGGGCGTTGTATACGGGCATCTGTGTCTTCCCTGTGTTATTCTGCGGCTTTTTGGGTTTGCTCAGCTGTGGCGACCATTTTCTCGCCCCACTTGAGTTGTTCTTTGAGATCGTCGATGGCCTCGTTCAGCTCATCGCGTTGTTCTTCCATGTCTTTTAGACGTTGCTTGGCAACTTCATACGTGGCCTTAAGCTGTGTCGCTTGCTGGTCGCCCATATCGTAGAGGTCCAGCAGTTGTCTGATTTCCTCGAGGGAAAAGCCAAAGCGCTTGCCGCGCAAAATCAATTTGAGACGGGCGCGGTCACGTTTGGTGAACAGGCGCTTTTGACCTTCCCGAATAGGAAGCAAAAGCTCTTTGGCTTCGTAGAAACGCAGAGTGCGGGGCGTCACATCATAGGCGTCGCACATCTCGCGAATGGTCATTGTTTGATCGATCATGTCGTCAACCTCGTATCTGTCTTGCTCTGGACAAAATGGGATCGTGAGCAAGAGTTACAATACAGGTTGACGTTTACGTAAGTGAAACGTTACGTCACAAATAAGTTGACGTAGTGTTCGCTAAGGTAAAGCAATATTTTTGGCAAAAAGATGCCATCTCCTGTCGGAACTAGCCTTTGGTCAGCGCAGCGGCGGTCTCGTCGCGCAGCGCCATCAGCTCGTCCATGGCCTGTTCAAGTTGTGCCTTTTGCTCTTGCAACTCTGCGTATTGGCGATCTGCCATATTTACAAAGGCCTGCATTTGCGCCGATGTGCCATGGTTCTCATAGATCAAAAGCCATTGGCGGATGTCTTCCAGTTTAATGCCGAAACGACGCCCGCGCATGATCAAGGTCATGCGTGCCAATTCACGTGGCCCGAAAAATCGCGAACGACCTTCGCGCACGGGCTGAAGCAATTCGATATATTCATAGTAACGCAACGTTCTGGGCGTGACGTCGAAACGGGAACACATTTCTTTGAAAGACAGACGAATATCAGACATTTGGCACTTCTCCACTGGGGGAAAACTTAGGGTGCCTTTGAATGAAGAGCAACAGCCCCTCTTGCTCAATCTGAAAATTGCGGCTCATAAAGGGATCAGATTTAGCCGGAGTCCCACATGAAGCCTGAAAAAGCCAAAATGGCCGAACAGTTTATCGGAGCGATCCCTCACTGCAAAGCACTTGGGATGAAGTTGACCTCGATCGGGGAAGGGGTGGCGGAAATGGAGCTTCCCTATGATCTGCGCATTGTGGGGGATCCGCAGAACGGAGTTATTCATGGTGGGGCCGTCTCAGCCTTGATGGACACATGTTGTGGCGCTGCCGCAATGAGCCATCCTTCATCTCCGGCGGGAACTGCCACGATTGATTTGCGTATCGATTACATGCGCGTGGCCACACCCGGACAGAATATCAGAACCCGCGCAGAATGTTATCATATCACGCGGTCGGTCGCCTTTGTCAGAGCGACAGCAACGGATGACGACGATCAGCGGCCTGTGGCGACCGCCACTGGTGCATTTACTGTGGAGTTGAAATGATGGCGCGTACACGTCCTGAACCCGTTCAAGTGGTCAAACATCGCCGCGACGCCGCGCTGAGTTCTCTCGTGCATGGCGTGCCGTACATTCAGTTTCTGGGGATCGAGTTTGATCGCCGGGGCGACGAGTTGACCGCAGTCATGGCGTATGACGAAAAACTGATTGGCAATCCGATGCTGCCAGCGTTGCATGGGGGGGCAATTGCCGGTTTCCTTGAGATCACGGCAATCATCGGGCTGGCGTGGACCGTGTTGTGGGACGATATTGAAACCGGCCGGATGGACGCTGAGGAATTGGCGATTGGTCATTTGCCGCGTTTGCCAAAGACGATTGATTTTACCGTGGACTATCTTCGGTCCGGATTGCCGCGTGATGCGTATGCACGCGCACGGGTAAACCGATCGGGACGACGCTATGCCAGCGTGCATGTCGAAGCATGGCAGGATCAACGCAGCAAATTGTTCGCGCAGGCCACAGGTCATTTTGTAATGCCCAAAACGGATGCCTGACATCGGGCCGATCACGCATCGGCGGGTCCTGCGCGGGGCTTTGCCGATTGTTGTGGCAAACGCAACGGTGCCAATTCTTGGCGCGGTTGATACGGGCGTCGTCGGCCAGTTGGGTACAGCGGCTCCGATTGGGGCTGTCGGGCTTGGCGCAATTATCCTGACGGGCATTTATTGGATTTTTGGGTTCCTGCGGATGGGAACTACGGGGCTCACGTCCCAAGCATATGGGGCAGGGCGTTCTGGCGAAGTCTCGGCGATGCTGACCCGCGCGCTTATGTTGGGGATCGCGGCCGGTGTCTGTATTGTGCTGTTGCAAGTTCCGCTCTATTGGGCTGCGTTTCAAATCGCACCCGCCAGCCCCGAAGTCGAAACGCTGGCCCAACAGTATCTGTGCATTCGCGTCTATAGTGCACCAGCTGCGATTGCGATGTATGGCCTGACTGGGTGGTTGATCGCGCTTGAACGCACTAAGGCGGTGCTTGTGGTTCAGGTATGGATGAATTGCTTGAACATTGGTTTGGATCTTTGGTTCGTGTTGGGGCTTGGGTGGGGCGTGCAAGGCGTCGCGCTTGCCACGTTTCTTGCGGAATGGAGTGGGCTGGCGCTTGGGCTTTGGCTGTGTCGGGGCGCGTTCTTGCAACCTGCGTGGCGGGACTGGACCCGCATTTTTGACAAGGCACGGCTGCGCGAAATTATGGCGGTGAATACCGACATTATGCTGCGATCCCTGATGCTTCAGGCAATATTCATGTCGTTCCTGTTTCTTGGTGCGCGCTTTGGTGATGTCACATTGGCAGCCAATCAGGTGTTGCTGCAGTTTCTGAATATCACCGCATACGCGCTGGACGGGTTCGCATTTGCAGCCGAGGCGCTGGTGGGGCAAGCCATCGGCGGACGCAACGTGCAAGCGTTGCGCCAAAGTGTTGTTCTAAGCAGTCTCTGGGGGCGGGTGATCACAGCGTCGTTGGCGGTGCTGTTTGCTGGAATCGGCGCACCGCTGATTGATTTCATGGCCAAGGCCCCCGACGTTCAGATCGAAGCCCGCCAGTATCTGCCGTATATGGTCGCCGCGCCGTTGGTTGGGGTCGCGGCATGGATGTTGGACGGGGTTTTCATTGGCGCGACGCAAAGCCGAGACATGCGCAATATGATGGCGATTTCGCTCGGGGTATATGTGTTGGCTGCGGCCAGCCTTTTGCCGTTGCTGGGCAATCACGGCCTGTGGCTGGCGCTGTTGGTGTCTTTCATTGCGCGCGGGGTGACATTGGGTTTGAAATACCCGTCATTGGAACGCAAAGCATCCGTGTCGACCTAGGGTCTTGGCCCTAGGGGTTTTACAAGATGTCCAGTACGCTCTCTGGTGGGCGCCCTATGGCCGCTTTGCCATTTGCGAACACGATGGGGCGTTCGATCAGTTTTGGGGCCTTTGCCATGGCCTCTAACAGGCGCGCGTCGTCGTCGGTCTTGCTTAGCCCAAGGTCTTTGAACTCTGCTTCGGTGGGGCGCATCATGTCTATGGCGCGCACACCCAAAAGGTCACGCGCGGCGCGAACATCTTCAAGGCTGGGGCCATCAGTGAGATACAGGCGTACGGTGACGTCGCCCTTATCTTCAATCAAGGCAAGGGTTTGACGCGACTTTGAACATCGCGGATTGTGCCAAATTGTGATCATAGCCATGCCTCGCGTTTAGAGCCAACCGCATCGGCGACCGTGTCGAACCCGTCTTTGGCCAGCAATTCATCCAACCCATGCACGATGTCTTCGGTCAACGACAGACCATCATAGACAAGAGCCGTATACAGTTGGACAGCAGACGCACCCGCACAGATTTTGTCATAGGCATCTTGGGCGTTACAAATGCCGCCAACGCCAATCAGCGGAATTTGCCCATCCAGCATTTGGGAAAGCCGCGCCAGAACGCGCGTGGATTTTGTGAACAGCGGGGCACCAGAAAGCCCGCCCATTTCGTCACGATGTGAACTGGTCAATGCCTTGCGATCCAACGTGGTGTTGGTGGTAATCACTGCATCAAGCTTGGCTTCAAGGGCGACCTCTGCGATTTCTGCCAGTTCGGCGTCGCTGAGGTCAGGCGCAATCTTGAGGAAAATCGGAATAGGGCGTGCCAACGCATCGCGTGTCTCCATGACACCCGCCAGCAGAGCAGACAGCGCCGCTTTGCCCTGTAAATCTCGCAGCTTTTCCGTGTTCGGAGAGCTGACATTCACAGTGGCGAAATCCAGCGACGCACCACAATGTGCAAGCACCCGTGCAAAATCTGCGGCACGGTCTTCGCTGTCTTTGTTGGCCCCAAGGTTAAGCCCGATCACCGCGTCTTTTGGGCGGGATGTCAGACGTGTCGCAATGGCGTCCATCCCGTCATTGTTAAACCCAAAGCGATTGATCGCAGCATAGTCTTCGGTCAGCCGGAATAGACGCGGTTTTGGGTTCCCTGGTTGAGGACGCGGAGTTGCCGCACCAACTTCGAAAAATCCAAAGCCGGCACGTGACAGGCCCTCAAGGGCGGTCGCGTTTTTATCAAATCCGGCTGCCAAACCAACTGGGTTGGGCAAGTGCAGTCCCGCAACGGTGGTTTTAAGGCGGGGCGATGTCAAAATGCCGGGCGCCGGAGCCAAGCCAGCCTGAAGCGCTTTGATCGCCCAACCATGCGCGGCTTCTGGATCCATGAGGTGCAGCGCCCGCATGCCGATTTTTTCAAGTACCTTCATATCCCTAGTCCTGCTGGAAATTGGTGTGTGCCGTCGACAAGTGGCAAAGGTTGTGCCCATGCCACATCTTTCAGATCAAGATGTCGATACAAATGTGGAAACAGCGCCCCGCCTCGGGAGGGTTCCCACTTGAGCGCATCGCCAAGCGTGTCGGTTTCAAGGCCCAAAAGAAACAGGTCCTGTTCGCCAGCAAAGTGTTTCCCTGCGGTTTCCGCAGCCTGTTCAGCCGTGGAAAAATGGACATAGCCGTCGGAAACATCGATTGGCGCGCCTGCGGTGTTCCCGTTTGCGCGCAACTCCGCCCACTCGGGGGCGCGGAAAATCTTGAAAATCAGCATAGCGCTGACATGCAACGCCACGACGGCTACGTCAAGCAAGAGAAGTTTTGACTCAGAGGCAACAACAGAGTCACCATCGACGGGAATGAACGAGTCGAGGGGACACTTTATGAAACATCATTTGCTCGCAGGGGCCGCCTTTGTGGGGTTGAGCGCTGGCATGGCTGCTGCTGACTATTCGTTGACCGTGCTGCACACCAACGATTTCCACGCGCGGTTCGAACCAATCAGCAAATACGATTCCGGCTGTTCAGAAGAAAAGAACGCCGAAGGGAAATGTTTTGGCGGTACCGCGCGTCTTGTCACAGCGATTGCCGAGGCACGTGCGCGGGCCACGAACAGTATTCTTGTGGATGGCGGGGACCAATTCCAAGGCACGCTCTTTTACACCTATTACAAAGGCAAAGTCGCCGCCGAGATGATGAACAAGCTTGGCTATGATGGTATGACCGTCGGCAACCATGAATTTGATGATGGCCCCGAAGTCTTGCGCGGGTTTATGGACGCAGTGTCTTTTCCGGTGCTGATGTCGAACGCAGACGTTAGCCAAGAGCCACATCTTGCAGGCAAGTTGGCCAAATCCGCAGTGATTGAACGTGGTGGTGAAAAACTGGGCCTGATTGGCCTGACGCCGCAAGATACGGATGAACTTGCCAGCCCGGGGCCGAATGTGACGTTTTCTGATCCGGTGGCGGCTGTTCAGGCCGAAGTGGATGCCATGAGCGCACAAGGGATCAACAAGATTATTGTCTTGTCGCATTCTGGTTATCATGTTGACCAAGCTGTTGCAGCGGGGACAACGGGCGTCGATGTGATCGTCGGTGGCCATGACAACACATATCTGTCGAACGTGTCGGATCGCGCCAAAGGCCCGTATCCCACGATGGTCGGTGATACGGCGATTGTCCAAGCCTATGCCTATGGTAAATTTCTCGGCGAGCTGAATGTGACCTTTGATGATGCAGGGAACATCATTCAGGCCAGCGGCGAGCCCATTTCCATGGATGCAACCGTGTCAGAGGATGGCGGCACCAAGTCGCGTATTGCTGAATTGGCGCTGCCGCTGGAAGAAATCCGTCAGAAAGTCGTCGCGGAATCCGGCGCGGTGATCGAGGGAGACCGCAGCGTCTGTCGGGTGATGGAATGTGCCATGGGCAATCTGGTTGCCGATGCCATGCTGGATCGTGTCAAAGATCAAGGTGTGTCGATCGCCATTGCCAACTCAGGTGGATTGCGCGCCAGCATTGATGCAGGTGAGGTCACCATGGGCGAGGTGTTGACCGTGTTGCCCTTCCAAAACACGCTGTCGACGTTTCAGGTGACGGGCCAAACCGTCATTGATGCGCTTGAGAATGGCGTCAGTCAGGTCGAAGAGGTCAAAGGTCGCTTTCCGCAAGTTGCGGGGCTCAAATTTTCCTGGACTGCAGATGTCGCCCCGAACGAAGGCCGGATCAGCGACGTGATGGTGATGCAGGATGGTGCTTGGGCGCCGATTGATCCATCCGCGACCTACGGGCTGGTCTCCAACAATTACGTGCGCGGGGGCGGTGACGGATACAAAATGTTCCGCAGCGCGATGAATGCCTATGATTTTGGGCCTGACCTGGCGGATGTTCTGGCGGAATACATGGCACAAAACGCCCCGTATCAACCCTATACCGATGGGCGTATTCAGAAAAAATAGCGAACTGGTGTGTTTCCGGTTTGGGTTCAGAGGGCACCGTGTTCGGTGCCCTCTTTTTTGTGGGTCTTATTTGAGGTCAGGCCAAAGCGCGGGGTCAAGACCGTCAATAAAGGGCTGCAACGTGTGTTCCATCACACGCCAACCGCCAAGGGATTTCTTGTGCACACCTTCGCGCACCTGAACCACGGATGCAGTGCGCACCGTTGCGGTGTTTCTCTCGGGGGATGCCATGTCAGCTTGCCACTCCAAGTCACAAAACGCTGCCATCTTGCGGCTTGCGGCCTCCACGTCGTTGACAATATCCTGATAGGCCATCGTCAAGATCCGGTCGCCATACACCTCCGACCAATGCGCCATATACCTGCGATACAGGTTGGCGTTTTCGGCCATGGCTTTCAGGTCATAGCTGAAGTTCATCCAGCCGCTTGGAAAATTGACTCGCCACATCGAAAGCGCCACATCACGCGGGTCACGATCAATGTGAATGATTTTCGCATTTGGGAATGCCTGTAGCAAAAAACCGACATACCTATAATTGGCGGGCATCTTGTCCACAAAGGCGGTCGTGCCCTGTGGCAATTCTGGCAGAGCTTCACGAAACTCTGTCGCAAAGCCAGCAGGATCAAATGTGTTCGTATCAAGCGCCGCAGAGGCCAGACGCCCCACGAATGGCAATTCCCCAAGGCTCTCAACAGAGGCATGTGCGGACAAGATCATCTCGGACAAGGTGGTGCCAGATCGCGGTTGTCCAATCACAAAAATCGGGCGCGGGTCCAGATGTGAGCTGTTTTCCGGCTGGTCTGAGCCCACTGGAAACAGGGCTTTGATATGCTCGTATTCTGCAATCGCAGCCTCAAGGTCATAGGGGCGGCGGGGGGCTTCCAGCTTGTTTGATGTCTTTAGATACGCCGCAGCTTTATCATGCTCTTTTTGTTGAAACAAAAGATTGCCCATCGCAAGGTTCAGGAAAACCTGTGCGGGTGCTTTTTTCGGAACCTTGGCCAGCGCAGATTTTAGCGCGGGCATCAGTTTTAGATTTTCTTCTGCAGATTGGGTTTTCACCAGCTCGCTAAAGCCTTCGCCATGCAACGGATCGACCTGTAACAGGCGGTGATAGGCAGCAATGGCCTCTGGCATACGGCCAGATTCGGTCAGTTGTACGGCATACCGATGCAGCGCATTGGCGTGGTTTGGTCGCATCGCAAGCGCCTTTTCAACCGCCAACATTGCATCATCATGACGGCCCATCCGCGACAGGGGCAGACCCATATTGGCCAATGGATCAGGGTCGTTCGGGGCCAGTTTGTGCGCCGTTTCGAAATCGGCAACCGCGTCGGCATCTTGCCCCAAATCTGTGTATGATATGCCTCGCAAGGTATAGGCCAAGGCCATTTTGGGGTTGGCTTTGATGACGTCCGAACTTGCTTGGATGGCTTCGTGGGGCATGCCGCGCCGCACAAAAGAGATTGCTCTGAGTTGCAATAGAGGGGATGGATCACTGCGCTTTGGCACCAATTTGTCAATCAGTTCATTGGCTTTGGGATGTTGATCCGACATGACCAACGCCTGAATCAGGTTGTTCTGCATATCCTGATCCGAGGGGCGCATCTTGAGGGCTTTGGAAAAATACGAAATGGCATCTCGCGGGTTGCCGCCTTGGGCCGTGGCCATTCCGACCATATTGGCAAAATTGGCCTCGGCGGGAAATTTGCGCATTGCGGCTTTGGCTGCTTTGGCGGCCGCAGAAAACTGACCGCTGTTCATATATCCCATGACTTTTTGGATATTCTGTTGAAGCGTGACTGCCATGTCGAGCCTTTCCAAGGGGCGACCGCGGGCCGCAAATGAGTTTTCTGAACTGACGTTCCTTGGGGGACAGGGTGTACTGATGTGCAGAAGATTTGCAATCACATTGCCAAATGCAGCACCGCACGGGGGATGGCGTGTTCGTGGACATAGTGTCTTGGTGTGATGCGTGCGGGCCTGACGCAAACGTCTGTTTACTGGCGATCCGGTGCTATGTGCATTCGGTTTCATGGTGACGCGTTGCGCTCTCCGGATGAATGATCGACCGTTGAGCCTATCCCGTTGCCATGCCGGTCACCATGGCACCGAACGCCACAATGTGGATCAGCATAATGGCTCTGTCGTTCCAGAGCACACCGACGGCAAACCAGCCAAGGACGCCGATAAGAAACAGGTACAGGTTCCACGGCGTCCAGCCGACCGCCGTAGCGGTATAGCCCAGTATTTGAATCATCGAGGCCGCCCATTTGACCACAAATGCGATGCGGCCTGTTTGGGGGCGACTCTCGATGACATCAGACGGCACGTGTGAGCCCACCGTCTATTCTCAGGTTCTGACCGGTCATGTAACTTCCATCTGCGGACGCCAGCAGTGAAATCAGAGATGAGACTTCGTGTGCATGACCATATCGCCCCAAAGGAATGCGCGCCTTCCGGTCTTCGGTTTCCGGCAAGCTGTCGATAAACCCCGGCAAGACATTGTTCATGCGAATATTGTCTGGCGCATATTTGTCGGAATAAAGCTTGGTGAATGCGGCCAATCCGGCGCGAAACACGCCAGATGTTGGAAACAGAGGATCTGGTTCGAACGCGGCAAAGGTCGAGATATTGATGATCGCACCGCCACCTTGAGCCTGCATCAACGGTGTCACAAGGCGTGTCGGGCGAATGACATTCAGCAGATATACGTCCATTCCGGTGTGCCACGCGTCGTCTGAAATCTCTAGGACCGGTCCCTTGGGGCCGTGCCCGGCAGAGTTGACCAGCACGTCAACGCGCCCCCAACGCTCTTGTGCGCCGTTCACAAGGGACATCAGATCATCCCCCACGAGATTGGACCCGGTGATGCCAAAACCACCGAGTTCATTTGCCAACGCTTCACCTTTTCCTGAGGAAGACAGAATGCCGACTTTGAAGCCATCTGCCGCCAATCGCCGTGCCGCATCAGCCCCGAGTCCGCTGCCGCCCGCTGTGATAAGTGCAACTTTTCCTACAGACATATTGATCTCCATTGTAAACTTACGGCACTTATATGGGGTTTTGACTGATGATACGTTCAAGAATTGATGTTCCGAGGGTGTAGGAATACTATTGCCATATGACACATCTTCCACCTCTCAACTGGTTGCGCGCATTTGAAGCTGCGGGCCGCCGACTAACCTTTCGCGCCGCTGCGGATGAGTTGGGCGTCACACAAAGCGCCGTGGCACAGCAGGTGCGCCAGCTTGAAACGCATCTGGAGTTGCCGCTGTTTGAGAGATTGCCTCAGGGGCTGGCGTTTACGTCGTCGGGGCGCGGCTATCATGTGGCCGTAGCGGCAGCGTTTGAAAATTTGCGCACCGCAACCGACAATCTCAAGCCCGAGCCCGGCAGGGTGCTGATCAGTGTGACACCGACGTTCGCCGCAAAGTGGCTTATTCCGAACCTGCCGGATTTTGCCAAAGAACACCCCGATGTCGATCTGCGTATTCTGGCGACAGAAAAAATCTCGAGCTTTCATGGCGACAATATTGATTTGGCGATTAGGCAAGGCAAGCCACCTTTTGGTGCGGCCATAGACGCGCGATGTCTCTTTCGACAGGAGATTATCGCTGTCGCTGCGCCGACGTTGATTGCGGGGCAATCGCTGCCGCTGCCCGCCAAAGCCGTGTCGGAGCTTCCAAAATTACATGATGCACACGATCTTTGGCCTGAATTCTTGCGAGTTTTGGACGTCAGGGATCAAGGAGGGCATGGCGTGCGCTTGAACCAGACAGCCTTGGCTGTAGATGCGGCGCTGGCAGGGCAGGGCGTTGCCCTTGTCAGTCGCTTCATGGTGACGCGCGATCTCGCTGCAGGTCATCTTGTGCAGGTCACGCCAGAGAGCATTTCCGGAAAGCAGGATTTTTATCTGTTGGCAGAGCGCAAGCCGCGAGCGGACAAGGCAATCGCAGGTGTGATCAACTGGTTTGTCTCTCAGGCGAAATTGATGGAGTGACCTCAGAGAGGTAAGAAAAGTGCTCGGGGCGCGGATTCGGCGAAGTCCAATCGCCTCGGATATCGTGGACAAATGCGCCATGAGGGTTGCGCCATGAGGTGCATTCTCTTAGCTCTCGTTCTGCTAGACCAATAGGAGAGTTTGCATTGTTTCAGTTGCCCGTCTTGTTCATGCTGATCTCCATTTTCCTCTATAGCCTATTTCCGTTGGTCGGGGTGTTTGGTACGGGTGAAATCTCGGGCTTTGCATTTGCCGGACTCAGTCACATGTTGTCGGCTGCGGTGTCTTTGCTGGGCGCATTGATGTTGTCTGGCACATCGACCGAATATGGATTTCGTAGACTTTTCCATGATCTTAGGGAAGATCGATCCGCCCTGCGCTTTTGTTTGTATCCTTTGTATATATTTCCAAGGCATCCGCGACGATTGTGTTTGATGTTTGGCCAATCCTTGCGATCTTCTTTTTTGTCGCCTTGGCGCGGCCATTAGGTGACGTCGCCTTGGGGACAAAACCTGCGACAATTGGCAAAAGAGTATACTTCCTGTCTCTGGTCGCGTTTCTGGGCATGGTTGTCATCATGCTTGGCGACCTAAACCTGTATGACTTGTTGAATGATGTTCGAGGTATGTCGTCGCTTTTTGATGCCAAGATCGGCCTTGTACTTGCAATTTTGTCGGCCGTTTTGATGGCATATTCGGTGGCCTTGGGGCGCAATACGCGGCTTTTTGTACAAGACAAATATGGGGCCTGCGAGAGCCACAGCGCGCAACTGCATCTCGCGTTGTTGGCGAGTGCCGCCACCAAGATTTTTGGCGCGTTGGGCTTTTTGCTTACGATACCGTTTTTGCCCAATTTTTTTCCGGCGGTTACATCGATGAGCGCAATTGCCTGGGGGTGGGTGGTCTTTAATGGTGCGGTGATTGTGACCCTCGGATCGTTGACCTATCGCGAGGCCTTGGCGCGCACCGATCGCGTTGAGCTGGCGGTTCTATGGTACACAACGCCTGTATTTGCGTTGTTCTGGTTGTGGATCGCTGGGGTCGAGAGTTTGACCGTGGCCGTCGGTCTGGGGGCCCTTTTGATCGTAAGTGCGAATGCGCTTTTGCATTTGCGATCCGATACGACGCCGGCGTTTGTAGGGGTTTTCCTGAGCTTGAGTATCACGAGCGTGATTGTTCTTATGACGCCTCCGGTCGTACTCGTACAATACATGCCGAACACATCTCTTGTTGATTTGGTGGCGCTCCCCATTGGGTTGATCAGTATTCTCGGAGGTTTCCTTTTGGAGCGGATAAGCTCCTTGCATGCCGAAGCACGTTTAGGGGTTATGCATCTGACCGACTATCTGGAAGGCCGCGGCGAAGCGGTGACATCGCCTGCAATATTGGGCTTGGTCGAGAGGCGCGACCTGCCAGAAAACCTTCAGGAGCAGGTTCGGCATCTGCGCCTTGGGCAATACCCGATTATTCGGCCCGGTGAGCTGTTGGTGATGTGGACGCTTGGGCTGTTTTCCGTGATCTGTGTGACCGTGTTTCGGGTCGAAAACGTTGTCGGGGATGCGCTGGCTGTGCTGACAAGTTCTGCGATTTGCTACATCGTGCTGCATTTGACGTTTGATGCACGAATTCGAGTAGACGCGGTGATCCGAATTGTACGTCGTGACGATCAAAGCCAATTGGCCCGCTCACAACGGACGTTGTCTTTGCTGATCTTCTGTATCATGTGCGCAGCAGTCTTGGTTTTAAGCCATATCGCACACCTTGGATCCTGAGCGAACAGTTACGCACGCTGTGGGGCAGGTGGTACGTTTGTGCTCATAAGAAACGTGACCCAGAAGCGGGCGCCCACGACCGACCGCACGGCTGTAATATTCGCGCAAGCCGTTTGGAAGTAGGCATCTACGATCACTTGGATCGTGCGGTGTTTTTTCCGGTATCGGCTATTTCATGCAACGCCTTAATGGGATTGCGGCCCGACAAAATTCGAAATCTGATTGTGGTCTCAGACGAACGCGCGCTTTATTGACGTATGCGTATAGTATAAAAAGTATTGTTAAATATCAAAATGATGAGTTGATATTCATATGAAGTTACTCATGAAATATCGTGTCGCTACAGTTTCACCACCGGGTCCTGTACCTGCTGCATTGCGATCCAAAACTCATGGAAAACACTCTTACAATATATGCTGCGAAAATTTCGAAAAAAGCTGTCAAAAGTTTCGATTCAGGGCTTGCACACGTCAACAACTCACAGTAATTACCAGCGCAGAGTTGGGATGTGGCCTAGCGGTAGGGCAACTGTTTTTGGTACAGTAGATCGTAGGTTCGAATCCTACCATCCCAGCCAACTCTCTCCGGATCAGTGGAATAAGCAGTCAGGCACCCCAAGGGTCCCGAATAATGCCCCTGTTTATGCCCCACTGTTGTGGGCCCTCTTACGGGTCCTCTGGGGCAGGGTAACCTTAGGGGATATTATTCAGATATTATAGGGGGTTAGGTGGGAGGATATACCTACTGATTAATAGGTATAAGTAATGGATAAGAAGAGAAGATAATGGGAGAAGAGGACCCTAATAGGTAACCTTAATAAGTCCCCCCTACGTAAGTCCCCAGTAGGTATGGACCTGTCACGGTTTGATGCCGCTCCTTTGATAGCATTTACTGCAACAAAGGAGATGAACTAT
>NZ_SULI01000039.1 GCF_005518135.1 Shimia litoralis | reverse complement strand
AGCAGACTTTGAAAGGCAACAAGAACGGAAACTGCAAGGCGTCTAAGAAACTAGGGGCTATTCAAAGAAAACACATCAAAATGTGCTGTTGCAGGTTCGCAACGCGAGAGTTTCTGTGCGTCGGAACTCGACGGCGAGGTCCGCTGATCTCGCTAACGCTTCATTGCATTTCTGAAATCCGCAATGCGCAATTGCGCACTTGTTCGATCTGATCCTCTGTTGGACGCAGCTGATTGCGGTGCCCGGAAATGTTAATGGCCCCGATCACATGCTTTGACCGATCAAAAATAGGCGCGGCGATGGCAACTGTACCTTCAGCAAGTTGCGACGCCTGTGCAACGTAGCCACGCTTGCGGTCCGCTGCGAGGGCGGTCTTCAATTCGGTCAGAGTTTCTATCGTGCCATCTGTGAACTTCTCAAACGCATAGCCTTCAAACCTGCGATCCAGTTCGGCTTCGCTGAGGTCTGCCAACATGATGCGGCCCATAGAGGTCGCAAAGGCGGGTAGACGCGAACCGACGGGGATGTTTGAAACCATTGGGCTGGGTGACATCGCCCGGTAAATGTAGACCGCTTCGGTATTTTCAAGCACCGAAACATGTACGGAAAATCCCGAAATGTCGCGCAGTGAGCGAGCATGCACCGCCGCCACGTCGCCCAAATCAAGAGATTTGATATAGCTGTAGCCCAGCTCCATCACGCGCGGGGCAAGTCGGAAACTGCGGGATTTCTCATCTTTTATCAAAAACCCCTCTTGTTCCAGCGTATGAACGAAACGAAAGGCCGCAGAACTGGTGACAGATATTTCCTCAGCAATCTGAGACAGAGTCATATCTGCCCTGCCGGCGCCGAAGGCTTCGAGGATTTTTAGCCCCCGAAGCAGAGAGTTCGATTGGTATTTTTTGTCTTTTGTCATGCCTCAGTCATAGTTTTTGCGCCAACCGCTGCATAGTGGAAATATAACTAGCGTCGATTCCGGCCTGCTGGGGGTGCTGCCCATCGCGTATTATCTGACGACCCGCAACATACACGCCTGCGATTTCGGCCTGTTGCCCCGCAAACATATGGAAGTCCAGCACCGCTTCAGGTGTCACCGCCGCCATAATACCATTGATGTTGTGACTCAGTTCAACAAAATCTGCGCGATACCCCTCTGCGATTCGACCAATTGCGCGCCCAGCGGCACGCGCCCCGCCATGGGCTGCCTTTTGCCACAGATAGCTGCCGACATTCGGCAGTTGTTCAGAACAAAGAATATTGCGCTGTCGGTGCAACAGTCGCTGGCTGTATTCCAGCGTGCGCAGCTCCTGCATGGGCTGGGTGCAGATATTGCTGTCAGACCCAATGCCGAAGTGGCCATCCGCGGCCAGGAAATCGACAGCACGGAATATCCCATCGCCAAGATTCGACTCGGTCAGCGGGCACAGGCCAACGGTTGCCCCGGAAGCTGCGATGGCCGCAACTTCGCTGTCATCCAAATGGGTAGAGTGGATCAGGCACCACGTCTCATCCACCGGCGCCTGATCCATAAGGGCGGTCACAGAGCGTTTGCCGCTATGGGCGAGGCTGTCGTCCACTTCCTTGGTCTGTTCCGCAACATGGATGTGGACCGGACAGCCCGGCAGCAGATCCCGCCGAAGATCCATCAGCCAGGTCATTTCCTCTTCGGTGACAGCCCGTAGCGAATGCGGGGCAATGCCCAGATTATGGCCCGCCTGCGGATCTTTGAGTGCCTCAATCAGACGCAGATATTGATCCCGCGAGTTGATAAAACGCCGCTGGGCATCCTGCGGAGAAACGCCGCTGAAATTTGCGTGCGCGTAGAACACTGGCAAATGCGTCAGGCTCAGGCCTGTTTGATTTGAAGCCGAAAGGACCGCAGCCGACAGTTCTTCTGCGCGCGCGTAATATCCCCCGTCCGTATCATTGTGCAGATAATGGAACTCTACAATCTCGGTATAACCGCCCTTGAGCAGCTCCATATACAGCTTTGCGGTGATCGCCTGCAGATCTTCTGGCGAAACGTTATGCGCAAAATAATACATCATCTCGCGCCAGGACCAGAAACTGTCGACGGGATTGCGGCGCACTTCGGACAGCCCGGCCATGGCGTATTGGAAAGAGTGGCTGTGCAGGTTCGGCATGCCAGGAACAACCGGGTTTTCAATCACCGGATAACCGTTTGGGTTGTCATCCTGAACCAGCGTTTCAAAATTGCCGGTATCGGTGATTGTTGCGGATACGTTCTGTTGCCAACCTTGGTCCGTCAACGCTTGCTTGAAATGAAAACCCGTTGTCATTTGTCTTCCTTTGTTCCTGCACCGGAGCAGTGGCTGTAAGTATCTGTAGGGCGGCCGCGTCGGCGCAGAGGTACGCACTGGTCAAGTATTGGTGTCAACTTCGTCCAGCAACGTGGATACCAGATCTTTGATCGCGATCTTCAACTTGTCCGCCTCGCCGTGCACCAGATCCCATGGGGCACGTTCTTCCATATAGGTCGCCTGCGCAATTTCGAGTTGCAGCGCGTGAACGTTCTCGTTGGGCTGGCCGTAATGTCTGGTAATGTAGCCACCTTTGAAGCGACCATTTTTCACAAAGCTATAACGGCCTGACTGAAGAGAGTTTTCGGCGCGGGCCTCAAAGCGGGCAGCAGTGCTCGCGCCGCTGTTGGTTCCCAGATTGAAGTCCGGCAAGACGCCGTCAAACAGTCTGGGCACCTGTGACCGGATGGAATGCAGGTCAACCAGAATACATATTCCGAACTGTGACTTGATCCGCTGAATTTCGGTTTCCAATACCTGATGATAAGGCGCCCAATATGACTGAATACGCGCCTGTACATCATCTGTGTCTGGCGCCTGACCTTCCAGATAAAGTGGACTGCCATCAAAGTCGATTTGCGACACCAGGCCAGTTGTCGGCCCCGCGTAAAGAGGCGTGTCTTCGACGGAGCGGTTCAGATCCACAACATAGCGTGAATAATTCGCGGCAAGGACGCTGACCCCCAGATCGGTGCAGGCCAACGCCATCTGATCCATGTGCCAATCGGTGTCTTTCAGCTCCAGCGCGTCTTTCCGCAGTCGACTTTTTATATCACTGGGCAGGAGTTTTCCGGCATGTGGCACATTCAGCAAAACAGGCTTGGATCCCGTCACGAGTGTCATCAGGTTTGAAGCTGCCATTGCCTGTCCTTTTTCATTATTGAAATTCATCTTTGACATTTGAAACTGATTGAGTCAATGATCCACCTGCCGGGTCGCGAGATGAACCCCGGTTGGCATCAACAGGAGGATAAAATGCTTACTCGCAGAACCCTTATGCTTTCAGTGGCAGCCGCGCCCTTGGCTGGGCTTTCCAGCCAAGCAGCCAGGGCGCAGTCACGCTCTTTCTTCGGCATCGCAACTGGCGGTACCGGCGGCACCTACTATCCGCTCGGCGGCATGCTTGCTCAGCTGATTTCGAATACTGCTGAACTGCCCGGTACCAAACTGTCGGCAACGGCGGAAACCGGCAACGCTTCGGTGGCGAACACCAAACTTCTGAGCCGTGGTGAGATCGAAAGTGCCTTTGCCGCCGCAGATATCTTGGACGCGGCCTATAATGGCACCGGCCAGTTCGAAGATGGTAAAGTTGAGAACATCCGCGCAATTGGCGCTCTGTATCCGGAAACCGTGCAGTTGGTTGTGCGTGCGGACTCGGGCATTGAAAAGTTCGAAGATCTGGCTGGCAAGTCGATTTCGTCCGGTTCGCCGGGCTCTGGCCAATGGCAGCTGCTGGGCGATCTGATCGAGGCCCATGGCATGTCGCGTGAGGATGTATCCGAAGACTATTCTTCTTTCTCGCAATCGGTAGAGAAGATCAAAGACGGTAATCTGGACGCATCGTTGATCACCGCGGGCGCGCCGACATCTTCCGTGACCGAACTGGCCAACGGCCACGAAATCCGCATCGTGCCGCTGACCGGGCCTGCAATTGCCAAACTGCAGGAAACACAGCCCTATTACGTCAGCTCGATCCTGCCTGCCGGGTCGTACAAAGGTATCGACGCTGATGTGGAAACACTGGCGGTTCGCGCGATCTGGGCCACCCATGCTGATGTGTCCGAGGACATTATCTATGCTGTGACCAAAGCTCTGTATGAAAACACCGAGACTTTGGGAAAGGTGCACCCGAAGGGCCGCGAAATCTCTGCTGCGACGGCATTGCAGAGTGTCTCTATCCCGGTCCACCCTGGTGCGGCCAAATATTACCAAGAAATCGGTGTTGGGCAGTAACGCCCATAAATTCGGCACTTGGAGGCTCGCTTTCTTAGCGGGCCTTCTTCTGTTGCCACATGCGGCCGCGAGTGAAGCAGCCGTTGACAACCTGTGTATCTACCAAGGCTATACCGACACAGTGCTGGCAAGATATTCACCGGACCGCTCCGGGGTTTTCTCGTTATCCTTTGTGCATTCGGTCTCGCTCACACCGGTCGTTGATGTTTACGAAATTAGACCGACGGGAATTCATCAGGTTGCGGAGATTTTTGAAGCGCATGGCGCGGGGTTACCATCGTTTGCTGGCGATGTCGGCGAAACCGGCTGGCGTTTTGAAAACGGGAAATTCGTTGTGGACATGGACAGAGAATTCCAGCGCATACAGCTGCGGATACAACGCGAATATCTCAACACGCTGCACATAGCGGAACAGAAAATCATACTTGCTGATTTTGATGCCAATTCAATTGGGCTCCAAATCTGCGGGAAGTGGGGAGACTAGACGATGTCACAACAAAACGAGAAAGCGATGCTGGCTGATGCCGAGCCAACGCTTTCGCCTGAAGAAATCGAGGCGATGATCAAGGAGTTCGACTCTGAATCTAATTTTCGCGACGTTGCCGGCCCTATCGCGGTTCTTGTAACAGTCACCTCTGTCGTCCTGTCACTTTTCCATCTCTATACAGCGGGCTTCGGCCTGCTGAACGAGGTTATGCACCGTACCGTCCACCTCGCTTTTGTGATGGGCTTGGTGTTTCTGGTGTTCCCACGCAAACGCGCCGCACCAACTCCGGCTATGTGGCGGACATCTATTGTGTTCGCCGCCTTCTATCTATTCCTGATCTTTGACCTGTTTGAACAATTACCCGCTGCTGCGTCGACTTACATTTTCAGTGCCGGGATGGTCGCGCTGGCGGCCCTGACTTTACCAATAAACGGGAAAGGCGCGAAACCGGGCCAGATTGCATTGCGCGACTGGCTGTTTGCCGCACTCGGGGCAGGTTTCTCGGCCTATCTGGCGGTGTTCTTCAAAGATATATTCATCGTAAATGTAGGCGATCCACGTCCACAGGAATACATGATGGGTTTGATCGCCATCGTGATGACGCTGGAAGCCACCCGCCGCACTATGGGTCCCACACTGGCCTATATCGGCGCATTTTGCATTCTTTATGCCATGTTCGGCCCATATATGCCCGGCATTCTGGCCCACCGCGGCTATGGCATTGATCGCATTATCAATCACCTATTTGTCGGGACCGAAGGCATCTACGGCGTCGCCGTTGGTGTGGTGGCGACCTATGTGTTCCACTTTGTCCTGTTTGGCATCCTCGCCCAAATGAGCGGCTTGGGGCAGTTGTTCATTGATCTGGCGACGATCATCGCCGGCAGGCATTCTGGTGGCAGCGCAAAAGTTTCGGTTGTGTCCTCGGGCTTCTTTGGCATGATTTCAGGCTCGCCCATCGCCAACACCGTAACAACTGGTGCCTTTACCATTCCCTTGATGAAAAGGATGGGGTTCTCGGGTCGGTTTGCCGGTGCAGTAGAGGCCTCTGCCTCTTGCGGCGGTCAGGTGACGCCACCGATCATGGGGGCATCTGCATTTGTCATGACCGAGATGCTTGGCGTGCCCTATAACGAGATCATCCTGATCGCCATCATCCCGGCTGCCTTTCACTATCTGGCCATTCTTCTGATGGTCCACCTTGAATCCAAACGGCTGGGGCTGGCAGGTATGTCGGCTGACAAAATCCCGCAACTGGCACAGGTCCTCAAGCGGTCCTGGCACCTGTTGGTTCCGCTGGGCGTTATGGTGGCTCTGCTGTTGATGCAATACACGCCATTCCTTGCTGCTTTCTGGGGCATCCTGCTGACGATCGGCTTTTCCTATATTCCACTGGTGGCGCATAAATTGGGCAACCGAGATATGGACCTAGAGACTGTGCTTACGCCGAGACGTCTGGTTATCGGTTTCGAGGACGGGGCAAAGTTTGCGCTGGCGATTGGCGCGGCCTGTGCCTGTGTTGGCTTCCTTTTGGGGGTCACAACCCTGACGGGCCTTGGCTTCAAATTCTCAGCCGCCGTTGTGCAGCTGGCTTATGATCTGGCGGCCGTTGTGACCGCGCTCGACTTTACGGGGCTGCTGTCCGAAAAATCCATTGCGCTGTTCTTTGGGCTCTTCTTTGTGGCCATCGCTTGCATCTTGATGGGGGCAGGCATTCCAACCACGCCAACCTACATCATTCTGGCCTCTATCGCGGCGCCCGCGCTGACGGAATTTGATGTGCCGTTGATCGCAACCCACTTCTTTGTATTCTACTTCGGCGTGCTTGCGGATGTGACGCCACCGGTTGCCCTTGCAGCGTATGCCGCCGCAGGCCTGTCACGCGCCGACCCCATGCGTACAGGCACGACAGCGTTCAGGCTGTCGATGGGCAAGGCACTGGTGCCATTCATGTTCATCTATGCACCAAGCCTGTTGTTTGTCGATTTCTCACCGCTGGAGTTTGTGTTGGCCCTGACCAGCGGTATCCTCGCGATCCTTGCGTTGTCGGCGGCTTATATCGGGTTCTGGAAGCGGGAGCTGGTGCTTTTCGAAAAGGTGCTGTTGACGCTGGGCGGGCTGGTTTTAATTTCCAACAACCTGATCGCGATCGCTATCGGAACTGTGGTCGTGTTGGGCATTTTGGCGCGTGCCAAAGCTCCTTCAAGAACCGAAGCTGCCTGACCAACTTGGGGCAGGCATCGTGATGTCTGCCCCAATAAAAACGACGACCTACAGGCTTAGTGAGAATCGGGGCAAGCTCCCCGAAGATAATGCAGTTCAGAGGCATAAGGTATTTCGCCAGGTAATTGCCTCTATCAGTGGCAACGTTCGCTTGGGTATCGCTATGTTTGATATGCCTATTTCCTTTCCTGAGGGCAGGAAGCCGACATTGAAGAGCAAAGGCCAAACGATCGGTTTGTCTGCGATGCAGTCACCCAGCATGCCAAAATGCTGCTCTCATGGGGTAATGTCTGCTTAGGAGAAGCTGCAATGCAGCGTCGGGCCGCCTCGTGAACGGTAACGTTGGGCCGCTCATGTTGTTCTGGAAAGATCGATATAGAGAGATCGCCGCTTTGCAGCTAACGGCAGGGATGAGCCGATTTTGTTGAAAAACTCTTACTTGATTGGCGGTCGATCGGCTGATTCAATTCTCTCAACGAATGGGAGGATTGGGGATGATGGGACCGAGGCAAGAGGCGCAGGCAGCTTTGTTCTACGAGTTCTCGCTAGAGGATCACGTTCCTCATAATCACTTGGTGCGGTCGATTGATCGTTTTGTTGATCTGACCAGCGTCCGTGCTCACCTAGCGGATTTCTACAGCCACACTGGTCGGCCCTCCATCGACCCAGAGCTGCTGATCCGGATGCTTCTGATCGGGTATTGCTTTGGCATTCGATCCGAGCGGCGGCTGTGCGAAGAGGTGCATCTGAACCTTGCATACCGCTGGTTTTGCCGGCTCGATCTGACGGACAACATCCCGGATCATTCGAGCTTTTCCAAGAACCGTCACGGTCGCTTTCGGGAGAGCGACCTGTTGCGCCATGTGTTTGAGGGGACGGTCGCGCGCTGCATGGAAGAGGGTTTGGTCGGCGGCCAGGGCTTCGCCGTCGATGCTAGCTTGATCAGCGCTGATGTCCAAAAGCAGAACTCCAGCAATCCAGAGGATTGGGCAGCACGCGAGATTAATCCGAACGATGCGCCCCGGGCGGTGCGCGAGTATCTCGACACTCTGGACAACGAAGCCTTCGGAGCAGCGACCACCGCCAAGCCAAAGTTCACCGCCCATGCTGACCCCGCAAGCCAATGGACTGCCGCGCGCAAAGGCCCGGCATTCTTTGCCTATTCCGACAACTATCTGATCGATACGGACCACGGCATCATTGTCGATGTTGACGCCAGCCGGTCGAACAAGACCGCTGAGGTCGGCGCGATGCGCAAGATGCTAGATCGGACCGAAAAGCGCTTTGGCGTGAAGCCCGATTGGATCGCGGCAGACACGGCCTACGGGTCTTCAGACACTCTGGTCTGGCTGGCATTAATGCGCCAAATCCTCCCCTTTATTCCCGTCTTTGACAAAGGCGAACGGACGGACGGAACCTTCTCGCGCTCCGACTTCACATGGGATGATGAGAACGACCGGTACATCTGCCCGGGCGGCAAAGAGATGCGGCATACATGGCGGACCTATTCTGATCCAAAACGGAATGCGCCAGTTTGGAAATCCAGAAACTATCGGGCACTGAAATCAGACTGCACAGGATGCGAGCTGAAAGCAAAGTGCTGCCCTAACGCGGAAACGCGTTCGGTCCATCGCGATAAATATGAGATCGTCAGAGACTTCGCTCGCCAATGCACTGCCTCTGAGTTCAACCCCAAGGCTCAGGCGCGACGAAAAAAGGTCGAAATGCTCTTTGCCCACCTCAAACGCATCCTCGGCCTGGGGCGGCTCCGATTACGGGGCCCATGCGGCGTTCAAGACGAATTTACCCTCGCAGCCACCGCCCAAAACCTCCGGAAACTCGCAAAGCTCAAACCGATGGAGCCCGCCGCAGGTTGAAGCGGCGGCTACGCCTTAGACATCTGAACGAAATCAGACCAATACCTCAAACAGACGCCCCGAAATCAGCGACTTTTTCAACGGAATCAGCCCTTAGTTACGGATGCTGCAAAACCCTTGAATTGGCATTGTGGCGGGATAGGAGACGTCCGCTGCACCCGTATCAGGAAAGCCCCCGTCTGAAGAAAGTGGCCATTCACAGACCGGAAGATATTGGCATCATTGCTGCATCCTGCATCCTGCATGCTGCACCAAGGTCCGTAGTGGGCAGAAGTGGACTTTGCAAAATCTGAGCGGTTTACCTGAAGCGGACCTTAGTTCTGAGCAAGGCGAATGCCAACGAAGAGCCCAAAAATGGCGAAGTTCACGCACAGCGACTTGCCCTACCGTGCTTGGGCAAGTCCCACTAAACTCAAACGTCGGGGTGAAAGGAGTGCGGTGCGTTACGGTTGAGCTGGAAGAACACCCACTTCTTGTGAATAGGTTATACTGACAGTACTGTAATCTCAGGTTGGTGGATTGTCGAAGACACCTCCAAGGGTATGAAATTCCCCTTGCTCTGGACGCGGTTCAGTCAGCGATAGCCGAACAGATGCAAACACCGGCCTTTCGAAAAAGTTGCGACCTCAGCGAAGCACAACAATAATCGGTCAATGATAATAAGCGGCTTACGAACCCACGCCGCAAAATGGCGAAAGGTGATATCTCTACAATTGATGCGCCTTTCGAAAGTTTGGACAACTCTCTGCATAGACAACCTCGACGGTCGGGCCTTGCCTTCTTTAGGGGGCGCAATCTCGCGCAATTGGGAAGGGTTCTGTTATGGGCTTGGTTTGGACATAGATATTCCAGATGCAAAACTGGCTGTGGCAGGGGACTTTCCTGTGCTGTTTCCAGAAGCCGCCTCGGCTTTCAAATCTCATCCCGTCGAAGACTATCTCATTGATCTTCCAAATTGGGAAAACCGCCCAGTAGACGTTCGAAACCCAAACAGTTGTTAGACGCTGGTGCAGACCCCAACATCCTAGACCAAAACGCTGTTCAGCGCTTTTGAGAGCGCATCAGGGTGGCGATGACGCCCGCTTTTGGGCACCGCTGACCGCACCGTCTCTAGAGGTGATCAACCCAAGAACCAATGGCAGAAATTCTACGCTTTCGGCTGCGATTTCCCTCGGCAAAGCAGACCTATTAAAGGCGCTTCTAGCGCAAGGGGCTGATACTGAAATCAGGAGTCTGAAGTATCGAACGGCTCTTTTTGAAGCGGTAGCATGGTTCGCAAGTCCGAACGCTTTTGTCCAAACGGCAATACGCAAATGCCGCATAACAGAGGGTTTTGTTCTGATGACGCCCCAATGGGCTGACCCGTCGCTCGAATTGAAGTGGTCCGGCAAATTCGGACAGCGTGCTAAGATGTATCCAACCCGATTGAATGGATACAA
>NZ_SULI01000038.1 GCF_005518135.1 Shimia litoralis | reverse complement strand
CCCGGTAGCTCGTCAGGCTCATAACCTGAAGGTCGTAGGTTCAAATCCTACTCCCGCAACCAATAATTACAAATAAAACAAAAACTTAGAATCCTAGTAAAATACTGGGGAATTGCGCGCACAGTTTCTGGTCAACACCTGGTCAACATTTTTCGAGTCCCCCAAGGCAAGAGAAAGATGATCGGGTTGCGCAATCGTACTCATTACGGCAGACCGTCACGAAAGCGGTCTAACTTGTGCATCCTCTCGTGCAGGATGGTTACGATACCGACGTCTCCGTTCGACAGCCGCCGCCAGTACACGTAGTGATGCGCGTGCCGGAAGTAGAAGCCCTCCACCTCGAATCCGGCCGGGATGGGGCGGGACGCCATGGTTTTCGATCTGGTCGAACGCGGCGAAGAGCTCTGTGATGTAGCGATCCGACTGCTCAGGGCCCCAGCGGTGGCGGGTGTAGCGGTAGATATCGTCAAGCCGCAGCGATGCGGCTTCCTGGACGCGAATGACCACGTCGTCAGCCCCGGTTCCGGGCAATGACCTCGGCGGCGGTCAACGAGCGATAGTTTTCCTCGGGCGCTGCGAACGCCTGTGTCAGTTCTGCCTTCAGACGATCAAACGCCTCCCGCTCCGCCCGCTCCTTGTCGCGCCGGATCAGGTCGCGGACGTACTCGCTGATGTTCTCGTAGGACCCGTTCTCGCCCACGTTCGATGCCACGAACTCGCTCAGCGCGCCGCTGAGGCGGACAGTCATCGTCGTGGTCTGGGACATGTTGGTCTCCGCCTTCTTGTCTTCACGATAAGCAAAATTGAAGACGCGGGCAAGATTGGCTTCCAAACATCTACAGCAGAACCTCATAATGCGTGCTGCGGCCGCCACCTTCACCTTTGCGCATCAGTCCGAGTTCGAGGAGCACTGCGATGTCACGGTTCGCCGTATCCTGCGAGCACTTGGCGATCGCTGACCATTTCGATGACGTCATCTTGCCCTCGAACCCGTCCAGCAGCCGGTTCAGCACTTTGATTTGGCGTTCGTTCAGCGCGAGCGCCCCAGCGCGCTCCCAGAATTGCGCCTTGGCAACGACCGTCGCGAGGACGCTGTCAGCTCCATGGATCGCGCGGCCGAGGCAATCTAGAAACCAGAGAACCCATGCCGTCACGTCTATTCCGCCCTTCTGAGTTCGCTCCAGCTGATCGTAATAATCGTTCCGCTCAGCCCTGATCTGCGCCGACATGCTGTAAAAGCGTTGCTGGCTCCCCTCAGACCGCGCAAGCGCCAGATCGGCGATGGCACGGGCAATGCGGCCGTTACCATCCTCGAAGGGATGGATCGTAACAAACCACAAATGCGCCAGTGCAGCCTTGATTACCGGATCGGTGCTCAGTGGCGCGTTAAACCATGCAAAGAAGGCCTTCATCTCTGCGGGAACCCTCGATGCGGGTGGAGCCGCATAGTGAGCTTTCTCCCTGCCGTAGGGCCCAGACACCACTTGCATGGGACCCGTGCTGTCGTCGCGCCAGTTCCCTACGATGACCTTCGTCATGCCGCTGCGTCCTGTTGGGAACAACGCTGCATGCCACCCGAAAAGGCGCTCGGCGGTGAGGGGCGCCTGATAGTACTGCGTGGCGTCCAGCATCACCTCGACGATGCCTTCCACATTGCGATCGGTCGGGGGCAGGGCACCGATGTCGATGCCGAGCCGTCGCGCGAGCGATGATCGCACCTGCGTGACGTCGAGCTGCTCGCCTTCGATTTCACTTGTTTTCACGACGTCCTGCGTGAGCGTTTGTAACACCGCCTCCTCTCGCAGCTTGAAGCCCAGCGCCTCCATGCGCCCGATCAATCGTCCCTGTTCATGCCGAACTGCCGCAAGTGGAGCAGCGATGCTCGCATCCTGCCAGGCCAGGTTTGGCCAGTCGGGTTTCTCCCAGATATACATCTTAATCTCCGCATCTTGCGCGGCGATTTTGCACTGCATTCTCCGCAAGTGCAAGAGTATACGCCGCATTATATGCGGAGAATGTTTGTGCTATTCTCCGCATGGCCGATTGCACGTGATGACGTCGCTCCGGAGCGCGTAGAAAGACGACGCAGCCTGTGGCAAAGTCTAGCCATGATCGAATTCCGCCCGCTCCCTGATGACCATCCCGATCTTGCGCATTCGCCTATGTTGCGCGGAGCATTGCTGACACTGCAATATGCGCAGGAACACGGCTCGATCGGCCTGACAAAGACCAAGGCATTCAAGCGCGTCTTCGTTCACTGGGCCGTGGAGCATTTCGAATGGCCCGGAAAAAGTGCGGAAGAAATGTTCCGCTACAACAAGGTCATCAACGAATACGAATTCCTCCCGCTTGAGGTCCTGCATTTCTTGCTGATTTCGCTGCGCCTGGGGCGGCACTACAAGGGCGAGTTTCGGCTGACCAAGCGGGGCGACGAGCTGGCGCACGCACCTGGGCGCCTGTTCGCCGAAATGATTGCCTATTTCATACTCCGGATCGATCATGCCTCATATGCGCGCTTTGAAGAACGGCCTTTCGGCAAGTGGGATGTCTGGATGAACGTGATCAATGTTGAGGCCGACCACGGCACGACGGAGGCTGCATTGTTTCAGGCCTTCTATGGTGAGCCGAAGGACTGGCACACGGCGGGCTGGCGCGAGATGGCTGCGTTCTCATCCTGCGTCCTGCGACCGCTCGGATGGGCTGGGTTGCTGATGGAGACCCGCGAGGAAAATGCCGAAAAATATGTTTGCCATGTATTCAAGACACCGCTCTGGAGCAGCGCACTCAAACTCGACACTGACAACATGCTGCAGCCGATGGCCTTGCAATGAGGCTTACTCCCCTATTTGCGTTAGGCCGCTTTGCGTTTTTGGTGTCGTCCAGTTTTCTAGCTGTAGATCAACTTGCGCCGACGCCCTGATGGTGGAGGTTAATGCTGAACGAATGCATTCCCCTGAGCCAGCAATCTAGATCGCGGATGAGCTGCTCAACTGCCTCGTTCGCCTCTACTCGGATCGGGTCAAGGTCGAGCCGCCAATCATTCAGGCAATCTGACATGCTAGGCATTCTGTGGCTCCAGAATAGGTGAATAGTCGTCGGTTCCTCAGGCGCAACACGTTCAATCAGTTTTGAGCAGGTTCGAGCGAAAGTTATAAATGCCTCAGCGCCGTCCACGGTCGGCGTGCCCTTGGCAAGCGGACGTGCAAAAGTCAGTTCGATCGAGTCAATCCGTAAGGGGAAGATAGTTACCTCAAGCGCTTGCAGCCAGTTTTCGAGTATTTTCGCGAGGTCGGGCGCGTCGAGCTTGATGATTGAGTAGTTGAACAGCCAAACTTGGTTCTTGCTGAGTTCCGCGCGCACCCGTTCCTGATCAAGCCGAGCCAGTGGTTCGATCGCGAGTAGGGCTGGTGCAGGAAGCTGTTTGCCCACGACGCAGTCGGGGCCGTTTCCAGCTCCTTCATCGCTGACCTCTGAGGCTTGTTCATGGGCAGACAAGCCCTGTTTTTCGTCTTGCTTCATCCGACACCCCTTTTCCGCTGAGTTTTTACTTTTATGGTCGGCTTCCTGCGCCTTGTAAAATTGGCAGTTCGTAACTGCTGAAATCAGGGGCATTGGCGGCTGTGCATCAATCCGATGCTCCGGGTGCGTGCAGCGCACACCCAGTCCGATGCCGATCGCCCAGTGCAGATAGCTACAGCCCTTGCAGTCTGCGATCAGCATTTCGGCTCCTTGTTTACCGCCACCTGTTGGAGTTCGTAATGGTCAAAGCCGTTCGAACCTTCCTGCTCGCGCGCCTTGTTGAGCGCGCGCAGGGCTTGATCATAAGGCATGGGGTCGGAGACGATCGCGGGTTCGTCGAAGCTGAAGGTGTCGACATAAACCAGAACCCACTTCCTTGCCTTGCGCTCCTCTTCATAGCGCCGTTTTCGTCCTTTGCTCATGCGTGGATGGTTTCTCCTTTGTTGGTCCAAAATCTCAAATCAGCAAGGCATTCGATCGGTTGCTCACCAGCCGGGATAGGCCTCGGCCAGTAGATCAGCGCCGTCTTGTTCATGCTCGAGCCGCAGGTAATCGCGCACCAGGCGGGTGATGAGGTCGGCGCCTTCGATGACCGGGGCCCAGCGGTGTTTCATTGCGGCGAGGGGATCGATCAAGCCCATCATGTTGCCTGCAATGGCACCGGTCGAGTCGCTGTCGCCGCTGTGAAAGACGGCGATATGAAGCGCGTCATCGAATGTCTTCCCAGCAAGGCAGGCGTAGAGCACGATCGACAGCGCTTCCTCGGCTGTCCAGCCTCCGCCGAGGCTTTCGACCGTCTCTGGGGATCCATCTCTCGGGGCGTCCAGCGCCTTGCGGATTGCGCGCGCGGTTTCTTCGCCATTCTCGAGCCGCTCGTATTCCGCCGCCAGTGTGGAGGCGGATTCCTCCAGCTTTACCCCGGCTGCTGCATCTGCCAGCATCTCGGCCCAGGCTGCGGCAGCCAATTGGCCCGTCGGGTGCCCATGCGTCAGGGCCGAGGTGTCGATCGCCATTGGGCGAACTTGATCTCGCGGGACCATCAGGGCGACCGGTGCAACGCGCATGATCGTCCCACAGCCCTTGCTGTCATTCTTTGCGCGCGCCCCGAGGTCACGGCCTGCTCCGAGAGACGACAGGCAGGTCATTCCAGGCGCACGCCGCGCCCAAAGTCGTCGATCGGCGACCAGGCCTACATGGTCGGTCTCAATACGAGGCTTGCCACCCTGAGTGCGATACCAGCGTAACAGGGCGTGATGCACCACAGAGGGTGGATGACAGATCCCCTTCAGAGCACCGCGAACATGCGCCCGAATGATCCCCTCGGCGGTGAACAGCGTCATCTGGGTATCATCGGTGATCGCGCCGCGCAGGCCCTGATGCGGCGGCAGATCCGAAATCCCGTCTGGAAACTTGCGCCTGATCGCATCGAGCGAGAGGAATTCGATCTCGGCACCGAGGCTGTCGCCATAAGCGCCCCCGAGAAGACTCGCATGAAGCCGAATGCCCGGTAGTCCGTAATGGCGGGCGCGACGGGCAAGCCAGCGTTCCTGCTCATCGGTTTCGATTGCACCGGGGCGAACGGCGCGCACGTCGCTGATTGCTTGAGGGGCGGACCATCCGCGTTCGATCAGCATCAAGGCAGCGATCGTACCGGCGCGGCCGAGGCCACCACGGCAATGAACGAGGACGCGGCCGCCGCGCTCCAATGTGGCGTGCAACTGCGCCGAAATCGCAGCCCATGTGCCCATGGCCTTGTCTGTCGGGGTATCGAGATCCCGGATCGGAAAGTGCACCCATTTGATGCCAAGCGCCTTCACCGCCTCGCCGAGTTCGCGCACGCCCAGCATCTCGAACTCGTGATCTTCGATCAGGCTCAAGACGGCGTTGGCACCCCATCCCTTGACCGCGTCCAGGTCGAGATCAAGGTCTCGATCCCATGCGGCGCCAAAGACACTCGCGCCCTTCTTGCCGGGACAAAACGTGATGCCCAGTCGCCCGTTTCCAAGGGCCAGGTCATCAATGCGCAGGGGGTGGGTGATGCTCGTTCGAACCAATCGCGTCTCCTTCTCGTCTCGATTCGTTTTGATACTAGACCATGGGTGCGTCATTTTCGGACGTATGAGCCTTCAGGGTGGGTTGTAACTTGGTGCTATTCCATAAAGATTACGTTCGAGCAGGGGTTAAGGGACCACGTATCGTTTCGATTCGCTGAACAGTCTGAGGCCTTGGCTTCATGCACCACTCTCACCGGTGGCGAAACAAAGCGGATGTGGGCCGATGCCAGTCTTGGCGAGGAGGTGCGGATGAACGGTCTTGAGCCACTAGTGACGGTGCATTCCGGCACGGGCGCGTTTCGGGCCATCACGTCCGACCTTATGGCAGAAACCTATCTCGCGCCGCGCCCTCATGCGATTGATCTGAACTCTGTGCTGGCAGATGCGGCGTTCCCTTGGTCTGCCAGCATGGCTGTGGCGCCGCTTGAAACGGCTGCCGCTGTTTCAGCAGCCCTGCGGAGCCTCGCCGTGGCGACCAATGGTCTGAGCCCGGAGGAGGTTGACCTCGGCGCGCTAGATCACGAAAGCCGCCTGTACAAACACCTCGCAGCCCTCTGCGGTCTGTGGCGTCAGGTCCCGGGCGCACTCCCGGAAGATCTGCAAGTCTATGCCCATGTGCTGGACCGTGTGTCTGGCGATGCTCTTGAGCCGCTTCCCCTGTTGGCAGGTGATCCGTGTGGTTTCGCGACGCCCATTGAGCGCCGTCTGCATGCGCAATTGCTGGATCATCACGGGATCGCTGACGCAGCGTTTCAGAATGAATGGGCTGCGCGCCGCGCGCCGCTGATGACCGGCGCCGCAGAGGGCACAAGCTTGTGGCGTGCGCAACAAGGTTTGACGGGCGCGTCCATCCCGTCAGGGCCGCTGGACGACAGTCTGGCATTCTTTGCCCTGCGCGATGAGGCGGAGGAAGCTGATTTTGCCGCTGCGCGGGCCCAGCGCCTGATCGATCAAGGCGTCTTGCCGAATGAGATCGGTCTGCTGGTGCCCGACGAGGTCGGCTATTTTGTGCAACTACGGCGCGCATTCGATTCTGCTGGCATTCCGCTTTCGGGCTTGCCCACCCAGCCCGACCGCCGCGACATCGCAAGCGAAACACTCCTTCAGTTTCTCTTGTGTTTCCAGGCCCCCGCACCGGCCATGGCGCTTGCCAGCCTCTACATATCGCCTCTGATGCCTTGGTCGTCCGAGACGGGGCTGCAGCTCTCGCGCGAGGTCATGCTGGGCCGGTTCGAACCCTATGCGGCTAGATCCCTGACTGGGCGCGCGCAGCGATTCTACAAGCTGGTGCGGAGCAATACTGCTCAGACACCAGACGGCATCCTGCAAGCCCTGGAGCAGGCTGCCCAGCTTTTGAGTGATGCAGCCGAGCAGCGAGAGGCTGTTGCTGCATTCCGCGCGAAGATGGGAACGATGCGTGCCGCGCTGTCTCAGAGCCGTTCTCTGGATTGGAACGCGCTCTACCGAGTTGCGACACCCGCCACGCCCAAGCCTTCGCCGTCTGAGGCGTTTGTCGAGGGCGTTAGCGTGTTCACGGAAGGCGCCATGCCGTGGCGATCGGCAAGACATCTCATTGCCATGGGCATGAGCGGCAATCGCTGGCCGCGTGCAGTGTCTGCGTCGCCGCTCTTCCTCGATGGGGAACTTCGGCTTCTCCGCGAAAAGACCGGGCTTCATGTTGAAACGCGCGGCGATACGTTGGGCCGGCGTCTCGAAAAGCTTCGCCGCCAGTTCCTCTGCGCCTCGGACTCCTTGACCCTCTTGCGCCCTGTCTTCGCGCCGAATGGCAGCCGTCAAGCTCCTGCGGCGGCCCTGTCGCTGGTGGCGCGCACTGTTGGGAATGGCGAAAAGGGGACCGAGGATGCTGAGGCGTTGATCCACGATCTGCGTGCTCTCCCGCGCGAGCGCTGGCCGTTTGCGCACAGAGTTGTCGAGGCAGCTACAGATCTGCAGCCTAGCGCCGTGCCGGAAGATGGCATCCTGCGTCTGGATCGCGATCTGCTCCGCCGCCGCCTTGCCGATGATGGGCGGATGCGCCCGCAGTCACCCAGTCGGTTGGAAACGCTCATGGTCAGCCCGCTTGCCTGGAGCCTGTCCGAGTTCGGGGCGGAGCCAGTGAGCTGGGCGCCTGATGGGCTTAACGTCATGGTTGCGGGCACCATCGCGCATGATGTTCTGGAGTTCCTGTTTCCCAAGGATGCGCCGTTGCCAGATCACGACCAGATCGAGGTTGCGGTGCCGGAGTTGCTCTCCTCGGCCATCCGGAAATATGCGCCGTTCCTGCAGCGGTCGATCTGGGCAGTCGAACGTGAGGGGCTGCTTCGCGATGTCCGAACCGCCGCCCAAGCCTGGCGCAATACGCTTGAAGGCCTTGGTGCCCGCGTGATCGACAATGAGATTGGCCTACAGGGCGAGGCACTGGGCATCTTGCTGCGCGGACGCGCGGACTGCCTTCTCCAACTGGAAGACGGCAGCCTTCTGGTCGTGGATCACAAGAAAAGCGGCACGTCAAAACGCCGCGCGCGCCTTGAAGCAGGCTGGGATCTGCAACTCGGCCTCTATCGCGAAATGCTCAAACGGCCCGAAAAGACGGGCGAGGTGCTCGAGGCAGCCTTGGCGGGCAGCCCCAAGATCGGGGTCGCCTACCACCTGATCAACGACCAGGGCGTATTGCTCGAAGGGTTGGAGCCACCCGATGGCGTCGTCACTGTCGTGGAAGGCGGGATATCCGTGCAGGCCATGGATCTGCTGATCACACGGCTTGCCGAGGTTGGTTCAGGTCAAATCCGCCTTAACAGCGAAGATGACCGAAAGTTCTTTGAGAAAACGGCGAACCTTGCACCTTACGCGCTGGATGCCTCGCCACTTGTCTCGCGGTTCATGATGCCTGGCACCGAGGCCGATGACAGCATGGAGGACATCGATGACTGAGATGCTGACCATCGTTCCGGCCGGGGCTGGCTCGGGGAAGACCTTTCGGATCAAGTCTGACCTCACCAAATGGGTGAAAGACACCCTTGTCGCGCCAGATCGCATTCTGGCGGTGACCTTCACCGAAGCGGCGGCCGCGGAGTTGCGCGGGCGGATCCGTGCAAGCCTTTTGGCCGAGGGTATGGTTGAAGAAGCCCTAGCTGTCGAACAGGCTTATGTCTCGACCATCCACGGGCTGGGTTTGCGGATCCTGTCGGAACACGCGTTCGCTGCTGGGGCCTCACCGCAACCGCGTGCGTTGGCTGAGGCGGAGCGGGATCTTCTGATCCGTCAGGCCATGGCGCATGCGGAGGCGCTCGACGCCGTCAAAGCCGACCTGCCGCGCTTCGGTTACCGATCGAGCTTCTTTTCGAATGCGAGCCAGGAGGACAGTTTCCGCGGCCGGATCCTGACTACGATCGATCTTCTCCGGGGCCTTGGCGACAACGGGAATGACCCGCAACTGGCGGACTCTGCGGTCGCGCGCCTGCGGGCTCTCTACGGTCGGGTCGAGCCAGATGGGGCGACCTTGGAGGCGCGCCTGCTTGCGGCGATTGATGCCCTTTTGGCTGCATTCCCGAATGACATCGCTGCCCATGCGACCTCCGCGGCTGCGCGCACAGCTTTTGGAAAAGACTTCCGCAACATGAAGCGCGCCCAGCGCCCAGGTGAGTTGCGCCGGGATTGGGGGCTTTGGAAAGCCCTTAGTGAGTTGCGTCAATCGAAGAGGGGAGCACCCACACCGGATGGCTATGATGCATTGTCTGATGAGGTGATTGCGGCGGCCGCGGATATCGCGGTCCACCCCGGTCCTTTGGAGGACGCTTGTGCGCATTTGACAGCGCTCATACATGGCGCCCAGGAAGTGATGTCGAAATACGCTGAGATGAAGCGTGAAGCGGGCGTCATCGACTATGCCGACATGATTTGCGATGCCGAGCGCTTGTTGCGGACGCGCCGGGAAATCCTCGACGCGCTTTTGGCCGAAGTCGATTGCGTCATCATCGACGAGTTTCAGGACACGAACCCGGTGCAGTTCGCGCTTCTCTGGCGCATCGCGCAATCCGCCAAGCGCGTGCTGATCGTGGGAGACACCAAGCAGTCGATCATGGGTTTCCAGGGGGCCGACCCCCGCTTGAGCGAGGCGCTCGAGCGACAGAATCCGGACGCGGCCTCGCCCCTCACGGGCAACTGGCGCTCTGATCCGCGGCTGATGCAGATGGTGAACGCGATTTCGGCGGGGCTGTTCGGAGAAGCTTATGTTCCTCTGGTTCCGCAGCGGCCGGAAACCGGCCAGACCTTCGCGGAGATCCTGCGCATTCCAGAAGGGCGCCGATCGAAGAAATCGCGCCCCGAGGAACATGTGGCGGCACGCATTGCCGATATCCTCGCAGAGGCTGGGCCAGTGGTAGAGCGGGAGAGTAATCCCAAGGTGCCGACATTCCGCCCTGTCGAGCCGCGCGACATTGCCATTCTGGCGCCGACCCATTCGATGGCGACGCGCTATGCGACGGCGCTCAAGCGCCAAGGTGTCCCGGTTCGGATCAGCGCAACAGGCTGGCTGGACTCGCCTGCTGTGATGGCGGCGCGCAACGGGCTGGCCTTCGCTGTGGATCCCAGGGATCGCCACGCGGCCCTTGCGCTCCTGACACTCGGCCCATCATCCATGCCTCTTCAGCAGGCGATGAGCCTGCTTGCCGATGGTGGATTGGAAACCTGTGCCGAGCTTGCGGGATTGCGGGCCCTGGCCGAGACTGCACCTGCTATGCCGCTGGAAACTCTGCTCCCTCAGGTGCTCAGCGCTGCGGGTGTCCTCGCTTGGGCAGCGCGCATGCCAGAGGCTGCGCAAGCCCATGCGGACCTGATGCGGCTCTCCGCAGAGGTCAGCGAATTCGTCTCGGCCCACCGTGACTTCAAGGCCGCGGCTGGCTTCCATGGCGCGAGCGCGCAGGTTTTTCTGGGCTGGCTGGAGGCGCGCCGCGAGGAACGCGATTTCGACCGCCATCCTGACCCGGGTCAAAGCGCCGGGCAGGGGGTTGAGATCGTCACCTGGCATGCCTCGAAGGGGCGGGAATGGCCGATCACCGCGGTTGTTGGCCTCGATAAGAAGATCGGTGAAAAGCCCGGCACCTTGCGCGCAGAATTCACTGATTTCAGCGATCTCAGCGCCATCCTTGAACGGGCGCTCCTGATCTGGACACCCGATCTACCCATCAAGGAAAAGAAGGATGCCTTCATTGCCGATCGCCGAGCAGCGTCAGAGGCTGATGCGCGCCGCCTACTTTATGTTGCCCTGACCCGTGGGCGCGATCGGTTGATCTTGGAGTGGCCAGACTTCGCATTGAAGAAGCTCGGCGAAAGTGAAGGCCCTGCGAACTACGCTGAAATGCTGGTGCTGGAGGCGGGCATGGAGCCGGAGGCCGGCAGCCTGAAAGTCGGAGGTGTCAGCTTCCCAGCGCGCACCTTGATGTGCAGTACCGATTCCCCAGACCTGCCAGAGGCCTCCGGGGCGCGAAAAGCCTCGGAAAGGTTTGCCTTTGGTGAGCTGCGGTCCATGCTCGAAACTCAGCAGACGGCATGGCGTGTCCGCCCCTCATCGATCGTCCAGAATCCACTGCCTGAGGTTCAGACTCGTATCGTGCCGTTGGATGTTCCGCCTCAGGCAGTGTCCCTCGTGGCGACAGCCAGTGAACGTGGCACCGCTCTTCACAAGGCGATGCGCGTTCTTTTGCTGCGCCCGGATCTGTGTCCGCGTTTATCTGCGGCAACGGGCTTTGACGAGGCCACCTTGGACATACTGCATGCGCAGGTTGACAGCCTTAACCAATGGCTGACGGCTGAGGGCTATACGCAGATCGAGTGTGAGGTGCCGATCCAGAGGCGCGCAGCATCCGGCGCAGAATTCAATGGAATCATCGACCTACTGGCGACGGGCGACGGGAAGCGACTGATCCTGGATCACAAGAGTGGCGTCGGAAGCTTTGCCGGTTATTTCGCGCAGCTGGATGCTTATCGAGAAGTTCTCGCGGAGCAGGCCGAGGAAATCAACCTTGACGTGGCAATCCACTGGATCGACAGGGCTGAGTTGGAAGTCCTGGTTCGCGAAGAACCAAAATGAATGGCGAGAAGCTGCGACGACAGGCGTGTTGTTGCAACACTCGCGCAGCTGCTCGCTTATGAAACCGAGGAGAGCAAGAGTGTGAGCATTACTGACATTATTCCCGATATCCATGGCCAGGCAGATAAGCTGCGCCTTGCGCTGCAGAATCTTGGCTGGCGGCGGAATGGAACGACATGGATGCATCCCGAGCCCGATCGTCAGATCGTGTTTCTAGGGGACTTCATTGATCGCGGTCCTGAAAATGGTGCCGTCATCAGGATCGTGCGCGAACTGATGGATGCGGGACGCGCCCAAGCCATCATGGGCAACCACGAATTGAATGCCATCCACTTCCATAGCGTCGACCCTGATACAGGGGCGCCGCTTCGCCCGCATGACACCGACAACCTTTTCCAGCACGACAGTTTTCTTAAGGAGTTCCCACTTGGTGCGCCGCACACCAATGACGTTCTGGACTGGATGACGAGCCTGCCGCTTTTTATCGAAACTGACGAGTTCCGCGCTGTTCATGCGGCGTGGATCCAGTCAGCAATCGATGACCTAAGGCGACAGACTGGAGCCGGCGTCCTATCAGAGGACCAGTTGATACGGGCCGGCCGAAAAGGCGATACGTTCTACGATCTCGCGGAAGCGGTGGCAAAAGGGCCGGAGGCATGTTTGCCTCATCCACATTGCTTTGAGGACAAGGGTGGGAAGGTTCGGCACCATGTCAGAGTAAAATGGTGGAACGGCGATGCCCGGACTTGGCGAGAGATCGCGATGTCGGTGCCCGACATCAACGCGCTCCCAGATACCTCCTTGCCTGACAGCTTGTTGCGGTCAGCTTATTCTATCGACGATAAGCCCGTGTTCTTTGGGCACTACTGGATGTCGGGTGAACCTGAGCTTCAAAGCGCCAATGCGCTGTGTCTGGATTACTCGGCAGGGACTGATGGCCCACTGGTGACCTATGAAATGCTCGCAGGGGACAAAAAGCTGGATTCCGGTCGAATTTTGGTACATGGCGAGCGTTGAATCGTCACTCGGAGCTGCAAGAATAAAGAGCGTAAAGGATGGATAAGGTGGACCACAAAATTAGCAAAACGATCCAGTTTTTTGAAAGTAAAGAAGTGGATCGACTTGAAAAGTTGGTACGCTTTGTCACAACTAAACTGGAAAAGTCTTTGGCGGAGCATCAAATCCTAGCGCGTGTGTCGTCTCGTGTGAAAAGCTCGCAAAGCCTGCGCGGGAAGCTCATCAAATGGGTCGGGACAGACAAAGAAGCAGATCTTCAACTTGAGCCGCAAGAAATTCTTCACAAGGTCAATGACTTGGCTGCCGCTCGTGTTATGACCTACACCGAGAAAGACCGCGACGCAGTCGCAGAGTTGGTCCAAGAAGTTTTCGGATGTCCCGGTGGCTTTGAGATCCCATTTGATCTTGAGCGGAAAGAAGAGCACCCGCGTATTAAGTCAAATGACCAGAACCATTATCGCGCAACACACATGATGGTAGCCGTAGATGATGCTGACTGTGTTGGCGAGTTTTCCAATTTGGGGAATGATAAGTGTGAATTGCAGATCACGAGCCTTTTGGCGCATGTGTGGAACGAGATCGAACATGATACCGTTTGGACCTGTCACGGTTTGATGCCGCTCCTTTGATAGCATTTACTGCAACAAAGGAGATGAACTATGG
>NZ_SULI01000037.1 GCF_005518135.1 Shimia litoralis | reverse complement strand
TGAACATAAACCAGATGCATCTTAGCCAAGCCGCAAACCTGTCCTAAAAAGCAGGACCACTTCACCGGACAAATCGCAACAGATAAAAAAATCGGCTCGACGTAGAACAACGCAGAAAGAGGCTAGACAAAATGAAAATCAGTATTGTCATTCCGACCCGAGAAAGAAGTCGGTATCTGCGACATTCTGTTCAAACTGCTCTGGAGATTGACGATGACAATATTGAGATCATTGTGAGCGACAATGCCAGCTCCGACGGGACCAAAGAGTTGATGCAAGAGGTCGACGACCGCCGACTGGTTTATGTGAATACGGGCGCGCGGCTGTCGATGAGACAGAACTTTGAACGTGCTTTTGAGGCATCGACTGGCGACTATCTGATTTTCTTTGGCGATGACGACGGGATACTGCCAAAACAGTTCCCGTATCTAAGAGAACTTTTAGAAGCCAACAGACCTGATGGACTGAGTTGGATCAAGGCAACCTATGGCTGGCCCATCGACGGATATGGCAAGAAAACCGGTGGTGTCAGGTTCTACCGCAGCAACTGTTTCGGCTCTCCGAAGCCATTTCGCGGCGCTGATAACCTACGGAAACTAATGACGGCAGAGGTGTCCAACCTGCGTCCGGTTCCGGATATCTATCATGGCTGCCTTTCACGCGCATACATGCTCAAAACCTCGATGGACGGAAGCACGGTTTTCGACAGCGCCATACCTGACGTCAACCTTACCTATAGATCCATCTTAAAAGACGGCAGCTTCGTCGGGGTTAACCACCCATTCTCGATCAACGGATACAGTCCGGCAAGCACGGGTGGCGGTCACGGGGCAGAACAGAACAACCTCTCTGATACCAACAGCAGCAAGATCTTTGCGAAAGAAAACCTTACCGACACCATGAGCGATGTGTGCCCTCATGCCGGATCGGTCGCGTTGGCGTTTTTCTCAACCCTGGAGACGTTGCGTCGTAATCATGCGCTTGAGAAGTTCGAGCCGGACTACCTTAGATGGTATCGTTATGTACTCGGATCGACCCGCAAGAATCCCGCGCTGGCGGAAAGTTTGCGCGGCATTCTATGGGATCACGCGACAGCGACGTGCACAGAATCCGCCCTAACTGCCGCTCTGGAAGGTCCCTTGCAGGCCAAACGAAGCCCCAAGGAGCGCCTTGCCCGTGCGCACGGTCAGTTACATAGCTTCAGGGTTTCCGCCTCTGAGGGCACTGAAAACACCATTTTAACCGCAGCACACACGATGGATGCGATCCTCGGCCAGGATTTTGGTGCAGTTCTGTCGGGCGACATGACATCTCGCTTGGCTTGGAAGGCGGCCAAGCGCCGGTCTATGGGCTTTCAGCGTCAGCTTTGATCACCGGAGCCGTTTGAGAAAGCCGTCATGCGCCACTGTGATCAGCAGCTTTGCCGGAATACTCTTGTCGATCTCGAACTCGGGATGGGTCTCGAGATAGTTCCAAACCGCAGTTTTGGGGTTGTTGCCCGGTCCCCAGGACCGATCGGGATATTCATCAGCGGGCATGTCCTCGATCAACGTGTCGAACACGACGCAATAGCTTCCGACCGACGTGAGCGGCGCATACAGCTCCAGCTCGCTTCGGACATGATCATGGGTGTGGTTCGAGTCCAGACATACAAGCACGCGCTCGTATCCTTCTGCTGCCTTTTGAACCTGAGCGAAGATATCCGCATCAATGCTGGAACCCTCAATCATCTCAATGCGCGTGGCCATCGGGTGGTTCTGAATGGCGGTGCGGTTGTGCTCGCGGATGTCGATATCGATACCCAAGACTTTGCGGGAAGATTTCGACGGGTCCATAATAGTGCCCGCCTCGATGGCATCACACATGTCCAGTAGTGCAAGCATCGACGCGCTGAAAATCAGTGAGCCGCCATGTGCGATGCCCGTTTCGATAATCAGATCGGGTTTAACGCTCCAGATCAGTTCCTGCATCGCGACAATATCCTGCGGATACTGAATGATCGGGCGATCTTGCCAGTGGTAGTTGTATGAGTATTTCGGACCGGTCGTGGCTTGTAGAAATGCCATCGCCATGTCGTTCAGTGGCTTGTTGTCCATCATGTCCGAGATGCGGCCTGCGATCTCTTGCTTAAATTCAGTCATTTCCCACCTCAACATAAGTAAATGCGTCGTTCGACATTGTCCGGATCTCCTCGCAGTAATTAGGGTTCATCACAAGGATCCGTGACGACCGGGGCAGGTTTGGCAAAACCTCCTCAGGCGCGCTGACACGTAATCCGGTTCCGGCTAGAAAGCGGCCCTGTTTGCTTGGATTGATGTCGATCACAGCTTCAACCGATGCGCCTGCACGTTCACGTAGCAAGGCATAGATCACCCCTTTCGAAGCACCACCCCAGACAACATCCGATTTCGTCGACGCCGAAGCACGATCTTGTAAGGAGGCTATGAAACCGTCGGGGAACATTACAGGATCTTGCGGGTCATACTCAGGTTCGCGCAAGCTGGACAAATCACCGATGACATAAAGGTACTGCCCTCCAAAGCAGTGGCCCATCGCAGGGGCTTTGCCGAAGATTTTGCGGAAGTCGGACAGCCGGAAATAGTTAACATGTTCATAGAAAATATCGAACCATGACCGCTTGCCGCAGATCCAGTCAAAGCACGGAACCTCAATATAGATCAGGCCGCGACCGCCGTTAGCGTCGCGCAACTGACATAGAAACGCATAAGGGTCTGGAATGTGTTCCAGCACATGGCGAAGCACCAGTCCTTTTGCCGAAAAACCCAGTTCAGGGCCGAAATAGCGCTTTTGGATACGGTGGCTATTCCCTTCATAGGTGGGGTCAAATCCCGTGATTGACGCGCCGCGCCCCGCGAGTATCTCAAGGAATGTTCCTTTACCGCACCCGACCTCGACCAGATCATCTAGCCCGATCTTGTCGGAAATCAGATCAGCGGCCCAGTCCAGATGCTGGCGGAACGGCGCACTGTTGGCCTGTTCGTTCTGGTAGGCGGAATCGTAGTCGACGAGGGATGGATCAAAAGTGTCATTGCGTACCAACCCCGATTTCAGGTCTTCGACGATGCGAATGTCACCCCGCGGACAATTCCGAGCATCTTCAGCAGTGTTATACATTCGGTTCTGAAAGACCGGAAAGTCATCTTGCGAATATAACAGACGGGTTGCAGGGGCTTGTTTCATGTCGCCGTCTCCGTTCTTTGGCCGATTACAACCGGCGGGTCCGTCTGGATGTCCGGGCGGGCGCCAAATTTAAGAAGATCACGGCGCCCATATTGATCGGCTATTTGCTCTGCAAGGGCGCGGATCGTGACTCCCTTGCCGCTGCAGATGTTGGTCGGACCAACGTGGGTACCAGTGATGTCACTCACCAACAGGTCGGCGGCCGCATCGACATCCGAATAGTCGCGTACGGCCGTTCCACTGGTTAGTTCAGCCGCCTGACCAGCGCGCATCTGAGCATGCAGATATGGAACAAGGCGGCGATGGTCTTCGCGTGCACCATAGAGATAGAACAGACGCGCCCAAAGGAATTCAGTTTCAGTTGTGGCGAACCATGATTTCAACATTGTGAAGGCCGCAACTTTGGCCGCCGCATAGGGCGTATCGGGCGCAAGTGGAGTATTGACCGACAATTCGCCCACCGTCAGGTCGTATTCAAAGCAGGTGCCGATGCCCACGAACCGGTGCAGCTTTGAGGCCGCCGCGCCTTTTACCATCGAAAGTGTTCCAGCCAGGCAATCCAGATTACGCTCAGAGGTCAGGTATTTTCCGGGCTCCGCATACCACGCAAGGTGCACAACGGTGTCGATATCTGTCAGCGTATCGGCCCACCAGTTGGAGGGTTGCGCGAATACATCGTCGCAATGGATAGTTTTAGTCTTCAAGCCTTCCAGTTTTTTTTCGGTGCCAGAGCGAATGACACAGGTCAAATCATGTCCGGCGGCAACGAGCTTTTGCGCTACGGGCAGACCAACAAAACCTGTAGCGCCTGTGATCAGAATGCGGCTCACTCCGACACCTCAAGCGTTGGCACCGCAGTGACAAATCGCGTGCCAAGCGCAGCAAGGTCGCTGCATTGGGCTTTCACCTCCGCGGCAATATTCCAAGGCAGGATGATCAGGTAATCGGGACGGTTTTCGCGCAGCGCCGATGGTGCCAGTATGGGGATATGGCTGCCGGGCATCAGCTTGCCGATTTTTGCCGGCGCTGCGTCACAGATAAATGGGATCAGATCCGGCCGCACGCCAGCGTAATTCATGATCGTGTTGCCCTTGGCCGCTGCACCGTACCCGGCAACGGATTTGCCTTCAGCTTTCGCCTGCAACAAGAAACCGAGGAAGTCGTTTTTGACGTCATCAGCTTGTGATTGGAACGCCAGATAGAAATCGTCGCGGTCCATTCCGCGCGCCCTCTCCTGCTCCATCAGCGCCGCGACCGAGTTGTCTTGCGGATGCCCCGCCCCGTCATGGCAGCCAAAAACGCGAAGGCTGCCGCCATGCGTCGGCAACTCCTCTACATCGAAAATACGCAGCCCCGCGGCGGCAAATATGCGGTCAACAGCAAGCAAGGAAAGGTAGGAGAAGTGTTCGTGATAGACGGTATCGAACTGCCGAAATTCGACCAGACGCATCAGATGTGGAAACTCCAGCGTGATGACGCCTTCCGGTTTCAGCGACACCTTTAGCGCTTCGGTAAAATCGTTAATATCAGGCACATGGGCATAGACATTGTTGCCCGCAATCAGGTCCGCCTGTTCCAGCGAAGCCGAAAGCTCCATGCCAAAGAATTCCTGCACCACGGGTATACCCAGCGCCCGTGCAGCGGCGGCTGTGCTTTCCGTCGGCTCCACACCAACGCAAGGGATGCCCTTGGCCACGAAGTTCTTCAGCAGGTAGCCATCATTTGATGCGATCTCCATTACGTGGCTGTCCGCCCCAAGGCCAAACCGCTCGGTCACCATATTTGCATACCGCGCCGCATGTTCCAGCCAACCTTTTGAGGTCGATGAAAAATAGGCGTAGTCATCAGTGAATAATGCATCAGCTGCGGCGAAATCTTCGGTCTGCACAAGTCGGCAATCGCCACATGCCAAAAGCCGCAGCGGAAAGGTCAATTCGGGCTTCCGAAGATCCACAGGGCTGAGATAGGCATTAGATGGCGGGGCAAACCCGAGATCAAGAAACCGGATGCTCAGAGGGGTAGCACAATGGCGGCACAGTTGCGTCATAAGGGTGATACTTCCTCCAGGGCGGGGAGATTTTTGTCGCGCTCCGATATTTGAGCCGGTGGCAAAGGCCAGTCGATTGCCAAGTGGCTATCCATCAAATTTACTCCGCCCTCTTGTGTCGGGGAATACGGTCGGGAATGGAGGTATTGCAGTTCGACGTCATCCTCCAGCGTTTGAAAGCCATGCGCAAAGCCTTCGGGAATGTAGATCGAATTCCGGCGTTCCGCGTCCAGTTCAACCCCGACTTGCCGGCCAAAGCTGCCCGACCCTTCACGCAGGTCGACAATGACATCATAGACCCGCCCGCGAAGGCAGCGCACCAGCTTGACCTCAGCTGCGGTTCCACGCTGAAAATGCAGACCACGCAAGGCCCCGATCCCACGGGTATACGAAATGTTCATCTGCGCCCAACGGGTGTTGAGACCGTGGCTCGCGAATTCTTCGTCGCAATAAAACCGTGAGAAAAAGCCACGCGCGTCGCCACGCGGTTCCAGCAGCACTTCAAACGCGCCGTCAAGGGAAAGCGGTCTGAAGATCATAGGCCACCAAAGTCGGAAAGTTGTGCCTCGGTGACCTCCGCCGCCGATTTCCCGTCGCCGACCGAGCGATACCAATTGATGGTTTTTTCGATCGTCTGCTCGAACGACCAGCGTGGCTTGACCCCTAGTAGGGCTTCGCTTTTGGCGGGATCAAGGCTGAGAAGCCCTGCTTCATGCACAGCATCCTCTGGCGATACATCGTTCCAGCGCCCCGGCCAATGGCGTAACGCTTCGGTTACCACGTCGCGTACCGGTCGCGCGTCTTGCGGATCGGGTCCAAAATTAAAGCCGGATTGATAGACCGGATCATCCGACGTCCAAAGTCGTTCCGCCAACACAAGATATCCGGCCAACGGCTCCAGAACGTGCTGCCATGGACGCACGGCATCAGGGTTGCGCACCTCAATCGGCTTGCCGCGCGACAATGCCCTGACGATGTCAGGCACAATTCGGTTAGCCGCCCAGTCGCCACCACCGATCACGTTTCCGGCCCTTGCCGAAGCCATCCTGATATTTGTCCCACCCAGAAAAGACCGCCGCCAACTCGACACCGCGAATTCCATCGCCGCTTTGCTGGCGCTGTAGGGGTCGTGACCGCCCAGCGAGTGTTGCTCGTTGTAAGGCCTGCCATCTTCGAGGTTTTCGTAAACCTTGTCAGTCGTCACCATCACTACGGCACAGCGACCGGACAACTGGCGGATAGCCTGCATAACATGGCACGAGCCCATGACATTCGTTTGCCAAGTCTCCAACGGGGTTGCATAGGATTCTATGACGAGCGGTTGTGCTGCGAGGTGGAACACTAGATCAGGCTGAACCTCGGCCACGCGGCGCGCAACCAAATCAGCGTCGCGAATGTCACCTATCATGTGGTCAACCAAAGCTTCGATGCCCATTTGGTCAAACAGCGCAGGGTTCGTGTCGGGTGACAACGCCAAACCTGCGACATCGGCCCCCAACTTGTTCAGCCAAAAAGACAGCCAGCTTCCCTTGAAACCGGTATGACCGCTAACCAGAACGCGCTTGCCGCTCCAAAAGTCACTCATTCCCAAGTTTTCCACGGTGCCTGACCCGTTGCCCAAAGCCCTTCCAATGCGTTCCGGTCGCGCAATGTATCCATGGCCTGCCAGTAGCCGCTATGTTTCCACACCGATAACTGACGTTCTGCCGCAAGAGACTCCAACGGCTCTTTTTCGAAGACCGTCTGGTCATTTGCAAGACGGTCAAGAATCGCCGGTTCGCATACGAAAAATCCGCCATTGATCCACCGCCCGTCGCCCTCGGGCTTCTCCTGAAAGCGCGATACAAGACCGTCTTCGATTGCAAGCCCGCCAAAGCGCCCAGCGGGTTGAATCGCGGTCACTGTTGCCTCACATCCCTGCGCACGATGGTGTTCGATCAAAGCGGTCAGATCGACGTCACTTACGCCGTCGCCATATGTCAGGCAGAAAGTACCATCCAGATAATCTGCAACACGCTTGATGCGGCCCCCAGTTTGAGTGCTTTCGCCCGTGTCCACCAGAGTGATCTTCCACCTCTCTGCCGGACGGGAGTGGATTTCCAGACCGTTGTTTTCCAAATCAATCGTAACATCGGACATGTGCAGGAAGTAATTCGCGAAATACTCCTTGATCATGTATCCTTTGTAGCCACAGCAAATCACGAATTCATTGATCCCGTGCTCGCTGTAATGCTTCATGATGTGCCAAATGATTGGACGCCCACCGATTTCGATCATTGGTTTGGGCTTTAGATGCGACTCTTCGCTGATGCGAGTGCCAAGGCCGCCCGCCAAAACTACCAATTTCATCGCCCGCAAACCTGCTATTCAACGCGTCAATATGATGGGGTATGAAGAAGCAAACATTGTCTTGATCTCGCTTCCCAATGCGCCGGATTGTTTGTCCAATCGGCCCCCATAAGTTCGCCAAGCTTTACCTTTTGAAGCAAAAAAGTACAAGAAAATTCTAGGCTGATGTATGACTATGCGAGGATAGTATGGAATTGAGGGCTGTGCTGGATAAAGTGCAAACCGCTTGGAGGTTGAAGCGGCCCATATCTGAAGATTGGCGCTATCGGAGACCATGGATAGAATAGCGGACGTCAAGATTGGGAAAATATTGCTTGTTGAGCGAATGTCCGGTCTGAGGAAACTACAAAGTATTTCTGCTATAGTCGGCGGAGGCAACTTTCATCCAGAAGCAGCCGACGAGAATGTCAGCGCGAAATGACGCTTCGTCCGCATCTCTCTCCTTGATGCTTCCCGCAGCGAATGACCGCTCCGCCTATATCGGCCGACCTACGCCCGTCCCGCGGTTTGCATCGAATTTTGCTACCAGTTGAAACTTCGAAAAGGGCGCTTGCCCGAAAACGCCAACACACTGAAATTGCTTCACTTTTTTAATGCGCCCTTCTGAAGGCCTAGGGCGGTCGGTTAGAGACAAAGCGGGTTCAGAGACCGATTTTGGGTATTTAGCCAGTCTCCGAAGGGCGGTTGCAACGGCTAAACCCCTTTGAAACAAAAAGAAAAAAAGGCCCCATAAGGGCCCATCATCGGTTTCGGTAAGTGTAAGTGGCGGAGGGAGCCAAACCGGCACCCAACTCTCTCTCGCTCCAACCCATTGAAATCATTGAATCCAAATCGCGAACCCGTTTGACATGCCTCGAGACGGTCTGGCAGCCAACCGAACCACGTATATTGAGAAGATAACCTGAGAACGGTGCCGCTAGGTGCTGCTCAGCATTGCGACAACGCATATCAGCGGGCTTGAGAACCCTGACATGCCCCCTGCCCTCGCAAAATTTCGGCCTTTTACAGACACAGACGTTTTTGACATCTATGAGAGGGGTGCCAAAATGTAAGCTTGGTCCATCACTTTGAGATAGCAGCATTTTTTAAAAGCTGCGTTGAGGACTTGCAAGATGCATTCAACCCTTTCCCTCGTTCTGGTCTTTCTAAACAAGTTCTTCACACCGCGCCACAACGCGCAATTGCGACTAATGAAGGCTCAGGTTGCGATCTTGCGGGCGCGCATCCCGACACAAAGGATCATTCTGTCGCCCGCTGAAAAAGCCGAGCTAATCCGCATCGGGGCCGAAATCGGCCATGACATCGACGGGCTCATGGAGGTGGCAAAGCCAGCAACCTACAAACGGTGGCTCGCGCAAACTCGCTCGGGGCGGCCCTTCAAGGCAGTCGGACGGCCGCGTCTAACGCAAGAACTACGCGACGTCGTCACCCGAATTGGATCAGAAAACCTCCTATGGGGGTACAAGCGGATCGTGGGCGAGTTGAAGAAGCTGGGGCTTTATGCGGGAGCCAACTCCGTCAAACGCATCCTGAATGAGGCAGGCATCCACCCCAGCCCGGAGCGACGGAATAAGAAGCCTGCCCTGCCATGGAGCACATTTATCAGCGCGCATATGGAAAGCATGGTCGCCTGTGACTTCTTTACAAAAACTGTGTTCACCCTCCGCGGGCCTCGCACAGCCTATGTACTGATGTTCATTCATCTTGGCAGCCGCCGCGTGTACTGCAGCGCTCCAAGCTATTCCCCAGACTCGGCGTGGGTGACGCAGCAGGCACGCAACACGTTGATGTGGTGCGCTGAACAGGGGATCTTACCGAGTTTACTGATCCGTGATGCGGACACCAAATTCAGCGCCAGTTTCGACGCAGTCTGGACCTCAGAAGGCGCTCGGATCATCCAGACCCCGCACAGGGCGCCCGACGCAAACGCCTTCGCGGAATCCTTCATCGGCACCATCAAACGCGAATGTCTTAATTTCTTCGTCTGCTTAAGCCGGTCCCAGCTCGACTACATTCTGCGGACCTGGGTGCGCCACTACAATGTTGATCGCCCGCATCGCGGACGGGACATCGGCAACAACGTGCTTCAAGTCGATTTTCGGCCCGCCCGTGATGGCCCGATCCGGTGCAACCGCCAGCTTGGCGGCATTGTCACGTCATACACTCGCTGTGCCGCGTGAGTATCAGAGCCAACACGAGGATTGATGACGTCGAATTCATCTTGTCGAGTTTCGTCACGGAATCTAAAAAAATTATTCCAAGTCAATGAGGTGGGGGGACTACCTTACTAAAACTGTATTATTTGTGTACATTAGAGGAAGAGTAAACTTAAGAGAGAATTACATGAAGAAATCGTTGATTGCCGCTTGGGTAGCACTGACGCTTCTCGCAACTCCAGCCCAAGCTCAGCAAGAAAAATATCTTATCAGAGAACTTCAAAAAATGCTCAACTACTTGGGTTATGAAGCTGGAGAGGCTGACGGGATTTCCGGTTCCCAAACTCGTTCCGCTCTGGATCGCGCTGCCACCTCAACGGGTACCAATTTTTCTGGGAAAACATTAAAAAAAATAAATGCGGAGCTGCGCAAACTGGTATCCACAGCAAGAATGACGTCGGGAAGGCCCAAGGTGACCGACGAATTCGCGCTGAGCCAGTCAAAACAGCATTGGTTCAATCGGTATCTTTATCCAATCGACTTGGATGGCGACAACTTAGATGAATTGATTATTGCTGGGTTCGAAAGCCAAGGACAAAAGCACTCGGATATCAGTGCTAGCCGCATCGCAATTTTTGCTTGGAGGGGGTTCCAGCTTGTTGAAGTTACCAGCGATTGGCTCAACGAAGTCGAAAATGTCTTCTTTGGCGTTGGGGACATCGCAACGGGAGATTTCAACGGCGATGGTACGGTTGATATTTTCCTGAGCGCCTACACTGACAGCGACAAAAAAGTTGACGCCTACGTACTGTACAACGTTGGCGGCAGGTTTGAACGACAGAGGATCGACCGCGCAGGGTGGCAACATGGTGCGGCAGTTGGAGATTTGAACGCCGACGGCATTTCAGACGTGTTTGCAGCAGGCTACCACGGCTCATATGCACTATACTTGGGGACACTTGATGGACTTCAAAAGTACAAGTTTTCCTCTCAAAGATATTTCGGTGGATCGGGGGCTGCGTTCGGAAAATTCTTGGGAACGAGCGAAGTGCTTCTTTTGTTAACCGATAATGCGGGACGCAACCGGTCACCTAGATTGGATTCCAATCTCTATCGTGTCATCCTCGACAAGAAGAGAAAAACGGCAAAATTGGAGCTGATTGCCCACCTTCCCCATCCAGAGTTTGAGGGGCGAGAGTGGGACCATTTTTTTTCAGCGAGCAGTCGACGCTCACATGAAATACGCGCTCGCGCAATTGATCTAAACGGAGACAGGTTTGAAGACTTGATGATTGTCTCGACAGGTGTCTATTCAAAAACCCGAACTGGCCTTCATTTGTCCGCGATTCAGCTCATCGAAAGCACTTCTAGCGGATTTGAGAACGTTACGCACAAACGTGTTATTGGTCACAATTACATAGCCGGGCCGCCTTATTCACCAGTGTTGCGAGACTTGGATGGAGATGGCGATATGGACATCTTAATTAGCGAGCAAGACTCGCATGGTTTTGCGGATTCTACTGACGTGTTTCTGCAAGATGAGAACGGTATGTTCGTGTCGATCGGCAGCGACGCGCTTTTATCTGTAATGCCTGCGTCAGCACACGCGGATATTGCTACGGCAATGCGAGGCCCTAATGGCAAAATGTACTTTGTGCGCACTCAAACGAAAAGAAAGTTGGGATTGCCTACCCATTCTTTGGTTTACGCAGTAATGGCGTTTGACAAGGGCTGAAATGTAGTGGTTCAGATATGTCACTGAGAACTGACCCGGTATGCCCATAAATTGTCACTGACAATTGACCCATGTGAACACGTTGCTTACATTTTGGCACCCCGCGGAATTTAAGAACCTCGCAATGACCATTGAGCTGGTCGCCCCCAAGAACTGCTGGGACGAAGCAGCGCGCCACTTCGAACTGGTGGATACTGACAATCGCCTAGCTGGCGAAGGGGCGCTTTTCCCGCCTGTACAGCTCAATTTGCACGATCTTGCGAAGATAAAGGAGGATGCCGACACAGAACTGGGCAGCATGGTCTGCGATCTCTCGATTGTCCCGCAAATCTTGGACGAAAACATCAGCACTGATGCGAAGACTGAGGATGCCCCCTTGCACACTAGGCTTCAGAGATGAGCGCAAGAAGGATGCTATGAGGCTGAGGGAGCTTGGGAAGCATTCTTCCTGAACCATACTCTTGTATATAGGCTGAAGCCTCAGAACTCATGAGCCGTGCCATTGATAATGAGCGCTCCAACGCTGCTACCTGACCCTGCCAAAGCTCTACTGGTCCACTTTCAGGCGGAGAGCTTCTACGACGTTCAAGTGCCAATTCCCTGTTTAGAATCTCGGCTTGGAAGTGTCCGTAGATTTGCATGGCGAGGTACTCAAGAGCGGGACGGGAGCGATGCAAGGCCTCAGATTGATACCTTTTCGCCTCTGTATTGAGTTGACTGAGATGCCTAGACCTCACCGCGTGCGCAAACTCTGGCTTCTCAAGCGCAGATAGAGGTGTTTTCCCTCGAGCCACTGCATTATTCGTCGACGGCGTTAACGGCTGCAGGCAAAGGTCAACTTGCTCAGCCGATAATCCGGTCCAGCCATCCTTCCCTTTGACGGAACCAATGCGCAACATTTGCGCCGGCACTTCAAGCCGCACCCTGCGCTGAATTGCACGCAACAGGACCTGCAAACGCCGACGGTCGGCGGTCAGCGACTTTCTTTGAGCTTCGGTCGGTGCTGACGCCAGGATCTCATTTGCAGCGGGCGACCAAAGTGGCGGCAGAAGCTCGTCGGGAAAGGGATCCAGACTAACGACAGTCGCTATTACGATCGGCCCGACATCTCGTGCTGGATGCCCTTCTGGAAGCCGCACGCTCGTCTGGACAACTGGCTTCGTGGGTCCAAATTGTTCCATGACGCCGGTCGAGTAACCGTGCACCAAAGCGTCATGCAATTCGCCCCCATGATCGAGAAAATGCAGTGGGCGAGCGGATTTCGAACCCTCGGCGGATCGCTCGCCATCATCAGTGAAAACGCCCTTGCGCGGAGGAGCGGTAATTGCTGAACGCCGATAAATGAAAGGCACATGCCCCGTCATCCAGTTGTCCCGAGACGCTCCCGGCAGCAAGAATGGGCTGTCACCTGCACGCCCCCTCTCGCCAACTCCGTGGTACCAGATTGTCTGGAAGCCGTATCCGTCCTCCTTGTCGACACGACCTCCCACATCGAAATCGGTCGAACTCGAGATTGCCCTGAGCCATGCACCTATCGCGCGCTCTTCCTTGCGTATCGGCGTATTATTTGGACGCGCTCGATCATTCATCATTGCGGGAGCTGGGCACGGCTGCTCATGCCAACTTTCGTATTCTGCCGACGCCCGCCTCAGTGTGAAGGGGTCAGCTGACGCAAAGCGAGTTTGCAGACCTGTCGCCTTACCAGCGAGCGGTGATACGCCACGAGTTGTTTGGCGTTTGATTGCAGCTTGGCCTAGTGAAGCTTGAACCTCAGTCAACTCGGACGGCGATAATGGAGGAAGAGGCGAATCGAAAACTCCAAGGGCCGAAACCAAGTCGGCAATTGCTGCTTCTTGCGAACCTTCAAGTGTTCGTCGCCAGAGTTTTTGGGACCAATTGCGGCCTAACCTAAGAGAGAGTCTGGCTCATCTTGTTGGTTTCATTATGCGGCGTGCTGGCGGTGATGCAAGCGTCGCGTTTCGAGTGTCTTTTGTTTGATCCTTTCCCTTTGCTTTAGAATGGCTTTGTCGCGGCCGAAGTAAACATCGGCAGGTGTGACGTTGTTGATGCTCTCGTGATAGCGCTGGTGGTTATAATGATCGACGAAGGCTTCGATCTGAGCTTTGAGGTCGCCGGGCAAGAAGTAATTTTCCAACAAGATGCGGTTCTTCAAAGTCTGATGCCAACGTTCAATCTTACCTTGGGTTTGGGGATGATACGGCGCACCGCGCGAGTGCTTCATGCCCTTGCCTTTCAACCATTCCGCCAAATCACCAGAGACATAGCTTGATCCGTTATCACTGAGCAGGCGCGGCTTGTGAGCGACATGAACCTGATCGCAGCCGGATGCCTGCAATGCGAGGTCCAGCGTGTCCGTCACGTCCTCCGCTCGCATGTTGGTGCAGAGCTTCCACGAGACGATGTAGCGACTGTAGTCGTCGAGAACCGTGCTGAGATAGAACCAGCCCCAGGCCTAGGACCTTGATATAGGTGAAGTCGGTCTGCCAGAGCTGGTTGATCCCAGTTGTCTTGTCTTTGAACTCGTTCGCCGCCTTGAGCACGATGAAGGCGGGGCTGGTGATCAGATCATGGGCTTTCAGCATGCGATAGACGGAAGCCTCTGATACAAAATAGCTTTCTTGATCCGTGAATGTGACTGCCAACTCCCGTGGTGATAGTTCTGTTTCCTTCAGAGCTAATTTGACGACCTTGCGCCGCACCTCATCAGGGATACGGTTCCAGACGTGCTTGGGCTTGGGAGATTGGTCCTGCAAACCGGCCTCGCCACGCTGATGGTATCGGTCGTACCAGCGATAGAATGTCGTGCGAGGGATGCCCAGTTTGGCCAGTGTTTGGCGGGCTGACAGGTGCGATCCCTCGACCAGTCTGATGATCTCCAACTTCTCAGATGCAGCGTATCTCATTCTTGGTCGCCCCCATCGCCGATCATGCTTTTTTTGAGAAGGCGCAACTCCAGCGTTTGCTCTGCCACGACCTCCTTCAGGTCACGGGCTTCGCGGCGCAAATCTTTGACCTCGTCAGTTGTAGCAGCACGGGCGGTATCGCCCGCCAACCGCTTTTTCCCGGCTTCCATGAAGTCCTTCGACCATTTGTAGTAAACGCCTTGGGAAATCCCTTCGCGGCGGCATAGCTCAGCAATGCTCTCCTCACCACGCAGCCCGTCCAGGACAATCCTGATCTTCTCTTCGGATGAATACTGCTTGCGTGTCGCCCGCTTGATGTCTTTGACGATCTCCTCGCCAGGGCTTTTGCGTGTTCCTGTTGTCTTTCTCATCGTCCACTCCTCAGTGGTTACGATGAGCCAAGAACACTCTCTTATCAAATACCGCTATTTGGACCCATAGGCGCTGACGTCAGACACTCCGCCACAATCCGCGCCTTCACACGATCAGGCCAACGCCGCTTCCCCGTCCGTGAGACCTCAACGCCCAGCCGCGTGAGAAACTCGTTCATAGTCTCAATGGAGAAACTCACTTCCTGCTATCCCGCAGGGGTTGGTCTCAAATCAAACGCATCACCAAAAGGTGGGGGCCAGACGGCGCTTACGGACAACAATATCTGTGAGCGATCAATCAGGCCGGTGACTCTGGGGCGCAAAAACTATCTGTTCATGGGGTCAAAGGGCGGCGGCGATGCTGCTGCCTTCGCCTACACGCTGATTGAAACCTGTCGCATGAACAAGGTCGATCCTGAAACGTGGCTAACTCGGGTCCTCGCCCATGTCGCAGACCACAAAATGACCCAACTCGACGACCTCGTGCCATGGAACTGGACGCCGGAATAAGTCAACACCAGTCAGACCGGACGGATACGAAATAACCGCCCCGGGTCACGTTGCGCGCTTTACAATCTGGTCACGATCTAGCCCGAATTGGTTGAAGGGTCGTCGTCTTCCGGCAATGGGACAAGCGGCTCATCCACCGGCAGGTCGACTTCTTCATGGCCGGTTGCGGTTTGCGAATTCCAATCCTCTGAATGCGTTGGATCATCCATCGTCGTTGGATCCACCATGGGAGCATCGACCGGCATGACCCCATCTACTCCGAGTGCCACGGTGTAAGGGTTGGCCAGTTCGGCGTCCTGTGTCTCGACCAGGACGTCGGAATGTGCGTTCGCCCCAACGGCGTCAAGATAAACGTTCATCGGATCGCTGTGATGGGGAGGAGCTACTTCTTGGCCAAAGTGCTCCTCGGGGGCCTCAAATCCTTTGCTGTGATGCACATCGAAATCGTCAGCGCTGCCTGCTCCTGCGGCGAAGGACGCATCAATGAAGTCGGTTGATCCCGGCGCGTCGGCTGATAGGTCTTGAGGATCTGCGTCAAGCGTGACTTCGACAATCGTCCCCTCATCGCTGGGGGCGTCGTGTTGCGGTGGCGTCACCGGTACAATATCAATACCGATCAGAGTCGTGTGATCCACATGATGCCCACTGTGTCCGTGAACGCTTTGAACATTGATGTTGACCTGCACATCTGCGTCCGAGGTATGCGTTCCATGCTGAAGGATATGGAAAGTATCTGTGTGATGACCGGATGTCGCTGCGCTGCCCCCTTGTTTGATGACACCGGATTGCGATTGGTAATGGTATTCGAAATGGCCGGTCGTTGGGTCGATAGTCAGTGTGCCATATTGTCCTTGCAAGGACAGAACACCCTGACCGCCACCGTTGTCGATCGTCCAACCGCCCGCGCTTCCTGTCAGGATTCCGGACAGATGAGTCGTTCCCGCTCCATGAACCTGTGTTGCCGTCGGAGGGGTAACCGCCATCGCAGTCACGTCAAGTGTCGCGGTCGCTGAACTGGTCGCATGTCCGTCAGTTACCGAAATGGTCACCGGAACGTCGGTATGTCCAGCGCCAGCCGCTGGCGTGAAAATCCAGTTACTGCCAGATTGATGGAAGCTCCCGTATTGGGGATCAACCTGCACGTTCGAGATCGAAAGTTGATCGCCCGTATCCACATCGGTTGCATGGACTGCCGAGAGCAGGTCGCTGGTTGACAGTGTCCTACCCGCTCCAGGTTGAGTTGCCCCCAAATCCCCCGGTTGCACCGCTGGGCCGTCATTGGTGCCTGTGACGGTGATGACGAGGTTCTCGGTGTCAGTGGCACCTTGCTTGTCCGTTACGGTAACCGGGATGGTGACCTGCTGCGTCGCGCCTGCGGCGAGGTGCTGATAGGCGGCATCGGTTGGATCGAAGGCCCACGAGC
>NZ_SULI01000036.1 GCF_005518135.1 Shimia litoralis | reverse complement strand
AGCCCTGGGCCGTGCGGGTCTCGCGGATCCTGAGCGCACAGGACGGCACGGCCCAATGGTATCCCGACACCGCCCGCATTGTGCCCGAGGTGCGCTTCGAAGGCACCGCCATCTATATCGCGATGGATGCCTCGGGCTCCATGTCTGGCTCTCGCATGGGCGCACAGATCACTGCCGTCTCCCGCCTCATAGACGAGATCGGCAAAAACAACCTCGCCCTTGAAGGCGCAAGCCCCAATGACATTCAGATCCTGACCTATGCCGCAGAAGTCCAAAGCACCATTCTGCGGCGCGATGCAGATAGCACCGCCTATGGCGAGTTGAGCGACTGGCTTGAGGGGTTGTCGCATTTTACCGATGGGGGCACGGATTTTGGCGCCGCGGTCAGTGAGGCAGAGGCGTTCTTTGAGGATGTTGATGTCAGTGCTGGCCCTTCCACCAAGCGCCGCGTGCTGATCTTTGTCACAGACGGAGAGCCAAGCCCCACCTCCAGCGTCACTGCCGCCAAAGCCACATTGGCCCGCATTGCTGATCTCGATGTCTATGCCTTCAATATCGCCCTGCCCAATACTGCCTATACCGCAGAGTTAGACAACACCCCCGTAGATGGCGTGCCCATTGTGCCGGAGGGAGATCCGGATGCATTGGTCGCCTCTTTCCGCTCGGGCTTTGGGCGCGACCCGGATATGAACCCCGCCCATATCATCCGAGAATGCCTCACCAATGAGGATTGGGGGCTGGGCTATAGCACCGCCGACATTGGCCCAAGCTTTGCAGAGGCCGCTGATACGCTCTTTGCCGAGAGCTTTGGCCTCTCGCTTCTCTGGCAGCGCGAAAGCGCCATTGAAGATTTTATCGCAGACATTCTCTCCCACATAGATGCGTACCTCTACATCAACCGCCGCTCGGGCCGCTGGGAGCTGCGCCTTATTCGCGATGATTATGACGTGCAGGCCATTCCGGTCTTTGATGACAGCAACATCGTGGATTGGGGCGAGCTCGGCCGGCGCGAGGCCAGTGATCTCATCAATGCACTGACCCTGCGCTTTACCGACATCCGCACCGATCAGACCGGCACAGTCAGTGTGAGTGACACCAGCCTTGTGCAAGAGTTCGGACAGGTCATCAGCACCACATTGGACTATCCCGGCATTCGCCATGAGGCGCTGGCATCGCGCGTGGCCGCCCGCGATCTGCAGGCCCTCTCTGCACCGCTCCTGTCAGGTGAGATCACCGTCACCCGCGCAGGCGCCGATCTGGACCCGGGCGATGTGATTGCCCTTACCAGCCCCGAGCGCGGGCTCTCCCATGTCATTATGCGCGTGGCGGAGATGGATTTGGGCGACGGGCGCAAGAACGGCATTGGCCTTAAACTCGTCGAAGATGTCTTTGCGCTTTCCAGCACTGCCTTTGTGGGCGGCGAGAGCAGTGAGACCGGCGCGCTGATCGTGCCGCCCAAACCGCTAGAGCGCCGCTGGGTGGCGGAAGCGCCATATTGGCTCTTGGTGCAAGAGTTGGGCCACACCCAAGCCGATGCGCGCCTGGACGAAGACCCGGATGCCGGTGCGCTGGTGGCGATTGCCGAGCGCCCCTCACCGGATGCGCTCTCCGCGCAAGTCTGGCATGACATGGGCAGCGGCTATGAGCCACTGGATCCTGTCGAGTTTGCCCCCACAGCGCTCTTGGGGGAAGACCTCTCCGAGGATCCCGAGCATAGGCAGGTGGCCGTGGGCGGCGGGCAAGGGCTCGAAGATGTCACCATTGGCACGCTGGCCAGTATAGGCGAGGAACTCCTGCGCGTGGACGGCGTAAGCCCGACGACACTTACACTTGGGCGCGGCTGTCTCGATACCGTGCCCCAAGCTCACGCAGCCGGCACGCCGGTGATCTTCTGGCACGCACTGGCCAATGCCACGGATCCGGTCTTTAGCGCCGGAGAGGACCTCTCGGTCAAGCTCCTGCCGGAAACAGGCTTTGGCACATTGCCATTGGTGCAGGCGCCTGAGGATCAGATCACTATGGCTTCGCGCGCCATCCGGCCATTACCGCCGGGCAATATCCGCGCCAACGGGCAGGCCATGGCCGATATCAATGCGCTGAATGACGGCCCGCTTCACCTGACCTGGGCGCATCGCGATCGCCTGTCACAAACCAGCCAGATCATCGACGCCCATGCCGCAGCCAGCATTGGGCCCGAGCCCGGCGTGTTTTATCGTCTGGAACTCAGATGGGTGGATCCTGGCACGGACACCGCACTAGAGCCGCCGGCCAAGGTGCTGGAGGCCGGCACGGGCACCAGCTTCGCGTTTCTTAAAGAAGAGATCCCGACCGACCAAGCGCCGCCGCTGACCAAACACATCGAGCTTTCCCTGCGCGCTCATCGCACCACCGGCACCATCACCTATGGCGCCTGGCAGGCACGTTCCATGCGCTTTTACATGCCCGACGGGTTGAAGCTCTCGGGAGCAGAGATGTGGCTGGGCTTGGGCACGGGCGCAGATCTCGAGGCCCATGTCGCCGAAGCCTGGGCCGATCACAGTGATCTGGACCCGCAAAACATCCTTGGCGCTGAAAGCTTTACCGAGCACGCCACCACAAAAGCCGTCTCGGCTGACCGCATCAGCATTTACATAGAGGTAGACCCTTAAACATGAGCCATGTCCTTCATCTCGGCCATCAGACCTTCGATCTCATGGGGGCGGATACGCTGATCAGCACCGATGCTGCCGGCTTTGATCCCGCTCTGGATACAAATTGCATCAAGCTCAGCTTGTCCACCAGCGCCGTGCAGCCCTTCTCGGCAGACTGGGCAGCGCCTNATTGCCGTGGGCGCCGAGATCACCATGGATTTATATGTTGATGGCGTTCTGCAAAGCTCGGCCACCACACCCAACACAGGTGGCATGGGCATGCCCGTCAAATGCATCTGGAAGAACCAGGGGATGCATGGGCATTACACCAACACCGTCTGGTACATTGCCCATATCGCTGTTCTGGATGGTGTCTCCACCATTGGCCGCCGCTTTGTGCGCCGCAGCCCCGATCAGACCGGCGCTTATGATCAGTTTACGGGCGGGGTGGCGGCCCTCACTGATGAGGATCCTCTGAGCCGCGCCACAAGTGATGTCATTGGCCAGCGACTGTCCTTCACGCTGGAGGGGCCCGCAGGTCCAGAAGGTCAGCCCAATATTGCCGGCGTGCATGTCAAAAAGACCGCGCAGCTTGGGGCGGCCGGTCCCACGGGACTGGCGAGCTTTTTGCGGATGGGCGGGGTGGATTATGATGCAGCCCCCGTTACGCCCGGGGATATTGCGCCCACCACCCATTACACCAGCTGGGCCAGCAATCCCGTGGATGGCAGCGATTGGGAGAGTGCCAGCTTGCCTGCGGAGATTGGGTTGGTGTCGTCATGAGTGGGGATGAGAGGACACGGGCTGATCCGGCCAGAGGCGCCGTTTCTACGCCCAGCGCTCCGATCAGTGCACCGACCAGCGCACCGGCTCAAGCGATGCAGATCTCACCAATTGAACTGGAGGCCATGCTGACGCGTGCCGCCCAGCAAGGCGCCAAGCAGGCACTGGCGGATGTCGGGCTAGAGGGCAAAGACGCGGCGTTGGATATCCGCGATTTGCGCTCGCTTCTAGACTGTGTGCGCTTTGTGCGCCGCACGGCCGTGCAGACCACCGTTCATCTCATCACCACAGGTCTGATCCTGGCGCTCTTGGCCGGCATTGCGCTCAAGCTCAGGATTTTTGGGTCTGGGGGATGAGAGGGGAGCCGTAAGCTGAAACGCCGGCTGAGCCGGATCAATCAATCATCAGACAGTACCGACCATTGCCGCCCTGCAGATCCTCTGTGGGGCGGCTTTCTTTTTTGGAGGAATGTATGAACACGACCTATTACGACCACTGGCGTGATGTGCCGGAGGGCGCCTGGCGCTGGCCCAATTTTAGTCCGGCGGAAGTCGCCTGCCGCGGGACGGGCAAACTGCTGGTCAATGAGGCGGCGCTCGACAAGATTCAGGCGTTGCGCGACCGGCTCGGCAAGCCGTTGATTGTGCGTTCTGCCTATCGCAGCCTGGAGCACAATCGCGCTGTGGGTGGGGCCAAGCGGTCCAAGCATATGGAAGGCGCGGCCTTTGATATTGCCATGGGGAACCACGATCCCGCCGCGTTCGAAGCCGTGGCGCGGGAGGTCGGGTTTCTGGGGTTTGGTTTTTATCCGCGCTCGGGGTTTATGCATGTCGATCTTGGGCCAAAGCGGGAGTGGGGTGAGCGGTTCCCGGTCAGAGCGACTGCGTTTGCCGAAGAAACGCCACCAGCGCGGGAAGAGTTGGCCCAAAGCCGGACCATGAAAAGCGGTGGTGCCGCTGGGGTGGCGACCCTGGGCGCGGCGGGCGTGGAGGTGGCGCAGCAGGTGCTGGCTGAAACTCAGGAGGCCATCCTTCCGCTGTTGCCATACCTCGACACGCTCCGCTGGGTGTTTATTGCCCTGGCGCTCGGTGGCATCGCGGTCACGATCTATGCCCGGCTTGATGATTGGAAACGAGGGCAGCGATGATTGGGGCGATCTTGGGCCTGGTGGCGGGCAGTGCCGCCGGCCGGCGGCTCGTGCATTACGGCGCCGTCGCTTTAGCGGTTGCGCTGTTTCTGCTGTCGATCCGGCGTTCCGGCGAGCGCGTTGGTCGCATGACGGAAAAGTTGGAGCAGCAGGAGAAAGCACATGTCATTCAGCGAAGAATGCTGGAGGCGGCGGCGCGCCGTCCTCGTAATCGCGACGAGCTTGTTGAGCGGTTGCGGGACGGCGGGTTTTGACTCAGGCGGTGGGGCGGTGTGTCCGCCGGTTGTGGAGTACAGCCGGGAATTGCAGGCTCGGGCGGCTGAGGAGTTGGCAGCGCTGCCGGACGGATCGGCCATCGTCGAGATGATGGCCGATTATGCTGTGATGCGGGAGCAGGGGCGGGTGTGCCCAGGCCCCCTGCCCTCACTCCAATGAACCATCGTCCTGAACGCGAACTTGGCGGTTTAGTCGCGTGAGGCGTTCACTAAATACGGCTTCCAATTTCCGAATGTGGTTTGAAAGCCAGGCAATCATTTCAGGCCAATCCTCGCGATTAAACCCGTCAAACGGTTGCGCATAAACAATGCGACTTGCCTTCTTGTCATCCATGCGGCGCCAGTCAATTTCGGCGCCAAATTCCTGTTCAATTTGCTCTTTTTCGCCAAAAAGCTGGTCAAACAGCCATTTATTTTCCGCGGTTTCAGACCGTTGCAGACTGATTTCAACCCGCGCTTCATCGCGCGAAAAAATCATCTGATAGGGACAAGACCGCATGCCGGAACCCGCGCTCAGCCAGTGGTCCTTAGCCGGGTTGATGTTCTGATAGAGCGTAACCCCGTCCAATCGAAGCTGCTCCAAAACCGCTTCCCAGAAATTCAAGCGCAGCTTATGGCGCTTTTTCTGTGTGTTTTGCACAGCTTTTTCTTCGCTTTCATTTTTCGAGCGAATTCGTGCGATTATTGCACACGTGATTTATGAACGCGCCAGGTGATTGATATCATTGGATTTAGAAAGACGTGCATAAGTCTTGATTTATGCACGCACCACAATCAAGCTACTTGCTCTTGCCGGGATATGATGCCTGCTGCCCAAGTTTCAAGGACGGCGATCTCGGCTTCAATTTCACCTGGAGTCGGCAATCTTTGATTGAGTTCTCCTGGCTGGCTGTGCAGGAGTTGCGAGCAACGGCCATAGGCTTCGCGCATATCGTGGCAGTCTTGCTCTTGCAGGACGGTCAAGCGAATTAGTCCGTCGGTCTGCACCTTCTTGGCCAGTCTCTTGATAACAGGCGATACCGCGTCTTCAACGGCTCGCTCCCATGCCTCGCGTAACTGTTCCGAAAACGAACGAACCTCACGTCGCCAATTCGCTTGGTCGCCACGCTCATGATGTATTTTCACATTCCCCAAGTGATTTCGCATCTGCGTAACCACTTTTTGGACGGGCAAAACATTGGCTGGTGGTTCCGTATTGCAAAAGCCAGCAGCATCCCTGCCCCGACTGACAACCCGGTATGTAATCGGTATTGCCGCGTGATCTCGTGTTTCACGGCAGGCTTCCTCTAGCAGCACCAGAAAGGCAATGTCATGCGTGAAAATTACAACTTGCCTATTCAAGCTTTCTATCGCCAGTCGTTCCGCAACTCTGTCCCTGTGATTGTGGTCAAGCGATGAAACGGGATCATCAAATACGATGCCTGAAGAAGTCTCAACCGTAGACAGATCAGCAAGGAAAGCCGCCAAGGCAACACAACGATGTTCTCCCTCGCTTAATATTTTTCCGACCGGCTCATCCGGCTTACTTATCATTCGAACATGGAACAGCGGTATCCCGGCGGAAGTGCGAGCATGTCGCAGTTCTATGGCGTGTTGCTCTGCGACGCCAAGCCGTGCGACCTCCTGCGCGAAGCGGGCTCGAAGCCTGTCCGTTACAAGTCGCGTCGCAAGGTCTGCGCTCAGAGTAGTGATTTTGTTGGTTGCTGTGGTTTTCTGCACTGCCTTGATGGCATCCACGGCCTTCAGTCGCTTGATCTGTTCCAGCACATCAGTTTTGACCGTTCCTAACCATTGGTGGGCCGCCAGATCGTTATGCTCGGCTATTAGGGCTTTTCTCTCTGGCGACTCCTTCTCGGCCAAAAAGCCGCTCGCCCGTGTCCCCAACCCTTGCGCAAGCGCGGTCATTTCAGCATCCGGCACCGCGACCACCGGTGTTTGAATAAGGGCATCCTCAACCCCAACAGCCTTAAGGATCGAGCGCAGCCGCCACGCATTCATAACAGCGGAGCGCTTGACGGCCATTGCCAGTTCTTCATCAGCCATGTTGTCTCGGATCAGGGACACAAATTCATGAATATTCTTCATGGAAATATGGGTTTCTTGCATCGCCGAGCGGGCTGAAACATAGGCGTTTCGGGCTTCGTCTTCTCGCCTCTTACTCTCATCCAGCACAAAGGATTCAAAACGGCTCAAACGCTCTGTCGCTTCGGGGCTCAATTCCTGATGACATAGGACACACCGAGCATCATCTCCGGTGACCGGGAATTCCTGTTCAGGAAATGCCCGTTCATTGGAAAAGGTGCGGGCGGCCTCCCAAAGGGATCGCCACACATCTGATCCGACTTCAGGCAACGGCTCATCTGAAAACAGGTCCGCCGACACCAAGGCAGAAGCTGAGCGGGCAGTCGCATGAGCCTCGTACAATTGGCCAAGGCTTGCATTGCTTGCGTCACTGACGGCATTCGCTAGCTTTCTCAGGCGTTCCTTTGCCTCGTCTATATGCGTCTTCTGCGTTTGAAGCTGACGGGCAACCCGTGCCGGATCGTTCGCAAGGTCAGCAGCAAGGATTTTCAATTGTGCTTCATCGGTTTCAGATAGTCCTGCCAGTTCCTCCACCTTGGCATCCATAGTCTTGGAAGAAAGGCCAGATAAAAGCTTTCCGACTTCTGTTTCCGGCGCACATTCAGGGTTTTTCAGGATCGCTGGCGTCTGGCTTTCGATCACCCTGATCTCGGAATCCAGCTTGCTCTTGATCTCTTTACAGGTTTCAGCCAGCGCAGCCATGACCCTCAAGGGAAGGGGAGTATAAGCGAGGTCATTAGTGGCATCCACATGGACAGCCGCCGTGCGGCTGTCAAAGACACTGATTGCTGTCAGTCTAGCATCTGCTGCTGCTCCTTGTTTCCACGCAACAGATTGGTTTTGCCCGCCTATGCGAAAACCGACTTCGGCCTGTGGAATTCCGCGCTGTGCCGCATAGATGTTCTGCAGAACGATATCATCCTTTGGCAACCGGGCTCGACACGCCTGCTTCAAAACGCGGGCATAACCCGATTTACCCGCTCCGTTATCGCCATAGATCACGGTCAAGCCAGTCTTATTGAATGACAGGGTTTCGCCAGGTTGCAGGGCATTCACATGCTCTAAGTTATGCAACTTGGAAAGCGATACCTCCACATTCGATGCAGCCGGATCTCGGATATGATCGGCCGCAATAGGATTACCTTCCTTTTCCCCTTTGCAAATTTCCAGCAAGTCATCCAGATCGGACTGTTCCAACTTGTCCTTACTACACAACCGACGCAGCGCATCCCGTTGCCACGCAGGGCAGTTAGCTGACCAAGTGACAATCTCTGAAAGCACCTGTGCTTCGGATGACCCATTATCTTCAGAAACTGTCGGAGTTGGGGGCAAATCTTCACTACTCATAACGCTACCTTTCTTTCAGACACGCTTCTTGCGGATCGTAGACATAGCCTGAAATCGTGCCGTCCTTGATCCGCTCGACCGCTTCCTTGATCACGAAAAGCGGAACGAGAAACCATTCACGCGGCACAACTGGCCGCCCGAAGCGATCCATGATCTCGATCTCAAGCCGTGCAGGCTCGAAGATGCGGTGAATCAGGTTTTCTAGCTTCGTTCGATTGATGTTGTGGAGCTCGTAGGTCGCCACGATCTCTACATTTGCCATCAAAAATGTCGGTTGAAGGTGAGCCCCCGCGATGCGCTTTTCCACGCTCATGTTGGTCACACCGATCTTATGCACCAGCTCTCGGTTTTCAGCGACGAGCGGGTGATCGGCCTTGCTCCGCAGTACATAGATCGTGCCGCTTGCCTCGTCGCCGTCAATCGTCTGATCAGAAAATAGGGGACCGGCGGTCGGCTCGGTGATCCGTCGCCCTGCCTCGTCTTTGTTCAAGGCACGCTGAAGCGATCGCATCAACATGTTGCTCTCTGTGCCGTTGTCGAAGATCACGCGCAAACGGGCATCTGTGCGCCCCTGGTCGGTAATTGTCGTCTCGCCCTTATCCGCGACGTAGGCTTTCTGACCGCCGACGATAAAAAAGCGCCCTTTCTCGATCTCAGCCTTCATCTCGAAGGGTCGCGTGTCACGCAGATCGCTATCCAGCTCCTTTTGCACCTGCTCAAAGAGCGGCTTGAAGGTCTCGAAATCTTCACATTTGTCACGGCTGGCCACCTCTTCAGCGGCCTTCTTCTCAGCGGTCGATCGAACGTGCTTCAGCTCCGTGATCGGGGGGGCTTCGACCTCGATCCCCAACTCTGCCAGAAGGGCATCATCGTCGAGCTCTTCCGCGTCAGCCAAAGGCACTTTGGCTGCGCCGGTCAAGAGCCCCGTCTCATCCAAAGGCTCGACAAGCTCGCGGCATTCCTGAAGCTCAAGAATGCGGTCTAGCCTGACAGCGTAAAGGCGTTCGAAAATGTCACGCTCTTCGCCGTGCTGTGGCGCGGAACCATGTTCCTCAGTGAAGCGCTGTATCTCTTCGAATCCCGCAATGATGCGTTCTTCGCGCGGTGTGCGCGTGACGACTTTCTTAGTCTCAACCTCGACGCCAAGCTCAGCCAGGAGCGCATCATCTTCTTGAGTGAATTCTTTAACCATTAGCGGCCTCCTGCTTCATCCGCACAAGGTAAGCCACGCCCTCAGCCATCTTCTTTTCCCAGGCATCGGCCGAAGTGATGTCTGGCAAGCGTCCACGCTCTTGCTTGAACTTGGCAGCGCGGCGCGCCAGATCACGCGCCTCTTCAGGGGAAAGCTGCACCTTCTTCGCTGAAATCACAGCCGCAACTTGCTTGAGGCTTTCCTCGCTCATTGTCTTGGCCAGGATTGCATAGGCTTCACCAAACGGATTGATCCGGTCGATCAGGTCGATGTCGAGCTCGCGCACGTCCATCGCAAATTTGCGCACGCCGTCGATCAGCGCCGTGTTGCCGCTCACTTGGGCATCATCAGACGCAGAAAGCGCGACCTCCTTGGCCTTCTGGGTCAGGTTCAAGGCTGCAACTGCGTGCTGGCGCACAGCCTCCTGATCCTCAGCATCAAGCTCGGGGAACTTAGCCCCGACAATCTTGCCCATGCGCACCTGCGTCAGCTCTTCGGGCACAAGCTCTTCGTCAAACAACCCGCGTTCGATCGTCGTCTTGTCCTGGACAAAGGCGGTGATCACTTCGTTCAAATCCTCTTGGCAAATGCGCTCGGCCTCTTTGCTCTTCGGTTCTGCCAGTCCCTTAATCTCGATCTGGAACTGTCCGCTTGCCTCGTTGAAACCCACGTTCTCCTTCGCAGGATCATAGCCGCCTTCGCCATAGTCAAAACCTTCGACCGGCCCGCTCTTTGGGCTCTTCGGTGTGAAGTTGAAACGCGGAGCAAGCACCTGCTCCATGAGCAAGCTAGCGGCGATCGCCTTCAGCGTATCGTTCACCGCTTCAGTGACGGCGGCTTCGGCCGCGTCCGGCTCAGCGATCAGGTTGGTGAAGCGGGCGCGTGACTTGCCTTCAGCGTCACGGGTTGCGCGGCCGATGATCTGCACGATCTCTGTCAGGCTCGCCCGATAGCCAACTGTCAGCGCATGCTCGCACCAAATCCAATCAAAGCCCTCTTTAGCCATGCCTAGGGCAATGATGATGTCCACATGATCACGATTGTTCTTCTGGGCGGGGTCTTTCAGCGCGCTCGATACCTTGTCACGCTTCACCGCCTCATCATCCACCAGATCGGCGATCTTCAACACGCGCCCCTCGGGCGTCTTCACGAGCTGAAAGCCCGTCGCGTCGTCTGTTCCTTGCCAATCCCCGAGGGCGTCGATGATGTGCTCGACTTCCTGATGCTTGTCCTTCGTGCTTTCGCGCGAATTCACGTTCGGGATGTGCAGGATCGTCTTCTCGTTCGGATCGAGCACCTTCAGGATGTCATCGGCATAAGAGCCCGAATAGAAGAAATACCCGATATCAAGCGTTTTCAGGTATTTGTAGCCGTTCAACTGCTCGTAGTAGGTGTAGGTGATGGTGTCGAACTTTGCCTCGTTCTCGGGCAACAGGATCGGCACAGCGTCACCGCGAAAATAGCTGCCGGTCATCGCCACGACATGCACGCGGTCACGCGCGATAAAGTCGTTAAGCTGCTTGCCTAGGATACTGTCCTCGCTTGCTGAAACATGATGGAATTCGTCTACGGCAATCAGCCGATCATCGAACGCTTCCACCCCAAGCTTTTCAACGGCAAAGCGAAAGGTGGCATGGGTGCAGACAAGAATCTGATCATTGCTCTCAAGGAAAGCTGTGACCGATTTGACCTTGCCGCCGTCCGTCCCAGGCGAGTTGCACAGATTCCATTTTGGCGCGACCTGCCAATCTGCCCAAAAGCCAAACTTGCTCAGCGGTTCGTCGTTGAAGCTCGCCCCGATCGACTTTTCGGGCACCACCACGATCGCTTGGCTGATCCCTTGGTTGGCCAGCTTGTCGAGCGCAATGAACATCAAGGCGCGGCTCTTGCCCGACGCGGGGGGCGACTTGATCAGAAGATACTGCTCGCCCCGCTTCTCATAGGCGCGCTCCTGCATCGCCCGCATGCCAAGCTCGTTCGACTTGGTCGAGCCGCCATTCTGGGCGTAGGTCACGGAAACAGAGGGAACGCTTTTGATACTGGTCATCTGGCTATGCTTTCATTCTCGAATTGGGCTTGTTTAAATCCTTGGTGGTCATCTTAGTGTAGAGCTCAAAGAGCTTCTCCAGACGCTCGGTGTCGTTACGGAAGCGGCGACCGATGTAGATGCGCTCAAGGGTTTCGTCGTTGCGGTCATGGGCGGCGCGCAGGTCGGCGGGCATTTTTTCGGGATCGTAGAGATCGGCGATGGTCGCGGGGAAATGCGCCTCGCGCGCCAGTAGGATGTCTTCGGCGCAGCGGGTCAGGTCTTCTTTGTTCTTCTCGGTGAGCTTTGGGACGGGGAAGGTGTTCCAGCCCATCGTGTTTGAATATCGAAAATCAGTTTTGAGCTTGCCGCAAACGGTAGCGATCCAAACAAGATGCAAGCGCGAGGCGATTAGCGCCATGTTCCAAATGGGTGCGTCGTAGAGGGCAAAAGCGCTATCTGAGACAATGGATTCAGGCGGCAGAAATCCACACGGTAAGAATTGCCGATTTTCTGATGATACTCTGGGGACCGCGATGACTGTCTCACCACCCTCCTGCCTCTTCTCATCAAAGCGGTGTGGAAATTTTGCCCCCGCGCGTGTTGCAGCCTTAGAGCTAGCAAGACGCATTTCCCTTACGGCTTCGATACGCCTTTGAACGGCGGGATTCCCACGTGCTGCTTCGGCGTCCTGATCTTTAATCCATAAGCAAAAACGGTTGATTCCACGAATGAACTCGACAGAGCCAAAAAATGGCCGAATGAATTTTTTTTGTTCCCTGTCTGTCAGACTAAGCTCTACCACTTCTGAGCCCATCAGAAGCAAATTTCCACCATCTGTAGGACCATTGCCACGGTCCATGGGATGAATTGCACTCAATGGTTTTGAGCGTTTCTCTATTGATACGATTGGGGCGGCAACAAGATAAGCGTTAATGTTTTCCGCTTCTTTAACCACAACCTCGCCATCATCAATCATCGAAAAAAGTTGGCGCACCTGTGTCGCATGATTAGAAATACCGATAATTGCGACCGTTACACCGGCATTGTGCGCTGCTAGATTTGCCCATTTGAAGCTCGTATGAGCGAAGGCGATTTCGTGGCCTGTCTGAAAGATCAGCGGCCAAAGGATCGGCACCTGCTGCCCCTGACAGATTGAGTTGGTGGATACGAAAGCCGCGCTGCTTTTTGTGTGCATCCCGAAGTCAGTCGCCTTCATGAACCAGCCCGCAACATAGTCGAGCGATTTCCAACTTGTGGTGCGCCCATCAAAAATGCGCTGCAAATCCTCTTTCTGTTCTTTGCTTTGCCAAGTGGAGCCAAGATAGGGCGGGTTCCCGCAGATGTAGGTTTCCCCGCCTTCGTTCTCGAAGTCGATCTGCGCCTGGTCGAGTGGCGAGTGAAACAAGTCATCAGCGTGGTGCTTCACACCTGTTCCTGTTGGCGGGCAGATGCTCAGCCAGTCAAGCCGCAGGGCGTTGCCGCAGGTGATCCAGTTCTGAGCATCGAGCGGCAAGAATTCGGCCAAGGCCTCCTTTTGCCCGCGATAGGTCACGTCGCACTGATACTCGGCGATGATCAGCGCCAGCCGCGCGATCTCGGCAGGGAAGTCACGCAGCTCGATCCCTCGGAAGTTGGTGATCGGGATTTCCGTGCGCCGGTCGGCTTCGTCCCTCAGTTCGTTGATTGCGGCCTCAATGGCGCGCATTTCCTTGTAAGCGATGACAAGGAAGTTTCCCGATCCGCAGGCCGGATCGAATACCCTGATCTTGGCGATGCGATTGCGCAGGTTCAAAAGTTTGCGCGGATTGTCCCCTGCGTCTTCCAGCTTCTCCCGCAGATCATCGAGGAAGAGCGGATTGAGAACTTTCAGGATGTTCGGCACGGATGTGTAGTGCATGCCAAGCGCGCCGCGTTCCTCATCGTCGGCCACGGCCTGGATCATCGAGCCGAAAATGTCAGGATTGATCTTTGTCCAGTCGAGGCTGCCGATATGGATCAGGTAAGACCGCGCGATCTTGGAAAAGCGGGGCACGTCCGTTCCGCCCGAAAACAGCCCACCGTTCACGTATGGAAAGACATTAGCCCAACGGGCAATGCCTGCCGCTGTGCGATCGTCGGCCTTGGTGTTCATGGCGCGGAATAGCTCGCTGATCACTTCGTGGGTGTTTGAGCTGTCTTTTTCGCTCATCCGCTCGATCGTGCCCGTGAACTGGTCGGGTTCGGTGAAGATGTCGGTGTCTTCGGCAAAGAAGCAGAAGATCAGCCGCGCCATGAAGTGATTCATGTCGTGGCGGCGCGCGGCCGTTCCCCATTCGGGGTTGTCCTTCAGCAGCTCGACATAGAGCCGGTTGAGGCGACCCGTCGCCTTGATGTCAAAGGCGCTCTCGCGGATTTGCTTGACGGTGCTGATCCCCGCCAGGGGCAGGAAGAACCCGAAGTGATCAGGAAAGTCGGTGTAGGCGCAGGCGATCGTCTCACCGGTGGTCAGGTCTTCGGCCTCAAGATCGGTGCCGTCAGTTGCCAGGACAAATTTCGCCTTGGCCTTGGTCGTGGCAGGGCTGGCTTTCAGCTCGGCAACGGAATTTGTGACCTCGCCTTCAGTACAAACCTTTAAATGGATTTTATTGGTCTGAAGCACACCGCCCAGATCGGACTTGTTTCGTGCTCCTTTGCGCAACATTTTGATGGTCGTGGCTTTGTTGCCAAATGCCAAAAGGAAAGCGAACGGGAACTCTTCACCATCGAAAGGCATTTCGGCCAATGCTGATATTGCTTCTTCGATCTCAACAGCATTCATGCCTGTTTTCCCTCACTCAGTCGAAATTCTTATTTTTGGAAATAGTAACAGCCGCTTATTAGCGATGCACTCGCAAAACACGCTATGCGCGAGCTATCCACATTCAAGAAAGCATGCAAGCATGCAAAGCGCCTTGAATGAAAAGCTACGCGTGAAGCCCGTTATTCTGCGTCAGCGAAAAGGATACGCCCTCGCGCTGCTTCAAGCGGGCAACCATAGCCAGCAGATTATCGGCGCGCGGGTTTCCCTTGGCGCTGAGCATGCGCATCAGGCTTTTCGGGTCTTTGTCCATATCCTCGGCAAGGGTCTCGAACCCTACGGTGGCATTCACGTAATCGCGCAGCAGCACTTTGCCCGTTTCAAGATCGTCGCTGAGCATCGCTTCGATCGCTTCACGGAACAAGCCAACACGGAACTCAGGATCGCGCTCGGCGCGCGCCTTGATAGTTTCCTTGAAATCTTTTGTCAGTGGCATGTCAGTCTCCTTTCTGTTTTCGGTTTTTATAGTCGTCCCAAAATGCCTTGGCTTGCTCGATGTCCTTGGACTGGCGTTTCTTCGTGCCGCCACAGAGCAAAATCACAAGCTTGTCGCCATCTTGGCCAAAATAGACGCGATAGCCTGGGCCGAAGGTGATACGCCGTTCGGACACGCCCTGCCCTACGGGCTTCACATCGCCCAGGTTGCCGGTTTCAATCCGCGCGAGCGCGGTTCTAACCTTCAGAGCTGCGGCCGTGTCGAGCTTGGTAAACCAATCATCGAACGGTGCTTTTCCCTCTTCAGTGACATAGACAACGAGCTCAAACATAATAAATTATTTAGTGACGCATACGTTACCAAATTTCAAGCCTTTCTTTCTACGAAAAAAAGCTGGTCTCCTGTATTCTCTTTATACCCCAAGCGGGTGCGAACCGCCGTCCAGTAGGCTCGGTGGAAGGTACGCGCAACGGTCTGATGTTGCGCCTTTCCGCACGAGATGCCAAGCGCGCGGAAACTGACGCGGAGGCCGTCCTGGATGCCTTGGGGCAAGTGACCCGCCCGGGGGCCCCGTGTGCCACTGAATCAGAAGGTCGCCGATGCTGTCACGGAGGGGCTCCGAGGACCGTTTCGTTTGGAAATCGCTATAGCGGCCGCTCGGATCAACCGCGGATCATCGAGCCTTACGGCCTGCTTCTTGGACCCCGCAGCTATCTCATTGCCAAGCCGCCCGATCGTGGTGCCGAGTTGCTGAACTTCAGAATGGACCGCATTCAATCCGCGAAATGCCTGGATGAGTGGTTTGTTCTCGAAGACGGGTTTTCCATCGAGGATTACGCCGCCCAGGCGTTTGGCGCCTATCACGACCCCGATCAGCTCAAAGAGGTAATTTGGCGGTTTAAACCGGAGGCTGCCGAGCGTGCATCGGAGTTTCGGTTTCATCCAAAGCAGACGTTACAGTACCAGGCAGATGGTAGCCTGATTGTTCGCTTTACGGCCGCCGGGTGGCTGGAAATGTCCTGGTTCCTGTACGAATGGGGTGATGCCGTTGAGGTCATTGACCCACCAGAGTTGCGCGACTTCGTGCAAGGCTATCAACGCGCGGACTTCCCATCCCTACCCTGACTGCCTCGCGATATCGCCGCGTCCACGCGCCCATGACGCAATAAATGATTCTATCGTATCAAGCGTTTCGGGATCGGCGACAGTTTCCGTGCGCAGCTCTTCGAGCGCGGCGCCCGCTTTCGCAACCGTCATCCATTCGGTTTCTGGCAAGCCTGGCGCGGACCACTTTTTGCCTAAATACTGATTGAAGAGCGCCGTTTCCTCAGAGCTAAGAAGTTCCGGGCTATAAAAAGCGATCATGCGCCGACCGAGCTGACGTAGCCGAGGGTCTGATAGGCTCGCGACGATCTCTTGACGACGCGGCCAGGTCGCACGTTGGAATTCTTGTAAGAGCTGTTTGTCGGCGTATGAATAGAATTCTCCGTAGATCTGCCTCTCAACGGGCTTTGGCGGCGCATCCGGATCTTCCACAAATCGCGCTGCCATTGCGGCACCAACTCGACTGCGGAACGCAGGTGCCCCTTCAATAACGGCAGCGCGCCGCAGCTGTTCTGCGCTGGGCGCAACCACATCGAGAAGCGCCGGTGCCTTGTTGGTAGACACCCCTCGAATGACTTTAGGGGTTGCGTCGGCCGCCGCAAAGATGGCCTCATCAGAAGCTTCCAGAAGATCGGCAGGATCCGCGGCATCCAAATCAAAGAAAGCCGCCTGCGCGTTGTTGCCTGGCGTATACCCGCAAAAACAGCCAAGGTAAGAACGCGGTTCGCCCCCTCCATAACGTGTTACCAACTCAAGAGGCCGAAAGCTCTCAAGCTTGGCTTGGACACGCGCTTTATGCGCGTTGTCGATCAGCTCAAACCAAAGCGTAGGGTCACGGGTGACGATAAGGCGTGCGATGTGGATGGTCGCCTCAACATCCCCCAGGGCATCATGCGCGTTGTGGGCCTTGAAGCCATTTGCAGGCGCCAGCCGATCAAGCTTGAAGCTCTGCCGGCCCGTGTCGTCACGAGGCCAGGTCAACAGATCAGGTTGCCGAGCATAAGCCGCGTAGACTGCAGGCAGAATGTCAAAGCGCGTGTTGCCGTTGAACTGGGTCGCGTAAACATTTGGCTGAAGGTTCTGATAGAAGGTTTGTCGCAATACCTCTTCGTCAAACCTGATCGTATTGTAGCCGACCCAAATCGCGGGGGCCCACTGCTCGGTCAGGGCGCCCACTTGCTGTGAAAACTCAAACAACGACAGATATGTTGGGTCCGTGAGCTGGCCCGGCGTAACACCCGTGACCATCAATGCGTGCGGCGAAGGAAGAATATGGGGTGTCAAACGACACCTCAAATTCACTCGATCCTTCTCCACGAAATTCTCATCCGTCCAGATAGCTGCAAACTGCAGCGGCTGGTCGAATTCGGGCGAGATTCCAGTGGTTTCCAGATCGTAAAAGACGAAGTTCATGTGCATAGCTTAGCTGGCAAATTCGGGATGGCAATGCGGATGGGCACTTGCAGCACGTGCGCTGGGAACCGGTAGTCAATATGCTTGGAGTTGTTGTCAGCTTTGCGCAGCTAGCGACCTTTGCAAGGTTAGCCTTCAGGACACACCGACATGACGCGGCCGGCCCAAACCCGACCTTGATGTTTGCATTACTGAAAGTCCGTTATGTACTCGTGGCGATCTAGATTGCGGGTGTGTACTTGATTTTTCTTTGTCACGATAAAAGAAGATTCCATGA
>NZ_SULI01000035.1 GCF_005518135.1 Shimia litoralis | reverse complement strand
ACTCAAAAGCCCGTACCTACCACGCGCGAGCCAATCCAACCAACCGCGAAAACTTTGCGACAGAACCAATTGAGGACGTCAACTTGGGTTGCACGTCCGGTCGACATTCGCAATGTCGGACCCAAGAAGGGCTGGTTGAACCCCCAAGTGTCGGCGCGGGACGAACCGGCAAATGCAGTTCGCCCCTTTTGCGCCTCCAATCGAACTTGCCCTGAGGACGTTGCGTCCAAGAGTGGTGGCATCGCTAGCCGTTTTACTGCCGTTTGGCTGAGGGAAGGGGACGCTATCCCTGTAACCAATGCAGCAGTGGCAGAAAGACCTCCAAGGAAAGTTCGACGTCTCATGACTTCCACCCTCCAGTCACAGCTTGAGGGCGGATGGTAATGTTGAGATTGCCTCTTGTGCGGTTACTGTAGGCAAGCCAGCTTTGATCCAACCAGGTCCCTGGCGGGACCCAAGCATACCGTCTGACACATCAATAAAACTGTCATACCCGGATTTACGCAAGTTGGACAACACCGCGCCGGACCGTCCACCCGTCGCACAAATCAAGGCAACGGCGCGGGTTTCGGCCAGGTCACGCGCCGCAAACAAACGTTCTGGAAAACGTTCATCATGTAGGCTCACAGGCCAGGCGCCTTGAGCAACACCGGTCTCGCGCCATTCCTCAGATGTGCGGATGTCAAGCAACCGTATCCGGTCCTGCAACAGGGCATCAAACGCCTCGACGGCAGTCCAGACATCGCGGCTCTGAGCCATGGCGGTGGTCACCAGAACCTGAGCGGGTAAAACTGTCAAAAACGCCAGAGCTCGGCGGCGCGTCAGTATCATTTTCTTCTCTCCTAGTACGGGTTCACGCGGTTTGGTATGCTCGGCGCGGCATTTCACAAACCCGCATGTCTACATCATTAAAAATCACACCGGGTGGCAGCCGGTTGGAGGAGGAAGGAATCATGTTTCTCCTCGGGAATCTTGCCCCGGCCGACACTAGGGAAGGGAAGCTACAACGGCCGGGGCTCTGGATGTACCAATATGAGGACACCCAATAGTGAGGTTCAGTTGTCTTGAGCGTCTACCTTGTCACCCATCATGTTTTCGCTCGGAGCACGCATGTTCATACGATCAGCGGGTGCCACCATTTCTCCTGTTGTCACCATGCCGTCTCCGTCCGTGTCCAGATGTTGGAACCGGTCAACCATCATCGACCGGATCATTTCGCTGTGCAGAACCTCGAATTCCTCAAGGGATAGAGCCCCGTCGCCGTTGGTATCTGCGTTAGTGTGCATCGACTGGAGTTGTCCGTGTGCTTCGTCACCGGAAATGGCTCCGTCGCCATCCGCGTCAGAGTTAAGTCGACCCATCATCGGTCCACGCATGAGGGACATCATGTCTTTGTCCATCATGCCCATATGACCGTCGGCACCCATCTGACCCATGCCAGCGCCCATCGTCCCGCCATGCATTTTCATCATCATTTTCATCATGCCTTGCATCATTTCGTGATGGTTGCCTTGCATCATACTGCCTTGGCCCATCATATTCATTGGTCCCGCGTCGGCCCCCATACCTTCGGAGCTCTGAGCCGCAGTTGCTTCCGAACCATCTTTGCCATCAACGTGGTGAGCTTCATCAGCAAATGCAGCACCCGTTGTGGAAACGATTATCGTAAGAGCAAGTGTGGTGTTGATTATCTTGGACATCATAGCCTCTCTTCGTGTTTTGTGGCATCATTCACGTCGGCATAAGAAATCGAAACGGAAGAGTGTGCATCATTTGGATTGTAACCGTCTGTCGCAACAGCCGGCCTTTGATACAATCGGTGACAAAAATGGGTCTGACCGCTCCAACAAAGATGACTTAGAAAGAGATTATGGCGAACCCACCACATATCCTCGTCGTTGACGATCATCTGCAGATTCGAGACAGCGTAACGCGTTTTCTGGAAAAGAACGGACTGCGTGCCACATCCGCTAAAGACGCATTGGACATGGATACGAAACTGGCCAAAGGGCATTTCGACTTAATGGTGTTGGACGTCATGATGCCGGGAGAAAGCGGCCTGTCGGTCTGTAAGCGGCTCGCTGCGGACAAGAGCATTCCGATCATACTATTGACTGCTTTAGGTGAAGAAACCGATCGTATCGTAGGGTTGGAAATCGGTGCTGACGACTATATCGCAAAGCCGTTCAACCCACGCGAATTACTGGCACGGATTAAGGCTGTTTTGCGCCGCGCGCCACAGGTTGAAACTGTGGCGGGAGACTTTGCCGGCAAAAAGGTGAGATTTGCACATCTGACTTTGGACGTCGATCGCCAGATACTCTTGGGGGGTGACACTGACGAAACCCCATTGACCAATGCAGATTTCAAGCTGCTAATGGTGCTGCTTGAACGTCCCCGGGTGATCCTGAGCCGCGATCAGTTGTTGGATTTGGCAGCAGGCCGGGCAGCAGGCCCATTGGATCGTACGATCGACAATCAAATCAGTCGATTACGCCGAAAAATCGAACCCGATATATTACGGCCCAAAATCATCAAAACGATCCGCAATGGCGGGTATTGCCTCTCAGTTGATGTAGAGGTGACAGGATGACATTGGATCCCTTCCGCACACTACGGGTCCAATTGGCATTGTTGGTCGTGGCGGCCTTGACCGGAGCCCAGCTTATCAGCCTATGGCTGTTTGCTGATGAACGTAGCCTCGCGGTCCGCGCCGCTCTAGGTTTTGAAGCTGCCGGACGCGCCGCCAACGTGGCTCGGTTGATAGAAGAGGCGCCGGAAGAATTGCGCATGTCGATCTTACGCGCGGCGAATTCACCACTCGTACGTTTTGATTTGGCAAATGAGCCTACCGTTCAACATACGGACCATTCTGATCGTGGCTTGGTCGAGGCACGCATTCGAACCCTCTTGGATGATGACTATAGTCGTGACATCCGTGTTGAGTTGCACGAAATACAGGGGCAGATTCTTCCACTCCCACATCTCTCGCAAGAAATGGCCGAAATGCATATGGCGATGATGCGCGGGGACCTTTCGGCGGTCGAAATGAACTTGTCCATTGCGATTGCGGGTGGTCGCTGGCTGAACGTAGGAACCCGTTTTGAACGGCCACCAATCCAGTGGCCCATTTACGCGATGTTGACCTTTGCGCTGTCAGCGGCAGTGATCCTGATCGTGATATTTTGGTTCCTGATGACCCGATTAACTGGCCCGTTGCGGCGGCTGGTTGGTGCGGCGGATCGATTGGGACGAGGCGAAGACATTTCAGATCTGCCCATGGTTGGACCAACCGAAGTGCGCGACCTAACTTCTACTTTCAATCGTATGCAGGACCGCCTGACCCGGTTTGTGGCGGATCGAACCAGACTGCTGGCCGCACTTGGACATGATCTGCGCTCACCGCTGACGGCCATGCGGGTGCGGGCCGAAATGGTCGATGACGATGAGACCCGCGACAGCCTTGTGGCCTCTGTTGAAGAAATGCAATCCATGGTGGAAGCCACACTAACTTTTGCCCGAGGGCTTGCCGGGTCCGAGGAGGCAGAGAATGTAGACATCGGGGAATTCCTTGAGGTGTTGAAATCGGACATGGTGACACCATTCGAATTGGATGGTGGGCCCTGCGTTGAGGCGCGGATTCGCCCTCATGCTCTACGGCGCGCTCTACGCAACGTGATCGAAAACGCCGTTCGCTATGGTGGTGAGACCCACGTCTCCTATCAAGTTCGACCCGACGAATTTATCATTACCGTAGCTGACAACGGCCCCGGTATTCCCGCTCCGGAACTAGAGCGCGTTTTCGATCCGTTTTTTCGCCTTGAGCGATCGCGATCCCTTGAGACCGGTGGCCACGGGTTGGGCCTGTCTATTGCCCGTACGATCATTCGCGGTCATGGCGGCGACATTTCACTTTCCAATCGAGATGAAGGGGGGCTGCGGGCGACGATCGCGATCCCTTTTGCGAACGACTAGTCAATGAAAGGAGGTCAGCATGACCATGAAGCCCAGTTTGACGACCCTTGCGGCTTTGGTTGCGGCAAATGTCGCCCATGCAGATGGCGCGAATGATTGGGGCCGAGGGTTTGGCCATATGACTTGGGGTGGAGGATACGGAATGTTTGGTGGATTCATGATGTTGGCCTTTTGGGGCGTGGTCATTGTCCTAATTGTGATGGCGGTTCGTTGGTTCGCCGGTGACCGCCCCGGTGGAGGTGCCGCTTCGGATGCAATGGACATCCTCAAATCCCGCTTTGCAAAAGGAGAACTGGACGAAGACGAGTTCCGCAAGCGCAAAGCTGCACTCGAAGACTGACCTCACCGGGTAGCTCTCACCCTTCAGGGGTAGGAGCACCAAACTTCCTCGCATCATCAGGACAGCAACATGACACCCGAAATCGGCCATTTTGCCCTAGCGTTGGCTTTTGCGCTGGCGTTGATTCAAAGTATTATCCCCATTGTCGGAGCCAATCGCGGAAAACTGCTTTGGATGCATTCTGCGCGGGCCACATCTATCGGACAGTTGGTTCTGGTTGGGATCGCATTTGGCGCCCTGATGCGCAGTTTTGTTACTAGCGATTTTACCGTGGTCAACGTGGCCTCGAATTCTCATTCGTTGAAACCCATGCTTTACAAGATTGCCGGAACCTGGGGCAGTCACGAGGGTTCTCTTTTGCTCTGGGTATTAATCCTAACGCTGTTCGGCGCAGCCGTATCCTTGTTTGGCTCAAATATTCCCGATTCCTTGAAGGCCCGCACACTCGCGGTGCAAGCATGGATAAGCACCGGATTTTTGTCCTTCATGCTATTTACATCAAACCCGTTCACGCGCGTGTTTCCGCCCCCTGCAGACGGCAATGACCTCAATCCGCTTTTGCAGGATGTGGGTCTCGCTCTGCATCCGCCGTTCCTCTATTTGGGTTATGTTGGGTTCTCGATAGTCTTTTCCTTCGCGGTTGCGGCCTTGCTCGAAGGTAAGGTTGATGCGGCTTGGGCCAGGTGGGTTCGCCCTTGGACCCTCACTGCATGGATGTGCCTGACGGCGGGTATCGTACTTGGTTCCTGGTGGGCATACTATGAACTTGGCTGGGGTGGTTGGTGGTTCTGGGATCCGGTCGAAAATGTCAGCTTTATGCCATGGCTTCTCGGCACCGCATTACTTCACTCTGCGATCGTTACCGAAAAACGTGATGCGTTTAAAAGCTGGACTATTCTGCTTGCAATACTGACCTTTTCTCTTTCCTTGTTGGGAACTTTCGTGGTGCGTTCAGGGCTTTTGACCTCGGTCCACGCCTTTGCCGTCGATCCAGAGCGCGGACTGTACATCCTTTTCCTGCTTGCCCTGTCTATTGGTGGCTCACTGGCGCTCTATGCGTGGCGGGCGCCAATGATGGAATCCGGTGGGATCTTCAAACCCATCAGCCGAGAAGCAGGTTTGCTGATAAACAACTTGATCCTTGTCGCTGCGACAGGAACGGTCCTTTTCGGTACCCTCTACCCGTTGTTTCTTGAGGCAGTCACCGGAGAAAAGATCTCGGTCGGTGCTCCATTCTTCAATGCCTCTTTCATTCCCATGATGCTGCCTCTTGTGCTTTTCATGGGGGTGGGTCCTTTCCTGAGCTGGAAACGTGCTGACTTGGCAGGTGTATTGCAACGCGTGCGATACGTCGCGTTGGCGTCGGTCATCGCCTTTCTTGTGATTTGGTATCTTCAGGAAGGAGGACCCCTTCTGGCGCATCTGTCGATCTTGTTGGCTATCTGGTTGTTGTTCGCAACGCTGCGCGAGTGGGCAATGCGCATCCGGCTGTTTGACGTGCCTTTTTCCGAAGCACTGCGCCGGGCCCGAAACTTGCCGCGCGCATCACATGGAATGACATTGGCTCACGCAGGTCTTGCAGTTGCCATGTTCGGCTTCATCGGATCCAGCGCCTGGAAGGTTGAAGAGGTTGTATTTGTAGCCCCCGGATCAACAATCGAGATTGCCGGATTCGAAGTGATCTTTGAGGGAGTCGAGCGCGTTCGTGGCCCTAACTACTTTGCTGACCGCGGCACGTTGGATGTCTTCCGAAATGGTGAAAACATTACCACACTGTTCCCCGAGCGGCGGTATTATCCGATTGCTGAAAGCTCAACGACGGAAAGTGCTATCCGCTCCACACTTGCTGGGGATCTCTACGCGTCGATCGCTGAACCGGCGTCAAAAGACGCAGAGTTGAGTGGCGCATGGACCCTACGTATTCTGTATGAGCCTTTCGTCAATTTCATCTGGTTGGGAAGCACGTTTCTAATTCTGGGGGGCGCATTGTCTTTGTCAGATCGGCGGCTTCGGGTGGGTGCCCCAAAACGTACGCGCGCGATCCCTTCACGCACAGCTCCGGCGGAATAAGTCATGAATCGAACACTGGCGTTCCTACCGCTACTGATTGCAGTTGTTTTTGGTGGTTTCTTCCTGTGGGGCTTGAACCCGGATCGGGATCCAAACGAAGTCCCGTCTGTTTTGATCTCGCAGCCCGCACCGGAATTTGGTCTGGAACCGATTGTTGGTGTGGATACACCAGGCTTGTCGCGTTCGGACCTGGTTGGCACTGAAACTGCCGTTGTCGTGAATGTTTTTGCATCTTGGTGCGTGCCATGTCGCGCAGAACATGCGGTTCTGACCAGCCTAGCCGAACGGGACGGCATCCGGCTTTTTGGTATCAACTACAAAGACAAGCCTGATGATGCTGCGCGGTGGTTGGCAGAGCTTGGAAATCCTTACGCGCGTATTGGCTCTGACGTTTCCGGGCGCGTGGGGATCGAGTGGGGAATTTCCGGTGTGCCGGAGACATTCATCGTCGGTACTGATGGCACTGTGCTCTACCGCTATGTCGGCCCAGTCGTGGGAGAGGTTGCGGTCGGAAAATTTCGCGAAGCCCTAGTGCAGGCCGGAGCCTTGCCTAGAGAGGATTTGTGATGCTGAGGCTTATTGTTTTTCTCCTTTCGATGGTCATTCCAATGGCCGCGCTGGCTGTCGAGCCGGACGAGATCCTGAATGACCCAGTGATGGAAGCGCGCGCCCGTGAGGTGTCAAAGGGGCTTCGTTGCGTTGTATGTCTGAATCAGGACATAGACAGTTCAAATGCCGGAGTAGCACGGGACCTACGCTTGCTGGTGCGTGAACGCATTGTCGCCGGGGACAGCAACGACGAAGCCCTGGCATTCATTCAGGCACGTTACGGGGATTATGTCCTGCTCAAACCTCCTTTGAACGCGAGAACCTACGTCTTGTGGCTTGCACCCCCGGCGATGCTGTTGCTCGCTCTAAGTGTTGGATTGGTGACCTTGCTACGCCGAAGGAAAAAGCCTGTCCCTCAAGCGCTGAGCGAAGCTGAAGAACACGAGATCAAACAGTTCATCGAGAACCAGAAAGTAGGAGAGAGCAAATGATTTTTGCATGGATGGTGCTGTTGACTGCATTGTCGGTCGGCTTTGTTGTCTTTCCGTTGCTGAGGGGGAGAAAAGTGCCGCTAGCCGGCTTGGATTCAACGCCCGCGGTTCTCTTGGATCAGCTAGACGAGGTCCAATGTGACCTTGATCGACGCGTGATATCTAAATCTGAAGCTGCAGCTGCCCAACAGGAGATAAAGCGACGCATTCTGGCCGCAGCACGGCGCTCAACAACAGGACAGATTGCAGAGAACACTGGCGGGCGAGGCGCCCTTGTTCTAGCCGCATTCTTCGTGCCGCTTATGGCCGTTGGATACTACGCCTTCATGGGGTCGCCGGAGATTTCGAGTCTGGCATATGCGGATCGCCAAGCCGAGCGCGCCGAACAGCAGAAAATCACCGAACTTACGGACAAGCTCTATGCTCGCCTGACATCCGAGCCTAACGGCGGAGCATCGGAAGGGTGGATGCTGCTTGGACAAACCTATTACCGGATGGGGGAGTATTCTCAGGCCGCTGCAGCATTCGAGACAGTGACCTCGAGAGATGACGCAAGCTCAGCAACCTTCTCGATGCTGGCGGAAGCTTTGGTCAGTTCTGAACAAGGCATCGTCACACCCAAGGCAGAAACCGCCATTGACCGGGCAATAGAACTGGATCCGAGCAATCCCGCCGGTGCATTCTACAAATCTATGGCGATGGCACAAAAGGGCGAAGAGGCAGCAGCCCATGCGCTTTTGCTTTCTCAACTTGACGCGGCCGACGGGTTTGCACCTTGGATGGAAGCCTTCATTGCCCAAGCCAACCAGATCGCACGAACGCTTGGCCGTGACCAAATCGCTCTAGCGGATTACGCACCGATGGCCGGTGGAGGAGCTGGGCCAACGGCCGAAGATGTCGCCGCGGCGGGTAATATGAGTGACGAAGATCGTGGGGAGTTCATCCGTTCAATGGTGAATCGATTGGCCGAAAAACTTGAGGACAAACCTGACGATCTGGATGGGTGGTTGCGGCTGGCGAACGCCTATACGGTTCTGGGCGAGAAACCAAATGCGGTGTCAGCTTATGAAAGGGCTTTAATTCTGCTCTCCGATATTGCACCAGATGATCCCCGTCATCAAGTTGTCGAACAAGCTTTGTCCGAGTTGAGGTAGTGACGAGAATTGAAGACGATTTCCTGAAGTAACTGGCTTTCCAAAGAAAAACTTTTCCTTCTACGTATTGACTACTGGCAAACACAGCGATGACAAATGTGACCGGGACACGGAGAGGCGCTGTCGTTTGTTTGCGTCTTAACCAGTGCTGTTGAGCCTGAGGCTGCCGAGCAAATCACTTTAGATTGTTTCATTGCTCAATATCGAGAGTACTGGATTGAATTCCAACGGCGCGGGCGGCGTTTAGAGTCGTTAGAACGTCTTGTGACGAAAGAATCTCGGACAGAACAATCCCATTCGGCGCCTCAGGTCCATAAATTGCATTGAAAGGAATGCCGTAGCGATTGTTTGCTTCGAGATAACGGGAAATTTCTTCGTCGGGGCGTGTCCAATCTGCTTGCATCGTAATCACCCCCTCACTGTTCAGTGCGGACAAAACAGGGTCACGTTCCAGAACCAAGGCCTTGTTAGCTTTGCAGGTCAGGCACCAGTCGGCAGTGACATCAACAAAAACCACTTCCCCTTGCGACACAAGGCGGGCGATGTTCCCACGGTCAAAAGCGAGCCAGTTTATCTTCCCGTCCAAGGGAGCAACACCAGTTGACGGCTGGTGAGCCAGGAGTTCAGCAGAAACCATAGGCAGGACGGCGAGTAGCATGATGGCAAAGTAGCGCGGAGCGGGCGAGAAAGGGCGCCGTACTAGGACCAAGAGCAACGCTATTGAAAGGGCGGCGACAAAAATCGTGGAAAGCAGGCCTGCAACGCCGATCAAAACCCACAGAAGCCAAATTGCTGTCCCAAAAAGCAATGTCCCCAAAAGAAGTTTCAACCCAACCATCCAACGACCTGGCTTTGGCAATGCTGCTACCAGACCAGGGAAAAGGGCAATCAACAGATAAGGAAATGCAAGTCCGAGTCCCATGGCTGTGAAAACAACTATGATGTCAACACCGCGCCCGGCAAAAGCAAATGCAATTGCGGTGCCGAGGAACGGTGCCGAACAAGGAGTTGCCATCACGGCACCAAAAAAACCCGTAGCGAAATCTGCCCCATGCCCCGACGGTCCGCCTGCATTGGACAACCGAGTTTGAAGGGAGGAAGGCAAAGCCAACTCGAACAGCCCAAACAGATTTGCGGAAAAAACCGCGAGCACAAGAAACATTAACGCCAAAAAGGCCGGATTCTGAAATTGTAACCCCCACCCTATGGCCACGCCAAACATCTGCAACAGATAGAGAATGGCTGCCAAAAACAACATGAAACTCATGACACCTACGGCAGCGACCAGAAAGCCAATGCGAATGGATCGCACGCCACGCTTTTGTGCCCTGATTGCCGATGAGAGTTTAATGGATAAAACGGGAAGGACGCAGGGCATCACATTCAAGATAAGCCCCCCCATAAAGGCAACCAAGGCGATCCATACTATTTTGCCCAGGCTTGGCACCACTTGTTCTGGTCTGAACGGCGGGGCTGGGGGAGCTGAAATAAGTTGAGGTGTCAGGGTAAAAGCCCGGCCAGGCCCGTCTGTTACAGTTAGAATCGGGTCGTGATACTGCTCATCGTCAACGGTAAGGATCGGAATGCGCGCCCATAGACTGCGGCCCCCATTCCCAAGCCGGATGTCAGGTTTGCCCAAGGCGGTATTCGCCCCCAACTCAGCAAAAACATCCGGAGTGTTAAATGGCGTGGTGCTTTTCATCTCAAGCGTTAGGATTGTCCGTTTCGCGTCGATTGACGCAACCGCGTCTGTGACTTTGGCTTGGCCTCCTTCGGCAGGAACACGAGACAGGAAAGTACTGATTTGCGATGCTGAATCGGCGTCAATTTTCGACCCCGAAGGGAGTGCCAGAGCCAGGTCGAACGTCTCAGGAATGCAGACTTCTGAACAGATCAGTAGTTTTACGGCTCCTGCTAAATGGGCCGGCTCGCCAGGGCGTCCGAGCGTGACCCTAAGGGGAAAGACTACGTTGTCTTTATATCCGAAATTTTCGATACCGAACGCTGTGAACCGCTCTGGGGCCGGCCAAAGCATTTCAACTCCGGCAACATTTTCTGAACCACTCCAGTCAATCCGTGGGGGGATGCCAACTTCGCCTGGTGATCGCCAATAGGTTTTCCAGCCTTCCGAAAGCGTCAAGTCGAGACCTGCCGACAGCGTTTCAGCTCCGGGGGGCACGCCATCCTGCACAGATATCAATCTGGCGATGACAGCGTTTGTGGAAAAGGGTTCTGAAGTCGCCGCTATTGCTTGGGTAGCTGCAAAAACAAGCATGCTGAATAACAGAAAAGAACTCACACAGTAGGCGCGTAACCTTATGAATGAATGCATTGTGATAGTCCTGTCGTCGGCGATGCTTTCCCTCATTCACCTGCCCCCACTGGTGTGTCTGTTACATTGGCAACTGCAAATCCTTGGCGACCATCAACACATGTGATCGTACGAACTAGGCCAATTCCATCGTTCGTGAACCGACACCCTTCCGGAGCCGATATTGTCACGTTATCGTAGGAGAGAGTGCTCTGATCCGGTCTGTCACATTGTTTGGCTGCAGTGGTGCAACCACTCAGCACCAGCCCAGCCAAAATTGCCAGCACGGGGCCGGATACGGGAATCAAGTCAGCCTCGTCGCACCTGTGGCACGGTCGACGCTTTGCCTCGGATGGCCTCGTTGGGGTTTTCTGTTTCGCCCTGAGAATTGCTTTTGTGACAACTCTTGCCCATCATTTTGTGCATCACCAAATGGGCTCCGACACAGAGTAGAAGCGGCGCAAAAGCCCACAAGTTCGAAGCGAGCCCTCCAATAGTGCCGCCAGCCAACAAAAAGCCTGCAATTGGAAGCAGCATGACGACGCAACAGGCCATCATTGCAAAGTGCATTATCTTTGGGCCAGATTGCGATCCTGCGCCCATTTTGGTGTCTGAAGCTTTGCTCATTGGGAACCTCTTTCAAGTGGCTGACCCTATATGCATGCCTAACCTTCTGAAAGGTCAAGGATACATTTTGATACAAATATCGAGCCTCCACGCCGTTGAGGATTAAGCCGGATTGCGCGAAGAATTACCCAACAATGCGCCAGGAAAAGTATGGAGAAGCGAGATGGCAGGTGATGCAAAGCTTGACAGGCGCCTGATGTTGACTGGTGTGGCATCGGTTTTGGCTGCACCGTCGATTTTGTGGGCTCAGGAAACAACCACTGACATTGAAGAGCCTGCGGTGTCGCGAAACATTTCGTCTTTCGTTGTGCATGATTGGCGAGACCATTTCGACAGTTTGGGCAAAGGAATTTTGCTCTCCGATACTGTTAGGCGCGTTCTTCAGCACTGGACATCAGATGGTGAAATGCGGGTCTACCCAACGTCGGTACCCTTGACCGACGATTTGACGCGTCGTGGATATACCGAGGTAATAGAAAAGCGAAAAAATCCTAGCTGGGCTCCGACGCCAGCCATGCGCGAGCGCAACCCGGAATGGCCCCCGATCGTCAAGGGCGGTGATCCCGCCAATCCCTTAGGAACACGAGCATTGTATCTGTCTTGGCAGTACTACCGCATTCACGGCACACAAGACACGCGCAAAATCGGAAGGCGATCATCGAACGGCTGTATCGGTCTCTTCAATGAGCAGATTGAAGAGGTCTACGACCGCGTCCCTGTCGGCGCACAGGTCAAATTGATCTGAAGGTCGCATTAACCAATTCAAAGGATAGAGCCATGAGCAAATGGGGACTTTTAGTGGGCGGTGTACTGCTGGCCGGTGTCGTAGTAGCTGGGTGGCAGGCAATTCAGCCATCTCCCACGCAACAGAGTCACTCAATGGTGACGCCTGACACGAGTGACATCGCTGTGGGTGATCCGATTGAAGACGTTCGATTGCCTGTGGAACTTTCTTCAAATGCAGTGATAGGAAAACGTGCTTTTGATGCCAAATGTGCGTCTTGCCATGGTGCAAATGCAGCGGGTCAAAACGGGGTGGCGCCTCCTCTTGTGCACAAGATCTACGAGCCAGGTCACCACTCGGACGAAGCTTTTCAGAGGGCAGCGAAAAGTGGTGTGCGAGCCCACCATTGGCAGTTTGGCAATATGCCACCTGTATCTGGACTGACACGTGGTGACGTACAGCACATCGCTTTGTATGTGCGAGAGTTGCAGCGCGCAAATGGGATCGATTGATGGTGCGAACAACCGGCATATCTTTGTTTCGGTTAATCTCTGCCGTTCTGTTTAGTGTACTGATCGCATTCTCGAGTATGCCGGATTCCTCAAGGGTGCATGCTGAAAATCCTGAAAACCCATACGCAGGTCACGGAAGCGACGTTGACGCAGACCACCATTCCGAGGCCGCCGCGTCATTTGAGCAATGTCACCCGGGTCTGGAATGTTTATCGATCGCCGCCTTTCTTTTGACACCGGCTTCGCCCGCACCCTCAGATGTCCGCAAGTCAAGAGTTTGGCCTCACGGGCTTGCTGACAAAAGCTGGACGCCCGCTTCAGACAATCCACCTCCGCGAAGTCAATCCTGATCCCCAGAACACTGATAGCAACTCGACTGATAAAGGATTGAAACTATGAAAAAGACCACTGTTCTCGCGACACTCATCGCAACCTCAACCGCTTTCGCAGCTCTCGCGCATGGGGGCGCGACCGGCATCGTAAAGGAGCGTATGGACGCCATGGCGGACATGGGAAAAGCTGTCAAAGCGATCACACCCATGATGCGCGGCGAAACAGACTATGACGCGAAAGTTGTGCGTCAGGCAGCTGCAACATTCTCCCGTCACGCTGGTGAGTCCATGACCGATCTATTTCCAGAAGGTTCCGGCGGAATGCCCTCTGAGGCCAAAGACGCAATCTGGAGCAAGTGGGCGGAATTCTCTGCACTGGCCGGACAGCTTGGGATCGTCTCCGAAGGACTAGCCGGCGCAGCGGATAACGGTCTGATGGGTGGTGGATCCGGCATGATGGGCAGCGGGTCCGGAATGATGGGCGGTGGATCTGGCATGATGGGCAGCGGGTCCGGAATGATGGGTGGCTCTGGAGCAATGGGACGTGCCATGACGGCCGCGCAGATTTCAGAGATGCCTGTTGACGGTGCATTCACCATGCTCACCCAAGTCTGTTCAGCGTGCCACACGCAATTCCGTGCGGAAAGCAAATAAGGTGCGTGGCATTTTGAAATTGGCCTTGGGCGCGGCGGTTTTTGGTGCCGTCGCGACCACGGCGCTCGTTACCTGGCCGATTGGCCAGTTCAATGGGCCCATCAGTTTGGAGGGAAATGCAAGCAAAGGGGCATATCTCGCTCGTGCCAGCGGGTGCATCGCCTGCCACACCAATGTCGAGGAAGGCGGTGCGCCTTTAGCTGGCGGAGTGAAGCTGGATACTCCTTTCGGCACACTCTTTTCACCTAATCTGACCACAGATCCTGAGCATGGGATCGGCGACTGGTCTATTGATGAATTTGCTCGCGCAGTCAGGCAGGGAGTATCACCCGAGGGGGAACCTTACTATCCTGCGTTCACCTATCCTTTCTACGGCAACTTCACGGATCAGGAAATTGCCGACCTGTGGGCGGCGTTTCAGACAGTGCCTGCCGTTGAAAAACCATCAAAAGATCAGGAGATGGCCTTTCCGTTCAACCAGCGTTGGGGTTTGAAATTGTGGCGTGCCGCATTTTTGACCGCTCCGAGTACAGAGCCGGTTGAAGGCAAGGACGAAGTCTGGAACCGGGGTCGTGAGCTTGTGGAAGGGGCCGCGCATTGTGCAGCCTGTCACACCGGCCGAAACTTTGCCGGCGCTCGAAAATCTGACAGTCAGCACTTCAGAGGAAGCACTTCACTGCCCGGCGGAGGAAAAGCTCCGGCCATCGACTATCAAACCCTACAAACACGCGGTTGGACCACGGATAGCTTGTCCTTTGCGCTTCGCACAGGCGTCAAACCCGACGGCGACGCGTTTGGAGGATCGATGGGAGAAGTCGTTATGTATGGAACTAGGTTTTTGACGGAGGACGACCGCAAAGCCATGGCGACCTACCTTATGGACGATCATACTGGCGGCTGAAGCCATAAAACAAGAGGAAGGAGGGGGCATTAGCCCCGTCCTCAAAAGGACATGTAATGACACTGACCCGACGAAACCTATTGCGCATGAGCGCTACCCTGGGACTTGGAGCACTGTTGCCAGGAGCAATCCGCGCAAGCACATCGGGTCCCCAATTATTGACTGCCAGAGTTTCTGACGTTCAGCTCGCCCCACCAGATTATCCTAAAACCCAGATTTGGGGATACGATGGGAAAATGCCGGGCACTTTGATCCGGGTAAAACAAGGCGATCGAGTTGAACGGCGCTTTGTGAACGATCTGCCACAGGCCAGCTCGGTGCATTGGCACGGGCTGCGTATCAACAATGCTATGGATGGTGTCGCAGGGTTGACCCAGGATGCCGTGCAGCCAGGTGAGACATTCGATTATGACTTTACCGCGCAGGATGCGGGTACATATTGGTATCACGCTCACAATCGCTCGATGGAACAGGTTGCACGCGGACTATATGGAGCCCTGATCGTAGAAGAGCCCGAACCAGTCGATGTTGACCGGGAAGAGTTGTTGATCCTTGATGATTGGTTGTTGAATCCGGAAACGGCACAGTTGGACACTGAATTTGAAACTCCACATGACCGAAGTCATGCGGGGCGTCGCGGAAACTACATAGCCACAAATGGCTCGTCGGGAACGGAGTTGCCAGTCAAGGTTAGCGAACGCCTGAGGTTGCGTCTGATAAATGCCGCTAACGCTCGTATTTTCGAACTGGACTTGTCGGGGTTTGATGGCTGGGTCATGGCTTATGATGGAATGCCGTTGGACGAACCGGAGAAGGTTGAAGGCAGCTTTTTGTTGGCACCCGGGCAGCGGATGGACCTGTTTGTCGATGTGACAGCGGTCGCAGGCGAAGTAGCCCATTTGGTACGCATCGACGATGACGAAGGGTTTTCTCAGGCGGCATTTCCGGTTGCGCCTGCAGAAAACTCGGCAAGGATGCGCGAAACGCCGAACCCATTGCCGCCCAATCCGAATATGTCCGTTCCCGGGGTGCAAACGGCACGGCGGTTTGAATTGAACATGGAAGGCGGCGCAATGGGTCGCCTCCAAAGCGCTAGTCTGAACGGTAAGGAAATGAGCTTTCGAGAACTGGTAGCAGCCAACCAATTCTGGTCGTTCAATGGCGTTGTTGGCATGACAGATACACCACTTGCGCAACTTTCATCAGGGGAAACTGCGCGAGTTAGCATCTCTAATGACACGGTTTTCCCTCACGCAATGCATCTCCACGGCATGCATTTTCGCGAAATCCTGGATGACGGTGAGCTTGGCCCTCTCAGGGATACGCTTTTGGTTTTCGGAGGTGAAACACGAGAAATAGCTTTTGTAGCGGGCGAACCCGGCAAGTGGATATTCCATTGTCATATGTTGGCGCACACGTCCTCGGGCATGGCGACCTGGGTCAACGTTACGTGATCGATACTACAACAGGGAGAAAAGTATGAAACGAGTAAGCTGGATTTTCGCTATAGCTATCAGTCTGGCGGTACCTTTTGGTGTTTGGGCGGACGGGTTGGATGAGGACCGGGTCAAAGAACTGGTTCTGGAGACAATCCTCGAACACCCTGGCATAGTTATGGAGGCCGTCGCCATTTTGGAACAACAGCAGACCGCAGCAGCAGGAATGGCCCGCTCCGACGTGCTGACCAACCAGCGCAATCTGCTAGAACTGGACCCGAATGCACCTGTACTGGGCAATCTCGATGGGGATGTGACGGTGGTGGAATTCTTCGACTACAACTGCCCCTATTGCCGTCGCGCTATGGACGAGGTGCAGGGCTTGCTTGATGACGACCCAAATGTGCGTCTCGTCTATCGCGAATGGCCTATACTGGGGGAAGGGTCTGTTTTCGCGGCCAAAGCTGCCTTAGCAGCACGTGAACAAGGAAAATACGAGGCTTTCCATTGGGCGCTGATGAGTATGAATGGTCGTGCAGAAGAGGCAAGTGTTATGCGCGTCGCGGCCGAAGTTGGGCTGGATGTTGATCAGCTACGCCGAGACATGGAAGCACCTAGTATTCAAGAGCATCTGGCTACCTCCATGAACCTTGCGCAATCTTTGGGTTTTAACGGCACTCCATCTTTCGTTGTTGGTGAGGAACTGGTGCCAGGGTTTGTGGAAAAATCTCAATTGGTGGAAGTTGTAGAGACGGCGAGAAAATCCGCAGAATGACCCTTTCCAGCCGTCTTTCCGTGGCCGCATTCCTATGTGCGGTCACGTTGGGTTCCGCGAATGCTGGACCCTTGCTGTTTGACGAAAGTTGGAAAGAACAGGGCTTTTTTCGTTTCTGGTCGAATGACTACCTCTTCCTGGGTCACAAATTGGAAGTGATCTCTGACGGCACGGTTTCGCTTGTGTGGCGACCACTTGAACCCGACTTGTGGAACGCAAAAGGTGCCCGGTGGACCTGGGAGGTGCGTGAGGGAGTAGAGGGAACGAATCTGCGGCTCAGAGGGGGTGACGACAGGAATCTGGCCGTCTATTTCGTATTTACCGATCCCGAAACAGCGAATGCCCTGACCCGCAACACGGCCCGCAGTTTGCTGCGCAATCAGAACACACAGGCGCTTGTGTATGTCTGGGGAGGCAACCAAGATTCGGGCAGTTTTCTGAAAAGCCCATATCACCCGCGACTGATCACCCGCGTGCTACAGCCCAGTAAAATCGGCCGCCACAGTGAAGAAGTTGACCTTGAGGCAGATTTTCGCACCGCCTTTGGCGCCGAAAAAGGTTCTCTCGTCGGGATTGGAATTTCCGCAGATAGCGACGATACTGGCGGGCGCATTCTTGCTTCTATAGATAACTTGGAACTGACGGCGGCGAAATGAAACTTTCGCGGCGCCAAATTCTGCTGGGCGCTATGGCCGGATTTGTAACTCCACAGCAGGCCTTGGCCAAGAACCCGAAATTGACATTGCGCCCCGCCCCGATTGCCGTTCGATGGCCCGAACAAGATAGAGAAGTGCCAGGTCTAGTCGGCTTTAATGGTTCCATCCCCGGTCCCGAACTGCGATTGCGACAGGGCGCTCAGTTGGAGGTTCGCCTAGAAAACGGGTTGCAAGACGGAACGCTGGTCCATTGGCACGGGGTTCGTGCACCTAACCGAATGGACGGGGTTTCGATTCTCACTCAAGAGGTCGTGCCACCGGGGGCGCATTTCGATTACAAATTCTCCCCGCCTGACGCTGGTACCTTCTGGTATCATTCACACTACCTTTCCTATGAGCAGGTTGGCCGGGGCCTGTTTGGACCCTTAATCGTAGAAGAGCGTAACCCACCTCTGGTGGATCACGATATCACAGCAATGCTGGCGGATTTCAGAACCAAATCCGACGGGAAGTTTGATACAGATTTCGTGGTCATGGAGGACTTTGCCAGCGAAGGGCGCCTAGGAAACCTTCTGCGTGTATTTCTTAGTCACAATACGGTTCGGCAAGGGGATAGAGTACGTTTGCGTTTGGTCAATGCGGCCATAGATCGAGTGTTTCGCCTGGACCTTGAAGGTATAAATGGAGCTATTGTCGCTTTGGATGGCATACCTCTAGAATACCCGGCAGCTTTACAGCGCCTAGTCCTGGCCCCTGCACAACGTGTTGACATAGTTGGGACTATAGTTACGGAGGTCACATTTTCCACGACGGCAGGAATTTCCAGGGCACCTATCGGGCGCATAGCCCTGTCTGGAGTGAACCCGGCGCCTGATCTGAGCCCCGTGACAGCATTGCCCATGCATGGGCTAGCCGCACCCGGCCAAATCACCCAAAGGCTCGAACTCTTGATGCGCGGCGGAGAAGGGGATCAGGATCATGGTGGGTTCGGCACCTGGGCTTTAAATGGCGTTTCCGGCCTTCCCGACAAACCTTTTGGGAGGTTCGAACGGGGAGAAACGGCCCTGATAACCCTCTTAAACCCGACCATGTTCGCCCAAGGTATTCACTTGCATGGCCACCATTTTCGTGAAGTGTTGGGAAGTAAAGCACTCGGCCCATTGCGGGACACTCTCCTGATTGCGCCAGCCGAAACCCGCGAGATCGTATGTGTCTTTGACAATCCCGGTCTCTGGCTTTTTCACTGCCACATGCTCAGCCACAGCGCAGACGGTATGATGACTTGGATTGAGGTATCATGACGAAGCCCGAACGCCACATAACCATACCATGGAGTCAAAAATGTCTCGAAACCAACTTCTGATTTCCGCTGCAGTCGCCGCGCTGAGCATTTTAGGAGCCGCAGTCTTTCTAGGCTCAAAGGATGCAGAAGCTGGGCCTCCGAAACAACCCGAACGCTCTGATATCGAATCAGGTGCTGTGTTGTATACGGAAAATTGTGCTTCCTGCCATGGGGCGAAATTGGAAGGGGAACCAGATTGGCGCAGTCCGAAGGACGACGGAACCCTTCCAGCGCCGCCGCACGATCGGACGGGCCATACCTGGCATCACGGGGATGCATTATTGTTCAATTATACCAAGCTGGGGGGGCAGGCGGCTCTGGCCGCAAGCGGGGTAACAAACTTCAATAGCGGCATGCCAGGGTTTGCCGAACAATTGAGCGATCAGGAAATTTGGGATATCCTGGCCTTTATCAAATCAACCTGGCCAGACCGCATGCGCGAAACCCAAGAAGTGCGGACCGAGGGGGAACAGATCCAAGGCGGTTCGTAAGCGCGGCCCGCTTGACCTTAGTAATGTTCTGGCGTTGATTTAACAAAATATTATCGTAAACGTTAGCAATCCACTGCGCAAATCGGCTTGAGAGGAAAAGCAATGACCAACCTATCCATCAATCGCCGTTCATTGTTGTGCGGCATGGGCGCCACCGGGCTCGCGCTAGCCGTACCGGCTTTGGCCGCCGCGCAGCCTCTGGTTCAAGTGTTCAAAGATCCGAATTGCGGATGCTGTGGCGCGTGGATTGAAATCATGGCTGACGCTGGATTTGAGATGGAAGTTCATGACGCCGCTTATGACTCATTGAAGCGTTTGAAAGCCCAAAGCGGGGTTAGCGAAGATATGGCATCGTGCCACACGGCGCGCGTCGACGGATATATCATTGAGGGCCATGTGCCGCCGACCGACGTCCAGCGCTTGTTGAGCGAACGGCCTGACGCCGTTGGGCTGTCTGTGCCCGGCATGCCATGGGGATCACCGGGCATGGGGCCTGCGAGCGAACGTGACGCTTATTCGGTTTTCTTGATTCGAATTGACGGGACGACCGAGATCTTCACCCACTACAAAGCCGCGTGATTGGCGCCCCTGAGACGTTAAGAACTTCGGGCCGTGCGCGTAATTTGTTCTTCGCGCACCCAGGATGACAGAGCTCGTTTGCTGCCGAGATCGGCGGGAATGAGGCCATATGGACTGTGACCTCACCCGATGAAGTCAATGTCATTCGCGCTTTGGGTTTCTTCCGATTGATGGCTGTTGGGGGCCAACATCAAGCACATCACCTTGGCATCGCAACAGGCAAGGTGGTTCATTGACCTAGGCAGCGATCGTGCTGGGGTAACCTTCCTTTTCTAGGATTCTTGTTAGCTCGGCGTCACCTAGTCTACTTGTGACTTCGACGGTACGCGCTTCTAGGTCGAAATTCAGCACTGCATCTCCGTCAGCGGCACCAACGGCCTTTTCGATAGTAGCCTTGCAATGACCACAGCTCATATCGGGCACATTGAACTTGCTCATGGTAGTCTCCGTTTTTCCGTACAACGAAGGAATTGGGGGTTCCCACGGGGTAAGGTCAAGTAACAAGAAAATGTGATACTTAATGCTTGACCCTGCCCACACTGGAACCCCCAAACCGTATTTGGAACCACGAATCGCGGAGAGTGTCATGTCAGAGAAACGAATGCTTACATTGTCGGTCGAAGGCATGACTTGTGCATCTTGTGTCGGCCGGGTCGAACGAACGCTTGCCGGAGTTCCCGGCGTGTCCGATGCCGCGGTCAACCTGGCGAATGAAACAGCTCGGATTAGCTTTACCGCCCCCGCCAACCTTGCGGGGTTGATCGACACGTTGGGTGAAGCAGGCTATCCTGCCACGACGAGCGAGATTACCTTGGATATCGAAGGCATGACCTGTGCCAGCTGCGTAGGTCGGGTTGAACGCAAATTGAAGGCCAGTGACGGCGTAATTGATGCGCAGGTAAACTTGGCTGCCGAGACCGCAACCATACGCTACGCCATCGGGGCAACTGCGCCAGCGGATTTGGCCCGGATTTCCACCGACCTTGGATACCCTGCCAAACTCAAAGCTGGAGAAGACCTTGGCAAACAAGACCGCAAGGCGGCAGATATAGCGCGACTTGGAAGGCTCACACTTATCGCCGCAGTATTAACTCTGCCCGTATTCGTGATCGAGATGGGCGGCCATTTGCTGCCATCAATGCACATGTGGATTGAAGAGAGTTTCGGCTTACAAAACAGCCGTCTTTTGCAATTTTTTCTCACCACGATCGTTCTGTTTGGCCCTGGCTTGCGGTTCTACACAAAGGGGTTTCCGCTTCTCCTGAAAGGCGCGCCGGATATGAATTCGCTCGTCGCGCTTGGCACGTCGGCCGCATATGGGTTCTCACTGATCTCCACTTTCACCCCGAGCCTTCTGCCCGAGGGCACCGTCAACGTCTACTATGAAGCCGCGGCCGTGATTGTTGTCCTGATCCTGCTGGGCCGCTTTCTCGAAGCCCGCGCCAAAGGGCGCACTGGCGAGGCAATCCGCAAACTTGTCGGTCTTCAGGCGAAAGTCGCGCGCGTGGAACGAGCAGGCGAGGTCGTCGAACTGGCGATCGATGAGATCTTGGTCGGCGATCTGATCCACGTTCGTCCCGGCGAGAAAATTGCTGTGGATGGCACTGTGACCAGCGGTCAATCCTATGTCGATGAAAGCATGATTACCGGCGAACCCGTGCCGGTCGAGAAATCCGTCGGCGCCGAGATCGTCGGTGCGACGGTAAACGGCACAGGCGCATTGGTCTTTCAGGCAACCAAGGTTGGCGCGGATACGATGCTGGCGCAAATCATCCAGATGGTCGAACAGGCGCAGGGGGCCAAATTGCCTATCCAGGGTCTTGTCGACCGGATCACTGCGTGGTTCGTCCCGGCGGTCATGGTGATTGCCGCTCTCACCGTGGTGGCATGGCTGGCCTTTGGACCGGATCCCGCGCTGAGCTTTGCGCTGATTGCGGGCGTTGCCGTGCTGATCATCGCATGTCCCTGCGCCATGGGTTTGGCCACGCCGACGTCAATCATGGTTGGCACGGGTCGGGCCGCAGAAATGGGGGTTCTCTTCAGAAAGGGCGATGCCCTACAGATGCTGCAGGAAGCAAAGGTGGTGGCCCTGGACAAGACGGGGACGTTGACCCAAGGCCGCCCCGAACTCACGGACCTGATCACCGCAGAGGGTTTTGACAGTGACACCGTCCTGCGTCTCGTTGCGGCGCTCGAGGCGCAATCCGAACACCCCATTGCCGAAGCCATCACACGTGCGGCCGCTCAAAAAGGGTTGAAATCTTCTGAGGTTACGGCCTTCTCCTCCCTCACGGGTTACGGCGTAGAAGCAAACGTCGACGGCCGACGGGTTCTTGTCGGCGCGGACCGGTTGATGGCACGCGAAGGGATCGACATGGGCGGGCTTGCCGAAACCGGTGATGCATTGGGCCGCAAAGGGCGCACGCCGCTGTATGCTGCCATTGACGGGAAAATTGCGGCGGCAATTGCTGTTTCAGACCCGATCAAACCCGCAACACCCCAAGCCATCGCGGCACTGCATGGGCTGGGGCTGAGCGTGGCTATGATTACCGGAGACAACCAAGGCACGGCCCAGGCAATCGCCTCTGAATTGGGGATTGATATTGTTGTGGCCGAGGTCCTTCCCGAGGGGAAAGTCGCGGCGCTGGAAGAGTTGCGCAAACGGGGCAAACTGGCGTTTGTCGGTGACGGCATCAACGATGCGCCGGCACTGGCCACCGCTGATGTGGGCATCGCGATCGGTACGGGCACGGATGTGGCCATCGAAGCGGCCGATGTTGTCTTGATGTCCGGCGAGTTGACCGGTGTGGTCAACGCGTTCGACATTTCGACACGCACTATGCGCAACATCCGCCAGAATCTTTTCTGGGCCTTTAGCTACAACACCTTGCTGATCCCCGTGGCCGCGGGTGTCTTGTACCCTGCATTCGGATTGCTACTCTCGCCGGTGCTGGCGGCTGGTGCAATGGCGCTTTCCAGTGTGTTTGTGCTTACAAATGCGCTGCGTTTACGATTGGTAAAACCGGTCATGCGTGACAAGACGCCAGCTCCGGCGCGTGACCCTGCGATCCCGATCCCGGCCCAGGCTGTATAAGTGAGGAAACGACATGAACCTGAACATCGGTGAAGTATCAAAACGCACAGGCCTGCGGGCAAAAACAATCCGCTACTACGAGGACATCGGTCTGGTTAAACCTTTGCGAGACACGAACGACTATCGTGTCTTTCGCGAAACCGATCTACACAAGCTGATCTTTCTCAGCCGCGCCCGCGCCTTGGGGTTCACCATCGACGGCTGCCGCAATTTGCTGGCGCTCTACGAGGACGAAACCCGCGCCAGTGCAGAGGTGAAAGAAATAACAAACAAGCATTTGGAAGAGATCGAAGCGAAGATAATTGATCTGCAAGCTATGCATGAGACCCTGACCCACCTGTCTAAGGAATGCGCGGGAGATCACAGGCCCGATTGCCCAATTTTGAATGGGTTAAGTGCATAGCTTGGCTTCCGATTACTCTGGAGCGCAGTGTCAGCATGCCCGACGTCCAGAGAATTTGCTGAGAAAAGAACGATGGGCAGACTGGCTGCGTAAGGCCGTCAAACCAACTCCAAGGACTCTCCGTGTGGTGGAGGAAACTTGGGGCTCAGGTCACCGACATTGACCTTTGGGCAACACATGCGCTGCAGTTTCGAGGGTTCCGTTTCTAAAGTTCAAGTAAACTAGTGGGTGGTCACCAGGTTCAAGATCTTCCTTGAGTCCGGTTAAGCGCGCTCCTATGTGGGATCTTGATAAGTTAAGCACTTCTTCTCGCGCTACACCAAAACCACTTTTCGTAACGGCGGAGTCCGCAAGGTCTTTGAAAAATAGCTCACCGCTTGACGATGCGTCTGAGCTGATACCATCTAGAAACACCATTTCATTAGAAGTGTTCTCAAATACGACAACGACGTCAGCGCTGCCGCCCCGCAGACCGCTACTTACACAAAGTTTGCTTATGTCGATTCCTTGTAGACCTTCTACCGAATACTCTACTCCGTCTGCATACGAAGGTCGAAGCAGTGTCGCAGTAAAGAAAAATGTTACCATCAGAGTTTGCCGAACAAAGCGTTTCATTTACTTCTCCAATTCTAATTAGGCAGGGATACTGAGCGTTCCAATTGTATTGGATCTTTGATCCGTTTGCCGCAATCCAACAGGAATTGCTCAAATTCCCTAGACCGAAGCTTCACGTCAGAAAGGTTTTGGTAGTAAAGAATCAGTTCTCGAAACGGCCCGGAAAAGTCCTTGAATGCGGCGATTACAGCTACGAGAGCACCAAGAGATAATCGACCTTCAATAACAAGCCATCCGCCAATCGAGTAAAGTAAAAAGGGGGTCAGTGACATAAGGAAATTGCTGATTGCCTTTTGCAGATATTTGGCGCGTTGCAAATCAAGCCTTGTAGTTCTAAGTTCACGTGCTGCTGAGAGCGTTCTGCTGACGATGTACCGTTCATGTATATCTGCGGTCTGCTCACCGAGCACGTCCCCGAATGCGCGAACTGCACGGATGCGGCGTCTCTGAAGTGGTCCGGCAAATTCGGACAGCGTGCTAAGATGTATC
>NZ_SULI01000034.1 GCF_005518135.1 Shimia litoralis | reverse complement strand
CATGAACATAAACCAGATGCATCTTAGCCAAGCCGCAAACCTGTCCTAAAAAGCAGGACCACTTCACACGACGAGCGCTCGTGGGAATGCAAGATCGGTAAACCTGAGGCGCGGCCGAGAGCTTTGGGGAAGAAATCCCCCGCGGTTTTTGCATATATGTTTGTGTAAATTGGCTTGCGTCAGTACAGAAGACATCGCGCGATCAGAAGTATCCTGTGTGCAGGATCTTATCTTTTCATAACCCTCATAAAACTTAGCGGTATGTTTCTGAGAAAGCTAAACTTTGGGGTAGGAACGTTTCCTCGATACTGAGGACGCGGCTCGCGAGGCCCTGATCGTGCGAATATCGGAATAGGGCTTTGACGGCCTTTTGATTGGCGGTCATTCCGTAAGGATAGAAATTGCTCCCCATCAGTGCACGCGTGTTCTCGAGTTCCTGACTATACCATGGTAGCATATCTGTTGCCCATGTAAGGCGATCTTTGAGGCGGTAGGCTGCAAACTTGGCCCTAGAATATGCGTCAAACACTGATTGCGCCAACCAAGGGTGATCTTTGGCTGTATCGCGCCGGATAGCGAGCACATGCATGATTGGGAAGATGCCTGTCTTGCGAAAGTAATCTTGTTCAACGCTTCTGAAATCTGGGAACAATCGCGAAATGCGGGGGTCTCCTTGCAAGTATGCAGCCGGCGTGGCGGCATGAAACAACGCATCAACTTCGCCAGTCAAAAGCAATTCGGATTCATCCAGGCCTGGTGTGCCTTTGGTGACATTGATGTTGTCAGGCAGGCGGTTCTCTTGAGCCGAGATTTTGCCAGCTTCTCCTGCAGAGCTATCTTGTGTGGCGACGACCCATTCTACATCCGAGGGTTTCAAGCCATATTCATCCTCAAAAATACCGCGTATCCAGGTGAGAGAGGTCGAGGAATAACCCGGCGTTCCTACGCGCCGTCCACGCAGGTCCTCGGGCTTCGATATCGCTGCGTCCGAACGCACAAACACACTTTTGTGCCGGAACTGACGTAGGAGAAAGATTGGAAGCAACGCGTAGTCGCGAAACCCTTCGTTGGCATGTGCCAGCATGAAGGGATGCAGGCCAAGTTCAGTAATTTCGTTCTTGCCCTGACCTGTAAAGGCATCCGTGTTCATATCACCGATGGCATCTTCGACAAAGGTTGCGTTTGCGCCTTTGATCTTAACAGATCCATCGAATAGCGCCTGTGTGCGATCCAGCCTATAGTTGGACGCTGTGATCGGTAAGCCGCCGTTACCGCTCGCTGAGGCCTTGGTTCCAATAAGGGCAGGGGCCGCAAGGAAGGTACCTGTCAGGGCTACAAATCGTCTTCTGTTCAGCATTGGGACTCTCATGTTCTGCGGCGGCATATACCAAAGAAATGCCCCAGCCGCTTTCGCGGCTGGGGAGACGTTTTATTGGCCCAAACTCGGATCCATGTTTCGATCGAACGGAATTTGATCGAGATGTTCGATGTATTCCAATGGATCAAAAGGCAGGTCTTTCAGAACCATTTGTGGTTGGGCGTGGGCTTTGACTGCATCGGAAGCATTAGCAACGCCGGTCCATGGAATACCGTGCTTTTCTTGGGAATCCGGGTACTTTTTCTTCCACAATTCATGACGCAATACCATACGGTTGAAAGGACGCTTCATGTGGATCATAGGCGTCATCATTGGCAAAACTTCGCGTGGGTCGGTAGGCAGGAAGTAAAACGCCGCTGGAATACCGCTGGCTTCACCCACTGGATCGGGTGAAATCATGTGACGCTTATAGTTGCCTTTGATGACCGCACCCAAACGAGGGCCTGCATAGGTGAATTGATAATCGCGACGTCCATGGGTTTCACCGTTCAATAGTAGGGCGGTTTGGTCCAGACCATCAATCACACGATCCGTTGGGATGTTGTCCATTGCGCCACCAAGGCTGGCGAAGGTTGTGAATAGATCGGTGATGTGGATCATGTCACCCTGGACCTGACCTGCATCAACCATACCAGGCCACCAAGCAAAGGCTGGAACGCGCACGCCGCCTTCAAGGAAGTCACCTTTGCCACCACGGAAAATGGTTTCTGCGAAGCCTGTGCCGGGGGGCGGGTTATGTGACATCGGCCCATTGTCAGCCATGGCGATCACCAGTGTGTTTTCCGCAATTCCCAGCTCTTCGAGATGGTCCATCAGCTTGCCTACAAAGACGTCGACGTTACACTGCAATCCGTCCTGCAACATTGCGCGAGCAACCGAACAATTCTTGGGGCGGGTTGGCAGAAAGGTGGACATCATCGGCCAGTTGGCGACATAGAATGGTTTGCCTGCTTCGGCGTTGCGCGTGATGAATTCCAAGGTCCGCTTTTGGGCTTCTGGGTCAATTGCCTCATATGTTTCATACGAGTTGTCACGCCACTGAAGTGTTTCACCACCCTTGGTGCCTTCTGCAATTTGTACCCAATCTTTGGTGATAAAGGTATCATCCAGCATGAAGGGATCTTTTGGGAACAGGTCTTCGACCAATCCCAGGGATGCATTGCCTTGTTCTGCAACGTCCGAGTTCAGCGACAAAATTTGGTTGTAACCAGTGAAAAATGCTTCATCAAAACCCTGATTGTGAGGATAGCTTTCTTCGATATCGCCCAAGTGCCATTTCCCGTGGAACGCTGTAGCATATCCCGCTTCTGAAAGGACTTCGGCGATTGTGACTTCTTCATCGTCAAGGCCGTGGCTTTCGAGCAGCATGCCGATGTTGTACATGCCATTGCGCACAGCCATGCGGCCGGTCGCAGCGGCGGCACGACTTGGTGTACAGCCAACTTCGGTGTACATGCGGGTGAACAGAATACCCTCTTGGGCCATTTGGTTAATGTTGGGAGTATCAAAACCTCGGATTTTCTGAATAGCCGGAATGCCCATGTCTCCATAGGCCGTGTCGTCCCACATGATGTGGATCAGGTTGGGCGGGGTTCCGTGTTTTTCCTTCAATTCGGCCAGCTTTGCCTGAAGGCCTGCGTCTTCAACAGCCCAACGCTCTCCGTGTTGAGCCTTGAGCACATAAAATTCGGCATCGTGGACCAGTTGCCCGGCCCCATCCGTGTTGTCCGCCCATAAGGGGGGGGGCAACTATCCCCAAAGTCATCATAGCGGCCGAGGTGAGCGCACCTTTTGCCAGCTTGTTACGGGTATTCATTTCCGGTCTCCTTTTGAAGTCGCAAGGGATATTGGGAAGTCGCTAATCACTTGCGACGCTACGATGTAGAAAAAGACGAATTTCGTCCTTTAGCCCTTCAAGGCTCTCGCCAGCCGCCACGTCAGTCAAAGGACTGTCTCTGAGAATCCTCGCCACGATTTCATAGTCGCGGCAAATCTCGTCGAAGACCTGATTGGATATGCGTAAACGTCGAATTTCGTCCCGTTTTCGCGGAAACAAATGATCAGCCGTTTGAGCAACAGTGCGGTTTGGATCGTTTTCAACTCCCATGAGTAAAGTGGTATTGGGATTGAGCATTGAAACAAGTATAATACCGTGAAAGTTGCGTTAAACCGGCCGTTTAATGTCAGCACAACATGCTGAAACAAAAGAGTTTAAAGTCGAATGCCTGATGAACCAAAGCTTGACGACTCTGCCGCAGGTTTTACTGAGGGTTCCATCAAAGCGGAACTCAAACGTGTTCTCGAAAGCGCGGCATTTAACAATGTCGACAGGTTGAAAGCGTTCCTTAGCTATGTCGTGAAGGAGTCTCTAGCTGGTCGCGGAGACCTCATTGCGGGCAAGACAATCGCGCATGATGTCTATGGACGCGCTTCTGTCGACGGCAGCGATAGCATCGTACGAGTTGATGCGGGCCGGTTACGGCGCAAGCTTTCAGAGTTTTACGAAAACGAGGGCTTTGATAACCCGATCCGGATTCACATTGATAGCGGTGGATATGCGCCAAGGTTCGAGAGCAAAGAGATCGAAAACGATCCTCAGGCGCGGCCAGACGTCCACCAGATAACAAAAGTACGACCACAGGGCGCTCTTCCTTGGCTGCTGGCGTCAGGGTTCGGTGCGGCAGTTGGCGCGGTGCTGATCTATTGGCAAATGTCTTCGCCAGAGAGGCCCGCAACCGATTTTTCAGCACGCAATCAATCTGAAAGATCCGCTCTTGCAGAAAAATCCACAGCGACTCTTCAGGCGGCAAATCTAGCGGAACAAGCCAGTGGATTGTTGTTCCCGATCGCAAATGTCAAATATCAAAAACTTGCGACTTCGATGTATCGAGAAGCCATTCAGATTGATCCGAACTTTCCTGATGCTCTTGCCGGTGCCGCACATAGTCTTGGTACACTTGCATTGTTGGCGCCAGACGCCGACACACGGATGACATTACTTGGCGAAGCGCAGGGATACGCACAAAAGGCGGCCAACCTTGCCCCTTTGAGCGGATGGGCACAATCTGCAGTTGCTTGGGTTGCGTTTGCAAGCGGTGAGTATGAGCGTGCAGTTGACATCAGCCGCCGTGCAATAAGTCTGGACGAGGTAGACAGCAAAACACTGGATTTCAGTGGTGTGATCTTTGGAATGACAGGACATTTTGCAGAATCCGCCAAGGTGTCTGATCCTAGTCGGTCGAGAAACAGCAAAACACGCGGGCCCGCTCATCTGAACATCTATGGCGTCGCAAGCTTCCATCTAGGCAACTACGAGGAGGCGATCTCTGCTATTGACGAAGCGGTGACGCAAGGTGGGCCAGTCAGCGCGCTTACACTGGTGTTCAAAGCCGCGGCCCTTCAAGCGATAGGCGACAAGATATCCGCTGCCGCTCTTTTGGAGCAGCTACAGACAACGTGGCCGGACTTTAGCCCCAGAAATGTTTTGGAACGTTTCTATCAGCACCCCCAACACTCTGAAGACTTGTTGGGCCTGCTCCAAGAAGCTGGGTGGCCGGCAGGCCACTAAGCTGAGAAGTGGCGCAGAGTTTACAATTATCTCTGTTCCGAAAGCGCGCCAATGTAGCAGGATCGCTACTATTCCCGGTTTGTAAAACACCTACCGACCCTGTGCTTGAAAGCATGGACGCGCTTGAAGTCCCAATTTTATTGGCGGTTTCCGGTATCTTCCGACTGCTGCAAGACTAAGTCCCGTATAAGAGAGGTATTTGCAGCAAACCAATTTTGAGAGAATAGCGAGACCTTTGCTATAGGGTTTTTGCATAAGCGCGTGCCAATGGATGCTGTGCGTGTTCGATGAATGACTGCATGGGGATATCTTCGACAATACGCGCCTCGTCGAGGACGAGAATTCGATCCGCCAGTTGCCTGAGCGGAGCAAGGTCATGGCTTACGATCAGCATTGCCAAGTCGGTCTCAGCATGGACCTTGCGCAGCAACTTGGTTGTGTTGATTTGGGTGGCTAGATCGAGTGACGACAGAGGTTCATCCAGTACCAGCAGCTTGGGTTGGGCAGCCAGCGTTTTGGCCAGCGCGACCCGCTGGCATTGCCCGCCGGACAGCGCATAGGGGTGACGGGCGTGTAGTGAAGACGCCAGGCCAAGAGTATCCAGTAAGGAAGCAGCCCGAGAATGGCGTGTGTCAGGCGCTCCGACGCCAAAGCCCGAAAGGGTCTCCATCACCGCGCCATGGGCCGTGAGATAGGGGCTGAGCGATTGAGTTGGGTCCTGCCATAGATACTGGATCTGCTGCCGGGCGGACCCGTGGCCGGGCCGTATTTGCGAACCTGCAAATGAAATATTGCCGGCGTCGATCTGTTCCAGCCCGACGAGACAGCGCGCGAGAGTGGATTTACCAGAACCCGAGCGCCCAATTAACCCGACCACTTCACCGGCTGCGATTGACAGGTCGACTCCGCGCAGAACCTCTCGCCCGTAGAAGTGCTTGGAAAGGCCCTCCACCCTCAGCATTGGATCTGCAGCGCATGGGCTGCCTCTGCCAGTTGCCGAGCCGCTGGGGCAATGGATGTTGCCAGATTGGATATCGGGGCGTCTTCGACCAACCGCCCATGGTCCATGACCAACGTGCGGTTGGCGACTTCCGCCACGGCGCGCAGGTCGTGGCTAACAAACAGCAAGGAAGAGCCAACCTCGTCTGCCATCTTTGTGAGGGCGGCAAGGATTTCCCGCTCGGTCAACACATCAAGGCCGGTGGTCGGTTCGTCAGCGATCAAGATGCGTGGACGCAGGATCAGCGCCATAGCGATCAGCACCCGCTGCTTCATGCCACCGGACAGTTGGTAGGGAAAGAAATCAGCCACATGCGGGTCCAGTGCAACGGTTTCGAGGGCAGAAGTCACCGCCTGCTTCGGGTCCTCGCCGACAATCCGAGCGGTTTCCGCCAGTTGGGCGCGGATACGGCGGGCCGGTGTCAGGGCCGTGCCGGGGCTTTGGAATATCTGGAACACCTTGCGACCTCGGACCCTTCGCCAGACCTGAGGCGCCGCTCCGACCAACTCGACGCCGTCGATCTGTGCCATGCCGCCGGTGATGGCCAGCGGCGGCCGAAGCAATCCACATAGAGCGGCGGCAGTGAGAGATTTTCCACAACCGCTGGGTCCGACGAGGCCAACCCTTTCACCCGGCGCGATGTTGAAACTGAGCTGATCGAGCAGCGGTCGCGCCCCCGGAATGGCGACGCTTAGGTCGGTAACGGATAATGCATCTACCATTGATAGGGTTCCCTTTTGTCGAGCCATGCACGCAGGCCCTCACCGACGAGATTGAATGCCAGCACTGCAAAGGTGACGGCAAAACCAGGCACCAACAGCATATGAGGCGCCTGTGTAAAGAACGGCCGGGCTTCGTTCAGCATCGCGCCCCATTCCGGGGTTGGGGGCTGGGCCCCGATGCCAAGGAAGCTGAGCGAGGACAGTGCCAATAGAACCGAGGCGGTTTCGAGCGAGATAATCACCGCCAGCGGCGGCAGCACCTGTGGCAGGATATGGCGCAACACGACACGCGAGCGTGATGCGCCGGTTAGGCGGGCGGCGGCGACAAACTCGCGCTGAGCCGCTGACAATACCAGAGCCCGCACCAACCGAGCGTTGGAGGGCCACCAAGCAGCCGCAACGCCGATGATAGATGCCTCGAGCGAGGCCCCCAAGAATCCGATGACGGCCAGCGCCAGCACCAGCATCGGAAAGGCCATGATGATATCGGCAAGCCGCATCATCACCATATCGACCTTGCCGCCGGCCAGTGCCGACACAACCCCCCAAGGCAGAGACATCGCAAGGATCAGCGCCATGGCGGCCAGCGCGGCCCCGAGTGAGACCGGTACCGCGCCGACCAGCCGGGCCAGCAGATCACGCCCCAAATGGTCGGTGCCCAGCGGATGCGCAGCAGTGGGGCCACTGAGGCGAGCCAGCAGGTCCATCTCGTCAGGAGCAGGCAGGTCGAAAAGGAAAGGCGATAGGCCCATAAAGCCGAACCCCAAAAGAAGCAGCAGCCCGATCAAAAGTCCGATAGGGCGTTTGGCGCCCATGCGCGAGCGCCAGCGCTGGGGGATGACACGCACTGCAGGAATGCGGAGGGTCTGGTCACTCATGTTCCAGCCTCCTACGCAGTTGCGGGTCGGTGAGGATCACCGCGATGTCGGCCAGCAGACTGGTTAGGAAAAAGGTCAGCCCCATCAGCACAAGATAACCCTGAATCACCGGGAAATCCCGTTGCGAGATCGCCTGAAGGATAAGCTGCCCCAGCCCTGGCCACCCAAAGATGCTCTCGACGACCACTGCGCCGCCCAGCAACCCCCCAAAGGCATTGGCCCATGCGGTGATCAGCGGTCCGATGATGCGGGGCGCAATATGGCCCAGCAGAATTTGGATCGGACCCAGCCCCTTGGCGATGGCAAGGCGGATATGGTCCTCGCTCATCTCGGCGCGGATACGTTCATAGACCATCCGTCCCAGCGCCGCACCGGCGGCAAGGCTAAGGGTCATCGCGGGCAGAACCAAATCGGGTAGCGAGCTATCGCCGACAAGCCGGGCCCAGCCGAGGTGCAGCACGAACACGTAGATCAGCAGCAGGGCCAGCCAGAAGGATGGCACTGAAACCAGAAGGATCGTGAGGCCGCGCAACCCGGCACCGAAGAATTGACCAGCGGTCGCGGCAAGCCCACCAAGCGTCAGCGATAAAGCAATGGCGCCGAGAAGGGCACTGGCGGCAAGCGACAAAGTGGCCGGCAGGTATAGGGCAATCTCGTCCATGACAGGGCGCCCGGTTGCAATCGAGGTTCCAAACTCGAAACGCAGGGCATGCCCAAGCCAGTCGAGGTAGCGAAGCAAGAGGGGCTTATCGAGACCAAATTCCGCCTGCAACGCGGCGATATCTTCAGGCTCGGGCATGATACCCATGGCGCGCAGTTCCATCATCACCGGATCACCCGGCGCAAGGGCGACGATCAGGAAGGCCACAAAGGACATGCCCAAAAGTGTGGGGATGGCGGATGCAAGCCGAATTAGAATGAAACGCAGCATAGGAAATCCTTGCAGGCGAAGCCCCCTTGAGGAGGGCTTCGCCTGACATGCATTTGACGATTACTTGGTGAACTGAACGTTTCCGTAGTCGATCCAGTCGGCGTATTCCGACATCGGAACCTGAATACCCGGGCGCGACAGGGCAAAGTTTGGCACCATCAGGACCGGGATTGCCGCGAGGTCGTCTTGCACGATGGCACGGTGCGCCTGACGGACCAAGTCTATCACCTCTTCACGGGTCTGCGCTTCGCGCGCCCTCAACAGCATTTCGTCCACATGCGGGCCCGGGGCCGTGAATTTGTAACCACCCCACGCCGTGACCGAGGTAAAGAGGTTGTAAAGCAGGTATGTCGGGTCTGTGTTGTTGTTCGACGCGAACTCCATATAGAGATCCGCCTCGCCGGTATCGAGATAAGTCGACNAGATCCGCCTCGCCGGTATCGAGATAAGTCGACCCGTAGACACCGCTGTCATCCACCTCGATCAGATCGATATCGATGCCAACGGCGGCAAACATCTGGTCAAGCATTTCCGGCATTGGCTTGACGGACGAGACATTGGGATAGGCTGCGACCAGACGCAGGCTCAGTTTACGCCCGTCTTTCTCACGCACGCCGTCCGCGCCCATAGTCCATCCTGCGGCATCCAGTATTGTACCTGCTTTGGCCGGATCATATCCAAACCCGTTGGTGTGATCGTCGCCGAGGTTGAACATCCATCCTGGCAGAATGCCCTTGGCAGGAACTCCGCGGCCGTCGAACAGCACACTGGCGATGGTGTCTCGGTCGATGGCCCAGGCCAGTGCTTGCCGCACCTTATAGTCCTGAATGATGTCAAATGGGGCCGCGCCGTTCAGGTTGGCCAACAGCGCCACATACCGGACCGGCCGGCTTTCATGCAGCACGACCGAACCATCCTTGGGCATCGACAGCATCATTTGCGGGGTGACTTCGCCAATTACGTCGACCTCGCCGTTCTGCAGCGCCAACATGCGGGCATTGTCATCGCCGATGAAGCGGAATGTCAACTTGTCGACGCTTGGCGCATCTCCCCAGTAGCCTTCGTTGCGCACGACGGTGATCTGTTGCTTGGGGTCGTAACTGTCCAGCAGGTAAGGGCCTGTGCCAACTGGGTTTTCTGCTCTGTTTTCCGAAGGACCAAACAGCGACGTACCACGGTGGGTCATGTTTTCGATCACCAGCGCGGACCCCTTTTCGGATCGAAAGCTGATTTCAAAGTCACCAAGTTTCTGGAAACTGTCTTGGTCGATTTGCAGAAAATCGGACTTGCCCTTGTCATATAGCCGTAACGCGGCGATGGCGCTGTTAGCGTCAAAGGGGGTGCCATCCGAGAAGGTCACGCCTTGGCGCAGAGTGACGGTGTAGGTGCCGTCGGAATAGTCCCAGGATTCAAACAGCAGTGGGCTGGGCAGGAAGTTTTCGTCCGGCTTGACACCTGTCTCTACGATCTGTGCCGCAGGGCGGCGTGTCGTAAAGGTGAATTTCTTTTCGTCGACGCTGTAGCGATCGCGTTTGACGGCCACGGTCAACGAGGTTTCGGCCTGTGCCGTGGTAAGGGCCATCGGCAGGGCCAGAGTAGCGGCTGCGGCAAACCGCACAGCCTGATTGAGGATGCTCATAAGTGTCGTCCTTGTAAGGTGATTTCAGTCGTGTTTCGAAGTCAGCTTACAAGAGGGGGCGCGCGTGGGGCGTAGGCCCGCAACCCCATCGATTCCACCAGAAAACGCGAGGCGACGGGATAGGGCAGGCGAGTCAGTTCGACCCTGTTCACGATTACTTCGGGGGATGGGAATGGCAGCGCTGCGATCTGAGTGCTGAAGAAATCACATCCCAGATCAATTGCGCGCTGTGGTTCACCATCAAGAGGGATGGTGATGGTTTCGAGCTCGCCGCCATTACATATCTCGTAGGTGATCGTGTCACCATCGAACACAAGCATGGTGCCGGGGGGCCGCAGAAGCCCACTGACAAGAATGGTCAGGGCCAGAAGCAGCCGCAAGACATTCTTACCAGTCATTCGAGTCATCCCGTGTTTAGAGCCTTACAAACAGTACTCATCGTTCTGCTGCGACACCATGAGCATTGTGTCGCGGACTGCAAGTCATATTCTCACTGTCATGCAAGGAGCTTTGTCCCACCCCGTTTATCGCCGCCTGTTGCTGGCACAGATTCTGTCTGTGCTCGGATCCGGCCTGACCACGATTGCGCTTGGTTTGCTCGCGTTTGAACTGGCTGGGGGGAACGCTGGTGCCGTTCTGGGGACCGCGCTGGCAATCAAGATGGTGGCCTATGTCGGGCTGGCTCCGGTGGCCGCAGCAATCGCGGTTCGGCTGCCGCGCAAGCCCTTTCTGATTGCTTTGGACCTAGCGCGGGCAGCGTTGGTCTTGGCACTGCCTTTCGTAACCGAGATTTGGCAGATTTACCTGCTGGTGTTCGGTTTTCAGGCCTTCTCGGCCGCGTTCACGCCCACCTTTCAGGCAACGATTCCCGATATTCTGGAGGACGAAGAGAGCTATACTCAGGCGCTGTCCTATTCGCGCCTGACCTACGACCTAGAGGCGCTGCTTGGCCCGACCATTGCCGGAGCCTTGCTGGCGGTCACCTCGTTTCACGCTTTGTTTGCTGGAACCGCGATTGGGTTCCTGGCCTCGGCCGCGCTGGTCGCAAGTGTGATCCTGCCGTCGCAGAACCCGGCTGCGGCGCAGACCCCGTTCCGCAAGCGCCTGACTCGGGGGGCTTGGATCTATTTGGCCACACCGCGTCTGCGCGGGCTGTTGGCGCTTTATATCGGCGTGGCGGCGGCCACAGCGATGATCATCGTCAATACCGTCGTTCGGGTGAAGGTTGACTTGGGGTATGGTGATGAAATGGTCGCGCTGCATTTCGCAGCCAGCGGTATCGGCTCGATGGTGGTTGCCTTGGTGTTGCCGCGGCTTCTGGGCAACAACTCGCCGCGCAGGGTGATGTTGATGGGCGCAATGATCATGACCTGTTGCATGGCACTGGCCGGAACCGGACCCGAGCTGATTGCCGGATTGGTTTTATGGCTGGCTCTGGGGGCAGGGGCATCGTTGATTCAGACCCCGGCGGGGCTGCTTATCACACGGTCTTGCCATGCCGAAGATCGGCCCGCGGTATTCGCGGCGCACTTCGCCTTGTCCCATGCCGCATGGCTTCTTGCCTATCCTCTGTCAGGTCAGCTCGGCGCATGGATCGGGCTGTCACCGACGTTCTTTTTTATGGCCGCTTTGACAGCTATCGCATCGATATGTGCAACGCGGTTGTGGCCATCGAACGACCCTGTGGAAATCGAACATGAGCATCCCGCAGTGGAGCACGAGCATGCTTTTGGTGACGAGATACACCACGAGCACGAGGCCAACGGAGCGCCGCACCCGGTGCGTCACCGCCACGCCCCCCAACGTCACAGCCATGTTTTCGTCATCGATGACCATCACCCAGTCTGGCCAAGATCATAGTTCCTCTGAAAACGCTATTTTGGTGAAACTCATTTCATCCACGACAATGCGTTTAGCAAAACAACACCTTCTAAGGGTAGCTCATTTAGGACGGAAGCTGTCTTCAACAACAATCGCATAGAGTCCGGTTTGGGTCGTCTTTACCTTTCAGAAAAATAGGGCGGGAAGGAGACGTTCGCTGCTGGAAGCACTAAGGTCCACAGAGCGGGACGTTGTGAGCTTTCGTTGCCACTTCACCAATGTCTGGTTTTCGCACGTAGCGTCCAACCGTGCCATGCATTCACTTTACCAATGCCGGCACAATCATGCTTTCGGGCGTATCGATGCCAATCAGGTTTAGAATTGTTGGGGCGATGGCTCCTTGATCGAGAACCAATTTCTCGTCCGCGTGAACTTGTTCAGAAAAAGAATAGAATGGCACCGCACGCAAACAGGGTTGGTTCCCCGCGTGATGTCCGTCGGCATTCATGCCATGATCCGCAGTGACCAATACGTCATATCCAGCGGCCCGCAGGCGCGGGATCAAGCGGGGCAGGGCATTGTCAGTTCTCCACGCCTGCATCCGGTATTGGGGAAAGACAGCGGGAACCAATGACCCAGCGTGTCGCAGGCGGGCATATGCAGCAGCAGGTATTCCGGCGAATGGTCATGGGCCAGATTCCAGGTTCGCGCGCACAAATCAATATCTGATGGCATGCAGGAATTTTCGGGACAGTACCCTTCCATCGAATAGTACCGCGCAAATGGGATCGGCTGTTTGATGTCGGTGATTTCAGTGTGCTCAAACGGACCAAATGCCGATCCATCATAGAGTGTGTGAAATTCGCTGTGCGTCACAGTACCAGTTTTACGGCCAGCGGACTTCAGCTCTGCGAACACATTGGGGTGCTGTGATGGTCTGATGCCTTCATCGCGCAAAATACCATGATCAACCGGGGCGAGCCCAGTATATAATGTCTCGTACAAAAGGGGCGGAAATTGTTGGCAGACAGGCCCGCATTTTCCAAAGGCACGCCATTCCCTCTCGGCAGATGCAGCAAGGTATCCACATTCCGCGACAGCGGTATCATAACTCAAGCCGTCGATGATAGTCAGAAGCTCTTGATTTTGCCTGGGGTTAACAAGCACGCAAGGTAGACACCAAATCCAGTGCCAATATCAGAACTGACACGGGCATGAACGCGGCCTTGCCTGTCTTGAAAGCGTTGGGAGTTTGTTACGTGGAACACGCCTTCGTGCCAGACATTGGGGTGTATATAGAGGCCACGATCCCCATCAAACCCGAAGGCCACCACCTTATGAGGGGACAGATTATCGCCGGGCAAGGCAATTGGGACAACAAATGGTTTTTTCAAGCGGAAAGAAAATCTGCCCTCCATCTGGATAATAATTCATATGCCACAAAAGCACATGTTTCCGTGATGACGAAGCCTTGTCCGTTTTGGCCTCCTTTGGGTCGGTCGACCACCCCAGAACATATTCACCATTCACAGCTTCGTTTTCGCCGTGATGGAAATCACCTTTCCAGTCACAGTGAAATATGCCTCGCCCCAGCCAGCTTCATCGCCGGTGCCCCGATCAACGGAACGCCAGCCTTTCGCGGGCCGCGCACAATCTCCATGTCAAAATTATCGGGGTCATCGACGAAACTGCCATAGCCTTTCAGGTTTTGTTCCGTGGCGCGGACCCGTGGAACCTCATGAAGTGGCAAGGGAGGTTTACTGCTTGCTTCGAAAACGTACTGTGGCTCGCTCATGAGGCCGTTCCGCAATGCTGATCGACAATGCGCTGCACCATGGGGGCGAAATGCGCAAACGGCGGGATCTCCATATCCGCATGCTTGCCCGCTTCGTCCAGAAACCGCACCGCGATGATTTCTTTCAGGTTTGGATTTTTCTCAAATTCGAGAACTTCGGCCTCGTTCATCGGCCCACCCTGGAGGTTAAGCGAATGTATTGAGGCCTCTGACAGCCTGTCGAAGTAACTTGGTCGGGTCGCGCAGAGATATCGTTTTGCCGCAACGTGGTAGCGCACACAATCGATGACGAGCGTCGGGAAATAGTCCTGCAAAACCTCGGCGCCTGCGTCCTCATGGAACCTGTCTTGGGTGTCCTCCATACTGAACATGCCGAACTCGCTGGTGAAATGCCCCACATCATGCAGCAGGGCAGAGACGATGATGATCTCTGGCTGGCCGTTTTTCTCAGCGATTGTGGCACCTTGTAGCATGTGTTCGGCCATTGTTACTGGCTCGCCCAGATATTCTTCGCCACCGCGGCGTTCAAAGATATCCTCAAGAAAGGCGACGATATTGCTTCTATCCAGCGTGCTGAAATCAGGTTTGCTCATTGGGTTGCCACCAGTTGTTCCGTCTCCAGCACCGCCAGTTTTGAATGAAGCGAATCCATATCGGCATAACATCCTTGGAACCAACGCTTGCCAGCGCCTGAATACCCTTTGCGGGCATGCAACACACGCCGGTTATCCACTAAGAAGCTTTCGCCGGGTTCAAGCCGAAAGGAGACTTCCATCGCCGGGTCGTCAATGATTTCTCCCAAGCGGCGGTACGCGGCGTAATAAGTCTCCAAGTCGTCAAATGGAACGTCCTTTAACGCCGCAGTTGAGCGGTTGTTGAACCGCAAGCCAATCAGCTCTCCATCTGGTGCCAGCTCAATCATTGGGCGGCGTGATTGCAGTATGACACCGTCTGACCCGGAATATTCAAAATGTGCACAATAGCGCGCAAGAACGTTGAACCAATCCTCATTTTCCGCGCGCAGGCACTCAGCCGCGCGAAAGCCGTCGACAACCATATTTTCCCCACCCGCAGCCGAGCTTTCAAGGCAGTAAAGCACCTGAATAGTCGGCACCGGATCTCGGTATGGGTTATCCGTATGGGCCTGAAGCCCAAGCCCGGTATAGGCTAGGTTGGTTGGGTTAACTTCGGTGCGTACTTCGAAATGACGCCCGTAGTTGGTTTCGCGAACATAGCCGAACAAATCAACAACTTGCATCAAGGCAAGATCCTCGACTGGGCCATTCAGCAGCTTGCCAAAGCCAAAGCGCGCGATCTGGCCAAGCCAGTTTTTCAACTCAAAAGGGTCAGTACTGACAGTCTCGAAATCAGCAACCGGGATGCGGGTCATCAATCCACTGTCCCAAGTTTCAACACCAGATTTTGTCCATCCGGTCGAGATATTTTCCTTGCGATCATAGGCGTTTTGCAGCAGCCAGGCGACGTCATAGTCTACGGTCTTATCTTCAGGGGCAAAGGTGACGCTAAGCGTTTCACGAATGAGCCTGGCCGCGCTGATCGTTGTTTTTTGTGGAATATCACGCACGGCGATCAGACGCTGACCGTTATCAGCAGACCGTGTGGCCGCATCCCAGGCGTTATCGCGCAGCCAGATTGCATGAAATCGTATCCGGCTATCGCCATTCACAAGGGTCAGAAACCCACCGTCGTCATTCAAAATACAATCTAACACTGTCGCACTATCCTTGGTTTACAGATGTTTCTTTGGTTGCAAGTATCCGTTGGCTAGCCATAAACACAATCAATCAAAACCGAACCCTAGATGTGGATTCTCTTATGTCTGATCTGTCACTGAACAATGTCCCGCTCGATTGGGTGCGGGCCTTTGAAATTGCTGGGCGAACCGGGAGTTTCACAGCGGCGGCGTTGGAAAGTAACGTCACCCAGGCGTCTATCAGCCAGCGCATCACAAATTTGGAGCGACGCATTGGGGCACGATTGTTTATCCGAAATGCACGTGGCGTTACACTCAGCGTTCAAGGTGAGGCTTGGTTGCCCTATGTTTCTGCAGCCTTGCGCAGCCTTGATGAAAGCTACGAAGAACTGTTTGGCATTCAACGGGAAAAGATAACAATCTCTGCAAGCGCGTCTGTGATTGAATTGTGGTTGTCACCGAGGTTGCGGGAGTGGCAAAGCAAATACAGCCAGCAGATCATGCTATCCACAATGGTGCTGCAGGCCGAAGACAATCTGCCAGATACAACAATTCGTATCGAATATGGTGCAGGCGAATGGAAAAATCATCACAAAATCCCTCTGTTCGCTGAGCAACTCAGCCCGCTTGTTTCGCCAGAATTGCTGACTGGCAATACTTCTTGGTTAGGTGTTCCACGCCTAGCGGTATCTGGGCCGCGGCTTGGCTGGCACGAATGGGCACGTCACACGGGAGACCCGATCACACCTGTTCCAAAAATCCGGTTTGACAGTTTTTCGGCCGCTCTTTCAGCCGCAGTTTCAGGCAGTGGGGTACTGCTCGCTTCCCTGCCGCTTTGCTCTAACCTACTGGAACAAGGCAAACTGGTGCGTCTGTCTGAACATGTTTTAGAACCACAAGAGACATACTGGTTGATCGCCAACAAGGATGGAATGACCAAGTCCCAGTGGACCAAGGTGGTGGAGGTCTTTGCCAAAGCATAAACAGATTGGCAATGGCCGCCATTCGTGCTTTGCGACAGATTTCATGCAAAGCAGCATCCGACCATCGGGGCTCTTTCCTGCCGTTAGCTGCGATCCGCATCAAGGTCCGCTAAGGGCCGTTCGTGACGATCTGCTCCAAGGGGCGGAATGCCGACGTTCGCTGCACGTGCACAAGGACGGTTCCGGTTTTAAGAAAGCGGCCATTCACAGACCGCAAGACCTTGGCATCTTTGCTGCGTCCTGCTCCAAGGTCAGCAATGCGCAGGGAAGCGACCTTTGCAAAGTCGTGCCCATGGCGACAGTGAAGCCGACGAAGCTGTTTCTCTAAACAACGCCCAATTTGGCGCGATCCCCATTTAAGTTCGCGAGAAGATTGCTAACTTATACGAATGCAGACACAGGATCGAAACCGGACAAAGATTGCTAAGGCAGCCCTCTATATCGAGGAGAACCTTTCAGGATCATTGCGGGCCTTTGACATCGCCAACCATGCAAACCTCTCGCCCTTTCACTTTCAGCGATTGTTTTGTGCATACATGGGGGAACCCGTAAGCCAGTACATTGTTGTACGCCGGTTGGAAGCTGCTGCCTTGGAGTTGGCGAGAAATTCAAGCGCCAATATTTTGCAGGTTGCTTTGGACTATGGTTTCCAAACGCACAGTGCGTTTTCCAGAGCTTTTGGAAAGCAGTTTGGCGTTAGCCCGTCCGCGTTTCGCAACAATCCAGATGCGGCACGAAAAGGTGTTGATCAAGATCGGCGGTTTCTCATCAGTGCTCCTCCTAGCAAAACGATCGAGGCCGTTGGAATTGCCGAACTGGAGTCGTTTGATTTTCTGTACCGCCAGTCATCGGGAACGCAAGAGGGACAGTTCTTTCGACATGATGACCAAAATATCGCCCTACAATTCTCATCACTACTGACCTCACCCCAGCCTCCTGATCTGTTCCTGATGAGTTGTTTTCCAAGCACGCCACAAAAGCTTAATGATGGCGATGTTCCGATCTGGTTCGGGGGAGCGTTCTCTGCAAGCGTAGAAAACAATTGGAGCAAGGAGTGGCACAAGTTCTCGGCCGGAAGCTGGGCCGTTTTTGAACATTGGGGGGAATACGAGTTTCTTTATCAGACGTGGAACCAGATCTATCGAAACTGGTTGCCGAAATCAGATCATGTTCTTCGCGACGAGCTCCCGTTTGAGGCCTATCTGTACTCAGGAAGCGAGCGCGCAGGAGCCGCTCAGCTCACACATATCTACATTCCTGTCAAAAAAGCATGATCGGAACAGCAAGGCCAGTTTTCACTTGTTACTTCGGGTTCAATTCTGAAACTCGAGGACTAAAAGATGTCATTTCACCAACTCTCAGCAACTCAAATAGTAAAAGGCCTGAGATCCAGCGAAATTGCCGCTGATCAAGTTGCGCAAAGTCAATTGGATCGCATTAATCGGCTGAACCCAAAGATCAACGCAATTGTCGCGACAAACGGTAAACCGCTCAATGACATAGCGGGAAGCCTGGCCGGGTTGCCAATCACGGTTAAGGATCAAATTCACGTTCAGGGAATGGCCTGTACTTTTGGTTCAGAGCAGCACAAGGACTTTCGCCCCTCCCAGACGGCACCCGTCGTTGAACGGCTCCTGAGCGCAGGTGCTCATGTCATTGGACGAACCAATCTGCCGCCATTTGCAATGGATTTTCAGTGCAGTAACGCGCTGTTTGGGACAACCAAAAATCCTTGGAATTTAGACTATACGACCGGCGGCAGCAGTGGAGGTGGCGCAGCTGCTGTTGCAGCAGGTTTGAGTTTTCTTGACATCGGCACTGACTTAAGTGGCTCTTTGCGCATCCCGGCATCCTTCTGCGGTGTCTTCAGTTTGCTGCCAACCGAGAACGCCCTGCCAAATGAGGGGATGATGGCAAATGGCGCTGCACCACTCCGACATTTTGCCCGCATGGGACCGATTGCCAGAACGCCCGAGGATTTGGATTTGGCATGGACCCATATGAGCGAGCCAACCGGCGAAACGGAAATAGAGTTCGAGATGCCGGACATTTTTTGGAGCGTTGACAGCGGTGGGATAGAGGTGTGTGACAGCATCCTTCATTGCTTTGATACCGCGGCCATCGAATGGCGAAAATCCGGATTTCAAGTATCTCAGGGGCAGCCCGAACAGTTTGACTTCAAGCGCGCACGCCGGATATTTGGCGAAATCATGGGCTTTGAAACCGGCGAGCTGATACCTGCGCCCGCCCGTTTACTTGCCCGCCTCTTTGGACGTGCGAGCGCGCTTAGGTCTCCGGCGTTTGTCGCCAATGTTATGCTTGGATATCGCCACAATCAGAAACGCTATGAAGACGCGCTCGTTGAAAAGCAGGTTTTGTCAGATGCTGTTGATGCCTTTCTGGGCGACAATGGTGTCTGGGTGCTTCCTGTCACCGCAGTCTCTGCATTCAAGCATATGGCGCCAACCAGCGATCGTAACGGTGTACGTGACTACGCTAATCCGCTTTTCATCAACGGACAACCAGCGAACTACTTTGACGCCTTGACGTCGTTTGTTACGCCGATCTCGTTGACGGGGCACCCGGTTGTCACCCTGCCGTTGGGATTGGATAGAAATGGCTTGCCGATCGGAGCTCAGTTGATTGGCAAGAAGGGCCAAGAAAGGCACTTAATCCAAACTGCGAAATTTCTCCATGATGTTTCGAAGAAAGCTGATTGCCCCATGTTCACACGCGTGTAGGCAACGAAGAAAGACAGCAGTATCGCAAATTGCAGCCTTGATAGCGACTTCTTCAAAGCAAACATTGGCCGCGGTGTAGATCACGAACCCTTCTGGCCTCAAAAATGACCGTTGCTACACCGTACGCCAACGTCCGGTTTGGGCTGGCTGCCGTCATCTAGCAGCTGGGAACTGGCGCGGAAACGCTGCGACCCTGCTGCCGCGCCGCCGCAGGGCAGCTTTGAGCCCATTTTGAACGATGCTACACCAATAACGAATGGCGGTTTTGGCGACCTCACTTCATCAATTCACTGTAAGGGCAAACGTCATCTTCGAAAGGCACATGGCGGCGGCGGAACTTTCGATCGTCTATAGAGATTGGATTGCTGATCCGGTCCATTCGAAAATGCCGGAAGTCCTCTCGAGCTGGATCCCAAGCAACAAGATACCAGAGCGGCGATAGGATCAGCATGGCCTGTGGCTCTACATGCCGTTGCGTTTTGTGGCCGTTCGCGTCGCAATAATCAAATCGAATGAACTGGCGGTTTAGGAAAGTTGTTTCAAACACAGGTAGCAAGTTCGAATCCATTTTTCCCATGTCGGAGATATCCTGATGTGGAGATAGATTTCCGATATGCAAGCAGTCAAGAATGGCGCGCAGATCGCGGATTTTATCAGAAGGAAGTGATTTTTCAATCTTGGCAAGGCCAGCATCAGCGAGATCCGAAAAGGGTAGGTTGCCATCCGCACGCATCGCCGCAACACTTATCAAGAGGGCAAACACTTCGGGTACCGTAAGCCGCGTGTTAGTTTGCATAGACTGCGGATCAAGTTGTAGCCCGCCACCGCGCCCAACATCGGAATGAATAACAAAGCCATCATCGCGTAATGCGTGAATGTCGCGTAGGATAGTACGGCGCGACGCCCCGACTTCTTTAGCAAGGTGATCTACGGTGGATGTCCCGTTACGGCGAAGACTGCGTACGATGGCATCATGTCTGAGTCGAATATTCATGTGACCACAATACCATCAATGGTGACAGATTATGGCACTATTTAATTTTACATGTGTTTCAGCAACGTCAAACAAGGAGAATCAAGATATGAAACGTACTGCTGTGAACCCATGGAGTTGGTCTCTGAAGCTGGGATACAATCAAGCCGAAGTGATCGAAGGGCTAACGCGCCAAGTTACCTGCGCAGGCCAGACATCTGTTGACGACGAAGGCAATCCGCAACACCTCGGCGACATGCGCGGGCAAATCAATTTGGCACTGGATAACCTAGAAGCGGTGTTAAAGCATGCAGGGATGGACTTAAGTAACGTCACCAAACTGGGCGTTTATGCCACCGATGTGGACGAAGCTCTGAAGAATTTTGATCTCATGGGGATGCGCTTTGGCCCACATCAGGTTGCGCCACCTATGACACTTCTTGGTGTCACCCGTCTTGCAATTCCGGGTCTGCTGTTCGAAATCGAAGCAACTGCATCAGCTTAGGCAAACAATGCGAAGCGGTCATTTGGTTGATTTAAATCAATGACCGTTTCGTCCCGCTCAGCGATCATTAACATCGTGAGAATGCTGCGGAGAGTACGAATGTCTGCAATGCGGGCTGCGACTGCGGCATCTCGGCTCGTCGTGGGGCGGCGGCTTGGGGCCGTTCGTGACGATTTGCATCAAGGGCGGAAACCTGAGCTTAGCTGCAACTGAAAACATCTTTTTGCAGATTAGTGAAAGCGGTCATTCGAGACCCCGAAAGCTTAACCAACAATGCTGCACTAGCCATCAGGGTCAACTATGCGCAAGAAGTGGACTTTGCAAAGTCCGAGCGGTTTACCTGAAGGTAACCGCTCCATTGCTACCGCGGTGACTGCGCCTTAATTCGGCTGACCAGGTTGGTGTCGTCCACGAAGTCATTGAGGAATTCATACCAGGTCTTGGCGGTGAGATGGGCGGTTTTGGTCATATCCGTTAGTTCTTCGATGCCGTCATCGGTCAGGGCTGTGATCGTTTCGTCGGGGCCGACGTAAACGCTTATAATACTCCCGTATGTCAGGTTGTCGTTAATTGTAGGCGATGGCCTCGAGAAGCTCGACATCCTCGCCCACCATTTTGGCGACGTCGTCGATGGTGCAGACATGGGTGACGGCTGCCATCAAGCGGCCTCTGGATGGGCAACGACCAACGGTGCTCAGTTCCATGGAAGTAAATCATCGAGCCGGTTCATTTTGTGGTCATGGATGCGATTCAGGATGTCGGCGAGATAGGCTTGTGGATTGAGGCCGTTGAGCTTTGCAGTTTCGATGATCGTCATCGCACGCGCCAGAGTTTCCGCGCCGGTATCTGCCCCAGCAAATAGCCAATTCTTCCGTCCTATGCCAATCGGGCGCAGGGCGCGCTCTGCGGATTTATTGTCAATGGCCACACGGCCGTCAGTCAGGAACAGGCTGAAGGCCTCCTGCCGACTGAGGCCATAGCGGAAGGCCTTTGCCAGATCTCTTTTTCCCCGGAATGTGCAGGAGTTGCTGTTCGGACCAGATAAAGAAGGCCTTGACCTCTCGCTGGCTCAGCTGTTGACGCGCTGCCATGCGGACGTCTGCAGACTGACCGCTGATGTCACGCTTGATATCATAGAGCTTGCCGATCCGGTCAAGCGCCTCGCGGGTGATCTCGGATTTGGTTGAGAACGTACTCTTCCTTCCAGTTCGGTGTGAACCGATAGACCGCACCGGGTGGTGATGCCCCGGCCCATGGGCGTTGATCGCGCACATAAGCCCAGATCCGGCCTTGCTTGCCCCCTTTACCCAGCCCCTTGTCGCGCAATGAGCGATCCAGCACGAGGATTGGCGTGTCATCTGCGAGGAGCAGATCGCTGCCCATAATGTCCGCATCAATCCGTTCAATCAGAGGCGACAGGGTCTTCATGGCCCGACCGCACCAACCGACGAGCGTACTTTCTGGGATGTCAGCCCCCATGCGCTCAAATATTTCGTGCTGGCGATAGAGGGGAAGGTGATCGTCGAACTTTGAGACCAGGACATGGGCCATCAGGTTCGGTCCTGCCATACTACTCGGGGTTGGGCGGCTGGGAGCGGGCTCCTGCACCATCTTTCCGCAACGATGACAGGACTTCTTGATGTGGGCGATCTGGATCACCTTCAGTTGTGCGGCGATCATATCGAGCAGCTCGCTGACGTCCTCGCCCACCACACGCAGATCGCCGCCGCAATCAGGGCAGCACGTGCCAGGATCAAGCTCGCGGCGCTCGCGAGGCGTTGCGTCAGAGACACGCTGCCTACGGCGGAGTGTGGGGCGGACACCTCATCGGGTGCTGGCTCATCGTGGCCTTCAACGATGAGGGCATCATCCTCTTTGGCAACAGCAACCAGCAGGTCTTCCAATGCCAGTTCCAGCTGTTCGATCTCGCACTCAATCTTCTCCGAGGATTTGCCAAAGGCCAGTTTCTGCAGCTTGGAGATCCGCAAACGCAGCGCCTGAACAGGCTGGTCATGCACACGCAAGGTGGTCGATATCTTGGCGTTCTCCGCCTGTAAAGCAGCGATCATTGCCTTCAAAACGGCGGGATCATCGGAGAGGTTTTGCGCAGCATTCAACATGCGCCTGACTGCCATAGCGCAGACATATACATCATAAAACAAAGATAATCAGACGGATAGTTCACCTAACCCGGGCCGGTGGCGCACCCCAATTTGGGCGGTGCCAATCGATCCCCTCCCACAACATTGCCAACTGCGCTGAAGTCAGCCGTGCAGTGCCCTCTGTCGCCGTAGGTCAAGGAAAGCGGCCCCGCTCAAGCACTTTGCAATAGAGGCAAAAACCTTGGCCATTCTAGAATAAGAGCTTGATCCGATCGCCACGCCGACCACGGAAGGCAAACACCGCGCCACTGGTCGGTATTTGGCGCAACACATCCTGGGTAAGCGCCACCAGCCCAGCTATCCCTTTGCGCATATCCGTCACACCGCAGGCCAGATACACGCGAACGCCGATGCCAGGACCGATCATGCGATCTCAACCGCGCGGATCAGCGCCGTCAGCGCAACCGGTTCCATTGTGCTGTCAAAATGTAGATTGCGACCACCCCGCAAGCGCAATTCTACGGCGGTCGGCGGAGGCGCTTCGGGCGCAGACAGTTGCACTATCGGAACCCCGGTCGTGACTGGAACATCCACCGGGTATAAGAGAGCGCCAGTATCAGGCGACCAAAGCCCATTTTCTTCAGGTCATGAGGCCACGCATAAATTTGTTGTCTCCTGATCTCACGGTGCTGCGCCACCTGTGTAACGCTTGCCCCACCAATCCCAACCGACATTACAATCTCGAGCTTGTCGTCGTCATGCCAAAAGCGTCGCCGCTCAGCTCCAAGAATGTCGCCACGCATCGCAAACCCCACATAAGAGACGTCGCTAAAGACGTCATTAAACACGTGTCTTAGATCAAAACCCCATATTCAGGCAGGCGGTGCCAATGGAGCGGTTACACCTGAAGCGGAACCTAGTCCTGAGCGCGGCGAAAGCCAACGAAGAGCCCAAAACGTCGAAGCTCACGCACAGCGACTTGCACCACCGCGGTTGGGCAAGCCGCACTAAATTCATACGTGCGGGTGAAATGAGAGCGGTGTGTTACAGTTGAGCTGGAACAACGCCCACTTCTTCTGAATAGGCTTCCCAAGCGGTCGTCAGTTCAAGAAGCAGGTCTGGCATGTTTCCTGAAAGGTCGATGCTTTCGCCCGGGTCGGATGCAAGATCAAATAGGTGCCAGTTCCCATCGCCATATGGTGCCGGAACCAAAACCGCTTTGAAGTCTCCTTTGCGAACCCATTTACCTCCTGCCATTTCTCCGGCAACAATTTCGTCGGGACCATACAGAGAGTTTTCCTCGCCGGTCAAAAGCGGCAGCATCGAACGGCCTCGCGGAGGTTCGACCTGACGGCCATTGAAGGTCTCCGGATAATCTACGCCAGCAGCGTAGGAAGGATGTCCCAAACATAGGCGAACGCCCCCGTCGTTTGGTCCTTTGAAATACCCGGGCCCGCGATGATCAAAGGCACGCGAATACCACCCTCGCCGACAGTTTGCTTGTAAAGCCCAAGAGCTCCGCTTGAGGCGGCCGCAAATCCGGGACCATACGCATAGTTTGAACCTGGGTGACCGAGGTTTTCGTAACTATGATCGAACTGGGCAATGAATTCGGGATCATCGGCCCCCGGATAATCGACAGAATAGAATGGGTTGGATCCGTTGTCGGAAAGGAACACGATTATTGTATTTTCCAACTCCCCAATGTCCTCCAGAAAATCAATGACGCGGCCATAGTGATAGTCCATGGCATCTATCATGCCGGCATAGACCTCCATGCCGCGCGCTTCGGTTTGGCGCTCGTAAAGCTGCAGGTCTTCCCATGGCGTCGTCAATGGTTGAGGGCCGGGCAAAGGCGCTTCATCTGGGATTAGACCAAGGTTTTTGGCTGCGGTCCAGCGCCTTGCCTTTAGGACATCGTATCCCTCGTCGTACCAGCCGTCGTATTTCGACATCCACGGTTCCGGCACGTGGACGGGATCATGTGGCGCGGTAAAGGCCAGATAACCAAAGAACGGGTTGCCGTCGTTCCGATTGGCCCTAATTGAATTAATCAGAAAATCGGCATAGCTGCGACTAGAATAAAAATCTGCAGGAAGTGTCTCCAGAAACTGCCCGTTAGACGCATATTTGGCAGGGTCGTCTTCCGGCAATATCCCAAGCCTATCAGCCCAATGGCTGGCACCTCCAACAAGCATCGTCAGGGTTGTGTCGAACCCTCGGGTGAAAGGAAGCCGGTCTTCTGAATGGCCAAGATGCCATTTACCGGCCATGTACGTATTGTACCCTGCGCTCTGCAGGATTTCTGGTAACGCCGCGACGCGATCGTTCAAATAGCCTTCGTATCCCGGCTGGCCGCGTTGGTTATCGACAAGCATCTCGCTCATGGTTCCAAGTCCCGCGATATGATTGTCATTCCCCGACATCAACATGGCACGCGTGGGAGAGCAGGATACCGATGCGTGGAAGTCAGTGAATAGCGTTCCCCGCGCGGCCAACTCGTCAAGTCGAGGGGTGTCAATTTCTCCGCCGTAGGAGCCAATATCGCTCCATCCGAGATCATCAGCCATCACCAGAAGAATGTTTGGCCGATCCCCCGCTTGGGCCATCCCTGAAAACAAGATCGAACTAAATACTACAAACGAATTGAGAATTAGACGCTGCATCAGGAAACTCCGGAATTATGATTTATCTAATAGATGAGGTCATTAACGGCGCAATTGGTTGTTGTTGCAACCCCGCTCTAGGCCAGCTCAGTTGTGTGAGTGTCCGCTTTCGCCAAATTCACTCAAGAGGGCGACGACGGCTTTGGGGTAGGTGCCGTCAAACACCGAGGCAAAAACTGCGCGATCACCTCGTAGCCGGGGTAAAATGTTTCGCAGCAATGCCGCAAGTCGGGTTTGAGCCCATGTTGACTGATTCTGCGCCAAACACGAATGGCGGATTTTGTCATCAGCTAGCCTTAGTTCCGACTAACTCATTCACGAGCGAGTTCGCTTACGCCAAAGATAAAAGGCTCCAAGGAAAAAGCATATCCCCCCCACAGCAGAGATGGTTTTACCCATTGACGTGTGAAACTTCATCATGCCGACACTTCGAATTTCGCCCGTCGTCCAATCAACCCGCCCATCCACGATGTCGCCGTCTTTGTGGGGTTTGGGGCTGACCCATGCCGAGCCTGAATACGTTATCGACGTTCCATCATTTTGATGGGCTTTAAGAATAGGTCTGTAAACGGTTCCATTGTCACTTCTTCGGCTTTCCACCGACACTACTTGCACTTCCTGCACGACGGACCGCTCTGAGAATGCACTAGCTGAATAACTAAAATACAGTCCAATGGTGCCGAATATCACCCCATTTATGACTGCAACATAGGGGAGCGTTTTCAGACATTTAATAGAAAAGTCGGCAAAGCTTGTCGGCATAGAAAACATGATATTCTTCCAAAGAAACGTCTGTTTATCGGGGCCTATCCCAAAAGAGCCACAACTTGAATGTAGGACTACCATTTTCGTAGGATTTCGTTCGAAGAGAGATCAGCCGCTCAACCAATGCAGCCATTGGCGCAACCGCAGCGAATTGACGCTTTGTCCGCGTTTTGTTTCTTGTCGCAGATGGCATAAGTACTGGCCCATGGTTATTAAATCGTAGATTTCAGTGAACTGATCGAAGAAGTTATTATCCATCGTCTGATTGGGCTTGTGATGCTGCGACCGGATGATCAAACAATATCTGCATGAGATTAAACGAGGTTGTTTGCGGTATCGGAATAAGACAACTCAACGAGTGGAGCAGGATAATGAAAACAACGCGAAGCCGTTACTATGCAGGCCCTATCAGTGATAACTTTGACGGCGTGCGGTTTTTTTCACCGGGCCAACCGTTACCAGACAAGTCACTCGCTCATCTCCTGCGCTGGCGTCGTGAGGGGGGGCGTGCAAAGTGGCCTGATTTTGTCCCAGTCACACCGCATGTCCCCCCACCGCGGAGTGAACAGGCGAGGGTCACAATGGTTGGTCATGCAACTCTGTTGGTCCAAGTGGCAGGCGTTAACCTGTTGACCGATCCAGTCTGGTCCGAGCGTGTCAGCCCTCTAAGCTTCATAGGTCCCAAACGCGTTACAGAACCAGGCATCGCATTTGACAAACTCCCAGATATTGATGCCGTTCTCCTAAGCCATAACCACTACGATCACCTTGATCTGACAACTTTACGTCGACTGCAGGCTGCCCACAGCCCGTTGATGGTGATGCCATATGGAAATGACAAAATCGTTCGACAATCAGTGCCTGATGCCAAAATAATGGTGGGCGACTGGCATGATGCATTTCAAATAAAGCCAGAGATTTCGGTTACGCTGACACCGGCAAACCACTGGTCGGCCCGCGGAATTCGTGATCGACGCATGGCACTTTGGAGTGGGTTCTGGATCAATAGTCCAAAATCCCAAATTTGGTTTGCCGGTGATACTGGTTATTGCGACGGCGCGCTGTTCCGTGACATCCGAGCCCGTCACGGAAGGCCCGACATAGCGATCATTCCGATCGGAGCGTACGAGCCCCGTTGGTTCATGTCTGATCAACACGTTGCACCCGACGAATCTGTGCGCATTTTCGAAGATACCGGTGCCCGTCAGGCCGTAGGTATGCATTGGGGTACATTTCAGCTCACGAATGAAGCCCGAAACGAACCAAGAGACTTATTATACGAAAGCCTTCTGTTGGCAGGAATTGACGTGAAGCGTTTTCTGGCCCTAGAGCCGGGTGAGTTTTTCTCTGATAGTGCCGTAAGATAGTCTTTTAGGCGCGGATTTCTCGTACATGCCTATGCTGACCAGCAAAATTTGGAACGTCCGCAGTGTGGGACTTTCCTGCCGTTTGTCCTTAACAGTCCAATGTCCGCATTTTATGGTTTCTGGTGTTCGCCGTCGCACAAATTGTGGTCAGCCAATGATGCCAAGACGTAGCAATCTTCTGACACCCCTTCACCGTTGCAGCCTTTTGATATCCGGCTGAGTTCCCTTTCAAGGGTCTTGAGCCGTCTGATCTTCGTTCGCACGTTCGTAAGCTGCGATGATGCAATATCCGTTGCTGCCTCGCATGACCGATCCGGATGATCTTGGAGTTCGATCAAAGATGAGATCGCCTCGATGGAGAACCCAAGGTCACGGGCATGTCGGATGAAACTCAGCCGCTCCAACCCTGCTATATCGTATCGCCGTTGGTTGCCTGAAGTACGCTCAGCTTCGGGCAAAAGCCCCATTTCTTCATAGTAGCGTATGGTCGGAACCTTGACCTTTGTGCGCTTTGAAAGCTCTCCGATAGAAAACATAAAGAAACCTCTTGAACCTCTAGCTACTAGAGATTGTATATGAGTTGGAACGACAAAAGAAGAGTTCAAAAATGTCCCACGATTATCTATCTGAAACGCCGCTCCTAGACTACCAGAACCCCGCCATAAAGGCGCTCATCGCGCAACGCGGATGGGCAGCGCTGTCAGAAGGCGACAGTATCGGCGCAGCCTATGACTTTGTCCGCAACGAAGTCTTGTTCGGCTATAATTCTGAAGATGCGCTACCAGCCTCAAAGGTGCTGGCTGAAGTGGTCCTGCTTTTTAGGACAGGTTTGCGGCTTGGCTAAGATGCATCTGGTTTATGTTCATG